>CAIZHQ010000001.1 GCA_903932865.1 uncultured Burkholderiales bacterium
CTCAAAACCGAGCACAACGGCCAGCGCATCCCCAGCATCGTCTTCACCAAAGGCGGTGGGCTTTGGCTGCCCGAGATGGCAGGCCTGAACTGCGACGTGCTGGGCCTGGACTGGACCATGAACCTGGGCCGCGCCCGCGCCTTGGTGGGTGGCGAAGTCGGCGGCCCCGGCAAAGCGCTGCAAGGCAACATCGACCCGAACATCCTGTTTGCGCCCCCCGCGCAGATCGCTACCGAGGTGCACCGCGTACTGGACAGCTTTGGCACGCCGCACACCGACCGCAGCACCACCGGCCCCACGCACATCTTCAACTTGGGTCACGGCATCAGCCAGTACACCCCGCCTGAGCATGTGACGGCGCTGGTCGAGGCGGTGCACAGCCATTCGAAGGCCCTGCGCCAAAATTGAGCGCGGCGGGCTTGGATCGAGCGCCCGCTAGCATAAAAAATCAAGCGCGCAAGCACTTTTTTTACAAAATAAAAGCCGCCTGACGCTTGACTTATGCACAAAAGTAAACAACCGTTGAAAACCCGTCGCCCTGCTGCACAGCAACATAGGAGGCCTAAACCCCCTCACGCAAGTCGTTGATTTCATTGAAATTTATTTCCTGCACATTGGATGGGCATTTTGACGGAAGGCTTGATTTTCAAGGCTTCCAGCGCATCCTGACGGAGTTTTCAACAAAGTTATCCACAGATTTTCTGAATCAACCCCAAAGCGCTTTGAAATCAAGGACTTAGCCCCTCTTTCAAGAATTCAGCTAACTTGCAATACTGATAAATTCACAACAAAACATCGGGAACAATGTGAGCGCACACCACTGGATCGATGTTGCCGTCCAGACCCCGGCCCACAGCCCCGTCGGGGGGCTGCTGAGTTACCGCAGCCCCTTTGGGGTGCAATTGGGCCAACTCGTGCGCGTGCCCTTGGGCAAGCGAGACGTGCTGGGTGTGGTGTGGGCGCTGCGCGATGCAGCACCGGCGAACATGCCCGAATCGGCAGTGCGTGACGTGCTGGGCGTGCTCGAAGGTCTGGCCCCGCTGGACAGCGCATGGCGGCAACTGGTGCAATTTTCGGCCCAGTATTACCAGCGCTCTTTGGGTCAGGTGGCCTTGGCGGCCCTGCCGCCCCAGTTGCGCGACTTGACAGCCGAGCAACTGGCGCGCCGCCTGAAAAAACAAAACCCCGACCGTGCCGTGCAAACCTCGCTCGGCCCCGCCCTGTCAGAAGAGCAAGGCACCGTGCTGGCGCAAATGGCCAGCGGCACCGGGCCCTTCTTGCTGTTTGGCAGCACCGGCAGCGGCAAAACCGAGGTGTATTTGCAAGCCGTCGAGCGCATGCTGGCCACCGACCCACAAGCCCAGGCTTTGCTCATGGTGCCGGAGATCAACCTCACGCCCCAGCTCGAGGAGCGGGTGCGAGCGCGTTTTGGCAGCGAAGCGGTAGTCTCCATGCACAGCGGCATGACGCCTGCCCAGCGCCTGAAGGGCTGGCTGGCCGCCCATGCAGGCCACGGCCGCATCGTGCTGGGCACACGCATGGCCATTTTTGCGTCCATGCCGCACCTGAAACTGATTGTGGTCGATGAAGAACACGACCCCAGCTACAAACAGCAAGAGGGCGCACGCTATTCGGCCCGAGACTTGGCGGTGTACCGGGGCCGCCTGCACAACGCCCCGGTGCTGCTGGCCTCGGCCACGCCCTCGCTGGAAAGTTGGCACCACAGCCGCCCGGCCGATGCCGATGATCCTGGTGGTCGTTACCAACGCCTGCTGATGCCCTCGCGCATTGGCACGGCTCTTTTGCCCAAAGTGCGGCGCGTGGACATGAACAAACAGCCACGCCGCGCCGTCCTCTCCACCCCGTTGGTGGCGGCCATCCAAGAGCGGGTGGAACGCGGCGAGCAATGCATGCTGCTGCTGAACCGCCGGGGCTATGCACCGGTGCTGCACTGCGCCGACTGCGGCTGGAAAAGCGAGTGCAAGCACTGCAGCGCTTTCCGGGTGTTCCACAAGATCGACCGCACCCTGCGCTGCCACCACTGCGGCCTGACCGAACGCGTGCCCCGGGCCTGCCCCGAATGCGGCAACGCCGACATCGCACCCATTGGCCGGGGCACCGAACAGCTGGAGGAACACTTGGGCGAGTTGTTGGCGCACGTCTTGCGCCCAGATGGCACCCCCGTGCGCATCGCCCGCATCGACGCCGACAGCACCCGCTTGAAAGGCGCGCTGGAAAGCCAGCTGGCCCAAGTGCACTCGGGCGAAGTGGACGTGCTGGTCGGCACACAAATGATTGCCAAAGGGCATGACTTTCGGCGCATCACGCTGGTGGCTGCCGTCAACCCCGACACGGCGTTATTTTCGAGTGACTTTCGCGCGCCCGAGCGGCTGTTTGCGCTGCTCATGCAAGCCGCAGGCCGCGCCGGACGTGACGCCGCACAAAGTGCCACCAGTGAGATGTGGGTGCAAACCTTTCACCCGCAACACGCGCTGTTTGAGGCGCTCAAAAAACATGACTATCCGGCCTTTGCCGCCAGCGAATTGGCCCAGCGCACCGCCGCCGACCTGCCGCCCATCAGCCACCAGGCCTTGCTGCGCGCCGACGCCCGCAGCCAAGAAGCCGCCCAGGCTCTGCTGAACGCCGCCCGCGAGACCCTGGAGGCCCAACTCGGCGCGGACCCCGATACCGCTGACTTGGTGTTGCAAGTGGCTCTATACCCTGCTGTGCCCATGAGCATGCAGCGCGTGGCCGATGTAGAACGGGCCCAAATGCTGCTGGAAAGCCCGAGCCGCATGGCGCTGCAAAAAGTGTTGTGGCACCTGCACGCCGTGCTGCACCAGGTGCGCAGCCAACCCGAACACAAAGGCGTGATCCGCTGGCTGGTGGACGTGGACCCGCAGGCGATTTGAGCCCGCCCGCCACAACCCTCAGGCCTGGAACAAGGTCACCACCCCGGAAAAGGTAAAAAACGCGGCCACTGTCGTCACCAGGATGATGCGTGCGATGCGCCCGTTGTCGGCCCCCAATCGTTCGGCCAACAAGGACACATTGCTGGCGCTGGGCAGCGCAGCCACCAGCACGATCACTTGCAAGGCAAAAGGCTCGATCGGCACACCCCATTGCATGGCGGTCAAGCCAACCAACAAGACCAGCAAGGGATGCAACACCAGCTTGATCAAAGCCACGGGCAAGTAATCGCCCATGCACAGCGGCCCGTGCGGCCGCTCATGGGCCAGCATTTGGGAGCGCGCCAGCACCGCGCCAATGGTGAACAAGGCGACAGGCGAAGCGGCATCGGCCAGCAGACCCACCGTTTCGTTCACCGGACCGCTCACCGCCCAACCGCCGTAAGAAAACGCAGCCCCAAAAGAAATTGCCCAAGGCATGGGGTTGCGCAACACCCCCGCCAGCGCTTTGCGCGCGGCCACAACGGCGCCATGCTCCCCTGCCGCATCCATGCGCGACAAGGCCACGCACAAAGAAGACGTGATCACCAAGTCCACCACGATGGTCACAATCGCGGGCCCCACCGCCTGCGCCCCCAGCAAAGCCACCAGCAGCGGCACGCCCATGAAACCGGTGTTGGGAAAAGCCGCCACCAAAGCGCCCAAAGACGCGTCGTTCCAACGGATGCGTCCATTCAGGCTGACGGCGATGCTGAACGCCACCACCACCAGCGCGCAAAACAAATACGTGAAAAACACCCCTGCATCGAGCAACTGCGCGATGGGCGTGTCCGCGCCAAAACGAAACAACATGCAAGGCAAGGCAAAAAACAACACAAAGCCGTTCAGCCCCGAAATCGCCTCCAACGGCAACAACCTCAGGCGGGCGGCGGCATAACCACACAGCACCAAGGCAAAGAAAGGAAAGGTAACGCGCAACACTTCTAACATCTGCCGATTGTCGGGTAAACCATCAAGGACACAGGCAATCGGAGTCGCTGAGCCGACAAAACCGCCCCATATCGATGGCTGGAAATCTAAAATCGAATCGATTTGAAAATGCACCTTGATGGCCGTCGGCCCAAGCGAAAAACAATGCTTTTCAAACCGCTATGATGGTCCGCTTTGCCTTGATCGCCCCCATGTCAGCCGGACTCAACAACGCCCAACTCGAAGCTGTGAACTTTGTCTCCGGCCCCTGCCTGGTGCTGGCCGGTGCGGGTTCGGGCAAGACACGGGTGATCACGCACAAGATTGGGCGTTTGATCGAAGCCGGGCTCGAGCCCAAGCGCATTGCCGCCATCACCTTCACCAACAAGGCCGCCGCCGAGATGCGCGAGCGGGCCAAGCAGCTGATTGGCCGCACCGCCAAAGATGTGTTGATTTGCACCTTCCATGCCCTTGGCGTGCGCATCATGCGCGAAGACGGCGCGGTGCTGGGCCTGAAACCGCAATTCAGCATCATGGACGCCGACGATGTGACCAGCATCTTGAAGGACTGCGGCGGCACCACCGACGCGGCCACCGCCCGCCAGTGGCAATGGACCATCAGCCTGTGGAAAAACATGGGGCTGAACGCCGAGCAGGCTGCAGCCCAGGCCCCCGATGACAACGCCCGAGTGATCGCGCGCATCATGGCGCTGTACCAAGAGAGGCTCACGGCTTACCAGAGCGTGGACTTTGACGACCTGATCGGTCTGCCCCTGAAGCTGCTGGCCGAGTTTCCCAACGTGCGCGAGCGCTGGCAGGCCAAGATGGGCCATGTGCTGGTGGACGAATACCAAGACACCAACGCCACCCAATACGAGGTGCTGAAACACTTGGTGGGTGAGCGAGCGCGCTTCACGGCAGTGGGCGACGACGACCAGTCGATCTACGGCTGGCGCGGCGCGACGCTGGACAATCTCAAGCGCTTGCCGGTGGATTTTCCGAAGCTCAAAGTCATCAAGCTGGAGCAAAACTACCGCTCCACCAGCGCGATTTTGAGGGCGGCCAACAACGTCATCGAGTCCAACCCCAAGCTCTACCCTAAAACCCTGTTCTCTGAATTGGGCGAGGGCGAGCCGGTGCGGGTGGTCGATGCGGTGAACGAAGAGCACGAGGCCGACCGGGCGATTGCCCGCATCCAGTCGATCCGCGGCGGGCATTCACTCGAATCCAAACACCGCGAGTTCAAGGACTTCGCCATCCTGTACCGGGCCAACCACATGGCCCGGCCGTTTGAACAAGCCCTGCGCCGCGCCAACATCCCCTACAAAGTCTCGGGTGGGCAGAGCTTTTTCGACAAAGCCGAGATCAAAGACCTGTGCGCCTGGTTCCGGCTGTGGATCAACAACGACGACGACCCGGCCTTCTTGCGTGCCATCACCAGCCCCAAACGCGGCATTGGCCACCAGACGCTGGGCCAGTTGGGCAGCTTTGCCACGCATTACAAACTCAGCCTGTTTGAGGCGCTGTTTGCAGGCAGCCTGCCCAGCGCGGTGAACGCCCGTGCGGTGGCCGGGTTGCACGAGTTTGGCCGCTACATCAACGACCTGGAGCACCGCGCCCGCCACACTTTAGGCAAAACCGACGCGCTGGCTTTTTTGTTGGAGTGGCTCAAAGAGATTGGCTACGAGTCGCACCTGTACGACGGCGAGGACAACGAAAAAGTGGCCTCGGCCCGCTGGACCAACGTGCTGGAGTTTTGCGACTGGATGGCCGGGCGCTGCGGCGGCGAGATCGAGGACGCCACGGGCGCACAAACGGGAACAGAGGCCACCGAAACCAAAAACCTGCTCGACGTGGCGCAAACCATCTCCCTCATCTCGACCTTGAGCGAGCGCGAAAAAGACCAGAACGTGGTCACGCTCTCGACCCTGCACGCCTCCAAAGGTTTGGAGTGGCCGCACGTGATGCTGGTGGGGGTGAACGAAGGCTTGCTGCCTTTCAAACTGGGCGAGGACACCACCGAAAGGGCCAGCCAAGAAGGCATCTTGCTGCGCCTGCAAGAAGAGCGCCGCCTGATGTACGTGGGCATCACCCGCGCGCAGCGCAGCCTGACCGTGAGCTGGACCCGCCGCCGCAAAAAAGGCCGCGAGACAGTGGCCGCCCTGCCCAGCCGATTCATTGCCGAGATGCGGCTGGACGAAAACACCACCAAAGAAGACCCGCGCGAAAAGCTCAAGGCGCTGCGGGCCGAATTTGCAGAGCGGGCGGCCGCATCCGTCGCAGCGGCAGCGCAGGCCAAAAGATGAGCGCACCCCACTCTGGCTGTCGCATGGCGTGCTGGGGCGCCCTGATCGCGCTCTTGGCGCTGACAGGCTGCACCAGCTTGCCACCCGCTTGCCCTGCCCCCGCAGATGTCAAGTCCGAACAACTGCACGGCGTCTGGACCGTGCAGCTGGACGGTGCCGGCCCCCCATGGACCCTGCAGCTGGGCCCGCACCCCGAACACCAGGGCAGTCTGCGCGGCGAGCTGACGCAAGGAACGCTGCGCTACCCGGTGGTGGCCGACTTGGAGGGCGAGGAATTCACATTGGAAGAATCGCACGACGGCGTGCGCATCGCGGCCACCTGGCTGGGCACCGTGGCGGCAGGCAGCTGCGGCCGAGTCCTGCAAGGCCAGCGCATCGGGCCCCAGGAGCGCCGACAAGACTTTCTCATGCAGCTCTGAGCATGTGGTTCTGAACCCATGCCACTGTCGGTCATTTGCACCAGCGGTCAAAATACGCCGTCTTATCCCGCAAAATACGCAGCTTGACGCATCCACTTCAAAGCACAGCAGCACCCCCAGCATGACGGGCTCCACCTATTTGCAAACCCACTCCAAGCGCAAGCCATGGGGTTTGGGCGTGGTCGTGTTGCTGCATTTGCTGGCATTTTGGGCCATCCAAGCCGGCCTCGCCCGCGACATCGGCCGCCAATTGCCCCAGGTGGTCCAAGCTATTTTGCTGCAGGAAACCCCACCGCCCCCACCGCCCAAAATTGATCCACCCCCTGCGCCGCTGCCACCGCCGCCCAAACCTCAAGCGCCACCCCCGGTCGCGCCCGCGCCACCGCCTCCTGTGGCTGCCCCCAGTCCCATGCCAACGGCTCAGGTGCCACCGGTCGAAGTGGCGGTCGCGCCCAGCACCGCGCCCAAACAGGCCATCACGGCCGTGGCCAGCAGCGCTCCGCCCCCCCCACCCGCCAGCGCGGCTGCTCCTGCGGCCCCAGCACGACTTGCGCCGCAAGCCCGCACCCCTGCCAACGTCAGCGCAGCCGATTGCGACAAACCCGACTACCCCAGTGCCTCGCGTCGCATGGAAGAAGAAGGCACCGTGAGCCTACGCTTTTTGGTCGGGGTGGATGGCAAAGTGATCCAGTCCGAGATCGAAAAAAGCTCGGGCTTCAAACGCCTTGATGAAGCCGCCCGTGCGGGCTTGTCCAAATGCCGCTTTCAGCCAGCCACCGTGGACGGCCGCCCTGAGCAAGCCTGGGCCAGCATGAAATACACCTGGCGGTTGGAATGAGCCACGCCCACACACCCACGAACAAGCCGACACTGCCTCGATTCAAGGAGCCCCAACCGATGCGCACACCCATTCAACTCATCTTGGTCAGCCTGAGCCTGTCAGCCGCCTTGCTTGGCGGCGCAGCTTGGGCCAATACGTCCACTGCTGTAGCAACCCCTGCACACACCTCTGGGCCTGCTGCCACGGCCATTGCCGCACCAGCCGGCGCCTCCACACCCAGCGCGAACACCGCAGCCGTGGACAACCCTTATGGCCTGGGGGCACTGTGGGCGCAAGGCGATGCCGTGGCCAAGATCACGCTGCTGATTTTGGTGCTCATGAGCGTGGGCAGTTGGTACGTTATCTTCACCAAGTTCACCGAACAATCGCGCATGCGCCAACACGGCAAAGCCGCACAGGGTGACTTCTGGGCAGCGGCCAGCCTGCGACAGGCCGCCGATGGGCTCGACGCCGCCAGCCCCTACCGCTTCATCACCGAAAAAGGTCTGGAGAGCGCCAACCGGCACGAAGGCCTGCTCAGCAACGTGGACTTCAACACCTGGGTCAGCATGAGTCTGCAACGCGCACTGGGCACCATACAAAGCCGCCTGCAAGACGGCCTGGCGGTGCTGGCCACGGTGGGCTCCACCGCGCCCTTTGTGGGCCTGTTCGGCACCGTGTGGGGCATCTACCACGCGCTGGTCAAAATCGGCATGTCGGGGCAAGCGAGCATCGACAAAGTGGCGGGCCCGGTGGGCGAAGCCTTGATCATGACCGCCATCGGCTTGGCTGTGGCTGTGCCTGCCGTGCTGGGCTACAACTGGCTGGTGCGCCGCAACAAAGCGGTGATGGAGGACATCAACGCCTTTGGGGCGGACCTGCACGCCGTGCTGCTGTCTTCCGCCAAGAAATAAGCCCCCACATCGGAGACTGCGCCATGGCCATGCACATCGGCACCGAGTCGGAAGACGACATCATGAGCACCATCAACACCACGCCATTGGTGGACGTGATGCTGGTGCTGCTGATCATTTTTTTGATCACGATCCCGGTGGTGACCACCTCCATCCCAGTCAAGCTGCCACAAGAGAAAAACGTGCCTCGTCAAGCTTTGCCTGAGAACCTGATCATCTCGGTGAACCAGGCCGGACAGATTTTTTTGTACGATACCCCGATGAAAAATGCGGCGGATTTGCGTGAGCGGCTGAAAAAGTTCTCGGTCATGCAACCTCAGCCTGAAGTGCACATTCGCGGCGACGCGCAAAGCGACTTTGCCGCCGTTGGTCAGGTCATGAACGCTGTGCAGCGCGCGGGCATCGCCAAAGTCGGCTTCATCACCGACCCAGGGAACTGACATGAAACCGATCATGGGTTTTCACAGCCACCAGTCCTCCAACTTGAGCCCGCCCGAAGAAGACGAGCTGATGATGGACATCAACACCACACCGCTGATCGACGTGATGCTGGTGCTGTTGATCATGCTGATCATCACCATTCCTGCGCAATTGCACGCGGTCAACCTGGACATGCCCGTGGCCAGCTCCGCGCCGCCGCCCAAACCGCCACCCATTGTGCGCATCGACATCGATGCCAACTCGGTCATCTCTTGGGATGGCCAAGCCTTGGTTGACCGAGCGGCTTTGCAAGCGCAACTGGCCCAGGCCGCTTTGCAGCAACCCCAGCCCGAGCTGCACATCCGCTCGCACCCTCAGGCCAAATACGAAGCCGCCGCCGCCGTGCTGGCTGGGGCCCAACGGCAGGGTTTGAACAAGTTGGGGATTTTGGGGACAGAAAAATTCTCGAACTGATGCGACTCCCTGGACGCGCCTCGCAAGTGAAACGCCCAGAAAAAAGCCCGATCAGATCGGGCTTTTGGGGGTGAGCCAAGTGTCGATCAGTCGGCGTATTTGCCAGCAGCGTCCACAGCGGCCTTGATCTTGACCATTTCAGCGGTCACAAATTTCTTGTGCTCAGCAGGGTTGGTTCTGTTGTCAGTCACCACCAGGGCGCCCAAGCCTTCGTTCTTTTTAATGAACTCAGGGTCCTTCAGCGCCTTCATCAAGGCCTCGTTCAAGGTTTTGGTGATGGCTTCAGGTGTGCCTTTGGGGGCATACAAGCCGTGCCAAATGGTCAGATTGAAGCCTTTGAGACCCATCTCCTGCAAGCTGGGGTAGTGTTTGAGCACAGGGTGGGTGCTCAAAGGCTTGGCCGTGGTCACGGCAAAAGCTTTGACACGTCCGCCCTCGATTTGCTGGGTGGTGTTGGTGGTCTGGTCACACATCACATCGACTTGGCCACCGATCAGGGCGGTCATGGCCGGCGCAGTGCCACCAAACGGGATGGTGGTCATCGCGTCTTTGGTCTGCAAGGTGGATTGCCAGAGCAAGCCGCAAAGGTGCGAGGCCGAACCCAAACCCGCGTGGGCAATGTTCAGCTTGCCAGCGTTGGCGCGAATGTAGTTTTCGAAGTCGCGGTAGGTGTTGGCGGGCAACTGGGGCTTGCCAATCAAGGTCATGGGCACATCGTTGACCATGCCCAAGTATTCGAAGTCTTCCAGCGGTTTGTAAGCGAGCTTGCGGTACAACGCGGGGATGGCGGCCATGCCAATGTGATGCAACAACAAGGTGTGACCATCGGGGCTGGCTTTGGCAACTTTGTTCGCGCCGATCGTGCCGCCCGCGCCAGCCGCGTTTTCGACCACAAAGTTGGAGCCGGGCACATGTTTGCGCATGGCTTCGGCCAGATCGCGCGCCACGCGGTCGGTCGGCCCGCCCGCAGTGAAGGGCACGACGATGGAGATCGGCTTGGTACCTGGGTAGGCTTGGGCCAGCGCCCCCACCGAAGCAGCGGCCAATGCGGCCAAAGCAAACAATTTTTTCATTTAAAAACCCCTAAAGATAAGCCATAGTTTAAAACCAAAGTGGGGGTTCACCATGGCGGAAAACACTTAGACGCTTTCCCTGATTTCCCGCTTGGGACAAGGTCATGGGCCCAATCCAGGCCCAATCGCACTCACTGGTAGCTTCTGGCGTCTTCAATCACCTTGCCGTCGTTGGCCAAACTGCCTTGCGCCACCAGAAGAACGTCTCCGCGCAGCTTGGTCACATCGCGCACCGCTTCAGCGACCCGGGCCTTGAGCGCATCGTCGGACAAACGAGCGGTCTCGACATGCAGCGCCATTTGGTCATTGGCCATCTCACCCGTCACCACCAGGCGGGCTTTGCTCACTTCAGGAAAGCGTTTGACGATTTCGGCCACCTGGCCGGGGTGCACAAACATGCCCCGGATTTTGGTGGTCTGGTCGGCGCGGCCCATCCAGCCCTTGATACGCTGGCCGGTCCGACCGGTGGGGCAGGTGCCCGGCAGGATGGCCGACAAATCGCCCGTGCCAAAACGGATCAAGGGATAGTCGGGGTTGAGCGTGGTGATGACCAGCTCGCCCACCTCGCCCTCGGGCACCGGGTCGCCGGTGCCGGGGCGCACGATCTCGACGATCACACCCTCGTCCAGCACCAGGCCTTCACGCGATGCGGTTTCGTAAGCGATCAGGCCCACATCGGCGGTGGCGTAGCATTGGTAGGCATGGACGCCGTGCGCGGTCATCCAGTCGCGCAGGCTGGGCGGAAAGGCCTCGCCCGACACCAGGGCCTTGCGAACGCTGGGCAATGGCACGCCCATCTCGGCGGCTTTTTCAAGGATGATTTTCAGGAAACTCGGTGTGCCGATGTAGCCTGCAGGCTGCAACTCGGCCATGGCCGTGACTTGTTGCTCGGTCTGGCCAATGCCACCCGGAAACACGGTGCAGCCCAAAGCATGGGCGCCGGTTTCCATCATGGAGCCCGCAGGCGTGAAGTGGTAGCTGAAGCAGTTGTGGATCAGCTCGCCCGGGCGAAAGCCGGCCGCAAACATGGTGCGCGCCATGCGCCAGTAGTCGGTTCGGGTGCCCTCGGGTTCGTAAATCGTGCCGGGGCTGGCAAACACCCGGGTCATGCCTTGGCCAAAACCCAGGGTGCTGAAACCGCCAAACGCATTACCGCCCGCTGCACGCGAAGCCTTCTGGCGCTCCAGCAATTCGGTTTTGCGGATCACCGGCAATCGGGCCAGCGCAGCGCGGCTTTGGACACTGGCGGCGTCCACATCCTTGAGCAACTCGGCAAAGGCCGGGGCATGGGCTTTGGCGTGGGCAACCTGCGCAGGCAAAGCGGCCATCAGGGCGGCTTCGCGGACTTCAGGGGCGCGCGTTTCCAACGCATCAAAGTGCTGAGACATGGGTTTCTTTCTGGGGTACTGCGGTGAGAACGTCAAGGAGGAAAGTCAGCGCATCAAGCCAACCAACGCTTGCGGCGCTTGTAACTCTTGACGTCCTTGAAGCTCTTGCGCTCGCCACCGCCCATCCCTAAGTAAAACTCTTTCACGTCTTCATTGGTGCGCAGGTCTGCGGCCTCGCCGTCCATCACGATGCGACCCGACTCCATGATGTAACCGTAGTCAGAATATTTGAGCGCCATGTTGGTGTTTTGCTCTGCGATCAAAAAGGTGACTTTTTCCTTCTCGTTCAGATCTTTGACGATGTTGAACACCTCTTCCACGATCTGTGGCGCCAGACCCATGGAGGGCTCATCGAGCAACATCACACTGGGGTTGGTCATCAAGGCACGGCCAATCGCGCACATTTGCTGCTCACCACCCGATGTGTAGGCCGCTTGCGAAGTACGACGGGTTTTGAGGCGCGGAAAGTAGGTGTACACCTTGTCCAGGTTAGCGGCAATTTCGCCCTTGTCCTTGCGGGTGTAGCTGCCGGTCAACAGGTTGTCTTCGATCGACAAGTGGGCAAAGCAATGACGACCTTCCATGACCTGCACCACGCCCCGGTTGACCAGGTCGGCAGGGGTGAGGTTTTCGATGCGCTCGCCACGCAGCTCGATGCTGCCTTTGGTCACATCGCCACGCTCGCCCTTGAGCAAGTTGGAGATCGCACGCAAGGTGGTGGTTTTGCCGGCGCCGTTACCGCCCAACAAAGACACGATACCTTGCTCCGGCACCTGCAAGGACACACCCTTTAGCACCAAAATGACGTGGTTGTAAATGACTTCGATGCCATTGACATTCAGAACAATGTTTTTGTCGCTCATGGACTGTGCCTTTTCAAATTCTGGGGTTCAAGCCAAATGAAACCACTGCACGCAAAAGTTTCATTTGGCAGCTGCGGGCAAGCTCAGGCCTGCTGCAGCTGACCGGCTGCCGCTTGCGCGGCAGCTGGACTCAGATCAAGACTGGCAATCCGCAGGGGTGCGGCGTGTGATCTTTTTCTCGGCAGCGTACTTGTCGGCAGCGGCCTTGACCATCGGCTTGATGATCTGCTCATCGGCCTGCATCCAGTCGCTGCTGAATTGCCACTTGGCGCCGTCCCATGTGTGGATACGGGCCCAGTTGGCACCCATGTGGTCAGCACACGAAGTGGAGATCGGGCGCAACACACCCTTGAAGCCCAGAGCATCCAGCTTGGGCTGGGTCAGGTTCAAGTTTTCATAGCCCCAGCGCGCTTGCTCGCCGGTCATGACCTTGCCTTTGCCATATTTCTCTTGAGCTTGGCGCACACCTTCGACCGCGAACATGGCGCTGAACAAACCGCGCATGTACAGCACTTCACCCACTTCGTCCTTCGGGCCTGTGCCTTGGTTCTTGGCATGCAACTTCTCCAGAACTTCCTTCACGATCGCAGAGCCCTTTTCGGTGCCGTGCTGCATGGTGATGGCGTTGTAGCCCTTGGCGCCCATGCCGATGTCTTTGACATCAGGCTCGGCACCCGCCCACCACACGCCCCAGATGTTTTCACGGGGGTAGCCCGTGGCTTGAGCTTCCTTGAGCAAGGTGGAGTTCATCACGCCCCAGCCCCAGTTGACAACGTAGTCAGGGCGCTCGCGCCGAATTTGCAGCCAGGTGGACTTTTGCTCCACGCCGGGGTGGGTCACGGGCAAGAGGCTCAGCTTGAAGCCGTGCATGGCGGCACGTTCTTGCAAAATAGGGATGGCTTCTTTGCCAAACGGGCTGTCGTGGTAGACCAAGGCGATGTGCTTGCCTTTGAGCTTGTCGACACCACCGGCCTTTTTGCCGATGTCCTGGATGATCACGTCACCCGCCACCCAATAGGTACCTGCAAGCGGGAAGTTCCACTTGAACACGCCGCCATCAGCCGATTCGCTGCGGCCGTAACCTGCGGTGATCAAGGGGATCTTGTCGCCAGGCGCTTTTTCGGTCAGAGCGAAGGTGATGCCGGTGGACAAAGGCTGGAACACGGTCGCGCCGCCGTTCTTGCCTTTCAGGCGTTCGTAGCACTCCACGCCACGGTCGGTGGCATAGCCGGTTTCGCACTCTTCAAACGAGACCTTCACGCCGTTGATGCCGCCGCGCGCATTGACCAGCTTGAGGTAGTCGACATAGCCGTTGGCAAACGGCACGCCGTTGGGGGCGTAGGCGCCTGTGCGGTACACCAACACGGGGAAAAACTGCTCTTTGGTTTGAGCCGTGGCCACAGTGCTGACCAGCGCACTGGCAAGACCTGCAGCCGCCACCGTGGTGGCAAGAACGAGTTGACGAAGTTTCATGGTTTGTCTCCTGTTAAAAAAGGGGAAGCACTGGGGAAAAAACACTTGGGAAAATCTCTGCACATCAGTGCGGGAATGGCCACAGACGCAACTTTTGCTTGGCCACCGACCACAACTTGGCCAGGCCATGCGGCTCCACGATCAGGAACCACACAATCAGGGCGCCGAAAATCATGAATTCGGTGTGCGAGACCACCGCAGTGGAGATGCTGACGCCCACCAAATCGCCCATCGCAGGCAAAAACTGGTTGAGGAAAATCGGCAAGATCACGATGAAAGCGGCACCGAAGAAGCTGCCCATGATGGAGCCCATGCCACCGATGATGACCATGAACAGCAGCTGGAACGAGCGGTCAATCGAGAAAGCCGCAGGCTCCCAAGATCCCAGGTGAACAAAGCCCCACAAGCCACCGGCAACACCGATGATGAAAGAGCTGACCGCAAAGGCGCTGAGTTTGGCGTACATGGGACGAATACCGATCACAGCTGCGGCCACGTCCATGTCGCGAATGGCCATCCATTCGCGACCAATCGCGCTGCGCACCAGGTTTTTGGCCAGCAGCCCAAACACCACCAAGAAAACCAAGCAGAAAATGTACTTTTGCAGGGGGGTGTCAATCGGCATGCCAAACACATTCAGGTTGGACACCGAGACCGAGCCCGAAGCGTTGTTGTTGGTGAACCAGCCCACCCGCAAGAAAGCCCAATCGCAAAAGAACTGCGCTGCCAGCGTGGCCACGGCCAGATACAGGCCCTTGACGCGCAAGCTCGGAATGCCAAAGAACATGCCGACCAAGGTGGCAAAAAAGCCCCCAGCCAGCAGCGCCACGATCAGAGGCATGCCCTCGATGCGGATGTAGGTGTTGTAGGCCATGTAGGCCCCCACCGCCATGAAGGCGCCTGACCCCAGTGAAATTTGACCGCAGTATCCGACCAGAATGTTCACCCCCAAAGCGGCCAACGACAGGATGAGGAAGGGGATCAGGATGGCGCGGAACATGTACTCATCGGCGATGAAGGGCACACCGATGAAGGCAAAGGCGATGAGCGCCAGGATGGCCCAGCGGTCTTGCGCAATCGCAAAAATCTGCTGGTCACTGCGGTAAGAGGTCTTGTACTGACCGTTTTCTCTGTAGAACATTTTTCTCTCTCCTTACACGCGGTCGATGATTTTTTCGCCAAACAGGCCTTGCGGACGAAACAGCAAAAACACCAGCGCCAGCACATAAGCAAACCAGATTTCGATGCCGCCGCCCACATAGGGGCCCAGGTACACCTCAGACAACTTCTCGCCCACACCGATGATCAGGCCACCAATGATGGCGCCCGGCACAGAAGTCAGACCCCCCAAAATGATCACCGGCAAAGCACGCAAAGCTACCGTGGTCAAAGAAAATTGCACGCCCATCTTGGAGCCCCAGATGATGCCGGCCACCAAGGCAGTGATGCCGGCCACAAACCAGACGATCACCCAGATGCGGTTGAGCGGAATGCCAATCGACTGCGCCGCTTGGTGGTCATCGGCCACCGCACGCAGGGCCCGACCTGTGCCGGTTTTTTGGAAGAACAAAGACAAGACCACCACCAGCAAAGCCGCGATGCAAGCCGCATACACGTCTTCCAGGTTGACCAGTACACCACCGGGGAACACCGAGTCGAAAAGGAAAATCGGGTCTTTGGGCATACCGACGTCGATCTTGTAGATGTCGCTGCCAAAGATGGTTTGACCCAAACCGTCCAGGAAGTACGTGATGCCCAAGGTGGCCATCAGCAAGGTCACGCCCTCTTGGTTGACCAGGTGGCGCAGCACCAAGCGCTCGATGAGCCAAGCCAACACAAACATGATGGCTGCAGCCAACACAAAAGCGATCAAATTACCGAGAAATTTGTCTTCAATGCCCAGCCAGCCGGGCACCCATTCGGAAAAACGGGCCATGGCCAAAGCGGCAAACAACACCATCGCGCCTTGCGCGAAATTGAAAACACCCGAGGCTTTGAAAATCAACACAAAACCCAGGGCCACCAAGGAGTAAAGCATGCCGGCCATGAGGCCACCAAAAAGGGCTTCGAGAAAAAATGCCATGTCTTGTACTCCTTAGTGGCTGGTGCCCAGATAGGCACTGATCACGTCTTCGTTGTTGCGCACTTCTTCGGGGGTTCCGTCGCCGATTTTTTTGCCGTAATCGAGCACCACCACACGGTCCGAGATGTCCATCACCACGCCCATGTCGTGTTCGATCAACACGATGGTGGTGCCGAACTCGTCGTTCACATCCAGAATGAAGCGGCACATGTCCTGCTTTTCTTCCATGTTCATGCCGGCCATGGGTTCGTCGAGCAAGAGCACCTTGGGCTCCATGGCCAAAGCGCGGCCCAGGTCGACCCGCTTTTGCAAGCCGTAGGGCAATTGACCCACGGGTGTTTTGCGAAAGGCCTGGATCTCCAGAAAGTCGATGATGTGCTCGACAAATTCACGGTTCTTTTCTTCTTCGCGTTGGGCGGGACCGATGCGCAAAGCCTGCATGAACAGGTTGCTCTTGATGTGCAAATTGCGGCCGGTCATGATGTTGTCGATCACGCTCATGCCCTTGAACAGCGCCAAATTTTGGAAGGTGCGGGCAATGCCCATCTCGGCCACTTGGCGGCTGTTCATGTGGTCAAATTTTTGGCCACGAAAGGTGATGTTGCCTTCTTGCGGGGTGTACACCCCGTTGATGCAGTTGAGCATCGAGCTTTTACCCGCGCCGTTGGGGCCGATGATGGCGCGCACTTCGTGCTCGCGCACATTGAACGAGATATCGGTGAGTGCCTTCACGCCGCCGAAACGCAAACTGATGTTGTTGACGTCGAGGATGACGTCGCCGATTTTTTTGGTCATGCTGCTGCCTTCACGGGTGTGAATGTTTTGGCGTCGGAAATCTTGAGCGTGGCACTCACGCTCCCGGTGCGGCCGTCTTCAAACTTGACCACTGTCTCGATGAACTGCTCGGGTTTGCCCTCGTACAGGCCATCCACCAAAGGCTTGTATTTCTCGGCAATGAAGCCACGGCGAACCTTGTTGGTGCGGGTCAACTCGCCGTCGTCAGCGTCCAGTTCTTTGTGCAAGACCAAAAAGCGCGAAACCTGGCTGCCCGCCAGCAAAACGTCTTCGGCCAAGTCGGCATTGACCTTTTCTACGCAATCCTGGATGAGCTGATACACCTCGGGCTTTTGGGCCAGATCGGTGTAACCCGCGTATGACAAGTTGCGGCGCTCTGCCCAGTTGCCCACGGCATCAAAGTCGATGTTGAGCATCACGCAAACTTTTTCCCGCTGGTCACCGTAAGCCACCACCTCTTTGATGAAGGGGAAAAACTTGAGTTTGTTCTCGACGTACTTGGGGGCAAACATCGCGCCGTCGTTGGCACCGCCCTGGATGCGGCCCACGTCTTTCACGCGGTCAATGATCTTCAGGTGGCCGTGCGAATCGATGAAGCCGGCGTCGCTGGTGTGGTACCAGCCGTCGGCTGTCAATACCTCGTCGGTGGCCTTCTGGTTTTTGTAATAGCCCTTGAGCAAGCCGGGCGACTTGACCATGATCTCGCCGTTCTCGGCCACTTTGATTTCCACACCCTTGCACGGCACGCCCACGGTGTCGGCTCGCGCCTCGTTATCGGGCTGCAAGCACACAAACACAGCGGTTTCGGTGGAGCCATACAGCTGCTTGATGTTCACGCCAATCGAGCGGAAGAAGGTGAACAGGTCAGGGCCAATCGCCTCGCCCGCGGTGTAGGCCACGCGCACGCGGCTGAAACCCATGTTGTTGCGCAAGGGGCCGTAGACCATCAAGTTGCCCAAGGCGTAGACCCAACGGTCCAACAAGCCCACCGACTGGCCATCCATCAAGGCCGGGCCGACTTTTTTGGCCACGCCCATGAAATATTGGAACAACTGGCGCTTGAAGCTGCCCGCATCTTCCATGCGGATCATCACGCTGGTCAGCATGCCTTCAAAGACTCGGGGAGGCGCGAAGTAATACGTTGGGCCGATCTCTTTGAGGTCGATGGTCACCGTGGCCGATGACTCGGGGCAATTGACCACATAGCCGCAGACCAACCACTGTGCGTAGCTGAAGATGTTCTGGCCAATCCAGGCCGGCGGCATGTAGGCCAGCACATCTTCGGCATGGGTCAGTTTGTCAAACTCAGCGCCCGCATCGGCGCGGTCAATCAGGGAGCCATGGGTGTGCACGACGCCCTTGGGGTTGCCCGTGGTGCCCGAGGTGAAGAACATCGCGGCCACATCGGTGTAGGCTGCCTTGTCGATTTCTTCCTTGAAGAACTGCGGATGCTGCTGGGCAAAAACGCCTCCGGCTGCGGTCAGCTCTTCGAGCGAGCCTAGGCCCTCTTCGGTGTACTTGCGCAGGCCGCGTGGATCGTCGTAATAAATGTGGGTCAGCTGCGGGCACTGCTCACGCACTTCCAGCATCTTGTCGACCTGCTCCTGGTCTTCGACCACGCAAAAACGCACTTCGGCATTGGTGATGGGGAAAACACATTCGGCGGCGGCTGCGTCTTGGTACAGCGGCACCGGAATGGCGCCGAGCGACTGCGCGGCCAGCATGGTGGCGTAAAGACGAGGGCGGTTGGCACCCACCACGATCAGGTGCTCGCCGCGCTGCAAACCCGCTTGGTGCAAGCCGCAGGCGATGGATTCGACCAATTGCGACAACGCAGACCAACTGGTGGCCTGCCAAATGCCATATTCTTTCTCGCGCAGAGCGGGCGCTGTGGGGCGCTCGGCAGCGTGCTTGAGCATCAAACGGGGAAACGTTGTTTGCATGACCTGACCTGTCTCCAAAAACGGTGCATTGAAAGCAATGCGACTGAACTTGGGCGCGATCCTAGGCATTCGTTTGACGCCAAGTTGTCGTTTGGACGACAATTCAGGGAAGACCCCTAGCCCAACTGACCGTCAGCTGACACACCGACAAGCACCATGGCCAAAGAAAACAGCGTCCACCAGCGCCGCCGCGCGCCCACCCCGGCCGAACTGCAGGACATCCCTTGGCTGGGCTTGCTGCGCCCCGAAGAGCGCCTGCAAATCGTGCCGCAGCTGGTGGTCAGCGACCCCCAAACCGGCGACCATGTGTGCCGCGTAGGCCGCCCTGTGACGTATTGGTTTGGCGTGATTTCGGGTCTGCTGAAAATGAGCACCGACAACGCCAGTGGTCAGACCATGACCTTCACCGGCGTGCCGCCCGGCGGCTGGTTTGGCGAGGGCACAGCCCTCAAGCGCGAGGTCTACCGCTACAACATCCAGGCCCTTCGCCCCAGCGTGGTGGCTGGCATGCCGCTGGACACCTTTCATTGGCTGATCGACCATTCGCTGGGCTTTAACCGCTTCATCATGCAACAGCTCAACGAGCGGTTGGGGCAGTTCATTGCGGCGCGCGAAATGGACCGCATGACCAACCCCGAGCTGCGTCTGGCGCGCCATTTGGCCGCCTTGTTCAACCCGGTGCTGTTTTCCGGTGTCGGGGAGGTGCTGCGCATCACCCAGCAAGAGTTGGCCTATCTGGTGGGTTTGTCGCGCCAACGCGTGAATGAAGCACTGCGCGTACTCGAAGCGCGTCAGCTCATTCGGGTGGAGTACGGTGGCCTGCGGATTTTGGATTTAGAGGGGCTGCGCACCGCTTCCTTTTAAGGCACGCCCGTCACCCGAGTCATTTGCGCGACGCAAAACCCATCACCCTCCGCATTTACCCTGTGTTCACAGCAATTTGACACCGATACGCTCCTGCCGGTTTATTCGTCAACCTTCAGGAGCTTTTTTGATGTTCAAGAAAATTGCAGTCTGCGCCGCCGTTTTGACATTCGGCATCGGACAAACCATGGCCCAAACAGCCGCCCCCGCAGCCCCGCCTCCAGCTTGGAAGCAGGGCATGCCCGCCGAAATGGCCAACTCCACACTGGCCCCGCTGGCGGGCAAGCTCACCGTCACCCCAGCGGCTGACATTCCGCTGAACAAACTCAAGTTGCCGCCGGGCTTCAAGATTGAAATCTGGTCCACAGGTACCCCCGGTGTGCGCGCCATGAGCCGCGGTGATAGCGGTAAAATTTACGCCGGCACACGCGGCTTAGGCCGGGTCTATGAAATCAGAGACAACGGCAAAGAGCGCACCAGCCGCGTGTTGGTCGATAAGCTGAACCAGCCTGCCGTCACCATGCACAAAGGCTCTTTGTACGTCATGGGCATCGACAAGGTGCTGCGCTATGACGGCATCGAAGCCAACCCCAACGCCCAGCCCGTCGACATGACGGCGGCATTCAAGCTGCCCCCGCTGCAGCACCACAACTGGAAATACCTGAGCTTCGGTCCAGACGGCAAGTTGTACGTGCCATTTGGTGCGCCATGCAACATCTGCGAGCCAGGTGCTGAATACGCTCAAATTCGCCGTTACAACGCCGACGGTTCGGGCATGGAAGTGATCGCTACGGGCGTGCGCAACACCGTGGGCTTTGACTGGCACCCCGTCACCAAAGAACTGTGGTTCAGCGACCATGGCCGCGACTGGATGGGCGATGACACGCCCGATGACGAACTCAACCGCATGTCCAAAACGGGCTTGAACTTCGGCTTCCCCTACTGCCACGCCAACGGCGTTGTGGACCGCGACATCAAGAAAGACAAGCCATGCGATGGCGTGACCTTGCCGGTCACCAACATGGGCCCGCACGCAGCCGTCATGGGTGTGACCTTCTACACCGGCAACATGTTCCCTGCCGAGTACAAGAACACCCTGTTCGTGGCCCGCAAAGGCTCCTGGAACCGCACCAAGAAGTTGGGTTTTGACGTGGTCGCCGTGACCACCGATGCCGAAGGCAAGAGCGCCAAGGTCTCGCCATTTCTGACGGGCTTCAAAGACGATGCAGACGACAGCTTCTGGGGTCGCCCGGCTTACATGTTGCAGATGCCCGATGGTTCGATGCTGGTTTCTGACGAGCAACTGGGTGCCATCTACCGCATCTCGTATGCCAAGTAAAAGCGCCGCCGGGGCCAGGGCGCTGGTGACAGCGTCCCTGGTCCTGAGCACGGCTGGGGTCCCCTGGCCCGTGATGGCACAAGCCGCCGTGCAGGGCAGGGCCTTGGCCAATGCGAATGTCAAGGCACCTGATCGCGCCGCCCTGTGCATGGCTTGTCACGGCCCTCAGGGGGTGTCGCAAGTTCCCGAGATTCCGTCTTTGGCCGCCCAACCCAAAACTTACCTGGAAAACAAACTGGTCCTGATCCGTGAAGGCCTGCGAGAGATACCCGCCATGAAAGGCACGCTGGACGGGGTGCCCGACACCGAATTGACCGCTTTGGCCCAGTATTTTTCAGCCCAAGTTGCCCCCCCGGTCGCCACGACCAAGCCAGACACACAAAGCTTTCAACGCGGCCAAGCGCTGGCCAAAAGTGCGCTGTGTGGCACTTGCCACTTGCCCGACCACCGGGGCCGCGACCAAGTGCCCCGCCTGGCCAGCCAGCACGAAACCTACTTGCACAACGTGATGAAGGCATACCGGGACAATCCCGGCCCAGGCCGCGACACCGTCATGGCGGCAGCGCTGTATGGCATCAACGATGCACAGCTCAAGGACTTGGCGCACTTTTTTGCGCGAAGCCCCTGAAGGGTCGTGATCAAAAAAGGGACAATGGGGCCTCTGACCTGTTGGCCCATTTTTTGGCCCCTTTTTGACCCTTCAAGCCCCATGACCCAGCCCCCCGCTTTCAAACGCGCCCCCCGCCCCGAAGGCAAAGGCGAAACGGCAGCACCCAGCGGCACCTCGCGCCTGAACAAACGCATGGCCGAGTTGCGCATGTGTTCGCGCCGCGAAGCCGATGCTTGGATCGAGCTCGGCTGGGTCCAGGTCAACGGCTTGCCCGCCAGCATGGGCCAGCAGGTCACCCTGTCTGACCGCATCACCATCGACAAAGCCGCAGAGCAACAACAAGACAGGCAAGTGACCATCTTGCTGCACAAGCCTATGGGCTATGTGAGCGGCCAAGCCGAAGACGGGCACGAGCCCGCCATCACCCTGATCAACCCCCGCAGCCACTGGGGCGGTGACCCGTCCAAGCTGCGTTTCACCCCACCCCAACTGCGCGGCTTGGCTCCAGCTGGGCGCCTGGACATCGACTCCACCGGCCTTTTGGTGCTGACGCAAGACGGCCGCGTGGCGCGTCAGCTGATCGGTGAAGACTCCGACATGGAAAAGGAATATTTGGTGCGCGTGGCTTACACCGGCCACGAAAACACGGCCGCAGCAGCAGCGGCCTCGGCCACCTATGGCGGCAAGGCCAACCAGCTCACCGCCATTGGCGACTTCGACCGCGTCAGCGCCAATGTGCAAGCCGTTTTCCCCAAAGCGCAACTGGAGCGCCTGCGCCACGGCCTGAGCCTGGACGGCAAAGCCCTCAAGATAGCCAAAGTGGACTGGCAAAACCCCGAGCAGCTGCGCTTTGTGCTGACCGAGGGCAAAAAACGCCAGATCCGCCGGATGTGTGAACAAGTCGGCCTCAAAGTGGTGGGCCTCAAACGCATCCGCATGGGCAATGTTCAACTGGGCCAGATGCCCCCGGGCACTTGGCGGTATTTGGGACCGCACGAATCGTTCTGACACCTCTTGAAACCTTGCCAGACGCCCCCAACTGCGGGGCGTTCTTGTTTTCTGTTTTTTTACCTGTTGAACCGCCATGAGCAAACAAATCCATGCCTTTCAGGCCGAAGTCGCGCAACTGCTGCACTTGGTCACCCACTCGCTGTATTCCAACCAAGAAATTTTTCTGCGCGAGCTGATCTCCAACGCCTCGGACGCCTGCGACAAGCTGCGCTTTGAAGCGCTGAACAACACGGCCTTGTACGAAGACGCGCCCGACATGCAAGTGCGCTTGTCATTCGACAAAACCGCCAAGACGCTGACCATCACCGACAACGGCATCGGCATGACGGCGCAAGAAGCGATTGACCACCTGGGTACGATCGCCAAGAGCGGCACCAAGGACTTCGTGAGCAAACTGAGCGGCGACCAGAAGTCGGACGCGCAGTTGATTGGCCAGTTCGGTGTGGGCTTTTACTCGGGCTTCATCGTGGCCGACAAGATCACCGTGGAAACCCGCCGCGCGGGCGCCACGCCTGCCGAAGGCGTGCGCTGGGTCAGCGGCGGCACGGGCGACTTTGAGGTGGAAACCATCCACCGTGCCGAGCGCGGCACCAGCGTGATCCTGCATTTGCGCGAAGAAGCGCTGAACTACGCCAATGCCTGGAAGCTGAAAGAAATCGTCGGCAAATATTCTGACCACATCAGCTTGCCCATCTTGATGGAAAAGGAAGAGTGGAAAGACGGCGAGCTGATCGACCCCAGCAACGAAGAAGCGGGCCGCCAGCCCGGCGGCATGGTCAAGATCGGTGAATGGGAAACCATCAACAAGGCCAGCGCCCTGTGGACCCGCCCCAAGAAAGACATCACCGACGAGCAGTACGCTGACTTCTTCAAACAGATCAGCCGCGACTTTGAAGCCCCGCTGACCTGGACCCACAACCGCGTGGAAGGCAGCACCGAATACACCCAGCTGCTCTACATCCCCAGCAAAGCCCCGCAAGACCTGTGGAACCGCGACAAAAAAGCCGGCATCAAACTGTACGTCAAGCGCGTCTTCATCATGGACGAAGCCGAAGCGCTGATGCCCAGCTACCTGCGCTTTGTCAAAGGCGTGGTCGACTCGGCCGACCTGCCGCTGAACGTGAGCCGCGAGCTGCTGCAAGAAAGCCGCGATGTGAAAGCCATCCGCGAAGGCTGCACCAAGCGCGTGTTGTCGATGCTGGAAGACCTGGCCAAACACGACAAGGCACCCGAAGCCCAGGACGGCGTCACCGACGTTCTGTCGCAAGAGGACCAAGCCAAGCTCGGCCAATATGCCAAGTTCTACGCCGAGTTCGGTGCGGTCCTGAAAGAAGGCCTGGGCGAGGACTTTGCGAATCGCGAACGCCTGCTCAAACTGCTGCGCTTTGCCTCCACCACCAGCGACACCGTGAGCGTGAGCTTGGCCGACTACAAAGCCCGTATGAAAGAAGGCCAGGACGCGATTTATTACATCACCGCCGACACTTTGGCCGCCGCCAAGAACAGCCCACAACTCGAGGTTTTCAAGAAAAAAGGCATCGAAGTTTTGCTGATGACCGACCGCGTCGACGAGTGGGCGCTGAACTTTGTCCACGAGTTTGACGGCACACCGCTGCAAAGCGTGGCCAAAGGCGCGTTCGATCTGGGCAAGCTGCAAGACGAAGAAGAAAAGAAAGCGGCCGAAACCGCTGCCGAAAGCTTCAAGCCTGTGCTGGCCAAACTGAAAGAAGCGCTCAAAGACAAAGCCGAAGACGTGCGCGTGACCAGCCGCCTGGTGGACAGCCCCGCCTGCCTAGTGGTGACCGACGACGGCATGAGCATGCAACTGGCCCGCATGCTCAAGCAAGCAGGGCAAAGCGCCCCCGAAGTCAAACCCGTGCTGGAGGTCAACCCTGAGCACGCGCTGGTCAAAAAACTCGACGGCTCCGTCCACTTCCACGACCTGGCCCACATCCTGTTTGACCAAGCCCTGCTGGCCGAAGGCGGCTTGCCCGCTGACCCTGCGGCGTATGTGAAACGGGTGAATGCGCTGCTGAGCTGATCAGCCGCAAACCATTCAAGGGCCAGCCATGCTGGCCTTTTTTTGTTGCACCGCACCAGTAACCCACAAGACAAGCTCACCCGCATACATCGGCTAAATTGATCTGATGAAATCCCTCCCCGCCGATCCCGCCCTCATTGATTCCAGCCAGGCCGCCTGGCGTTTGCTGGCCACGCTGGGGCTGGTGGTGCTGGGCAACAGCAGCATGTACATCGTCTCCGTGGTGCTGCCTGTGGTACAGACCGAGTTTGGGGTGGGTCGGGCCGACGCCTCGCTACCCTACACCTTGATGATGATTTGCCTGGGTCTGGGCGGCCTGATCACCGGCCGATTGGCCGACCGACATGGCTTGACCCCGGTGTTGTGGGTCGGAGCTTTGGCCGTGTTTGGTGGCTTTGTGTGGGCCGGCATGTCAGGCAGCATCTGGGCCTTTGGTCTGGCGCACGGGCTGATGGGGCTGATTGGCAGTTCATCGACCTTTGCCCCTCTCATGGCCGACACTGCCTTGTGGTGGAACCGCCGCCGGGGCATTGCCGTGGCCATTTGTGCCAGTGGCAATTACATCGCGGGAACCATCTGGCCACCGATTGTTCAACACGGTGTGGAGACTTTGGGCTGGCGTCAGACTTACATCATGCTGGGTATTTTTTGCGGCGTGGGCATGTTCCTGCTGGCCGCACTGATGCGTCAACGCCCGCCGCTGGTGACGCTCACGCCAGCCAACGTTCACGCCAACGTGGTCGACAGAAGCCGCCCTTTTGGCCTGAAACCCGCCGGTGCCCAAGGTCTGCTGTTTGTCGCAGGCATGGCGTGTTGCGTAGCCATGTCCATGCCGCAGGTGCACATCGTGGCCTATTGCACCGATCTGGGTTTTGGTGCGGCACGCGGGGCCGAAATGCTTTCGCTCATGCTGGCCAGCGGCATCGTCAGCCGGCTGGTGTTTGGCGTGATCAGCGACCGCATTGGCGGCATCCGCACTTTGTTGTTGGGGTCGTTTTTGCAGGGCGTGGCGCTGCTGATGTTTTTGCCTTTTGACGGGATGGTGCCACTGTACATCGTCTCGGCCATGTTCGGGCTGTTCCAGGGCGGCATCGTGCCCGCCTACGCCATCATTGTGCGCGAGCACTTCGACCCCAAAGAGGCCGGTGCGCGTGTGGGCTCGGTGATCATGGCCACTTTGCTGGGCATGGCCTTAGGCGGCTGGATGTCAGGCTGGGTGTTTGACATGACGGGCAGTTACCACGCCGCGTTTTTGAATGGCATCGCCTGGAATTTTCTCAACCTGTGCATTGCCGGGTGGCTGTTTTGGCGGGTGCGACAGGCTGAACAGCGCACCACGCCAAGCTGATCGGTTGCGCTGCGCACTGGACTTGACCGCCGCTCAGCGCATTCGCCGAGACTGGCGCCACACACTCAGCCCCGCCAACACCAAGGCCACGCCAGCAGCCCAAGGCATGAGGCCCATGGTGCTCGCCCAAACGGCCTCAGAAAGTGAAACGCCGTTTGCCAAGGCCCGGTTTTGCAACCGTTCCATGAGCCAAAGCCAGACCATGGCCGCACCCACGATGCCCACGGTACGGGTCACCAGGGTCAAGCTGCCCGACAGGCCCCGCGCCGAGTCGGACAAGGTGGCCACCACCTGGTCGGCGTAGACCACCTGAAACACCCCCAAACCCAAACCCTGCAGCAGCAAGGCCAAGGCCATGAAGGGCCAGGCTTGCGCCATCGGCACCACGCCGATCCAGGCCAGGCCCAAGGCCATGACCCCTTGCGCTGCGATGCCTGCAGACCACAAGTCCATGCGGCGCAGCAGCACAGGAACCACGCCCGAACCAGCCAACACCCCCAACGCCCAGAGCGAAAGCATGGCACCACTGGCCGTGCCACCCCAGCCCGCCGCAGGCAAGGCGTACGGCAAGCTCAGGGCAATCGTGAAACTGCAAAATTGGACCCCCACACTGACCAGATTGATCCATGCGAAATCGGCATCGCACCGCAGGAGGCCCCACAGTCCCCGCACGCTGCCCGTCTGGCTGACAGCGCCAGGCGGGATCAACGTTTGCGGACGCAAACAACTGGACAGCCAAGGCGTGCACAGCCAGGCCAGCAACACAATCGGCACCCGAAAACCGTACACCCCAGCCCAGCCCCAATGCAGCATGCTGATGCCCCCGAGCAAAGGGGCCAGCAAACCGGCCCCCGCAAACATGGCGTTATACATTGACAGCGCTTGCGTGCGTTGCCCGGCGGCCAGCAGGCCCATGGCCAAGGCCGGGGCGCAGGACAAAGTCAGCGCCACCCCGATTCCTTGCAAGACACGCCCGGCCAGCAACCCGCCATAAGATGGTGCCGCCGCACAGGCGACCAAGGCCAGTGCCGACAGCACCAAGCCCCAGCGGAACACGCGCAAGTGGCCCAGGCGGTCGCCCAGCACACCGCAAAACAACATCAGGCTGCCGTAGGTGATGACATAGCACAGCGCCACCCAACGGATGTCGGGTGTGGCCAATGCGAAGGCTTCGGTCATGGCCGGAAACGCCACATTGACCGCGAAGTCGAGCGGGGCGATCGCGGCACCGCAGCCAACGATGGCAAAACCCAGGTATGGCGTAGGGGGACGGGGCGTGTCAGCGTGAGGGGAAGAAGGCGAAGACATGGCGGCTGTGCGTTGCTGCAAGCCCCGCGGGGCGCGGGGCCCTGTTCGCGCTTGAAAGCCTGCCCCGCGCAGGCGGGGCAGGTTGGATCAACTCAAGATCACTTGCCGACCATGGCGTAGAACATCTTGGGCGCATCGTTAGAGTTGTGCGCGATGGTGACGTTCCGCTTCATGGCCCAAGGGCGCATCTGGTGGTGCAGCGGCACATACAGAGCTTCGTCGCGGGTGATGGTCAAGGCTTCCTTGAGCATGTTGTCGCGCTTGGTTTTGTCCATTTCGGTCTTCATGGCTTCGGTCAGGGCGTCCACCTTGGCGTTGCTGATCTTGAGGAAGTTGAAGTTGCCATCCGAGCCGGTGGTTCGGGTCATGACCAAAGACTGCAGGGAGTACTGCGCGTCGTAAGTGGCCACGCCCCAGCCCAACAGGTAAGCGCTGGAGTCAAAGTTTTGAACCTTGACAATGAAGCTGCTGAAATTGGTGGCGTTGAGCTTGGCGCGGATGCCCACTTTGGCCCACATGTTCACCACGGCCTGGCACACCTCTTCGTCGTTCACGTAGCGGTTGTTCGGGCAGTCAAGGGTGAAGTCAAAGCCATTGGCATAACCGGCATCAGCCAGCAATTTCTTGGCACCGTCCAGATCGGGCGCAGCAACCTTGTCCAACTCGGCCGTGTGACCATTGACGCCCGGCGCCACCATGATGGCGGCAGGCACCGAGAGGCCCCGCATGATGCTGCGTTGGATGGCGACCCGGTCAATCGACATGTTCAAGGCTTTGCGCACGCGCACGTCCTTGAAGGGGTTGGGGCCTTTGGAGCCATATTTCAATTCATTGGAGCCTTGGTCCACCCCGATGAAAATGGTGCGCACTTCCGGGCCATCGAGCACGGACAAAGCGGGCGTGGTCCGCAGGCGGGCCACGTCTTGCGTGGGCAAGTCGGTCACGATGTCCACGTTGCCCGAGAGCAAGGCCGCGATGCGGGTGGGGTCAGACTTGATGGGGGTGTAGACCACATCGGTCACGTTGCCGGGCAACTTGTCCCACCAGCCTTTGTTGGCGGTCATGACCAAGCGCTGATCGGCCACCCATTCCTTGATGACATAGGGTCCGGTGCCATTGGCATTGACTGAAGCGAAGGTGACTTCCTTGGCTTTGTAGTCCTGCACTTTTTCGGACTTGTTTTTCACCGCCCAGGCCTTGCTCATGATGAAGAAGGTGGTGAAGCTGTTGAGCAAGGTCGGGTTGGGTTTGTCCAACACGACGTCGATGGTGTGGTCGTCGATCTTGTTGATGCCTTTGACACCGGCCACATAAATTTGCATGGTGCCTTGCGGCTGGCGGATGCGGTCAAAAGAGAACAGCACGTCGTCGGCGGAGAAGGCCGAGCCGTCCTGAAATTTCACGTTCTTGCGCAAGTTGAAGCGCACGGTGGTGGGGTTGACCACTTGCCAGCTGGTGGCCAGTGCGGGCTCGACCTTGTAGTTGCGGTCGTAGCGCACCAGGGGCTCGTAGGCATGGCCCACGATGTTGTTGGTGGTGGCGTGGTTTTGCGCGTGGGGGTCCAGCGTCAGAATATCGTTTTGCGCGGCCCACTTGAGCTCGGCCGCCTGGACGGCACCGACTGAGACCAGCGCCGAGGACAAACCGCAGGCCAGCGCGAGCAAGCGTGTGGAGCGAAGTATTTGATTCAACATGCAGATTCCTGTCTTGGTTGGTTGACGTTTCATTCTAGGCAGCAGGCTGGGCAGGCGCAAGGCTGAAAACCTAGGGTTTATGCGGTGTCCAAGGGTGTGAACGGCTGAGATGATGGACTTTGGTTCCTCACGTCGACGCCCTGTGCCCCGACATTCTTTGAAACGCTGTATGACCTCGATCCTGATCCAATCGGCCAACGTGCTGGATGTTGAAACTCTGAAATTTTTACCAGACACCGATGTGTGGGTCAACGATGGGCTGATCCAGGCGGTGGGGCCCCAGCTGCCCGTACCCCCAGGGGCTCAAATCATTGCAGCCAAAGGCCTGACTCTGATGCCGGGCCTGATCGACTGCCATGTGCATGTGATCGCCTCGCACCTGAACCTGACGTACAACAGCCAGCAGCCCAATGTGTTTGCCACTCTTCGGGCCATCCCCATCTTGAAGGGCATGCTGATGCGCGGCTTCACCACCGTGCGCGACGCCGGGGGAGCCGACTGGAACCTGGCCGAAGCCACCCGCACCGACCTGGTCGAGGGGCCGCGTATTTTTGCTGCAGGCCGCGCCTTGTCGCAAACCGGTGGCCACGGTGACGGTCGACCACGCAGCGACGAGCTGGAAAGCTGCGCCTGTTCCACCCGCGTGGGGGCGCTGGCGCGTGTGGTCGATGGGGTGGACAACGTGCGCTTGGCCGTGCGCGAAGAGATCATGAAGGGCGCCAACCAGATCAAGATCATGGCCTCGGGCGGCGTGGCGTCGCCCAACGACCCGATCCATTACCTGGGCTACTCCGAGGGCGAGATCCGCGCCATCGTGGACGAAGCTGAACACGCGGGCACCTATGCCATGGCCCACGCCTACACACCCAAGGCGATTCGCCGGGCGGTGGAATTTGGGGTGCGCAGCATCGAACACGGCAACCTGATCGACGCCGACACCTGCGCCTTCATGGCCGATCGTCGTGCGTTCATGGTGCCCACCCTGATCACCTATGAAGCCCTGGCCAACGAAGGGGCCAGCCTAGGCCTGCCTGCCGTGTCTGTGGCCAAAATCGAAACCGTGCGCAGCCAGGGCCAAAAGGCGCTGGAGATTTTGGCCAAGGCCAGCGTCAAGATGGCCCTGGGCACCGATTTGCTCGGCGAGTCACACCGCCACCAGTCCGAAGAGTTGCGCATCCGCGCAGGCATCCTGGGCGCCGGCGAGACCTTGCAACAAGCCACCGTGAATGCAGCCGAGCTGCTGAACATGCCCGGCCAATTGGGCGTGATCAAACCCGGTGCCAAAGCCGACCTGCTGCTGGTGCAAGGCAACCCATTGGCCGACATCTCGTGCCTGTTGGGTCAGGGCGACCACATCTTGTCGATCATGAAGGATGGCAAGTTTTACAAGCAAAGTTTGCCTGTCTGAGCCCTCGCGGTTGATGCACCGCCTGCACTTCAAGCGCTGAGCGGCACTTCTTGCATCTGCTCGACTTGCTCTTGCAGCATCAACACCTGACCGCGCCAATAATCGGGCGTACCGAACCACGGAAAGTTGACCGGGAATATCGGGTCCTCCCAGCGCCGGGCCAGCCAAGCGCTGTAATGGATCAAACGCAGCGTGCGCAGCGGCTCGATCAGATTCAGCTCGGCGCGGTCGAAGTCACGCACCTGTTCATAGCCATCGAGCAAGGCCGACAGTTGCTGAGTGCGCTGAGCCCGGTCGCCTGACAGCAGCATCCACAGGTCTTGCACGGCCGTGCCCATGCGGGCGTCGTCCAGGTCCACAAAGTGCGGGCCACCCCCGGGCAGCTCGGCAGGTGTCCACAAAATATTGCCCGGGTGGCAGTCGCCGTGCAGGCGAATCAGACGGCTGCCTGGCGAAGCTTCAGCCATTTTTTCTTTCACCAAGGTCAGCGCCGCAGCAAAGGCCTCTCGCCATTCGCGCTCGACTTCCAGCGGAATCATCTGGTGCGTTTGCAACCACTCGGCGGGTTCGATCGCAAAGCTTTGCGCATCGAGCGTGGGGCGGTGCACAAAGGGCCGGGCTGCGCCCACGGTGTGGATGCGGGCCAAAAAACGCCCAATCCATTCGAGCACCTCAAAGTCATCGAGCTCGGGCGTGCGGCCGCCGCGCAAGGGGCTGACCGAAAAATCAAACCCCGCACTTTGGTGCAGCGTCTGGCCGTTCAACACCATCGGTGGCACCACAGGCACTTCGGCCGCCAGCAGCTCGGCCGCAAAGTCGTGTTCTTCCTGAATTTGCTCGCGACTCCAGCGCCCGGGCCGGTAAAACTTGAGCACCACCGCCGACGCGCCTTGCACCGGTTCGTCCAAGTGGGCGCGGTACACGCGGTTTTCGTAAGAACTGAGCGCCAGCAAACGGCCATCGGGCCAAAGGCCGAGGTCGGTCAAAGCGTCCATCACCCGGTCCGGGGTGAGTTCTGCATAAGGGTGCACAGCGTTCGGTTCGGTCATGCGCCGATTGTGACCGAGCGCTTGCGCCGATTCAGTGTCCTGTGAAACGGGCGGCGCGCTTTTCCACAAACGAACGCACACCCTCTGCGGCATCGTCGCTGTTGGACAACGTTCTTTGCACCGGAATGAAATCGTGCATCGCCACCAGCGGCCCATGCTCCATCGCTTTGAGCACGTTTTGCCGCGTGGCCACCACGGCCAGCGGGGCTTGCGCGGCGATCTGCTCGGCGATGCGAAGGGCCTCGGCCAGCAGGCCCGCTGCAGGCACCACCTTTTGCACAAAGTTCAGGCGCAGGGCCTCGGCGCTGTCAAAGACATCGGCGGTGAGCAAATGCAAGAGCGCATTGCCCATGCCCGCCCGCTCGGCCATGCGCAGCGTGGCGCCGCCTGTGGCCATGATGCCGCGCTGCACCTCGAGTTGGGAGAAACGGCAGTCATCTGCCGCCACCACAATGTCAGCCGCCAGCATCAGCTCAATGCCCAGGGTGTAGGTGATGCCCTGCACCGCCACCACCATGGGTTTGATGCGGCGTCGATACCCCTCCATGCCCAGGTTCAGGGGATCCACCAGACCCAGCGGCACCGACTTTTCACCGCGCTTCATCAGCGGCGCGATGGTGGGCAAGTCCAGCCCGGCGGTAAAGTGGTCACCCGCCGCACACAACACGCCCACGCGCAGGGCAGGGTCATCGTCGAGCCGGGTGTACGCCTCGCCCAACTCGCGGAACATCTTGGGCGTGAAGCCGTTGCGCTTGGCGGGGCGGTTGATGCAAATTTGAAGGACTGCACCGTGCACGGTGCAGTCGATCTGGCCTTCGGGGTGGGGAGTGGTGTTCATGGTGGGGATGTTAGGCCTTGCATCACCCTGTCCACGTTCACCGAAGTGACAAGCTCAGTACTTGTAAACACCCTGCCCTGTCTTGCGGCCCAAACGGCCCGCCGCCACCATTTCTTTCAGCAGCGGGCTAGGACGGTATTTGCTGTCGCCAAATTCCTTGAGGTAGACCTCCATCACGGCCAGGCACACATCGAGGCCAATCATGTCGGCCAACGCCAGCGGGCCAATGGGTTGGTTGCAACCCAACTTCATGCCGGCGTCGATGGCCTCGGCTTCGGCCAGACCTTCGCCGAGCACGAAGAAGGCCTCGTTGATCATGGGCACCAAAATGCGGTTGACCACAAAGCCCGGTGCGTTTTTCACGGTGATGGGGGTCTTGCCCAGGGCCAACGCCATGTCGAGCACAGCGTCGTGCGTGGCGTCGCTGGTCTGCAAGCCGCGGATGATCTCGACCAGCGCCATCATGGGCACGGGGTTGAAGAAGTGCATGCCGATGAAACGGTCCGCACGTTGCGTGGCGGCGGCCAGCTGGGTGATCGAGATCGACGAGGTGTTGGACGCGATGATCACGCTGGGGGCCAGCAGGCCGTCGAGTTGCTTCAAGATCTTGACTTTGAGTTCGTGGTTCTCGGTAGCGGCTTCGATGACCAACTGGGCACTTTTCAGGTCGTCGTAATGGCTGCTGCCTTGGATGCGGGCCAGTGCGGCGACTTTGTCGGCTTCGCTGATTTTGTCTTTGTTGACCAAGCGGTCCAGGCTTTTGGCCACGCTGGCCAGGCCCTTGGCCACGGCCGCGTCCGAGATATCGACCATCACCACCTGCATGCCCGACACCGCACAGGTCTGTGCGATGCCATGGCCCATGGTGCCTGCGCCAACGATGCCTACGGTCTGGATGCTCATGTTCTTCAATCCTTCAAAGTGGGAGACTCAAAAGGAATGATCTTAACGGGGCTGGACAGGGGCTTGGCTGACAGCCCAATCAAGCCGAGGCAGCCCGTCGCCAGCAAGACCGGCCTGACGAGCACCCCCATCAGAACCGGCGCTGCGCCTCCAGCCCCAACATGAGCTTGCGGCCCGCACCCGGCTCAAAGAAGCGGCCGTTGCCATCGTTCACGATCACCGAGCCCGCATGCTTTTGATCGGTCAGGTTGTCGACTCGAATGAACTCGCGCAACGTCCAGTCGCCCCGCTCTTGCTTGAACTGCACAACCAGGTTGAACAAGGTGTGAGCCGCCGCCGAGTCGGTGTTCAGGTCGTTGACCATCACACGCCCCAGATGCCGCGCCTCCAGCGTCACCCTGCTGCCCGCCCAGCCCGTGTCCCAAGCCACTTGCGCAAACAACTGGTGCTGGGGCAGGCCCGGAATCTGGTGGCCCGCAAGCACTTGCACCTGCGGGGTGGCATTGGGACAGCCCGCTGTGGTGCAGGTCATGAAGGCGTCTTGGTAGTTGGCCCGCATCCAGGTGTAGGCCGTGGTAAGCGTAACGGGGCCGCCGCGCCACTCTCCCGCCAACTCCAGGCCCTGGCGCAGGGTGCGCCCCGCGTTTTGGAAGGTGGTGCGCCCGCCGGTGTTGTTTTGCACCACGATCTCGTCGTCGGTGCGGATGTCAAAGGCGGTCGCGCTCCAACGCAATGTGTCGGCGCGGCCACGCAGTCCCAGCTCGGCGCTGGTGCTGCGGGCGGCATTGAGTTCGGTGTTGAAGCCCGACACCCCGCCGCTGCGGTAGGCCACTTCATTGAGGGTGGGGATTTCATAACCTTTGCCAATGCTCGCGAAGGCTTGCAATGACGGGTCGATCTGCCAACGGGCGCCCAGAACGGGCAAGGTGGATTGGTAGTCCTTGCGGCCGCTGTCATCCCGGTTGGAGCCGACGATGTAACCGTCGACGGATTCGTAGTCGGTGCGGGTCTGGCGCATGCCACCCATGAGCGTGAGGCTGGGTGTGCGCCACTCGGCTTGCACGTATGGGTCCAGCGTTTGGGCTTTGTTGAGCTCGTCGCGGCGCAGCTTGCCTTGCACGCCTATGGTGGTGCCGATGAAGTTTTCATAGCCTTTTCGGCTGTCGGTTTGGCGGTCAGAGGCCACTCCAGCGCTCAGCGACAAACGGCCGCCTTGCCAGTCGCTCTCGCGCCGCCAGCGGGCATTCCAACCCCAGTAGTCGCGGTCCAGATCGATCACGCCGCCTGAGCTGCCTGCGGGCACTTGCGCGCCGGTGGTGATGGATTGAAACTGCACCACCTGGCGCTGGCCGCCGTAGCCCATCAGCTCCAGTTTGTGACCACCGCCCAGCGCTTGCTCGAAGGCCAAACCCCATTGGGTTTGAGCCACCGTTTTGCGGGTATTGAAGCTGAGCGCTCCAGCATTGGTTTGGTCTGGATTGGCGTCGAACTCGGCTCGGCTGAGGCCTTGCGGGTCAAGTGCCGAGCTGCTGTGTCGGTTGAAAACCAGCACGGTGCGGCCACCTTCGTGCCGTCGCGAGAGTTTCAAATTGGCCGTGCTGCGTTTAGCAGACGATTGGGGCCGCGTGCCGTCTGTGTCAAAACGGCTCAGGTCCACGGCGTAGGACCAGCCAGGCGCTTGCGCCGTGCCGGTTTGGCCCGTGGCCTGGGTGGACAAGCGCCACAGACCGTCCGAGCCTGCCACCAGCCCGGTGCGCCACTGCGCAGGCCGTTGGCCGTCTTCGGTGTACAGCAGCAAGGCCCCACCGGACGATGCGCCATAGAGCGCTGCCATGGGGCCGCGCACCACCTCCACCCGGTCGGCACTGCCCAGCGGGAAATTGGCCGCCTGGCCAGAACCATCGGGCGCACTGGCGGGGATGCCGTCCACAAACAAACGCACGCCGCGCACCCCAAAAGTGGCACGGGCCCCATAGCCGCGCACCGAGATTTGCAGGTCTTGCGCATAGTTTTGGCGGTTGCGGACCACCAAGCCCGGCACACCGGCCAAGCCCTCTGATAAATTGATCTGGGCCTGCCCATCGCGCAACGCATCGCCATCGACCACATCGATGGACGATGCGCCGCGCCACAACCCACCCCCAGACCGTTCGCCCGTCACCACCACAGGTGACAGTGCACCCGGGTCTGACTTGGCTTGCGCCAAAGGATCCTGCGCATGGGCGCCCCATGCGCAACACAAGGCAATAGTCAACGCCAACGGTTGGCGGGCAAAACGGGTGGCATCGTTCACGGACAGGACTTTCTGAATAGGGCGTCAAAAAAAGCTACGGCATGAGGGCCAAGGCACTCTGGATGATTTTTATCCAAGCCCTTCGCACAGCTGGACACTTAGACGACAGCTGACCGCCAGCATGGTCTGACGACGATCCAAAGTGGAGAGACCACATCAGGATCTTCTCGTTTTTCAGATGGCATGGGTCCCCATGGAAAGTTCACTTGAGCAACAGGTCCAAACCTTTTTCTGAACAATCCACCCACTTTGTACCTTCACCCGCCATCAACTCCTGAATCGCTTCCTGGTCAACGCCAACGCCACCCAAAACGACACCCCCGCAAACGCCGCCAGCACCCCCACCAGGCGCACAGGCTCTTCTGGCCAGCGGTCCAAGAACATCGGGCGCACCAAATCGACGGCCACCGACAGCGGTAACCAGTCGGCGATCACGCGCACGAAGCTGGGCAACTGCTCACGTGGAAAAAAGATGCCCGAGAGGAACATCATGGGCGTGAGGAACAGGGTGAAGTAGTAGGTGAAAAAGTCGTAGCCCTTGGCCAGCGCATTGAAGATCAAGGCCATGCAGCTGAAGGTGATGCCCACGCCGAGCAGCACGGGCCAGGCGACCAGCAGCTTCCAGCTGTGGCTGATGCCCAGAGCGAGCATCACCAGCAGGATGGCCGTGACGCTGAACAGCGCCTTGAACGCCGCCCAGAGCATTTCGGCCAATACCACGTCATCCAGCCGCACCGGGGCGTTCATGATGCCGTCCCAGGTTTTTTGCACATGCATGCGCGAGAACGCCGAGTACAGCGCCTCAAAGGTGGCCGCGTTCATGGCGCTCATGCAGATGCTGCCGCTGGCCAAAAACAAAATGTAAGGCACCTTTTCGCCGCCCATCTCGACCTGCCCGATGAGCGCGCCCATGCCGTAACCAAAAGCCACCAGCCACATGAGGGGTTCGGCGATGTTGCCCACCAAGCTGGGGATGGCGAGTTTTTTCCAGACCAGCCAATTGCGCAAAAACACGGGCCACCAGCGCATGGACAGGCGGGGCGCGACCCAAATGTTGTTTTGAATTTGACTCATGATCAGCCCTCTTCCCGAATCTGGCGTCCGGTCAACTTCAAGAACAGGTCTTCCAAATTAGAAGGGCGGTGCAAGGTGCGCATGGCGGGCCACGCTTCCAAGGCGTGCATGAGTGCGCGGCTGTCCTGGGTATAAAAGAACACCGTCTCACCACTCACCTCGACCCGGCCAGCCAGGGCTTTCAAACCCGCTTCTTGGGACAGCGCCACGGCACCTTGACCAAACACTTCCACCACCTCGGGCTCCAAGTGCTCGGCAATCAAATCGCGGGGTTTGCCTTCGGCGATCTTGCGGCCTTGGTCCAGCACCAAAAGTCGCGAGCACAGGCGCTCGGCCTCGTCCATGAAATGGGTGGTGAGCAAGATGGATTTGCCTTCTTGCAGCAGCACCTGCAGCCGCTCCCACATCAGGTGGCGGGCCTGCGGGTCCAGGCCCGTGGTGGGTTCGTCGAGCATCAAGAGTTGCGGGTGATTGATGAGCGCACGCGACAGGCTCAAGCGTCGCTTCATTCCGCCCGACAACTCGCCCGGTTTGGCTTTGGCCTTGTGGCTGAGGGCGCCAAACTCCAGCAGTTGCGGAATGCGTTCGCGGATCACGGCGTCGGATATGCCGAAGTACCGGCCAAACACCAGCAGGTTTTCTTCTGCGGTGAAGTCCGGGTCCAGCGTGTCCATCTGCGCGACCACGCCCAAGCGGGCCTTGATGGCCAGAGCGTCACGCGGCATTTGAAGGCCGTCAAAGTAAGCGATGCTGCCGCTGTCGGGCTCCGACAAGCCCAAGCAGATGCGCAGCGTGGTGGTTTTGCCCGCACCGTTGGGGCCGATCACGCCCAGGCATTCGCCGGGGTTGATGTGGAAAGACAGGTCGTTGACCACCGTGGCGTCGCCGTAGCGTTTCACCAGGTGCTCGACCGAGAGCAAGGGGTTGTTCATGCCAGGATTGTGCCCGTGACCGCATATCTGGGCAGCTGTGCAGCTGACCGATAAAATCAGGGCCTTCTTGTGCACCGCGCATGCGGCCCCTTCATGTCCAGTTCCAGCCCCATTTCTGACCGCCTGGCGGTCTTGCCGCAATACCTGATCCCCAAACAAGCCCTGACCGCCTTTGCCGGCTGGGTCGCGGGCAGCCAATGGGGCGCTACCACCACGGGCATCATCAACTGGTTTGTCAAGCGTTACAACGTGAACATGATGGAGGCCGCCGACCCCGACACGGCCAGCTACAAGAGCTTCAACGAATTTTTCACCCGCCCGCTCAAAGCCAGCGCTCGCCCATTGGCCAGTGCGGCGTATGTCAGCCCGGTGGATGGGGCCATCAGCCAATGCGGCCCAATTGAAGGCGACCAAGTGTTTCAGGCCAAGGGCCACAGCTACAGCACCCGCGCCCTGGTGGGCGGCGATAAGGCGCTGGCCGCGCAGTTTCAAGATGGCGAATTTGCCACTCTGTACCTCAGCCCGCGCGACTACCACCGCATCCACATGCCTTGCGCAGGGCATTTGACGCGCATGATTTACGTGCCGGGCGACCTGTTCTCGGTCAACCCTACCACCGCACGGGGCGTGCCAGGCCTGTTTGCCCGAAACGAGCGGGTGGTGTGTGTGTTTGAGGGGGAGCACGGACCGTTCGTGATGGTGCTGGTGGGGGCGACCATCGTGGGCAGCATGGCCACCGTGTGGCACGGCGTGGTCAACCCACCGCGCCCGGGCACGGTGCGCGAATGGGCCTACGAGATGGGCCGCATCACTTTGGCGCAAGGCGAAGAGATGGGTCGCTTTTTACTCGGCTCCACGGTGGTGATGCTGTTCCCGCAAGGCGCGATGCAGTTCAGCCCCGACTGGACACCGACCCGCCCCATCGTGATGGGCGAGGCGATGGGCTCGTTCAATTCAAGCGCGCACGCTTGAGACCAGAGGTGGCTCAGGCCTGGGCTTCTTTTTGCTGCCGCACCAGCACGTAGCGGCGCATGGCCACCGCCGGGGCATCAGCAGCGACTGAAAATTCGTACAACTCGTCGGCAGGTGTGCTGGCCAGGGCCGCCTCTTGCAGCGCCAGGCCGTCCACATCTTCCTGAAAAGCCACAAACAACTGATCGTGCATGAAGCGTGTGGTCTGCGGGTCATCTTGCGCAAAATCGCGCCCGTGCACGATGAAGTAATGCGTGCTGGTCGCGGTTTCCGGGGTGGGCATGTGGGCCGTTCGGATGCGAAACTGCGGTCGGGCGCTTTCGGGCAAATGGCAGTCGTAAAAAGTCACCGACACTTCGTGCAGACCCAGGCTGCGAAATTCGGAGCGCACAATGCGGGCCGCCTGGCCCTGTCCGGTCAGGCCGGTGGGAATGCCCCACACGGGGGGCAGCGTGGTCGGCACCACGTTGCGCAGCAAGGCAAATTGGCCATCACCGATGTCCATTTCAAACGCGGCCTTGGCATAGTCAGGCGTGCCAAAGCTTTTGGCATGCAAAAAGCTCAAATGCGTCAAGTCCAACAGGTTTTCATGCAGGCGAACATAGTTGGCCTGCAAACTCAAATAGCCCTGTGAGCGCTCCCAGTGGGCGTCTGACATCCAGTCTTGCTGAGGCAGTTTGGACAGGTCAGCCTGTTCCGCATCACCCATCCAGATCCAGACCACCGCACCGCGCTCGTGGGTTCGATACGCCTTGATGCCCACGTTTTGGGGGCAATGGGCTTGTGAGGGCACCTCGATGCAATCGCCCTGGGTGTTAAAGCGCAGACCGTGGTAGCCGCAAACAATGGTGTCTTGTTCGAGTGTGCCAGCCGACAGCGGCATGGAGCGGTGTGGGCAGCGGTCTTCGAGCGCCACCACACGGCCGTCGCGGGTACGGTAAAACACCAAACGGCGGCCCAACAGGGTACGGGCGAGTAACTGGCCCTTGATCTCCTCGCCAAAGGCCGCCACGTACCAGTCGTTCATGACAAAAGGTGTGCCGCGGTCAGCCAAGCGTTGAGAGGCGTTTTGCGCAGCAGCAATGACGCTGATGTGGGGGCGTGTCATGGCGTGGTCTCCTGGGGATCCTGGCGGTGCATGTCTCGCTCAAGGCGGACGGCTAAGAGTTTAGGACGCTCGCTGGGACTTGGACTGTCCCGTGAGCGCCTCCAACCATGGCAACATCTGGGGATGCTGACCCCATTTGCTCACCTTTCGCGCACCCGGATCAACCCTGAGCCTCCAGCCCAGGCCATGGTGCTGGCCGCCGGACGCGGCGAGCGCATGCGCCCTCTGACCGATCAGATCCCCAAGCCATTGCTATGCGTGCGCGGCCAGCCGCTCATGCAGTGGCCCATGCAAGCCCTGGCCCGCGGCGGCTTTGTGCGCCAGCTGGTCAACACCGCATGGCTGGGCGATCAAATCCCGGCGCATTTTGGTGACCTGCGCCACTGGCCCGGCTTGCCCGAGGTGCACATCCGCTATTCGCACGAAGGCCATGACTTTGGCCGTGCGCTGGAGACCGCTGGCGGCATCGTGCGGGCTTTGCCCAGCCTGGACGCGGTATTCTGGGTGGTGGCCGGCGACGTGTTTGCGCCCGATTTCGTGTTCAACGACCAGGACTTGCAACGCTTTGCTGCCAGCTCTGCGCTGGCCCACTTGTGGCTGGTGCCCAACCCCATGCACAACCCGGGCGGCGACTTCGGCCTGTCGGCTTCGGGCCAAGTGCTCAACCTGACCAAAGGTGCCCCTGGCTGCGCGCACACCTTCAGCACCATCGCGCTGTACAAACAAGCTTTCTTTGCCCACTGCGGCTTGCCTCCCGGCAACCCCGAGGGCGCGGCCTTGACACTGGCCCCCTTGCTGCGTGCTGCCATGGACCGTGGTGAGGTGTCTGGCGAGGTCTACGCAGGCCACTGGACCGATGTGGGCACGCCTGAGCGGCTGCAGCAGCTCAACGGGTCAGCGACAACGGTCAACCCCAGCGCACCCACCCCAAACCCTTTCCTTTCTAAAATGCGCCCATGACCAACCCATCCCTTTACAGCCAACGCCGCGCCCGCCTGGCCGCCCAACTGGGTGCTGGTGGCATCGCCATCATCCCCACCGCGCCCGAGCGCTCACGCAACCGCGACAGCGATTACCTGTACCGGCATGACAGTTACTTTTATTATCTGACCGGTTTCACCGAACCCCATGCGAGTCTGGTGATCACGGCCGAGGGCGATTGCACCTTGTTTTGCCAAGCCAAGGACCTGGAGCGCGAGATCTGGGACGGCATTCGCCTGGGGCCTGAGGCCGCGCCCGCCGCTTTGGGCGTGAGCCGGGCTTTACCCATCGGTGAGATGGCCGCACACATGCCCAAACTGCTCGAAAACCGCAGCACCGTTTGGTACCCCTTTGCCATTCACACCGGGTTGGAGGGTTTGGTGAACGGCTGGTTGCAGTCGGTGCGTGCGCGGGTGCGTTACGGCGCCCTGTGCCCAGAGCAACAACGCGATTTGTGCAGCCTGCTCGACGAGATGCGCCTGGTCAAAGACGCGCACGAACAAGACATCATGCGCCGCGCCAGCGCCATCAGCGCCCGCGCCCACATCCGTGCCATGCAGCGCAGCGCCAGCATGCTGCGCGCCGGACAAGAGGTACGCGAATACCATTTGGACGCCGAACTGTTGCACGAGTTCCGCCAGCACGGCTCGCAGTACCCCGCCTATGGCTCCATCGTGGCGGGCGGGGCCAATGCCTGCGTGTTGCACTACCGTGCCGACAGCGCTTTGATCAAAGACGGCGATCTGGTGTTGATCGATGCGGGCTGCGAACTCGACGGCTATGCCAGCGACATCACCCGCACCTTCCCGGCCAACGGGAAATTCTCTGGGCCGCAACGTGCCCTGTATGACCTGGTGTTGGCCTCGCAAGATGCCGCCGTGGCAGCCACCAAGGCCGGAGCCCGCTTTGTGGACCCGCACGAGGCCACCGTGGCCGTGCTGGCGCAAGGCCTGCTGGACGTGGGCTTGCTCGACAAAAACAAGGTGGGCAACGCACAAGACGTGATCGCCAACCGCAGCTATTTCCAGTTCTACATGCACCGCACCGGCCATTGGCTGGGCATGGACGTGCACGACTGCGGCAGCTATGTTGAGCCCTCGCAGGTGGGTCAGATCAGCGAGCGCAAAGACCCGCTGAGTGGTGAGCTGATCAAAGACCGCCCCAGCCGCATCCTGCAGCCGGGGATGGTCCTGACCATCGAGCCGGGCCTGTATGTGCGCCCAGCGCCCGGTGTGCCCGAAAAGTTTCACCACATCGGCATCCGCATCGAAGACGACGCCATCGTGAGCCCCACGGGGTGTGAGCTGATCACGCGCGGCGTGCCGGTCAAGGCGGACGACATCGAAGCCTTGATGCGAGGCTGAAGGGCCTATGCAGCCGAGTTCGCTGCCCGGTTTTTCGGGCACGCTGCGCGCCATCCAGACCGGTCGGGTTCGCCCCTTGATGGTGAGCGGGCGCAAGCTGATGTCGGCCATTGGCAAAACCACCGTTTCCGGCCCCATTGAGGTCGGGGTACTGGGCCTGGCCGGTGACGAGCAGGCTGACTTGTCGGTACACGGTGGCTTGAGCAAAGCGTTATACGCCTTGCCTTCGGAGCACCTGCCGTGGTGGCAAGTACAGCGTCAGACCCACGGGGCGACCTTGTTTGAAGAATCCTTGGCCCTGGGTTATTTGGGCGAAAACCTGAGCTTGCAAGGCTTGTTCGAACAAGACCTGTTCCTTGGCGACCGTCTCGATTTTGGTGATGTCATTTTGCGCATCACCCAGCCGCGCGAACCCTGTGGCAAATTCAACGCCGTCATGGGTTACGCCCTGGCCGCCAAAGACATGGTGCGAAGCGGGCGTTGTGGTTTTTATCTGGCGGTGGAACAAACCGGCTTGCTCCAAGCCGGGGCCACATGCCAAGTGCTGGCAGGTCCACGCTCGACCCGCGTGACCGAGGCCTTGCTGCACAAAGCCAGAAAACATTTGCGCTGAATCGCCGCCATTTGTGCTCAAAAGTCAAAAGCCAACTCACTTGCGAAGGACATTGCCCAGACCCAAAGGCTTGAATCCCGGGTCTACAATGAAAATACCACCAGGCCGTCGCCTTGCGCGTTGACAAATTCCTTTCTATGCATCTTGTCTGCTGAATCCCGGTAGCCCTGACAGCACATCCCTACAACGGAGCCAAATCCCATGACCAACAAGGTCCAAGTCGAAGAAAAACGTACCCAACTGCGCAAAGCTGCCCTCGAATACCACCAATTCCCCACACCCGGCAAAGTGGCCATCGCGGCCACCAAGCAACTGGTCAACCAGCACGATTTGGCGCTGGCTTACTCGCCGGGCGTGGCTGCACCTTGCGAAGAAATCGTCAAAGACCCGGCCAACGCTTTCAAGTACACCAGCCGGGGCAACCTGGTGGGCGTGGTGACCAATGGCACCGCCGTTTTGGGCTTGGGCGACATCGGCCCGCTGGCCAGCAAGCCGGTCATGGAAGGCAAAGGCGTTTTGTTCAAAAAGTTCTCGGGCATCGATGTGTTCGACATCGAAATCAACGAAAAAGACCCGGACAAGCTGGTCGAGATCATCGCCTCTTTAGAGCCCACTTTTGGCGGTATCAACCTCGAAGACATCAAGGCTCCTGACTGCTTCTACATCGAACGCAAGCTGCGTGAACGCATGAAGATCCCTGTCTTTCACGACGACCAACACGGCACCGCCATCGTGGTGGGCGCGGCCATCCTGAACGGTTTGAAGATCGTTGGCAAAGACCCCAAGAACATCAAGCTGGTCACCTCCGGCGCAGGCGCGGCTGCCTTGGCTTGCCTGGGCTTGTTGGTCAAGCTGGGCATTCCGCGTGAAAACATCTGGGTCACCGATTTGGCGGGCGTGGTCTACGAAGGCCGTACCGAACTGATGGACGAGGACAAGATCCAGTTTGTGCAAAAAACCGATCACCGCACGCTGCGTGAAGTGATGGCCGGTGCCGACGTCTTCCTGGGGCTGTCTGCTGGAGGCGTGCTCAAGCAGGACATGGTCAAGTCCATGGCCGCCAAGCCGCTGATTTTTGCGTTGGCCAACCCCAACCCCGAAATTGATCCCGATGACGTCAAAGCCGTGCGCGACGACGCCATCATGGCCACAGGCCGCACCGACTACCCCAACCAGGTCAACAACGTCCTGTGCTTTCCTTATATTTTTCGGGGTGCTTTGGACTGCGGCGCCACCACCATCACGCTGGAGATGGAAATCGCTGCCGTGCACGCGATTGCCGAGTTGGCACAAGCCGAACAAAGCGAAGTTGTCGCAGCCGCTTATGTGGGCGAGCCCCTGGCGTTTGGCCCCGAGTACCTCATCCCCAAGCCATTTGACCCACGCTTGATGATGAAGATCGCGCCTGCGGTGGCTCAGGCTGCATTCGACTCTGGCGTGGCCTCTCGCCCCATCACCGACATGGACGCTTACCGGGAAAGGCTGCAAGGCTTTGTGTATGCCTCCGGCACCATGATGAAGCCCATCTTCACGGCCGCCAAACGCGCCCTGAACAAACGCATCGCCTACAGCGAAGGCGAAGAAGAGCGCGTGCTTCGCGCTGCCCAGATCGTGGTGGACGAAGGCATCGCCCGCCCCACACTGATTGGCCGCCCGGCCGTGATCGCCGAGCGCATCGACAAATTCGGCCTGCGTTTGAAAGAAGAACTGGACTACGACGTGGTCAACGTCGAACAAGACCACCGCTACCGGGATTTTTGGCAGACCTACCACAGCATGACTGAGCGCAAAGGCGTCACCCAGCAGATCGCCAAGATCGAAATGCGCCGCCGCTTGTCTCTCATTGGCGCCATGTTGCTGCACAAAGGCGATGTAGACGGCATGATCTGCGGCACCTGGGGCGCCAACCCCATGCACCTGAGCTACATCGACCAAGTCATCGGCAAGCGAACAGGTGTCAACACCTTCGCCTGCATGAATGGCTTGATGCTGCCTGGACGCCAGGTGTTCATGGTGGACACCCACGTCAACTACGACCCCACCGCCGAGCAGCTGGCCGAGTTCACCGTCATGGCCGCCGAAGAAATGCGCCGTTTCGGTATCCAGCCAAAAGCCGCTTTGTTGTCACACTCGAACTTCGGGTCGTCCAACGAGCCCAGCGCCATCAAGATGCGAAACGTGCTGGACTTGCTGCGCCAAAATGCGCCTTGGCTCGAAGTGGATGGCGAAATGCACGGCGACGTCGCCCTGGATTCAGCGGCACGCCAAGCCATCATGCCCAACAGCAGCTTGGCGAGTGATGCCAATTTGCTGGTTTTGCCCAACATGGATGCGGCCAACATCGCCTACAACCTGCTCAAGACGGCTGCGGGTGGCAACATCGCCGTTGGACCGGTTCTTTTGGGTGCGGCCAAACCCGTGCACATTCTGACGCCCAGCACCACGGTACGCCGGATTGTCAACATGACGGCGCTCACCGTGGCTGACGCCAACGCGGCGCGTTGATCCGTCCAACAGGTGTGCGCACTCACATGCTCTTTAAATGATCCAATTGTCTTTGCCTATTTAACGGGCAATCGCTTGCATTTTTATTGCATTTGATACACACTAGCGCCTTCGAGTTTTCGGGTAAACCCGGATGCTCCTGAAAGGTGTATTCATGAGGGTGGCACAACAAGCCTTGGCCCGTCGGTACTGGTTCACCCTGCTGATGGGCTTTATTTTGCTGGCATGCACTTTTTTGGTGCAGGCACGCACACCCCAAGAGGTGCAGCTTCAAACCACGTTGTTGGTCACTGATTTGCCCCGTGAAGGCCAGACAACCTACCAAAATATCCGCAAGGGTAGTCCTTTTCCTTATGAAAAGGACGGTACGGTATTTGGCAACCGCGAGCGACTCTTGCCACGCGAGGCGAGAGGTTTTTACCGCGAATACACCGTCAGGACACCCGGCGTGCGTCACCGTGGAGCCCGCCGCATCGTCTGCGGCGGCCCGGTGCCGACTGAACCGAAAGCCTGTTACTACACAGAAGACCATTACGCGAGCTTTCGCCTGATCGTTGACAGACCTTGATTTTTTAGTTCTCAAGAAAGACCACGGAGATGGACATGCCGACACGACAAGACCAAGAGGCGCCCCTGAAGGGCGTGCGGTCGAACATCGTGCAGTCGATTCGCGCGTACCGCGTGAGCGATTTGCAAGAAGCCGCTCAAGGCCTAGGCCACCACTTTTTGTATGCCAACCTGGCCCAAGCCCAGAGCAAACAAGATGTGCTGGACCTCATTGGCGCGCAATTCACCCTACCCTCGCACTTTGGCAAGAATTTCGATGCCTTGTACGACTGCATGACGGATCCACTGCACAAGTCGGGCCCTCAGCCAGGTTTTATTGTGGTGCTGGAGCAGATACCAGCCCACGTCAAATTTGACAAAGAGGCCCGCGAGCAATTGTTGGACATCTTCCGCGACACGGCCGATTATTGGGGAGACCGGAAGATACCGTTCCGATGCTTCTATTCTTTTCTGTAGCCCGTTCTGCGCAAAACAGCCAAGCAGGACGGGCGATGGAGGCACAAACCGAGGACGCCGTGATGGTCGACTCAATCGAAGACAGCGAAAAAATGCCCACCGACAAATTGGTGGACGTGTCGCCCTTGGCGCTGCGCATGAGCAGCCCATTCAACGCAGGATATTGGCTCGCCGCCGCCTGACCACCGATGGACCGCTTGAGCGGCACCCACGAAAAAGCCCGTCGTTGACGGGCTTTTTCGTGGGTGCTCAGCAAACCGGCGTTTCAGACGGCTTGGGCCAAGGCCACGAACTCGGCCACGGGAACTTCTTCGGCGCGGCGTTGCACATCAAACTGCCCGGCAAAACCCTTTTCATCCAACCACTTGCCCAGAGTATTGCGCAAGATTTTGCGGCGCTGACTGAAGGCCACCTGCACCAAGGTTTCCAGCGTTTTAACGTGTACATCCGGTGGCTGAGCGACTGGCACCATGCGCACCACGGCGCTGTCCACGCGCGGGGGCGGATCAAAACTCTCGGGCGGCACAAACAGCACGTTGGCCATGTCGTAACGCCACTGCAGCATGACCGACAGGCGGCTGTAATCCGAGGTGGCAGGTTGGGCCACCATGCGGTCGATGACTTCTTTTTGCAGCATGAAGTGCTGGTCTTCGATCACGTCAACCTGCGCCAGCAAATGGAACAGGATGGGCGTGGAGATGTTGTAGGGCAAGTTACCCACCACCCTAATTTTGCTCAAGGGAGTCCCCGTGGCCTTGGCCAGCATTTGCGCTGCCAGCGCCCGAAAGTCGACCTTCAGCACATCCGACTCCACCACCGACAAATGCGGGTGTTCGCGCAGACGCACGGCCAAGTCACGGTCGAGTTCAATGACCGTCAGATGACCCAAGCGCTCAACCAGCGGCTGCGTGAGGGCAGCCAACCCGGGGCCGATTTCGACCATGGGCTGACCAGCCACAGGGCCAATCTCGTCCACAATGGCATCGATGATGCCGCCGTCCGTCAGAAAGTGCTGGCCAAAGCGTTTGCGGGCGATGTGCCTCATTGAACAGGCTCGCGCAATTCGACGTAGGCGCGGCCACGCACATCCTCGGCCCAAGCGGCAAAGGCTTCGTCGAGTTTCTTTTCACGCAAGACATTGCGCGCCAGCGCGCCTTGCTCAGCTTCGCTCATGGGGGCATCGCGCCGATCGGTCACCTCGATCAGGTGCACCCCAAAACGCGAGGCCAGCGGCTCGGCCACCTGGCCGGGGCGCAGGCGGTTCATGGTCTGCTCGAACTCGGGCACAAACATGCCGGGGCTGGCCCAGCCCAAGTCACCTCCCTGGGCAGCGCTGCCGTCTTGCGACAGGCGTTTGGCCGATTCCGCGAAATCGGCCTTGCCCGAGACAATGTCCTGGCGCAAGGCGCTCAGCTGCGCCAGCGCTTGGGCCTGAGTCAGCTGTGGCGTCAAACGCAGCAAAATATGCCGCGCACGGGTTTGCGTTGCCATCAAGGTGGCCGGGGCCAGCTGGCGCTCCAGCACTTTGAGCACATGAAAACCTGCCCCGGAGCGCAACACCTCGGACACACCGCCCACAGGCAATGCCGCAACGGCCTGCACAAACAGCTCGGGGTAACGGTCGGCCGGGCGCAATCCCAATGCCCCACCATTGGCCCCTCGGTCGGCCGTTTGCGAGAAAGTCTTGGCCAACTCGGCAAAGTTATCGCCACTGCGTGCACGGCGGGCCACATCATGCGCTTGGGCCTCCAGCGGCTTGATTTGTTCTTCCGTGCCGTTTTCCGGCACGGCGATCAGGATCATGGCCAGATTCAGCTCGGCTGGGGCGCGTGCGGCCTGGGCCTTGAGTTGCCCTTGCAAAAACTGTTCAACCTCGATGTCGCTGATTCGGATGCGCGCTTCCACTTCCCGCTCACGCACACGATTGAGCAGCAGCTGGTTACGCAGCTGCTCGCGAAAAGTGGTCAGTGCCACGCCGTCTTGTTGTAAGCGCTGGCGCAGGGCTTCGCGCGAGAGCTGGTTGTTGCTGGCCACACCCGCCTCGGCTTGATCCAAAGCCTCGTCGTCGACCACGATGCCCGCGTCTCGGGCTTGCTGGAGCTGGGCTTTGTCGTTGATGAGTTGCTCCAGCGCCAGTTGCTTGGCCTCAGGAGCATCGACGGGCCGGCCTTGCGCCTGCGCTTCGCGCTGAAGGCGCAGGCCCAGGGTCTGCACCTCCTGGTTGGTGATGGGTTCGGAGTTGACCACCGCGACAATGAAGTCGGCCGAGCGTATAACCGCAGGACGCGACGCAGCGGAGGTCGGGGTTTGGGCAGACACATTCGGCAGCCACGCTGCGGCCAGGCAGACCGAGGCGCAGGCGACCCACAAGGCGCGAACAGGAAACAGGTGTTTATTCATAGTGCTGGAAACGGCTTGGTTCAACGGTGGAGTCTCGCAAGTTTTGGTAACGGGGGATGTTGTTGCGCAGGGCATTGAGTGGGCTGGCCCCGACACGGGCCAGACCAATGAATTCCAGCTGGAAGAGCAAACGGCTGGTCGCTGTACTCACCGTGCTCTGGATGCGCTCGAAAGCGATGCGGCCGATCCAACAGCCGCCATCGTATTCCAGGCCCAGAAGACTGTCGACCATGCGGCCTTCGGTCAGGCTGAAGTTCAACCGGCCCACGCTGTACCAGCGGTCCGGGCCCAGACCCTGGCCGGGTGTCCGGCTCCAGGCGCTTTCCGCAGCCTCATCGCGCCGTCCCAGCAAGTCGCTCAGAGGCCATTGCCAGCCCATGTCGATCTGCTCACTCACACCCTGGTTCAGACGGTAAGCCGCATTCAGCACCCGGTAAGGGCTGGGGCTGTAGCGGGCTTGCAAAGTGCTGCGGCTGACGCGGTCAGTCTGGCTGTTGACCTGCACCGTGGCGTCAAGCGCCCAGCGGTCATCCCAGCGCACGCGAGCGCCCAGCAACAAATCGCTCAGACCCGCCGCTGCAGCGGACTGGCCGGGCAACGCCACTTTCTGGTCAGAAAAACGGATGCGCTGGGCCATGCCAACACGCAACATTTCAGCACCGTTGTTGGCATCAAAAAACCGGCTGGTGACGCCCAGGGTCAAGGCGTCGTTGTCCACCAAACGGTCGTGGCCCACGTAGGCGTTTTCGCTGTAAATGGTGGACAAATTGAAATCGGTTGCACCCGTGTCGTACACCGGCAAAAGGCTTTGGTCCCGAAACGGCGTGCGCGCATAAAAAGCACGTGGTTCCAGCGTTTGCATGACACCCCGGCCAAACCACTGGGTCTCGCGCTCGTACACCAGGCCCGAATCCAATGAAATGGTGGGCAAAACCCGATTGGCTGAAAGCACCCCCGAATCGAGTGCTTGGTCAAGTTGGTAACGGGTGGCGTGCAGTTGCAGTTTGGGCGTGACGAAGCCCCAAGGACGGATCCATGGGCGGCTGACTTGCGCCAGCACAAAGCTGCGCTCGCCATTGCGGGACACGGGTCGCACCGCACTGCTGGCCAAGGGGATGCGGTCGTAGCTGGCCTCAAAGCGGGTGGTGTCGGCCTGCACAGACCAGTCCAAGCCATCGGCCTGCCACTGTCCATAGCGCAGTCCGATTTGGGGCGCACGGTCGTAGGGCGGGGTGATGGGGGCATTGAAGTCTTGCAGAGTTTGCCAGCGCTGAACCTGAGCGCTCATGCTCAGGTTGCCTCGGCCCCAGCTCAAGACCCCTGTGGATGGCAGAAGGCGCTGGGTCAAGACCAGGCCGGAGCGCGGAAAATCTCGCCAATAGTTGTCGTCACTGACCCGGTTCAGGTTCAGGCCCAAACCGATGCGCCCCACGCCGTCCAGACCTGTGTCCAGACTGCCGTTGTGCTGGCTGGACCAACCCCAACGGGCCTGGTCGCGCAGGCTGTCTTTGGGCATCAGGTTCAGCCGGGCCTGACCACTGTAGTCGCGCTCCAGGTAACGAAGCTCTGTGTCCACCGCGAGGCCACGCTTGCTCATGAGGTGGGTGGTGACGGTGGCGTCTCGGTTGGGCGCGATGTCGAAATAGTAGGGCTGGGCCAGCTCTACCCCGTTGGTGCTGGTGATGCCCATCACAGGCGGCAACAGGCCCGACTTGCGCTCGCTGGTCATCGGGAAAGTGACAGCGGGTATGGCCAGCACCGGAAAGTCCTGAAAGCGCAACTGCACCCCCTCAGCTTGCACGGTGGACTCTTCTTCGTCCAGGCTCAAGCGGGTGGCCTTGAGCACCCATGCAGGCAACCATTCGGGGCCAGGCGTGCGCCTGCAGGTGGTGTAACTGGCTTCGCGCACGATGGCGCGCTGCTCATCGACAAAATCGATCTGCGCCGCCTGACCGTAGGCACCGCTTTTGTAAAGTTCAAAAGTGGGCTGCGTCAGCGTGCCTTGGAAACTGTCGACCTGCAGTGTGAGCTTGGGGCCCGTCAACAAACTGCCCGGTCGACTCAGACGTACCCGGTCAGTGGCCTCGACCACGTCTTGGCTTTGGTCAAAGGACAGTTGCCCAGCTTGAATGCTCACGCCCGGCTTGCGGATGCTGGCCTCGCCCTCGATCACCAACTCCAGATCAGGCCTCACGCGCATGCGCTGACCTTGCAGGTAAAGAGCTCCTTCTTGCTCCTGGCGCTGGGAAATGGCTTCTTCCAGCAAAGGGCTGCTGCGCAAAACCAGGCCCGGTGGCACAAATGGGGGTAAGGCTTGCGTTGGCGACAGCGCTTGGGCCTGCGCCCCAGCCAACGTGACACTTTGCACCACGAACAGCACCACCCAGGCCACTGACCGCAAAGGGAGATGGGCCACCAGCGGCTGCGAACAAGGGACAGGCAAAAGGGGCACGGCGATGGGGCAGGGTTTGGACACGCGAGAGCTACAGGCAAAGCGCTTGTTGCGGGCTTTGTAAAATGCGATTATCCATGAGCCACTTCACCCCGCCTCCCACTTTAGCCCCAAGCCCAACCGTTCCGGACAGCGTCATCTGGAACGATCCGGCCCGGCAAATGGTTTTTGACCGCTGGCTGTCCGGAATGGCCGCCGCCCAAGGCCTTATGCCCGCCAGTTTGCGCGTGGCCTCGGCCGACGCCAGCTTTCGCCGCTACCTGCGGTTGGACATGCGCCAAGGCGGCAGCCGCATCGTCATGGACGCCCCGCCTGATCAGGAAAACTCCGAGCCCTTCGTGCGCATCGCCGCCTTGATGGCAGAGGCGGGGCTGCATGCACCCGAGGTGCTGAACTGGGACCAGGCACACGGCTTCATGCTGCTGAGCGATCTGGGTGACGCGACCATGATGTCGGCCATCGACCCCGAGCGGCCTCAGGCTAACCACGGCCTGTACATGCAGGCGGTCGACTCGCTGGTGCAGTGGCAACTGGCCTCGCGTCCTGGTGTGCTGCCGCCGTATGACGCAACGCTCCTCAACAGGGAGCTGAGCCTGTTTCCTGACTGGTATTTGGCCCAACACCGGGGCGTGCAACTGCAAGACGCGCAACGCGAGGTGTTCGACAAGGCCTTTGCTCTCATCGTGCAGCGCAACCTCGCAGCGCCCAGCGTGTTTGTGCACCGCGACTTCATGCCGCGTAATTTGATGATGCCGTTTCAGAATGATCAGCTGGGTGTGCTGGATTTCCAGGACGCAGTCTATGGCCCCATCAGCTACGACATCGCCAGTTTGATGCGCGATGCGTTCCTGTCTTGGGACGAGGACTTTGTATTGGACATCACCATCCGCTACTGGGAAAAAGCCCGCAAAGCCGGGCTGATGGACTTTGAAGACTGGCACAGCGACTTTGGCGCTTTTTATCGCGCCGTCGAATGGATGGGGCTGCAGCGCCACCTGAAAGTGGCCGGCATCTTTGCCCGCCTGACGCTTCGCGACGGCAAGCCCAAATACCTGGCCGACGCCCCGCGTTTCCTGCATTACATCCGCACCACCTGCGACCGCTACCGCGAACTGGGCCCGCTGCTCAAGCTGATCGACGACATCGAGGGCACCACGCCTCAAATGGGTATTGCATACGGACGCATGTGAGCATGCCCCGCTTTTACTGCCCGACCCCCTTAGCCACAGGCTTGGCCCTGAGTCTGCCACCGGGTGCTGCCCGCCATGTGCAAGTGCTGCGCCTGCAGCCGGGCGATGCCATCACCTTGTTCAACGGCGAAGGCGGCGAATTTGACGCCACCGTGACCCGCATGGGCCGCAGCGATGTCGAGGTCGATGTGGGTGCGCACCACGCCATCGAGCGCGAAGCCCACCGAGCGGTGCACTTGCTGGCGGGCATCACGGCCAACGAGCGCATGGACTGGCTGGTGGAAAAAGCCACCGAACTGGGTGTGGCCAGCATCACCCCGCTGGTGGCCGAGCGCAGCGTGCTCAAGCTCAGGGGCGAGCGGGCCGAAAAAAAACTGGCGCATTGGCAAGGTGTAGCGGTGGCCGCGGCCGAGCAGAGTGGGCGCAACCGCGTGCCCCCCATCCACCCGGCCGTGACGCTGACGGAATGGCTGAAAAAGTCCGCGCCTGGCGAGCGCTGGGTCTTGTCCTTGTCTGAGGGCACGCAGCCTGTACCCCGCCAAGGCAGCCCAGCCCCGGTGACCGTGTTGAGCGGTCCCGAAGGCGGCCTGAGCCCTGGCGAAGAAAGCGCCGCATTGGCCGCCGGTTTCGCCCCGGTGTCGCTGGGGCCGCGCGTGTTGCGCGCCGAAACAGCCCCCCTGGCGGTTTTGGCCTTGTGCGCTTGACATTGGCCTGTGTGATGCCCCGTTGGCGACCTGGGCCAGGCCAACTGCGTTAGAATACGCACTTCCGAGGAGCGTTGCAGCGCCCCCTGACTTGCCAACCAAGTCGGCAGCGGGGCGTGAGGCTCGGAACACTTCAACAGCAACGACGCTCATCCACTCGACGTGCGGTGAGCCTGTTTTTCCCCATCAGTGCTTTTCCCATGCGTGTGGTTCATTCACATGACTTGGAGCTTTTCTCATGAATGCACGTATGCCTTCCACCCTCAACGCTGACTGCGTGATCGCCGACATCGGCCTGGCCGATTGGGGCCGCAAAGAAATCAAAATCGCCGAGACCGAAATGCCCGGTCTTATGGCCATCCGCGAAGAATTCAACAAGGCCCAGCCCCTGAAGGGCGCACGCATCACCGGTTCGCTGCACATGACCATCCAGACGGCTGTGCTGATCGAAACCCTGCAGGCCCTGGGCGCCGACGTGCGTTGGGCCTCATGCAACATCTTTTCGACCCAGGACCACGCCGCTGCTGCGATTGCCGCCAAAGGCACGCCTGTGTTCGCCATCAAAGGCGAAACCCTGGCCGACTACTGGGACTACACCCACCGCATTTTTGACTTCGGCGCCGCGGGCACGCCCGGCGAAGGCCCGAACATGATCTTGGACGACGGCGGCGACGCCACGCTGCTCATGCACTTGGGCAAGCGCGCCGAAACCGACGCGTCTTTGATCGCCAACCCCACCAGCGAAGAAGAGACCTGCCTCTTCAACGCCATCAAAGCCAAACTGGCTGTGGACCCCACCTGGTACAGCCGCAAGGGCGCGCACATCATCGGCGTGACCGAAGAGACCACCACCGGCGTTTTGCGCTTGAACGAGATGGCCGCCAAAGGCGGCTTGATGTTCCGCGCCATCAACGTGAACGACTCGGTGACCAAGAGCAAGTTCGACAACCTGTACGGCTGCCGTGAATCCTTGGTGGACTCCATCAAACGCGCCACCGACGTGATGATCGCCGGTAAAGTGGCCGTGGTCGCCGGTTACGGTGATGTGGGCAAGGGCTCGGCCCAAGCTTTGCGCGCCTTGAGCGCGCAGGTGTGGGTGACTGAAATCGACCCGATCAACGCGCTGCAAGCGGCGATGGAAGGCTTCAAGGTCGTGACCATGGAATACGCCGCCGACAAGTGCGACATCTTCGTGTCGGCCACAGGCAACAAGAACGTGATCCGCTACGAGCACATGGCCGCCATGAAAGACGAAGCCATCGTCTGCAACATCGGTCACTTTGACAACGAAATCGATGTCGCTTCGCTTGAAAAACTGCAGTGGGACGAGATCAAGCCGCAAGTCGACCACATCATCTTTCCTGATGGCAAGAAGATCACCCTGTTGGCCAAGGGCCGCTTGGTGAACCTGGGTTGCGCCACCGGCCACCCCAGCTTCGTGATGTCTTCGTCGTTTGCCAACCAGACCATCGCCCAGATTGAGCTGTTCACCAAGCAAGACCAGTACGAAAACGGCAAGGTTTATGTGCTGCCCAAGCACCTGGACGAGAAAGTGGCCCGTTTGCACCTGAAGAAAGTCGGCGCGATGCTGTCCGAACTCAGCGAAGAACAAGCCGCTTACATCGGTGTGTCCAAGAACGGTCCTTACAAAGCCGACACTTACCGTTATTGAAATCCACCTGATGCGCATTGACCAACTTCTTGTCGAGCGCGGCTTGGCCGCATCCCGTTCTCAAGCTCAACGACTGATCGCTGGGGGCGTGAAGTGGCAAATGCCTGACGGAGGCTGGCGCGCGGTGGTCAAAAATCGCGACGAGGTGCCCGAGCGTGCTGCCTTGCAGCTGCTCGACGACGCCGAGTCGCGCTATGTGTCGCGTGGCGGTCTCAAGCTCGAAGGGGCTTTGAAGGCCACGGGTGTTCTGGTGGATGGCTTGCGTTGCCTGGATGTGGGGCAAAGCACCGGCGGTTTCACGGACTGTTTGTTGCAACACGGCGCAGCCGAAGTGGTGGGCATTGATGTGGGCCATGCCCAAGTGCACCCACGCATCAGCCAAGACGAACGGGTGGTGTGCATTGAAGGCGTCAACGCCCGCGAGCTGGAGCCAGGTGACGAACGGGTGCCTGACGCACTTGTAGGTTTTGACCTGGTGGTGGGTGATGTGTCTTTCATCTCGCTCACGCTGGTGCTGCCCGGTGTGGTGCATTTGCTCAAACCCACAGGCCAATTGTTGATGCTGGTGAAGCCCCAGTTTGAACTGCAACCCGGTCAGGTGGGCAAGGGCGGCATCGTGAAAGACAACACACATTTCCCGTTGATCGAAAACCGTGTGCGCACCACATTGACCGAATTGGGGCTCCAAGTCACCGCCTGGCTTGACAGCCCGATCACGGGTGGCGACGGCAACCACGAGTTTTTTGTACAAGCTTGCTGGCCTAACCCCGCTGCGGTGTTGCCAGCACGCGAGGCCACACGCGTGGCCCACGAGGCCGATCTGGCTGCCAAGGCGTATGCCAAGGCCAACGACTATTGAATTTTTGAAAGTGTTGAGATGTCTGGTTTGAACCTGCCGATCAGTCTGGAATTTTTTCCACCCAAAACGCCCGAAGGTGCAGACAAGCTGCGCGGGGTGCGTCAAGCGCTTTATGGCTTAAAGCCGGAGTTTTGCTCGGTGACCTACGGCGCTGGGGGCTCTACTCAAGAAGGCACATTTGCCACAGTGGGTGCCATCTTGAGCGAAGGAGTAGCTGCGGCTTCGCACTTTTCGTGCATTGGTGCGACCAAAGCTTCGGTACGCGCCGAACTGGCCACACTGAAGGCGATGGGCGTCAAGCGGCTGGTGGCTTTGCGCGGCGACTTGCCCAGCGGCTACGGTGCGGGTGGCGAGTTCCATTACGCCAGCGATTTGGTCTCCTTCATCCGCGCCGAGACGGGTGACGACTTTCACATTGAGGTGGCGGCCTACCCCGAAATTCACCCGCAAGCCAAATCGCCAAATACCGATTTGCAGGCCTTTGCCACCAAGGTCCAGGCCGGGGCCAACTCGGCCATCACGCAATACTTTTACAACAGCGATGCCTATTTCCGCTTTGTGGACGACGCCTACAAACTGGGTGTGGATGTGCCCGTGGTGCCTGGCATCATGCCCATCACCAGCTCTTCTCAGCTGCTGCGTTTTTCGGACGCTTGTGGTGCCGAAATCCCCCGCTGGATCCGGCTGCGCCTGCAAGCCTATGGCGACGACACCGCCTCCATCAAGGCCTTTGGTCTTGAAGTGGTGGGGGACTTGTGTGAACAACTCATCAACGGTGGCGTGCCCGCCATCCATTTCTACACCATGAACCAGAGTGCGGCCACACTGGCCGTGCTTCAGCGCTTGGGCCTGACGGGCGAACACCGCCCATGACAGCATGCTGGACCTGACACATTGGCCCACCAATGCGCCCCATTGGATGGGGGTGTTCACCGACATCGATGACACCTTGACCACCGACGGGGCCATCACCCACGACGCATTGCAGGCCCTGCACGACCTGAAGCAAGCCGGCCTCACGGTCATCCCCATCACCGGTCGCCCCATGGGATGGAGCCGCGACTTGGCCCTCAACTGGCCCGTGGATGCGGTGGTGGCTGAAAACGGGGCCGCCGCCTGGATTCCACAACCGCACGGCACACCCGAGGCTATTTACCAACAATCCGAGACGGAGCGCGCCGCGAACTTTGCACGCTTGCAAGCCGTGGCGGCGCGGATTGTGCGTGAAGTGCCTGGCGCTGTTTTGGCGCGCGACAGCGTGGGCCGAGAAACCGATATCGCCATTGACCACAGCGAGTTCACCCATTTGTGCCCGCAAGCCATCGACCAGGTGGTGCGCATCATGCGCAGCGAATCCATGGTGGCCACCGTAAGCAGCATTCACATCAACGGCTGGTTCGGCGGACACCACAAACTCAGCGGCGCACGCTGGATTTTGCAAGCCCTGATGGGGCGTTCACTGGACCAAGAATTACAGCAATGGGTGTATGTGGGGGACTCGACCAACGACCAGGTGATGTTCGAACACTTCCCCTTCAGTGTGGGCGTTGCCAACATCGCGCGCTTTGAGTCGCAGTTGCAGTTCAAGCCACGGTTTGTGACCCACGCACCCAGAGGGGCCGGGTTCACCGAGTTGGCACAACGGATTTTGCAGTCAAGTCCGACAAACTAACTCTGGGTTTCAGTAAGCACCCTGGCGGGTCAATACCACCGAGATGGTTTTGAACAGAATGACCAAATCGTGCCACAGGGACCAGTTCTTGACGTACCAGCTGTCGAGGTAGACCCGCGTGTCGTAATCCACATCGTTGCGTCCGCTGACTTGCCACAGGCCAGTCATGCCAGGGCGCACCATCAGGTAATAGCCGACCTGGTCACCGTAACGGGGCAACTCACTGCGGACCACTGGGCGCGGCCCCACCAAACTCATCTCGCCCCGGATCACGTTGATCAGTTGCGGTAACTCGTCTAGGCTGGTGCGCCTTAAAAATCGTCCAACCTGGCTGACACGCGGGTCTGAACGCAGTTTGTGCTCAGTCTGCCATTGCTTGCGCAGTTCGGGTTGACGCTGCAACAGGTGCTCCAGCTGTTTTTCGGCATCGACCACCATGGTGCGAAACTTGTAACAGTTGAAAATCTTCCCTTTTTTGCCAATGCGAGGGTGGGCAAACAAAGCCGGCCCCCCATCACGGCGAACAGCCCAAGCCATCAGCAACAAGGCTGGACTGAGCACCAGCAACAAGGCCAAAGCAGCAGCCGTGTCAAACAGCCTTTTGGTCAAGCGCGCAGGCCAGCGGCGCAAGTTGTTGCGCATGCGCAGCAAGGCCACTTCGTGCGAGAAGAAATGCGACATGTCCGTCCCATGCAGAGGCACGCCACGCATCGCTGGAATGACGCTGATGTCCGGTGCGCCCCATTGGGCCAACTGGCGCAACCATTGTTCGCGTTGTTCGGATTGGGCATGTTCCAACGCGATGACCCACTGAATACCCGGTTGCTTGGCGTACTGCGCCATCGCCAACTCGGGCAATCGCGGGTAGGTTGTGTCCGAGGCACGGCCACCACCGCCGCCCGCATCCACAAAGCCCTGCACCGAAAAGCCCAACTCGGGCTGGCTGTTCAAGGCCAGCGCCGCTTCTTCTGCGTTGGCACCGATGCCAATGATGACCGTGGGCCGGTACCACAGCGAAAACTTTTTGAGGATTTGCCGGGTCACATAGCGCATCAAGACCAACATGAGCAAGACCAGCACCCAGGACAAAAGCCACCACAACCGCGAAGCATTCCAACGGGTCACCGCCACCAAAGCCATATCCATCAAGGCCAACACACCCACCAAGCGGAAAAAATCACCCAACTCGTCCCACAAAGGCCTGCGGTCGCTGTAATGCTGGTAACGGCTCAGCAGCAACACCAGGCCCAGCACGCCCATCAGGCCCCAGGCGATGAAGCGCTGCGTGTCCTGCCCTGCCCACCAGGACTTGAACGACACGCCCTCCGGCGACACCAGCGCGGCGGTCAGTGGCAACGACATGACAAATGCCACCACCATGGCCACGGCATCGCCCAACATGATGGCCAATTTGGACAACCGAATCTTGAACAGGCTCAAGTACGCCACAGGCTGGGCAGTCTGGCCCTGTTTTGGGGTCACCCGCTTCACGCCCAAAACCCTTTGTGCATGGACAGTTGTTTTTTCAAGACCATGGGCAAACGCGTGTGAGAACGCCCCAATCGGTAAGCCAGCGCCTTGAGGGCCGTGCGCACAAAGGCCTCCGGCAAACGCCAGGGCGCGTGTTGCAAAAGGAAGCGGATTTCTGATTTCAAAAACCGGAGGCCCTCTCGGCCCGCTTTGCCATAACTCTGGATCATCCAGTTTTCATCGTGGTGGAACACGCCCGTGTCAAAGTAGCGTGCAAATTCACTCGTCAAAGAGTAATTGTGTGAATGATAAACGAGCGCCTGCGCCTCATAGCGAATGGCATGTCCCTGCTGCAACAAGCGAGCGGCCAAGTGCGTGTCCTCGCCCAAAATCACACGCGGCGAAAAGCCTCCCACGGCGCGCAGTGCCGACAAGCGGTATGCCGCAAAAGCATTGGACAAAAAACAAGCCTTGAGACCCAGACGGTCCTTGTCCGACCAGCGCCGGGTTTGGCTTTTTGCCGGGTAGTTGAAATGCCGGGCATGCGCGGCGATCGCGCTGGCCTGCGGATGCGGCGCCTGGCGTCCATACACCGCGGCCACCTCGGGGTCTGCAAACCCAGACAACAAATACCCGAGCGCCCCTGGATCGGCCAACACCGCGTCTTGGGTGAGAAACACCACAAACTCGACCCCGGCGGGCAAGCACTCAATGCCCCATTGGCGGGTGCCGCCATGGTTGAACGACTTACGCGCCACTGGATGGACCACCAAGCCAGCCAGCTCGGTTTTGGCCAAACTGCCGTCGGTGGATTCAGAGTCCAGCACCCAGCACAGCGCGGGAGCGGGAGTTTGCGCCTGCAAACCTGACAGAAAATCAACCCACAAGGAGCCTGGATTGTAAGTGGGCACCAACACAGCCGTCATCTCTGAGAAAAAATCAAAGGGCGGGCTTCGGGAGGGCGTCGGCGGGCTGATCGGGTTGGGTGTGTCCACAAGCGCTATTTTGCCTGTACCCATGATGCCAAAGGTTGGGCAGGTTTTCGCAGCGGCCCAGTCAGTGGCCGCTATGATGCAAGCTCTTCAGCACACCGGTCACTGGGCCGCGATTTCTCATGACCCCACCGGCCCCCCTCATTTGGCAAGAAGATGGTCACGCCCGCAGCGCGCTTTGGGTGACTGACCACGGGGCTCGCCCCCCAGCCAAGCTGATGGTGGTAGATGACACCTTAAACGCCGACACCGCCTACCGCCTGGCCTGTGAAGGCACGGGTTTGCTGTGGCGCGGCGACTTTCAAAATGCCCGCCAGTTGCTGCAGGCACTCAAACGCCGCCTGGAGCGTCCAGCACGCCCCAAAAAATCCTCGACCAAACAACGTGACAGCGCCCACCCAACCCCATCGGCTTTTAACGCCCACCGTCAGGCGCAATCTCAACGCGCCCACGTGCTTGGCCAAATCCTGATCGAGTTGCAGCCAGACTACAGCATCGCGCTGCGGCGAGCGCCCGCTGCTCAAACCGCTTGCCAACAAGCCTTTGGACCTGCCGATGGGCAGAACCGCGTGGTGTCCTTGCGCAGTTTGCAAGGTGTCATTGGCGCGTTCGAGTGGCGCAAAAATGGCGTCGAGGTGCCCGCATTGGGTGAAAATTTGAGCATCCACCCGCATTACGGCGTGTTTTCACCTTTGCGGGGTGAATATGTCCAACTCGTGGCCCACGCCCCATGGCCTGCTGCATTGAAGACGCACTCGCTGGCTTTTGACATTGGGGTAGGCACCGGCGTCTTGTCAGCACTGCTGGCGCGCAGAGGTGCTGCGCAAGTGATCGCCACCGACCTGTCTGAACGTGCATTGGCATGCGCCCGCGATAACCTGCAGCGCCTGGGCCTGCAAAACCAGGTTCAGCTCTTGCACACCGATTTGTTTCCACCTGGTCAGGCCGCGCTGGTGGTTTGCAACCCGCCGTGGCTTCCAGCACGCCCAACCTCGTTGCTGGAGCAGGCGGTCTATGACGAAGGCAGTCAGATGCTCAAAGGCTTTCTGGGTGGCCTGAAGGCACACCTGATTGAAGGCGGCGAAGGCTGGCTGATTTTGTCGGACCTGGCCGAACACCTGGGTCTTCGCACACGCGAAGAACTGCTGAGCTGGTTCGCCGAAGCAGGGCTGCAGGTGCTGGGCCGCATGGACGTGAAACCGGTCCACGGCAAATCGCAGGACGCTAGCGACCCGCTGTATGCGGCACGGTCAGCAGAGGTCACATCGCTTTGGCGATTGGGTATTCAGTCAGCGCTGCCTGTCATGGAGCCCGTGTCGAGCCCAGGGTGACATTTGAAATGGGGTGACAAAATCAAGGACTTGTCACCCCGGGCTTGACCCGAGGTCCATCTTTGCAGCCCGCGCATTCAACATCAAACCCTCGCGAGCACCGGCCCCAGCGCCACACCTGTGTGCGTACCCAAAAGCACCAAGGCCTCGGGCGTCATGGCCGCCACAATACGGCCTCCGGCGTTGCCGCCCTCCGGCCCCAGGTCAATCACCCAGTCGGCCTCGGCGATCACATCCAGGTCGTGCTCGATCACGATGACACTGTGGCCCGCATTCACCAGGCGGTGCAGAACGCTGATGAGCTTGTCCACGTCGGCCATGTGCAGGCCCACGGTGGGCTCGTCCAGTACGTACAAGGTGTGCGGGGCTTTTTTGCCGCGCTTGCCCACCTCGTCGCGCACCTTGGTCAGCTCGGTCACCAGCTTGATGCGCTGCGCTTCACCACCGCTCAATGTCGGTGAAGGCTGTCCCAGGGTCAGGTAACCCAGGCCCACATCTTTGAGCAACTGCAGCGGGTGCGCGATGCTGGGCATGCTGGCAAAAAAGCCCACCGCCTCATCCACTTCCATCTGCAGCACATCGCCAATGCTCTTGCCCCGCCAAGTCACGGCCAAGGTCTCGGGGTTGAAGCGGGCACCTCGGCAGGTTTCGCAGTGCACTTTCACATCCGGCAAGAAACTCATCTCGATGGTGCGCATGCCCTGGCCTTCGCAACTGGGGCAACGGCCTTCGCCGGTGTTGAAGCTAAAGCGCCCGGCGGCATAGCCGCGCGCTTTGGCCTCCAGGGTTTCGGCAAACAGCTTGCGGATCGTGTCCCAAAAGCCGATGTAAGTGGCCGGGCACGAACGCGGTGTTTTGCCAATCGGCGTTTGGTCGACTTCCAGCACCCGGTCAATCGTCTCAAAGCCTTGCACATCGCTGCACGCGGTCAAGGCCACGCGCTGGCCAGCGTCTTGCGCGGTGCGCCCAGCAAAGGTCGAGCGCTGGCTGACCAGCGCTTGCACATTGGCCAGCAACACATCGCGGGCCAAGGTGGACTTGCCCGAACCGCTGACGCCTGTGACAGCCACCAAACGCTTGAGCGGCACTTGCACATCGACTTGGCGCAGGTTGTGCAGGTTGGCACCTGTCAAGGTGAGCCATTGCAGAGGAACCGCCGCTGTCTCTGCAGCTTCTGCGTGGGGCGGTGGCGTGGGCGCCGATTTTGGCGTACCCCCGCCGTATGAGGCGCCCGCGCCACCGCCCCACAAAGAAGCATCCACGAAACGACGCAACTGCATCGGATGCTTCATCGCATGCAGCAAATAGCGCCCGGTTTGTGAATCGGCAGAAGCCGTGATGTCGGCCACGGATCCCTCGGCCACCAAGCGGCCGCCGCGTTTGCCCGCGCTCGGACCGATGTCGATGATGTGGTCGGCGCGGCGGATGGTGTCTTCGTCGTGCTCCACCACCACCAGCGTGTTGCCCTTGTCGCTCAGGCTTTGCAAAGCGTTGAGCAAAATCCGGTTGTCGCGGGCATGCAGGCCAATGGTCGGCTCGTCCAGCACATAGCACACCCCTTGCAAGTTGCTGCCCAGTTGCGCGGCCAAGCGGATGCGCTGCGCCTCACCGCCAGAGAGTGTGGGCGCGCCCCGGTCGAGCGTCAGGTAACCCAGCCCCACCTCTTCCAAAAACTCCAGGCGGCTTTGGATCTCGGGCACCAGGTCGCGGGCAATGTCGGCATCGCGGCCCGTGAGGTGCAAGTTTTGCACCCACTGCCGTACATCGTTCACCGACAAACTGGCGATGTCGGTGATGCGCCAACCCTGGCCAGGGGCCGCGCCCAGCCGCACGGCACGCGCCGTGGCGTTCAGGCGGGTGCCTTCGCAACGGGGGCAAGCCACGTTGGCCAGGTCGTCGATCTCAGGCTCGGCAAAAGTTTGCTCGCGGCCCTTGTTTTTATCGTCTTGCACCGAATCGTCAAAAACAGAACGTTCATCTTTGTTGAGCTTGACGCCCGTGCCCACACAGTCGGGGCACCAGCCATGTTTGCTGTTGTACGAGAACAAACGCGGGTCGAGTTCGGCATAAGACGTGGCGCAAGCTGGACAAGCACGCAAGGTCGAAAACACGCGGTGCTGCCCGATGCGGGCGGTGGACTCGCCGCTGAACATGGCCTCACGCAAGCCGTCCAGATCGCTCAAGACATGCACCACGCCTTTGCCGTGCTCCAGAGTTTTGGTCAGGGCTTGGCGCAGCGCTGTCTCATGGGTGGGCAGCACATCCAGGCTGGCCACCGGCAGCTCGATGTTGTGCTCTTTGAAGCGGTCGATGCGCGGAAAACCTTGTGTAGGCAAAAACTCGCCATCCACGCGCAAGTGGGTGTAGCCACGCGGCCGCGCCCAATCGGCCAGCTCGGTGTAAACGCCTTTGCGGTTGACGACCAGCGGGGCCAACAGGCCAATGTGCTGCCCACGGAACTGCGTCATCAGCTGCGCGATGATGCTGTCGGGCGTTTGCGGTTGCACGGGCGTGTTGTCGTGCACGCAATGCTGGATGCCCAGCTTGACATACAGCAGGCGCAAGAAATGCCAGACCTCGGTGGTCGTGCCGACGGTGGATTTGCGGCCGCCGCGTGACAGTCGCTGCTCAATGGCCACGGTGGGCGGGATGCCGTACACCGCATCGACCTCGGGGCGGCCTGCAGGCTGCACGATGGCGCGGGCATAGGCGTTGAGGCTTTCCAAATAACGACGCTGGCCTTCGTTGAACAAGATGTCAAACGCCAGCGTGGATTTTCCCGAACCACTGACGCCCGTGACCACGTTGAACTTGCCGCGCGGAATGTCCACGCTCAGGTTTTTGAGGTTGTGTTCTTTGGCGTTGATGATTTGGATGTTGTTGTTGCGCACAGGGGCGCGCCGAGCGGCTGGGGCAATTGAGCCAGCACCAACCCCACCACGAACCTTTGCCAGCGAGGCTGCGGTGTCAGCGGGTGACGATTTGGGCGTACCCCCGCCGTATGAGGAACCCGCCGACACCGCAGCCTCGCCCCCATAGATACTCAAACGCTCAGCAACACCAAACACCTCCCCCATGGACTCAGCGTACTCACGCAGCGCCAACCCCGTGTGAGAGGTCGCGTGTTGGCGCACGTCTTCGGGCGTACCCTCGGCCACAATCAAGCCCCCGGCATACCCGCCCTCTGGCCCCAAGTCGATCAGCCAATCGCTGGCGCGGATCACATCCAGGTTGTGCTCGATGACGATGAGCGAATGCCCCGCCTCGAGCAGCTTGCGCAAAGCGCGCATGAGCTTGGCGATGTCGTCAAAGTGCAGACCGGTGGTCGGCTCGTCAAACAAAAACAGCGTGCCCTTGCGCGCCAAACTCTGGCGGCTTTTGGAGGCGCTCTTGGCCGCTTCGGCCAGAAAGCCTGCGAGCTTCAAGCGCTGCGCCTCGCCGCCCGACAAGGTGGGCACAGGTTGGCCCAAACGCACGTACTCCAGACCCACATCCACGATGGGCTGCAGGGCGCGGATCACATCGCGGTCTTGCGCGAACAAGGCGGCGGCTTCGCTCACGGTCAGCTGCAAAATGTCGGCCACGTTGAGGTGGCGCACCGCACCGCCCATGGCCTGGCGCTCGACGGTGATTTCCAAAATCTCGGGGCGGTAGCGCTTGCCGTCGCAATCGGGGCAGCGCAAATACACATCGCTCAAAAACTGCATTTCGACGTGCTCAAAGCCCGAGCCGCCGCAAGTGGGGCAACGACCGTCGCCGCCGTTGAAGCTGAACTTGCTGGCGGTGTAACCCCGCTGGCGCGACAGCGGCGCGGTGGCAAAAATCTCGCGGATCGCGTCCCACGCACCCACATAGCTCACCGGGTTGGAACGGGCGGTTTTGCCAATCGGCGACTGGTCCACAAACACCACATCACTCAAGTGGTCGGCACCCAGCAAGCGGTCGTGTGCGCCGGGGGTTTCGGTGGCTTTGCCAAAGTGGCGCTGCAAGGACGGGGCCAACACGTCTTGGATCAAACTCGACTTGCCCGAGCCACTCACACCGGTGATGGTGACGAGGCGCTGCAAGGGAAAGTCCACGCTGATGTTTTGCAGGTTGTGCTCGCGGGCACCTTCCAAGATCAAGCGCGGCGTGCTGTCGGTCACCATGCGTTTGAAACCCAGGCCCACTTGTTTGCGTCCGCCCAGATAGGCGCCCGTGAGGGTGTCGGCGTTGCGCAGGTCGGCGGTGGTGCCATCGAACACGATTTCCCCACCACGCTCGCCGGGGCCAGGCCCCATGTCGATCACGCGGTCGGCGGCCATCATCACCGCCGGGTCGTGCTCGACCACCACGAGCGTGTTGCCCGCATCACGCAGGCGGTGCATGGCCAAGGTGATGCGGTGCATGTCACGCGGGTGCAGGCCGATGCTGGGCTCGTCGAGCACAAACAGCGTGTTGACCAGGCTGGTACCCAAGGCGGTGGTGAGGTTGATGCGCTGGACTTCGCCGCCGCTCAAGGTCCGGCTTTGGCGGTCGAGGGTGAGGTAACCAATGCCCACGTCGCACAGGTATTTGAGGCGGGTGGTGATTTCTTCCAGCAAGAGTTGCAGGGCTTTTTGTTCGGCGCTTTTGCCTTGTCCTGGTTCTTTGCCGGATGGGTTGACTGCCGTAGTTTCTTTGGCGGTTCGGTCAGCATCAGAGCGAGGGGCGGGCTCCTCATGAGGCGGGGGTACGCCAAAATCGTCGCCCGCCCCCCGCTCTGACGCAGACCTTGTGGTGGATCGAGCGTCCCGTGCCTTCTCTGTCGCTGTTGCTGCCTGTGCTTGTGCACCCGCCCCTATGGCTTCGGCCGGGGATGGGCTGGGCGACGATTTTGGCGTACCCCCGCCGTATGAGGAGCCCAGCCCATCCCCGGCCGGAGCCTCCCCTGCAGCCACAGACGCCAATCCCGAAGCCGACAAGCGGTCAAAAAACAAACGCAACCGGTCCAGCGGCATGATCATCATGTCGTGCAAGCTCAGGCCCGGCAGCGCCTCCAACTGCGCACGGGTCCACTTCACACCGGCGGGCATGAAGCGTTTTTCCACCGGCAAGACCCCATCGGCATCCGAGTGACTGCCAATGCGCCAGAGCAAACTCTCGGTCTTCAAACGTGCACCGTGACAAGTCGGGCACTCGGTGTAACTGCGGTACTTGGACAAGAGCACGCGGATGTGCATCTTGTAGGCCTTGCTCTCCAGGTACTCAAAAAAGCGCTTCACGCCGTACCACTGGTGGTTCCAGCGCCCCTTCCACTCGGGCGAACCGTGAATCACCCAGTCTTGCTGCGCTTGGGTCAGCTTGTCCCAGGGCGTATCGCGCGGAATGCCTGCCGCCTCGGCATGGCGCATCAGGTCGTCCTGGTTTTCTTGCCAGGCGGGCGTTTGCAGCGTCTTGATGGCCCCGGCTCGCAAAGTGAGCTTGGGGTTGGGAATGACCAGGCCATAGTCCACGCCGATCACCCGCCCAAAGCCCCGGCAAGTCTCGCACGCGCCTACGGCCGAATTGAACGAGAACATAGACGGTATCGGGTCGGTGTAGCGCTGGTCGCTGTCCGGACAATGCAAGCCTGTCGAAAAGCGCCAGGTATCAAAAGCCGCTTCGGCAGAAAAAGAATTGGGATTTGACCCCGATTTCTCCACATACACATTCAGGCGACCGCCCCGTTTGAGGGCCACTTCGATGGCTTCGACCACACGGGCTTTTTCGGCGGTACCGATGCGAAAGCGGTCGGCGACCACGTCCAGCACTTTGCGCGGGCCGGTGGGTGTGGCCACTTCGCGCTCGGCCTGCACCTTGGTGAAACCGCTGGCAGATAACCACTGCTCAACCTGCTCGGCGCTGGTGTTGGCGGGCAACTCCACTGGAAAGGTCAGGTACAAGCGCGGATCTCCCGCTTGCGCAGCGCGCTGCGCCAGTTCGGCGTAGATCGTGTCGGGGTTGTCGTGGCGTACAGGCTGCGCAGTGTCTTTGTCGAACAGCTGCCCAAGACGGGCGAACAAGAGCTTGAGGTGGTCATTCAGCTCGGTCATGGTGCCGACTGTTGAACGCGAGCTGCGCACCGGGTTGGTCTGGTCAATCGCAATGGCCGGCGGCACGCCTTCGACCTTGTCCACCGCCGGTTTGTCCATGCGGTCGAGAAACTGGCGGGCGTAGGCGCTGAAGGTCTCCACATAGCGGCGCTGGCCTTCGGCGTAGAGCGTGTCAAACACCAAGCTCGACTTGCCTGAGCCGCTGGGCCCGGTGACCACCGTCAACTCGCCCGTGCGGATGTCCAAGTCGATATTTTTGAGGTTGTGCTGACGGGCACCACGGATGCGGATGAGACCTTGGGACATGGATGGGCTTTATGGGGTGGAGGCCAAACATTCTAGGGCGCAGAACATGACAACACGCGCGGACAAAAGAAAAGCCACGCACAGGCGTGGCTTTGGTTTGAGGCACTTGACCGGGGTCAAGCACTCAGCAGTTAATTACTTGGCAGCGCTGGCGTCAGAGGCCGGTGCAGCAGCAGGTGCCGCAGGTGCAGACGCGTCTGCTTTGGCAGGCTCCACATGCACAGCGTCAGCGCCGTGCTTTTCACCGCTCATGTCCAGGCTGTCACCGCCTTTGCTGATGACATACAGCGCCAGAGCAGCGAAGATCACGAATCCCACAACAATTTTCCACATGATTCATCTCCAATCAAAAAAAAGGCCCTCCACAGAGGGAAGGCCCGGAATTTAGCACCCGAGTCACCCCGGGTTGCTTACAAAACAGATCAGTCGTCAGCGTAGATGTCGACGTCTTTGGTTTCTTTGATGAACAAGCCACCGATCACGACGGTTGCACCGGCGATGATGATGGGGTACCACAAGCCGTTGTACATGTTGCCAGTCTGGGCCACGATCGCGAAGGCGGTTGTGGGCAGCAAACCACCGAACCAGCCGTTACCAATGTGGTAGGGCAAGGACATCGATGTGTAACGGATGCGGGTGGGGAACATCTCGACCAGCATGGCGGCGATCGGGCCGTACACCATGGTCACCAACAGCACCAAGTAGGAGAGGATGATGATCACGGTGACTTTGTCGAACTTGGCCATGTCAGCTTTGACAGGGTAGTTAGCCGCCTTCAAAGCAGCGCCCAAGTTGGATGCCAGCAAGGTCGTACCGGCGGTCTTCTCGTTGCTCAGGTCTTTGACAGACTTGGTGGCAGCTTCGATGGCCTTGGCATCTTTGGGTTCTGCAGCGTTCAGAGCCGCCAGCTTTTCCTCGGCCTTGGCCTTGGCAGCAGCGACGTCTTCAGCCGAGTACTTCACGTTCACCACGGTCTCGCCCACCTTGATGATGGCAGGGGTGCCAGCAGGTGCGACTTCGTTGGAGTAGCTCACCGATGCGCCAGCCAAACGTTGCTTGGCGACGTCGCAAGAAGAAGTGAACTTCTTGGTGCCTGTGGGGTTGAACTGGAACGAGCACTCGGCTGGATCAGCAATCACCACCACTTGCGATGCGGCTTGGGCAGCGTACAAGTCTGGGTTAGCAGCCTTGGTCAATGCCTTGAACACGGGGAAGTAAGTCAAAGCGGCCAACAAACAACCAGCCAAGATGATCGGCTTGCGGCCAATCTTGTCAGACAAGGCGCCGAACACGATGAAGAAGGGTGTGCCGATGATCAGGGAGATCGCGACCATGATGTTGGCGGTGGCGCCGTCCACTTTCAAAGCTTGTGTCAAGAAGAACAAAGCGTAGAACTGACCAGAGTACCAAACCACAGCTTGACCAGCAGTCAAACCGATCAGGGCCAAGATCACGATCTTCAGGTTTTTCCACTGGCCGAAGGACTCGGACAGAGGCGCCTTGGAGGTCTTGCCTTCGGCTTTCATTTTCACGAAAGCAGGCGATTCGTTCATGCTCAAACGGATGTAGACCGAGATGATCAACATGATGATCGAGACGATGAACGGAACGCGCCAGCCCCAGTCGGCGAAGGCTTCTTCGCCGATGATGGTCCGTGTGCCCAAGATCACCATCAAGGACAGGAACAAGCCCAAAGTGGCTGTGGTCTGGATCCAGGCGGTGTAGGCGCCGCGCTTGCCGTGAGGGGCGTGCTCGGCCACGTAAGTGGCAGCACCACCGTACTCGCCACCCAAAGCCAAACCTTGCAGCAAGCGCAAGCAGATCAGGATGACGGGAGCGGCCACGCCAATGCTGGCGTAGTTGGGCAAGATGCCCACGATGAAGGTCGATGCACCCATGATCAGGATGGTGACCAAGAAGGTGTACTTGCGGCCGATCATGTCGCCCAAGCGGCCGAAAAAGATCGCGCCGAATGGACGCACGATGAAACCAGCAGCAAACGCCAGCAAAGCGAAGATGAAAGCAGAGCCTTCGTCCAAGCCGCTGAAGAACTGCTTGGCAATGATCGCGGCCAATGAGCCGTACAGGTAAAAGTCATACCATTCAAAAACGGTACCCAGAGAAGAGGCAAAAATCACCTTCTTCTCTTCCGCCGACATCGGACGGGGTTCAGTTGTAGCCATAGAGCTGTCTCCAAAAAAGAGTCTCCGACAGGGAAACTTGGCGCGATTCTTAGGGCTGGCACTTGCCCCTGTCTGACGGGCAACCAACATGGGCTTACATACTCGGTAGTAACCCTTGGTATTTATTTCACATCGCAGGAAAACCTCATTTACCAAGGGTAATTACTCGGTACCCATGGTCACGCCAGATTCAAGTTCTTTGTCCAATCTGTTCATGATTTCAGGTCAAAGTCTCAAAATCAGTCCGCCCACCCAGTTCCTCACACCCGCCTCCCCCTTTTTTTCATCCATTACAGTCGTGCGCACAGCGAAATTCGCATCGACATCTGCAGACCACACGAACAGACCCATGAACGACAACACCTTTGACTACATCATCGTGGGCGGCGGCACCGCAGGATGCCTGCTGGCCAACCGCCTGAGTGCCGATGCCAGCAAGCGCGTGCTGTTGATCGAAGCTGGCAAAAAAGACGATTACCACTGGATCCATATCCCCGTGGGCTACCTGTACTGCATTGGCAACCCGCGCACCGACTGGATGTACCAAACCGAAGCCACCGATGGCCTGAACGGGCGCAGCTTGCGTTACCCGCGTGGCAAGGTGTTGGGCGGTTGCTCCAGCATCAACGGCATGATTTACATGCGGGGCCAATCACGCGACTATGACCAATGGGCGCAGATCACCGGCAACGACGCGTGGCGCTGGGACCAAACGCTGCCTTACTTCAAGCTGCACGAAGACCACTACAACGGTGCCAACGAATTCCACGGGGCCAAAGGGGCCAAGTCGGAATTGCTGGCCCCGACCGACTTGCCCAAAGGCAGCTACCTCCACACTTTGCGTGGGCGCAACACAGGCGGCGAATGGCGCATCGAAAAGCAGCGCCTGCGCTGGGACGTGCTGGACGCGTTTTCACAAGCCGCCCAGCAAGCGGGCATTCCGGCCACCGACGACTTCAACCGGGGCAACAACGAAGGCGTGTCTTACTTCGATGTGAACCAGCGCAGCGGCTGGCGCTGGAACACAGCCAAGGCTTTTTTGCGCCCCACCTGCTATTCACGCCCCAACTTTGAGTTGTGGAACAAAGCCCAGGTGAGCAAGCTTGTGATCGAAACCCAGGCCAATGGCGAAAAGCGCTGCGCCGGGGCACAGGTTTGGACAGGCCTTGAGATGGTCGAGGTCAAGGCCACACAAGAGGTGATTTTGAGTGCGGGCAGCATCGGCTCTGCGCAAATTTTGCAGCTTTCGGGCATCGGACCTGCGGCTTTACTGCAAGGTGTCGGCGTTGAAGTTCAACATGAGCTGCCCGGTGTGGGCGCCAACCTGCAAGACCATTTGCAGATCCGCTCGGTCTACAAGGTCAACAACGCCAAAACCTTGAACACCCTGGCCAACAGCCTTTGGGGCAAGGCGATGATCGGCCTGGAATACGCCTTCAAACGCACCGGCCCCATGAGCATGGCACCTAGCCAATTGGGCGCATTCACCAAGAGCGATCCGTTGCAGCCGCACGCCAATCTGGAATACCACGTACAGCCCTTGAGCCTGGATGCGTTTGGCGAGCCACTGCACAGCTTTCCGGCCATCACGGCCAGTGTGTGCAACCTGAACCCGACCAGTCGGGGCACGGTGCACATCAAGAGCCCGCGTTTTGAGGACGCCCCGGCCATTGCGCCCAATTACCTGGCCACGGCCGAAGACCGCAAGGTGGCCGCCGACAGCCTGCGCGTGACGCGCCGCATCATGGCGCAAGAGGCGATGAAGCCTTTTGCGCCCGAAGAGTTCAAGCCCGGCATGCAGTACCAAACCGATGAAGAACTGGCCAAACTGGCCGGTGACATTGCCAGCACCATCTTCCATCCGGTAGGCACCACCCGCATGGGGCGAGACGACGACCCGATGGCGGTGGTCAATGGGCGCTTGCAAGTGCGCGGCATTGCGGGCTTGCGTGTGGTGGATGCAGGGGTCATGCCCACCATCACCAGTGGCAACACCAACAGCCCCACACTCATGATTGCCGAGAAAGCGGCGCAATGGATTGGTGAAGATTTCGCCAACACTTAAGCCGTTTTGATGTCATGACGTTCATTCACAAGAAACGCATTTTGACTGCGGTCCTGTTGCTGGTCTGGCTGTTGGTGAGCTTTGGCCCCAGTTTTTTTGCGCGCGATTTGTCTGTGATGGTTGGGGGCTGGCCTTTGTATTTTTGGATGGCAGCGCAAGGCTCAATCCTGGTGTTCATCTGCATCGTTGTCATTTACGCATGGCTCATGAACCGTTGGGAAGCGCAAGAGGCCGCTGCTGGCAGGCCCTTACCCAAAGGCTGAACACGCGCTACTTTTCCGCCGGTGGGATGGGTTGATCGTTGGTCAACCCCCAAAAATCGAACCCTGTTTTATCGGTGTTTTCCCTTGAATCTAGGGCACATCGACACCTGCAAGCCAAGCAAAACTGTAAGGTGGCCGTCAGGTAGCACAATTTCTCCCAATGAAGCGCCTGAATCCTTGCAGAAAGATCTTATTTACACACTTTTTAAAGGGTTTTAAGTCTGATTAGGTGGACAACAAGCCAATTTATAAAATCCAAATAGTTTTCTTGATCTGCGTCAATAAGGTCTTATGTTGCTTGCCATTGTCATCGCCAAAAGTCTGATTGAACTTTCTTTGATGTTCATCATCGGGCGTTTCTTGCTGGGATTGATGGCGGGCGCCAACCGTGACACCAATGTTTTTTACCAGTTGCTCGACGTGGCTTCCAAGCCAGCACTTTGGCTCACACGAAAAATCAGCCCAAAACTGATCCTGGACCAGCACATCCCCTTGGCCACCAGCAGCTGGCTTTTGATCGCTTGGGTGGTGGTGGTGCAATTGAAAATTGAACTTTGCCTTGAGATGGGCATCGCGGCATGTCAGTGAAAACACATATCCCCTCAACCCCATCGAACACTTCCATTCGAAGCCGGTGTTTTTGGTTGCGTCTGCAAGCCAAGGCTCTTTTGGTCGTGGGCATGCGCGGCAAAGCCCACGCGGTGTTTCAAGACATCCTCAAGATCCATCCCCAAGATGTCTTGGCCCTCAACAGCTTGGGTTTCAAAGAGTTGAACGATCGGCGCTTGATCCAGGCTTTGGGGTTTTTTGAACGCGCCTTGTTGCTCACTCCAACCCTCGCCAACGCCCACTTCAATGTGGGTTTTGTCTGCGAAGAATTGGGGCGCAGCCAAGATGCAGAGCTGGCGTTCAAAAAAGCCATTGAAATCGACGAAAAAATGGACCGTGCCTGGTACGGCCTGGGTTTGGTGCTGGTGCGTCAACAGCGGTTTGCCGAATCTTTGGTGGCTTTTAAGCGCAACACCGAATTGCAATCCATGAGCCCTTACGCCTGGTACCAAATGGCCCGTGTGCACATGGAGATGCATGAACCCGAAAAAGCGCTGGAGGTGATGCGCCACCTGAATGGTTTCGAACCCAAAGTCGCCGCCCAATTGGAGCGAGAAACAGGCCTGAAATTAGTCAAAGCCGCTTAATGCCAGCGCACCCCACATATGGGGTGAATTCATTGAAGAGTGACAGTCGGTAGTTTGGTTTTTCAACAAGAAGGAGATGAAGATGCAGCTCACTGCAAGGCACCAGGAATACTGGGGCAAAAACTTAAGGATCACGGGGCTTTTGCTGGCCCTGTGGTTCTTTGTGACGTTCGTGCTTTTGTACTTTTCGCGCGATTTAACATTCAGCTTTTTTGGCTGGCCCTTTTCCTTTTGGGTCGCCGCCCAAGGCGCTTTGATCGTGTATTGCCTGATCATTTGGTATTACGCACGCTACATGAACAAGCTTGACAAGGAATATGGCGTGGCAGAAGGAGAAGAGTCATGAGCGTATTTGACGGAGTGGGGCAAACCCAAAGCCAGTTTCAGAAGTCTCTGAACAAAGTCTTCCTTTTCTACGGCGGTGGCTTTGCGGCCTTCGTCATCGTGCTCGGCGTCCTCGAGCAAATGGGCATGCCCAAAGAGTACATCGGCTACGCCTTCTTGGCAGCCACCGTGCTCTTGTACGGCGGCATTGGTGTGATCAGTCGCACCAACGATGCGGCCGAATACTATGTGGCCGGGCGCCGCGTGCCAGCGATTTACAACGGCATGGCCACCGGCTCTGACTGGATGTCGGCGGCTTCGTTCATCGGCATGGCCGGTACGCTCTACCTCACCGGTTACGGCGGTTTGGCCTTCATTTTGGGCTGGACAGGTGGTTACTGTTTGGTGGCTTTGTTCCTGGCGCCTTACCTGCGCAAGTTTGGCCAGTTCACCATCCCTGACTTTTTGGGCGCACGTTACGGCGGCAACATGGCACGTCTGATTGGCGTGTTTGCCGCCATCTTGGTGTCCTTCGTGTACGTGGTGGCGCAGATCTTCGGCGTGGGCTTGATCACCGCCCGCCTGACGGGTCTGTCCTTCGACGTTGGCGTGTATGTCGGTTTGGCCGGTATCTTGGTGTGCTCGTTCTTGGGCGGTATGCGCGCTGTGACCTGGACCCAGGTGGCGCAGTACCTGATCCTGATCGTGGCTTACATGATCCCCGTGGTTTGGTTGTCAGTGAAACACACCAGCAATCCCGTGCCTCAGATCTCTTATGGCTATCTGCTTGAAAAAGTCACAGCCAAAGAAGAGCAACTGCTGAAAGACCCGAAAGAACTCGAAGTTCGCGGCATCTTCAAAGCACGTGCCGATGCAGCCGCTGAAAAGCTGAAAGATGTGCCAGCAGCCATGGCCGCTGACAAAGAAGCCGCCACCAAAAAGCTGGACGAACTGAAGACCGCCAACGCACCGGCAGCTGACATCCAGGCCGCTGAAAAGGCTTTGGCTGGTTTGCCCAAAGATGAAGCGGCTGCCAAAGCGGCCTACACCGCTGCACGCGCTGCCAATGCACCCCGTGCCAACCCACCCCTGCGCCATGCTGAGCCCTTCCCAGGCAAAGACGATGCAGCCCGGGATGTGGCCCGTAAGAACTTCTTGGCCCTGGTCTTCTGCTTGATGATCGGTACGGCTGCTTTGCCGCACATCCTGATGCGCTTTTACACCGTGCCTTCGGTGCGAGAAGCGCGTGAGTCGGTGGCTTGGTCGCTGTTCTTCATTTCGCTGCTGTACTTCACGGCGCCTGCTTTGGCGGTGCTGGTCAAGTTCGACATCTACACCCTGTTGGTCGGCACACCTTTTGACCAGTTGCCCGGATGGATTGCACGCTGGAACGTGGTCGACCCCACGCTGATGGCGGTGTCGGACATCAACAAAGATGGCATTTTGCAGTTGGCAGAAATCCGATTGGGTGGTGACATCATCGTGTTGGCCACGCCTGAAATCGGCGGCTTGCCGTTCGTGATTTCTGGTTTGGTGGCAGCGGGTGGTTTGGCTGCGGCCTTGTCCACAGCCGATGGCTTGTTGCTGACCATTGCCAACGCCTTGTCGCACGACGTGTACTACAAAGTGATTGACCCCAACGCCTCGGCCAGCCGTCGCGTAGCGCTGTCCAAAGCCATTTTGGTGTTCGTCGCCTTGGCGGCCGCCTATGTCGCATCGCTGCGCATGGCGGACATTTTGTTCCTCGTGTCTGCGGCCTTCTCGTTCGCTGCGGCAGCCTTCTTCCCTGCGTTGACCCTGGGCATCTTCTGGAAGCGTGCCAACAAATGGGGTGCTTCGCTGGGCATGGTGGCCGGCTTGGGTATCTCGTTCTACTACATGACCAAGACCCATCCTTGGATGTACGGCCTGTTCCACAATGGTTCGCTGACCCCTGAAATCCTGAAGGCCAACACCTGGTGGGACATTGCCCCCATCTCGGCCGGTATCTTCGGTGTGCCAGTTGGCTTCGCAGTGATCATCATTGTGTCGCTGCTAACCAAAGCACCGGACCAAGAAGTTCAGGACATGGTCGAGAACGTCCGCTTCCCGAGCTTCGACGGCACCACTTCACAAGGGTCTGCTGCTCACTAAATGGTCGATGTTGGCAAGACCTGTCTTGCCCATCTGAGCCTTTCCAATAAAAACCCCGATCGCGTCATGCGATCGGGGTTTTTTAATTGGCGCGGAGGTCAGCTCATGCGCGCTTGACACCCACCCCGCACTGCGATGGGGCCTGCCAGTCGGGGCCGTCAAACCAGGCATCGCCCTGCAAGTAAGCGCGCAGCATGGGCAAGGCGTCTTGCCCCCAAAACAATTTGTCATCGACCCAGAAGCTGGGCACGCCAAACACGCCCAGCGCCAGCGCTTCGTCGGTGTGTGCCTGCAAGGCCTGCTTGACCTCGGTGCTGGCCGCGCCCCTGGCGGGCCTGAGGTGGGCCGCTAACTGCGCCAGGCGCTGTGGGTCGGCAGCATCCTCGCCTGTGCACCAGACATGGCGAAACACCTGCTCGCACACGTAGCGGTTGGGCTGACCATCGGCATCGCATGCGGTGGCCAGTCGCAGCAAGCCCAGGGGGTTGAAGGGGTGCAAGGCCGGCAACTGCAAAAGTGTGCCCTGCTGCCTTGCCTGCCACAACACTTGTCGATACGTCCAGTCGCGCTTGGCCGGAATTTCTGCCGGCCCGAGCTGCCCGTGGTGCTTGAGCATGGCGGCAAACAGCACCGGCTTGTGCACCACCCGGTGGCTGAGTCCCTGCAAGGCGCGGGGCAAGGCGTCGAAGGCCAGCCAGGCATAGGGCGAAATAAAGTCAAGGTAAAAGTGGATGGTTTTCAAGGCTATCTCCTGATCTGGGGGCCGCGCAAGGGAAAGTCTATAGGGTCAACACCAACTTGCGCTTTTGGACCACTGCGGCACATGATTTTGTCACCCCAACCCTTGCCGGTTGTGGCATTCCACCACCCCATCACACAGAGGAGGCAAGCATGTACAAACACATCATCTTGGCTTATGACGGTTCCATCACTGGGCAAAAGGCCTTGCTCGAACTCGAGGAGCTGGCGCATTGGGGCCAGCCTCGCCTGACCCTGGTGGCGGTGGCGCCCAACCCGCTGGATGTGGGTTCCATGGAGATGGGCTATTACACCTCGGCCAACGACGGGCCGCTGGAAGAAGCCCTGGCAGAGCAACTGGCCCAAGGCGTGCACACCCTGAAAGCCATGGGTTACATGGTCCAAGGCGAGGTGCTCAAGGGCGAAGTGATCCGCGAGCTGTCGGGTTTTGCCGAACGCGTGGGGGCCGACCTGATCGTGGTCGGTCACAAGCACGAGCCCAACCTGCTGCGCCGTTGGTGGAGCGGCTCGACCGCCAAATCGCTGGTGGAAGAATCACCCTGCAATGTCTTGATTGTGGTGGACCGAAGCCAGGCAGAGGCACCCTGAGGACGGCCCAAGCGCCCATTCGTTGGGCGAGTGAACGCATTTTCCGGTTTTGCTCGCGTTCAGATCGCCCCGCTCACACCCGTCAGGCGCTGCTGAATGCGCTGCCAGACCTGGCGCTTGGCCTCATCCGACATGCGGCTCCAAACACCGATTTCTTCAAGACTGCGCCAACACCCTGCGCACATGTCAGTCTGCGGGTCCATGACGCACACCGACAGACAAGGCGAAGGCACATGGGGCTGGGGCTGGTTCAGCACCTGCGCGGCACGCTGGGCCAACTGCGTGCTGCGCGCACTCATGGGGCCGCCTTGGGTAAGGGCGGCAGCACAGGACTCGGCTGCGCCGTGTCATGGCAGCTGCCCTGGGTCACATCGGCAGGACTGGCCTGGGTCAAATCGGGCAAATCCTGTGGCCGCAAGCGAAACACGCCGTGGGGATGCCCGGCAGCGGCCCAGACTTCTTCGAAGCGCCACAGGTCCTGGTCGAGCAAGGTCACCGGGGGATTCAGGTGCGCCACGGGGGACACGCCGCCAATCGTGAAGCCCGTGTGGGCCTTGACGAAATCGGCATCGGCACGACCGATCTTGCCCACCAGGGCGGCGACTTTTTTCTCGTCCACGCGCCGGTCACCCGAGGTGACCACCAGCACCGCCACGCCGTCTTCCTTGCGCTTGAAAATCACGCTCTTGGCGATCTGCCCCAGTTGCACACCCAGGCCATCGGCGGCCTCTTGCGCGGTGCGGGCTGCGCCATCCAGCATGACCGGGGCGTGGGGGTGGTGGGCGTCTTGCAAAGCCCTCGCCACGCGTTGCACCCCTTCGGGCAGCACATGAAGTTCTGCACCGCACATGGCTCAGCCCGCCCGCTTGTTGAGGATGGCTTTGGCCACATTCGAGTTGGGCTGACGGCCCAAAAAGTCACTGATGAACGCGCCGGCATCGACCAGTTTGTCCAGGTCAATGCCGGTGGAAATGCCCATGCCGTTGAGCATGTACACCACGTCTTCGGTCGCCACGTTGCCCGTGGCCCCCTTGGCGTAAGGGCAACCGCCCAGACCGGCCACAGACGATTGGAAGTTCCACACCCCCATTTGCAGCGCCGCCAGCGTGTTGGCCAAAGCCTGGCCGTAGGTGTCGTGAAAATGACCGCAGATGTGGTCGATGTCGAAATGCTTTTGCGTGGCTTCAATGGCTTTTTGCACCTTGAGCGGCGTGCCCGTGCCAATGGTGTCGGCCACGTCCACGCGCTGCACGCCGATCTGCTTCATCAAACTGGCCAGATGGGCCACGCTGGCCGCAGGCACATCGCCCTCATAAGGGCAGCCGACGGAACAACTCATCGCACCCCGCACTGCCATGCCCGCCGCCAACGCCGCTTGCACCACGGGCGCAAAGCGTTCCATGCTTTCTTCGATCGAGCAGTTGATGTTCTTCTGGCTGAACGCTTGGCTGGCCGCGCCAAACACCACGATCTCATCCGGGCACGAAGCCACCGCCGCCTGGAAACCCACCATGTTGGGCGTCAGCACCGAGTAAAGCACCCCCGCTTGACGCTGAATGCCGGCCATCACTTCGGCGTTGTCGGCCATCTGCGGCACCCACTTGGGGCTGACAAAACTGGTGACCTCGATCTCGGTCAGGCCTGCGGCCTGCAAGCGGTGCACCAGTTCGATCTTGACCGCCGTGGGCACAGGCTGCTTTTCGTTTTGCAGGCCGTCGCGGGGGCCGACGTCGATGAGTTGAACGCGGGGAGGAATAATCATGGGGTTCTTTGGATGTTCAATAGCCGCGCTGGTGATCCACCACGCCGTTGATCGGCTCGCCGCGCTGCAAAGCCTGGATTTTGCCCACGATTTGCGCGATGCTTTCTTCGCGCAAAGTGCGCGCCGAGGTGTGGGGCGTGACGGTGATTTTCGGGTGCTGCCAAAACACATGGCCTGCGGGCAGCGGCTCGGTGCGGAACACATCCAGTGTGGCCCCCGACAGGTGGCCGCTGTCGATGAGGGCGAGCAGGTCCTCGTCGACCAAATGCTTGCCCCTGGCCACGTTGATCACGTAGCCGCCTTGTTGCAGTTGCGACAAAGTGCTCTGGTTCAGGATGTTTTCGGTCTCAGGCGTGAGCGGCATCAGGTTGACCAGCACCCGCGTGGCGGCCAAAAATTCGGGCAGGCCTTGTGACCCATGGAAGCATCGAATGCCAGGCAGGTCTTTGGGGCTGCGGCTGTAACCGTTGACCGGGAACTCAAACACCTGCAAGGCCTTGGCGACGCGCTCGCCCAACACACCCAAGCCCATCACACCCACGGCAAAGTCGGCTCGGCTTTGTGGTTTGCGGTAAGACCAACGTCCGGCTTTTACATCGACCTCATAAGCGTCCAGCTCCCGAAAATGCCGGATCACCGCATGGCACACGAACTCGGCCATCTGCACCGACATGCCCGCATCGTCCAGACGCACGACCTTCAGGCTGGGTGGCAGCTTCAACTGCAGCAGGGCGTCCACGCCTGCGCCGATGTTGAACAGGCCCTGCAGGCCCGACTGCTCGTCGATGAACTGCTGGGGCGGCGCCCAAACGATGGCATGGTCAGCTTTGGGGGCACCCGGGGCCCACGCGAACACCTCGGCCGCAGGGAAGGCTTGTTGAACAGCTTGGACCCAAGGCTCAGGGGGCAGGCTGGCAAAGCAGATGGTGATTTTCATGGGGTGATTTTGTCAGCAAGCCCATGTGCGCGCTGTCGCACCGGCGAACACGGCGGCTTGATTGCCTTTTTGCAGGTCGGTGGCTTGAGCCCCAACATGCCGCCGCGGCAGACTCTGCAGCGCCGGCGCGAAAGCGACGGCCTGCAAGAACTCACGCGGCCAGCTTGAGCAGTTCGGCCCCATCGGCCACCTGATCTCCGAGGGCGTAAAGCAACTCGGCCACGGTGCCGTCATGCGGCGCTTGAATCGTGTGCTCCATCTTCATGGCTTCCATCACCGCGAGCGCCTGACCGGCTTTGACCCGGTCGCCCGCCTTGACGGCAAACGACACGACCTTGCCCGGCATCGGGGCCGTCAGACGCCCGCCTTCTTGGGCGACCTCTCCTGCATGGGCCAGCGGGTCAAGCACGGTGATGCGGGTCGCACCCTGAGGCGTGAAGAGGTATGCGGTTTCGCCTTGCCAGTCGAGCTGGCTCAAGCATCGAGGGGCGATGCCCCACTGCACCCACAAGCCCTCGCCATGGGCAGCAAAGCTCAGTACGCCAGATGCAGTTTCGTCGCCTTCCAGTGACAAGCTCAAAGCGCCGTCGTGCAAATAATTCAGACGGGCTGAGCGGGGCTGGTCTTGCCAGACAAATTCAAAGCGGCGCTGCGCCAAGCCGTGCGACTGCCAGCCATCGCGTCGACTGAAGGGGTCTGCTCCTTCCAAGACTTTTTCGGCGTGCAAGGTGTGGGCCACCACCGCCGACACGGCAGCGGGCAGGCCCACAGTTTCTTGTTTGAACAGCACGGCGGCTTCGCGCTGTATCAGCGCGGTGTCGAGTTGGGCCGTGGCAAATGCCTGGCTGCGCACCACATGGCGCAGGAACTGCACGTTGGTGTTCAGGCCCACGATGTGGGTTTGCGCCAGCGCGGAGTCCAGACGTGCCAATGCTTGCTCGCGGGTGTCGCCGTGCACGATCAGCTTGGCCACCATCGAGTCGTAAAACGGGCTGATGGTGTCGCCTTCGCGCACGCCATCGTCCACACGCAGCGTGCTTCGCTCAAAGCTGCTGGCTTGTGGTTTGCGGTAGACCTGCAGCGTGCCGGTGGCGGGCAGAAAATTGTTGTCGGGGTTCTCGGCGCAGATGCGCGCCTCAATGGCGTGGCCCTGGATGCGCAGCTGGTCCTGGCGCAAGGGCAGCGGCTCTCCACTGGCCACACGTAATTGCCATTCCACCAGGTCGAGACCGGTGATGGCTTCGGTCACCGGGTGCTCGACCTGCAAACGGGTGTTCATCTCCATGAAGAAAAACTTCATGGATTCGGGCTGGTCGTAGGCGGTTTGCTCGACGATGAATTCCACCGTCCCCGCGCCCACGTAGTTCACGGCCTTGGCAGCTGCCACGGCAGCGGCGCCCATTTGTGCGCGCAACGTTTCGGTCATGCCAGGGGCTGGTGCTTCTTCCAAGACTTTTTGGTGACGGCGCTGCACCGAGCAGTCGCGCTCAAACAAATATACGCAGTTGCCCTGCGTGTCGCCAAAAACTTGAATTTCGATGTGGCGCGGGCGTTGCACGTATTTTTCGATCAGCACCGCATCGCTGCCAAAACTGTTGATGGCCTCGCGTTTGCACGATGCCAGGGCTGCGGCAAAGTCTTCGGACTTTTCCACCACGCGCATGCCCTTGCCGCCACCGCCTGCGCTGGCCTTGATGAGGGCGGGGTAACCGATGCGGTCGGCCTCGCGCTGCAACAGCGCCGGGTCTTGGTCAGCACCGTGGTAGCCGGGCACCAGCGGCACACCGGCAGACTCCATCAAGCGCTTGGACTCGGCTTTGAGGCCCATCGCCAAAATGGCCGATGCGGGCGGGCCGATGAACACCAGACCGGCTGCGGCGCAGGCCTTGGCAAAGTCTTCGTTCTCACTCAAAAAGCCATAGCCAGGGTGCACCGCCTCAGCACCGGTGTCTTTGGCCGCTTGCAAAATGCGCTCCCAACGCAAATAGCTGTCCTTGGGCGCTGAGCCCCCCACATGCACAGCTTCGTCGCAGTCCTGCACATGCTTGGCCCCGGCGTCGGCATCCGAGTAAACGGCCACGGTCTGGATGTCCATGCGGCGGGCCGTTGCTGCCACGCGGCAGGCGATTTCGCCTCGGTTGGCGATCAAGATTTTCTTAAACATGTCAGTTTCTCCAAACCACTTGGTCATCTACGGCATACAACTTACAGGTGATGCCACGGCGTGCTTGGCAAAAACCCAGGGCGCGACCCACGGCCCAATCGCCCGTGGCAAAGCCCGCGCCACCTGGGCCGATGGCAAAGGCGCGGGGGGAAGGACTGGCCAGAAAACGGCTGTACAGACCTTGCCGGGTCTCGGCACCCACTGGCACTTTGTCGATCTCGTCCACTTGGGCAAAACCACTCGGGGTGGGCACTGACGGCAACGCGGGCTGGGTGTAACCGGCCTTGGCCAGAAAAGCATCTACCCAAGGCACCCAACGGTCCATGTCGATGCTGAACCCCGAATGACCATCCTGACCCACGGGCGCGAGTTGCCGAAACTCGGCTTGCCCACCACCGTCAAGCCAAGCCCGGTGCCAGTCACGCGGCGCTTGCGCACCCCAGAACAAATCGTTTTCCCAATACAGCCACAGCATGGGCACTCGGGCTTGGGCTGCTCGGGCTTTCCAGAGACGTTCAATCTGCTTAGCAGCGCACGATTGGCCTGGACGGGACACAGGATCTCCCCCGGTGCCGCCCGCAAAATTAATGGCCCCTTGCAAGCCTGCCGGGTTGCGCCAGGCCGTCGCCACCGTGGTCAAGCCACCCACCGATTGACCCATGACCCACCACCGTGAAGCGTCGACGAATGGCAAGTTGCGCGCAAATTCAGCCACCGCAATCACTTGGTCCGATGCGGCCAGGCTCATGGGTTCGATGCGGGGCTGACTGCAGCCGCCATTGGTTTCCGGGTCAAAACCATCGTGGGTTTCGCCATAGCCCACACGCGTGGGCACCATCACCACAAAACCTTTGCCCACAAAATAGCGGGCCTGTTGCTCAAACCGAAAGCGTGTCGGCTGGGCCATTTTCTCGCGGCTGGTGGCGCGGCCATGGTTGAGCACCACCATCGGAAATGGCCCATCCCCTGTGGGCTTGAACACTGTCACGGGTATCTGGCGCTGCTCGCGGCGGCCGTAAAGGTCCTGCACAGAAACCGGAATACGGTGAACGACTTCATGCAGGTCTTTGGCGACCGGCAATTCGGCAGGGGCCTGCGCGTGTGCCCACATCGCCCACCAGCAGCAGCCAAACCGAAAGATGCCTTGAAGAAATTTCATGTCCGGACTTTCAAAGCATCAGCCAATTGGGTTTTCTTTTTTGCAAAAAGGACTGAACGCCCTCCTTGCCTTCGCTGCTGGCACGGATGTCGGCGATGCCCGCCACCGTCTGCGCCACCAGCGCTTCGTTGATCTCGCGTTCGGCCACGTCCTGCAACAGCTTTTTGCAAGCACGCACAGCGTGGGGGCTGGCACTCACCAGCGCTTGGGTCAGCTCGGCCACTTTGGCGTCCAGCGCTTCAGCCTTTGCCACCTCATGCACCAGACCGATGCGGTGCGCTTCGGCAGCACTGAAACGTTCGGCCGTCAAGAAGTAACGGTGCGCCGCACGCGCGCCCATGGCGCGGATCACATAGGGGCTGATGGTGGCAGGGATCAGGCCCAGCTTGACCTCGCTCAGGCAATAGTTCGCTGTGTCCACACTCACGGCCATGTCACACGCCGCCACCAGACCCATGCCACCGGCATACACATCGCCTTGCACGCGGGCTATGGTCGGCTGCGGGCATTCGTAAATGGCTCTCAGCATGGCGGCCAACTCGCCCGCATCGGCCAGGTTTTCTTCGCGGGTGTAGTCGGCCATGCGGCGCATCCAGTTCAGGTCTGCGCCTGCGCAAAACGCGGGGCCCTCAGCGGCCAGCACCACGCAGCGCACAGCCGCATTTTGAGCCACCGTAAGGAATGCGTTTTTCAGCTCGGCAATGACGTCGTCATTGAAGGCGTTGCGCACATCGGGGCGCGACAGCGTGATGGTGTGCACGCCGCCTTGGTTTGAAAATGTCAGTGCTGCACTCATGCTTTGGGCGCCTGTTCTGCTTGAAGAAAATAAACCATGTCGAGCTCCGGACAAGGCTGGCCCATGGCGGTGAGCGCCGCCGTGATCTGGCCACGGTGGTGGGTGGCGTGGTTGAAGACATGCGCCAAGCTGGCCGTAAACGGCAAAGACTGGGGCACGCCCTTGCTGGTTTGGTAGTCCAGATGCCCATCAAAGCGCTCAGCAGGCCAGCTGGCGATCAGGGGCGTCCAGTTGGCCGAGCCGCCCTTGAGCGCCTGCGACAAGCGTTCACGATCAGGTTCAATTTCGGCATCCAGCGCCAGCACAGGCGACGCGCCTTTGGCAAAACGCGCATACCAAAGCAGGTGTTCGGCCACCAGCAGGTGGTTCAACGTGCCGTGGATGCTTTTGAAAAACAGGCCCACGTCGCGCCGGTAATCTGCATCCGACACAAGCGAGACCGCTTCGAGCAGGCGGTGCGTGGCCCAGACGTGGTAACGCGCTTGCATGTTGAAGTGGCTGTGCCAGGTGGATGTGTTCATTGTGGCCATGTCTCCAGTCCTCCTAAAGTTTTGAGCGATTCAAAGTCGGCGTCGCGGTGCAGCAGGGTGTGGCGGTGCGTCATGCAGTAGCTGGCCAGCAGCACGTCGATGGGGCTGTGCACGGTGCGGCCAGATTGGCGCAACCGTTGATAGAGTGTGGCCGCCTGCAGGGCGTTATCGAGGCCACCAATTTCCACCACCTCCAAGTCCAGCAGGAGGTCACGCACCCGGGCCTGGGCACTGACTGTGGAGAAGCCTCGTACCACTTCAAAAATAACCAGGTCGGCAACACCAATGTCGGGCGGTCCATCTTCCCCAGTGAGCCAGCGCTTTAACTGTTGGGTCTGTGGGTTGATCGTGCCTCTAAAGTGATCGATCAGCACGCTGGAGTCCACCAAAATCATGTTGACTTGCCTTTCCCACGCAGCTTGGTTTGAGTGCCTGCTTGGGATTTCCCAGCTTTAACAGCTTGCTTGACCGCATATGTAGCAGCAGGTTCTTGCACGGTCTCTGCAAGTTGCCTCTCTTCGCGCGCCTTGGCCCAGGCTTCGTCTGAGTCGTCCCAAAACAAAGTGCCACGCGCGGCCAACAACGCTGCATAAGCCTTCTTGCGCTTGAGCAGGCGCAAGCCCTCTTCGACCGCGTCCCTCTTTGTCTTGAAATCACCCGAGGCCATGACATCGGCCATGAGCTTGTCGTCGATCACGATGTTGGTGCGCATGTCAAATCTCCCTGAATGTGTATGAATTCACAAAATCATACACATCACATGCGGAAAAGTCCAAATGTCGTCTCGGGAATCGGGGCATTCAACGATGCGCTCAAGCCCAGCGCCAGCACGCGGCGGGTATCGGCCGGGTCGATGATGCCGTCGTCCCAGATGCGGGCAGTGGCATAGTAGGGATGGCCTTGTTCCTCGTATTGCTGCTTGATCGGGGCTTTGAAGGCTTCTTCTTCTTCCATGCTCCATTGGCCACCCTTGCCCTCGATGCCATCGCGTTTGACAGTGGCCAAGACGCTGGCCGCCTGCTCACCGCCCATGACGGAGATGCGGGCGTTGGGCCACATCCACAAGAAGCGGGGGCTGTAGGCGCGGCCGCACATGCCGTAGTTGCCGGCGCCAAAGCTGCCGCCAATGATGATGGTGAATTTGGGCACCGCAGCAGTGGCCACGGCCGTGACCATCTTGGCGCCATTGCGGGCGATGCCTTCGTTTTCGTATTTGCGCCCGACCATGAAGCCGGTGATGTTTTGCAAAAAGACCAGCGGGATCTTTCGCTGGCAGCACAGCTCGATGAAGTGCGCACCTTTGAGCGCGGACTCGCTGAACAAAATGCCGTTGTTGGCGATGATGCCCACCGGCATGCCTTCGATGCGGGCAAAGCCGCAAATCAGCGTGGTGCCAAAGCGCGATTTGAATTCGTCGAACTCCGAGCCATCGACGATGCGGGCGATGATCTCGCGCACGTCAAAAGGCTTGCGGGTGTCCGTGGGGATCACGCCGTACAACTCTTGCGCATCGAACTTCGGCGGCACCGGCGCGTGCGTGGCGATGTTCGGGGCCTTTTGCGCGTTCAGGTTTTTCACCGCTTGTCGAGCCAGCGCGAGTGCGTGCACATCGTTTTGCGCCAAGTGGTCGGCCACGCCCGAAAGGCGCGTGTGCACATCGCCACCGCCCAAATCTTCGGCACTCACCACCTCACCCGTGGCGGCTTTGACCAGCGGCGGGCCGCCCAAAAAGATGGTGCCTTGGTTTTTGACGATGATGGTCTCGTCGCTCATGGCGGGCACATAAGCGCCACCGGCCGTGCAGCTGCCCATGACCACCGCGATTTGCGCGATGCCTTGCGCGCTCATGTTGGCCTGGTTGAAGAAGATGCGGCCAAAGTGGTCGCGGTCGGGGAAGACCTCGTCTTGGTTGGGCAGGTTGGCACCACCTGAATCGACCAAATAGATGCAGGGCAAATGGTTTTGCTGCGCGATCTCTTGTGCACGCAGGTGCTTTTTCACCGTCATCGGGTAATAGGTGCCGCCCTTCACCGTGGCGTCATTGCACACGATCATGCAATCCACGCCGCTCACGCGGCCAATGCCCACGATCACGCCCGAGCTGGGGGCGTCGTTGTTGTACATGTTGAGCGCAGCCAGCGGCGCGACTTCCAGAAAAGGCGTGCCGGGGTCGAGCAGCATCTGCACGCGGTCACGCGGCAACAACTTGCCCCGGGCGGTGTGCTTGGCGCGGGGCGCATCGCCACCGCCTTGGGCCACACGCTCCAAGTGGGTGCGCAAGTCATCGACCAAGGCCCTCATGGCGGCAGCGTTGTGCTGGAAATCGGCGGAACGCGGGTTGAGTTGGGAGTGCAAAACGGTCATGGCAGGTCCTCGGCTGTCTCTGTTGGCCACCAGCATAAAGCGAGGTGCCCTGAAACATCACGCCATGCAGGTTGCAAATCCTGCCAAAATACGCCCTACATGAACTTGACTTCCCCGACCTCCCGAGCTGAAACACCGATCGCCTTCATTGCAGCCATGGTCAAGGCCTACACCGACCGCGGGATGGACCCGGCCGGGGCGCTTCGAAGAGCACAAATCACGCCAGAATTATTGGCGCAACCCGATGCGCGTGTGACCGCACTGCAAATGGAATGGATGAGCGAAGCGGCCATGCGCGAGCTGGACGACGAGGCCCTGGGCTGGTTCAGCCGCCGCCTGCCTTGGGGCAGCTACGGCATGCTGGTGCGCGCCTCACTGACCGCCCCCACTCTGGGTGTGGCACTGGCCCGCTGGTGCCGCCACCACGGCCTGCTGACCGACGACATCCACCTGCAAGTGAGCCCGTCGCAGGGCGTGGCCAGCCTGCAATTGACCGAGCAACGCGAACTGGGCACTTTGCAGGAATTTGCCGTGGTCTCGGTGCTGCGCAATGCTTTGGGCGTGGCCTGCTGGTTGACCGATTCGCGCATCCCCTTGCTGCAAACCACGCTGCGCTTTGCCCCACCGCCCCATGCCGACAGTTACCGCGTGCTGTTTGATGGCCCCACGCAGTTCAACGCGCCCACAAACAGCCTGCAGTTCGATGCGGGCTACCTGAGCCTGCCGGTGCGCCGTGACGAGGCTGCTCTGCAGCGCATGCTGCAACGCGCCCTGTTGCTCACGGTGCGCCCTTACCGGCGCGACCGTCTGCTGGTTGAAAAAGTGCGCCAAACCCTGGCCGAACACCCCGAGCACAGCCGCAACGCCGACGACCTGGCGGCTTGGCTCAACCTGTCACCGCGCACCCTGCACCGGCAACTCAAAGAAGAAGGTGCGAGCTTGCAGCAGCTCAAAGACGCCGTGCGCCGCGACCTGGCCACCGACCTGCTGCTGCGCACGCAGCGCCCCATCAAACAGATCGCCGCCGAGGTGGGCTTTCAAAACGAGAAGAGCTTCATGCGGGCGTTCAAGGGCTGGATCGGGCAAACACCCGAAGAATTCAGGCTGGCCAAAGCCCCATGAGAGGTACCGGCCTATGCCGGACTTAAGCCAGACGCAGCGCGTGCATGCCGGTGAACACCCGCTGCGCGCCGGCCTTCAACAGAGGCCCATGCTCGGCAGGCGGTGCCGCATAGGCCCACACCGTGGCCCCCGCAGCCACACCCGCTGTGATGCCCACGGTGGTGTCTTCCACCACCAGACAGCGCGCCGGGTCGACCTGCAGATGTGCCGCAGCGGCCAGGTACACATCGGGGTGAGGCTTGCTGCGCGGCATCTCATGCCCACTGAAAATGCGGCCAGCAAAAAAATCCATCAAGCCCACCTGCTTGAGCATCATCTCGACCTTGAACCGGTCTGCCCCCGAAGCCACCGCGATGCGACCCTGGCAGTGGTCGTGCAGGTGCGCCACCGCTTCGTGCACGCCTTCGATGGCGGTGATGCTTTGCGTGAGGCGCTCGTTGCGCCGGGCAAAAAACTGCTCCAGCCACGCATCGGTGAGCGGCTGACCGGTGTGGGCCTCGATGGTGGTGCGCTGACTTTTGACGGTGTGGCCCACAAAGCGCTGCATGCACTCGGCCAGCGACATGCGCCAGCCTTGCTCTTCAAACATGTCACGCAGCACGCCGCAGGTGATGGCTTCGCTGTCCACCAGCACGCCGTCGCAGTCAAACAAAATGGCTTCAAAGTTCATGGGAGCGATCATACGAGGTGATCTCGGTGCGCAGTTTTATAGCTTGGAACAAAACCACCTTCACAACTCATCACCATCCACATAAAACCATCGCCGGTCCTCGCGCACAAAGCGGCTGCGTTCGTGCTGACGCACCGCTTTGCCGCTCACCCGAAAGCGCGCAACAAATTCGACCTCGGCGGTGTCAGTGCCTGTCACACGGTGCTGCTTGATCTCCAAGCCCAACCATTTGCCACCTGTTTCGAGCGTCAGCTCAGCAGGACGTTGGCTGCTGTGCCAAGTGGCCAGCAGATAAGGCACATCGCCCCGCACAAAAGCGCTGTAGCGCGAGCGCATCAGGCTTTCGGCATCGGGGGCGGGTGCACCTGAGTGGAGCGGGCCGCAGCAAGCGGCCAGGGTCATCGCCTGGCCTTTGGCCGTGGTACGGCCGCAAGGGCAAGGTGCCGCCATCAGTGGCTTTTGCGCGCCGCACTTTCGGCCTTGTGTTGCTCCATGGTGACCATCGGCGCCGCGGCTTTTTTCCAGGCGGTGAATCCACCATCGATGTGGGCCACGTTGGTCATGCCCATGTCTTGCAGGGTTTTGGTGGCCAGGGCGCTGCGCCAGCCTGCGCCGCAAAACAAGATGAACTGCTTGCCCTCGTCGGCGAACACAGGTTTGAAGTAGGGCGAAGCCGGGTCTACCCAAAACTCGAGCATGCCGCGCGGGGCCAGCAAAGCGCCAGGCACTGTGCCTTCACGCTCCAATTCACGCGGGTCACGGATGTCGACGATCTGCACGTTCGGGTCGCTCATTCGGGCCCGAACCGCTTGCACGCTGTGCGTAGTGACCTGGGCCATGGCTTCGTCCACGAGCGCTTGGAATCCTTTGGTGATGGGCATGGTTGTCTCCTTGTGTGTACTGAATAGCGCCGCATGAGGGTGGGTTTATTTTCGCCAAAAATGTGCGCTGAACAAGACCAGCACCGACAGCAACTCCAGGCGGCCCAGCAGCATGGCAAAGGTCAGCACGCCCAGTTGAAAGGGGTTGAGGCCGCCGTAGTTGCCCGAGGGCCCCACTTCACCCAGCCCCGGGCCGATGTTGTTGACGGTGGCGATCACCGCAGAAAACGCGGTGACGATGTCCATGCCACTGAGCAAGAGCAACATGCTCAGGCCCATGGTGGCACCACCATAAATGAGCATGAAGCCCAGCACCGCCGTCATGACCGACATGGGCAGGATCCCACCGCCCAGCGTGACCGGATTGATGACGCGGGGGTGGATGATGCGCACCAGCTCGCGGCGCGCCTGTTTGACCAGCAAGATCATGCGCACCATCTTGATGCCGCCGCCGGTGGAGCCCGCGCAAGAGACAAAGCAGCCCAAGAACATCAGCAAGACCGGCGCAAACACGGGCCACAGCGCGTAGTCGGTGGCCGCATAGCCAGTGGTCGTGGCCAGTGACACGACATGGAAAGCGCTCACGCGCAGAGCTTGGGTCCAGTCGCTGTAAACGCCATGGGCCATCAACAAACCCGTCAGGAGTAAAGTGGCCAAGACCAGCACACCAAAGTAAGTGCGAATTTCATGGTCATTGGTGACGGGCTTGAGCGACAGGGTGCGCAGCACCACAAAGTAGCGCACAAAGCTGATGCCTGCCAGAGTCATGAAGACGATGGCAACAGCTTCAATCAAGGGTGAGTTGAAATGCGCAAAGCTGGCATCGTAGGAAGAAAATCCGCCCAAGCCCATGGTGGTGCACATGTGCATGAAGGCATCGGCCCAGCTCATGCCCGCCCAACGATAGGCCAACAGGCAAGCGCCTGAAAACACAAAATACACGCCCCACAGGCCTCGCGCCGTCTCGGAAATACGTGGCGTGAATTTGGTGTCTTTCATGGGGCCGGGGGTTTCGGCCTTGTACAGCTGAACGCCGCCCAGACCCAGCATGGGCAGCACCGCCACCACCAGCAGCATGATGCCCAAACCACCGATGAGTTGCAAAAAACAGCGCCAGATGTTCACCGACACAGGCAAGTGTTCCAGCCCCGACAAGGCCGTGGCACCGGTGGCCGTGAGCGCGCTCATGGCTTCAAAGTAAGCCTTGAACCAAGTGATCTCGGGCACCAAAAACATCAGCGGCAAGGCCGAATAAGCCGGCAAAACCAGCCACACCATGTTGACCAGCAAAAAACCGTCTTTGGCCAGCAGTTCTCGGCGCTGGCGCTGCGTGATGGCCGCCAGCAGCAAGCCACTGGCTGCCGTCAGGCCAAAACCCGCCAGCCAGATCCACTGCAGATCATGGTGATCCTCAAACCAGGCCCAGATGCCCGGCACCAAAAAAGTGACCGAGAAGGCGAGCAGGATGCGCGCCATCACCGACAGCACAGGGAAGAAGGTTTTGAGCATCAGCCAAAGAAGGTCGCGCCGACCTGAAAGAGTTTTTCCACCGCACGCACATCGTGCTTGTTGGGGATGAACAGGATGATGTGGTCATCGGACTCGATCTGGGTATCGTGGTGCGGCATGAGGACTTCGGATTTTTTGCCCTCGCCGCGCACAATGGCGCCCATGCTGACGCCTTTGGGCAGCTTGATTTCCTCGACACGCCGGCCCACCAATTTTGAGGTTTTGATGTCACCGCGCGCAATGCCCTCCAAGGCCTCGGCCGCCCCACGACGCAGGCTGTGCACCGCCGCCACATCGCCCCGGCGCAAATGCGCCAACAGTTCGCCGATGACGGTTTGCGCCGGCGAAATGGCAATGTCGATGGTGCTGCCTTGCATCATGTCGGCATAAGCGCGGCGGTTGATCAGGGCCATCACGCGGCCTGCGCCCATGCGCTTGGCCAGCATGGCCGACATGATGTTGTCCTCGTCATCACTGGTCAAGGCCAGAAACAGGTCCATCTCGCCCACGTTCTCTTCGTGCAGCAGGTCTTCGTCAGCGCCGTCCCCATTCAAAATCAGCATGCTGGACGGCAGTTGGCTGGCCAGGTATTCGCAGCGCTTTTTGTCGCGCTCGATCAGCTTCACGTCGTACTGGCCTGCCAGAATGCGCGCCAAGCGCAAGCCCACTTTGCCACCCCCGGCCAGCATCAAGCGCTGCACAGGTTTGTCGGTTTTGTGGATGCCCGCCAGCACGATGCGGATCTTGGTGGTGTCGGCCAGCACAAACACCTCGTCGCCGGGCAGAATGCGCGTCTCGGGCATGGCATCGATCTGGGTGTCTTGCCGGTACATGGCCACCACACGCATCTCGGCATGCGGCAGACGGTCGCGAAACTCGGCAATGGTGTGGTTGACCAGCAAGCTGTCGGCTGCTGCGCGCACCACGATCAGGCTGACGCGGCCGTCGGCAAATTCGAGCACCTGCAAGGCCTCAGGGTACTGGATGAGCTGCTCGATGTAGCGCATCACCGATTCTTCGGGGCAGATCACATGGTCGACCGCAAAACCGGATTTGCCCAACAACTCGTCGCCCTCGTTGAACTCGGGCGAGCGCAAACGGGCAATGGTGGTGGGGATGTTGAAAACGTCGTGGGCAATCTTGCAGACCACCAGATTCGATTCGTCAGCCGCCGCACATGCAATGATCATGTCGGCGTCTTTGGCCCCGGCCTCGCGCAGCACCGAAGGTTGGATGCCGTTGCCGACCACACCGCGCAGGTCCAAGCGCTCTTCCAGCAACCTCAGGCGTGCCGGGTCCTGGTCGATGACGGTGATGTCGTTTTGCTCGGAAACCAGGCTTTCAGCGACGCTTTCGCCCACACGGCCGGCGCCCAGGATGATGATATTCATATGCCGAAATCATACGTCAATGACCGGCGCCAGCCGTTCATTCGGTCGCTTAAAGCGCGCGTTGGATAATGATTTTTTGTACGTCGCTCGTGCCTTCGTAGATCTGGCACACGCGCACATCACGGTAAATGCGTTCGACCGGGAAGTCGCTCACATAGCCGTAGCCGCCCAGGGTCTGGATGGCGGCAGAGCAGACTTTTTCGGCCACTTCGCTGGCAAACAGCTTGGCCATGGCCGCTTCTTTCAGACAAGGGCGACCCGCATCCCGCAAGCTGGCGGCATGCCAGATGAGTTGGCGTGCCGCTTCAAGTTGCGTGGCGCAGTCGGCCAAACGAAAGCCCACCGCCTGGTGGTTGAAGATGGCCGTGCCAAAGCTTTCGCGCTGCTTGGCGTAGTCAATCGCCACATCGAGTGCGCTGCGCGCCATGCCCAGGCTTTGCGCGGCGATGCCAATGCGGCCGCCTTCGAGCGAGGACAGCGCAATCTTGTAGCCTTCGCCTTCTTGCCCAATCAGGTTTTCGGCCGGGACGCGGCAGTTGTCAAAGTTGATCTGGGCAGTGTCGCTGCTGTGCTGGCCCAGCTTGTCTTCCAGGCGCGCCACCACATAACCCGGGGCGCTGGTGGGCACCAAAAAGGCGCTCATGCCCTTCTTGCCCGCGCCTTTGTCGGTCACGGCAATCACCACCGCCACATCGCCGTGCTGGCCGCTGGTGATGAACTGCTTGACGCCGTTGATGACGTACTCGTCGCCGTCTTTCACAGCCGAGGTGCGCAGAGCTGAGGCGTCCGAGCCCACATGCGGCTCGGTCAGGCAAAACGCACCCAGCATCTGGCCTTGGGCCAGCGGCGTGAGCCACTGGTCTTTTTGCGCGGCGTTGCCATACATCATCAAAATGGCATTCACCGGGCAGTTGGTCACACTGATGGTGGTGCTGACGCCGCCGTCTCCGGCCGCGATTTCTTCAAGCACCAACGCCAGCGTCACATAGTCCAGACCTGCGCCGCCTAACTCCTCAGGCACGCAAATGCCATACGCACCCAGCTCGGCCAGGCCCTTGTGCGCGTCTTTCGGAAAGTGGTGCTTTTTGTCCCACTCGGCGGCGTGGGGCCACAGCTCGCGCTGGGCAAATTCACGCACGGCTTCGCGGATCATTTCCTGGTCGGGGGTCAGCAGCATGGGGCTCTTTCTTTATCGGGTCACCAAGGCAGCGTGCTGCCGTCATGGTTCAAAAATGCGCCACGGTGTTTCGGGTCGCGTTGAGTACGCACTGCCTCTAGCGTTTGGCGCAGGCTGGCTGCACTGTCTTGCACTTTCACAGGCGCTTGCGGCCCCCCCATGTCGGTCTGCACCCAGCCCGGGTGCAAAGCCACACAGCCAATTTCAGGAAAGTCATGCTGAGCACATCGGATGTACATGTTCAGCGCCGCCTTGCTCATCCGGTAGAGCACCGCCATGCTGCTCTCGGTCAACGTCAAACTGCCGAAGTGGCTGCTGATGACCGCAAAAGTCCCTGAGGACTGCGCCAACATGGGCGCCACTTGTGGCAACACCATCATGGGACCCATGGCATTGGTATGCATCAACAGATCGAATTTCTCTCGGGTGGGCGGCGAGACGGCAGTGTCCCTATCGCCGACCCCGGCAACATACACGGCCAAGTCCAATTTTTCTCCATCCAACTGCCAGGCCAATCCCGAGTTGCTGGCCGGGTTGGCCACATCCAGTCGCAAGGTTTCGGCACCCAAAGTTTTAAGGAGAGCGATCCCGTCGTCCGAACGCGCAGTTGCGATGACGCGCCAGCCATCTTCGATGTACTGGCGTGCCAGTTCAAAACCAATACCGCGCGATGCGCCGATGAGCAGGACCGTCGGCATTGGTCAGACCAGTTCCAACGCCACCGCCGTGCCCTCACCGCCGCCGATGCACAGCGTGGCGAGACCCTTCTTGAGGCCACGGGCCTTGAGCGCGTGGATCAGGGTGACCATGATGCGCGCACCGGACGCGCCAATCGGGTGACCCAGGGCGCAGGCACCGCCATTCACGTTGACTTTGTCGTGCGACACGCCCAGCTCTTTCATCAGCGCCATGGGCACCACGGCAAAGGCTTCGTTGACTTCCCACAGGTCGACGTCTTCCACCTTCCAGCCGGCTTTGGCCAGGGCTTTTTGCGTCGCGCCCACAGGGGCGGTGGCAAACCATTCAGGCTCTTGGGCATGGGTGGCGTGGCTGACGATGCGGGCCAGCGGTTTGCAGCCCAGCTTGGCGGCCGTGCTTTCGCGCATCAGCACCATGGCGGCCGCGCCGTCGTTGATGGACGAGCTGCTGGCGGCGGTGATGGTGCCGTCTTTTTTGAAAGCGGGCTTGAGGCTGCTGATTTTGTCGAGCTTGACTTTGCCGGGGCCTTCGTCAATGGACACCACACGCTCGCCGCTGCGGTCTTTCACAGTGACGGGTGTGATCTCGGACGCAAAAGCACCCGACTCGGTGGCGGCCTTGGCGCGCTGCACGCTGGTGGTGGCGAAGTGGTCTTGCTCTGCGCGGGTGAAGCTGTATTTGGCTGCGCAGTCTTCGCCAAAGGTGCCCATGCTGCGGCCAGGCTCGTAAGCGTCTTCCAAGCCGTCGAGCATCATGTGGTCAAAGATGCGGTCGTGGCCCATGCGGTAACCACTGCGGCCCTTGAGCATGAGGTAAGGCGCATTGGTCATGCTTTCCATGCCGCCCGCCACCAGCACATCGTGTGTGCCGGCCACCAGCATGTCGTGCGCGAACATGGCCGCGCGCATGCCCGAGCCGCACATTTTGGACAAGGTGACCGCTCCCGCGCTCTTGGGCAAACCGCCTTTGAAGCCCGCTTGACGCGCTGGGGCTTGGCCTTGGCCTGCCATCAGGCAGTTGCCAAACAGCACTTCGGTGACGAGTTCAGGGCTGATGCCTGCGCGCTCAACGGCAGCGCGGATGGCTGCACCGCCCAGGTCGTGAGCGGCCAGCGCGGAAAAGTCGCCCTGGAAGCTGCCCATGGGGGTGCGGGCAGCGCTGACGATGACGATGGGGTCGTGTGACATGTGGATTTCTTTCAAATGTGTGTGTCTTTGTGGATGTCAGCAATGATGAGTTGTTCGCCGGTTTCTTCTTCAGCAATGCGACGGATGTAAGCGACGAAGTCGGGGTCTTCGCCGCGCAGCAAGAGTGGCAAGGCCAAACGGAAGTCGTCGCGCCTGCACCACTCGCGCATGTAGTCGTCCCAGGAGTTCCAGCGCCGCTGTTCGGTGGCCCCCATGTCGTCGCGATAGGCGATCAGGTAGGCCCGCTCGAACAAGGCGATCAGCATGTCGAAAATGGTCAACATGCGCTCTTTTTGGTCCGGTGTGGGATTGTGCAGGGCGTGCTGACTGCGCAGCTGCAGATCGGCGTGGTCCAGCACCACTTTCAGGAAATCGTTATAAGCGTCAGAGAGGTGCTGGTAGGCCTCTTCTTCTTCGTTTTCGCGCTCCTTGCGCTGCTCGATCCAAAACACCCAAGCGGCATAGGGCAGACCGAACACGGTCACCGCATAACTGCCCAACTCCAAAAGTTCTGCCAAGTTCATGGGCACACGACGCTCGACGCTCAGGCGCCTCGCGGGTAACGTTTGAAGGCGCTGCGGAACACGTCCACCACCTCGTGGGCGCCGCTCATGCTCACGCCCAGGTCTTTGGCCAGTCCGTCCTTGAGGCCATAACACCAACCGTGCACGCTCAGCGTTTGTCCGCGCGTCCAGGCGTCTTGAACCACATTGGTCAGGGCCACGTTACCCACCTGCTCGATCACGTTCATCTCGCACAAGGCGTCTTCTTGCTCGGGCACGGTCAGGTGATCCAGGCGACGACGGTGGCGCACCTTGACATCGTGCACATGGCGCAGCCAGTTGTCGGCCAGACCCACGCGCATGCCCCTCAACGTGGCCAGCACGCCGCCACACCCATAATGTCCCACCACCATGATGTGCTCGACCTTGAGCGCATCGACGGCGTACTGGATGACCGACAGCGCATTCAAATCAGAGTGCACCACCACATTGGCCACGTTGCGGTGCACAAACACCTCGCCCGGGTCCAGGCCGGTGATTTGGTTAGCGGGCACGCGGCTGTCCGAGCAGCCGATCCATAAATATTTGGGGTTCTGCTGGTTGGCCAAGCGTGAGAAAAAAGCCGGGTCATCGCGCACCATGCGAGCTGACCATTGCCGGTTATTGTCCAAAAGGTGTTGCAGTGAAGTGCTCATGGTGAGATTGTCGCTGGACTGGCCTACCGCTGGATGGTGAACCGCTTCAACAGGTTTCAGCGAAGAGCTCGCGGCCAATCAGCATGCGTCGAATTTCGCTGGTGCCCGCGCCGATTTCGTACAACTTGGCATCGCGCCACAGCCGGCCCAGCGGGTATTCGTTGATGTAGCCGTTGCCTCCAAAAATCTGCACACCTTCGCCCGCCATCCAGGTGGCTTTTTCGGCGGTCCACAAGATGACACTGGCGCAGTCCTTGCGCACTTGGCGCACATGCTCGGCACCCAAGAGGTCTAGGTTCTTGGCCACGGTGTAGGCAAAGCTGCGACCGGCTTGCAGCACGGTGTACATGTCGGCCACTTTGCCCTGGATCAGCTGGAACTCGCCAATGCTCTGGCCAAACTGCTTGCGGTCGTGGATGTAGGGGATCACGTTGTCCATGACCGATTGCATGATGCCCAAGGGGCCGCCGGTGAGCACCGCGCGCTCGTAATCCAAGCCGCTCATCAAAACCTTGGCGCCATTGTTCAAGCCACCCAAAATATTTTCAGCCGGCACTTCGACGTTGTTGAAGACCAACTCACCCGTGTGGCTGCCGCGCATGCCCAGCTTGTCGAGCTTTTGCGCGATCGAAAAACCCTTCATGCCTTTTTCGATCAAAAAGGCGGTCACGCCGCGCGCGCCCAACTCAGGCTCGCTCTTGGCATAGACCACCAAAGTGTCGGCATCCGGGCCGTTGGTGATCCACATCTTGGAGCCATTGAGCAGGTAATAGCCCCCCTTGTCTTCGGCCTTGAGCTTCATGCTCAGCACATCCGAGCCTGCACCAGGCTCGGACATGGCCAGTGCGCCCACATGCTCGCCGTTGATCAGTTTGGGCAGGTATTTGGCGCGCTGCTCGGGCGTGCCGTTGCGCTTGATCTGGTTGACACAGAGGTTGGAGTGCGCGCCATACGACAGGCCCACGCTGGCCGAAGCACGGGAAATTTCCTCCATCGCGATCATGTGGGCCAGGTAACCCATGTTCGCACCGCCGTACTCCTCGCCCACGGTGATGCCCAGCACGCCCAGGTCGCCCATCTTGCGCCACAGATCCATCGGGAACTGGTCACTGCGGTCGATCTCGGCAGCACGCGGGGCGATTTCGGCTTGGGCAAAGTCGCGCACCGCGTCGCGCAGGGCGTCGATCTCTTCACCGAGTTGGAAGTTCAGGCCGGGCAGATTGTTCATGGGTTCTCCTGATGGGGTTTTGGCGTCGCACGTTGCGCGGTTGGCTGTCACGCTGAATGTTCAGCGTTGAACGCAGGGCGGGCTAGTAAGTCTTGGCCACTGGCACCAAGGTTGACTGCATCACGGCGCAGTCCGAGCGTTTGCCACTGTCGTCGATGTGCACCACCTCGGCCGTGGTCACGATGATGCGTTTGCCCGCCTTGGTGACGCGACCGGTCGCGCGCATTTCTCCGCCTTGAAAGTTGGAGAGAAAATTGATCTTGTATTCCACAGTGGTGACCTCCATGCCTTCTGGCGACACGGTCAGTGCCGCGTAACCGGCGGCAATATCGGCCAGTGCGCCGATGGCACCACCGTGGTATCCGCCTTGTTGCTGCGTCACCTTGTCGCTGTAAGGCACCGCCAGTTCGACCTGCCCGACCTTGGCCGACAACAGGCGCACGCCCAAGTGGTTCATCATGCCCTGACGGGCCAAGCTTTGGGCAACGCGCTCGTGGGGAGAAATGGCAAAGGTCACATCACATCCAAGGTTGAATCACAGACCCACACTGTAATTGACGTTTACGTCAACGTCAATCCAAAACCACAGCCAGCCAACACCAAACTCACGCCGGTTTGCCATTTCCAGTCGCTTTGACCAAAAGGTTGCGGGTTTCTTTTTCATGGGTTTTGACCTCGTCCAAGGTCGCTTCCAAATCGGACAACTGCGACTCCAGCTGTTGCCGGTGCTCTGCCAAAACCACCAAAAATTTTTTGAGCTGGGGCACCGTATCGCGTGGACTGTCGTACATGTCGATCAGGTCTTTGGCTTCGGTCAGCGACAAGCCCAGGCGCTTGGCGCGCAAGGTGAGTTTGAGACGGGTGCGGTCACGCGCCGAATACACACGGTTGCGGCCACCGGGGCCGGAGCGTTCGGGCTCCAGCAAACCCATGTCTTCGTAAAAGCGGATGGCGCGGGTGGTCAGGTCAAATTCCTGTGCCAAATCGCTGATCGTGTACGTGTTCGCCATGGCGTGCGTTTCTCACCTTGCTTGCGCAACCGGGACAGGCGGCTGCCCCGCCGGCCCCTAGAATGCTTTGTCATCTTGACGTTAACGTCAACGTCAATTTCCCGAATGCTAACCCAAACCAACCCACGCATGCCCGATTTGCCCTACGCCGCGCCCGCCCCCGATCTGCGCACGGCCATGCCGCCGCTGTGCTATCCGCTGGGCGAGCACCTGCCGCAGCCCGGCACGGTCACCGAAGTGGCCCCCGGTGTGTTTTGGCTGCGCATGGGTTTGCCCTTTGCCCTCAACCACATCAACCTGTGGCTGCTGCGCGACCGCTTACCCCACCCGACCCAGTCCAGCGTGATGCAAGAAGGCTGGACGGCGGTGGACTGCGGCATCGACAACGCTGCCACCCGCGAGGCCTGGCAGCAAATCGAAACGCAAGCGTTAGAAGGCTTACCGATCCTGCGCGTGCTGGTGACCCACATGCACCCCGACCACATGGGCCTGGCCCATTGGCTGTGCGAGCGCTGGCAAGCGCCTTTGTGGATGAGCACCAGTGAATACCAATCGGCCCTGCTCGCTTGCAGTGGGCTCTCCAATTTTGGTGGCGATCCCACGGTGGCTTTTTTCAAAGCGCACGGTTGGAACCAGCCCGACGAGTTGGCCCAGGTCAAAGCCCGGGTAGGCTATTACCCCAGCATGGTGCCGAAAATCCCCAACGCCTATGTGCGCTTGATGGCGGGCGCACAAGTGCGCATTGGCGATCGCCTTTGGCAATGCATCGGTGGATATGGACACTCACCCGAACACATGGCCCTGCACAATGAACAGGGCCAGCTGCTGATCAGCGGCGACATGCTGCTGCCCTCGATTTCGACCAATGTCAGTGTCTATGCGATGGAGCCCGATGGCAACCCTTTGCAGCATTTTTTGGACTCCTTGGACAAGATGCAGCACCTCAGTGACGAGGCCCTGATCTTGCCCTCGCATGGACGTCCCTTTCAGGGGGCAGCCGCCCGTATTGACCAGCTGCGCAGCCACCATGCGGAGCGCTTGGACGAATTGGTGCTCGCTTGCAGCACGCAAGCCTTGTGCGCGCACGAAGCACTGCCCTTGATCTTCAAACGCGCGTTGGACGTGCACCAAACCACCTTTGCCATGGGCGAAGCCGTGGCCCACCTGAACCTGCTTTGGCTAGAGGGCCGGCTCTCTCGTGAACAAGATGCCGCCGGCATTTACCGATTCAAAGGCCGCGAACCTCAGTCATCGGCCAAGCCCAGGGGCGATTGACGCAAGGCTTTGCGTCGCTGCGCGTAATCGGGCATGACCTCGCCCACGGTTTCCCAAAAGCGGGGGCTGTGGTTCATCTCGCGCAAGTGCGCCAACTCGTGCACCACCACGTAGTCGATCTGGCTGATCGGCAAGTGGATGAGTCGCCAGTTCAGCCGAATGTGGCCATCGACGCGGGCGCTGCCCCAGCGCGTGCTGGCGCTTGACAGACTGAGCTTTTGCCAACGCACGCCCAGCAAGGGCGCAAAGTGTTGCAAACGCTGTTCAAACAAGGCCTTGGCTTGTTTTTTGAGCCACACCTGCGCAGCGTCGCGCACCTGCGTGACCGAGGCACCAGGCGGCAACGTGACTGGCAGCACTTGGTCAGGCGAGAGGTCTTGCCCTAGCACGCGCCCCATACCACGCTCCAGCACACACAACCGCACCGTGCGCCCCAAAAAAGGCACCTCTGCGCCGTGTCGCCACTCGATGGCGGTTTGAAACTGCTCGGTTTGCCGCTCTTTGAATTGCTGCAATTTGGCCACAATCCAGGCGCCTTTCTCCTGCACCGCGGCATCCACCTCGCGCAGCGTCACCCAATTGGGCGCGCGCACCACCAGGCCATCGGCCCCTACCAAAAAGCCAATGCTTTTGCGGCGCGAACGCTCAAACCGAAACGACACCGGCACGCCTTGCAACTGCGCATGGCGGTTGGCGGCAGGATGTACAAAGCCAGCTGCAAGGGGCAGCGCTGCATCCGGGGCCAAGGTGGGGACACGGGCAGTGGCATCTGCAGCGGATGCCGGTGCCAATGCCTGGTTGGAGACTTGCGCCGGTGACAGCGCCGACGTGGCCACCACCGGGTCTCCCCCGGTGAAGAAATCGAGCACAAACTGCAAAGGCGCTCGCATGACTTGCCTCTTTAGGGATCAGTTCCCGGCCACCGCTGGGTAAGCCTCAGGGTCCAGTCGGTGCATCTCCGACTCGATCCAGGTCTCGACTTCGAGCATCAACTCGTCGGCGCTGCGGCCTTCACTGGGGATGGCAGGGCCGATCGAAATGTCCACCACCCCCGGTGTTTTGACAAACGCTTTGGTGGGCCAGCAACGTGCCGAAGTGACCGCAATCGGAATGACGGGCACGCCCGCAGCAATGGCCAAACGTGCACCACCGCTTTTGTATTCCCCTTTTTGGCCACGCGGGATGCGTGTGCCCTCGGGGAACATGATGACCCACACACCCTCTTCCATCAAGCGGCGGCCTTGCTGGACCACCTTGGCAAAGGCACGCGAGCGCTGCTTGCGGTCGATGTGGATCATGTCCAGACGTCCCATGGCCCATCCGAAAAACGGCACGCTGAGCAGCTCTTTTTTGAAGACATAGGCCAGGGGGTGGGGCATGATCGCGGGCATCACAAAAGTCTCCCAGGTGGACTGGTGCTTGACCAACAAAACCGCAGGATCCTTGGTGCCCAAAGGCAAATTTTCCATGCCCTGGATACGGTTTTCAATGCCCAAAATCCAGGTACCACTGTTGACAGCGAGGCGCAGCCAACCTGCGCAGATCCAGTACAAGCGCGTGCTGCTGACAAAATAAGAAACCAACACCACAAACAGTGCCCATGGCACCACAGTGATGGCCATCCAAAGCACGTGAGCGAGTGAGCGAATGAAGTTCATGCAGCAGGCGGTCTGGTGGGTTTCACGGGTTAACAGTCGGGGCCGTGCTGTGCCGAGGCGTTTCAGCCTGGCCCAAAAAATGGTCGACAAAGGCTGCCAAGTCGTCGTGGACTTGGGTGTCGGGCGGGAACCCCAAGGGCAAAATGTTGACATCCCCTCGGGCGTGGCGTCCGCTCAGCACCCAATGCGGCGCGCAACCGGCTGCCTGCGCCGCCTGCATGTCACGCAGCCTGTCGCCCACATAGGGCACGCCCTTCAGAGAGATGCCATAGCGCTCTTCAATTTGGTGCAACAAACCAGGCGCAGGCTTGCGGCAGTTGCAGCCTTCGTCTGCTGCGTGGGGGCAATAAAAAATCGCATCGATGCGGCCACCCAATGCGGCCAGAGACTTGAGCATGAAGGCGTGCACCGCATTGAGTGCGGCCATGTCAAAAAGCCCACGCCCCAAGCCCGATTGGTTGGTGGCCAACACCACATGAAACCCGGCGTGGTTCAAGCGGCTGATGGCCTCCAACGCGCCGGGCAGGGGGTACCATTCCTCAGGCGATTTGACGAACTCTTCACTGGTCCGGTTGATGGTGCCATCGCGGTCCAAAATGACGAGCTTGGTGTGCATGGGCGCTTTCAGTTCAGGTGGCCAGACGCGACAAGTCGGCCACGCGGTTCATGGCCACATGCAGCGACTTGAGCAGACCCTGGCGGTTCAGGCGCAGGTCCATGGCTTCGGCGTTGACCATGACGTCGTCAAAGAAGGCATCCACCGGGGCGCGCAGCGCGGCCAGGGTTTGCAAGCTGGCGGTGTAGTCGCCCGCCTTGAAAAGCGCTTCGGATTCGGGCAGCAGCCTTTGCATCACGGCATACAGGCCTTTTTCGGCGTCTTCCTGCAGCAAGGCGGGGTTGACGTGGGCGTCTACCTCACCGGCTTTTTTCAGGATGTTGCCAATGCGCTTGTTGGCCGCAGCCAAAGCGGGGCTTTCGGGCAGGGCAGCAAAAGCGCGCACGGCGGCCAATCGCTTGGGAATCTCAGACCAATAACACAAGCCTCCCGCGTAAAGAACAGCAGAAATGTTAGATCCTTCATCCTTGTAGAGCACCAATACACGCTCCAGCAAGAAACTTCCCAACTCATCTCTAACAAACTGTTCAGACTTATCAAGTAATTGACCAAAAGTTAAGTAAGCCGTATTGATCAAAGAGAAAATTTCTAGCGCCAAATCCTTTTCGATCAACATGCGAATCACACCCAAAGCGTGACGTCGCAATGCAAACGGGTCTTTGTCGCCGGTGGGCAGGTTGCCAATGCCAAACATGCCCACCAAGGTCTCGAGCTTGTCGGCCAGAGCAACCGACACACCAACCATATTGGTCGGCAACCAGTCCCCTGCAAACCGCGGGCAATAGTGGTCGGAGATCGCATTGGCAATTTCTTCGCTCAAGTCATCATGACGGGCGTAGTAGTTACCCATGATGCCTTGCAGCTCAGGAAACTCGCCCACCATGTCGGTTAGCAAATCGGTCTTGGCCAGGCGGGCGGCTAGCACCGCCTTTTGGGCCAGCGCATCGCCACCGAGTTGCTGGCCAATTGCTTGGGCAATCGCACACACCCGCGCCATGCGCTCGCCTTGTGTGCCCAGCTTGTTGTGGTAGACCACTTTGGACAGGCCTTCGACGCGCGATTCGAGCGTTTTCTTGCGGTCTTGGTCAAAGAAGAACTTGGCATCGGCCAAGCGTGGGCGCACCACGCGCTCGTTGCCGCCGATCACCAACGAAGCGTCGTCGGGCGTGATGTTGCTCACCACCAAAAACCGGTTTGTCAGCTTGCCCGATGCATCGATCAACGGGAAATATTTCTGGTTGGCCTTCATCGTGAGGATCAGGCACTCTTGCGGCACGCCCAAGAACTCCTGCTCAAATTGGCAAGTCAACACATTGGGCCGCTCCACCAGCGCCGTCACTTCGTCGAGCAGGGCCTCGTCCTCAATCGGCTGGCAACCGCCACCGACTTTGGCCGCAGCGGCTTGCAACTGGCGCACGATCTCGGCGCGACGCTCAGCAAAGCTGGCGATCACCGCGCCATCCCGCGCAAGCACTTCGGCGTATTGATCGGCATGTGCCAACACCACGGGCGAGACCTTGGCTTCAAAGCGGTGGCCTTGGGTGCTGTTGCCCGCTGTCAAGCCCAGTGCCTTGACCGGTACCACCGTGCTGCCGTGCAGCGCGATCAGGCTGTGCGCGGGGCGCACAAAGTTCACGCTGGTCCACCCGGGCAACTCACAATCGGTTTCCAACTGGTACTGCATGACTTTGGGGATGGGCAGCTTGGCCAGCGCTTCTTCCAGCGCTTTTTGCAGGCCCGCTTGCAAGGAAGCGCCTTGAACCACGCTGTCATAGAACAGGGCTTCAGCTTTGCCGTCCGGGGCGCGCTTGAGGGCGGCCACAGCCGCCGCCGGGTCACTCACATCCGTGCCCAAGGCTTGCAGTTTTTTCAGCAGCGCGGGCGTGGCGTTGCCAGCCGCGTCCAGGCCCACGGCCTCGGGCATCAGCTTTTGCTGTACAGCCTTGTCGGGGGCTTGCGACAGCACGCCGGTCACATGCGCGGCCAAGCGGCGGGGCGAGGCAAAAGCCGTGACCACCGCATCGGCAGGTGCCAGGCCTTGGGCTTTGAGTTGTTCGGCCAACACGCCAGAGAAAGCAGCGCCGAGTTTGTTGAGCACCTTGGGCGGCAGCTCTTCCACAAACAGTTCCACCAGCAAATTTTGTATCGTCATGTCGTGATCCTCAGGCGGCTTTCTTGGGCATTTGCGCAACCCATTCACGCGGGGCCATCGGGAAGTCCAGACGTTCGCGGCTCTCGTAATAACTCTGCGCCACGCTGCGGGCCAGGTTGCGGATGCGGCCGATGTAGGCGGCGCGCTCGGTCACGCTGATCGCGCCACGCGCGTCCAGCAAGTTGAAGGTGTGCGCGGCCTTGAGCACTTGCTCATAGGCGGGCAGCGCCAACTGCTGCTCAATCAAATACTTAGCTTGCTTTTCATAACTATCAAACGCACCAAGAAATCCTTTTTCTTTGTTGCCAAGAAGGAATTCAACATCCGAGTGCTCAAAGTTGTAGGCCGACTGCTCTTGCTCGTTTTGCAAATACACGTCGCCATAACTCAGGGTGTCGGTCCACTTCAGGTTGTAAACGTTGTCCACCCCTTGCAAATACATGGCCAGCCTCTCCAGGCCGTAGGTGATCTCGCCGGTGATGGGCTTGCAGTCGATGCCGCCCACTTGCTGGAAGTAGGTGAACTGCGTGACTTCCATGCCGTTGAGCCAGACTTCCCAGCCCAGACCCCAGGCACCGAGTGTGGGGTTTTCCCAATCGTCTTCAACAAATCGGATGTCGTTTTTCTTCAGATCAAAACCCAGCGCTTCGAGCGAGCCCAAGTACAACTCCAGGATGTTGCTGGGCGCGGGCTTCAAAACCACCTGGTATTGGTAGTAGTGCTGCAGGCGGTTGGGGTTCTCGCCGTATCGGCCATCTTTGGGGCGGCGGCTGGGCTGCACATAGGCGGCCTTCCATGGCTCGGGGCCGATCGCCCGCAAAAACGTGGCAGTGTGGCTGGTGCCCGCCCCGACCTCCATGTCATAGGGCTGAAGCAAGGCACAGCCCTGGGCATCCCAGTACTGCTGCAATTTGAGAATGATCTGCTGGAAGGTCAACATGGCCGAAGCGGAGCCAGCAGCGAGCTGGCCGGAGTTGGATGGGCGCAAGCTTTGCGCGAACCTTTGATTTTACGGCCTTTGGACCTGCTAAGCCCTTCGCCGCCAGAGCGCCCAAGCCACCACCAACAGACACAAGCCCCACAGCGGCCACAGCCCGAAGGCCGCCGCCCAACGGGCAAACGGCGTCAGCCCTTCACGCCCCTCGAACGTGCCCACCAAAGTGCCCCGGGTAAAGCGTGGCAACTGGTGTGTCACGCGTCCCGTGTGGTCGATGATGGCCGTGGCACCAGTGTTGGTGGCCCGCAGCATCGGGCGTTGCAGCTCCATGGCCCGCAGGCGCGAAATGTTCAGATGCTGGTCCACCGCCAGCGTGTCGCCAAACCAGGCGATGTTGCTCACGTTCACCAAAGCGGTGGGGGCGGTGGCGGGGTCTTTGAACCGCAAGGCCAGCTCTTCGCCAAACAAGTCTTCGTAACAGACATTCGGGGCCAAGCGCTGGCCTTGCCAAACCAGTGAAGGCTGGTCCCAGCCACCCGATTTGAAATCGCCCAAAGGGATGTTCATCATGCGGATGAACCAGACAAAACCCGGCGGCATGAACTCGCCAAAGGGCACCAGGTGCGATTTGTCATAGCGGTAAGGGGCCGCGCCCTCAGGCCCCAATGCCACCACCGAATTGGTGTAGCCCTCGTTCAGACTGCCCAAGGGCAGACCCACCAAGGCCACAGGTCGGCCCGGCTGGGCGAAATGCGCCTGCAAACCAGACCAATACCCGTCTGGCAAATGGTGCGGCAGCAGGGGAATGGCGGTCTCAGGGGCCACCACCAAGGCTTGCTGGCTGGCGCGCAACTGGGCGTCGTACCATTGCAGGGCATCGCGCACGCCACTGGCGGCCTGAAACTTGTCGGTCTGCGAAATATTGGCCTGCAGCAATTGAACCTGCCCCAGCCCAGAGGAGGTGGTGAAGACAGGCCCAAAAACCTGCAGCGCCCAGGCCAAAAGTCCCAAACCCAGCAGAGGCTTCAAAGCCCTCAGCCGCCAGCCCGCCAGCGCCAGGCGCATGGCCAGCCAGGCGGCCAAAGCCCCCATGCCGTAAACACCCACCCAAGGCGCAAAGGCAACCAATGTGCCGTCCACATGCGCATAGCCCCCAGCCCCCCACGGAAAACCCGTGAGCCAGCGCCCGCGCATGAGCTCGGCCAAAGTCCACACAGCGGCAAACAATGCGCTGGCCAAACCGGGTCGCTCGACCACCAAGCCCCGCGCCAGGGTCACCCAGACAACAGAGGCGGCGGCGTAATACAGCGCGAGAGCCGCCGCCAACGCAAACACTGCCAATGCGGCCAAAGGGGCTGGCAAGCCCCCGACATGGTGCATGGACACATACAGCCACCAAAAACACCCGGCCAACCAAGCCGTGGCAAACACGCCTGCGAACCACGCCGCTCTTTTGGCAGGGTGGGCCTCACGCCCACGCATGTAAGGCGTGCGGGCCATGCGGCCCAAGCCCGCCGCCAAAAAGGTCAAACTCACCACCTGCAGCCAGCCCAAGGCCTGACCACTGCCCGGCCAGGCCATGGACGCAGCCTGCGCAGCACCTGCCAATGCAGGCCAAACAGTTTGCCAGCCCCGCTCGCGTGGCTGCCAACCGCTCATGTGGCGGACCCAGGTGCAGGCGCGTTGCTCGCGCTGCCGGGCTGGTCGTTGCCCACAGCGGGCAGGGGAAACACCTTGAACCAGCGCACCGCTCCAGCGCGCGTGTGCAAGACGACAAAACGCAAGCCCGCCAAATCGAAGCTTTCGCCGCGGTGCGGCACATGGCCCATCTCGTGGGCGATCAGCCCGCCCAGGGTGTCAAAATCGTGCTCATCTTCGGCTTGCCTGGCTAACTTCAAATCCACGCCAAAGGCCTCGTCCACGCGCTCGATGGCGGTGTCGCCGCTGACCCTGAAGCTGCGGTCGGGCAAACCAAAAATATCACCGGCATCCTCAGCGATGTCAAACTCGTCCTCGATCTCGCCCACAATTTGCTCAAGCACATCTTCGATGGTGATGAGCCCGGCTGTACGCCCGTACTCATCGATGACGATGGCCAAGTGGTTGCGGTTGTCCCGGAACTGCCGCAGCAGATCGTTCAGGCCCTTACTCTCGGGAACAAACACGGCAGGGCGCAGCAGGGCGCGGATGTTCAACTCGGGGGCGCGCTGGAGCTTAAGAAGGTCTTTGGCCAACAAGATGCCGATGATGTTGTCACGCTCACCCTCGTAAACCGGAAAACGCGAATGCCCGGTGTCGATCACCTGGTGCAGCAACTCGTCCACGGGGTCTTCGATGTTCAGCAAGTCCATGCGTGGTGCGGCCAACATCACGTCGCTTGCAGTCATGTCGGCCATGCGGATCACACCCTCGAGCATCAAACGGCTCTCGGTGTTGATGATCTGGTTGTCCTCGGCCTCTGCCAGGGTCTCGATCAGTTCGTCGGCCGAGTCGGGTCCAGGGTGAATGAACTCCGCGAGTTTTTGCAGAAAACTCCGCTTGTCTTCGCGCTCGGCGTGGCGCGCGGGGTGAGGGTCAGACACGGTCTAGGCTTGCAGGACATGCTGTAGTGAACAAACTGCAAGGATAGCGGATTTGGATGACAAACGGCCCATCAAGGCCCGCGCGCGCTGTGGCGTGCATCGCGCACGCCCTGCCGGATCTTTTGCACCGTGTCCAGCCACTGGCGAAACTGGTGGGCCTGCATTTTGAGCTGGTAATCCAACTCGGCCATTTGCTCTTGCATGAGCCCGTTGAGCTGGCTGTCCAGGGTGGCTTGTGGCATGGACAGGTAAGCCTCGCTTTCGCTGCCGTCGCGCTGCACCACGGCACCGGCTCGACGTGCAATTTTGAGCATGGCCACGTTCTCGCTCAGCGCATGGATGAACAACAGGTTCACTCCCTGGTTGCGGGCGTGCATCACCGCATGCGCAAACAGCTTGGCCCCAAGGCCTTTGCCGCGCTGATGCGGCGACACCGACACGCCAAACTCGGCACACGTGGACCATTGCGGGTCGACCGAATAGGCCAGGTGCGCCATGGCCACCAACTCGAGGCGGCGGTTGAAGACCCCGAAAATCTCGTCCCGCTCAAAATTCAGGCCCTGGACATAACGATCAATTTGCTCATCGGTGGCGGCATAGCCAAAGCGAAGGTAGCGGTCTGCGGTGGGCAGGGCCCGCAAGTGGCGCGCGACGCGCGGCTTGTGGCGCGGCGACAGCGAACGGATGGGCACCCAGGCGGCACTGTGTCGAGTCACCCCGGCCGAGGCCAACGGCCACTCAACGGCTTCACCGAACCCCTTTCGCCACAGCCAGCGAAGTGCAGAAGTGAATTTTTTAGTACGCGAATCAGAGGGGGAGTTCATGTCGGAACCTAGGGTTAACCCCATTGTGCGCCCTTTTGCCTGGCCCAGGCTCATACGGGTTTTGTCGCCTGTGAGACCTTCAAGACCTCCTCTCAGGAATTGCCCTGTGTCTGCCCCGGCGGGAGCTGGTGACAATGCAGGCCTACAGGAGATATGCGCATGGAACGTATTTGGCTCAAAAATTACCCACCCGGTGTGCCCCACGACATCGATACCGCCCAATACAAAAGCCTGACCGAATTGCTCGAGCGGTCATTTCGAGAGCATGGCAACAGCCCCTTTTCGGTCTGCATGAACCGCTGGATGAGCTACAAACAGCTCGACGAATTGTCCACCGCCATGGGAGCTTGGCTGCAAAACAAAGGATTAGAGCCCGGCAGCCGAGTGGCCATCATGCTGCCCAACTTGCCCCAGTTTGCCGTGACCATGGCCGCCATTTTGCGGGCGGGCTACACCTGCGTGAATGTCAACCCCCTCTACACCGCGCGTGAGCTGGAGCACCAACTCAAGGACTCTGGGGCCACCGCCATCGTGGTTCTTGAAAACTTCGCGGCTATCTTGCAAGACGTGATCGAGCGCACCGCTGTGCAGCATGTGGTGCTGGCGTCAATCGGCGATTTGCTGGGACCCGTCAATGGTCGCTGGCTGAGCTTTGCCGTGCGGCACCTGGCCAAAATGGTCCCCCCGTTCGAATTGCCCTTGAGCGGCGGGCGCACCGTCACCCCGTTCAACAAGGCCATTGCCTTAGGCCGCGGCCTGAACCTGCGCCCCACAGCGCAGACCATGGACGACACCGCATTCTTGCAATACACAGGCGGTACCACCGGCTTGTCCAAAGGCGCGGTTCTCACCCACCGCAACGTGGTGGCCGCCATCTTACAAGCCGAAGGCTGGTTCTCGCCGGCCTTGGCCGACATCCCGGATTTGCGCCAGGTGAACAACGTGGCCGCGCTGCCGCTGTACCACATCTTCGCGTTGACCCTGTGCCTGTTGGCCATGCGACAAGGCTCCTTCCTCACGCTGGTGCCCAACCCGCGTGACTTTGCCAAGTTCATCGACGTGCTCAAGCAGCGCCCCTTCCATCTGCTGCCTGGGGTGAACACGCTGTTCAACGCCCTGATGCAGCATCCGATGTTCAAGACCATCGATTTTTCATCGCTCAAACTGACCCAAGCAGGCGGCATGGCTGCGTCCGAAGGCACGGCACGCCACTGGCAAACAGCCACGGGCAGCGCGATGATCGAGGGCTGGGGCATGAGCGAGACCTGCGCGATCGGTACCAACAACCCGGTCACGCAAAAGACCTTCAGCGGCAACATCGGTCTGCCGCTGCCGGGTATCGACATCGCCATCAAGGACGACGAAGGACAAAGCCTGCCCTTGGGCAGCTCGGGTGAAATCTGCATTCGCGGCCCCAACGTCATGACCGGTTACTACAACCAGCCCGCTGAAAACGCCAAGACTTTCACCGCAGACGGCTTCATGCGCACTGGCGACATCGGCATCATGGACGCGCAAGGCTTCACCCGCATCGTGGACCGCAAAAAGGACATGATCATCGTCAGCGGTTTCAACGTCTTCCCCAGCGAGCTGGAAAATGTCATCTCGACCTGCCCTGGCGTGGTCGAGTGCGCCGCCGTGGGCATCCCCGACAGCATGCAAGGCGAAACCATCAAGGTGTTTGTGGTGCGCAACGACCCGATGCTGACCGAAGAGGCCGTGGCGCGTTTCTGCCAAGAACAGCTCACCGGCTACAAGCGCCCCAAATACATCGAGTTCCGCGACGAGTTGCCCAAGTCCAACGTGGGCAAAATCCTGCGCCGTGAGCTGCGCAGCGCCAAATGACCCCCCACAGCGCCCTGCCCCCTGGCGTGCACGTGTTCGAGCGCGGCTGGTTATCGGCCAACAGCGTACTTCTGCTGGATGCGCACAACACCACCTTGGTCGACAGCGGCTACGTCACCCACCAGGCGCAAACCCTGGCGCTGGTCCAGCAGGCCTTGCAAGGCCGCAGCTTGGACCAACTGGTCAATACCCACCTGCACAGCGACCACTGCGGCGGCAACCAGGCCTTGCAGGCACATTACCCGGCCCTGAAAACCTGGATCCCGCCGGGCCTTTCCCAAGCCGTGCAGCATTGGCGCGAAGACGAACTGAGCTACCAACCCACGGGCCAGAACTGCCCCGCTTTTGCCTTCAACGGCTTGCTGCAACCGGGCCACACCCACCGCTGGGCCGACATGGACTGGCAAGTGCACGCGGCCCCCGGGCACGACCCGCACTCGGTCATCTTGTTCGCTCCCGAACACCGCCTGCTGATGTCGGCCGATGCGCTCTGGCAAAACGGTTTTGGCGTGGTGTTTCCGGAGTTGGTCGGCATCGCCGCCTTTGACGAGGTGGCCCAAACCCTGGACCTGATCGAGCAGCTTGACCCTGCCACCATCATCCCGGGCCACGGCGCCGTGTTCACCGAAGTGGCCCCCGCGCTGGCCCTGGCCCGCAGCAAGCTCGAAGGCTTTGCGCACAACCCCGTGCGGCACGCCCGTTACGGCAGCAAGGTCCTGCTCAAGTTCAAACTGCTGGAATGGGGCCAAATCTCCAAAGCCGAATTCAGCGCTTGGGCGTTGAACATGCCTTACCTGCGCGACCTGCACCAACGCTTTGGCCAAGGCCACAGCCTGAACGCCTGGCTGGACATGATGCTGGCCGAGCTGGCGCGCAGCGGGGCCATGCACGAGCTCGATGGGGTTTTGCACAACGCCTGAGACCCCCAAGAAAAACCCCGCAGCCTCTGGCGAAACTGCGGGGCGTCGGTGGGGGACTGGTTTGGGCTCAGGCCAACTCAGACAGCGGGATGAGACCGCTGCCGCAAGAGCTGGCCAGCCGCTTGCGACTGCGGCCTCAATCGCTGACCGTTGACAAAAACGGCTTCGACACCCATGGCCCGGCTGATCAACCGGTCTTGTCCTGCAGGCAGGTCGTAGACCCGCTCCAGCGGGCCGGCACCGACCCGGTCAGGGTCGAAGACCACCAAATCGGCTGGCAACCCCAAGGCCACACGCCCACGGTCATGCAAGCCAAATACATCGGCAGGGTGCGAGGTCAGACGTCGCACCGCCTCTTCCAGAGTCAAAGCACCGCGTTCACGAACCCAATGGCCTAAGAGGTAAGTGGGATGGCAAGCGTCGCACAACTGGCTCATGTGCGCGCCACCGTCGCCCAAACCCAGCACCACATGGGCGTCGGCCAATATTTCGCTGACTTCACTTTCATCAAAATTGAGCAGGGCAATTCGCCAGCGCATTTGCAAATCGCTGGCCAGGGCCAGATCCAGCATCAGGTCGACCGGATCCACCTGCCGCTCCTGCGCCAGATCGACCAGCTTGCGCTCGAGCAGACTGACATCGTTCGTCCCAGAAATCACCATCTCACGAAAGGATGCCCTTCGCGTGTCGCCTTCAGCCTCTTTGCCGGCGAACCAGGCATCGTCCGGCCCGCGACCGGCGACCTGTCGCTTCAGACGGGCGCGAAACGCCGGGTCTGCGTAAACGGCACGCCGCTGCGCCTCGTTGTCAGCCAAACGCACCGACTCGAAGGAGGCCCAGGTGTCAAACACCACGGGTGAGCGAAAGTCAAACTCAAACTGTATTGGCCGACAAGCGCCTTGGGCGTGAATGGGCAGGCCCTTCAATCGTTGCTGTGCGGCGCGTTCTAGCTGACCACGGTGCAAGCCCGGTCCCAGGGAGCCGGCCAGCAGAGAAGTCCACACAACAGGCCGGCCGCTGACTTCGTGGAGCTGTTCATAAGCTGCCCAGAGTGGCTCGCGCCCGACGTTGTAATGGATCAAGCCGTGGCCTGACTCACCGACCGCTCGCGCGAGCTCCAGCATTTCTTCAAAGTCGGCCAGCCGGCTGGGCACGGGTCTGCCCGCATAGCCCACATGGACCTTGGAGACCGAAGTGGCAAAGCCAACGGCGCCAACGTCCATTGCCTGGCGAACCAGTCCTTTCATCTGGGCCACCTCTGCTGCGCTGGCCGCACGCGTCGTGGCCTCATCCCCCATCACCCACAGCCGCACCGGCGTGTGACCGACCATCACCGCCACATTGATGCCCAGCGCAGTGCGCTCGAGCAAGTCCATGTATTCAGGAAAAGTCTGGAAAGGCCAAGGACTGCCCAACCCCTCCTCCAGCGCCGACAGGCTCATGCCCTCGACACGCTCCAGCGTGCGCAAGATCAGGTCGCGGTGCTCGGGGCGGGTCGGTGCCACGCCAAAGCCGCAGTTGCCCATCACTACGGTGGTCACCCCGTGCCAAGGTGAGACCGTCAACTCAGGGTCCCACAGCACCTGGGCGTCGTAATGGGTGTGGATGTCCACAAAGCCCGGTGCCACGACCAAGCCTTGTGCATCGAACGTCTGGTGCGCCGCACCGAGCCCTTCACCAAGAGCAACGACACGGCCGTCCTTGATGCCCAAATCGCTTCGGCGCCGCGCGCTGCCGGTGCCATCAATCAGCATCCCGCCAGTGATTTTCAAATCGAAATCAGGCATGGCATCACTCCATCTTCACGCCAGTAAATTCGATCATGCGGCGCCAGTAATCGAGATCACCGCGCTGTCGCTCGGCCAGTGCGTCGGGGCTACTGCCAATAGGGTCGAAGCCCAGGGTCTTCCATCGCTCCATGGATTCAGGATGACGCAAAGCCTTGTTGATTTCTGCTGACAAACGCTCCACGACCGGTCGCGGCGTGCGGGCCGGCGCAAAAACGCCGTACCAGCCCTCGATAACAAAGTCTTTGAACCCGGCTTCCACCATGGTCGGCAGGTCGGGGGCCGCCGGAGAACGCTTGGCGCAGGTCTGGGCCAATGCCCGCACCTTGCCAGAGCGCGCTAAAGGCAAGGACGAGGGCAAGTTATCAAACATGAAACTCAGTCGACCCGCAAGCAGATCCGGCATGGCAGCACCGCTGCCTTTGTAAGGCACATGGATGGCTTTGACGTTGCTGTTTCGCAGCAACAGCTCTGCAGCCACATGCTGTGAACTGCCCGCAGCGGCCGTACCGTAGCTGGCTGCACCGGACTGCCGCGCTATCCAGTCCACCAGCTCTCGCACGTTGGTGGCCGGAACGCTCGGCGGCACGATCAGCGCCAGGCAGGCGGTGCCGACCAGCGTCAAGGGCTGGAAATCCCGAATCGGGTCGAAGGCCATGTTGGGGAAAAAGATCAGGTTCGACGCATGCGTGCTTTGCGTGCCAAAGACGAGCGTGTAACCGTCTGGCGCAGCACGTGCGACGAACTCCGAGCCAATGGCACCCGAAGCCCCCGCACGGTTTTCCACCGCCACGCCTTGTCCCAGTGATTCAGCCAAACGCGCAGACAGCACCCGGGAAATCGAGTCGGTTGGTCCACCAGGGGCGAAAGGAACCACCCACTTGAGCGGTCGGTTGGGCCAGTCGGACTGGGCATTGACACCAAAAGCTGCCGCCATCATGGCAACAGCGGCAAAAGCGGATTTCATGGAAAGGGACATCTGACGATTTCCTTTAGGGCTGGACAGGGTGACAGGACGGGCATTCGAGGGCGAATGGTCAAAGTAATACTACAGCTTTTATCAATTTAAAAGCAAAGCGCGCTTGAAAATGAGACTGTGACTGAAACGCCAGACGACAAGTTCCCCGTCAAACATATCCATGACGGTAAGTTGGGCAGGTGGTCGGGCTGTGAGCAGAAAGCGCTGGGGTGGGTAGAACGCAAACTTTTCCCTGTGCGTGCCACTTGTTGTGACAAGGCTCTGATCGGCGTTTTGTGGCTGAGTCATGCAGCAAGCTCAGCACCGTTTGGTGGGCAGCGTTAGCTCAGGCATGGTGAAGGGTTCGTGTGCAGTTCGCTTTACCCCCAAAGAAAAACCCCACAGCCTCTTGCGAAACTATGGGGTGAATCTGGTGGCCTGGGGCAGAATCGAACTGCCGACACGCGGATTTTCAACGTAGACTGCCGGTGCTTTTCACTTACAAATCAATGACTTACACTTGAAAAATGGCTCCGTGTAATAAACCGTGTAATTGGCTTTACTGGAGCTTTTGCTTCCGCTCCGAGCACACTGCTTGAAACTTGGGTGAATTGTAGCTGCGCCCATGGCCTTCTTATTGAGTGCCGCCCGCCCAGCAGATAATTCCCATCGGATTCTCTCAACATCTACTGCACTTGTTGCACTTGTTGCACTTAACTAAGCTATAGTGCAAAGCTAGATCACAAAGACAGCTAGGGGCCGCTAGAGTACCCAGGCGTCAACAACCTAGGCAACTGCAAGGAGAGACCAATGAGCGCAACCATCGACAGGGACAGACTTGTCCCGCCACACTTAACCGAGAGCGAAACGGAAATGGTAAAAACTGCAGAGCGAATGATCATGGCGTGCCTAGATCACTCACGTGCAGCAACCATCACGATTGAAAGTGATGACGGCACAGCACCAAGCGTACAAGTTCCGCCACAAATTTTGCGTGTTCTTGGGCAAACACTTGGACTAATGGCTCGCCTCCAACCGATCATGCTTGTTCCTGAAAAGCAAGAGCTGAGCACGGTCGAAGCAGCCAATTTTTTGAATGTCTCGCGCCCCTTTGTCATCAAAGAGATCGAGGCGGGCAGATTAGTGCATCGCATGGTTGGCACACATCGTCGAATCAGGTTTTCTGACTTGATGGACTACGCCAAAACAATGCGCGCCAAACAACAAGAAGCCCTCGATAAGAAGGCAGAAAACGCACGCGAACTCGGACTCGAATATTGATAAGAGCGAACCATGGCTGGACACAACCGATACACCGCCCTTCTAGATGCAAACGTTTTGTATTCGGTTGCCATTTCTGATGCCTTGATGGAAGTCGCGGCTACAGGAATTTATGCGGCGAAATGGTCCAAAGCCATCGACGACGAATGGGTCAGAAATCTAGCCAAAAACAGAAAACGTCCTGAGTCCGACTTCCATCTCCGACGTGACTCGATGCATGACAGCTGTCCCGACTGGGAAGTTCCAGAAGAAGGCTGGAAACTTATTGAGCCCTGCTTGTCACTTCCTGATGTGAATGATCGGCATGTCTTGGCTGCCGCGATTGCTGGACACGCTGACTCCATCGTGACTATCAACATAAAACACTTTCCCGCTTCAGTGCTTGATCCACTTGGGATTACCGCTCTACATCCCGACGAATTTCTGCTTCAGCAACTAGAACTCGAACCCTTAGTTGTTCTGCCAGCATTCAAAGTAATGCGGGCGCGTCTCAAAAATCCTAGCTTCACCCCTGAGAAGTTTGTTGACGCAATGGAACGCAACGGGTTAATTCAAACTGCTGCTTTCCTAGGACAGGCATTGCAATTAATTTGAATATGTCGATCAACCTAAGGAGACACCTATGCCCAAAAGCAATTCAGACGACCCTAAAAAGAAGAAGCTAGACGGGAAACTAGTCAGCATGCAACCGCATGAGCAAACATATTTGCAAAAGCAGACTGGCAAAACTGCTGCTGAAGTAGCTAAGGCCACTAAGTTAGCTGGCCCATCGCGAAAAGCAGTTGTAAAAAAATTGAGCAAATAACTTTCATTTACTGTTTCCAGCTTCTAAATGCCTTTCATGAAGCACGAAGTGAATCGCCCCGGGTTTTGAGAAGGCTACACCTTGCCGATTCGGGTTGATAGAAGGAAACTGTCTTTCATGATCTTTCCAGGATCGAATCCTCCGAGATTTTCGACTGTCATTCGTGCACCATGGCCAGCGAAGATCAGTCGATCTGACCATCCTTGAGGAGTCAGTTGCTGAAGCACAGAATCCCCAATACTGAGCTTGTTTACTGCGATTGACCACAACGAAACGTTGTCACCTGCAGCCTTTGCAGTTCCCTCCAGCACTTTCCCAATCTTCTTCTTAATCAGCTGATTGCGTTGAAAACTCCCGAGCCACGGTTTGATCTCTGGATGTTGATCTGAGTCGAATTTGAAACGCCAGATTCCACCGACATGGCTAGCGACCTCAAGCAGGTTTACCTCTTGTGGGCTCTTGAGTTGATTAGTCAACAAAGTTTGCGGCAAATTCTGTATCGCTGGTAACGCTGTTTTTGGATATTTCTCATCACGTGTAAGCCATACCCATCGATCTCCAGATGTGATCCTCTCACCCCACAAACTCTCAACCGACAAGAGTCGAGCGTCTTTCATGATCCCAAATAGTCTGTACCCCTTGGTGTAGTGATATGCCACTGTCAATTTCTTGCTCCATAGTATGAGAGCAAACCACTGCTCCCTACCTTGATAGACGCAAGTCAGGGCGTAAGCGTGAAGGTCTATTTCGCATGCTCACGTTTTTTTCTTATCAGATCACAAACAAGCCCTCAGGTACGTCTTTTCAAGTACTGCAGACCAATTGGCTGCAGAGCACCTCTTTTAAGGAAGATCCTGTATGGGCAAGAAAACAATCAACACATTCAGCAAAGCTGGAATCCAATTCATGGATTTCGCATTCGTCGTAGAACTATTTCCAAGTCCAATCCCGCATGAGATTTGCGACATCCCAATCGATACAAACATGGATCTGGTTCTGATGTCTGCTCATTTTGAGTTCAATGAGTTATATCTTCCATCGGGTCAATTTGTTCATGGGATCTCAGAAGGTCAACCCCTCAAATTCACCTGCCTGGATTTCGTAAAGTGGCAGCTCTCTACGTTCAATTCCCAGACCCTTTACTTCCTAGCCAATAAAACAAGTACCAATATCGCGGACATGTTGGATGGGGATGAAGAGTGCGCCAATGACATCAACTTCGATCCGGAAGCCTGGCTTCATCCTTATGGAATTTCAGATGAAGACTTCCAAAAAGGGCTGGCTTACATTGATCGGCTGAAGAACGAATGTCCAGAACAGCTCTCATCGTCCACATAAGTCTGCTTTAGCCATCCAGCAATTTGCTGGGGTGACCATTGCAATTGGAGCTTACCAGCCACGATGTTCGCCAGCTTACGTTTCTGCACCAATTTGCAGATCTTGGGGCGGCATGCTCGGTCCC
>CAIZHQ010000002.1 GCA_903932865.1 uncultured Burkholderiales bacterium
ACTGTCGGCCGTGGTTGTTCCTGAAATCATCACCGTGCAGGGCGAGTTGGTCAGCACTTGGCAAGACGCCCGTTTGTACGCAGCGGCGGCGGGTGTGGCCGCTTACTTTTGGCGGCGCGGTGTGCTGACCACGATCTTGGTCGGCATGGCGGTTTACCTGCCTTTGCGTCTGGGGCTGGGTTGGTAAGTGGGCCGCTCCTGCCTGCAGCAGCGCTGCGCTGTGCGTGACTTTTGGCGAATCTTCGCCCTGTGTGTGCTTTTTATAATCGATTCGCATTTTTCCGAAACAGGACAAGACCCTCCATGAACGTCATCCGTTTTTCCGATCTCTGTGCCAAAGGCCAAGCCGCTGGGCAACGCGTTTTCATCCGCGCAGACTTGAATGTGCCGCAAGCCGATGACGGCAGCATCACCGAAGACACCCGCGTGCGCGCCAGTGTGCCCTGCATCCAGATGGCGCTGGACGCGGGTGCGGCCGTGATGGTGACCTCGCACTTGGGGCGCCCGACCGAGGGTGAGTTCAAGCCGGAAGACTCGCTGGCCCCGGTGGCCAAGCGCCTGGGCGAGTTGCTCGGCCGTGAAGTGCCTTTGATCGCCCAGTGGGTCGACGGCGTGACCGTCGCCCCCGGCCAGGTGGTGCTGCTCGAAAATTGCCGCGTGAACAAAGGCGAGAAAAAGAACGACGAAGCGCTGGCCCGCAAGATGGCCCAGTTGTGCGATATCTTCGTGAACGACGCCTTTGGCACCGCGCACCGCGCCGAAGGCACGACCTACGGCATCGCTCAGTTTGCGCCCATCGCTTGTGCCGGCCCATTGCTGGCCGCCGAGATCGACGCCATCACCCAGGCCCTGGCCAATCCGAAGCGCCCGCTGGCCGCCATCGTGGCGGGCAGCAAGGTGTCCACCAAGCTGACCATCTTGAAGAGCCTGTCCCAAAACGTTGACCAGCTGATCGTGGGCGGCGGCATTGCCAACACCTTCATGCTGGCGGCGGGTTTGAAGATCGGCAAAAGCCTGGCCGAAGCCGATTTGGTGACTGAGGCCAAAGCGGTGATCGATGCCATGAAGGCGCGTGGGGCTGAAGTGCCGATTCCGACCGATGTGGTGGTCGCCAAGACATTTGCGGCAGACGCGGTGGCCACGGTGAAAAAAGCCACAGAGGTGGCGGACGACGACATGATTTTGGACATCGGCCCCGAAACGGCGGCCAAACTCGCCGCTCAGCTCAAGCAATCGGGCACCATCGTGTGGAACGGCCCGGTGGGCGTGTTCGAATTCGACCAATTTGCCAATGGCACCCAGGTCATTGCCCAAGCGATTGCCGAGTCCAGCGCCTTCAGCATCGCAGGCGGCGGGGACACGCTGGCGGCGATTGCCAAGTACGGCATCGAAAAGCAGGTGGGCTACATCTCGACGGGCGGTGGCGCGTTCCTGGAAATCCTGGAAGGCAAGACTTTGCCCGCCATTGAAATTTTGACGACGCGCGCAGCGGCTTGAGGTTCAGCCAGCAGGGAATGGATCCCGGTTCGCAGGCCGGGATGACAGACAAAACCCTGCGTCACCCCGGGCGAATACCCGGGGTCCATGCCTTCAAGTGCCGCGAATGCCCGCTCAAGTTGTAAAAAAGCAAGCCACAAAAAAACCCCGCGGTGCGGGGTTTTTTTGTGGGTCAGATCACACGGTCAGACTGGCGCCGCGGGCGGCAGATTACCGCGCACTGGGCTGGTCATGCTGCCTTTGAAATCGGTCCAGCATTCACGGCCGAAATCGTACAGTTTGCAGTTTTGGGCGGTCTCGAAGTACCACTTCCAGGAGAAAGGCTGCACGATGATGCGGCCCGGCAGCATTTCTTCGAGCTTGGCTTGGGCTTGCTTCAAGCGGTAGAGCGGGATGCTCATGTCCACATGGTGCGCGGTGTGCTCCATGATGTGGTGCATCATGCCGCCGATGTGGAAGGGGAAGGTCAGGTGCACGGTGGTGGACACAAAGGGCGCAGCTTTGGTCCAGGCGGCTTTGTTGTCGTGCCAGGACACTTTGACATGGGTGTGGTGAACATAAACCACAAAGCCAATCATGGTGTTCCAGAAAAAGAAGGGGATCAGCACGCCCATGAGCAAGGACAGCCAGACCGATTGCCCAGTGTAGAGGGCCGCCGCAGTGATGGTGGCGATCCACAGCACAGCAAAGGCGCTGACCAGCATGCTGTCTTTGAAGAAAATCGGACGGCGCGTGGGCATGTGGGTCTTGTTGGGGAAGAACTCGCGCTTCCACCAGATCTCGATCATGTAATACAGGCCAGGGGCCCAGCCGCTGCGGTAGGCGCGTTGCAGCAAGCGCTGCGCAAAACCCAGGCCAGAAAATTCTTCGGCGGTCAGGGGCGTCCAGACAAAATCCACGCCTTTGAGGTTGGTGTAACCGTGGTGCACCACGTTGTGGCCCGTGTCCCAGAGGCTGTAAGGCGTGAGCGAAGGCAAAAAGGCGATGCGACCCAGTACTTTGTTCAGCTCGCGGTGGGGCGTCAGACTTTGGTGGCAGGCGTCGTGACCGATCACAAACAGGCGGCCGATCACAAATCCCGCCACCGTGCCGCACAGCAGCTTGGCCCAGACGGCTTCGAGCATCACGGTGGCCGCAATCAGGGCAAAGAACAAGGTGTAGTCCAAAGCCAGCAACACAAAGGCGCGCAGGGTGCTGCGCTCGGACAAGGGCACCAGCCATTCGCGCAAGGTCTTGCGGTGTGGCAGGGGTTGGTCCAGTGGGATGGGCTGTTCAACGTTGGGGGTGTATGGGGCAGTCATGACGCTTGAATGTGAATCGCTCTTTGTAGAGTTTAGTCGGCTTGCCGTTTGGCTGGGTTGAGAACGATCAATTCAAGGGTATTGGAGGGGGTAAAAGCAAGTAACCGGCGTGATCTGGAGGCAACTTGCGGTCAAAAATCAATAAATACCGAGTTTTTCAAGGGTGCTGAGCGGTGTTTTGTTGAGCGATGGCCCTAGAAAGAACCGGTTGTGTAACCGATTTCGTGTGAGAATTGAAATCAAATTACATTGGAGATTCCCTGATGCCCCGTCGCGCCACCAAGATTGTTGCCACCTTAGGCCCTGCTTCCAGCGATCCTGCGCTTTTGGAAGCCATGATTCGGGCCGGCGTGAATGTGGTTCGCCTGAACTTCAGCCATGGCAAGGCGCAAGACCATGTGGACCGCGCCCGTTTGGTGCGTGAAGCCTCGCAACGCGCTGGCCGCGAGGTGGCCATCATGGCCGACCTGCAGGGCCCCAAGATCCGGGTGGGTAAGTTTGCCGAGGGCAAAGTGATGCTGGAGCCTGGCGCGCCCTTTGTGTTGGATGCCTCGCGCACCGAGCCGGGTGACTTGCAGGGTGTGGGCCTGGATTACAAAGAGTTGCCGCGCGATGTCAAGGCCGGTGATGTGCTCTTGCTCAACGATGGCCTGATTGTTCTCACCGTGACCGCCGTCAAGGGCGAGCAGGTGCACACCACCGTCAAGTTGGGCGGTGAGTTGTCCAACAACAAGGGCATCAACAAACAAGGTGGCGGCTTGACAGCTGCGGCGCTGACGGCCAAGGACATGGACGACATCCGCACGGCCATGAGCTTCAATGCCGACTATGTGGCGGTGAGTTTCCCTAAAAATGCCACCGACATGGAAATGGCGCGTCAGCTGTGCAACGTGGCCTGCACCAACGGGCACCGCCCGGGGTTGATCGCCAAGATCGAGCGGGCCGAAGCGATTCCCGAGCTCGACCGCATCCTGGCCGTGTCCGACGGCATCATGGTGGCGCGTGGCGACTTGGCGGTGGAGGTGGGCAATGCGGCTGTGCCGGGCTTGCAAAAGCACATGATCAAACGGGCCCGCGAGCTGGACAAACTGGTCATCACCGCGACACAGATGATGGAGAGCATGATCGTCAACCCTGTCCCCACCCGCGCCGAAGTGTCGGATGTGGCCAATGCGGTGCTCGACGGCACCGACGCTGTGATGCTCAGCGCCGAGACTGCTGCTGGCAAATATCCGCTGGAGACGGTGGAGATGATGGCCGCCATCTGCCTGGAAGCCGAAAAAACCGATCACGACCCGCTGGACGACGACTTTGTGGATGCACACTTCAACCGCATTGACCACGCCATCGCCATGGGCGCGCTGTTCACCGCGCACCACCTCAAGGCCAAGGCGATTGTGGCTTTGACCGATTCGGGCTCGACTCCGCTTTGGATGAGCCGACACAGCGTGCGCATGCCCATTTATGCGCTCACGCCCAAGGTCGTGACCCAGCGCAAAATGGCCTTGATGCGCAACGTCAGCCCCTTGTTGATGGACACCAGCGCCGACCGCGACACCGCATTGACCGAAGCCGAAGCGCATTTGAAAAAGCGCGGCATTGTGCAAGCAGGGGATGTCTACGCCATCACCGTGGGGGAGCCCATGGGCACGCCGGGCGGCACCAACACCCTCAAAATTTGCAGGGCCACCTGAAGCCGCACGCCCGGCACGGGTCTGGACATTCGCTCTGGGTGGGGCGTGCGCATGGCTTGGCCCGTTACCGGTCGAAGGCTTTAAAATCTCGCCCTGTGACAAGCCGGTGACATCCCGGCGCTGGCCCTCTTCAACCTTCCGGGAATTCAACACCATGGCACTCGTTTCAATGCGCGAGCTGCTGGACCACGCGGCCGTCAACGGCTACGGCATTCCAGCTTTCAACGTCAACAACCTGGAGCAAGTCCAGGCCGTCATGATGGCGGCCGACGAAGTCGGTGCGCCGGTCATCCTGCAAGCGAGCGCCGGTGCCCGCAAGTATGCCGGTGAGCCCTTCATCAAGCACCTGATTCAGGCCGCCACCGAGCAGTGGCCCCACATTCCGCTGGTCATGCACCAGGACCACGCCCAAAGCCCGGCGGTTTGCCAGGGTGCGATCAACCTCGGTTTCTCTTCTGTGATGATGGACGGTTCTTTGCTGGAAGACGGCAAAACCCCGGCTGACTTTGCCTACAACGTCGACGTAACCCGCCGCGTGGTGGACATGGCCCACTTGTTGGGCGTGTCTGTTGAAGGCGAACTCGGTTGTCTGGGCAACCTTGAAACCGGTGAAGCCGGTGAAGAAGACGGCATTGGGGCTGAAGGCAAGCTGGACCACAGCCAAATGCTGACCGACCCCGAAGAGGCTGCGCAGTTCGTCAAGGCCACCGGTCTCGACGCGCTGGCGATTGCCATTGGCACCAGCCATGGCGCGTACAAGTTCAGCCGCAAGCCCACGGGCGACATTTTGGCGATTTACCGCGTCAAGGAAATCCACGCGCGCATCCCCAACACGCACCTGGTGATGCACGGTTCGTCCAGCGTGCCGCAAGAGCTGCTGGCCATGATCAACGAGTACGGCGGCAAGATGAAGGAAACCTACGGCGTGCCCGTCGAGGAAATCCAGGAAGCCATCCAGCACGGCGTGCGCAAGATCAACATTGACACCGACATCCGTCTGGCGATGACCGCCGCTTGCCGCAAGTTTTTGTTTGAAAACCCCGACAAGTTCGACGCCCGCGAATGGCTCAAGCCCGCCCGCGAAGCGGCCAAGCAAATTTGCAAACAGCGTTATCTGCAATTCGGCTGCGAAGGCCAAGCGTCCAAGATCAAGGGCGACAAGCTGCAGGTTGTGGCCGCCCGTTACGCGCGCGGTGAATTGGCCCAAGTGGTGAACTGAGCCTGCGATAATTCACCCGAATGGCCCGTTGCCTGTTCAACGGGCCTTTTTCTTTTTTTGCTGTTGCTTGACTGTTTTGCCATGACCTCTGCGCTCCACACCTCGGCCTTGACGTCCTTGCCCCTGTTGGCGCGCGGCAAGGTGCGTGACAACTATGCGGTGGGTGATGACCGCATTTTGATGGTGGCGTCTGACCGCATCAGCGCGTTTGACGTGATCATGGGCGAACCGATTCCCGGCAAAGGCGTGTTGCTCACGCAAATGGCGCTGTTTTGGTTTGACAAGCTCGGCCCCAAGGGCCTGAACATCTGCCCGATCCACCTGACGGGCGAAGCGCCCGAGAGCGTGGTGAGCGCCGAAGAAGTGCCGCAGGTTGTGGGTCGCTCCATGCTGGTCAAGCGCCTCAAACCCATCCCGGTCGAGGCGGTGGTGCGTGGCTATTTGGCAGGCAGTGGCTGGAAGGAATACCAAGACAACCAAGCGGTGTGTGGCGTGAAACTGCCCGCTGGCCTGAAGAACGCCAGCCGCCTGCCCGAGCCCATTTACACGCCAGCGGCCAAGGCTGCCGTGGGCGAGCACGACGAAAACATCACGTTCGAGCAAACCGTGGCCATGATCGGCGCTGACCTGGCCACCCGCATTCGCGACATCAGCCTTCAGCTTTACAAGGTGGCCCGTGACATCGCGGCGGCCAAAGGCATCATCATTGCCGACACCAAGTTCGAGTTTGGCCTGGACGCCGACGGCACCTTGGTGCTGATGGACGAGGTGCTGACGCCCGATTCTTCACGTTATTGGCCTGCCGACAGTTATGCAGAGGGTGCGAACCCCCCCAGCTACGACAAACAGTTTTTGCGCGATTGGCTGGAAAGCGCGCAGATCAACGGCAAGCCCTGGGACAAGACCCCGCCTGCGCCTCGTCTGCCGCGCGAAGTGATCGAGAAGACGGCCGCCAAATACGAAGAGGCGATGAAGAAGTTGATGGCCTGAAGCTGGCGTGATTGAACCGAAAAAAAGGCGCTGCATGGCAGCGCCTTTGTCTTGGGAGACAGGGGATTCAGCCCGTGAAGGTCAACAGCGTCATGGCATCGAGCAGCAAAGTGGTGCCGGCCACCAGCAAGCTGGCACTGGCGACCAGACGTCCGCGCGGGTGCAGGCAAGCGCCCCAGAAAGCGGCCAAGCAAACCAGCTCCAGGCTGCCACGCATCCACTGGTAACGGCCGCTGCCCAACAGGTTGGCGGCTTCGGGGCTCATGAGCACGGCATACAGCAAAATGCCTTTGACCAGCCACAGTGCAATGCCCCAGTGCGGGGCCGGCAGTTGAGCCCGCAGGCTGCGGGTGGGCTCGTTCGAGCGCACGGGAGCACCGCCGAGCAGGCATTGCAGCTCTTCAGGGGTGATCAGGGGCTGTGCGCGTGACATGGTTCAAAATGAACTAGAAAGTGATGTTTCAATTCTAGGGGGCATCCACCGGAAAACCGGGCGGCATAACCCGTTTGGCGGACCAAAACCGGTAAATGTCTGTAACGACAAGTATTACTTTGGGCGCTTTGGCCGCCCGAATGAGAGGATCGAATGACGCTTTTTCACCCTGCAACGGCCTTGATGGTGCAGTACGCCCATTACCACCGCGATCGCCGCAACATTGCCACCCATCTGGTGGGCATCCCGCTGATCTTCTTGTCCATCGGCGTCTTGCTGCTGGGCCCGACCTGGCTTGTGGCAGGCCAGACGCTGACGCTGGCCTGGCTCCTGTGGGGTTTCACGAGCCTTTGGTACCTTAGCCGCGGTGATCTGTTGCTGGGCGTGGCCACATCGGTGGTGAATGGCATGCTGATCGCGGTTGCTCATGAGGTGCCACCTCTGGCGCAAGCCCTGGGGCTGGCGGTTTGGCAGGCGGGTTTGGGCCTGTTTTTCATCGGCTGGGTTTTGCAGTTCATTGGCCACTATTTCGAGGGCCGCAAACCGGCTTTTGTCGACGACGTGGTGGGCTTGCTGGTGGGCCCCATGTTTGTGGTGGGGGAGGTGCTCATGTCAGCAGGCCTGCTGCAGGGCATGCGCATGGACATCGAGCGCCAAGCCGGGGCCATTCGTTGAGCGCTTGCCTGGCCCCTGGATGAATAAGCCCGATCAGTCTGCATCGTGTGCAGCAGGATCGGGCTTGGGGTGTGGCGCGTGGTTTCAGTTGAGCATCATGCTGAGCTTGCGCCGGTAGCTGGAGATCATGGCCTGCAGTGGGTCCTCTTGCATGGCGGCCTTGCCCATCAACTCGATGCCACCTGCGGACTTGCCGGAGGCGTCTTGCGTTTTGGATTTAGGGGGCGTCATCAGTTCCAGCAAGGCGACAAAGGTTTTGCGTGGGGCTTCGTCATCCCACTTTTTGTCGCGCATGATGATTTCCAAAAGCTCGTCCATCGCCGCTTCCCATTGACCGATCGCGATCAGCAGGCGGCTTTTGGCAAAACGGGCCTCAAAGTCGCGCTTGTTCTGGGCGATCAAGGCGTCAAACTGATCCAGCTCCCACTGACCACGCGGGTCGGTGGTCACAAACTCCAAGGCGTTGAGCCACTGGGTTTGGGCCTCAAAGCGCAACGGCACCGGAATGCGGGCCATGGCGGGCGCCAGCAATGCGGCCGCTTCGGCCAACTCGCCCAGGCCAATCAGCAGCTTGACTAGGTCAAAGCGGGCGTCGTCGTTGCCGGGGTCGGTGGCCAGGGCTTGTTCCAATGCGGCGCGGGCGCTGTGTTCGTCGCCCGCTTGCAGGTGTTGCTGGGCTTCTTGGGCTGCAGCTTGGGCTTGCAGTTCTTCGGCGGCGGGCAGGTGTTTGTCCAGGAATTGCTTGACCTGACCTTCAGGCAAAGCGCCCATGAAACCATCAACCGGCTGGCCGTTTTTCAGCAACACGCAGGTCGGGATGCTTTTGATGCCAAATGCCTGGGCCAGTTGCTGCTCCTGGTCAGAGTCTATTTTGACCAATTTGAAGCGGCCTTCATAAGCGGCCTCGACCTTTTCGAGCACAGGGCCCAATGACTTGCACGGGCCGCACCAAGGTGCCCAAAAATCCACCAGCACGGGCGTGGTCATGGAGGCTTCGATGACCTCGGCTTCAAAGTTTTGTATCGTGACGTCCATCATGGTGGGCAGGTTTCCGGTTTGTGTTTCGGCTGCAGATGAGGCGAAACCTTAAAATTCAAGATTGATCACGAAAAGCACCCAATGACTCAAGCGCTCATCGGCGTCGTCATGGGTTCCAGCTCCGACTGGGACACCATGCAGCACGCAGTCCAGATTCTCCAACAGTTTGGCATCCCCCACGACGCCCGCGTGGTTTCGGCCCACAGAATGCCGGACGATATGTTCACTTATGCAGAGACGGCTGCTGCGCGTGGCTTGCAAGCCATCATCGCGGGCGCGGGCGGTGCGGCTCATTTGCCCGGCATGATCGCGGCCAAAACCGTGGTGCCGGTGCTGGGTGTGCCGGTGCAGACCAAAACTTTGTCGGGTGTGGATTCGCTGTACAGCATTGTGCAAATGCCCAAGGGCGTGCCGGTGGCCACCTTTGCCATTGGCGCAGCGGGTGCGGCCAATGCGGCTTTGTTTGCGGTGGCCATGTTGGCCAACAACGACCCGGCCCTGCGCCAAAAGCTGGAAGCTTTCCGCGTCGAACAAACCGCCATGGCCCGCGCCATGACACTGCAGCCAGTGAGCGCTGCATGAGCCGCGCCATTTTGCCGGGCGCCATGGTAAATGGCCAGATGGCCACTTTGGGCGTGATGGGGGGCGGCCAGTTGGGCCGCATGTTTGTGCACGCAGCCCAGGCCATGGGCTACTTCACCGTGGTGCTCGACCCCGATGCCGCCAGCCCCGCTGGTTTGGTCAGCCACCACCACATTCAGACCGATTATTTGGACGAGCAGGGCTTGGCGCAGCTGATGCAGCGCTGCGCGGCCATCACCACTGAGTTTGAAAACGTGCCTGCACCGGCCCTGCTGACCTTGGGAGCACACCGCCCGGTGGCCCCGGCGTCCGAGTCGGTCGCCATTGCGCAAGACCGCGTTGCCGAAAAAGCCCACTTTGTGCGCTGCGGCGTACCGGTGGCCCCGCATGCCGTCGTCGAGACGGCCGCGCAGTTGACGGCTGTGGGCGAGGATTTGCTGCCGGGTATTTTGAAAACAGCCCGCATGGGTTACGACGGCAAGGGCCAGATCCGCGTCAAGACCCGCGAAGAACTGGCAGCGGCTTGGGCCGAGTTGAAAGGCGTGCCCTGCGTGCTCGAAAAAATGCTGCCGCTGCAGGCCGAGTGCTCGGTCATCGTGGCGCGTGGGGCCGATGGGCAGATGGTGAATTTTCCGGTGCAACTGAACCTGCACCGCGAAGGCATTTTGGCCGTGACCAGCGTGTACGAGGGTGCAGTGCCGGCCGATGTGGCCGCGCAAGCGGTGGCCGCGACCCGCGCCATTGCCGAAGGCCTTCATTACGTGGGCGTGCTGTGTGTGGAATTTTTCTTGCTCGAAGGCGGCCAGCTGGTTGTGAATGAGATGGCGCCGCGCCCGCACAACAGCGGCCACTACACCATGAACGCCTGCGACCAGTCGCAGTTTGAGCTGCAGGTGCGCACGCTGGCGGGCTTGCCGCTCACCCAGCCGCGTCAGCATTCGAGCGCCATCATGCTCAACCTCCTGGGCGATCTGTGGCCCGAAGTCACGCCCGCTGGTAAAGGCCCGACCAGCCCCGCGTGGGGCCAGGTGCTGGCGCTGCCCGGCACGCACTTGCACCTGTACGGCAAGTTGTCAGCCCGCTCCGGCCGCAAGATGGGCCACCTGAATATCACGGGTGCCACGCCTGAGGCCGTGCGTACCACCGCCTTGCAAGCGGCCGCTATGCTTGGCATCGAAGCGTTTTAAAGACCGCCATGATCTTGAGTGCCAACGAGGCCCACGTCGCGCAGGCGGCGCAAGCGCTGCGTGACGGCCAGTTGCTAGGACTGCCCACCGAGACCGTTTACGGCTTGGCGGCCAACGCGACCGACGATGCGGCGGTGGCCAAAATTTTTCTGGCCAAGGGCCGCCCGTCAGACCACCCGCTGATCGTGCATGTGGCCAGTGTGGTGCAGGTGCCGCTGTTTGCTGCGCCAGTGCCCGACTTTGCGCAAAAGCTCATGGCCGCGTTTTGGCCTGGCCCACTCACCTTGATCTTGCCGCGCAAAAGCTGCGTGGCTGCGGCTTCGGCCGGGGGGCAAGACTCGATCGGTTTGCGCTGCCCCTCGCACCCCGTCGCACAAGCTTTGTTGCAAGCCTGCTTGCCGCTGGGCGTGTTGGGTGTGTCTGCCCCCAGTGCCAACCGCTTTGGCCGCGTCAGTCCGACCACCGCTGCGCATGTGCAGTCCGAGCTGGGCCCTGAGTTGTTGATTTTGGACGGTGGCGACTGCGAGGTGGGCATCGAGTCCACCATCATCGACTGCACGCGGGGCGAGCCGGTGCTGCTTCGCCCTGGGCAGATCACGCGGGCGCAGGTCGAGGCCGCGTGTGGCCAAGCGGTGCGAGGCAAAGACGCCCCACAGGTTGTGAGTGGCCAGGCCGCGCCGCGTGCCTCAGGCACGCTTGAATCACACTACGCACCGCGCGCCAAGGTGCGTTTGATGACCGCGCAAGACATCACCGCCAAACTGAAGGCCTTGGGCCCGCACGCCAACAATCTCGGGTTGTGGTCGGCAGAGCGGCCAGCCGCCGATGAAGGTTTTGGTGCTGGCGTGCTCTGGCGGCAGCAAGCCGCGACGGCCGAGCAAGCCGCGCACGATTTGTTCAGCGTGCTGCGCGAACTGGACGCCCGGGGCGTGACGCAAATTTGGGTGCAGCTGCCACCCGACACGCCTGAATGGGAAGGCGTGCGGGACCGCTTGCAGCGGGCGGCGGCTTAACTCGGCTTACTTCACCAAGTCGAACAAGCCTTTGGCTTGAGCGTGGCAGAAAGGTGGTTCGTATTCGCCATGGTATTTGCTGTAGTAAGTCGCGGCATTGGCTGACGTGACGGGGCCATAAGTGGCCGCAATATAAGGATCCACATCCACGGAAGTCACGTTTTTCAAGCCTTTGTCGTCAAAAGCTTTTTTCATGACGGCTTGGTGTACAGCAGGTGGCACTGTGGGATCACCACTGCCGCCACACAGCATGAGTGGCGATTTGGGGGACCAGTCCAGCAAGTCATTCTTTTTAGCGGCCAGTAATGTGGCGTTGCTGGGGTTGGTCAAAATGTCGCTGCTGAATGCCGGCTGGAACAAGGCATCGCGGGCTTGGTTGGGTGTTTCGCCGTTCATGCCAGGCAACTTGCCGCTGGTGACCAGTGTGGTGTAGTTCAAAGTGGGGCTGGGCAACAAAGATTCAATGCCATCGGCATAAGGTGCTTTGAAAACGGCTTTGACATCGGTGTACAAGTTGCCATAAATTTTCTGCCAAGCGGTGACCAAGTAAGGCACAAAGAACTGGTAACCCGCAATCGCATCAGGCAGCTTCATTGAGCCTGAAAGGTTGTAAGGTCCCGCCAAGTGCGCGCCAGCCGCCACGTTGATCTCGTAGGAGAAGCTCTTTTCAATCGCACGGTGAGCGGCCATCGAAGCGTGACCACCTTGCGAGTAGCCAGCCAGCATCACCTTGCCGTTGAGGCTGGCCCCCTGAGATGACACAGCGTTGCGTGCAGCGCGAATCGAGTCGATGACCGACGTGGCTTCAGAGTCTGCGTGCAGGTAAGGGTGGAAGCTGTAGTTGGACTTGGCAAATCCCAGGTAGTCGGTCGCCACCACGGCGTAGCCTTGGCTGGCGTACAGGGCCGCCAACATGAAGGTTTCGCTGTCTGCAGGGTTAGCCAGTGTGCGGGGTTTTTGGACATCGGTTCCTTTGGCATAAGCCACCAAAGGCGCAGCGGCTGTGCAATCGGCTCCTGAGGGCAGCAACAAAACGCCTGAGGCGTTGGAATTCTCACCCTTGACGCCGGGTGTCGCATAGTTGAGGGAAACGACCTTGACGTCACATTTGGCTTTGCCACTCAAACCCGCAAGTGGACCATCGTCGAACTGTTTTTTGGTCAAGGTGGCCAGCAAGACTGGGTTCTCGATCAAGGCACCGTGGGGCGTGTCATTGCCGCCGCAAGCAGCCAAAAGGGCTGCGCCGAGCATGGGTAGGCCGTACTTCAATGTTTTCATGGCGTGTCTCCAATGGATTAAAAAAGAACAATCGTTCTTTTTTCACTTTAGTCGAGTGAAACTCTTCAAGCCATGAGGGTATTCACCGATTTCTCAGCGATTTCTGTTAAAGAAAAAATAGTTATCGGTATCGCAACTTCATCACCAAAATCATCAGCGCCAAGCTGGTGGTGATGACGTTGGCGATGATGATGGGCCAGGCCACCATCAAGATGCCGTAGACCAGCCACAGCGCCACCCCTGCGGTGAACAGGCTGTACATGCCCAGCGAGATGCCGCTCACGTCGCGGGTGCGAAAGGTATGCCAGGCTTGCGGGATGAAGCTGGCGGTGGTCAGGAGGGCGGCCACAGAGCCGACCCAGTCGATGAGGTTCATGTTGGGAATCCTTGTGTGCGTGTTTCAGGGGCTCAGCGTGCTCTGCTGCGTGGCGCGGTGTGGGGTGTGCGAGGTTTGGCAGGGCCCGAAACCATGTCGCTCACCGTCCATTCCAGCAATTGGTCCAGCGCGGCCCGCGCCTGCTGGGCGTTGGGGTGATGCAGCACGGCCACCAGGCTGTAGCGCTGGCCGCTTTGGCCTTGCACATAACCCGCGACCGATGCCACATCACGCAACGAGCCGGTTTTGAGCCAGGCATTGCCGATCACAGGCGACTGTGGGTGTCGGTCTTTGAGGCGGGCTGCAGTGCCGTCCACCCCAGCGATGGCCAGCGAGTCGATAAAGTGGCGGGCGTGCGGGCTGGCGTGTGCCGCCTGCAGCAAGGCGGTGAGGGCCTGCGCCGTGCTGCGTTCGCTGCGCGACAGGCCCGAGCCGTTGTCCAGCACCGGCTCTTCATGCATGGCAAAGCCTTGACGCCACCATTGCGACAGGCGCAAGCGCGAGGCCTCAAAGCGCCCGGGCGCGCCCAGCTCGCTTGACAGCGTCAGGTACAACTGCTGCGCCATCACGTTGTTCGAGAATTTGTTGATGTCTTGGATGATCTCGGACAAGGGCAAGGAGGGCGCCTCCAGCAGCAGCTTGGCCGATGCCGGGCGTGCGCCGTAGCGCACCTGTCCGGTGAGCTGTCCGCCTGCGCCTTGCCACAGGGCTTGCATGACGCGGGGCGCATAGGCTTCGGGCTCGGGGTAGGCCACGGGCCATTCGCGCTCACCGCAGCTGACCGGGTAGCGGCCCGCAAAGCGCACCTGCAGTGGCTGGCTGAAGTCGGCCTGCAGCTGACGTCGCCAGTCGCTGCACGGGGCCTGGCTGAGCGGCAGTTGCGTGGGGGCAGAAAAGCCGGCCAGTGGCGGCTCAAAGCGCACCTGCACCAGGCCGCTGGCGGCATCGGGCGTGAACTTGTAGACCACCGCCTTGAAGTTGAGCAGCAGACCGTCTGGCCCCACGTTGTAAGGCCTCAGAGGTTCTTCGTCAAAGGGCTCGCTGCGCTCGCGCACATCGAACACGCTGCGGTCGAGCACGATGTCGCCACGCACCTCGCGCACGCCCGCTGACCGCACCTGCGCCAGCAGCTCTTGCAGCCGCTCGACCACCAGCTTGGGGTCACCGCTGCCACGCACGATCAGGTTGCCCTGCAGCACGCCGTCGCGCACGGGGCCATCGGTGTACACCCGGTTGCGCCAGACGTGGTCGGGCCCCAACAGGCTCAAGCCGGCGTAGGTCGTGAACAGTTTCATGACCGAAGCGGGGTTGACGCTGGCTTGCGCGTGGTGCGATAAGTGGCGCGGCATGGCGCTTTGGGATGCAGGGCTATCCGGCAGTGGGGCGATGAGCACGCTCAGGGCCGAAGGTGGAATTTGGGCTTGGTGCAGGGTTTGCAGGACAGACCGGGGCAGCGCGAATTGAGCGGTACTTTGCGCTTGGGCAGGCCCGGTCAGGGCGCTACTCAGCGCCAAGGCTGCAACAGTGGCGAGGGCCAGGGTAAGTAAAAATGGGCGCTTGGCGCGGGAGCGGGTCATCGGGCGAGTCTAACGGGGACCATGAGGTACTCGCAGGCCAATGAGCTCGTCAAAAGGCGGCACAGCGCTCGCCTGAGCAGCGGCCCCGTATGATTCGGGCCATGCGATTTTCTTCAAAAACCGTGGGCCTGGCTTCGGCGGTCGTCACGGTGCTCATCTGGACGGGTTTCATTGTCATTGCGCGGGCCTCGGCGTCTCGGGGATTGCTGCCTTTGGACATCGCGCTGGCCCGCATTCTGGGGGCCAGCGCCGTCTTGTTGCCCTGGGCTTGGTGGTGGATGCGTCCGGCACGCCAGGCCGGTGAACAAGCGGGCTCTTTGTGGGGCCTGTCGCCCCTGCCTTTGCGGCAGACGGTGCAAACTGGCCTGCTGGGCGGCTTTTTGTACGCCATCCTGGCTTACACCGGTTTTGTGCATGCACCCGCCACGCACGCCTCGGTGCTCATGCCCGGCAGCCTGCCTTTGTGGACCACCTTGCTGGCCTGGTTGTTCTTGCGCGAAAAAGTGGCTGCCGCCCGTGCCTTGGGGCTGGGCTTCATCGTGCTGGGTGATGTGCTGGTGGGCGGTGCGAGCTTGCTCATGGCCTTTGACGGCGGCGAGGTCTGGAAGGGTGACTTGCTGTTCATGATGGCTGCCCTGTGCTGGTCCAGCTACAGCGTGCTGGTGCGCAGCCAGGGCTTTGACGCGGTGCGGGCCACCATGGCCATCACTGCGTTTGCCTTTGTCTGTTTTGTGCCCTTGTTTGCTTTGCTGGTGGGCTTGTCCATCCTGCCTACGCAACTGCACCAAGCCCCTTGGTCTGAAATTTTGTTCCAGGCGGTGTTCCAGGGCGTGGGCTCGGTGGTGATTTCGGGCATCACCTTCACGCAGATGGTGCGCCACTACGGCCCAGTCCGCTCGACCATGATCACGGCACTGGTACCGGGCTTGTCGGCGCTGGGGGCGGTGTGGTTTTTGGATGAGCCCATGCACTGGAATTTGCTGGCCGGGCTGGCGCTGGTGACGGGCGGTATTGTGTTCGGCGTGCGGCAGGCCCAAAAACCCGTGGCCGCCCCCACTTTGACCCCAACTGGAGGCCAGCCATGAGCGCCAGCACCGAGCGCCGCTGGCTGGCCTTTGACACCAGCACCGATGTGTTGTCGCTGGCCGTGGCCCGAGGCGAGCAGGTCTGGGCCCAAACCCTGCCCGGTGGTGCACTGGCGTCGAGCGGCCTGATCCCGGCGGTGCTCGCCTTGCTGGCCGAAGCCGACATGCCGTTGGCATCGCTCGATGCCATCGTCTTCGGCCGTGGGCCGGGGTCTTTTACCGGCTTGCGCACCGCATGCGCCGTGGCGCAAGGCTTGGCATTTGGGGCCGATGTGCCCGTGTTGCCCGTCGACACTTTGCTGGCCGTGGCCGAAGAGGCCCGCTGGGCGCAAGTACAAGCGGGTGCCATCGTGCCCGATGCCGCGCTCACCGTGCTGGCGCTGCTCGACGCCCGCATGGACGAGGTGTACAGCGCCGCTTACCGCTGGGAGCCCCTGCCAGGGGCAAGCCATGGGCGTTGGCAAGAAGCCGTGCCCTTGCAAGTGGGTGCCCCCGAAAAGTTGCACCCGCCCGATGACCGCACGGTGCTGCAGGCGGGTAACGCTTTTGCAGCCTATGGTGACCGACTGCCCCGTGTGGCAACGGGTGGCTTGCGCTGTGAAGCCCTGCCCACCGCTGCCGCTTTGCTGCGACTGGCCCCGGCGTTGTGGGCCCAGGGTCTGGCCGTGCCGGCAGAGCAAGCCATGCCGCTGTACATCCGCGACAAAGTGGCCAACACCACCGCCGAGCGTGAGGCCCTCAAGGCGCAAGCCCAGTCTGCTTTGGCCAAGGCCGCAGCGCAGCCATGAGTCTCTCCATGAAGTCCACACCTGCGCAGGACAGCACTCAACCCTCGGAGGCCACGCGCAACCGCGTCACACTGGCCCCCATGACGCAGGACAATCTGGACGCGGTGATCGCCGTCGAGCAAACCGCCTACAGCCACCCCTGGACCTGGGGCAATTTCCGCGACTCGCTCAACCCCCTGTTCGAGGCCCAATGCCTTTGGCTGGACGGTGAATTGCTGGGTTACTTTCTGGCCATGCACGGTGTGGAGGAAATGCACTTGCTCAACATCACCGTCGCTCCCACTCGGCAGGGCCAGGGTTGGGGCCACATGATGCTGGACGCCTTGTCGCTCATCTCTCGCCACGCTGGCGCGCAATGGTTGTGGCTGGAGGTGCGCCAAAGCAACCTGCGAGCACTGCAGGTGTATGCGCGCTACGGTTTCAAACAGGTCAGCATCCGCAAAGATTACTATCCCGCAGGCCGCCTGCAGCGTGAGCATGCGGTGGTGATGAGTTTGAAACTGTGAGCCCCAACATGAGCGACCCCACCCGATTCGACCTGGACGACCGCCAACGCGCCCTGCTGGCCGAGATGGGCGTGCGTGTGTGGTGGCCACAGCGCCACGATGCTGCGTCACACGCCGTGGCGGGCGATGCACCGGCCGAGGCCGTGGCCGCACCAGCTCCTGTCGTGTCCAGCGCTGCAGAGGCTGCAAGTCCGGTGCGTCCCCTCCCACCCGCTGTGCCAGTCACCCGCTCCGTAACGCGTGAACCTGTGGCGCAAGTGCCCGCTCCAGTGCAGGCCCATGGACAGGTTGTCGCACCCATGCCTGATGGCCTGTCCAACATGGGTTGGGCCGAGCTGCAAACGACTGTGAAAGCTTGCCAGTCGTGCGCCTTGTGCGTTGCACGTTCAACGCCGATTCTGGGCTCGGGCCAGCGCACAGCCCGCTGGATGGTGGTGGGTGATTTGCCTTCAGAAACAGACGGTCAGCAGGGTCAGCCTTTCACCGGGCCGGAAGGCGTGCTGCTCGACAACATGCTCAAGGCAGTGGGCGTGCGCCGCCAAGGTTCAATCGGCAGTGCCCATCCCAATGACGTCGCCAGCGCAGATCCGACCGAGGCCTGCCTGACCCATGCCGTCAAATGCCGCCCACTGAACGGGCGCAACCCCGAGACAGCCGAACTGGCGATCTGCGCGGCTTATTTGTCGCGCCAGGTCGCGCTGGCGCAGCCCCGTGTCATTTTGGCGATGGGCCGTTTTGCCATCCAGAGCCTGCTGGGCAGCACCGAGCCCATGGGCAAACTGCGCGGTCGTTTGCACGACTTTCAGGGCGTGCCGGTGGTGGTGACTTACCCGCCATCGAGCTTGCTGCGCAACCCGACCGACAAGGCCAAGGCGTGGGCCGATCTGGTGCTGGCTTTGTCGGTGGCGCAGGGCTAGACACTGCTTTCTAAGAACGCGGGCCGGTCAGACTGGAAGGCGACCTCCATTCGGGCTGGATGGCGGCGGTATGAACTTCCTTGGCCAGGACTGCCGACAGACTGCCGGTATGTCGCGTCTGAAGACCTGACAACCGCTAAAATGCCGGGTTTACCAGAATACTTCTCCGGAGCTGCCCACATGGCAAACCAGCAACAAATGGCCAACGCCATCCGCGCCCTCGCAATGGACGCTGTTCAACAAGCCAACTCTGGGCACCCTGGCGCGCCTATGGGCATGGCCGACATGGCGGTGGCGCTGTGGGGCGATCACCTGCAGCACAACCCCCAAAACCCCCATTGGGCCAACCGCGACCGCTTTGTGCTGTCCAACGGCCACGGCTCGATGCTGATCTATTCGGTGCTGCACCTGACCGGCTACAAGCTGCCGATCGAAGAGCTGAAGAATTTCCGCACCCTGCACAGCAAGACCGCTGGCCACCCCGAAGTGGGCGTGACCCCCGGCGTGGAAACCACCACCGGTCCACTGGGCCAAGGCATCACCAACGCCGTGGGCATGGCGCTGGCCGAGAAACTGCTGGCCGCTGAGTTCAACAAGGACGGCCACCAGATCGTCAACCATCACACCTACGTGTTCCTGGGGGACGGCTGCCTGATGGAAGGCATCAGCCACGAAGCCGTGGCTCTGGCCGGTGCCTGGAAGCTCAACAAGCTGATTGCCCTGTACGACGACAACGGCATCTCCATCGACGGCCAAGTCGCCCCTTGGTTCATCGACAACACGCCCCAGCGCTTTGCCGCCTGCGGCTGGAACGTGATCGACGCGGTGGACGGCCATGACGCCATGGCCGTCTCCAAAGCCATCGCCACCGCCAAGCACAGCGCTGACAAGCCCACCCTGATCGTCTGCAAAACCGCCATCGGCAAAGGCTCACCCAACCGTGCGGGCACCTCCAAAGCCCATGGCGAGCCGCTGGGTGCGGAAGAAATCAAACTCACCCGCGAAGCCCTGGGCTGGACGGCCGAGCCCTTCAAAATCCCCAAAGCGGTCTATGCCGACTGGGACGCCAAAGTGGCCGGAAAAGCCCGCGAAGCCAAGTGGAACAAGGCCTTTGCCGCTTACAAAGCCGCCCATCCGGCGCTGGCCAAAGAGTTTGTGCGCCGCATGAAGGGCGAC
>CAIZHQ010000003.1 GCA_903932865.1 uncultured Burkholderiales bacterium
AGGGACTCACCTTTTTTCCAGCGTTCCCACATTAGGGCCTTCTGGCTATCAGAGTAGTAAATTCTAGGTCTTCGCTTCATCTGCAACACTCCTTCTGCTAAAGCAGTTTCTAGTGTGTTGCATCGACCGGTTGAATCCAAGGCTGGAAGCGGTCAATCAATAGTCGCAAGTGACTGGCCGCAGCCTTCAGGGGATTAAGCACCGGCCAAAGAGATTTGATTGCCCATTAACTGAACAAATATCTGATTAGTGCCTAGAGAAATTTCACTCAAGAACCAGGCCCCTTGAAGTTAGTGCTGCCTTTGGCTAGGTGGTTGGCGATAAGAATGCCCTAGATCCATTCGAATCCGAGCCGTACCAACCACCTTACATTCGCCATGCTGGTTGAAGGTGTTCATTTTGACGATGTGAGCAGGTTCAGAGATGACAGAGACACTATCGAATGGCATGTCCGAGACTTGCGCATGCACGGCATCGCCTAATCGAGTGATGGCGACAAAGCGTAGATGTATGGAGTCAATGGCCGCTTGGTCTAGACAGTCAGTCAACAATCGCGAAAGATAGGCCGCTGAAAGCATCCCGTGTGCAAAAACATCAGGATGGCCAGCTTGACGGGCATAGGACTGGTCCACATGCAGCGGGTTTTCATCCCATGATGCTGCGGCATAGCGCAACAGAGTGTCACGAGTGATGGGTGATGTAACTAGCTCTGGCAAGCTGTTGGACGGCTGAGTTTTTAAGTCTTTGTTAAATGAAGAAGCAGAGGAAATCGCAACCTTCACCGGCTCAGATGGGGATTCACCAGAGCTTATAGCCAGGGCATGGTTAACAACCATCACGCTGCGCAGATCGGCCACGTGTTCGCCGTTCTCAGCTTCGACGCGGGTATCACGCACAATGAATTCCAATGCACCACCCTTGCGGGCATAGAGCGAAGTGATGCACGGTGCGAAGTGCAAGCGCTCTCTGGCAAAGGCCATGCGGTAGTAATGAAAATGCTGCTCGCCGTGTAAAACTTGAGCATAGTCGACGCCTAAGCGCTCGTAAATCTCCATTGGCTGTGGTGCAGCCATTTCCAAGCAGAAATAAAAAGTGGGCGGTATGGGCAAGTCCGGATACCCATGAGCACGCGCGACGGCGAAGTCCAGGTACTTCGGGTTGGTCTGATCGGTAGCTTGAGCAAAAGCATGCAGCCTGCCAGGATCGACCTCCACCCAAAACGGGCTTAAATGGCTGCCTTCAAGGCGTTTGTCCAGCATGATAGGGATAGAACATCAAAGATCAGAGACTAGGGTCTTAACAAGACTGGTTTGCAAGTGAGCCTGAGCACGCAGACGGTCAGTATCGGCCCTCACAAACAGCGTGTCAGCCCGGACGGTCATAACATCGCCGGCCCAGATTTCACACAGCACGCGAGATTTTCGCGCCAAAGGCCCCTCGACCCAAGCCTTAAGCAGCAATTCCACGCCCATGGGGGTAGGCTTGAGGTAATCGATGTTCATATTGCCTGTCACACACTGGATGGCGGGGCTACTCTCTGGTGGTCGCTGCTCATGGCGGTAATGCCAAGCCATGGCCGTCCATCCGCTGTGGCAATCCACCAGCATGGCCAAAAGACCCCCATACACGAGACCCGGAAAACCAAGGAACTCAGGCCTCGGTGTGTGGCGCATCAGAACAAAATCGCCCGAGTCGTCCCAGAAACTTCGGATGCGCAGCCCCGTAGGGTGTGCCGGGCCGCAGCAAAAGCATTGCATTTGCGGCGCAGCGCGTTCTTGCAATGACAAAGCGATGTCGGTCATGCCCAACTCCTTTCGTTGCAAAACTTGTACATCGCCTGCGCCCCAAAGCTCGGTGGCAGGCGGGTACAAATGGACAGAGCCGCCCGTGAGCGACTCTGTGTCTCACATCTTGCAAGCAGGCGATGCTGCGGGCGCGATCGATGCTGGGAAGGAACGCTCGATGACTGGGCGCAGTACGCCATCGGCGGTTTTCACACGGGCGACGTAGTTGGGAATCACCATCTGGTTGTCAGCTGCACGCACGGGGGCCTTGCCATAAAGCGTATCGACAGTAGCACCGCGCAGTGCCTTGGTCACATCTTCAGGTTTGACGCTCTTGGCCAAAGTCACACCCTGGAATAGAACCATGGCTCCGTTGTAGGCTTGACCTTCGGTATCAGAGGGAAGGCGGTTGAACTTGGCCTTGAAGGCATTTACAAAAGCCTTCGCCTGTGGTGTGTCGATATCAGGGGTGAAGCCCACGTTACCAGGCACATTGGTGAGCGCGTTGCCTGTAGCGTTGATCACAAAGTTCGACAACAAAGCGTGACCGATCAGCGGCGTTTGAGGAATCAGACCAAAGTCGGCTGCTTGCTTGGTAAAGGCAATGGCACCGGCCACTTCGGCGGTCCAGATCGCGTCGACCTTGGCAGCCTTAAGCTGTTGAATATATGGCGCGTAGTCTTTGGTGCCCATGGGCACCATCAGCTTGAGTGCCACTTTCTTGCCCTGTGCCGTTACCGCAGATTCAAAGGCTTTGGCAGAATCTTGGCCCCAAAGGTAGTCGGCCGCCATGATGGCGAAGTTGTTGCCAGGAACGCCTTTGAGCCAGTCGTTGACCATGGCCATGTCCATCGCATCCGAGTGGTTGGTACGGATGAAGCGTGTGTTGCAGGCATCACCTGTCAGGCGGTCGGCCTTGCTGATGGTGCCAATCAAGGCGGCATCCCAGCGGCTCAGGTTTTGGCTGATGGTCAAGGATATGCCCGAACTGATTGGGCCAATGATCAGGTTGTGGCCTTCACGCGAGAGTTTTTCAGCAACGCGTCGGCCTGCGTCGGGTGTGCTTTCGTCATCGCCCTCGGCTACGATAACGCGTCGGCCATCCACGCCGCCACGGGCGTTAGCTTCTTCTACAGCAAAGCGGATACCGTTTGCCACATCTGCGCCCATGGTGGCGAAGCCACCCGACTTGGACGTAATCAGCGCCACGCGGACAGGGTCCTTGCCTTGCGCCTGAGCCGCCAGAGGCAGCGCAGTGGCCAGGGTCGCGATGGCAACGAGTTGTTGGATTCGAGTGGGTTTGAACATGATGTCTCCTTGATTTAAAAAATGCCAAAAATGGCTTCACTGCTTACACACACAAAAAGCCCGGAGATCCGGGCCTCACACCAAAACGTGTTGTTCGATGTCCTTGAGCCCTTGCGGGGTGTTCTCGACAGGGCCTTGCGCAATCACATTGCCCTTGGCCATGGCCAGATAGCGATCTGCCACTCGTACCACCAAGCTGAGGTTTTGCTCGATGAGCAACAAAGCCGTGCCCTCGTCTGCCACGCGCTTGAAAATGTCGGCCAGTTGGTCAACGATCACAGGGGCAAGACCCTCGGTGGGCTCGTCCAGCAAGATCAAGTCCGGGTTGGCCATGAGCGCACGACCCACCGCTAGCATCTGCTGCTGCCCGCCCGAGAGTGCTGTGCCCGGGGTGTGGGCACGCTCTTGCAGAATGGGAAACAGCTTGTAAATTTCGGGCACATTCCAGGGCCCTTTGCGGCCGGTGGCGGCACCCAACAGCAGGTTTTCTTCCACCGTCAAGTTGGCCACGATGCGGCGGCCTTGCGGCACCACGGTCATGCCGTGCTGGGCGGCGGTGTAGGGGCGAGGGCGGATGATGTCCCGGCTACCCATACGGATGTGGCCACCATTCATTTGGGCTAAACCCAAAATGGTGTTGACGACAGTGGTCTTTCCCACGCCATTGCGTCCAATCAGGGCTACACGCTCGCCTGCGTTCACATGCAGGCTGAGTCCGTGCAGGATGTGGGCCGAGCCATAAAAAGCGTTGACGTTGTGTAGTTCGAGGAGTCTGGTCATGCTGCGCTTCCTAGATAAGCCTCGCGCACACGTGGATCGGCGCGCACCTCGGCTGGCTCGCCACTGGCAATGACGCGGCCCAATTCGAAAACGGTGACGACATCGGAGATGCCGAACACCACGTCCATGTCATGCTCCACGAGCAGGACTGACACTTCCCATCGAGAAGTAAGCGCTTTCAGGTGCTGGGCCAAATCCAGCGACTCCTTCACCGACAAACCCGCCATAGGTTCGTCAAGCATCAGCATCTTGGGGCGGCCGACCAGCGCCAAAGCCAAGTCAAGGCGACGTTGCTCGCCATAGCCCAGGTCTTCAGCCATCACATCGCCCATGCGAGCTAAGTCAAGTTCTTGTAGTACCGCTTCGGCATCCGCAGCAGAGTCACTCACGCCCATCTTGTAAGAGGCCAACTCCACCTGCTTTCGTACTGGCATGCCGGTGAAGATGCTGGTGCGCTGGAAGCTGCGTGACAGGCCAAGTCGGCGGCGATCGACTGCGCCGAGTTTGCTCACGTCTTGGCCGTCCAAGATCACCTGGCCACGGGTCAAAGGACGTCGACCGGTGATGGCGTCAATCACGGTGGATTTGCCTGCCCCATTGGGGCCAATCAGGCCACGAATCTGGCCTTTTCCCAGAGTCAGCGATACGCCGTCCAAGGCTTTGACCCCACCGTAGTGGATGGCCACATCGCGTGTTTCGAGCACGTAGGCAGTCATGGTGTTCTCCGGTGATGAGGGTCAGTGGCCACGAGGACCGGTCGCCGCGTCATGATTGGCGCGGGGCTTAAACAGTCGCTCTAGGGCCCCGGCGATGCCATCGGGCGAGAAAACGATCACTGCGATCAAGGTGGCCCCAAAAATCGCCATCCAATAGGTGGCGTAATCACCCAGCAAATCTTTGAACAAGAAGTAAACGATGGCTCCCACGATGGGGCCAATGACCGACTTAAAGCCGCCTACAACAACCATCACCAGAGCAATTCCTGAGACGCTCCAATGCAAGCTTTCAGGCGAAATAAAGCCTGAATTAAGAGACGACAAAAGACCTGCTACACCCGTGACCATGGCCGACAGTGCATAGACCAGCGCACGGGGCACGGTGGTGGTGATGCCGATGAATCGAGCACGTTCTTCGTTGTCACGAATCGCCTCCGTGATGGCACCAAAGCGTGTGCGAAGAATCCAGACCACACATAAGGTGACCACGACCATCACGGTCCAGACGATGAGAAACAGCGTATCCGGCTTGAGCAAAACCGATTGCTTGACGCCGAATAAGGTTGCAGGCCAGTTCACGCTCATGCCGTCCGAACCACCGGTCAGCCCGCGCGAGCGAGTGGCCAGTAGATAGGCCATCTGCCCGATGGCCAATGTCAGCATGCCAAAGGCAATGCCTGGAACTCGAACGATGACCAAGCCAATCAAAAAGGCCAAAACGCCTATACCCAGCAACACCACCGGCATGGCCAGCTCAGCGCTCATCAAGTCGAGAGCCAAGATAACGCCCATGGCGTAACCAGCCGCGCCAAAAAACAATGCATGTCCAAAACTGGTCAGTCCGTTTTGTCGCAGCAGCACCCCTACACCGAGTGCGAAGATGGCATAAATCACAGCCTGCGCAAACAGGCCAAGCAAACTTTTGGAGGGAGTCAGGTAAGCAATGGCCACGCCGACCAGTAAGGCCAGAAGCGCCAATCGGAGGATTTTAGAAAAACGCATGGTACTTGCTCCGGCTTCAAGTGCGGCTGCCGGCCAGACCGGAGGGCTTCCAAATCAGGATGGCGATCATGAAGATGAAGGGCAACAGTACCGACAATTGCGGCATGTAAACCGCGCCAATGGCCTGCATCATTCCAAGCAGTAGCGCGGCAACAAATGCACCCGCCAGTGATCCCAGGCCACCGATCACTACCACCACGAAGGAGTCGATCAACACGTCTGAGCTCATGTGCGGAGAGAGCGACAAAAACGGTGCAGCCACCACACCAGCAAGACCTGCTAGAGCACTTCCCAGACCCACCACGCCTGCACTGACCGCGTCAGTGTTTACGCCCTGCATGGAGGTGGTGACAGGATCGGTACTGGCGGCGCGCACAAACAAACCAATCCGCGAAAAGCGCAGCCACAGCGTCAAACCCAATGCAACCGACAAGCCCACCACGATCACGCCAATACGGTAGGCGGGTACCTGGTTACCTAACAAGTCCACTGTGAAGTTGAGCAAATCAGGCGTGAAAAGCGAGAAATTGGCCTTGCCCCAGATGAAGACGACCAAGTCTTCTAGGATCAAAAGCAATCCAAAGGTCACCAGCATCACGCTCAGAGGCTCTCGATCTTGGAGTAAGCGCAAGCCAAAGCGATCAAGCAATACGCCAAAAAGCGCCATGGCCGCGGGTGCAGCCACCAGTGCCACCCAGAAATTGCTGTGCATCGCGACGGTATATCCAATATAGGCACCCAGCATGTACAGTCCGCCGTGAGCAAAGTTCACCACGCGGCGCAGGCCATAGATCAGCGCTAGGCCCGAGCTCATGATGATGAGCAAGGACCCGTACACCAGGCCGTTGAATAAATTAATGGTCAGCATCTTTTGTTTCCTGTCTCTTTGTTGGACCGGGTACTTGCATGCGCGCTGTGAGGAGTAGGCGGAAACTGAAATACATCGGAATTCGCCACCTCTGGCATGGCCGCAAACAAATCGACTTCAAGATCGAAGCCGACCAAGCTAAAAATCGGGACATCGGGGTCGTGATTGATCCTGACGCCGAGTTTTTCCACGCCCGAACCATCGGAGTTCACACGGACCTTGGCGTTGTAGTCCACTACCCGATTGACGGGTAAGAGAAACTTCATGGTTTGGCTCCGTTGTGGGACATTGGGTGAAACTCCGTAATCAAGGTTCAAGTTCATAGTCAGGCCGTACGCAGAAGCTCGCGGCCAATGATGATTTGCTGCACCTGCGTGGTGCCTTCATACAGGCGGAGCAGACGGGCATCGCGGTAAAAACGTTCGACCGGGTACTCGTTGATGTAGCCAGCCCCGCCGTGGATCTGCACGCCGCGATCGGCCACGCGACCCACCATCTCGGTGGAGAACAGCTTGGCGCAGGACACCTGCATGGAGATCTCAGGGTCGGATACATGGGCGGGCTTGAGGTCAAAGCGTGAAGCCACGTCCTTGACCAGCGCCCAGCCGGCCAGCAGTTCGGCCTGGCTGTCGGCCAGCATGGCCTGGATGAGTTGGAACTCGCCAATCGGTTTGCCGAACTGTTTGCGGTCGCGGGCGTAGGCACGGGCCTCGTCCAAGATGCGAGAGGCAAGGCCGCAGGAGACTGCCGAGATGTTCAGGCGACCACGGTCCAGCACCTTCATCGCGGTCTTAAAACCCTGGCCAGGTACGCCGCCGATGATGTTGGCTGCAGGCACACGCACGTTCTCCAGGATCACGTCGCAGGTCTTGGTGCCACGTTGACCCATTTTTTTATCGGGCTTGCCCAGCTTGATGCCGGGCAGGTCGGCTGGCACGATGAAGGCCGAAACGCCACTGGCTCCTGGGCCGCCGGTGCGCGCCATCAGGGTGAAGGCACCGGCACGCGGCGCGTTGGTGATGTAGCGCTTGGTGCCATTCAGCACATAGTGGTCACCATCAAGTTCGGCGCGGGTCTTGAGTGAGGCGGCGTCGGTGCCGACATCCGGCTCGGTCAGCGCGAAGGACATGATCAGCTCGCCGCTGGCCACGCGAGGCAGGTAGGCGGTTTTTTGTTCAGACGTGCCGTGAATCAGGATGCCTTGCGAGCCGATACCGATGTTGGTGCCAAAAACCGAGCGGAAGGCAGGTGCGGTGCGGCCAAGTTCGTAGTTGACCAACACCTCCTGACTCACGGACAGGCCGATCCCACCAAATTCCTCGGGGACCGTCAGGCCAAAGAGGCCCATCTCTTTCATGTCTTGGACAATGTCCAAAGGCACATCATCGTGCTCTTCAAGGTGGTTTTCCGCCGGGATTAGGCGCTCGCGGATGAAGCGCTGGAGGGTGGGCAGCAGCAGGTCAAAGGATTCGGTGTCGAGAGCCATGGTGGTGGAGGTTCAACGGTGCTTGAAAACAGGGGGACGTTTTCCCATGAAGGCATGCATGCCTTCGTGGGCGTCTTCGCTGGCAAAGCGGGCATGCAAGGCGCGCCGCTCAAACAAGATCCCCTCGCTCAAGCTGGACTCGTGTGCACGATTGACAGATTCCTTGATGGCCATCAGCGCGGGCAATGAATAGCCCGCAATTTGTGTTGCCAACTTCAAGGCCATGGTTTGGAGCTCGGCGTCAGGTACCACGCGCGAAACCAGGCCGTAACGATCGGCCTCATCGGCATTTAGCATGCGTGCCGATAAGCACATATCCATGGCCTTGGCTTTCCCTACGGCGCGGGGCAAGCGCTGTGTGCCACCGGCACCTGGCAGCATGGCCAGCTTGACCTCTGGCAGGGCAAAGCGGGCTGACTCAGCCGCCAAGATGATGTCGCAGGCCAATGCAAGTTCACAGCCGCCACCCATAGCAAAACCGGACACGGCCGCGATCACGGGCTTGCGTACCTGACGGATCGTCTCCCAGTTTCTGGAGATAAAACCGCTTTGGTAAACGTCTATGTACGACCAGTCGGCCATTACAGGGATGTCAGCCCCTGCAGCAAATGCCTTGTCACTGCCTGTGATCAGGATGACTCCAATATCTGCGTTTGCGTCATGGGACAGCATTGCAGAGCCCAGAGCATCCATCAATTCGTCATTGAGGGCGTTCAGTTGTGCAGGGCGATTCAGGCGGATCAAACCCACCCGGCCGTGTGCTTCGGTCAGAATGGTGGAACTGGCGTTTGATTCGGGCATGGCGCTTTTTCTCGTCATTCAGCGCGCGCTCAGCATGGTCTGCAGTTGCTCGCGCAGCTTGAATTTTTGTATCTTTCCCGAGGGCGTGGCAGGCATGGCATCCAACAGCTCTAGACGCTCGGGGATGTACTGGAGCGCCACTTTTTGCGCCTTCAAGTAGTCCACCAGGGTGGGCATGTCGAAGCTTTGGCCGGGCTTGGTGACCACCACGGCGCAGGCGCGCTCACCCAGACGCTCATCGGGGTAGGCCACGATGGCGGCCATGGCCACAGCCGGGTGGCGGTAAAGCAGCGACTCGATTTCAACGACAGGGATGTTTTCGCCGCCCCGGATGATCACGTCCTTGCTGCGTCCGGTGATACGTATATAGCCTTGCGCGTCCATGCGGGCCAAGTCGCCGGTGTCGAACCAATCTTCGGCATCGGTGCCGTTCAGGTGCTGACGGCGCAAGTAGCCGCCAAAGTTGGAGCAGGCGCGCACATACAGTTTCCCGGTTTCACCTGGAGGAAGACTCTGCTCATCAGCCCCGACCACCTTGAGCTCAACCCCTGGCAAGGGAAGACCATCGGTGGTGAAAGCGCGCTCGTCCGGATCGTTCAAAGCGATGAGCGTTACCGCACCGTTTTCGGTCATACCCCAAGCGGACACGATCTTGGTACTCAAAGCAGAACGTGCCTGCTCGACCAGTGGACCTGGAATCGGCGCGCCAGCGCACAGGAAGGTTTTCAGCGTGGGCACCGGGGTGCTTCCTTCGCTCACTGCACGGGTCAGGTCGGTTAGGAACGGTGTCGAGGCCATCGTGAAGGTGGCTTTTTCACGGTTGATGATCTCGACTGCTTTTTTCGGCTCCCAGATGTCCTGCAGCACGGCGCTGGCCTTGAGCATGATGGGCATCATTAGGCCGTACATGAAACCCGTCTGGTGCGCCATGGGTGATGCCATCAGCACCACGTCTTCAGCGTTGAGTTGCAGGCGCTCAGCATAGGGGATGATGTTGGCCATCACGGTATTGGCCGAGTGCATCACGCCCTTGGGCTCGCCGGTGGTGCCGGAGGTATAGATCAGCTGCGTGATGTCGTCCGGACCAGGGCGGTGCGCGCTCAAAATGGCGGCGGCATCGGGTTCGTTTTCCCAAGCAGGGCCACTCAGCAGGGCTTCGAAGCTGTTGGAGCCTTGGCCGTCGATCACAACTACGTGTTTCAGATGCGGCAGACCCGGCTGGATGGCGGCAATCATTTGCTCGAAATCAAAGCCACGGAAGGTCTTAGGTGCCACGATGACCTTGGCCTCGCCATGCTTGAGCATGAAGTTGAGTTCGCGCTCGCGGAAGATATGCATCAGCGGGTTGATCACCGCACCAATGCGTGAGCAAGCCAAGTACAGCAAGGTGAACTGCCACCAATTGGGAAGTTGGCAGGCCACCACATCGTTCTTTTGCACACCCAGGCGCGTCAGGCCCACCGCTATGCGATCGGCCATGCTGGCAAGTTCACGGTAGGTGAAGCGCTTTTCATCACCAGCCTCAACCCTGTAAGCGGTAAGCGCAAGCTTGTCGGGACAAGCGGACAAACAAGCGTCGAGTTCAGCGTTGATGGTGCGGTCATGCCACAGACCTTGCGCGATCATGCGGGCACGGCGAGGGGCCAAAAGTACGGCATCGAATTCCATGGTCGTCTCCTTGGGTTGGTTTTATGTTTTGAAAATCTCAGGCTGGCACGTTTTTGCGACCAGCGCGGGTACGCGCGATGATGGTTTTCATGATCTGCGCTGTACCGTCACCGATTTGGAAGCCCAGCACATCGCGAAGGCGCTGCTCCATCAGGCCCCTGTCATATCCGCCGTGCCCAAAGCACAGTAGGCACTGGTGTATGACGTCATAGGCCAGCTTCGGACCCCACCACTTGGCCATGCCGGCCTCGGCTGAATGAGGTAGGCCTTGATCTTTGAGCCAGAGGCCTTGAAGGCAAACCAAGCGTGCCCCTTCTACTTCAGTGTCATATTGAGCCAACGGGTGAGTTACACCTTGGAAAGCCGACAGTGGCTGGCCGAAGGCTTGGCGCTGCGTGATGTATTCCCAGGTTTCGTCCAGTGCCGCACGAGCTACGGCCAGGCATTGCAGGCCAATCAGAGAGCGTGAGTAATCAAAGCCGTGCATGACTTGCACAAAGCCTTTGTTCTCGTCACCTAAACGGTGACTGACGGGAATTCGAACGTTCTCAAAGAAGATAGAGCCTCGACCGATCGAACGCTGGCCATGGCAGTCAAAGCGACTGGTGGTTAAGCCGGGCGTGTCCATTGGCACCAGCAGCGCAGTAACACCGTGTGCGCCGTCTTCGGGCTTACCTGTGCGGCCAAAGACAACAGTGATGTCGGCCTGGTCGGCAGCTGAGATGGAAGTTTTCTCGCCATTGATGACGTAAAAGTCACCGTCACGCTCCACGCGCAGGCGCAGATTTGCTGCATCCGAACCACCTCGTGGCTCGGTCAAAGCGATGGCGCAGATCGCTCGACCCTCGCGGATCTTGTCAAGCCAAGGGCGCACAATTTCGGGGTTGCCGTACTTGTAAAGAATTTGGCTGTTGAGCGAGGCCAGCAGGTTCAGATATGAAAAGCTAAGGTCTGCCCTTGCGATTTCTTCGTGCACAACGCCAGCAGCCACACATCCCATGCCCATACCGCCAAATTCCTCTGGGACTTCAGGACAAATAAAGCCCAATTCGCCCATTTCACGCAGCAAGGCGCGGTCAAACTCGCGGGTCTTATCGCGCTCCAAAAAACCGGGTTTGATTTTTTCATCGGCAAAGCGGCGCACCGTCTGTGCCAGAGCCTGAAGATCTTGGGTGATGTAAGGATTGGGATTCATTGAGATTTCTCTATTTGGGCGCTTACTTGGCGAACTTACGGAAGTCGGGCTTGCGCTTTTCCTGCAAAGCTTTCACGCCTTCGCGCGACTCTTCCGTGTCGTAGTAAAGCTTGAGCGCGTACATGCCCATGCCAGCAATACCCGACTGGTGAGCGGTATCCATATTGAAGCTGCGCTTGGCAATCGCAATCGCGGTAGGGCTGCGCTCGCAGATGGTTTCTGCCCATTCCTGCACAGTGGCGTCGAGTTGCTCGTGCGGCACGCAGATATTGGCCAGGCCCATGTCCACAGCCTCTTGGCCGGAATAGCGCTTATTGAGATACCAGATTTCGCGGGCCTTCTTCTCGCCGACCACGCGGGCCAGGAAGGCGGTGCCGTAGCCGGGGTCGACCGAGCCCATCTTGGGGCCGACCTGGCCGAAGATGGCTTTTTCAGAGCAGATGGTCAGGTCGCAGATGGTGCACAGCACGTTGCCGCCGCCAATCGCAAAGCCCTGCACCCGGGCGATCACGGGTTTTGGCACATCGCGGATGGCGGTGTGCAGCTCTTCCATCGGCAGGCCGATGGTGCCCCGACCGTCGTAGTTGCCGTCGTGGGCCGACTGGTCGCCACCTGTGCAAAAAGCGCGGTCACCAGCCCCGGCCAGCACGATGCAGCCGATGTCGCGGTCGTAACCGGCTTTGTTCAGGGCCTTGATGATTTCGTCGCAGGTGGTGCCGCGAAATGCGTTCATCTTTTCTGGGCGGTTGATCGTGATCCAAGCGACGCCGTTGCGGTTTTCGTAAAGGATGTCTTCAAATTGCATGGGGTTCTCCAATGAATAGGTGGAAATTTGATCGATCAGCCGTGCATGGTCAGACCGCCCGAGACGCTCAGGACTTGGCCGGTGATGAAGGCCGAGTCGGCGCTGCTCAGGAAGACGATGGCACCAGCCAGGTCATCGGGTTGACCCAGACGACCCAGTGGAATGGCCTTCTTGAAGGCGTCCATGAGTTTTTCGGGATTGGAAGCGCCTTCGGCGAAACCGGCCAGCAAAGCGGTGTCGGTCGGTCCGGGGCAGACCACGTTGACGGTGATGTTGTGACGGGCGTGCTCGCGTGCCAGGGTTTTGGACAAAGCGACCAGGCCGCCCTTGCAAGCGGCGTAAACGGCTTCGCCGGACGAACCGCCACGGGCCGCGTCAGACGCGATGTTGACGATGTGACCGCCGCCGCGTCCCACCATGCCGGGCAACACGGCGTGGTGCATGTGCAAAGCGCCTGTCAGATTGATGGCGATCAACTTGTCCCACTCAGCGGGCACGGTTTTGGTGAAGGGTTTGAAGATGTCCCAACCAGCGTTGTTGACCAAGATATCGATGGGCCCAAGCTGAGCTTCAGCGGCCGCAACTGCAGCATCGACCTGGGCACGATCGGTGATGTTGCAAGCAAAAGCCTGAGCCTTGCCACCAGCGGCCACGATGCCGTTGGCCACTTTCTGGGCAGCTTCCATGTTCATGTCGAACACCGCAACCTGAGCGCCTTCTTCGGCAAAACGGCGGCAAGTGGCCCCGCCAATACCGCCGCCGCCACCGGTCACAATCGCTGTTTTGCCTTTTAGGTCTTTCATGACTTTCTCCGTGAATTGAAATGGATTGGAAAATTCAGGATGCCAAACATATGACAACATGTTGTCTCATTCTAGGGTTTCCCCACGTTCCCCCTCAAGTCTTTTTCGTGTTCAATAACCTATCGTTTTCCCTATGCCACAAATCAAAGACGCTCGCATGGAATTGGCTAATCGAATTTTTTTCAAACTGTATCAGTGTGCCAACATGTTGCATAAAACAGGCAGCCGTGCAGTTCAGGACGAAGGCCTGACCACTCAGCAATGGGCGGTTCTTGGGGCGCTGTCTCGTCCAGAGGCGGCAGAGGGGATGGGCGTAGGAGAGCTGGCGCGATACCTCATGGTCAGTCGACAAAACTTGTCGGGTTTGATCACCCGCATGACGCGCGATGGCCACATCGAGATGAGCACCGATGGACGTGATCGCCGCTCGCGCCTCGTGGTGATGACCGAGTCGGGGCGTCACATTTGGATGGACCTGGCGCAGCCCAAGATCAAGGCCTATTACGAGCAGGCCCTGCAAGATTTCTCAATGGGCGATATGGCCCATACCCTGCATTACTTTCTCAAGTTGCTCGACAACATGGAAAAGATTGATCAAAAAATTTCTGCGTCAGATGAAGACGACACACGAGATGGCGAGTAGGAATTGTGATCACCTGCATACCGTCTTATGTTTTGATGACCTCAAAAGGCTGATTGCATTCGTTTGTGCGACCTAGTCTGAACGACCGCTACCAGCCTTAAGCCGACAGCCTGCCATGAAAAGCCCTCAGACAACAGGCACGACTGCCCATCGGGTTGAATAATTCGGCGACTTTCGCTCTTGCCGCATTTGCCAGTCTTTGTACGCACCTTGCGTGGAGATCTTCACTGCTCCCCGCCCATACCGCTTGTTCAGCGTGTACAACGCCTGCATCAGACGTTGATTGCCTGCTGGCGCAGCCGCTTACACGATGCATCAAGCGTAAATCCAAAAAATCGAACCTTCATCCGAACTAAGCTTTCTGAATATTTTTAGAAGCTTCAACACTAGAAGTCAGCAGCTTGGTTATGCCGTAGCAGACTGCCCCAGCTTGGCCGCAACTTCGCGCTTGCCCATCTTCCGTACCGCCGAGATTGCGGCCAGTTGGCTTGCTCGGGGTTTTGTCTTACCAGTTTCCCAGTGATACACGCTTTGCGCGGAAACGCCCAATAGCTTGCCCATCTCCGCAGCGCTGATATTCAGCTTCTTACGCAATGCAGCAAAACCCGCAACACGGAAGCGCAGGGAAGTACCCGATTCGTCTTCTGCGTTTTCTACTACTTTCGCACGGCCAGTGCCCTTACCCAGCTTCTTAATCTGCGTTTCAAGACTAGCAATACGACGCTTGAGTGCGGCGATTTCGCTACGGTATGCAGCAGTCGCCTTTTTCAGGGCTTGCGTTTCAGCGCGCACTTCTTTCTTGGCAAGGCGGCTTATTTCGTTTTTGAGTTGGTTGGCAAACGTGGACATTTGGGGTTCCTTTGGTGCGATGGTACCAATTCGTGGGGGAAATCCCACTGTTTTCAAGGTGAACGCATTGCAAGCAGCGCATGGCCAAGCCATAAACGGCGCATAAAACGGGCTATAACCCACGGTCTCCAGAGTCCGAATGCTCAGGGTGCTGGATCCGTAGATCACAGCTTGTTGGACATCTGCAGCACCTATCTGATCCGATATCCACAGCCCTAAATCGTTATCCACAAAAAATCTAAGAAAACGTGCTTTTCCAATGATTCAGCACGTAAGTCGTTGTTTTTGCTAAGCCTGAAGAACCCATGTTTTCGCTTGGAAACCCGCCAATTTGGCGGGTTTCAGGTCGCCCATTTGAGTCAATGAAAACACAATAGAACTAACAGAAACTACTGATTAAAGGTGACGCAGATGGCCCAAGCAAGAACACTCGGCAATGAGGAATTGCTGCAATTACTGGATTACTTAGGCACGCGTGCACATGCTGCACGCAATCGCGCAATGTTGCTACTCACGCACCTTGCAGGACTGCGCGTTTCCGAGGTGGCTTATTTGCGCTGGAGCGATGTAACGTCGGAAGATGGGACGGTGCGCAATGAAGTTCGTCTAATGGCGGACATGACGAAAAACGGAATCGCTAGGACCGTGTACGTGAGCAGCAAACTCCGCGCAGAACTGCAGGCATATGCGGATCAAGCTCGCTGCATCAACCGCAACTATCCCTTCTTTTACAGCCAGAAGAGTTTAAAGACCGGCTTCTCCGCAAACAGCCTGACCCAGACCTTTGCTCTGATGTACGCCGGTGCTGGCATGGAAGGCGCTACAAGCCACACTGGTCGCAGAACATTTCTGACCAAACTCGCCAACCAAAACACGCCGATTCATTTACTCAAGACCTTGGCCGGACACAAGAGCATCAGCACAACGGCTACTTATCTTTACAGCAATCCCACATTGCTCAAGGCTGCGGTGGAGTTGGCGTAAAACTTGTGCCTACTTATCCGTGCGACAAAAGCTATCACGTGTCACGTGATACCATCTACCGCAGCCTGTTCATTCAAGCGCGTGGCGCGCAGTGACGTGAATATGGTTTTTTGGGATTTTTCTGACAGGCATCTCTTCACCTAAAATAATGAATATTTATAAACTCATTATTGGGTTATGACATGTCCTGAGCTGACTCAGATGCCTGGTGTACATAAACAGATTTATTTCATGAGTGGTCACGCCACTCTTAAAATTTCTTTGGCATCAAACTGTAAAACAGCGCAGAGCTTGCAACAAGTTTGCGGAGAACGGGCGATTTATCCCAGCTTAGCAGTTTGTTATCAGCAGAAAAGTAAGATAGTTTTTCAACGCTCTCGATCAGCTTGGCCCAAGCTAACCGATAGTTGCAAGCACCTCGGCCGTATGTTCTCCGAGCTCAGGCAAATGACCAGACTTTCGCCGAACTCCATCGAGGTTCATGGGCATACCTGGGATGAAAATAGGCTTTCGGTCACTGTAAGACACCTCTACAAATAGGTCTTTGGAAATCCCTGACTGACCAGGCTCCACTTGCGACAGAGTGCGAATAGCGCCTGCGACGACCCCTCCTTTTGCCAAAAGATCACACAAGGCCTCTGAAGACATGTCGCTCAATGCCGCTTCCAACGTTTGCATCAAAAGCTCGCGATGGGTTACCCGTTCTTTGTTCGTTGAAAAACGTGGATCAGCTGCCAGCTCCGGTTTGCCGATGATTTGACATAGTTTTGAAAAATGGTCTTCGGTGTAAGCGGAGAGGACCACCTGGCCGTCCTTTGTGTTCAGCACGTCCGCTGCTGGCGCCATGGTTGGCTGCCCGTTACCTTTGCGTAAAGGCATCACCTGGGTCAGGCGATATTCCGCCCAAGCGTTCGAAATAGCAGCAACGGCCACATCTATGAGTGAAATGTCCACTAGGCCACCTTTGCCTGTCACGCCCCGGCGAATCAGTGAAGCCATCACGCCAGTGGCCAGGGTCTGACCCGCCAAGACATCGACCACGGTGAAACCGACGCGTACAGGATCACGACCAGCTTCGCCATTGAGGCTCATCATGCCGCTTTCAGCTTGTGCCGCAATGTCAAAACCAGCACGAATGCTAGACGGGCCTTGTTGACCAAAACCGCTGACTTGCCCGTAGATAAGCCGTGGGGCGAGTGCCAGTAGGCGATCTGGGCCGAGGCCCACTTTCTCCATGGATCCGGGTCGTGCGTTTTGCAAAACCACGTCAGCACCTACAGCAAGCTGGCGTGCCTTTTCGCGATCCTGTTCTGAACGCAGGTCCAGTACAACTGAACGCTTACCTCGATTGTAGGCACTGAACATGGGCCCGGCCGCATCGCTGGCCCAGCCCGATTGACGTGCCGCATCTCCTGCTGGAGATTCCACCTTGATGACATCCGCGCCCAGATCTGCAAGTACCTGCGCTGCAGAGGGAACAGCAATGAATTGACCGAATTCGATGACCCTAAGGCCATGCAAAGGCAGATCAGCAGGATCCTGGTCTATTGAGGAAGTATTTTTCTGAGGCATCAAAAGATTCCAGACTGGCCAAATATCATGTCGGATCGGCGGCCGCAACAGCCGCCATGGTGCGCTTGGCAATATTGATGAGGTGAATTTGTGAGGTCCCTTCGTAGAGACGGAAAAGACGCACATCACGGTAAAACCGTTCTGCCACGTTGTCGGCGATGTAGCCACCACCGCCAAAGACTTGCACGGCACGGTCGGCTACACGTCCGCAAACCTCAGAGGCGAACAGCTTACACATAGATGCTTCCATCGTGACGTCTTCACCAGCATCACGTTTTCTGGCGGTTTCCAGCACCAGGGCGCGCGCTGCATGAACCTCGGTGTTACTCTCAGCAATCATGTGTTGAACCAACTGAAATTCACCCACGGGCTGGCCAAATTGCTGGCGAGACTGAGCTCGCTTGACCATTTCGGCCACCAGCCGCAAAGCGGGCCCCACACACAACCCCGCCAGGTTTATACGTTGCTTATTGAGCGTCTTCATGGCCGTGCGAAAGCCCTGGCCTTCTACCCCGCCGATGATGGCACTCGCCGGGACTCGGACACGGTCGAGAATGACTTCACCCACGGGCGAGCCATGCTGTCCCAGCTTGCGGTATGCAGGCGGTGTGGACAAACCGGCCGCACCACGCTCAATGAGGAACGCTGAAATGCCAGCCGCGCCAGTACTGTCGGGGGCAGTGCGCGCAAAAACCGTGAACAAACCGGCAATGGGCGCATTGGTGATGTAGCACTTGTGACCGGTGATGATGAAGTCATCACCATCTCGAGCCGCGGTGGTTTTTTGAGCAGTGGCATCAGAGCCGGCTTGAGGCTCGGTCAATGCAAAACACCCAGTAACGCGACCACTGGCCAGCTGTGGTAACCATTTGGATTTTTGATCGGGTGTGCCATCGACCACCAGAGACTCTGATGCGATGCCGGTATTACCGCCGAAGCGGGCACGGAATGTCGTCGCCACCTGAGAGACCTCGATGTTCACCAGTGCCAGCTCTTCTGTCGTCAACCCTGCGCCCCCATACGCCTCGGGAATGCTGTGGCCAAAAAGCCCTTTGTTGCGCATGCGCTCGACCAGCACCTCGGGGATTTCATCGGTTCGATCAACTTGATCTTCCATTGGCTGGCACTCTGTGCGCACAAAATGCCGGATATCGGCCAAAAATGCAGAAAAGGTTTCAGGGTTTCTAATCATTTAAGCACTCAATACAAATTGGCCAGCGAGGCCTTTAGAAAACCACCATCGACCACCAAATCCTGACCATTGACATAACGGGCACCATCGCTTGACAGAAATGCAACCGCGTCCGCAATGTCTTCAGGTTGACCAATTCGTCGCATCGGTATCCTTGATATGCGCTTGTTGAGTACACCTTCTTCGCGGTAGTGCGCTTCCGACAGGGGCGTCCGAATCATGCCGGGACTGACCGAATTGGCCCGTACACCACGGGGCCCCCACTCGACGGCCATCTGATGGGTCAGCCCCTGCATACCGGCTTTGGCCGTGCCATAGGCCCCAGCCCTAGTTGCCACCTGTGCAGCGATGGACGAGATGTTGACGATGCTGCCTGCGCCGGATGCGAACATCATTGGAACCAGTGCCTGTGCGCACAGCAAGGCCCCGCGCAGGTTAATGTCGAGCATGCGGTCCCAAAGTGCATGGGGCAGATGCTCAAGCGATACCGGGGGAGCGCTGATTGCCGCGTTGTTAACCAGTACGTCACAGCTACCAAGGCGTTCGCGGACCAGTTCTGCCATAGCTTCTACGGATGACGCTTGGGCAATGTCGCAACTCACTTGCCACGACCCATCTACCAGAGTGGGTTTTTGTGCAAAAGAAATGTCGACTTTAACGACCTGGGCACCCATCGCCTGCAAGCGGTACGCAATAGCCTGGCCAATTCCACCGTTGGCGCCTGTAACGACTGCCACGCGATCCTTCAGCGCTTCAGCATCAAAAGTGTTGTTGGATCTCACGGTGCAAACACTCCCGTTTTTTAGTTGTATGTGAATTAGACCGACCGACACGCCTTGTTGCGTGCTGGTCGGGTGTGTACGGCTTCAAACGAGTGCGGCGATGCGATGCGTGGCCGCATTGAAATGAACCACCGGCGTTGCCTGGGAACAGGTGGTCTTGCGTACCTTGCCGACAATCAGCTGGTGTGTGCCCAGGGCTTGAGTCCAGACGATGTCGCACTCCAAGCTGGCCAAAGCATCGGTCAACACGGGCATGCAGTGAGCACCCTCCGACCAGGCGCCCGAGGTAAAACGGGTAGGCCCTTGAGGTGCGCTGAGGAACTGCGACATGACCGCGTGGTGTTCTTCGCCCAGCACATTAGCCACAAAAGCACCAATGCGCAGCAGTGGGGCAGTGAATGACGATGACTGGTGTGCAAAGAATCCCACCATGGGTGGCTCTGCCGAGACCGAAGTGAAGCTGGAGACAATCATGCCAGCCACCTCATCACCTTGCCCTGTGGTGACCGCGCAAATGCCTGCGGGCAAGGCGCGCATGGCTGCTTTGAACTCGGCGGCAGAAACTACTGCATCGTTGGATTCATGCACCAGATGGACGCGGACATCACCGCGCTCATCGATCCAGTCTTGCTGTCGGGCGTAGACCAGCATATGGGCAAAACCCGCCTCCCACTCAGCTTGGCCCCCTAGTCCGGACAGAAAGCGCAGGACCGAGGGCGAGACACGGATGTGCTGCGCATCTTCACGACTCCCCAGCCGTTGTATGGACTGCTCCAGCATTTCACTGGATTGAGGGTCCACAAGGACATCCAGACGACGAAAGTCTGCGGGGTCGTTCAGTCGTACCGCCCCGGCGTTGGAAAGATGAATCCTCATGACCGATCCCTTCAGGCGGCCACAGTCAACTCGCCCACTTCCTTGCGGATGGCAGGAATAATTTTCGATCCCCACAGCTCGATTTGCTTGAGCATGGTTCGCTGGTCAAAATCACCTAATTGCGTCTGGATGGCAACCAATTTTGGCTTGAGGATGCTAATTTCTTCCAGCATTTTGTCGATGACCTGGTTGACCGATCCCACTGGCAGGTTCTGTTTCATCTGGTCAAAACTCATATCGGTCGGTGATGGAATTTCCTGCACCATATAGCCATCTTCGGTATGTGCACGACGGAATTTCAAGCTTTCAGAGATCCTTCGCTGGAAGCGCGCGTTGTCAAGGTATGCATCCACTTCGGATGCGTTGTCGGATGCGTAGGCGCAACGTAAAAGACCGAACTTCACATCACGATCCAAATCTTTGCCATTGTCTTCAGCCACCTTGTCCAGCCGCTCACGAAGAAGAGTCATGGCCTCGTTGCCTCCCAATAGAGCCGTTACAAACAGGTTATGGTTTTCCCGCACGCCCCGGCCTAATGTGGCGGGGTTGCCCGAAGTAACCCAGATCGGTGGTGCAGGCTGCTGGATGCAACGCACAGCAATAGAGCTTGGTGGAATATCCAGGTACTTACCGTGGTACTCAAATGTTTTTTGGGTCAGCCCCATGGGCAGAATATCCATGAACTCGTTGTAGATGGCGCCCGATTCAGCAATATTCACACCAAAACGCTCAAACTCGAACTCTTGGTAGCCAGAGCCGACGCCCAGATCCAGCCGCCCGTTGGAGACCGTATCGACAAAGCCGATTTCGGCCAGCAGGCGCGCCGGATGGTAAAGAGGCAATATGCACACCGCAGAACCAAGTCGAATCTTCTTGGTCTTGGCGGCCACATGGGCAATGGTCATGAGCGGCGAAGGCGAAAGCGAGTAATTGTTGAAGTGGTGCTCTGCGTACCAGGCGGAATTGAATCCGGCTTGTTCAGCCATTACAGTTTGCTCGATGGAGTTATTGATCACCTGCTGTGATGACTGGTGATAACCGCGTTGTTGAGCCAGAAGAAAAACACCAAATTCCATAGCTGTCCCCTTTAAAATAGGTATCGTCAAGGTTGCGGATTCTAGAAGTGCATTTCCACCTTGGGAATGCACGAAAATTGACAAACAGTTCTGCAAAAAAACGAGGATTTATGGATCGTCTGCGTGCTATGGAGTTATTTTTGTCCGTATCACGGACCAAGAGTTTTTCAGAAACAGCACGCCTTTTTGGCGTCTCTGCGACAGCTGTTTCTCGCATGATCGCGGACATTGAATCTGCTTTGAACGTCAAGCTGTTGCTGCGCTCGACACGCCAAATCATGCTCACCGAATCCGGCCTCGAATATGCACGTCAGCTCGAGGACATCCTCAATAGCATCAACGAAGCACACAGCAACATCACAGCCATCCGGCAGGCGCCCAAGGGCATCTTGCGTGTGCATTCGCGCACGATGTTCGGTGTGCGCGTGCTTCCCATGCTGATTTCCCGATTTCGCAATCAGTACCCAGACATCATGATCGAGCTCACACTGTCCGAAACCCATGCCGATCTGCGTCAAGGCAACACCGATATCGATTTCCGTGTCTCTCCACCGGTTGAAGCGGGTGTCAAACGACGCATTTTGTTTCGATGTGAGCGCTATCTGGTCGCTTCGCCCGACTACCTGGCGGAAAATTCAGCGCCACACCGTCCGTCGGATTTGCTGGAGCACAACTGCCTTGCCTACATGTTGCCGGGTGGCGTCTGTACTTGGTACTTTCGAATTGCAGAGCAACTGGAGGAGTTAAATTTCACCCCCCGACAGCTCACCAACAACGGTCTGGCCTTATTGGAAATGGCGCGGCTTGGCGAAGGCGTGGCCCTGCTTGATGACTACATTGTGCAAAGGGACCTGGCCCGCGGCACACTGATCCGTCTATTGCCTGACTATCAGGCTAACAACACGATTCACGACGCAGGTATGTATGCCACCATTTTGGACACGCCTTTAATGCCGACCAAAATCCAGCTCTTTCTGGACTTCGTCGCCAAACACGTCTCCGGTGCAAATCACCGTTTCCAATTGCTGGAAACCGAGGCCACTGCGCTAACGACTCAGCTGGCGGTCTGAATCCGGCAACGGGGGCGAGCCGCCCCCTGAAAACCCAGACCACGCAAGCACAGCACCTGACCATCCAAGGCGCCTTCCGCCTTCAAACGGCCACTGTCACTGATCGATGTTACAAAGATGTCGCGCAGATCGTCTCCCCCAAAACACAGCGCAGAGGGGTGCGTCAAAGGCACTTGCACCAAGTGCGTGAGTTGCCCTGCTTCATTAAACCTGGCCAACTGACCTTTGCGCACGAGTGCGGTCCACAGACCACCCTGGGCATCAAAACAGCATCCATCGGGCGAAGAGTCCAAGGCCTTCGTATCCACAAACACCCGGCGTTGCCAAAGGTCCCGATCGGTGCCAGAGTAGACATAAATGTGTCGTGCTTCGCTGTCTGCCACATAAAGATCACTGGTCAGCGGGTGTGTAACCGGACCATTCACCACACCCAGACCTTGGTCCACGCGGTGCATGAACCCATTAGTTTCCACCACATACAGGCCTCCCAACGGTGCTTCACCCGGCGAGCGGAATGTATGCATCGTGCCGACCAGAAAGCGACCATCGGGGAGTGCCGCCCCATCGTTGAGGCGCAAATGAGTGTGCTGCTCCTCAAGTCGGCCCAGGCACTGTCGCCGCCCCGAAGCGGGATCGATCAAGACAACCTCTTCTTTGAGGGCGACCACCAGGCGACCATCGCTGTTGAAAGCCATGGAGCCTGCGGGTGCTGGCACTTCAAATTGACGATGGTGTCCCGTGAGTGTGTCCGTCTGGTGGATGATGCCTGCCCGGCAATCCAACCACCACAGCGATGAGGTTTCGGCGTCCCACAGCGGACACTCACCCAGCGCCGCTTTTTCCTGGCTGAAACACTGGATTTCTGTGGGGCTGAGCCATTGCGGATGTAGTAAGGGGCCGGATTGCATCATGTGTCGGAACTTACTCTTCGTGATGTAACGCACGATCTTAGATGGCACCCCATGGGGTACTGCGTACTTTTCTGCAGAACACATTCATCAATTCAGCAGTAATTGCGATAGTTATTCCTTCATAAAATTCTTTGCAACTTAACAACGATCAGACATCAGTCTGGCAACAGGAGACACTTTTGTTTATGCCTAACCAACTTTCGTACTGCCCTGCGGCAAGCCTATGTTCCGTCGAACGCCAGAAAACACCGATCTGCCTTGGAAGGGACATGTCATGAGCGAAAAATGCGTACGCATGGAAGTGACCGACAAGGTTGCATTAGTCACGCTTGATCGGCCACCTGTCAATGCCCTCAATCGGGACATGCGCTACCAACTGGTAGCTTTATTCGATGAAATCTCTGCCCGAGATGACATCATGTGTGCGGTGTTGACCGGAAACGGTAATGTGTTTTGTGCTGGAGCTGATTTGAAAGACCGCCCCAACAACGACATTCCCGGCGACTTTCTGGAGCACAACCGCATCACACGCGAAACCGGAAACGCTATCCGCGAATGTGCTAAACCTGTCATCGGCGCCGTCAATGGTGCCGCATTAGGGGCAGGTATGGGACTTGCAGCCGCCTGCGACATCCTCTATGCATCCGACAATGCCACCTTTGGCATGCCCGAGATCAATGTCGGTCTGGCTGGTGGGGCGTCCATGCTTCGCACGCTTTTTGGCCGCTCGACGGCTCGCCGAATGTTTTTCACAGGTCAACGGCTGACGGCAGCTGATCTGCTGCGACGCAATGTGCTTGAAGACGTGCTGGCCCCAGAGGAGCTTTTGCCCGTGACGATGGCGCTGGCCAGTGAAATCGCCTCCAAAGCTCCGCTGGCAATCATTTATGCCAAGCGTGCTGCCAATATGGTGGATGTGATGCCCCAGCGCGATGCCTACCGATTCGAGCAGGAGTTCACCATGGCCCTCTCCAAGACCGAAGACGCCCGAGAAGCACGCTTGGCGTTCCTTGAGAAACGCGCACCGCAATTTAAAGGGCGATAAGCCATGACGGTTCTGTTGCCTCCTTCGCCCGGCGAGGGCATGGATGTCTTTTTCAACGCACGCAGCATTGCGGTCATTGGCGCATCCAGCGAATTCACCAAGATAGGTGGTCGTCCGATCCACCTGCTGCGCAAATACGGCTATTCGGGCGATATCTACCCCATCAACCCCAAGGGCGGAGTCATTCAGGATCTGCAGGCCTTTACCCGGCTGGCGGATACCCCGATCCCGCCCGAGCTCGCCGTGGTGGCCGTTCCGGCCGAACTGGCGCTGCAAGCGGTCCGAGACTGTGCTCAGCGCGGGATCAAGGCGGTGGTGGTTCTGTCCTCCGGTTTTGCCGAAGCTGGCCCCGCAGGTTTGACTATGCAATCAGAAATGACCCGCGTAGCCCGCTCACACGGCATGCGCCTGATGGGCCCCAACTGTCTAGGCAGTCTGGGTGTTGCCAATAAAGTCATCGGGTCGTTCTCGGTGGCGCTGGAAGACCACATGCCGCAAGCAGGTGGCATCGGAATCGTTTCCCAATCGGGCAACATCGGTAGTTACACCCTGCAGATTCTCGTCCAGCGTGGTGTGGGCATAAGCGCCATGATCACCACTGGCAACGAAGCCGATGTGGACCTGGCTGACGGCATCGCTGCACTAGCACGCGATCCGAAAACACGGGTCATTCTTTGCTGCATGGAAACCTGCCGCGAGGGTAACCGTCTGCGACAGGCGTTGGAAGTGGCGCGTGAGCACCTTACCCCAGTGATCATGTTGAAAATTGGCGCCACTGAGCAGGGACAGGCCGCAGCAGCCTCCCACACTGGTGCTCTCGCAGCCTCGGATGCTGTTATCGATGCAGTGTTCCGCCGCCATGGTGCATTGCGCGTGGGCTCGCATGAAGACTTGGTGGAAATCGGATTGGCCGCAGATCAGCTGCTGCCCAATCGCCTGCCGCGTCAAGCAGAAGCCACCCTCATCGCTGCTTCCGGCGGGTTTTGCATCATGATGGCCGACGCAATGAGTGCTGCCGGCATCAACCTGCCGCATCTGGCCCAAGCCACTCAGGACCGAATTCACGCAGCATTGCCATCGGCCATCACCAACAATCCTGTGGACTCGTCTGCACAGATCTCCAGCAAACCCGAAACTCTCCTGGAAGTTCTCTCGGCCCTGCAGGAAGACCCCGGGGACCGTGTGTGCGTGCTGTTCCAGTCGCTTTCGCTTTACAGCAGCCGTCTGCGTGGCATCTACATTGAAGCCATGACACGCTTGCGCGAACGTTATCCGCAGCGTGTGCTGGTGGTGATCAGTAGGGGGCCGGAGGATGCCGTTCAGCACATCCGGCAGCTGGGTATACCGGTGTTTTCCAGTATCGACTCGGCCGCTCGTGGCGTAGCCGGCCTGGTCAGACTATCGCAGTTGCTGGAGGCACCCCTGTCTCCTGCAGAAGTGTCCACTTTGTCTGACAAACCGCTTCCAGCTACGGCTTTCCAGAATGAGTTTGGTGCCAAACGGGCACTGGCCTCGGAAGGATTTGCCATACCGAAGGAACAGCAGGTGCACTCGGCAGATGAAGCTGCGCAAGCAGCGCAGGCCATCGGTTTTCCGGTGGTACTAAAGGTGGTCTCTCAAGATCTGCCACACAAGACCGAAGCAGGTGGTGTGGCGCTGAACCTGAACGACGCTAAGGCTGTGCGCACTGCCTATACCCGCATCATGGCAAATGTGGCCCAGCATGCACCAAACGCCAAAATCGAAGGCATCCTTGTGGCCCCTATGCTGATAGACGGCGTCGAACTGATCGCGGGCATCTCGCGTGACCCGGTGTTCGGCCCTGTAGTGATGGTAGGCATGGGGGGCATTTATGCCGAGGTGCTGCGTGATGTGTCCGTTCAAGTTGCACCGGTGTCTGAAAAGCAGGCGCTGGAGATGATCCGTTCGCTGCGCCTTTTCTCACTGCTCGATGGCGCACGCGGAAAGGCTCCTCTTGATCAGCTAGCCGCCGCCAGACTGGTTTCACAGCTGTCCGAATTTGCCTGTCGTCATAGCGGACAAGTGGCCGAAATCGATCTCAACCCGATCCTGGTGCGTGCAAAGGGAGAGGGTGTTGCCGTGCTCGACGCCCTGATGATTCCTGTGCACAGCTCAACTTCACTTGAACCCGAAACTGCCCATGCCCACTGAAACAAACCTGCCTGCTGGGCGGGAAAACTACCGCAGCTATGCCCGGACGTGGCTGGCAGCTCATTTGCCCAAACACATGCTGGCAGACAGCCTGGATTACCGCAGCCCGACGCTGGAGGAAAGCCGCCAGTGGGAAGCGGCCATGTACAAAGCAGGCCTGGCTGGCATGACCTGGCCCAACGCCTATGGCGGCCATGGTCTAAGTTTGCGCGAACATCTGGCGGTGAACAAGGAAATCGGGGCCTTGTCTATGCCTGAGAGTGTGAGCTCCATCGGCAAGGAGCTGGCCGGTCCGATCATCATGACCGTGGGAACCGAAGCTCAGAAACAGGCATTTCTGCCGGCCATTCTCAACATGGAAAACTACTGGTGCCAGGGTTTTTCGGAACCCGACGCCGGTTCAGATCTGGCGCGCCTGCGAACCCGTGCAATACCGCAAGGCGATAGCTGGTGCATCAATGGCCAGAAAATCTGGACCAGCGGTGCCGCCAAAGCCCACTATTGCTTGCTGCTGACGCGCACGGGCACGGTAGCCGACAAACACCGCGGCATGCTGATGTTTGCCGTTCCCATGAATACGCCGGGCATCCGCGTGGTGCCGATTAAATCTATCGACGGCAAGGAATCGTTCGCAGAAGTTTTTTTTGACAACGTGCTGGTTCCTGACGACGCCCGACTTGGTGCCCCGGATGAGGGTTGGAGCGCTGCGGTGAGGGTGCTCTCCATTGAGCGCGCCACCAACCGCATGTACCGCCCTTGGCGCTTTGAATCAGAGCTGGGTTTTCTGGTGCGCGCCTGCCAATCTGATGCGCAACTAGCCCGCCTTATGGAAGATGGCCATTATCAGCGACGCATAGGTCAGGTAATAGGCGAGATCGATGGCCTTAAGGGGTTGGTGGAGCGCACGGTCTCTCAGCTGATCAAGGGCGACGAAATCGGAGCCCAAGGCTCCCTGACCAAGCTCTACTGGTCAGAGTGCCACCAAGCCTTCGCGGGTCTGGCGCAAAGCATCGTGAGCCAGGTCACGCCTGCATCAAGTCCGCTGGCTCAGCGTGCCCAGCAATCTTTCACCCAAGCCTACCTGTTCTCCCGTGCTGAAACGATTTACGCCGGCACTTCGGAAGTCCAACTGGACTTGATCGCACAGCGCATCCTTCGGTTGCCCCGGGAGTAAGTACATGAGCCATACAGAAGACGGGCTGCGGCCCGAAGAATTCGCAGAAGCGGCCGAGGCTGCCATACAGGATGCCTTGACCCGCGCAGCCGAAGACGTGCCCGGTACCCTGGCAGCCGCTGGATTGCTGGGTGTGTGCGCCAAAGAAGCCGATGGTGGACTGGGGCTGGACCTGGACTTCGCGGTACCCCTGGCCCAGGTATCGGGTCGTCTGCGATTGCGTTTTGCACTGTCCGAACAGATGCTTCTGGCACGTCATCTGGCAGGCACAACTTTCGCCATCGCTCTGGCACAAGGTCAGACACTGGCCACCATCGCTTGGCAAGGTCAACGCGACGACGGCTGGGTGGGCCATGCTCGCCACGCTCAGGATGCAAGCTGGCTGCTGGTTCGTCACGCACAAGGAGCTGTGTTGCTCGATGTGTTGAACGCACCACAAAAAACCGAGACCACACTGGACCCTGAAAACCCCCAGACTTGGCTGGACGTGCGCCAATGTCCAGTGCTGGCAGAATTGGGTCCGGACGCGACAGCAGCTCTCTTTCGGGAGGGTGCGGTGCTGATGGCGGCCACGGCCCACGGCGCCGCAGAAGCGGCCCTGAATGCAGCCGCAACACACACCGGCACCCGCGTGCAATTTGACCGCCCCCTGTCGGCCAGACAAGCGGTTCGCCACTGGCTGTCGCGCATGAAGCTCTACCACGAGGCCGGTGGCACCGCGATTGCGCGTTCTCTGGAGCGCAACGAATGGGGCAGCCCACGCGATCCGTTGCCAGCCTTGATGCTGAACCTCCAGTACGCGACTTTCATCATCGAAAAAGCGATCCACCTGCATGGCGGTATGGGCTTCACTTGGGAAGTGCCTCTTCACCACGCGCTGCGCGAGGTGCGCAAAATCGATGCCGCCTGGGGCGGTGGTGCCCTGCCCCAATCGGTAGGTCAGCGGTTCATTCAAACCTGCAAGGGCTGACAACATGCAACAGGACATGACTGGCCGTGTGGCTCTGATCACTGGCGCCGGCAATGGCATCGGACGCGCAACAGCCCGACAGATGGCAGCACGGGGCGCCATCGTGGCCGTTAACGATCTCAAGAGTGAGTTTGTCGACGCCGTGGTCAACGAGATCACGGCTTCAGGCGGAAAGGCCTTCGGTGTGGTGCAGAACATTTCCAGCCGGGAGGGCATTGCAGCCGCTGTTCAGCAGGCTCGAGACCACGTTGGACGTTTTGACATCCTGGTCAACAACGCCGCTTGGGTGCGCTACCAGGCCGTGCCGGACGTGCAGCCCGAGACCTTGGATCGCATGCTGGATGTAGGTTTCAAATCCGTCATTTGGGGCATTCAGGCCGCTGTCGCTGCCATGGACCCCGAACGCGGCGGCAGCATCGTGAACGTGGCATCTACAGCCGCATTGCGCTCCACGCTCAACTCACTTGTTTACTCGGGGATCAAGGCGGGCGTGCTAGGGCTTACGCGTGCCGCTGCAGCTGAGTTGGGCGTACGCCGTATCCGCGTCAATGCGGTCTGCCCATCGGCCGTACCGACTGAAGGAACACAACGAAACCGGGACGCGAGCCGCGACGCCTTGCGTGTGGCGCGTACCCCCCTTGGCCGCATGGGTAATGTCGAAGACATCGCACGTAGCATCTGCTTTCTCGCCAGTGATGAAGCCGGGTTTATGACGGCGCAGGCCTTGGTGGTCGACGGCGGCGTGACCTTCACCAACATCTGACAACCGTTTGTCTATGTCCAGTTGCAGCGAACCCCAATCAAAAGGTACTGTGCTTATTACGGGCGCGGCATCCGGCATTGGCAAGGCCACCGCTGAACTGTTTGCCCAAAGGGGTTGGTGCTGCGTGCTGCTGGACCGGGACCTTGAACGTCTGTGGCAGCTAAAGTCACAACTAGTCTCGTCAAATCACCAGAAACACCTTTGCCGCGTGCTTGATCTGACCGATCCGGCAGCCATACAGTCCCTGGGCCAGGACCTGCCAGAACTGGATGCCTTGATCAACAATGCAGGAATGTCGGATTCTGGTGCCAGTGCGCTGGAGCCTGTGGATGAGGAAGTACCCGCTCGCCTGATGGCCTTGAATTTAGCCGCGCCTGCACGCATGGTGCAAGCCTGCACTCACCGCCTACGAACCGGCGCACGCATTGTTAACGTTGCATCTGGAGCTGGCCTTCGCGCCATTCCTCACCGCGGTCTGTACAGCCCCAGTAAGGCCGGTCTGTTGGCACAGACCCGGGCACTGGCTCAAGCCAGACCGGCATGGACGGTCACCTCTTTGGCTCCGGGTTTTGTGAAAACTGATCTGGTGCAGCAGCTGATCGACAGCGGCAGGCTCAACCCGGCCGAGGCCTTATTTAAAGTGCCACTGGGTCGCATGGCCGAGCCCTGGGAAATGGCCCAGGCTCTCTATTTTTTAGCAGCTCAGGCCCCTGCACCAATGTCCGGACAAACGCTGGCCGTGTGCGGTGGATCGTCGGTCTACGGTGGCAGTCAAAAACTGCCGCAGGCCGAGTACGACACCCTTGCGCCGGATTCGCCGCTTCTCATCACGATCCTAGGCCCTTTGCCCGCAACATGGTCAAGCACCGCACATAAGGGTGAAGCCTTTACGGCCGATGCATCAGCCCCTGGGTACAACGGATATGTTGACGGTTCTGCTTGTCTGGTTCCGGACGACCAAGTACTGCGGGCCGTTCAAACGGCTGCTTCGCATTTTTTGGAGCGCCTGACCTTTGGACCGGCAAGTCTGACACTACTTTTGCCATCTCATCAGGTTCCCTGGGAGCATGCGGGCGATAGGGCTGCTGCACGCATGCTGGTGTCAACACTGGCAGCAGAATGGGGAACCAAGGGCTTGCGCATCAACGCTATCGAAGGAGTCGACCATGTGTCGCCAGATCACGGCTGGCAACTGCTACGTTACATGGCAGGAGCGGGTGCGCAATACTTGACTGGACAAACACTGTGCCTGAACCAAAATGCTTCGGGAGGCTTTTCATGACCCCCGCAGAAATGGATCGTGATGCCATCAAGGCAGAGTTCCAGCGCGAACGCGGTTATTGGCGGCCATGGAACGAGACCTTGTTGCGCGAGCAACCGGACTTTCTGCTCGCGTACGCACGCTATGCCGGCCATCCCTCACGCACAGGACCTTTGAGCACGCGCATGGTGGAACTCATCTATGTGGCGCTGGATGCATCATCGAGTCATCTGTTCGAATCAGGCCTTCGGATTCACATGCAAAAGGCAATAGATGTTGGCGCCAGTCATCAAGACATTTTTGATGTACTGCACCTGGTCGCCGAGCAAGGTCTGGCTTGCGTCCTTGAAAGCATCCACTTGTTGGCCGAAGAAACTGGCGGTGTCACCAATCAGCACCACCCCAACACAGCGGAGCATGCCTGGGATTGGCTGAGCCGACACGATCCGTTGTATGCAGAACTCACCCGCGCCTTTTGCCAAAACAACCACTCGAATGAAGGACTGGCTTTATCTGAGCGCTGCCTTGTCCAGATAGCACTACATGCGTGCTTTACGGCCTTCAACCCTGTGGCACTACGGTCCTGCATTCGCCAAGGCATTGAGCATGGCCTTACCACCGCCCAGATGTTGCAGGCCATACAGCTGGGTGCGCATTTGTCCGTGCACGGTACCGCACTCGGCACACAGGTCTTTGAGTCAGTCAAATGATTTTTTCACCCCCAGCAACCAAAACCTTTGGAGACAACCATGAATAAACCACTAATTTCGCGTCGTGTACTTTTAGCCAGCACAGCATCGTTGGCGCTCGATAGTCTGGCGCAGGCGCAACCAGCACTCTCTGCATCGAATTGGCCCAACCGCCCCATCAAAATCGTAGTCCCTGGCCCTGCCGGAGTTGGGGGCGACATCTTTGCGCGCATGCTGGCTACTCCGCTGCAAGAGGCGCTGAAGCAACCAGTGGTGATCGAAAACAAAGCCGGAGCCAACGGCATCATCGGCAACGATGCGGTCGCTAAAGCCGCACCCGACGGTTACACATTCCTTTTTACGCCTTCTTCATCCATCGCTATCAACCCCATCCTGCAGCCCAAGATGCCCTACGATACGGCCAAGGATCTCGCGCCCGTAGCACAGATCGGCTTATCTGGTTTTCTTCTGGTGGCGCATCCATCCACAGGGTTCAAGAATCTGAGCGATGTGGTGAACTACGCCAAGGCTAACCCCGGCAAGCTGAGCTATGCCTCATGGGGCAATGGATCGAGCGGCCACCTGGCCATGGAAAGCATCAAGTCACACTACAAGATTTTCATGCCACATATCCCCTACAAAGGGGTACTGCCCGCTCTCACGGATTTGCTGGCTAACAACATCGGCGTAGGTTTTGTAGACATTGCCTCGCCGGTCCCACATATCAAGGCGGGTCGCTTGACCGCCTTGGGCTGCACAGGATCATCTCGTGGCCCAGCGCTGCCCGATTTACCCACCCTGACTGAGCAAGGTTTTAAATTCGATACGGATGGCTGGTACGGCGTGTTTGCTCCTGCAGCAACACCTCAGGTCATCGTTAACCGGATCAACCAGGAAATAAACCGCATTCTGGCAACGGATGAGTTCATTCAGAGATTTGCCAGCAACAACATGCCCCGCCCTCCCATCAAGAGCGCAGAGCAGTTCGCAGCTACCGTTCGCAAAGACGTTGAAACATGGCAAAACCTAGCCAAAGTTGCCCGTTTACAAATCGACTGACAAGCACATCGTGAAGTAGACATACGAAGATCAATCGGGGAAATTGTCTGTTGAGGGTGGCTACTGCTGTTGAATTAAGGCGTTGCTGGGTGGTATGTATTGATTTGGTACTGCCCAGCAATCCACGATAGGCATGCAAAGCGAGAGCGGTTTCAAGTGCCAATGTAGAAAACACTCGTGAATAAGTTGAACGCGCGACCTTGAACGCGGATCGGAAATGCTTTTCACAATTGGCTATCGTTTGAACCAATTTTTATCGTTGGCCCGTTTGGTACATGTGGCATTCCCCCAAATTTCTAAACACTTTTAACCGCGCAGTGTTACTCTCCCGCTCGAATTCATGAGATCAGATTTTGGGAATGACTGCAATGCGGGGCGGATTCCACAGGTCGATGCAACGCATTCGCTGAACATCTCAGCGGGCGTATGGAAGCAGAGCATTTTAAGCGGCCTCTCATTTAATTGTCGTGCAATTGCGTCGAGCTGAATTTGAGAGTAGCCAAACAAGTTGATGCCTTTGGACAGGTACTACCTGAGCAGTCCATTGGTGTTTTCGTTGCTGCCACGCTGCCAGGGAATTTTTATATCTCAGAAGTAGACTGGGATGTCGGTTGCCATCGTGAATTTCTTATGCATTCATGTGAGCAATCTTTATTTTTTGGCAGCGCCCAGATAGGTGTCGATCACACGGGTGTCTTGGGCTAGTTCCGATGCTTTACCGTGTAGGCCAATCTCACCCATCTCCAGCACATAACCGTTATCTGCCACGGCAAGCGCAGCGCGGGCATTTTGCTCGACGAGCACAATGGTCACACCGGTTTGGCGCAGGATTTCGATGATGGTGAAAATTTCTTTAACGATCAGCGGAGCCAGGCCCAGGCTGGGCTCATCGAGCATCAAAAGTGAAGGGCGCGACATGAGCGAGCGGCCCACAGCCAGCATCTGGCGCTCTCCTCCTGACAGGGTGCCTGCCTCTTGCCGCCGTCGTTCTTTAAGGCGGGGAAACAGGTCGAATACATCGTCCATGCGGCTGCGCCACTGCGCGTTGCGCAGACGCAACTGGCGGTAGCCGCCCAGCACCAGGTTATCTTCCACGCTCATGGTACCGAACAGCTCTCTTTTTTCAGGCACCAAGGAGATGCCTTGCATGACACGCTCTTCAAGTGTCAAGTCATTGATGGACTGACCATCAAATTCGATCAGACCCTTGGTAGGCAGGGTCCCCATCAGTGAGTTGAGCAAGGTGGATTTGCCAGCGCCATTGGGGCCGATGACCGTGATAACACTACCTCTGGCCGCTTCGAGGCTGATGCCATGAAGCACCTCAGCTTTGCCGTAACCGGCATGCAGGTCGGTGACTCTCAATAATGAGGTACTCATGTCAGTGTTCCGTTCCAAGGTAAGCAGCACGCACAGCCGGGTTGGCCTGCACTTCGGCAGGAGTACCATGTGTGAGCAGCGTGCCGAACTCCATTACCACTAGGCGATCGCAAACGTCCATGACTAGGTCCATGTCGTGTTCTACCAGCAAAATACTCATGCCTTCACCTTGCAGTTGACGTAGCACCTGGATCAGGCCTTGTTTTTCCTTGTGGCGCAATCCGGCAGCGGGTTCGTCTAGCAGCAAAAGGGCCGGATCACAACAGAGAGCACGGGCGATTTCCATCAAACGTTGCGGCCCCATAGCCAGGTTCCCTGCTTGTTCATGCATGTAAGCGCTCATGCCGATGCGTTCCAACTGGCGTTGTGCTTCTTTCATCATGCGCTGCTCTTCGGCTTGGTTGGTGCGCAGCATGGACGAGACCACGCCACTGCTGCCCCGAGTGTATGCACCCAGTGCCACGTTTTCGAGCACGGTCATGTCGGTGATCATCTTGACGTGCTGGAAGGTGCGGGCCATGCCCTGGCGAGATATGTCGCGCGAAGGTAGGGCACTGATATCTACCCCGCGAAACAGCACCTGCCCACTGGTTTTGGACAATACTCCTGTGATCAGGTTGAAGGTGGTGGACTTGCCTGCCCCGTTGGGGCCGATGAGGCCAACGATTTGTCCGGCACCGATGTCAAAGCTGATGTCGTTGACCGCCACTAGGCCACCAAATTCCTTACGAATTTTTTCAACTTTCAACACCACATCTCCTGCAACGGGTTTACTGCGCGCGGGTAATTCGGGAGCCCCCAACCAGTCTACGTTACGTGGCGCCTTGGGCAGTTTTCGCGCTACGACTGACCACAAACCGTCGGGTAAATACTTGAGTACCAGCACCATAGCGATACCGAACACAATAACTTCGTAGCTGCCACTTGTGCCGATCATCGCGGGTAAGGCAACTTGCAGGTAGTCATCGAGCAGTTTGATAAGGGCCGCACCCACGATCGCACCCCAGACATGTCCAACGCCGCCGATCACTGCCATGAACAGGTATTCAATGCCCATCTTCAGACCAAAGGCCGACGGGTTGACTGTGCGCTGAAAGTGTGCCAACAACCACCCCGCCACCGAAGCGAACAGGGCTGCCGTCACAAAAATTGTGACTTTGTAGCGGAAAGTGCTGATGCCCATGGCTTCTGCCATTTGCGAGCCGCCTTTGAGCGCCCGGATGGCACGGCCGGGACGCGAATCTAGCAAGTTGAGCAAGGCCACAGCCCCGGCAATCAGAATGGCCCAAGTCAGTACAAAGAACAGCCGACCTTGTCCGATGTCGATACTACCGACAGACAAACTCTTGAGTCCCAGCAGACCGTCGTACTTACCCAATGCGTCCAGATTGCCCATCAGGTAGTACAGTGCCAGGCCCCAGGCGATGGTGGCCAAGGGCAAGTAGTGGCCCGACATGCGCAGCGTTATCAAACCCAACAGCAGTGCGCTGGCGGCGGTCAAGCCCAAGCCCACAAACAGGGTCAGCCATGGCGTCATACCAGTGTTCAGCGTCAGCCAGGCTGTGGTGTAAGCGCCGACGCCTACAAAGGCCGCCTGTCCGAAGGAGGTCAGGCCGCCTACGCCCGTTAGCAGCACCAGGCCCAGACAGACCAGTGCATACAGGCCGATGTAGTTGAGCTGGGTAATCCAGAAATCGGGGAGCGGCGCTAGGGCGATCAGCGGGATGGCTGCAGCCAGCAGGAGCAAGGCGATGTTTTGTTTTTTGATCATGATCAATGGTCCTCGTCCGAATGGCCACTGCGCAAGGAGCGCACGAGGAGTATGGGCAAGATGAGGGTGAAGACAATCACCTCTTTGAAGGCGCTGGCCCAGAAAGCGCCAAACGATTCCACGATGCCCACGAACAGCGCCCCTAGCAACGCACCGGGGTAGCTGGCCAGACCACCAATCACCGCTGCCACAAAACCTTTCAGACCAATCAAAAATCCTGAGTCGTAAAAAACGGTGGTTGTTGGGCCAATGAGCAAGCCCGATAAGGCCCCGATAAGCGCTGCCATAAGAAAGGTCAACTGACCAGAGGTTTGGCTGGAGATGCCCATCAGTCGAGCGCCCGTACGGTTCACGGCGGTGGCGCGCAAGGCCTTGCCACGCAATGAATGTTCGAAATACAACCACAGCAAGACGATCAGCGCCAGTGACACGCCGAAGATAATTACTGCTTGACCCGAAAGCATGACGGGCCCCAGGCTAAAGCGCTCATCCCAGAACGGCGGGTTGCGAAAACCCTCAGCGCCAAAGAACAGCAAGCCCAGGCCGGTCATAGAGAAGTGAACACCGACAGACACGATTAGCAGAACCAACGGCGTGGCCGCTTCCAGAGATTGATAGGCCACCCGGTAAACCAAAGGGCCGAAAGCGGTGACGATGGCCACACTCAGCAGTGCTTGTGTCCATAGTGGGAACATCTGTGGTGCCGCCCAGATGGCGAACCCTGAAACAGTCAAGGGAAACACTAGGGTTTTCAGAGCCGCGCGCAGTGCAAGAAGAGGCTTGCCATGGTGCCGCCAACGCGTTACCCACTCCATCAAGGTCGCCACGGCAGCCAGGATCAGCAACAACCAGACCGTGCCGGGTGTCTTGCCACTTTGCAGCATAGCCAGGGTCAATGCGCCGTAAGCGACAAACTCGCCTTGAGGAATGAAGATCACGCGGGTTACGGTAAAAACCAGAACTGTGGCCAGCCCAAGCAGGGCATAGACCGCACCGTTGGTAACGCCGTCTAGCAGCAAGATGCTGGCAATGGATAAGTCCATGGAATACCTTACAGAAAAAGGATAAACATCTTCAGATGCGTGCAGGCGCCCCAACTTGCAAAGCGGATGTTTTCGCAGCAAGAGTAGTCGTTGCTAACGCAAAGATGGGATTGCTTGACGTAGTCATCAGCGAATTTACATCGGGACTTGACTTGTAGGTCAATAAAGTTATTGTTGATAACTACATTGTTCGTGCATGGCTTTGTTTTGATAGTGGGGTTTTCCCTCGGTAGAACGCAGCGCAATTCATATGTCTTTAAAAAACCAATAGTCAGATTCTTAAAGGTGTTGTTAAACATCACTTGGATTTTTTCCAGCATTGCTGCAACAGGCGTATATATAAGGTTCACTGATCCAGCTGCAGCTTGGGATAATTTTCAAAAGTCTTTTTAACAAGATCACGAAGCCACATGAGAGCGGGCTCATGATGAAAAAGAGGGTGCCAATGTTGACTTATGGCATAGGAAGGCAATTCCAACGGGGGTTCGACTGCCCGGACATTTCCCAGTTCTTCAAAAACACGAGCAAGCTCCGTCGGAACCGTTGCGATCAAATCGGGTTGATGCGCGATCAGCAGCGGAACAATCAAAAAATGAGGGGTCTTCATCACCACCTTCCGTTTGATGCCCTTTTCTTCAAAAATGTTGTCAAAAGGCACGGCAGATCTGCCGTGGAGCGTGACCACAATCTGTGGTGTTTTTTCAAACGCATCAAGGCTGATACGTTTTTTTATTTTGCTGTCAGCGTGCACTAAGGTTGAAAAACCGTGCAAAAAAAGTCTTTGCTTGTACAGAGTGTCTGGGGCCGTGCGGTAAGTGCCAATCGCCATATCGGCTTCACCGCTTGCAAGCATGCTTTCAATTTGTTCTGCTGGAACTTGCAAAGTACGTATGCTGCACAACGGCGCCAGTTTTCGTATCAAAGCCAACAAGGTAGGGATAAAAACCAGTTCGCCCATATCTGTGACGCACAAAGTGAATTCACGCTTTGCGGTGGCGGGATCAAATCGTGTCTCGCTCAAGATCCGTTGGCGTACCGTACCCATCACATCAAGCACAGCAGCTTGCAAAGCGATGGTTTTGGCGGTTGGTTCCATGGATTGTCCTGACTTCACAAACAATGGGTCGTCAAAGTAATGTCGCAAACGGTTCAGCGCATGACTCATGGCACTTTGAGTCAAACCTATCCTTTCTGCGGCCTTGCTGACATTGCGTTCACGCAACATGGCATCCATCACCACCAACAAGTTCAAATCAAGGTTTCGTATATGCATAACGTACATTTTAGGTATGAATAAAATTAGATTGACGCATGGAAAGGATGCTCCTATCGTGCGCTTGTACCCATCTAAAGGAGTCAAGTCATGTGGTTGCGCAATTGCTGGTACGTGATCGCCTGGGATCACGAAATACCTGCTGCACACGAAAACAATCTTTTCAGCCGCAAGGTACTCAACGAACCGATACTTGTTTATCGGACGGCCGATGGGGGCATGACCGCCATCGCCGACAAGTGTTGCCATCGGCATGCCCCTTTGTCTGCCGGTCGAAGAGAAGGTGATTCTGTCCGATGCGGTTACCACGGTCTTCTTTTTGATGCCAAGGGTGTATGCCGTGAAATCCCAGGAATGGATACGCCTCCTGCCAAAGCTTGTGTCAAAAAATACCCGCTGGTGGTCAAAAATAAATGGGTATTTGTCTGGATGGGTGACGCTGAGAAGGCCAACCAGGACATGCTGCCAGACAATTTTTCGTGCGATCACCCTGACTGGGTCAATGTGCCGGGGTACATGCACTACGACACCCCCTATTTACTGATCGCAGACAACTTGCTGGACTTTTCCCATTTGAGTTACGTACATGCGAACACCCTAGGAGGGAGTGCGGAGATTGCATTGGCCAAGCCAACAGTCGAAGTTATTGATACAAATGGCCAACGTGGGGTGAAAGTGTCACGATTCATTCCGGATGTCCCTGCGCCGCCTTACTACACAAGATTCCGAAAATTCGATTCCAATCTGGATCGATGGTTTGTGTATGACTTTTTGTTTCCTTCTACCCTATTGATGAACTCTGGTGGGAGACCTGTTGGTGACGCCCAAGACGACAACAGCAGAGCTGTCGTCAATCACAGTTGTCAGACACTGACTCCTGAGACAGAAAACTCTACACATTATTTTTTTCAACAGTCTCATAAAGCTAGCCTGAAAGATGAGTCTGTCAGACACAACATGTACAACACATTGCTAGAGGCGTTTGGCGAAGATCGGGACATGATCACCGCACAATTTAAGAATTTATCTAGTAACGCCATTGAAGAAATGCTTCCTCTTCACTTCGATTCCGCTCTTGTGCGTTTTCGGAAGTTGCTGAGTGAAGCGGTCATCGCAGAGAAATAATTTTCAGAAGTTCAGTTTTTTTCACAACAAATGGAGACCAGCATGAAGTCAATTCAACGAACATTAAGAAAACTAAAAATTGCATTTGTAAGCACTTTTCTGACAACTAACCTTGCAGCTTGGGCCGACATCAATGTGGGTGTCCTTTTGTCATTAACTGGCCCAGGTGCTTCATTAGGGATTCCGGCTGAAAAAATTATTCAACTTTGGCCTGCTGAACTAGGTGGGCAAAAAGCCAAGTTTATTATTTTGAATGACAACTCGGATACCAGCACAGCCACGAAAGGTGCCATGCGTCTCATTGCAGAGAACAAGGTTGACTTGATCATTGGATCTTCGCTGACTCCCACTAGCTTGGCCGTCGTAGAGGTGGCAGGTGCTGAAAAAATTCCAGTGATCAGTCTGGCAGGGGGCGGTGCAATTGTTTTACCGCAAGAGGGGGGCAGAAAGTGGGCATTCAAGCTTTCTCCGACAGAGGCCATTTCGACCACCCGTGTACTCGATCACATGCTCAAAGACAGGTTAAAAACTATTGCCACCATTGGCGTGGCCAACAGTTACGGTGACGGGTTCTTGAAAGCGGTCGAGACCTTATCTTCGCCCAAAGGGATCAAGCTGGTTGGAAGCGAAAAGTACAACGCTACAGACCAGTCAGTTACTTCGCAGGTTCTGAAATTGATAGCAGCCAATCCTGATGCTGTTTATATTCTAAGCTTAGGTACTGCAGGTGCACTCCCGCACATTGAACTTGTGCAGCGCGGCTACAAGGGTCGCATTTACCAAACACAAGGTGTTGCCAATGCTGATTTTTTGCGAGTAGGCGGTAAATCTCTTGATGGTAGCTTCATGACTGTAGCCCCTGTTTTGGTGGGGGATCAATTGCCAGACAGCTCACCCATCAAAAAAATCGCAATTGATTTTCTAAAAAAATCTGATGCCGCTGTGGGAGCTCAAAATAGATCCTTGTTTGGTGCTACGGCTTGGGATGCGTTACTCATCGCAGACCATGCAGCAAAAAATGCGCTCAAAACGACCAAGCCCGGTACGGTTGAGTTTCGTACGGCCATGCGGGACGCAATTGAGCAGCTTAAAGGCTTTGTCGGTACCAATGGCGTTTACACCATGTCCCCTCAAGATCACAACGGTGTCAACGAGTTGAGTCAGGTGATGATCAAAATTGAAAACGGCAAATGGATCTATCAACCATGAACCCGATGATTTGAAAAGGAAATAGCCAATTCATGCAAATGCTTGGCTATTTTTTGAGTTGTATCAACTGCTAGTGCTTTTCCTGAGAATGCGTTTGCTAACTTTTTATGTGAAATAAATTATCAATTTATTTGACACGCTTAAACGGACCTGAGAATCGAGGATGCTCCAAGCTTTAAGAGAATGGAGCCATGAACAAGTCACCCCAATTTTCCCCAGAGATCCACGAGCGGGCCGTACGCATGGTGTATGAGCACCGAGAGGAATGTCCATCCCTTTGGGCGGCAGTAGAGTCGCTTGCACCGAAGATCAGCTGTGTTTCTAACACGCTTTACGAATGGATGTGCAAATACCTTGTTGACAGTGGCACGCGCCACGGCACGACCACGTCGGACCAAAATCGACTCAAGGAACTCGAACGCGAGAACTTAGAACTGCGCAAGGCCAACGAAATCCTCAAGCTGGCAAGGGCGTTTTTCGCCCAAGCGGAGATCGACCGCCGTTTGAAGAGCTAAAGCGATTCGTGTACCTGCCCCGAGACACCTACGGGGTCGAGCCTGTCTGTAAGGTAATGCAGATAGCCCCATCGTGTCACTGGCGGGATGCAGCGCGCATTTGCAATCCTGAGTTGCGCAGTGCCAGCGCCAAGCTAGACGAGCAGCTCATGGCTGATGTCCTGCGTCTGTAGCATGCCAACTGGCAGGTCTATGGTGCCGACAAGGTCTGGCTGTAAATAAACCGAGAGGGTATCCGGATAGAGCGCTGCACCCTCGAGAGGCTGATGCGCAAGGCTGGGCTGCAAAGCGTACGCAGAGGCAAATCGATGCGGACCACGACGCCGGATGCCTCGGTGCAGTGCCCACTTGATCGGGTCAAGCGGGTCCTTGAGACCGACAGACCCAACCAACTGTGGGTGTCGGACTTCACTTACGTGAGCACATGGTAGGGCTGGCTATACGTGGCATTTTTCATTGATGTGTTTTCACGTCGCATCGTGGGCTGGCGAATGAGCCGAAACATGCAGACCGACTTTGTTCTGGATGCACTGGAACAGGCTTTGTACGACCGCCAGCCTGCGGCCAACGATTTGATCCACCATTCGGACAGGGGCTCGCAATACGTGAGCATCCGCTACACCAAGCCGCTGGACCAGCCAGACATCAAACCATCGGTTGGCAGTAAGGGCGATTCCTACGACAACGCGCTGGCCGAAACCATCAACGGGCTGTACAAGGCCTAGTTGATTCAACGCCGGGGACCTTGGAAAAAAGTGACTCCGTAGAACTTGTCCCCCTGGAGTGGCTGCACTGGTTCAATGACATCCGATTGCTTAAACCGATTGGGGGCATCCCTCCGGCATAAGCTGAGGCAAACAACTGTCGACGGCTTGATACTGACAGCACCTCGACAGAGGTATCAAATTAAACCAACTGGCCTCCACGGAACCGGGGGCCGTTCACTATTGCAAGAAGGCGCGCGAGATCTTAAAAGTCTTGGGGCTAACTCAATGTCAACGAATCTAGGTTTGTAAGTGCATCCAGTTAACAAATTGGCATTGATTCACATTTGCCAGCTATTTCTAGGCGAGTGGAATATGCTGGCAGATTGGCAAAGCAGTTCGCACGTCACCACGCAGTTAAGTTCAAATGCTCACTGGTCTAATTTGTAGTCGCCATTGACGACTTTCATGATGATCGGATCGTTGTCCTTGTAGCCCCAATGATCGCTGGAGGTGTAGTCCAGAACGCCACCTGTGATGGTGATGCCAGATACGCTTTCGAGCGCGTCACGCAAAGCATTTCTGAATTCAATGGTGCCAGGGCGTGCTTTTTTAAGCGCAACTGGAATGACTTTGTCCAGTATCAGGTAGGCGTCCCATGCGTGTGCCGACAGAGCGTTACGGCTGCCAGCACCATAGGCTTTTTCGTAGACTTGAATGAAGCGCATGCCTTCCTGTTTGAGTCGGTGATCAGTCGGCAGTTGATCGGCAACTACAACGGGCGAACTCGACACCAGCGCGCCTTCCACGCCCTTGCCACCAAGTCGGATCAAATCGCGTGTGGCAGCGCCGTGGGTTTGGTAGAGTTTCCCCTTAAAACCGCGGTCGATCATCGCGAGGTGAGGCATGACCGCGCCACTGCCCGAAGCGACTATAAGTATGGCATCGGGATTGGCGCTCGCGAGCTTAAGGGCTTGCGCTGTCACGGCCGTGTCGCTGCGAGCAAAGCGCTCGGAACCCACTAATTTGATGCCGGCCTTGTCCATGCGCGCCTTTGCTTCGATGAGCCAAGACTCACCGTAGGCATCCGCATAGCCGAGGAAGCCAGCTGTCTTCACGCCCGACTTGACCATGTGGTTGACGATGGCGGTCGCCATAAGACCATTGCTGTGCGGAACACGGAATGTCCAAGCGTCACGGCCGGCAGGTAATGCAACAGGGGCCATTGCTAGTTGAGGGACCTTGGTGTCCAGAGCCACCTCGGCCACCGAAGCTGCAACAGGCGTTGCGACCGAACCAATGAGTAGATCGACCTTGTCTTCGGCAATGAACCGGCGGGCGTTGGAGGCGCCTTTTCCCGGATCAGTCGCGTCATCGAGCAGAATCATCCGAATTTTTTCGCCGCCAACCACTTCAGGCCAGATCTTGAAGGCGTTTTGCATCGGAATGCCAATACCGGACGCAGGTCCTGTCAGAGGAAGTGTGATGCCAATCGTCACTTCGGCTTTTGCCGTTGATAGGGCCAGTACGCTGGCCGCGATCGTGGTGAAAATGCTTTTTCTCATGGTTGTCTCCTGTTATCGAAATGGTGGGATTAATGAACTGCCGAAAAGGTCAGAGTGCTTCTTGCTCTTGCTTGATCAGTTGGTCGAGTACACGACGGACGCGCACTGCAGCGGCGTCGCCCGGCAACAAGATTGGCTTGAGTGACCAAAAATCTGCATCACCCATCAGCTTTTGCTGGGCTTCGAGCATGGGTAAGTCCTCGGCTTCAAATGGCCCGCGCAGGTATTTGATGTCCTCGTTGGCTCGGCGCTCGCCCGCCTCTCCCATGCGGCGGGGATAGGAGGTTGCAAACCAGTAGTGCGCGGTTTTTTCGGTTTCGGGCGTGAAGAAGTGGTTGAAAGGGATGCGCTTGCCGACCTGACGCGGCTCAGGCGTCCCTGCGGGTGCGATGCCCACCCACAACTCCATGTTGGCTGGGGGGTCCCAGCGCACATCCAGCCATCGATCGACCTTCTGACCCTCGGGGATGTTGTAACGCTGCTCGAGGCTCTCGTGCAGGCGCTCGTTTTGCGTCAAACGGTTGGAGAAAACGGTACGGCCCTCTTGAACGACTTCGGTGACAGCTTGATTGACGGCATCGCTACCCAGGCTACCTGAGTGTAGGAACTCGATGTGGCTGAGGTCCATGATGTTGTCGGTTTCGAGCTGATAGTTCGCGCGTGCGTGCAGATAGTCCTTGGCGACAAACCGTTTTTGCGGATCTAGGCTCTGTGAGTAATCGACAATCGTCTCCGGATCAGCCTTTGCGGGGTCGCCCATCCAGATCCAAACAATGCTGTGCCGCTCAACGACCGGATAGGACTTGACTTTAGCTTGCGTAGGAATGTTGCCCTTGCCATGCGGATTGTGCGTACATTTCCCCGACCCATCGAACTCTAGACCGTGGTAAGCGCACTGGATGCTATTGCCTTTGACGCACCCTTTGCTTAGAGACGCAAAGCGGTGTGGGCAACGGTCGCCAATTGCTTGAGGCGTGCCCATGCTGTCGCGAAAAAGAACAATTGGTTCTTCAAGAATCTTGCGGGCCAGAGGTTTTTCATGACTGACTTCGTGGTCCCAAGCGGCCACGTACCAGGTGTTGTGTAAATAGCTCATGAATTTATTCGTTATGTGGGATGTTTCAGCAGGAAATGACTTCGGGGTGCGAGGGCTGCTGATGCAGCCACTCAACGCAATCTGAGCGGCGATCTCGAATCAGACGCTGATTCAAATAGCCTTTGTCGGTGATCTCGCCGTGCTCGACGCTCGGTGGCTCCGCGAGCACCAGGGCGCGTGCAACATGCATTGAACTCGTGCTGTCTTCGCTGTTGGTGAGCTTTACAAGCGCTGATTGAACAAGCTGGCGGATGGTGACCTCCGGCATGTCCTTAACCACGGCGGGATTAAGAAAAAGCATGGCTCCGATTTCGTCTCGGTCCTGCCCGGTGATGACGGCGTCTTGGATCAGCGGCGCTGCGGCATCAAGCAGAGAAAGCCTGACCTTGCCAACATGTACCCATGTGCCCGTTCGCAGCTTGAAATCTTCGGCCACTCGTCCATCGAAGATCATTCCCTTTGAGGGCTCCAAAGGATCGACAAATCGCAAGGCATCGCCCATACAGTAAAAGCCCTCTTCATCAAATGCCTTGCTGCTTGCCTCGGGCGCATTCAAATAGCCACTAGTGATGTTCGGCCCTCGAACACGCGCTTCAAGTTTTCCTGCGTTGGGCACGAGCTTGAGTTCACATCCGGGGACGGGCAGTCCAACGGTGCCAAGCGTTGTGTTGCCCGCATGGCTGCCCATGCACATAGGCGCGGTCTCGGTTGATCCCCAGGAGGAAGCGAGGACCAGTTGACCTTCGCATTCTTCTTGTCCTAATTTCTCGAGCCGCTGCCACACGTTTACCGGCAACGAAGCGCCGGCATACAGAACAAAGCGGCATTTGGAGAAGAAGTGCTTGCGAAACGCAACGTCCTCTTCCAAGTGTGGCAAGAGAAGCTCAAAGCCCCTAGGAACATTAAAGTAGATAGTGGGCGACATTTCCCGCAGGTTTTTTAGTGTCTGATCGAATGCGCCAGAAATGGGTTTGCCCTGGTCGATGTACATCGTTCCGCCATGACAAAGGACGATATTGAAGGTGTAATTCCCGCCGAATGTGTGATTCCAAGGCAGCCAGTCCACGAGCACCGGAGGCTCATCGGTCAGGAATGGCCACACGAGCGCGCTTTGCAGCTGATTCACGGTGAGCATGCGCTGCGTATTCAGCACGCCCTTGGGCATACCGGTTGATCCCGAGGTGAAGAGAATCTTGGCCACGGTATCTGGCGTCAAACCCTTGAACGCTTGATCGACCTCTTCGCTGGCAGGAGTGCGAAGCTGCTCTATCGAAGTGGCGGCGCGTCCAATGGCCAGCAACGCGGACGCAAAGAGCTTCTGGTTATCGGCAAAGATCACCGCAGGCTGGAGTTCGCTAATGATCTGGCGCAGTTTGCCGTAGCTCTTGTCCATGAGTGAATACGCGGGCGATATCGGAGCAACTGGCACTCCCACATGCATAGCCGCAAGGGCTACGATTGCATGGTTGATGGAGTTACCCGACAGGATAGCTACTGGATTCTGTACGCAGGCGCCGGCTTGCAGTAAGCCTGTACCGACGGATCGAACTGCTTGTAATGCATCGCCGTAGGTCACCTTCTGCCACTCACCGCTAGGAAGGCGCTCAGCTAGAAAAATACTCCCGGGCTTCTCGTTGGCCCATTTCACAAGCCAATCGCCGATCGCACGAGTGGGCGTGTGCAATTGTTGTGGCGAGTTGACATAGAGAACTCCGTCAGGCGTTTGCCTGACCCGAACCTTTGACTCGGCCATACGCAGGCCATTTCGCAACGTGATGTTGCTCATGCTGTCTTGTCTCCATTTTTTATTTATGGTTGTGAGAATAGGAGTTGTCCCCTTATCTCTCAAGACACTATCTTGTAGTATGTTTATCTGTGGAAACGATAAATAATTCCTTCGACCTCAATTCGCTGCGGGTGCTTGTTGCCCTCGATGAGACACGAAATGTCAGCCGTGCGGCCGACCTGCTAAACATGAGCCAGTCAGGCTTCAGCACTGCCCTGGCGAGGTTGCGTCAGCGCCTGGACGACGACTTATTCGTGCGAATTCCGGGCGGGATGGAGCCAACAGCGCGGGCAACGATGATGGTCGAAGCGGCGCGGCAGGTACTTTCTCAGGTGTCGAGCTCGATCCTCGAGCGGCCAGTGTTTTCTCCGCAGACGGCTCAGTCCGAGTTTCATCTAGCGTTGACCGATATCGCGGAAATCGTCTTCATCCCCCGTCTGCTACATCACCTGGAACGAGAAGCTCCAAGCGTGAGGATCGAATGCTCCTCGCCCGGACAAGGGCACCTCAGGGATATGCTCGAGACAGGCAAGCTAGACTTGGCCTTAGGTTACTTCCCTGACCTCGAAGCCAATGGTTTCTATCAGCAACGGCTCTACCAACACACGTTTGGATGTATGGTCCGAAAGAACCATCCGGTGCTTTCGGGTAAGTTCGATCGAGACGCCTACCGCGCTCTTGGTCATGCCCTTGTTGCCTCGCCAGCAAGATCAAACGATTTGCTCGAGCGCATGCTGGAGCGACACAAGATCAGGCGACGGATCATGGTGCGTACGCCACACTACCTGACGCTTCCATCGATCATCTCGGAGAGCGACTTGGTCGCCAGCGTGCCACTGGCGATTGCTGAGTATTTCGCGCGTCTCGGTGTTGTGGAAGTGCTGCCTCTACCGGTGACGCCTCCCTTATTTGGAGTTCAACAGTATTGGCACAGGCGCTCCAACCAGGACGCGGGGCATAAATGGCTTCGCGAACAAATGGCACGCTTGTTCAATAGCGACTCCGACCCTTGGCTGGAGACGGAGCGATCGCTCTATGGTCATATCAGAGGCCGCCGCCCATAATGTGATGACAAGTCATTGAGCGGATGTCATTCGAAGGACCGCTTTGGATGGCGGATTTAAACGGTCAGTCACTTGCGACGATTGATGGACTGCTCTCAGCCTAAAACTGTCGTATGTATGTTTGAAAAAAGTCCGATACCAGACCTCCAATCTTATGAAATAAATACCTCGATGTTTGAGGCATATACTTCAATCGTATGTGGAGCGCTCTTTTTCTCACCCTGCCAACGCAACCGAAGGCAATTCGCCTGCGTATTTGGCGTGCGCTCAAAACTCTGGGGTGCCCTTCATTGCGTGATGGCGTTTATTTGCTGCCTGAGTCTCACGCTGAATTGTTCGATCCGCTAGTTTCTGAGGTACGCGAGAACGGTGGTCAGGCGCATGTGCTGCAACTGTCAACTCATGACGAAGTAATGCGCACCGAACTGCTGGCCTTGTTTGACCGCAGCAAATCTTATGGTGAATGGCACGGTGAGGCGCAGGCACTGACCGCGTTGCTGCTCGAACTTGACGAAATCGAGGCTAGGCGTCGCTTGCGAGGTGTTACAGAAGCACTGCAAGTGTTGCGCCGTATTGATTACTACCCTGGCGCTGCTGCCCAACAGGCACAAGCTGAACTTGATGATTTGCGCCAAACGATCGACACTCAATTTTCGAAGGGTGAGCCGAAGGCGCAGCCAAGTCATGGCATCGCGCGCCTTGACGCTCGCAATTTCAAGGGAAAGCGCTGGGCGACACGTGCTCGCCCTTGGGTAGATCGCCTGGCTTGCGCTTGGCTAATTCGTCGCTTCATTGACCCAGAAGCATCTTTTATTTGGCTTGACGACCCTACGGGTGCCACACCTCCACCGAGCGGCGTTTTGGGATTTGACTTTGACGGTGCCCGATTTACACATGTTGGCTCGCGCGTGAGCTTTGAGGTACTGGCGGCGAGCTTCCGATTGGATGTGGATCAGCGGCTGCAGCGAATTGCCCGTGCTGTTCATTTTCTGGACGTTGGCGGAATTCCCGTTGCAGAAGCAGCTGGACTGGAACTCGTTTTGGCAGGACTGAGGGAGGTCCACACTAACGATGATGCTCTAGCTCAAGCAGCGGCTCTTGTCTTTGATGCGCTGTATGCCGCCCCAGGAATATCTGAATGAACCTCGATCCCGTCACATCAAAAATTCCCACCGAACCCGATATGCCACCCGCGCCGGTGAGCTTCAGCGAGGCCTTCCGTTTTTGGCTCAAGCTTGGCTTTGTCAGCTTTGGTGGCCCAGCCGGGCAGATTGCCATCATGCACACTGAGCTGGTGGAGCGCAGGCGCTGGATCAGCGAGCAGCGTTTTTTGCACGCGCTGAACTACTGCATGCTGCTCCCAGGTCCGGAGGCGCAGCAACTTGCCACCTATATCGGCTGGCTCATGCACCGCACATGGGGCGGTATCGTCGCTGGCGCACTGTTTGTATTGCCCTCGCTTTTCATCCTGATCACACTGAGCTGGATTTATCTGCGCTTTGGCGACGTTCCACTGGTGGCCGGTATCTTCTATGGACTCAAGCCCGCCGTGACTGCGCTGGTACTACACGCCGCTCACCGCATTGGAACAAGGGCGTTGAAAAATCGTTGGATGTGGGCCATAGCTGCCGCTTCGTTCATCGCGATTTTTGCATTTGACACACCGTTTCCAGCCATTGTTCTCGCAGCAGCTTTGGTCGGTTGGTTGGGCTCGCGACGCTGGCCCGAAGTATTTACTCTCGGCGGCGGACATGGATCAAACAAAACCAGTTATGGCCCCGCACTGATCGACGACCATACGCCTACACCTTTGCATGCAAAGTTTTCACGGGCCAGACTCCTGAAAGTGCTCCTTATAGGCCTTGGGCTGTGGTTACTGGCGATGGTGACACTGATCACGGTCAACGGCCTAGAGGGCACTTTGACGCAAATGGGCTGGTTTTTCACCAAAGCAGCACTGCTGACTTTCGGCGGAGCCTATGCCGTCTTGCCCTACGTCTATCAAGGGGCAGTCGATACTCACCAGTGGCTGAGCGGTCCGCAAATGATCGATGGCCTGGCCCTGGGCGAAACAACGCCGGGCCCGCTGATCATGGTGGTTGCCTTTGTCGGCTTCCTAGGTGGCTGGTTGAAAGAGGTATTAGGCCCGGACGCCCTGTTTTTGGGTGGGGCGTTGGCCGCCACCGTGGTGACTTTTTTTACCTTCCTGCCCTCATTCATCTTCATTTTGGCCGGTGGTCCGGTGGTCGAGGCCACGCACGGTAAGCTGGGATTCACCGCACCCCTGTCAGCGATCACGGCGGCGGTGGTGGGCGTGATCTTGAATCTGGCCATGTTTTTTGCCCACCACGTCCTCTGGCCCCAAGGGTTCGAGGGCAGGTTTGATCTGATGTCGGCTTTAATTGCTGCTGGTGCTGCAGTGGCGCTATTTCGCTTCAAGGTTGGCGTCATGACACTGCTGACAGGTAGTGCTCTGTTTGGCTTGGCGGTGTCCTGGCTGTCCCCCCTGCTGGGCTGAGGAATGCAGGTCGTCGATATTTAGTGATGGAGAGTTAAAGATGTTCATGATGTCGCGCCGGGTTTTGTCTCGGCTGCTGGTGAGTTTTTTTGCAGTCCAGACGATGTGGGCGTCAGCTGTGGAGGTTCGCTTTGAGCCCGTGGCGGACGGCGTTTACGCCTTTGTGGGCGATATCGGCGGTCGAACGGTGGCCAACCAGGGCCTTAATGCCAACCTTGGGCTGGTCGTTACCTCAGGCGGTGCCGTACTGATTGACAGTGGTTCGACGTTCCAAACCGCTCGTGCCATTCACGAAGCAGTGCGCCGAGTGACAAAGCAGCCTGTGCGCTGGGTCATCAATACGGGCGGACAGGATCATCGATGGCTGGGCAACGGCTACTTCAAGGCCCAAGGAGCTGAGTTGATTGCCCACGCTGCAGCCGTGCCGGACATGCGCACGCGCGGCGGCGATCAGTTCGCTGCACTTCGCACCTTACTGGGACCTGCTGCAGATGGAACGGAGCTGAGCTTTCCCAGCAGACTGCTGCAGGGGCCCGAAGCGCGATTAGAGATCGGCGGTACTGTGTTCGAGTTTCGCCATCGCGGGGGTGGTCACACTCCTGGCGATTTGATGGTGTGGCTGCCCCACGTCCAAGTGGCTTTCTCGGGTGACATTGTTTATGTGGACCGTTTGCTGTCAGTTTTGCCTGTGAGCAGCACGCGGGCATGGGTAGAGGCCCTCAACGCTTTGGCTCAATGGAATCCAAAACGCATTGTTCCAGGGCATGGGCGCATCACTGACAGCAAAACAGCCAAGGCACAAAGCTACGATTATTTGCAAGCCATGCGTTCACACATGCAACGCGCTGTGGAGCAAGGTGTAGACGTTAGCGAAGCGGTCAAGTCATTCAACGTCAAGCCTTTCATGAACCTGGCAAACGCAGCTGAATTGCACCCGGGAAACGCCAGCCGCACCTACCTTGAGGTAGAGCGTGAGTAATGTGGTCTCTGTTGTGGAGCATTCGTCGAAATTGCGCTTTCCGAGTTAGGGATCTCGTGAGGGTTGGAATTTACGAACGGTCTTTTGATCCAGACAGTGGTTTTTGAAAAACATGCTGGCAGTTGATCGCCCGAACGTCTTTGCTGTTTTGTTCAGCTTGGCATTGCATGCTGCAATCTTGGCGTTGGTCAGCGGTTATCAGTTCGGCTACCGTAGTGCCGACAAAGAATCTTCCCCAAGTCGAATCGTCTTCATGCAGGTGTTACCACCACCGCAAAATGATGCACCCATGGGGGGCCAGGAACTTTCGCCAGCGATCAATTCACCAAACCCAACAGCACTTGGCATTGCCCCAATCACTGAGTCGACAGACAGGTCACCGCTAGCCAAAGAGCCAGCCACCATGGCAGCGCCTTCAGCGCCTACTGCAGAAGAATGGGCTTTTGCGGGAAGTTACACAAACAAAAACAGCAAAGGCTATCGGTACAACTGGGGCCAACAGGTGCGCAGCATGATGGGGACCGCTGTTGAGGGGCCTGATCAAGGTTACGTTCGTTTCAGAATTGAAATCGCACCCGACGGAACACTGGCCAAGTTGGAAACCATTTGGACGACGTCCGCAGTGGCCGAGCAACTGGCGCGCAAAGCTGTAGAAAACATGCCTCCTCTACCACCGACGCCAACAGGAAAGCCGCTTATCTTTGAGAAAACAATCTCGTTCACGCCGTTTGCTTCAGATGGTCCACCGAGTTACAAAGATGACTGCCTCCCGGATCCGCCTGTTTTTCGCAATCCTTTTGCATGGGACGGTAAATCACCTCAAACGGTGGTAACACCACCAAAGACCGAAAAGTTAGATCCCCAAGCCATGGAGGATTGCCTCAGACAGTTGCCAAGAGACTCGATTGAGGCTGAGATGGCCCGTGACAAACGAGAAATGGAAAGATGGGGGTGGAGCAAGTGATTCACAACCAAACTGGCGTGTAACTTATCTGCCACGGGCAGAGCCGTTCTTTCCGTAGTTTTTCAAATTGATTTAAGGCTGTCTTCAATCAGATTTAGTTAACTTCTTTTGACAGCAATCTGTCGGTCATAAAGGTCTCAGATCGACCTATCCGCGACAATCGAATAGTTCTATTTCGTCATTAAGAAAGTACCCGAAGACCGCAAACGACATCGAATGCCAGGTGTTGTTAAGTTACGTCGCAACACAAAAATGCACCAGTTTGTTAAAACTGTGCAGGCTTCATAGCAAGAAGATGGGGGTCATTTCCATTCTGAATCTAGGGAAACCTTAACTCGACGCAAATTGAACGTTAAATCGGTGGTGGATAATCAAGTGCAATCCAACCTAAATGCCATGCGTCGTTCAGCCGTTCTTTTCGTTATGCTTTTCTCCATGCTATGGCAGGCTATGGCGTTGGCGCAACCGACTTCGACCGTGAACTTGTTGGCGGACCTTGAGCATGCCGCCATGCACTGGCAAGATGAGCCCCATCACCATCATGATGATGGTTCCTATCACAGGGACGACTCTCAAGCATCCAAATTCCATGTCTTCAGCGACCACCTGTCGGTAGCTATTGCGCTGTTCTCAGCCAGTTCACAAAATTCCCTCCCCACCGCCTCTGCGCGACCCTGCTGTCACCGTTCCGCCTCAGTGCCCGATCCTTTCCTAGACGGACTGCTCAGGCCACCTCGCCTTCGCTCCTGACCCGCCCTTCAAGGCGGGTGTCCTGCAATGGGCGCCCGATCTTTCTCTGCAAGGTCGTCACACACGAGCACCCGTCTGACTCCGACGCGCCCAATGCGTCTCATATTGTCCGTGCTCCCACGTGACCAACTCGGTCTATTTAATTGTCATGAGCATAGTGAATCATCTTCCAAGGCTTGTTGCCTGCGCGCTTGCGGGCATCTTGTTCGGCATGCCTGCATGGGCCCAGCCGGCCGCATCTTCAACGGCTACACCGATAGCCACAGCAGCGGCTATGCCCTCCACCATCAGCTTGCGTGAGGCGCTCAATGCGGCCTGGCGGCGGGCCGTCGCAGCCCGTGAAGCAGACGGACAGCGCCTCCGTGCTGAGGCCGAACGCAGCACAATCAATAAGCTATGGGCAGCGCCCCCTTCGCTAGAACTAAGTCACCGAGCCGACCGACTACTGGGCAGCAGTGGCGGGCGCGATACCGATCTCGGTATTGCCGTGCCGCTTTGGCTGCCCGGCCAAAGAGCAGCTCGCACAGCCTCAGCAGACGGCGAGGTCGCTCTGGCGCAGATCGCCGACCAGGTTGCCAGGCTGAGGCTGGCGGGTGAACTTCGCGAATCTGCATGGCAACTGGCCACGCTACAGGCTGAGGTCCACTTAGCCGATGTGCAAGACACCTCGCTGAGGCAATTGGCAGGCGACGTTGAGCGCCGCGTGCGCGCAGGTGACCTGGCTCGAGCAGACAGCCTCGCAGCTCAAGCCGAACATTTGGCCGCTGCTGCGTCCCTGGCCAGCGTACGTCAGCGACTGCAGGCAGCCAAAAATCAATGGACGCTGCTCACTGGGCTTGCGATGCCACCAAACATGTTTGTTGCAACTGCTACTGACGCCGCTAACGACTTGGTCATACACCCCGAGTTGCACCTCGCCAGTCAGCAGGCAGAACTGGAGCGCAAGCGCGTTGACCTGATGCGCCATTCGCAACGCAGCGCACCTGAGCTGAAGCTGGGCGTCCGCCAAGATGCACCTGGCCAAGGCCAGTCGTCGCAGGGCAGCGTTATTGTCGGGCTGCGCCTGCCTTTTGGCACCGACGACCGTAATCGGCCGCTTGAAGCTGCAGCACTGGCAAGCCTGGACATCGCACAAACCCAGGAACAGCGACTGCGCGAACGCCTAGAAAGTGAACTCTCAGTAGCCCAGGATGCGGTGCGGTCGGCTCAGGTCCAACTTGACGCCGAGACCAACCGCGCCCTGCTGCTGCGCGAGCGCGCCACCCTGATCGACAAATCTTTCCGCGCCGGTGAAACGCCGCTGCCCGAGTTACTCCGTGCCCTTAATACTGCAGCACAGGCCGAAAGCGCAGTCGCCCGCCAGACCGCTGCGTTGGGCTTATCCCGCGCTCGCCTCCAGCAATCCCTTGGAATCCTCCCATGAACCTCACAACCCCACACATGAACACTCAGCACCTGCTTGCTGCATCTGCAATCACGCTGCTAATGACACTTAATGCCACGGCCCTGGCTGCACCCGGTGCACACGGGCCCAACGGCGAACACCTTGATGCACCCACTTCAGCGGTCATGTCTTCGACCTTGCCGCGAATGGAGGCCAAGTCAGAGAGCTTTGAGCTAGTCGTCGAACTGAGGGCGTCTGAACTCGTCATCGTGGTGGACCGCTACGAGACCAACGAACCCGTGCTGGGCGCGAAGATCGAGTTGGAGAGCGGCGGTTTGAAGGCAGTTGCCGCTTTCCGCGCCGAGCAGGGCGATTACGTTGTCACTGACGCGGCGCTGCTGAAGGCGCTAAAGGCAACTGGCGAGCACGGCTTGGTCTTTACGCTGGTCGCAGGCACGGACAGCGATCTACTCGACGGCACGCTGGTCACTGCGGCCAGCCACTCTACTTCAGGTAAAAGCGATCAAGGACATAGCCATGATGACCACGGTCACGACCATGAACTCGAGCGCGCAGCGTGGATCGGTGGCGGCGTCGCGGCCTTGGGCCTGATCGGTGGCCTCGTCTGGCGTCGTCAGCGTCGCCGCAGTGCCGGTGCTATGAAGGGGACCCTGTGATGAAGACATATCTCAACACCATCGCGGCCGCAGCCCTGCTCGGACTGTCTACGGCTTTTGCCGCACCAGGCGCGCACGGACCTAATGGCGAACATCTTGACGCGCCCGGCGCGGCCGTCAACGCCTCCGGCCTGGCTCGCCTGCCCGACGGCAGCGTCAACGTGCCCAAACTGGCGCAGCGCCGGATGGCTGTGCGCACCGTACTGGCACCCGAGTCAGAGGCTGCCGCCACGGTGGAGCTACCCGGTCGGGTGGTCATGGACCCGAACGCGAGCGGTCGTGTTCAGGCCGTGCACGGCGGCCGCATTGAGCCCGGCCCGAAGGGCCTGCCTGTAGCCGGCCAGGCTGTTAGGCGTGGCGACGTGTTGGCCTACGTGCGCCACCACGCTGAGCCCTTTGCGCTGGGTGCTCAGCAGGCCCAATTGGCCGAACTGAAGGCGCAGCGGCAACTGGCAGAGCAACGCGTTCAGCGCCTGGAGAGCCTGGAAGGTACGGTGCCGCGCAAAGACATCGACGCCGCACGCACCGAAGCCTCAAGCCTGGCTGAGCGCGAGCGCAGCATCGGCGCCAGCCTGCTGGCACGTGAGACCCTCATAGCCCCTGTTAGCGGCGTCATCGCCCGTGCCGATCTGGCCGCCGGTCAGGTCATTGAATCGCGCGACATATTGTTTGAGGTAGTCGATCCAGAGCGTATGTTGGTGGAAGCCACAACAGCCGACGCCACCTTGGCTTCTCGTGTGGCCGGCGCTTCACTTCAGGGCCTGCCCAATGTGAAACTTCGCCTGCTCGGTGCATCACGCTCGCTGCGTGATGGCGTGTTGCCAATGACTTTCTCTGTGAGTACGACCAAACCCGGCGTCGCCTTACCCGTCGCCATTGGTCAGCCGGTGACGGTGGTTGCGCAATCCAAGGAGCGCATCAAGGGCGTGGTGCTGCCTGCGCAAGCTGTAGTGCGCAACCCCTCTAACGAGCCCATTGTGTGGATCAAGTCTGGTGCGGAGCGCTTCATCCCGCAGCCGGTGCAGTTCAGGCCGCTGGACGCCAACACGGTCGTGGTGACGCAGGGCCTGAGCGCGGACAACCGCGTCGTGGTCCAAGGTGCGCCTCTGATCGCCCAGATCCGATGAACAGGAGTCACCCTCATGTTTAACTGGATCGTTCGTTCCAGCCTGCACAACAGGCTTTTCGTGCTGGCAGTAGCGGCAATGCTGATGGTGTACGGGGCGATGACGGCTTGGCGTGCGCCTGTCGATGTCTTCCCTGATCTCAACAAACCGCTGATCACCGTGCTCACCGAGGCAGGTGGTATGGCACCTCAGGAGGTCGAGCAACTCGTGACCTTCCCGCTAGAGACCGCACTCAACGGCATGCCCGGGGTGACGCGTGTGCGCAGCACATCGGGCGTAGGCCTGTCCCTTGTCTACGCTGAATTCGACTGGGGCACCGACATCTACCGTAACCGCCAGCTGGTGGCCGAGCGCTTGGCCATTGTGCGTGCGCAGATGCCGGGCGACATCACACCCGTGATGGGACCGGTCTCTTCCATCATGGGCGAGATCATGCTGGTGGCTTTGCCACTGGTGCCTGGGGATGGCAAAACGCCGGTAGCAACTCCTATGCAGGCGCGTGAATATGCCGATTTCGTGCTGCGCCCGCGCCTGCTGTCAATTCCCGGAGTCTCGCAGGTCATCCCAATCGGCGGCGAGGTGCGCACGCTACGCGTCGCACCCGACACCGCACGCATGGCGCAGTTCGGCGTCTCTCTCACCCAAATCGAGCAGGCTATCAAGGGCTACGCTAGCAATGCTGGCGGCGGCTTCATCGACTTGAACAGTCGCGAGTACCTGATACGCCACCTGGGGCGCAGCAATCGCGCTGAGGATCTGGCCGGCATCGCCGTGGCCTGGAAGGATGGCCGCGCCATCTTGTTGGAACAGGTCGCCAGTGTCTCGTTTGCGGCTGGACTCAAGCGCGGCGATGCGGGCTACAACGGCATGCCTGCGGTGGTGGTGAGCGTGCAAAAGCAGCCCGACGCAGATACGGTGAAGCTCACCGCGCAGATTGAGTCAGCGCTTTCAGAGCTGAAACAAGGCTTGCCGGTGGGCTTGGCCGCGCCGCGCGTGCTGTTCCGTCAGGCCGACTTCATCAAGGCCTCCATTGGCAACGTGGCTGAAGCCCTTCGCGACGGTGCCATCATGGTTGCTATCGTGCTGTTTGCCTTCCTGCTGTCGGTGCGCACAACCGTGATCTCTCTGGTGGCAATTCCGCTGTCTCTGGCGGTCACAGCACTGGTGTTCCAACTGCTTGGGCAATCGATCAATGTGATGACACTCGGCGGTCTGGCGATTGCCATCGGCGAGCTGGTGGACGACGCAGTCGTGGACGTCGAGAACATTCTGCGGCGGTTGAAGCAAAACCGTTTGGCGGGCAACCCGGTGCCGCTGCTGGAGGTTGTACGTCGCGCCAGCGTGGAGGTGCGGTCGGGCATCGTCTACGCCACGGTCATCGTGGTGCTGGTGTTCGTTCCGCTGTTCGCCCTGCCGGGCATAGAGGGACGTCTCTTCTCGCCGCTGGGCATTGCCTACATCGTGTCCATCGGTGCCTCCATGTTGGTCTCAATGACGGTGACGCCGGTCATGTGCTACTACATGCTGCCGACGATGAAACGAATGAATCATGGCGATAGCCCTCTGGTTTCCTGGCTCAAACGTCAGGACACGAAGCTTCTGCGCTGGTCCTTCGGGCGGGCGAAACTGCTCATCGCCTTGGCAGCACTGGCGGTGGCGTTTGCGGCCGCAACGGTGCCTTTCTTTCCGCGTGCCTTCCTGCCTGCCTTTAATGAAGGCTCACTTGTGCTGGGGTTGGTGATGCAGCCCGGTACTTCACTGGCCGAGGCGAATCGCGTTGGTGCGGTGGCTGAGACGCTGATCCGTCAGGTGCCTGAGGTGACGCAGGTGGGTCGTCGCACGGGCCGCGCCGAGCTGGACGAACACGCCGAGGGTGTTCACTCGGCTGAGATCGACGTCGACCTGAAGCGATCTGACCGCGACCGCGAGGCCATCATGGCAGACATTCGCGAGAGACTGTCAACGCTACCGGCGCAAGTGGCCATCGGCCAGCCCATCAGCCACCGGTTGGACCATCTGTTGTCAGGCGTTCGCGCACAAATTGCGGTGAAGATCTTCGGTGACGACACCGACACGCTGCGCGGCTTGGCCGAGCAGTTGCGGGCCCAACTGGCCACCGTGCCCGGACTGGTTGATCTGACCGTTGAAAAGCAGGTGTTGATCCCGCAGATCACCGTGCGACTGGACCACCGTAAGGCGGCGCAGATGGGCCTATCTCCTGGGGAGGCGATCCGTGTGCTTCAGACCTTGACCGACGGCGCCCACGGTGCCGACATCGTGGACGGCCCGCGCCGCTACGAGTTGGTGTTGCGCCTGCCCGACCAGCAGCGCAGCCCTCAGGACTTGGCACGCACATTGATCGATACACCGGCCGGCCGCGTGCCAGTCTCGAGCATTGCCAGCGTGGAAGAAACAGACGGCCCGAACCAGATTGGTCGTGAGAACGGCCGCCGCCGGATCATCGTCTACGCCAACACCGATGGCGGTGACATGGGGCGCGTGATCGCTGACATCCGCCGAATCATCGATGCAACCGCTCTGCCAAGCGGCAATTTCATAAGCTTAGAGGGCCAGTTCCAGGCCCAGGAACAGGCCATAAGGCTGATCGCTGGCTTGTCGTTGGTGTCTTTGGCGATGATCTTTTTGGTGCTTTACAGCCGCTACCAGTCCGTGGTGCTGGCCTCGATCATCATGGCCAACATCCCGCTGGCCTTGATCGGCTCGGTGCTGGCGATGTGGATCGCGGGGGTGCAGCTGTCGGTAGCGTCGATGGTGGGCTTCATCACGCTGGCTGGCATTGCCACGCGCAACGGCATTCTGAAGATCAGTCATTACATTAACTTGTGCAAGTTCGAGGGCGAGAGTTTCGGCCAGACCATGATCGTGCGTGGTTCTCTAGAGCGACTGACGCCGGTGCTGATGACGGCGCTTGTGGCCGCTTTTGCATTGACGCCCTTGCTTTTAGCCGCCGATGCACCGGGCAAGGAGATCCTGCACCCGGTGGCGGTGGTGATCTTCGGCGGACTCGTCAGTTCGACGCTGCTCGATACCTTGCTGACGCCAGTGCTGTTCTGGCTTTTCGGCGAGACGGCGACCCGGCGCTTGCTTGAGCCTGAGCCAGATACGCCACAAGGCGCGACCGGAACCCAGGAAGCCTATTAACTTGAAATCAGGCCTTGCGGCGCCGCCTGTGCCAGTGCGCAGCACCCCGAAGGAGTTCATTGAGATGAATAAAAAACTGTTCGTAGCCGTCATCGTGGGGCTGTCAGCCCTGTCGTTCAACGTCGCCATGGCCCATGGCGGAGCCAAGGCGAAACATGGCGGTATCGTCACCGTGGCCAGCGACCTGGGCTTTGAGTTGGTTAGTACACCTGCTGGCGTCGCGATCTACATCGAAGATCACGGTAAGCCAATGGCCCCTACTGGCATGAGCGGCAAGTTGACCGTGCTCAACGGTGCAGAGAAGTCAGAGGCTGAACTGGTTGTGGTCGGCGACAAGCTGGAAGCCAAGGGCGTGAAGCTCGCACCTGGTGCCAAGGTCGTCGCGGCACTCACAACCTCGGCCAAGAAGGCCATCACGGTGCGGTTCACGGTGAAGTAATTGCGGCATCCATTGGCTTCTTTGTTTGCGCTGCCCGCCCTGAGAGGCGGGCTAATGGCCTTACTGGCTGCAGCGCTCTTCGGCATCAGCACGCCTTTGGTACAGCGGTTCGGTGCCGGGTTGGGGGCCTTCAGCACAGCGGCGCTACTGTATGCGGGCGCAGCGGCGATTGGCTTGCTGTCCCGACAACGCATTGAGCGCGAGGCGCGACTGGAGCGCGGCGACTTGCCGCGCTTGCTGGCGATGGCGGCCTTCGGGGCCGTCATAGGGCCGGTGGCGTTGGCCTGGGGCCTGCAGAACACAAGCGGCACCAGTGCCTCGCTGATGCTGACCTTGGAAGCTCTGTTCACTGCGGTGCTGGCCTGGCGCCTTTACCGGGAGACCATGGACGGCCGCGTCTGGACGGCGATGGCCCTGCTGCTGGCCGGCGGTATGGTGCTGGTGATCGACCAGGGACGCAGCGGGGGCGCGCAGCTGTGGGGTCTGCTGGCCGTATTGCTGGCCACTGCAGCCTGGGGTGTGGACAACACACTGTCGCGCGCACTGGCCGAGCGAGACCCCGGCCAAGTTGTGATGGTCAAGGCGCTGTTGGGGGCCGCGACCACATCTTTGCTGGCGGTAGCTTTCGGTGAGAGTCTGCCTTCTGTCGGTGCGGCACTTGCACTGTTCGCCGTGGGTGCCACCGGTTATGGCTTGAGCCTGCGCTTTTACCTGCTGGCCCAGCGCGCCTTCGGTGCAGCCCGCACGGGTTCGGTGTTTGCGTTTGCTCCCTTTATCGGTGCAGCACTGGCGGTCCTTCTGGGTGACCGTTCGGCCAGCAGCCTGATGGCATTGGGCAGCCTCCTGATGCTGGCTGGAGTGATGTTGCACCTGGCTGAATCACACGAGCACGAACACGAACATGAGGCACTGGATCACGAACATGCGCACCGCCACGACGACGGGCACCACGGGCACCTGCACGATCCCATGCCTGTAGGCGAACACAGCCACCGGCATCGTCACGAACCGCAGAAGCACGCGCATGCGCATGTACCGGATGTTCACCATGCTCATTGGCATTGAGATCAACGCAGTCAAGACAATTAAAACTGCCCTGCCGGAGTTTTGTTCTAACGGCAACCGACCGAGCGTCGGCTTTCAGAGACATGGCGAAATATCAACTTCTGGCCGGCATCAGCTCCCCTTGCTAAGAGCCAACGTATGCTAAAGCTGCCAAGCGGGTCTTCAGATTCGCCAAGTGACGGACAGCAACGGGTCGACTGCGGCCTGTCACTTGCGACAATTGAATGTCTGCTCCCAGCCTAAAGCAGAATACCAAGTGCGCATGAAACGATGCAACTGAACGATTCATACACGCACAAAAAATCTCTTAAACGAACACCACAAAGTTTGACTTAACCAGTTACACCTGAATCAACGTATTGAGATGACAACACCTTTAATAGCGCGGAGAAATTCCCTCACAAGCATTTGCCACCAAGCTCCCCCTTCCTGACCATCTCGCTGACTGTTTGACCCATCTTGGTGTGCTTGGCGGTTTGCTCGTTGGGCGTGTCGCCTTATCTAGTCATAGCCTTGGGGTTTAGGTGCTCAGGCCATCAACGCCGCCAACGCCATCTGAGCGTTCAAAGCGTTGACCCCAGCATTTGATCCTACAACCTCAACAGAGATATTCCTGCGCCAAGTCCGGATGTTGATTCGCACCTGACCTACTTCAGTATCTGCTACATGCTCCACGTCGAACTGCGGGATTAACTCACGTTCGGCATCTACAGATCGCACGGTCGTACGAAAGCTCCCGGCCAGCGCTGCTGACAGCTCCCATGCGCTGATGGCTGCGCCAGCAGCTTGCTGGCGCAGCTTTCGGGCTACAGCTACAACTTCAGCCACCGATTTGTTCGTAACTTCTGGCGCATCCGCCGAGATATCACCACCTGCTTCCACACGCGCGATGACTCCATCGTAGAAATTCACGCGGTTTTGACTTTCCATGCATGCGTCAAACGAACGCTGAGCCATTGCTAGAAACAGCTCATGCAACTGCTCGCGAACTGATTTTTCGGCCGTGAGATCAAGTCTAGTCATCTCAAATTCCTCACGTTTAGTTGGGAGCAGCGCCAGCAGAGGCTTGATTCAAAGCCTCTCTGAGTTCATCAACTGCAGGTTTGTTCTGCAAGACCAAGCTCAGGCTCAAGCCAGTGCTGAGCTCTGCAAAATGCAGCATGTTGTCGTTCGGCGTGTTGTTGATGATCTGGCTGATCTCATCGCCCGTTTGCCCAGTTCCTTGCCCTGCGAACTGCGCTGCGTTCATCAGGGGCTGCATGTGGTTGTAGTACTTGGCAATCATCACGGCGCTGGTACGCACCTGACTTTGCATCTGCTCTGCAGTCAGCCCCTTGGCCACCAATTGCGTGATCGCGTAGTGACGCAAGCTGTAAAGAGTTCGCTCTTCGCTAGTGATCGGGCAATCCAGCATCTTTAGTTCAACCAGCAACTGCTTGAACTGCTTACTCAGCTGGTTAGGCTGGGTGCCATCCCTCATGCTGAAAATTTTCACGGCGTGCTTTTCCTCGAGCACTTGATTCAAGGTTTTGTCGGCAAATTCAGGGGTGTACTGGCGAATCTTCTCCAACAGCAACCAGCAACTGCGATGCAGCACAGCTCCCATTGGCTTGTTCTTCTTGACTGTTTTGCCCCGCTGGATATGTGCGTATAGAACTGGCTCATCACCCATTTTGTGGATTTCAAGGTGCCGCCATTCCAAAAACTCGATCTCGGTGCCTGGGCGCATGCCTGTTGCAGCCACGAATGGGATGTAAACGGCCAGCAGTTCCCGAATCATCCGACTGCGCTCCAAGCGGGCGTCATTGACCCACCCCGGCAAATGGGCACAGATAGCCTCTATTTCCTTCACAGAGAAGTCTGGACGCCTACCCCCTGCCTCACCTGTGTTTTTGAGCACAGGGCGCTGCAGACTGGTCATAAAGCCTTTTTCCACAGCATGGTCGAACACCAGGTTCAGCGCCGCGTTGTGGTTGCTCTGGGCACTTTGGCTCAGTTCCTTGCCCACCTTCTGCCTACGCCACTCGCAAAAGTCGTTGAAAACCTCAGTGGTGATCCTGTCTACGTTGTAGTTGCCAAAAAACGGGATCAGGTAGCCCTTGATGGTGGCCAGGTAGTCGTTGTTGCTGCCGCGCTTGGTCTTGTCTGCTGCGACCTTAATTTCCAGATCCCGTTGAACGATCTCTGCCACTGCTTTGAACTTCTTGGAAATCACTGGATGACCAGACCGAGCAAGGATACGAGCCTCCATCCACTGCTCTTCAGCTATGGAGCGTGCTTTGCCCTCATCGGCAGTACCCGTAGCTTTGCGCAGCCAGCGGCCGATGGCTTCCACCTTGTAATGGGCTTGCCAGCGGTCAGAGTCGGGCCTTCGCACCAGGCGAATCTCGTTTGGTCGAACGACTATGGTCTCTTCTGATTTTTCACGCATAGCCGTATTTTAAGGCAGGACAAGGGCTTGAGTCAACCTCAGAAAAAACGTGTAATAACCGTGCAATTAAAAATCCATAAAAAAAGCACCTAGCTTTTGGAGCTAAGTGCTTGATTTACAAGAAGAATCTTGGTGGCCTGGGGCAGAATCGAACTGCCGACACGCGGATTTTCAATCCGCTGCTCTACCAACTGAGCTACCGGGCCTGAGCCGTCGATTCTAGCAGGTCTTTTGGACCCCCCAAAGAGCATGACTCAAAAATACCGTCCCCCATAACGAACTCGATGCGCAGCAAGACCCAAGGGTTGGCCATTGGTCTCCCAGCGTGTCTGGCACCTACGTCAATGGCTGCGTTTGCTGCGTGTGAGGTCCACACCGAGTTGCTTGAGCTTGCGGTACAGGTGGGTGCGCTCAAGGCCTGTTTTTTCAGCCACTCGGGTCATCGATCCACCTTCTTGGGACAGGTGGAATTCAAAGTAGGCTTTTTCAAAGGCATCGCGTGCTTCGCGCAATGGGCGGTCGAGTTCGAAGCTCTGATGAACATCGGGGGCCGAAATGTTTTCGGTAATGACCACCGAAGACATGGACAGCACGCTGGGCGGCGGGGGCGGGGTGGCAGCCAGCATGGCTTGCTGCACTTGATCGCGGGCCAAGGCTTGCTCAACCGCCTTGAGCAGTTTTTGCAAGGTGATGGGCTTTTCCAGAAAGGCATGTGCGCCGATCTTGACGGCGTCCACCGCAGTATCGATGGTGGCGTGGCCACTCATCATGATCACGGGCATGTTCAACAGGCCCGTAGCGGCCCATTCTTTGAGCAGGCTTACGCCATCGGTATCGGGCATCCAGATGTCAAGCAACACGAGATCGGGGCGCATGTTCTGGCGAGCTTCACGCGCTTGTGCGGCGTTTTCGGCAAGCTCCACCTGGTGCCCTTCGTCAAAGAGGATTTCTGAGAGCAGGTCGCGTATGCCCAGCTCGTCGTCCACCACCAAAATATTTGCCATATGCCTGTTTTGTCTCTGTTCATGAAGGGGGCTGTTCTAGCCCTAGTTCGGATTGCGCCACCGCGAATGATAACGAGACTTGCGCACCTTGAATGTCGCCGCCTTCTGGCACGTTGCTCAACTTGATGTTCGCACCGTGTTCATCGGCTATTTTTTTGACCACGGCCAGGCCCAGGCCGGTGCCTTTGGCCTTGGTGGTGACATAGGGTTCAAAGGCCCGTTGCAAAATGTTGGGGGCAAATCCGGGGCCGGTGTCGGTCACCGTCATTCGCACCCGTTGGCGCTGCTCTCGCCACTCGGTGCGCACCATAACGCGAGCCGTGGCCAGCCCGTGGCCACGCGTTTCGCAGGCGTCTTGTGCGTTTTGCAGCAGGTTATGGATGACCTGACGCAATTGCTGTTCGTCACCCAGGATGGCAGGGCATGCTGCGTCGAGGTCAGTTTGGATCTGGGCTCGTGTCTCGTTGTCATGAGGCTCATTGGCATACAGGGCCAGCACATCGCTGATCAGTGCATTGAGCTGCAGGGGCTTGAGCTCAGCCGATGGCAAACGGGCGTAGTCGCGAAACTCATTGACCAAGCGCTTCATCGCATCCACCTGGTCGACGATCGTCTTGACAGATTTGGTCAGCACCGCGTCGTCTTGCACTTCCAATTTACCGATCAGGCGTCTTTGCAAGCGCTCGGCCGACAGCTGGATGGGCGTCAGGGGGTTCTTGATTTCGTGCGCCAACCTTCGGGCCACTTCCCCCCAGGCCTGCGCGCGTTCAGCCGAGACGATTTCCGAGATGTCGTCAAACACCAGCAAGCGTTTGCCATCGGGCAGGACGGCCCCGCGCGCGAGCAAGGTCACGCCAGTTTGGCTCAGCCCCTGGCCTGCAGCGTGGATGTCGAAGGATTTTTGCCAATGGTCCAATTCGTGGAAATCTGTGCCGGTATGCAATGCTTTGAATTGGGCATCCACCTCGTGGGCAAAAGCTTGCAGACCGGGCAGGCCTTGCAGGCCATGACCCTCATGCGCGCTAACCGGCACGCGCAGAATGCGCGTGGCCCCTGGGTTGGCCGACTCGATGGTGCCTTGTGCGTCAAGCACCATGACCCCGGCCGTGAGGTTGTCCAAGATCGTTTGCAATTTGCCTCTGGCTTGGTCGAGGTGGTTCAGACTGCGTTCACCACTGGCGCGGGCATCGGCCAGTTGCTGGGTCATCTCGGCAAAGGAGCGGGTCAGGCCACCCAGCTCGTCTTTGCCTTGCAGCGCCAGTTTGGGCCGCAAGTCGCCGTCTGCCACCTGGCGCATGCCATGGGCCAGCAACAGCAAGGGTCTGGCCAGCTGTTTGCCCAACAGCACAGCCAACAAAATAGCCCCCAACACAGCCAGAAAAAGACTCAGCGTCAGGGTGCCGATGTACATGCGCCGCAGGCCGTCACGCGCCAAGGCCCGCTCCTGGTATTCGCGGTAGGCCGCTTGCACCTCCAGCGCATTGTTGACCAGTGTGGGGGGCAGGTCCTGGGTCACCATCAGCAAGCGCCGCTCTTCGGTCAAAGCCAGGCTCCATTGGGGAAACAGCACCAGGACCTTGATCCGCCCCTTGTCGCCGCCGGGGATGGCTTCATCCAAACCCTCCACCCAGGACAGAGCGCCGTTTTGGCGGGCCTCACGCAATTGCTGCGGCGTGGGTCGATCGGCACTCAATTGAAACCGCGATGGCCCGGCGTTGGCCACCATTTGCCCGCCCTGGGTCCAGATGGTGACATCAATCGCGCCCAGTTGGGTGCGGATTTTTTCAGCCGCCAAAGCGGGGTTGAGTTCGCTGGCTTCTGCCCAATTGGCGGCGGCTGCCTTGCCTTGTTTGTTCAGGTCTTCACTGAGCGTGTCCAGCGTCGCCCGCCCCAAGTTCAGGCCTGCCACCAGGGCCGCCTCCACTTTCACGTCAAACCAGCTTTCAATCGAGCGCGAGACAAACTGGTAAGACACCACATAAATGAGCAAACCGGGAATGACGCCCACCAAAGCAAAGATGCCCGCCAGTTTGACCAGCAAGCGTGAACCGAACTGGCCTTTGTACAAGCTGCGCAGCAAGCGCACCATGCCCCAAAGAATGGTGATCAACAATCCACTGGCCACCACTGCATTGATCAACACCAGCCATTCGTAATTCTGGTTGTAACTTTCCCGGTTGCCCGTAGCCTGCGTCATGAGCACCAGCAAGCCAATTCCGATCGCAGCCAAACTCACGGCGCCCACCAGCATCAGCCAGCGGCTGGTCCGGGAGGGCCGCTCGGTCAATGGCTCGCTTGAGGCTTTGAGCCAAGACATGTCAGCGCACCAACTCTTCGCTCAGAAGCAGTGTCTTGCTGACCTGCAGGTTCCAATCAGCCTGGTTTCCTGCAGCAATCTGGAAGGGGCGCGGCAGCTGGGAGACATCGAGCTTGAATTCGTAACGCAGGCGTTGTCGGGCATCTGGGTCCAGGTTCTGGGCATCTGCGATTTTCCAGGCCGATTGGCGGCGAATCACACTCAACGCCTCAGCCAGGGTTTCAAAGTTTTGTGAAATGCTGCCTGCCAGGCCGGTGGCGGAGATCGGTTCGCTGGAAACATTCAAACGCCAGCGTCGGGTCAGCGGCTGAAAAGCCAACCGGTAATAACGGCTGACCGCACCGGTTTTTTTATCGGTCCAGTACCAGCGCTCGCGAAACACTTCGGCGACCACCACGAAATGCACCGCCAGGCCTTTGACGAGGGCGTCTTCTACGGCCGGGCCCAACTCCAGTTTGAGTTGGGCATTGATCATCAGCGCATTGTCCTTGCGTACCGGCATGAGCTCGGTCAGCTCCACACTGGAGGTTTGAGCCCAAGCTCCGCCCAAGCACAGCAGCGCCATGACCAAAGCCCGGGCCAACCAAGCGCCAAGCTCAATCCCGACCTTTCTCCAGCAGTGCGTAATAAAAACCGTCATGTTCACCCAGTGCATTGTGCTTGACAGGAAGGCCTGTGGGTATTTTGCCGGGTATCAAATGCCCGGGTGAAGGCAGCATTCGTGCATTGGTGTTGCGCTGAAGAAACGCTTGCACGGTGTCGTCTCCCTCTGAGCGAAAAACCGAACACGTGCAGTACAGCAACCGGCCGCCTGGGGCGAGCAAGGGCCACAGGGCCTTGAGCAACTGTGCCTGCGTTTGGGCCAGTTGTGCGCTGTCGCCAGGGCGGCGTAGCCAGCGCACGTCGGGGTGCCTGCGGACAATGCCTGAGGCGGTGCAGGGTGCATCCAGCAAGATTGCGTCGAAAGCCACGCCGTCCCACCACTGCGCCGGCTGGGCGGCATCGGCGGCGCGCACCTGGGCGCGGGCCTGGTTTTGTGCACCCAGGCGCTGCAGGTTGTCCTCGATGCGTTGGCAACGCGTGGCGTCCACATCCAGTGCCAACACCTGTGCGTTGGGGTAGCAGGCCAGCAGGTGCCCTGTTTTGCCGCCAGGCGCCGCGCAGGCATCCAGAATGCGCCACACTTGCCCAGTCTCGCGCCCTTGCAACAGCAATGGGGCTGCCACTTGCGCGGCCGCGTCCTGCACCGATACATGGCCCTGAGCAAAGCCAGGCAATTGGTGGACGGGCACCGCGCGCTCGAGTTGCAAACCCGATGCGCCCACGGCCTGAGCGGCCAACCCAATAGCCAGCAACTGCGCCTGGTATTCGGCCACGTTGTGGTGACGGAGGTCCACACGCAGGCTCATGGGGGCCGGTTGTTGCGCCATGTCGAGCAGTTTTTGCCAGTCTTCGGGGTATTCGTCCTGCAGACGAGTCACCCACCAGCGCGGGTGGTTCCAGCGTGCCTGTGGGTCGCTGTCCGTTTCTGCCACCAAGGCTTCACGTTCGCGCATGAAACGCCGCAAACAGCCGTTGATGAACCCGCTTTGTGCTTGGGTCTGCCTTTGCTGGCGGGCGGCCTCAACCGCTTGGTTGACCAAGGTGTGCACCGGGTAGGGCGCGTCGTCGCCCTGCCAGCTCAGGGCCAGGGCCGTGCACAACAAAGCGTCGGCAGCAGGGGGCGGTGCCTTGTTGGCCAAACGCTCGCGCAGCGCCATGGCTCGGCCCAATTGCCGCATCACCTGAAAAGTGAGGGCTTGAACACCCGGGCGCAGTTCGGGCGACACGCTGGCCAACTCAGTGGTCAAAGAGCGCCCGGCCCGCACCGCCTGAACCACCGCAGCCGTCACCTGCAGTTGCCGCCACAGCGGCAGGGACTGGCCAGTGCTGGGATCGCCGGGTCTTGGACTTAGAGATCGTGCAGCTGCTGGCAGCGGTGAGGCTCCCGCCTGGTGGGTTCGGGGCTTTGGGCTCATGGCGGCGAATCTCAGTTGAACGCCATGGTCAAGTCCATGCGCACAGCGGGTTTGAAGTTCAAGCGCCGCGCCAGCCAAGAAGCCGGTCGCATGATCAAAGCATCGTTGTAAGCACCGACAGCCACATGGTAAGGAATCATGGCGGCGGGCAAGGTCTGGCGCATGCGGTTGAGCGCGATGTCCAGATCGGGGCGTATCGCTGCATTGGCTTGTTGCTGCAGCAAACGGATTTCACTGACCAGCTGCAGGTGCTGGCTGATCACCTGTTTTTGCACTGCCTCGTCGAGAGGCTGCATTCGGGCCTGCGTGAGGGCTTCCAGCATTTGGTCGCTGGCGTTTTGCAGGGCTTGTAGCTCCAGCGCCTCGTCCTCGCTGACCAAGCTTTGGCGTGCCGCCAATCCTCCTTGCAAACGCACCAACAGGCGCAGCCAAACCGCGTCCACACTGTTCCATTGGCGCACGACTTCAGAGCGCAAGCGCACCAGGCGGTTGTGCGCACCCACCGACCAGAACAGGCACAACGCAAGCACCACACCCACCACCAGAGCACCCATGTTGCATTCCTCGCAGGTCTCGTCCAAACAAAAACAGCCCCTGACCACATGGCGGTGCAGGGGCTGAATGGGCTCACCGCGCAGGCGGTGAGTTCATCGCTCAGGCGGCTTCGCCAGCGTCGGTGACGGTGTCTTCCGCCGTGTCGCCCACCAGTTCCGCTGCTTCGGCATCGGCAATGGCTTTGCGTTCGGCGTCGTCCATGGCGTCCTTGACAGCACGGGCTTTGTGATAAGCCAAGCCCGTACCGGCAGGAATCAAACGACCCACGATCACGTTTTCCTTCAGACCCCGCAATTCGTCTCGCTTGCCCATGATGGCCGCTTCGGTCAAGACACGGGTCGTTTCCTGGAAGGAAGCGGCCGAGATGAAAGAGTCGGTCGACAAAGAGGCCTTGGTGATGCCCAGCAACAAGTTGCTGAATGTCGCAGGAATTTTGCCTTCGGCTTGCAGGGCGTCGTTGGTGTTGAGCATTTCGGAACGCTCCACTTGCTCACCCGAGATGTAAGTCGACTCACCAATGTTCTCGACCACCACACGGCGCAGCATCTGGCGAACAATCACTTCGATGTGCTTGTCGTTGATCTTCACGCCTTGCAAGCGGTAAACGTCCTGCACTTCGTCCACGATGTAGCGGGCCAGCTCTTCGATGCCCAACAAACGCAAGATGTCTTGTGGGTCGGCGGGGCCATCCACAATGCTTTCGCCCTTGTTGACCACTTGGCCTTCGTGCACCAGGATGTTCTTCTCTTTGGGGATCAGTTCATCCCAAACCTTGCCTTCAGGGTCGGTGATCTGCAAGCGAACCTTGCCTTTGGTCTCTTTACCGAACGACACCGTACCGGTGATCTCGGCCAACATGCCCTTGTCTTTGGGTGTGCGGGCTTCGAACAACTCGGCCACACGGGGCAAACCACCGGTGATGTCTCGGGTCTTTTGACCTTCGACCGGGATACGGGCCAGCACCTCGCCTGGGCCCACATCCATGCCGTCGCGCACCTGGATCAGCGAGCCAATCTGGAAGCCAATGGTCACCGAGTGGTCGGTACCGGGGATCTTGACTTCTTTGCCTGCGGCATCGATCAGTTTGACTTGTGGGCGAATGACCTTGGCAGCGCCACGGCGCTTGGGGTCAATGACCACCAAGGTCGACAAGCCCGTCACTTCGTCCAGCTGCTTGGCCACGGTCAGGCCTTCTTCGACGTTCTCGAACCTCACGGTACCCGCGTACTCGGTGATGATCGGACGGGTCAGCGGGTCCCAGTTGGCCAAGATGGTGCCTGCCTTGATGGTCTGGTCGGCCTTGACCGACAGGATCGCACCGTAGGGCACTTTGTGGCGCTCACGCTCACGGCCGTGTTCACTGATCACGATTTCACCGGAACGGGAAATCACCACCAACTCGCCTTTGGTGTTGGTCACATAGCGCATCGTGGCGTTGAAGCCAATGGTGCCGTTGGACTTGGCGTCCACACTGGACGCCACCGCTGCACGCGAAGCCGCACCACCGATGTGGAAGGTGCGCATGGTCAGCTGGGTGCCGGGCTCGCCAATCGACTGGGCCGCGATCACACCGACGGCTTCGCCGTTGTTGACCAGACCGCCACGACCCAGATCGCGGCCATAGCACTTGGCACACAAGCCGAAACGCGTGGCGCAAGTCAGGGCTGTGCGCACTTTGACTTCGTCAACGCCCGCAGCTTCGAGTTCGTCGAGCATGTCTTCGTCGAGCAAGACGCCCGCTTCGGCCAGCACTGCACGGTTTTCAGGGTGCAGGACGTCTTCGACGACGGTACGGCCCAGGATTCGGTCGCGCAGCGATTCGATCACTTCACCACCTTCGACAATGGCGCGCATCAGCGAGCCTTCAGCGGTGCCGCAATCGAGCTCGGTCACAACCAAGTCTTGGGTCACGTCCACCAGACGACGGGTCAGGTAACCCGAGTTGGCAGTCTTCAAAGCGGTGTCGGCCAGACCTTTACGCGCGCCGTGTGTCGAGATGAAATACTGCAACACGTTCAGACCTTCACGGAAGTTCGCCGTGATGGGGGTCTCGATGATGGAGCCGTCAGGCTTGGCCATCAGGCCACGCATGCCGGCCAGCTGGCGAATCTGCGCCGCAGAACCGCGGGCACCGGAATCGGCCATCATGTAAATCGAGTTAAAAGACTCCTGATCAACTTCATGGCCGTGGCGGTCAATGGTGCGCTCTTTGCGCAACTGGTCCATCATCACCTTGGACACGACGTCACCGGCTTTACCCCAGATGTCAACGACCTTGTTGTAGCGCTCGCCAGCGGTCACAAGACCGGAGACGTATTGCTGCTCAATGTCTTTGACTTCCTTTTCAGCCGCTTCGATGATGGCGGGCTTTTCGGGCGGCACCAACATGTCGTCGATACCGATCGAGATACCGGCGCGGGTGGCCAGACGGAAACCGTTTTGCAACAGCTTGTCGGCAAACACCACGGTCTCTTTCAAACCGCACTTGCGGAATGCCGTGTTGATCAGCTTAGAGATTTCTTTCTTCTTCAAAGCCTTGTTCAGGTTCGAGAAAGGCAAGCCCTTGGGCAAGATTTCCGACAGCAAAGCGCGGCCCACGGTGGTTTCGACCATCGACACCGATGGCGTGAATTCACCCGTGACTTTGTCCTTGGTCCACTCGGTCATGCGCACGTTGATCTTGGCCGCCAACTCGACAGCATCGGCGTCCAGCGCGCGCTGAACTTCGCCGATGTCGGCAAAGATCAGGCCTTCGCCTTTGGCGTTGATGCGGTCGCGGGTGGCGTAGTACAAGCCCAATACGACGTCTTGCGACGGCACAATGGAGGGTTCGCCAGAGGCTGGGAACAAGATGTTGTTCGAGGCCAGCATCAGGGTGCGGGCTTCCATTTGCGCCTCCACCGACAAGGGCACGTGAACCGCCATCTGGTCACCGTCGAAGTCGGCGTTGAACGCCGCGCAAACGAGAGGGTGCAACTGGATGGCCTTGCCTTCGATCAGCAAGGGCTCAAACGCCTGAATGCCCAAACGGTGCAGCGTGGGCGCACGGTTGAGCATCACGGGGTGCTCTTTGATCACTTCTTCCAAGATGTCCCACACCACCGGGGTGCCGGCTTCGACTTCTTTCTTGGCGGCCTTGATGGTGGTCGCGATGCCCATGGCTTCGAGACGCGCAAAGATGAAGGGCTTGAACAACTCGATGGCCATCAACTTGGGCAAACCGCACTGGTGCAGTTTGAGGGTTGGGCCCACGGTGATGACGGAACGGCCGGAGTAATCGACGCGCTTGCCCAGCAAGTTCTGACGGAAACGACCTGACTTGCCCTTGATCATGTCGGCCAAAGACTTCAGTGCACGTTTGTTGGCACCGGTCATGGCTTTGCCGCGACGGCCGTTGTCCAGCAAGCTGTCCACGGCTTCTTGCAGCATGCGCTTTTCGTTACGGGCGATGATTTCGGGGGCCTTCAGTTCCAGCAAACGGCGCAGACGGCTGTTGCGGTTGATGACGCGGCGGTAAAGGTCGTTGAGGTCTGAGGTCGCAAAGCGGCCGCCGTCCAGGGGCACCAAAGGACGCAGGTCCGGTGGCAACACAGGCAGCACTTCGAGCACCATCCATTCAGGCTTGATGCCCGATTTCTTGAAGGCTTCCAGCACTTTGAGGCGCTTGGAGTTTTTCTTGACCTTGAGCTCGGAGCCGGTCAGGTCACCGCGCAGGCGCTCAATTTCGCTTTCAATGTCAATGCCTTGCAGCAATTCTTTGATGCCTTCAGCACCCATCTTGGCGGTGAATTCGTCACCGTATTCCTTGACCTTGGCGTCGTAGTCGTCTTCGGTCATGATGCCGAATTTCTTCAGCGGCGTCATGCCGGGATCGGTCACCACATAGGCTTCAAAGTACAGCACACGTTCTATGTCACGCAGCGTCATGTCGAGCACCAGGCCCAAACGCGAAGGCAGTGACTTCAAAAACCAGATGTGGGCGCAGGGCGCGGCCAGATCGATGTGGCCCATGCGCTCGCGACGCACTTTGGTCTGGGTGACTTCAACGCCGCACTTCTCGCAGATCACACCGCGGTGCTTGAGACGTTTGTACTTGCCGCACAGGCATTCGTAGTCTTTGATAGGGCCAAAAATCTTGGCGCAAAACAGACCATCGCGCTCGGGCTTGAAGGTGCGGTAGTTGATGGTCTCGGGCTTTTTCACTTCACCGAAAGACCACGAACGGATCTTCTCGGGCGACGCCAGGCCGATGCGGATCGCATCGAAATGGTCATCGGGCGTGAACTGCTTGAACAGGTCGAGTAGTGATTTCATGGTTTGAATCCTTTGCCTGTGAATTAAGAACGCTCGAGCTCGATGTCAAGGCCCAGCGAACGGATTTCCTTGACCAGCACGTTGAACGACTCGGGCATGCCCGCTTCGATGGAGTGTTCGCCTTTGACAATGCTCTCGTACACCTTGGTACGGCCTTGCACGTCGTCCGACTTGACGGTAAGCATCTCCTGCAGCACGTAAGAGGCACCATAGGCTTCCAAAGCCCACACTTCCATCTCACCAAAACGCTGACCACCGAACTGCGCTTTACCACCCAGCGGCTGCTGGGTGACCAAGCTGTAAGGTCCTGTGGAGCGGGCGTGCATCTTGTCGTCCACCAAGTGGTGCAGTTTCAAGAAGTGCATGTAGCCAATGGTGGTGGGACGGTCAAAGGCGTCGCCTGTGCGGCCGTCAAACAAATTCGCTTGGGTGCGTGTGGCGGTCAGGCCCTTGGCTTTGGCCAAGTCGTCTGGGTAAGCCAAGTGCAGCATGGCGCGGATTTCTTCTTCGGCCGCACCGTCGAACACGGGCGTGGCAAATGGGAAACCGTCTTTCAAGTTGAACGCCATGTTCAGGACTTCGTCGTCCGTCAATTGCGACAAATCTTCTTTGCGGCCCATGCTGTTGTACAGCTGCTCAAAGAGCTTGCGCAGGTCGGCAATCTTTTCCATGCGCTGTGTTTCAGCCTGCAACATGTTGCCAATTCGCTGGCCAATCCCTTTGCCGGCCCAGCCCAGGTGAACTTCGAGCACCTGACCCACGTTCATGCGCGAAGGCACGCCCAAGGGGTTCAGCACGATGTCGGCAGGGGTGCCGTCGGCCATGAAAGGCATGTCTTCGACCGGAACGATTTTGGAGACCACACCTTTGTTGCCGTGACGGCCGGCCATCTTGTCGCCAGGCTGCAAGCGGCGCTTGACGGCCAAGTAAACCTTGACCATCTTGAGCACGCCTGCGGGCAACTCGTCGCCTTGTGTCAACTTTTTACGCTTTTCTTCAAACGACAAGTCGAAGCTGTGACGGGTTTGCTCCAACGAGTTCTTGATGGACTCGAGTTGCATGGCCACGTCGTCTTCGGCCGGGCGGATATCGAACCAATGGAACTTCTCGACCGAGGCCATGTAGGCCTTGTCGATCTTGGTGCCTTTGGCCAGCTTTTGCGGGCCGCCGTTGGCCACACGGCCCACCAGCAACTTCTCGATCCGGTCAAAGGCATCGGCTTCCACGATGCGCAGCTGGTCGTTCAGATCCAAGCGGAATCGCTTGAGTTCGTCGTCGATGATTTGCTGGGCACGCTTGTCGCGCACGATGCCTTCGCGGGTGAAGACCTGCACATCGATCACGGTGCCTTGCGAGCCTTGGTCGACACGTAAAGAGGTGTCTTTCACGTCGCTGGCTTTTTCACCAAAGATGGCCCGCAACAGCTTTTCTTCAGGCGTCAGTGTGGTCTCGCCTTTTGGCGTGACCTTGCCCACCAGCACGTCGCCGGGCTGCACTTCTGCACCCACATAGATGATGCCGGAATCGTCCAAACGGCCCAATTGCAGCTCGGACAAGTTGGGGATGTCGCGCGAAATTTCTTCAGCGCCCAACTTGGTGTCACGCGCCATGACCACGAGTTCCTCGATGTGGATCGAGGTGTAGCGGTCTTCCGACACCACACGCTCAGAGATCAAGATCGAGTCTTCGAAGTTGTAACCGTTCCATGGCATGAAGGCGATCAGCATGTTCTGACCAATCGCGATCTCGCCCAAATCGGTCGATGCGCCGTCGGCGATCACATCGCCCTTGGCCAATTTGTCGCCACGCTTGACGATCGGGCGCTGGTGGATGTTGGTGTTTTGGTTGGAACGCTGGTACTTGATCAGGTTGTAGATGTCCACACCCACTTCACCGGCCAAAGCTTCTGCGTCGTTCACACGGATCACGATGCGGGTCGCGTCCACATAGTCCACGATGCCACCACGGGTGGCGGTGACCACCGTGCCCGAGTCGACCGCAGCCACACGCTCGATGCCGGTGCCGACCATGGGTTTTTCGGGACGCAGCACAGGCACGGCCTGGCGCGACATGTTCGCACCCATCAAGGCGCGGTTGGCATCGTCATGCTCAAGGAATGGAACCAACGAGGCCGCCACCGAAACGATCTGCGCAGGCGACACGTCCATGTACTGGATGCGCTCTGCGCCACACAAAATGGATTCGCCTTTTTCACGCGCCGACACCAAGTCACCGGTCAGCCTGCCTTCTTTGTCCAACGTGGCGTTGGCTTGGGCGATGACGTATTTGCCTTCTTCAATGGCCGACAAATAGTCAATGTTCATCGTGACTTTGCCCTCGCGCACTTGGCGATAAGGGGTTTCAATGAAGCCGTACTCGTTCAAGCGGGCGTACAAAGCCAGCGAGTTGATCAAGCCGATGTTGGGACCTTCTGGTGTTTCAATGGGACAGACGCGACCGTAATGGGTCACGTGCACGTCACGCACTTCAAAGCCTGCACGCTCGCGGGTCAAACCACCTGGGCCAAGAGCCGAGACTCGGCGCTTGTGGGTGATCTCGGCCAAGGGGTTGGTCTGGTCCATGAACTGGGACAGCTGTGATGCACCGAAGAATTCTTTCAGTGCAGCAGAAATCGGCTTGGAGTTGATCAGGTCGTGCGGCATGAGCGGCTCTTGCTCGGCTTGGCCCAAACGTTCTTTGACGGCTTTTTCGATCCGCGCCAAACCGGTGCGGTACTGGTTTTCGGCCAACTCGCCCACGCAACGCACGCGTCGGTTGCCCAAGTGGTCAATGTCATCGACTTCGCCGTTGCCGTTGCGCAAGTCCACGAGGATTTTGACCACAGCCAAGATGTCTTCGTTGGTCAGCACCATCGGACCCGTGGATTCACTGCGGCCCACTCGAGCGTTGAACTTCATGCGACCGACACGCGACAAATCGTACGTATCTGGGTTGTAGAACAAGCGCTGGAAGAGGGCCTGAACCGCGTCTTCTGTTGGCGGCTCGCCGGGCCGCATCATGCGGTAAATGGCCACGCGCGCTGCGAATTCGTCCACGGTTTCGTCAATGCGCAGGGTTTGCGAAATGTACGCGCCCTGGTCCAATTCGTTCGTGTAGATACAAGGCAGGTCCTGGATGCCGGCAGTGCGCAGCTTTTTCAGCAAGGCTTCGGTCAACTCTTCGTTGGCCTTGGCAAGAATCTCGCCAGTGTCAGCTTCGACAATGCTGCGGGCCACCACGCGGCCAATGAGGAAGTCTTCGGGCACGCTGATGTGCGAGGTACCAGACTGTTCCAACTCGCGTGTATGGCGCACGGTGATGCGCTTGTCTTTGGCCACCACGACTTTGCCGGATTTGTCGGTGATGTCGAAACGAGCCACTTCGCCGCGCAAACGCTCGGCCACAAATTCCATTTGTGCGCCACTGTCCATCAGTCGGAAATTGTCGTTGACGAAGAAGTTCGCCAGGATCGACTCGGGGTTCAGGCCAATGGCTTTGAGCAGAATCGACACGGGCATCTTGCGGCGGCGGTCAACGCGGAAGTACAGGATGTCTTTCGGGTCGAATTCAAAGTCGAGCCAAGAGCCGCGATACGGGATGATACGGGCGGAAAACAGCAATTTACCTGAGCTGTGGGTCTTGCCCTTGTCGTGTTCGAAGAAAACGCCAGGCGAACGGTGCAACTGAGACACGATCACGCGCTCGGTTCCGTTGATGATGAAAGAGCCTTTGTCGGTCATCAAAGGCACTTCGCCCATGTAGACTTCTTGCTCTTTGACTTCCTTGACCACTTTGTTTTGTGAGGTCGAAGAGTCACGGTCGTAAATGATGAGTTGCACGCGTGCGCGCACAGCCGATGAGAATGTCAAACCACGGGTCTGGCACTCGCGAACGTCGAACGCTGGTTTGGCCAGGTTGTACTCGACAAACTTCATCTCTACAAAACCGTTGTGGGACACGATGGGAAATGCCGACTCAAATGCGGCTTGCAGGCCCTCGTGTGTGCGTTTGGATGAAACCACACCTGCTTGTAAAAAGGACGTGTATGCGTCTTTTTGCATTTGCAGCAGGTAAGGGACTTCGAGCACGCTTTCGCGGCTGCCGAAACTTTTTCGGATGCGCTTGCGTTCGGTATATGAATAGGCCATGAGATCTCCGGGCTTGATCTTTCAGAACTGTGTGTTGAGTGAGTTTTTGTACTCTCTCAACGGTCTTGGCGGCTGGCCTCTACCAGCGTTGGCGGACGATTGCGCATTGCACGCAACCCGTACCAAGGGTTTTCTGCAGTCGGGTCAGAAAACACTGGAAAGAAGACTTTGATAAATCCACTTTCCGGTGTTTCGCTAAAACACTGGAAAGCGGACTCATTTGAATCCACTTTTCGGTGTGCTCTTCAAGCACCAAAGGCTGGAGGCCCTTTCGGGCACTCCAGCCTTGGTACAAAACCGAATTACTTCAGTTCGGCCTTGGCGCCAGCCTCTTCCAGCTTTTTCTTGGCAGCTTCAGCGTCAGCCTTAGGGATGGCTTCTTTGACCGCCTTAGGCGCACCGTCAACCAAATCTTTGGCTTCTTTCAAGCCCAGACCGGTGATTTCGCGCACAGCTTTGATCACGGACACTTTGTTTGCGCCAGCTTCCAACAAGACCACGTTGAATTCTGTCTTCTCTTCTGCAGCAGCAGCAGCACCACCACCGGCAGCAGCAGGAGCAGCCATCGCGGCAGCGCTCACGCCAAACTTCTCTTCGATGGCTTTCACCAGGTCGTTGAGTTCCATGACCGTCATGCTGTCCAGCGCGGTCAAAAATGCGTCTTTATCGAATGCCATTTTTATTTCCTATCAATTGGTTAAAACACGAACGCTGGCCTTAAGCGGCAACAGCTTCGCCTTCGCCTTTTTTGGCCGCCAACGCACCCAGCACAACGGCTGTACGCGACATAGGCGACATCAACAAGCCACACAACTGGGCCAACAAAACTTCTTTCGAAGGGATGTTTGCCAATTGCTTAACGCCGTTCACGTCCAAAGCTTTGCCTGCAAATGCACCTGCACGTATGACCAACTTGTCGTTGGTTTTCGCGAAGTCAGCCACCACCTTCGCGGCAGCTACTGCATCTTCAGAGAAGCCGTAGATCAGCGGACCGGTCATCTGGTCGGCGACAACTTCAAACTGCGTACCTGTCACAGCACGGCGAGCCAAGGTGTTTTTCAACACCGTCAGCGATACGCCGAGACTGCGAGCTTTGACGCGCAGGTTGGTCATGTCAGCGACCGTGATGCCACGGTATTCCGCCATCACAAGCGTTTGAGCTTTACCGGCGAGGTCGGTCACTTCGGTAATGACCGCTTCTTTCTCACTGCGATTCAGACTCAAGGTCTACTCCTTTTTATGTGTTTTTCGGGTTGCCCCTGAAACACGCCTATTTGCAGCGACCAACTGATCAGGATCTTCATCCATCTGCAGCGGGATCGCCATCTGCGTTGGCCCAAACATTCAAGCGAACTTGTTTGTTTGTTGATTAAGCACAGCAATGTGTGCGCCAACGGTCTTGGATGGCCTGCAGTCCTTTGGAAAGGGCTGCAGCCCACCACATTGAGCCAGCTTTACAGCCGACTCAAATCTTTATCGCCATCAAGCTGCGATGGATTGTGTGTCGACGCGAACGCCCACACCCATGGTGGAGGACACCGCGATTTTGCGCAGGTAAACACCTTTGCTGGTCGCGGGTTTGGCTTTGACCAAGGCCTCAACCAAAGCGGCCAAGTTGCCCTGCAGCTTATCGGTGTCGAAAGAACGGCGACCGATCGTGCCGTGCACGATGCCGGCTTTGTCCACACGGAATTGCACTTGGCCGGCTTTCGCATTGCGCACAGCAGTCGCCACATCGGGTGTCACGGTGCCGACTTTGGGGTTAGGCATCAGGCCACGTGGACCCAAAATCTGACCCAAAGTACCCACAACGCGCATGGCGTCTGGTGCAGCAATGACCACGTCGAAAGGCATGTCGCCAGCTTTCACGCGTGCTGCCAGGTCGTCCATGCCGACCACGTCTGCGCCAGCAGCCAAAGCTTCTTCAGCTTTAGCACCCTGAGCGAACACGGCCACACGGGCTGTTTTGCCAGTGCCGTTCGGCAACACGACAGCACCACGAACCACTTGGTCAGATTTCTTGGCATCGATGCCGAGTTGAACAGCCACGTCGATGGATTCATCAAATTTGGCAGTTGCGCACTCTTTGACCATGGTCAAGGCATCGGTCAAAGCGTAGAGCTTGTTGCTGTCCACTTTGCCAACGAGGGCTTTTTGTTTTTTGGTGAGCTTGGACATTTACACGCCCTCCACATTCACGCCCATGGACCGGGCAGTTCCAGCGATGGTGCGAACGGCCGCGTCCATGTCGGCAGCGGTCAGGTCTTTCATCTTGGCTTTGGCGATCTCTTCCAGCTGGGCGCGGGTGATCTTGCCTACTTTTTCCAAACCTGGTTTGGTCGATGCCTTGTCAAGCTTCAAGGACTTCTTGATCAAAGTGGCCGCTGGCGGCGTTTTGATGATGAAGGTGAAGGACTTGTCTGCAAACGCCGTGATGACCACAGGCAAAGGCAGGCCCGGCTCGACGCCTTGGGTCTGGGCGTTGAACGCCTTGCAAAATTCCATGATGTTCAAACCACGTTGACCCAGAGCAGGGCCAATAGGTGGTGATGGATTGGCTTTACCAGCTGGCACTTGCAGCTTGATGAAGCCGACGATTTTTTTCGCCATGCTTTTCTCCTTTCGGGTTCAATCGCTCAAGACGCATCGCGCTTGAGCTCCCCGGGGTTAACGACTCTGAAATATTGTTGGACACCGAGTCGGTAAGCGCCCAACAGAAAAGGTTAACAGGTCAGGTCTTTTCGACTTGACCAAACTCCAACTCAACCGGCGTGGCGCGACCGAAAATGGTCACTGAAACACGCATTTTGTTGCGCTCGTAGTTGACTTCTTCCACCGTGCCATTGAAGTCGGTGAAAGGGCCTTCCTTGACACGAATGTATTCACCGACCTCAAACTCCACCTTGTGGCGGGGTTTGTCAGTGCCTTCTTGCATCTGATTGACAATTTTGGCGACGTCGGCTTCGGAGATGGGGGCGGGACGGTTCTTGGCACCACCTACAAAACCGGTGACTTTGTTGGTGTGCTTGACCAGGTGCCAACTTTCGTCGTCCATGACCATTTCGACCAGCACATAGCCAGGGAAAAACTTGCGCTCTGTCGTGCGCTTTTGACCGTTTTTGATTTCCACCACTTCTTCAGTGGGCACCAGGATGCGACCGAACTTGGACTCCATCCCCAAGCGGGTGATGCGCTCAACGATGTTGCGCTCAACCGCTTTTTCCATGCCTGAATAAGCATGCACCACGTACCATTTCAGGTCCGGGTTGGTCGAAGAGCCTGCCAATGGGGCGTTGACTACAACATCGTTCATTATTTTTTCCACCCAAGAATCAGATCGTAAAAAACCCATTCCAGAGTTTTGTCGGTCAGCCACAAGAACAGGGCCATGACCACCACAAAAGCGAAAACGTACAAAGTGATTTGCAAGGCTTCTTTACGCTCAGGCCAGACCACTTTTTTGGTTTCGCGCACAGCGTCGCGGCCAAAGGCCACCAACTGTCGACCCGACTCCGCCGTGAAGAAAACCACCACCGCGGCCACGATGCCCACCAGCAAACCCGCCCACTGCACCCAAACGCCTTGTGCAGACAACATGTAGTAAGCCGCCAAACCACCAATCACCAGCGCAGCCACCAGGGCCAAGCGGATTTTTTCGCCAGCGGTACCGACTGTTTGAACTTCAGATGTTGCCATACGGCTGATAACCTTTGTTGAGCCTTGTTTTCAACAGGCCCTGATCAGACAAGGAAGCCCGCTAGAGTCTAGCGGGCTTGGAAATGCACCTTTTCAGGTGGCAGGGGCAGTAGGAATCGAACCTACAACCTTCGGTTTTGGAGACCGACGCTCTGCCAATTGAGCTATACCCCTACGGCAAATTGTTTAAGCGATGATCTTGGCAACGACGCCAGCGCCAACCGTGCGGCCACCTTCGCGGATGGCAAAGCGCAAGCCTTCTTCCATCGCAATGGGGTTGATCAACTTCACAGTGATCGACACGTTGTCTCCTGGCATCACCATCTC
>CAIZHQ010000004.1 GCA_903932865.1 uncultured Burkholderiales bacterium
GCAAGGGGCAGCCACGCAAAAAGTCGGCAGCACCGAGGCGCTTGCCACCGGGGCGCTGCAATTGCGTCAGGCACAACTGTCCTTCGCCACAGGCCACACGCACGCCCGAGGCATCGGCGCTGAGCACGGTGCCGGGTTGAGCGGTCTGCAAGGACGCTTGCGCCGTGGCTTGCCAAAGCTTGAGGGTTTCCACGCCAGCGGCTGTCGGCAGCGGCACGGTCATGCCCGGAAACGGGTCGAAGGCCCGGATGCGCCGCGCCAGCACTTCGGCGCTCAAGGCCCAGTCCAGCGCAGCTTCGGCCTTGTCGATCTTGTGCGCATAGGTCACGCCTTCGGCGGGTTGGGGCTGGTGCGGCAAGGCGTCGAGCGAAGCCAGCGCCTGCACGATGGCCTGCCCGCCCAGCGCGGCCAGGCGGTCGTGCAGCACGGCGGTGGTGTCGGTGGGCGCAATGGCGCAAGGCAAGACCAGCAACATGTCGCCGGTGTCCAGGCCTGCATCCATCTGCATGATGGTGATGCCGGTTTGCGCATCGCCCGCCTCGATGGCGCGGTGAATCGGCGCCGCCCCGCGCCAGCGCGGCAACAAAGACGCGTGGATGTTCAGGCAGCCCTTGGGCGGCAAGTCCAGCACCCACTGCGGCAGGATCAGGCCGTAAGCCGCCACGATCATGGCGTCGGCCTGGTGGTCGAGTTTTGCGTCCAACAAAGTCTGGCGGGCGGCTGCCGCGTCTTCGGGGTATTTGCCGTCCAGCCGCAAGCTGCGCGGCTGGGCCACCGGCACCGCGTGGTCCAGCGCCCATTGCTTGACGGGCGAAGGCTGCAGCTTCATGCCGCGCCCGGCAGGTCGGTCAGGCTGGGTCAGCACCAGCACGATTTCGTGGCCAGCGGCGTGCAGGGCCGCCATGGCCACTTGTGCAAATTCGGGCGTGCCCGCAAAAATCAGCCGCATGCCGTGCTCAGCGCTCGGCTTTTTGGGCTTTGACCATCTTGGTCTTGATGCGCCCTTGCTTGAGCGGCGAGAGGTATTCCACAAACACCTTGCCCATCAGATGGTCCAACTCGTGCTGGATGCAGATGGCCAGCATGCCCTGGGCCTCGATGGTGCGGTGTTGGCCGCTGCGGTCCAGTGCCGTCACCTTGACGGCCGTGGCTCGCTCGACGCCGTCGTAAATACCCGGCACCGACAGGCAGCCCTCTTCGCCTTTCACACGCTCGTCGTTCATCCAGGTGATCTCGGGGTTGATCAGCACGATCGGTTGGTTGCGCTCTTCAGAGGTGTCGATCACCACCAGGCGCTCGTGCACATCGATTTGGGTGGCGGCCAAGCCAATGCCGCTGGCCTCGTACATGGTCTCCAGCATGTCGTCGATCAGGGCGTGCACGCGCGCGTCCACCGCCTGCACGGGTTTGGCCACCTTGTGCAGGCGGGGGTCGGGGTAGCAAAGAATGGGGAGCAGGGCCATGGTTCAAAAATCAAAATGGATACCGGGTATTTTCGGTCATTTCGGCCCAGCGGCTGCACGCTTCAAGCCGAGAGACCGTATTGCACGAACCGGATCATGAAACGCGCCAGCGCCAAACCGTCGTGCGGCTCGGCAAGACTGCCCATGCTTTGCTCGTAAAGCGGCTCGCCCATCAGGGCGCGGCGCTTGTGCAGCAAAAAGGCCGACACCTCGGGTGTGAACTCCGGGTGCGGTTGAATGCAAAACACCTGGTCCCCCAGCGCGTAAGCGGCCACCGGACAATCGGGCTGCGTGGCCAGCAAAGTGGCCCCCGGCGGCAATGCCAACACCTGGTCCTGGTGGCTGGCCAGCAAGGACATGCGGGCCACTTGCCCCGGCGCCAGCCCCAGGTCCTGCGGCGCGCCCAACCAGTCATAAGCCTGTCGCCCAACCCGCCAGCCCCGGGGCGCCCGCTGCACGGGTGCTCCCAAACAATGCGCGATCAGCTGGTGACCAAAACACACGCCCAAAAGCTTGTGCTGGTTCTGCAGCAAACGCGCCACCTGCTCGCGCAAGGCCACCACCCAGGGCTCTTGCGAAAAA
>CAIZHQ010000005.1 GCA_903932865.1 uncultured Burkholderiales bacterium
CGGTGACGTCTTCAGCATCCAGCGCATTGAGCTGGGCGCTGCTGAGCGACTGCAGTTGAGCGGAGCCCAGGGCTGTGACTTGAGCCGATGTCAAGGCTTGGGCCGAAGCGGTGCTCAGGCCGCTCAGTTGGGCGGTGGTCAAGGCGGCGATGTCGGCGGTCTGGATCGAGCCGATCTGGTCAGCACTCAAGGCGTTGAGCTGCGTGCTGGTCAGCGCTTGGATTTGGCTGGTGCTCAGCGCTTCGAGCTGCGTGCTGCTGACGACAGAAAGTTGACCGGTACTGAGGGCTATCAGTTGGCTATTGGTCAGCGCCGCGACTTGAGCTGTTGAGAGAGCCTCGATCTTGTCAGTGCCCAGTCCCTTGACTTGGGTCTGCGTCAATGCGGAAACGGCTGCAGTAGAGATCTTGGAAAACTGAGTGGTGTCCAGGGCATTCAGTTGTTGGGTAGACAAAGATTGGATCGAGCCAGACGCCAAGGCCGCCACGTTGTCAGTGCTCAAATTCGACAATTGACTGGTCGTCATGCCGGAGACTTGTTGACCCGACAACACGCTGAACTGCGCAGTTGTCAGGGCATTGAGTTGGCTTGTGCCGATGGTGCTGACTTGCAAGGCTTGCAGGGCGGCAATTTGACCCGTGCCCATCGCAAGGATGTCTGCGGTATCCAATGCGTTGATTTGTGCACTGGTCAGCGAGCGAATGGCTGTTGTGTTGATCGCTGAAACTTGATCTGAGCTCAAAGTCTTCACGCTGTCAGTGGACAAACTGGCGACCTGTGCTCCCGACAAGGCGTTGACTTGGGCCGTCGTTAACTTGCTCAGTTGGCTGGTGGACAGGGTGCCCAATTGATCGGCTCTGAACCCCGTCATTTGCTGTGTGGTCAACTTGATCAAGTCAGCTGTTTCCATAGCGTTCAACTGGGTGCTGCTCAAGGCTTGCAACTGACCCTTGGTCAGTGCCACCACCTGGTCTGTGCTGAGGTTTTGAATGCTGGTGGTACTCAGACCGGCAGTGGCAGCGGCGTTGATGGCTGCAATGTCAGCTGTTTCAATGGCGGCCACATCGGCGGCCATGGCATTCAATTGGTTGGCTGACAATGACCCAAACTGGGCCGTGGTCATGGCCTGAATTTTGTCTGTGGTCAGGCTGTCCATCTGGGCTGTTGTGAAACCCGTGACCTGGGTCGCCGTGAATGCCTGCAACTGGCTGGTGCTGAGTGAGGCCAGTTGTGCCGTGGTCAAGGCACCGACTTGATTGGATTTCAGGGCCGTGATCTGACTTGTACTCAACTCGGCGACATCATTGCCAAGGGCGGCTATTTGTGCAGTGGACAAAGCACCAAGTTGCGCATTGGTCAATGCTTTCACCTGGTCAGAGCCCAGAGCCTGAATATTGGCCGTGGTCACGTTGGCCAGAGCGCTGGCGTTGATCGCTGCGATGTCGCGCGTCTCGATGACGGCCACTTGAGCGGCGGTCAGTGCACTCAGTTGTTGGGCGTTGAAGCTGGCAAATTGGCTGGTTGTCAATGACTCAAGCAAGTTGGTCGCCAGATTGCTCACTTGGCTGGTGGTCAGGCCGGCAATTTGGGTGGCGCTGAGTGCTTGCACTTGCGAAGTGGTTAAAGCATTGAGTTGGTCAGTTGCCAGTTTTCCCACCTGGCTGGCGGTCAGCGTGGCAATCTGCGAGGTCGTGAGGGTGACCAAGTCTGCTGTTTCCATGGCATTGAGTTGCCCGCTGCTCATGGCTTGAATTTGTGCGTTGCCCAGTGCCTGGACCTGGGCGGTGCCCAAAGCGGCAATGTTGGCGGTTGACAGTCCCGCAACCGCCGTAGCGCTCATGGCCGCGATGTCTTGCGTTTCTACAACCGCCATGTTGGCGCTGCTCAAACCATTCAATTGGGTCGCTGTCAGTGCCCTGAATTGCGTGGTGGTCAGGGCTTGCAACCTATCGGTGGTCAAGCTGTTCAACTGGGTGCTTGTCAGACCGGTCACTTGAGAGGCCGTGAGCGACTGCAATTGGGCCGTGGTCAAGGCGTTGAGTTGCGAGCTCGAAAGTTTGCCAATTTGATCGGCTTTGAGGCTGGAGACTTGTGCCGTGGACAGAGCCGCCAAGTCTGCGGTGTCCATCGCATTGAGCTGCGTGCTTGTCATGCCTTGCAATTGGCTATTGCCCATGGCCTGAAACTGATCGGCCCCCAGGGCTGCAATCGATGCGGTCGACAAGCCAGAAACGGTGTTGACGGCAATGGACGCGACATCACGGGTTTCAAGGGCGGCAATTTGGGAGGTGCTTAACGCGTTTATTTGTGCTGCCGACAATGATTTGGCTTGGGCCGTGGTCAAAGCTGCCAATTTGTCTGTCCCAAGGCTGGCCATTTGTCCCGTGGTGAGGCCTGCAACCTGGGCGGCGGTCATGGCCTGCACTTGCGTTGTGGTCATGGCGGCCAACTGACTGGTCGACAGGCTGCCAATTTGGGTCGCTTTGAGACCTGCGATTTGGCTGGTGCTCATCAGACTCACATCGGCTGTGTCGAGTGCATTGAGTTGTGCACTGTTCATCAGTTGCAGTTGAGCATTGGTCAGGGCATTGACCTGGCTTGAGCCCAGGGCCTTGGCGGAACTTGTCGAAAGGTTGGCGATGGTGCCCGCGGAAAGTGCCGCAATATCGGCTGTTTCGAGCGTGCCGAGGTTGTCTGTGCTCAGGGCATTGATTTGTGTTGCAGACAAGGAATTGGCTTGGGCTGTGGTCAGTGCTTGGAGCTTGTCTGTGCTCAGACTGGCAAATTGCGTGCTGGTCAAACCTTGTACTTGCTGCGCAGTCAGGGCTTGGATCTGGGTGGTGGTCATCGCCCCCAACTGCGTTGTCGACAGTGTGCTGATTTGTGCGGGTTTGAGTGAAGCGATTTGCGCAGTGGACATGGCCGCCACATCGTCCGTGTCCAAGGCATTCAACTGCGCGCTGCCCATCGCGGCCAATTGTCCTGTGGTCAAAGCCCTGACCTGACTTGAACTCATGGCTTGTACATTGGCGGTAGACAAACCAGAAACCGTACCTACTTTGAGCGAGGCAATGTCCGCTGTTTGGATGGCGGACAAGCTGGCAGAACCCATGCCGTTGAGTTGCGTTGCTGACAATTGGGCAAATTGCTGCGTGGTCAAGGCCTGCAGCTTGTCAGTTGTCAAAGCGGCCAACTGGGTGCTGGTCAAACCTTGTACTTGTGTATTGCCCAAGGATTGCAATTGTGTCGTTGTCAATGCATTGAGCTGGCTGGTGCTGATGCCCGCTACTTGCGATGCCTTCAATCCCTGAAGTTGCGCCGTGCTCAGGGTGGAAATCACATCGGTGGCAATGGCATTGAGTTGGGTAGCGCTCAAGCTGCCAATGTCTTTGGTGTCAAAGGCTGACAAATGGCTGGAAGTGAAGGCATTCAATTGGGCTGTGGTCAACCCGGTGAATTGTGTTGCCGCCATGGCATTGATCTTGGACTTGTCGTAGGTCAGCAAGCCATCCGAGAAATTGCTGGGATCGAAAGCAGACACCTGATTGGCAGTCAAAACCACAAAATCTTGCGTCTCAATGGCCCCAATCTGGGCGCTTGACAGGGTCCGCAACTGCCCCGTGGACATGGCCTTGATCTGGGTTGGGCTGAGCGACGCCACTTCTGAAGTGGTCAGGCTTTGTACTTGTGTTGTCGACAAGTTTTGGATCTGAGAAACACTGTAAGAGCTGATAGGTGTGACCATGGGAACCCCTTTAAATTCGGTGTGCAGCTTTTCCAAAGTGGTAGAGCTGCCTTAGGCCCAGGACGGTGTCACTAGAAGCCTTTATTCAAAGGGTGATTCGGTACCAGTTTCTTAAACTTGAGACAATTTTTGCGTGTTTCGCAATTTTTTCTATTCAAGGTAAAAAAAAGCATCGGCAGCCCGCGGCCAACGCATGTCCATGCATCGGCAAGAAATTGCCCATGTTGAAACGGAATTTTTGAATTCAAAATAGTTCAATTGACGCGACTTGACTTCGATTGACGGTTGCAGTTTGCTGGGTGGGCTCTGGTACAACTTTTGCTTGAGTCATGAAGTCGGCCGCTGTCCATGTTTGCAGCGGTCTTTGAATGGTGAACAATAAGAAAGCCGCCAATGAATGCCAGGATTGACCCCATGACCGTGATGCCGGAGATCGTGAGACTTGAAAACAATGAGGATGAAAGCGATGTGCTGGTCCAAGTAGTTCGAGGAAAGATGTCTTTGGGCACGTTGGTGCAGCATGCGGAGCAACTGCAGTCATCGGGCCATCTTGTGGCGGCGGCCAATTTGTACAAGCTTTGGATCAAGCACACGGAAGACGACAAAAAACACTTTGCTTTTTTCAATCTGGGTTCGCTCATGCAATCCGTGAGCGACTTGGGTGAAGCGCGACAGGCTTATGAAAATGCATTGAAGTTGCAACCCGACTTTGCACAGGCCCAGATCAATTTGGGTTTGGTGCACGAAAAGAGTGGTGATCCGGATCAGGCCATACGGGTTTGGGCTGCTTTGGCCGGGCAAAGGTATCTGAACGCCCAGTTCGCACCAGAAATGTTGACCACTGCGCTCAATCACATTGGCCGTCTGCAAGAAAACCAAAAAAATTACAAACTGGCCATGGATGCCATGGCGCAGAGTTTGTTGATCAATCCCAAGCAGCCGGGCGTCATTCAGCATTGGCTGCACATTCGGCAAAAATCTTGCGAATGGCCGGTGTACAAAGAATTGCCCAATATTTCAGCCAACGAAATGATGATGGCCACATCGCCGCTGGCCATGCTGGCCTTGACCGAAGACCCTTTGCAGCAACTTTTGTGTTCTCATGCCTTTGTGGCACGAACCTACAGCCTCAAAGAAGAGTTTTTGAGCAAAGGCAAATCCTACCAACATGACAAAGTCAGGGTGGGTTATGTATCCGGTGACTTTCGAGAGCATGCGGTTGGTTTTTTGTTGCCCACTTTTCTGCAGTCGCATGATCGTGACTGCTATGAGCTGTATGCCTTTGACTTCACGCAGGATGATGGAAGCCAACACCGTCAAGACTTGCTGAAACAATTTGACCATGTGTGCGATGTGCGAGCCTTGAGCGATCGGCAAGCTGCCGAAACCATTCTCAAGTACGAAATTGATGTCTTGATCGATTTGCACGGTCTGAGTGCTGGCGCGAGACCCGGCATTTTTGCGCTGCACCCTGCACCCAAGCAAGGAACCTATATCGGTTTCATCGGTACCACGGGTATGCCTTGGTTCGATTTTGTCTTGGCAGACCCAAGAGTCTTACCGCCCGAATTGGCCCTTTACTTTACAGAAAAACCACTTTACGTGGATGGCACATTCATCCCCCTGACCGCCCCGAAAACAGATTTGCCCACAGTCCACCGCGCCGATGTGCTTTTGCCTGAAAATGCATTTGTGATGGGGGCATTTGGGAATGTTTACAAAATAACGCCCGACATGTTCGCTTGCTGGATGCGGCTGTTGCACCGAATCCCAAATTCGGTGCTGTGGTTGATTGACGACAACTCTGTGACCACTGCCAATTTGAAAAAGCAGATCAGTTCAGCGAAGGTAGAACTCTCCAGAGTTATTTTTACTTCTAGGACAGGACATGATGAATTTTGTGCAAGATTGAAACTGTGCGATGTTTATCTGGACACATACCCCTATAACTGTGGGTCGACCACCAACGATGTGGTGCAGGCAGGAGTGCCCATGGTGACGATGTACGGCCGCACCATGGTGTCAAGAATGGGTTTGAGTATTTTGACGGAAGTTGGCCAAGCTGGCAATGCATTGGATAATATTACTGACTATGAAAATAAGATATTTGAAATAAGTAATGGATCAATAAATTATAATCCAAGTTATTACTCTTTTAATTCGAATAAAAAAATAAAATTTCTCTGATGATTTAATTTAAAATCAAGCCCTTTTCATGTTGCGGTCTTGAGTGGGGTTGATGTAAGAGCTCGACTTACCCTAGTGGGTCGACATTGAAGGCTGGCATGGATTGACCCTTGTCCAGGCCCAAGTAGCGCTCGGCCACATCGAGCGCCTCGGCAATGGTCACATGCATGTCCAGGTAACGGTAGGTACCCAGCCGCCCCACGAAAGTGGTGTTGGGCTCGTTGCGGGCAAGCGTCACATATTGGGTCAGCAGTGCTTTGTCCTGCACCAGCCGGATCGGGTAGTAAGGAATGTCGGCCTCTTCACACAACCGGCTGTGCTCTTTATAAATGAGCGTCTGCTCGTGTTCCTCCCAGGGGGCAAAGTGCTTGTGCTCCGAAATGCGGGTGTAGGGCACATCTTCGTTGCAATAATTGATCACCGCATTGCCTTGGTAGTCGCCGGTGTGACGTTCCACTTCGAAGTCGAGTGTTCGATAGCCCAGTCTGCCATGGCTAAATTCAAACCAAGCGTCGATGGGACCACTGTAGAAAACATGGTCGTAGTTGGCGGCCGAGGAGCGAGCAAAGACGCTGTCAAGGTGCACGGTGATATTAACGTGGTCAAGGATACCCTTGACGATGTGTGTGTAGCCGTGAACTGGCATGCCTTGAAATTTGCTGGCATAGTAATTATCGTCATAATTGAAACGCACGGGCAGCCTTTTCAAAATGCTGGCTGGCAAGGCGGATGGATGCAGTCCCCATTGTTTTAGGGTGTAGCCCTTTAAGAAAGCCTCGTAAAGATCTTTTCCAACAAAACGAAGGGCTTGCTCTTCAAAAGTTTGCGGATCTGTGATCGATGCGTCGCCAAGCTCGGCCATAAATGCAGCTGCTTCGGCAGGAGAAAAAGTTTTACCAAAAAAACTATTGATCGTCATCAAGTTGATTGGCAAAGAATAAATTCGGTCGTTGTAAATCGCCTTGACACGGTTGATGAAGGGCAGGAACTCGTCGAATTGTTGGACGTATTTCCATACTTTTTCATTGTTCGTGTGGAAAATATGAGGTCCATATGAATGAACCATGACGCCGGTTTGTGCATCACGCTCGGTATGGCAGTTTCCAGCGATGTGCGAACGTCCGTCAAAAACACTGACTTGACAACCCACTTCGGCCAGCTGTCGGGCAATGACCGCGCCAGAAAATCCTGCACCTACGATGGCAATATTTTTCATAAGGTTAAGCCAAGTCTGGAGTTTATTTGATGATGATCATGGGCACCTCGATGGTGCTGATATTGTGGATGTGTAGCCAGTAACCCAGAAAGCGTTCGGCCAGAAAACCCGGGTAGCGATTGTTATAGGTGTTGTAGGGTGAACCGATGAGATTAAAAATCGGATCAATTATGGAAAAAAGGTCTTCGCAATAGCGGTCGAAGACGATTTTCTTCATCACATACATGTTACAGATCGGTGCTGCACTGACCACTTGAAAATATATTGAAGGATCTATTGCATCGGGGAAACGATTTTTAATTTCAGTTAGAAAAGCATCCCAGGGAGCACGTTCCACGACGCTGCAGTACTGTGCCTCGATGGAGGGAATCAAATGTGACCGCTGTGCAGTGATCACATCGCATATGGAGAGCATCTTTCTAAGTGACGCTTTTTGTGCATCGGTTGTCAGAAAGGCAATTGCTGAGGCAGCATTTTCCGGTTCCACAGAGGTATTTTCATGGAAAGTAGGTTCAGCCAGAAAATTAAGGTAGCGTCTATAATGATAAAAACCCACGTACTCTGCTTGGAAGTTTTTCCACGCCCAGTACTGGGCTGTTAGCTCACAATAATAATCATTTAAATTAGAAATATTATTGCCCGTGTTGTCATTGAAGATTGTTGGGCTGAAAAAACCATTTACCCCGATTGGTCGGATCCAATCGCATGATGGGTTGTGGAGAAATTCCTTGTGAAAAGTCTGTAATATTAAATAAGACATGGCATGTTATTTTTGATTAATTTTTTTCAGATATTAATTTGAAAAAGTTTTGCCAGTTCTGGGTGCATATTTTCTTTGAATCCAACAGCAGTAATTGAATAGCTTCCTTCAGATGAATGAATAGAACTGAATCCTATATTCAGTAGGGCTTTCAACAGGGATTTATGAGTGAATCCATTTTTATGAGCAAAAAACTCAACGCCACTCTCTTCAATTTGTTTGCCATATCCATAAATCACATCCGATATCAAAATCGGTCCTAAAGCTGACTGGTAAAGCTCATCGTCAATGTCAAGATCTTTTTCGATCATTGTTTTCACCACGGCAAGGATATCCGGCACTACGATGTGCACACCACCACCGGGTTTGAGTACGTCCCAAAAACCTTGCAATACACGTTTGGCATCATGTTTGTAATAATGTTCCAAGTTGTGAGAGCAGTAAATCATGTCGAATTGGTTGTGCTCCAAAGATGAGAGCTCACGGGCATCACAAAGCACATCGGGTTGACCTGCGGGATCAATGTCCAGCAATAAATGTTCAAAGTCTGCGTATTGTGGCGGCAGCGGGATTGCTTTGCTGTTGCCTCCAACATTAAGAACTTTTTTCATATATTTTTCCTTTTAAATATTGTATGTTGATCCAAATGAAATTCAGAGGTTATTGATTTAAATTCATCATATTACTCTGTGGTGATGGTATTTGGTAAATCAGTCTCATGATTTTAATTTCCATTGATTGGGTGAAGATTTTTGAATTGAATATTTCTTGTGAGAAATTTTTCTCTGATTTTTTGTATGCACAAGAAAAATAATTCACGGATGTTACTTCATAATCTAAATCATTGTCAGTGATAAGTTCATGCAGCCCTGCGACGCTGAGTAAACTGCCAGCCACTCTGCTGGCAAAACTATTGCCAGATTTGGTCACAATAGGAACGCCTGCCCACAAGGCATCTGATGCCGTGGTGTGGGCGTTGTACGGATAAGTGTCCAAAAACAAATCTGCGTGGGACAGCCTGTCCAAGTGTTCTTTTTCAGGCAGAAATTCTGCAAAAATAATTCTGGCCGGGTTGACGCCTTCGGCTTGGGTGTATTTCAAGAGGTTCGTCTTGGCGGTTTCATTGGTCTTCAGCAGCCAAAGCACGCTGCCAGGCGTTTGCTTCAAAATGCGCATCCATACCTTGAACATTCTGGGGGTCACTTTGTGCATGTTGTTAAAACAACAATAAACAAAAGCATTTTGTGGCAACTCTGCGGGTCTTGGCGAGTTGAATGACGGTCTTGGTCTGCCTGGGTCATTGGGCTGGTAGGTGCCCGGCATGGCGATGATCTTTTCGGAGAAAAATGCCTGATTATCGGCATTCACCGTGTAATGGTCGGCAACCATGACATCGATGAAAGGGGCCGCCATGGTGCCCGGAAAACCTAAAAAATTGACTTGTACCGGCGCCGCACGTTCGGCAAAGATTTGGGGGCGACAACCTTCGGTGTAGCCTTTTAAATCAATGGCGATGTCGATTTCAAGTTGTCTGGCCATCAGCGCCACAGCGGGGTCACTGAGTGATTGCACATCGTGGTAATGATCGACCAGCGAGCGGATTTTTTGGTTGCCTTCATCTTGGGGTGTTTTGCGCAATGAAAAAGCATGCACTTCAAATTTTTCGCGATCGTGGTCCGCCAGTAAGCCACGAATCAGCATGACGGTGGCGTGCGTGTAAAAGTCGGATGAAAAATAGCCCAGTTTGATTTTGGCTTTGGGCGGGTAGGGCGACAAGGGGCCCAAAATGCCGGAGGGTTTGAATTGTTGCGAAAATTTGGCCGCATAGCCTTGAAGCCGTTCTGCGCTGTCGCAGAACAAGCTGGCCGTGAGCGGCTTGGCGCGGGAGAAGTCAGGGTCTTCCTCAAGACACTTCAGGGCCGCTTCGTAATCGGTCCAGTCGCAAATGAAGGACATGGCATACAAATAAGTTCCGGCAACTTGAGGCCCACCAGGGTCCAATTGAAAGGCTCGTTTTGCAAATTGGTGGGCCTGCACAAAGTCACGTTGTCTCAAATAAATGGTGGCCATATTGCTCACGGCCTTGACATCGTCGGGCTTGACCTTGAGCAGCTCACCATATGAGTTCAGTGCATCCTGGTGGCGGTGCGTGTGACTGAATAAATTCCCCAAATTGTTCAACGCACGGACATTTCGGGGCTCTTTTTTCAGCACCGACTCATACACCGCTTGGGCTTGTTCGAATCGCTTCATCTCATGCAGCAAGTCGGCGTGGTCCAGCAGGTGGTGTGTTTTGGCTTGCCCTGTTGCACTTGATTTTTCGAACACCTGCAGTGCAGCGGCTTTTTGCCCCACCTTTTTCAGCAGTTGCGCTTGCGCGTGTAACAGCTCAACAGAGTCTTTGTGAAGTGTCAGCGCAACGGCAAGAAATTGCAGCGCTTCAGGGCTGCGGTTGAGCGCGGTCAGGGCTTGGGCCAGCTGCACATAACTGGGCACCATGGCGGGATTGCGTTCAATGATGCCCATAAAGCATTCCAGGGCCAGCTGATGTTGTTGGGCCGCGCTGTGGCAACAACCTATCAAGTAATCCACGGTGTCAGAAGCCAGTGCCAGCCCCCCCAGCTTTTGCAGGCATTTCAGGGCCTCGGCCGATTGACCTTGGCGCAGAAGCTGCTTGGCAGTTTCAATCGCGGCGCTGAAGCGATCATCCCAAACTTTGGGTAAACGTGTTGAGACAGTCATGACCAGTGGCAACAGAGCCGTGTCAGGCGGCTGATCGAAGTGCGTTCAAATTCAGCAGCGCTTCTAAAGTGGCATATTCAGAAATCAGCATGCTGTCCAAAGGGTGACGCTGAAGGCCTTGTTGCACCGCTTCAAACGCGCTTTGGTCGTCTCCCAGGCAGCGCAGCACGCGCACCCAGTGCCCCCAGGTTTCAGCGGGTGCTTGGTTGCCTTGGATGTCCAATAAATTTTCAATGCACTCGGCAGCTTGTTGCCACTCTTGTGCGACTTCATGCAACAAGGCCAGCATGGCCCAGAGATCTTCACTTCGCGGATAGAGCTTGAGCCCCTGAAGTGTCAACAACGCTGCATCGTCGAACCGGTCATCCGCACACAATTGAGCGGCAGCCCAACGGATGTCTTTGGGACTTGCTTTGTCTTCGCGGACAGGAGTCTGCAAACCCGCTCTGGGCGAGGGGAGTGGGGCTTTTGATGAAGCGTGCAACATGGGTTGTTCCTTTGGCTTGAGCAAGCGGCAAAACTTCGCCGCAACACATGCTGAAAGGAAACAAGCAATTTAAATGCCAATATCTGCCATCAGAGCAGATCTGTTGATACGTTCTTCAATGGGAGCGCCAGCGGGGGGTTAGCGAAGCAGCCTCAAGACGGTGAAAGGCCGCTGGTTGGCCTGTGAGAGCATCGCTGTCCCTGCGTTTTGCAAAATTTGAGCTTTGGCCAAATCTGAGGTGGCCTTGGCATAGTCGGTGTCCATGATGCGGCTCTTGGACGAATTCAAATTCATGGCCACATTGGCCGCATTGTCAATAGAGTGAACCATGCGGTTCATTTTGGCACCCCAGCTGCTTCTGGCCTGGTTCACTGTGGTGAGCGAAGCATCGATGTCACTGAGGGCTTGCCATGCATCACTGGCGGAGGTGATGCCCGCAGTGGTGATGGCCCCCAGTGTTGATAAATCGGAAAAAGTGGCGCTGAGGCTGTCGCTGCTCCCGGCGCCCACCTGGTAATTGACGGTGCCAGCGCTGCCATCCAGCACTTTGATGTTGTTCCATGACGTATTGCCGACGATGGTGCTGATGCCGGTTTGCAGTTCCGAAAATTCGTTGTTCAAGGCCGTCAAATCGGTGGTGCCATTGGTGCCGCTCGCGGCTTGAATGGCCAGTTCACGCATCCGTACCAGGATGCCGTCAATTTCTTGACTGGCGCCATCGGCGGTCTGCATCATCGATATCCCGTCGTTGGCATTTCGGATGGCTTGGTTCAGCCCCAGAATTTGGGTCGACATGCGGTTGCCAATGGCCAAGCCTGCTGCATTGTCGGCGGCCGTGTTGATGCGCAAACCCGTGGACAGTTCTTCAACAGTTCGCTGGAGCGCCCGACCATTGAAGGTCAATGCATTTTGAACCTTCAAAGCATTGAGGTTGGTATTGATGATGGACATAGCATTCCTTGCAATCCGCAGCCATACGTACAAAGGTCAGCACCAGACTGATCTGAGCACGTTCAATGAGGCCCAGAGTCAGCAGCCCCAAAGATCCTCTGATGAATGCATCAAAGCCAATTCGGCGTGAAGGCCGAATTGGCAAAGATGTTTTCAAACTTACTGCAGCAAAGACAACACGGCAGAGGGCTGTTGGTTGGCCTGCGCGAGCATGGCCGTTGCAGCTTGCTGAATGATCTGGCCACGGGCCAATTCGGTGGTGGCTTTGGCGTAGTCGGTGTCTTCGATGCGACTGCGCGAGGCCGCAGTGTTCATCGATACGTTGGCCAAGTTGTCAGCGGCGGATGTCATCCGGTTGATCTTGGCACCGAGCGTCGAGCGGAAGGAGTCAACCGTCGTGATGGCGGTGTCAAGCAACTCAATCGCGCTTTGCGATGTTGTGTTTGAACTCAAGTCCAATGAATCCACGGTCAGTGTGGTGGCGTCAAGCGCCTCAAATGTCACTGTGATGGTCGAGGCAGCATCGCCCTCTGTGCCCACCTGGAAACTGACTGCGCCAGCGGTGCCGATCGTGCCGTCCAGAACCGACATGCCGTTCCATTGGGTATTGTCTGCAATGCGCGTAACCTCCAAGGCCAATTCATCCACTTCTTGTTGAATGGCTGTCCGGTCTTCTGCGCCATAAGAATCGTTGGCAGATTGAACGGCCAGTTCACGCATGCGTTGGAGCATGTTGGTGATTTCTTTGGTCGCGCCTTCAGTGGTTTGCAACATGGAGATGCCATCGTTGGCATTGCGCACCGACTGGTCCAGGGCACGAATTTGTGAAGTCATGCGGCTAGAAATGGCCAAACCTGCAGCATCGTCGGCAGCTGTGTTGATGCGCTTGCCGGTCGACAGTTGTTCCATGGTTTTGGACATGGTACGGTTGTTTACCGTCAGGGCGTTCTGTGCAACGATGGATTTGACGTTGGTGTTGATAACGGACATGGTCTAACTCCTTGAAGGATTATTTCGACGGATTCAAAAGGTTGGCAGACACCTTACGGACCGGGATCTGCCTTGATTTCACAGAAAATCTGATTTGAATTCCTGTTAAGTGATGAATCGGATGACTGGGTGGAAACTTGAGTACTTGACATGAATTCTTGGAAAAAAAAGAGCCAAGCCATCAGGTTGTTTCGTTGAGCAGCATGCCTTTGACCTGCTCGAGATTGTGGGCCACTTTGAGGACCACTTCATTGGGGATTTGTCGAACGATTTCACCGGTGATGGAATGCTTGACCGTGATCACGACCCGATCGGAAGCTTCGTCCATGCTGAAGTTCAGATCGCGGCCTTTGTTGCGCATTTGATCGTTCAACTTTCGCAAGGCGTCCGCGATGTTCTCGCGCATTTTTTCAAGGTCAAATTTCACCGCGGGTGCTGGGTCTGCGGTTTCAGGCGCGTGAGCGCTTGACGCTTCTTTGGGCGCAGCAGTTGGCGCGGCAGCTTCTACTGAAGCCACAGGCCGAGGAGAATTGACAGCTGAAATGTTGGTGCTCATGGCATTCCTTTGTGGTCCCGTGGGTCAAAAGCGCAGCGAAAGCGCCAGCAGAGGCGGTCAGCAGAACGCCTGCAAACTTTTCGGGATGTCTGCAAAGGGTATCGTCGGCAGGACGGATAACTTGAGCGAATTAAATCAAATTCTTCTGAAGTAGCTAATTTGTATTCATTAATTGGCTTTATTTGCTGGTGTACATGGACATCAGGCCTTCAAAACTGCTGGTCAAGCTGGCGCGTGTGCTGGAGCTTCGTCCTACGATGTTGTCCATATTGCCAAATTGTTCAGTGTATCGGGCCAGCAGTTTGGTCATTTGTTCTTCGAGGGTGACCAGCTCATTTTGATAGGTTTTGATTTGAGCGCTGGCTGTGGCAGATTGCTGCGCAATCAGTCCGGTCGAGCGCAGAGATTTATCGATACTTTTAACTGCGTTGCCTGCGAGGCCGCCGGGCGCAGGGCTGTAAATGCTTTGGTTGTTGGTGTTGGCCGAGAACATGGTGACAACTTGGTCAAAATTGTCAACCAGGGCGGCGTCCAATTTGGTTTCATCCAAGGTGAGCAAGCCGTTTCGGTCAATGCTAAGTCCTACGTGGCGAGCGGCGTAAACATCAGGATTGAGTTGTTCTGTGGTTGCATCGCCTGGCGTGGCATAAATTTTGTAGTCGCTGGTGATCATCGAGCGGACTTGGCTGCGAACCCTTTGCAGCAAACTGTCACCGGCGAGGACGCCACCAAAATCTTCGACCGTGCTGGTTCGGTCGGCCAAAATTTTCAAACTCTCGTCAAAGTCGTTGTAGGCTTTGACCAGCAATTTCAAGTTATCTTTGATCGTGCCTGTTTGTCGATTCAGATCCAACCGGGCAGGCGTACCAAGGGTTGTGGTGCCATACAAATCCAGGGTCACCCCATCAATGACATCGCTCAATTGGTTGCTCGACCGGGTCATGTCCAGGCCGTTGACCTGAAACTGGGCGTCTTGGGCGGTTTGCAGCTTGGTGGACAAAAAAGTAAGGTCAGAGGCCGTGCTGGACACCGTGAAATCATGACTTTGTCCCGTGGCCCCGCTGATCACCACGGTGTAGCCGTTGCCAGTGTTGAGCAATTGAGCGGTGAACCCGGAGCTGTCGGTGGATGCATTGATGGCTTTGACCATGCCGCTGGGCGTGGCGGTTGTCACGTTGATGGTGGTGAGGTCGCCATTGCTTTCTTGCAGGGTCAGATCGAAGGCTCCACTGTTCAGTGACGTGTCGCTGGTCAGAAAGCTCGAGCTGGCAATCCGTGTGGCTTTGGCAATTTGGCTGACCTCCAGGCTGTAATTGCCAATCGCTGCCGTGGTCGTGGTGCTCACGCCGAATGCTGCGGGTTGGGTATTGGTCGAAGTGACCGATGAAAATTCATAGGCGTCGTTGACTTTTGCGAACGCCGCTTGCAAGTCCGACAAGGCGAACTTCATCGCCCCGTAGCCTGAAATTTTGGCCTCTGTTTTGGCAATCCGGTTGTCAATGCGCTCTTTGCGCGGCGCGCGCTCAGCTTCCACCAGGTTGCCAGCGAGGCTTTTCACATCGACCCCTGAACCTGCCCCCAGGGCGCTGACAAAATTGGTGGTCATGGTTTTGCTTTCATGCGGGGTCAGTGGTGAACATCAAACAATCCAATCGACAGGATGGTCAGTTTCTTGAGATGAAAAATTCAGTTCTGGATGTAGTTGAATAAACTCAGACCCGAAATTTTGGCAAAACTTCCCATTGCCGCCTCCAGTGCCATCACTTCTTTGTTCATCCGAGTCACGGCACTGGCATAGTCCAGATCTTCAATTTCGGAAAGCGTTGACTTGAGACGCAAGGTCGTTTCGGCCATCACATCCAGCTGTGACTGGACGACGGTCTGATCGGAGCCGGTTTGCGCCAACGAAAGCGTCAGGTTGTTGTGAATTTGGCTCAGGTCGGATACGCCTTGTTGGATGCCGTCTGTTTGACTGGTCTCTACAGCGAGGATCATTTGGTCCACGGCTGCAAAAAAGCCAACACTCTCGCCGTCAGCACGAACAACGCGGCTGTAAACATCTGTGCCAGCCCGTGTGAACTGAACAGTGCGCTCGACACCCGCTGGAATTCGGGTTTGCGTTTGGTCGCCTTGGTACACCACATTGCCGCCAGAGTCCTCTGCGAAGGAGGGCGTATTCACGCGCGTTCCAGAAAACAAGTAGTTGCCACTGTCATCGCGTGAATTTCCTAGACTGAGCAGCTGGTCGCGCAAGGCTTTCATTTCGACAGAGATGGCCTTTCTGTCATCCAGCCCGAGGGTGTCCGTGGCGGCTTGTATGCCTAATTCTTTGAGCCGAATGATCAAGTCGTTCGAGGCATTGAGGGCGGTTTCCTCTGCGCCATATCTGCGCATGGCGACGTCCAAAGTTCTGACATGGCTGTCTTGACGCTCCACTTCGCCTTTCAGCCGCTGAATGGCGGCAGCTTGGTCTGGGGCATCGCTGGGCGAGAGAATTTGCTTGGATACTGCCAGCTGGGCTTGAGTGGTGGCCAGTTTGTTCTGGATGGTGCTCATGCGTTCGGTGGCGCGGTCAAACAGGAACGAGGTGGAAATTTTCATGTGGATTCCGTTCAGCGCACTTGCAAGATCGTTTCGAACAAAGCCATGGCGGTTTGCATGACTTTGGCGTTGGCTTGGTAGGCTTGCTGAAAACGCACCAAAGCGGATGCCTCTTCGTCCAGACTGACGCCCGAGATACCGTCACGAGCCTCTTGGGCTTGTTGGTAGACCACGCTCAGGGCCTGCTCGGCAATGGCGGCCTGTCGGGCCACGCTGCCCACCAAGTTGACGCGTTCTATGTAGGCCTCGGTGATGGTCAGACCGCCGGGCATCACGCGTTCGCTTTCCAGGGCCACCAGGGCCAGCATGGTCTCGTTGTTGCCAATGCCATCGCGGTTGTTGTCGATGGTGAACTCATCACCCTGTTTGGGTGCGGTGGAAAACTCCAGTTTCAGGCCCCGGTAGCTCAGGCTGGGTGTGGTCGACAAGGCGTTGGGCTGAAGCGAGCGCTCGGCCAATACCGACTGGGTACGGGTGTCGATGATTTTGTACTCGGTGTTGCTGGTGAAGCTGACCTTGAGCTCTGAGGTTCGCAGTGCTTGCTTCATGTCGCCCGCAATGTCGGTGAACTGAGCGCGCACGCTCACATGGCTGCTGGCGGCGGCTGAGGGGATGGCGGTGTCGGTCACAAACACCAACAGGTCGTCAGGCGTCGAGCCTTCGATGCTGAGGGTGGTGTCAAAACCCAGACGCTGCAAGTCAGCAGGGGTGCCATTGGCACCCAGTCCCAAGCGGATATCTTCGGTGGTGTTGCTGGTCGGGCGGCTGAGCACCAGTTTGCCATCCTGGCTGGAGGCAGTGATGCGGCTGGCCACCGGGTCGTTGGCGGTGGCGGTATTGAGCCAGTTGACGACCGAGGCCAAAGTCAGCGGCCCGCTCAGTGCGGGCAGGTTTTGGCCGTTCAATTGAAAGGTGTTGGCGGCGATCGGGTCAGCCGAGCCCACAAAGGTGTTGCCGGTCAGCTTGGCGGACAAAGCCATCGGAGCCTGCGCCTCGCCTGTGGTGGCGTTGAATTGCAGCACCATGCTGACGCTGGCTTTGGCGCCCATGAAAATGTCCATGCCCAAATAGCTGGCAGGTGCTGTGCGGTTAAGGGTTTGGGTGCTGTAGGTGGCGCCGACCTCCATGCCGTTGCCGGCTTTCACCATCAGGCCTTGTTGGGTGTCGTTCAAAGGAGAGCCGATCAGGTGACGACCATCGCGGGTCAGCACTTGCAGGCTTTGGCCTGACTCCGGCGTTTGCAGGGTCAGGGTCAGATTTTGTGTGCCGATCGGGATCAGACCCAGACTGCTGAAGCCTTGGCTGGCTTCAATGGTCACACTGGGCAAAGTGGCAATTTGTGGTGTTTTGGCCAGCGCGAGGTCACCGCGCAGTTGCGAAGGGCCCTGAAACAAGGGCTGGGCGTAGGACACACGGGCTTGTGCGGTGCCGCTGTTGAGCGGGTTGTCAATGACCCTGAACTGGCCAGCTGCTGCGACCCGGTTGGCATCTTGGACCAAGAGGTTCATGCCCGAGGCTTGGCCCGTTTTGTCTGCGGCAAAGCCAAACAGGTCACCGCCCAGTTGCCCTTCGGCATCGACCCCATCTCGGTGCACTTGGTTGACTTCACGGGTCACGGCGATGGCCAGGTTGTCCAGTGAGTCGCTGGCGGGGTTGAGGACCTGGTCGCGAAAGCTCATCACGCCCCCAATCTTGCCACTGGTGATGCCGGGCATGGTTTCGGGCTTGCCATAGGCGTCGATGACAAATTCGAGCTTACCGGTCTCGATGCTCGATTGCATGACATTGATGGCACGCGATGTGGTTTGGTTCACCAAGATGCCTTGGTCCAAGGTGTCACCCACACTGACGATCACCGCGCCGTTGGGTTCAAAGCGTGTTTTGATGGCGACCAGGCTGGACAACTCTCGCATCAACAAGTCGCGTTGGTCCAACAACTCGGAGGGTTGGTTGGACTCCGAGCTGTGTTTGGCCAATTGCTTGTTCATTTGGGCCAGCTGAGCGGTCAGGGCATTGACTTGACCGACATTGGTTTCTACCGATTGGCGGGTTTCGTTGTTGAGCAGTTCAAATTGTCCTGCGAGCTGCCGAAACCGTGCCGCCAGACCATCGGCATCGCGCAAAAAGATGCTGCGCGAGACAACAGAAGCCGGGTCGGTGGCCAGGTCGCGTGACGATTCAAAAAACAGGTTCATTGCTGTGGTCAGGCCGATGCTTTCATCGCCCATCACGTCGATCAGGCGGTTCACGTAAGACAGCAGAGGCTTTTGGCTTTCGAGGTCGCTGTTGCTGTTGCGCAGGTTGGACTCCACAAAGGCGTCGTATTGGCGCTGAACTGAATCAAAGCGAGTGCCGGTGCCCAGATAGCTATTGCCGATCTGACGTGGCTGGTTGGCTGTCAAGGAGACGTCTTGGCGCGTGTAGCCGTCGGTGTTGACGTTGGCAATGTTGTTCGACACTGTGGCCAGTGCCCGTTGGTAAGCCGTGACGCCCGAGCTGCCGATGCTGAGCAAGTCACTCATGGTTTATCTCCCAGCTTGAAGCCGCTGGTGCGCTCTAGGCGGTAGGCCTCAGCGGCCGCTGGCTTGATGAGCAGGGGTTCGCGCGCAGGATTCAGGGGCAGGGCGGGTGCACTCAGGCTCATGGGCTGGCGCTGGCGCAGCGCGTCTTGCGTGCTCATGGCCTGGGCCTGGTTCATTTGGCGTTCCATCATGTCGGCCAAACCCATGCCGCCGCGCTTGGCCATGCTGAGGGACACTTCCTTGTCCATCAGGTCCTGGTACATCTCCATGTTGCCGCCCTCAACGAGGTCGCTTTTTTCGATCGAGTCACGCATGGTCTTCATCATTTGCTGGATGAAGTAAGCCTCGAATTGTTCGGCAGTCTTGCGTACCGCTTTGCTGGGGTCGCGTGCGGCATCGCCCTTCAACTGCGCCAGGGCGTTGAAGTCCAGATAAGAACCGGAAGAGCTGATGTCGTTCATGGCGGGGTGATTGTTCAGTGCTCAAACGCTTTCAAGCGGATCAGATGATGATCAGCTCGGCCCGCAGGCTGCCGGTGCTTTTGAGGGCTTCGAGAATGGCGATCAGGGACGATGGCGTTGCACCCACTTGGTTGACCGCGTCCACGATCTGGCGCAGGTCGACGCCGGGCTGGAACAAGAACATCGGGTTCTTGGGTTCGGTCACAGCGATTTCGGCGTTTTGCACCGGGGCTGTCTGGCCCGCACTCAGGGGGTTGGGTTGCGAGACTTCGTTGGTCGCGGAAATGGCCACCGAGATGGTGCCGTGCGCCACGGCCGCAGCCGTCACGCGCACATTGCGGCTGATGACCACGGTCCCGGTGCGGGAGTTGATCACGACGCGGGCAGGAGGCTCGCCGGGCACCACGTCCAGGTTTTCCACCATGCTCATGAAGGCCACGCGCTGAGACATGTCGGTGGGTGCTCGGATGGCCAGGGACATGCCGTCGATGGCGCGGGCTGTGCCTTCGCCAAAACTTTTGTTGACGGCGTTCACGATGGCCGTGGTGGTGGTGAAGTCTGATTCGCGCACGTTCATGACCACGTGGTCAGAGCTCTCGAAGGGGGTGTCGACCATGCGTTCAACCGTGGCACCATTGGGCACGCGGGCCGAGGTGGGGACACCGATATTGACTTTCGAGCCGGCCGCGTTGGCGTCGATGCCCGTGGCTGTGAGCGCCCCTTGGGCAATGCCATACACCTCGCCGTCCACGCCACGCAGGCTGGTCAACAGCAAGTTGCCGCCGCGCAAATTAGAAGCTTTGCCGATGGCCGAGACGTTGATGTCAATTCGTTGGCCCGGCTTGGCAAAAGGGGGCAGCTCGGCGGTCACCATTACAGCGGCCACGTTCTTGATGTCGATTTTGCCGGCGGTGGTGCCTTGTTCGAAATCCGACAGGGGGCCGTCCAAGCTGACGCCCATGCGGCTGAGCATGGACTTCATGCTTTGTGCGGTGAAGGACACATCTGAGCCATCCCCCGTGCCTTGTAAGCCTACGACCAGGCCGTAGCCAATGAGTTGGTTGGTGCGGCCAGCGGCCACGCTGGCCAGGTCTTTGATGCGGTCAGCCCAGGCGGTGCCCGAGGTGGCCAGCAGCAGCATGAGGGAAATCAGGGCGGTTTTCATAGGGGGCCTTTTGGGGTGTCCATCGCTCAGAAAGGCCAGATCTTGAGCAAGGCCTTGGTGCCCCAGCCCGTCTTGGCCACCGCCGCCATGTCGCCGGTACCGCGGTAGGCAATTTGGGCATTGGCCAGGCGACGTGACTGCACCATGTTGTTAGGGGACACATCGTCGGGCCGGATGATGCCGCTGACCTGGATGACCTCGGCGCCTTCCGTCAGGGCCAGTTGTTTTTCGCCGCGCACCATGAGGTTGCCGTTGGCCAACACCTCGACCACGGTGACCGACACCGCACCCGTCAGGCTGGCGCTTTGGCCTGCTGTGCCCACGCCGGTGCTTTTGATGCTCGATTCGTTCAGGTTGACACCATTGAGCACGCCGCCGAGCGTGGTGCCCAAAATTTTGGTAGGCAGTGCCAGGTTCTGGATTTTGGACACCAGACCACTGGGCACGACATTGTTTTCGGCATCGCGCGAGACGGTGCCTTTTTGCTCGCGACCAGCTCGGGTCGACTCGTCGAGCACCACCGTGATCAGATCGCCGACGCGGTAGTTGCGGCCGCGGCCAAAAAAGTTGTCGCTGTGCCGACCGTTGTAGATGGCGCCTGTGGCCATGCGTGGCTTTTCGACGGCCACGGGCAAGACGGGCGCAAACTCGGGGGAGTGCGCCAAAGGCTCGGGGGCGGTCGCGCAACCGCCGAGGCCCAGGGCCAGCAAGCCCAGGGTTGAAACGCGTGTCATGAAATGGATGCGGGCTGTCATCGCGGGCTTACATGTTGTTGTTCAGGAAGCGCAGCATGCCGTCCACGGCAGAGATGGCTTTGGAGTTGATTTCGTAGGCGCGTTGGGTCTCGATCATGTTGACCATTTCTTCCACCACGTTCACGTTGGATGCTTCCAGCGCCCCTTGCATCAACTGGCCTGCACCGGCTTGGCCAGGCTGTGAGACCACGGGTGCACCACTGGCAGTCGTTTCCTTGAGCATGTTCTGGCCAAGGGCTTGCAGTCCAGCAGGGTTGGAAAAGCGGGCAATTTGAATCTGACCCAGCACCTGGGCGCCGCCGCCTGCCGCGGTCTCCACCGACACTGTGCCATCCTGGCCGATCGAGATGCTGGCCACGTTGGGGGGGATGTTGATGGCCGGCTGCAAAGGCGCGCCGTTGGCGGTGACCAGCTGACCGGTGGCCGAGAGCTTGAAGCTGCCGTCACGCGAATAAGCAATCGTGCCGTCAGGCTGGGAGATCTGGAAAAAGCCATCACCTTGCACCGCCATGTCCAGCGCATTTTTGGTGGTCACCAAACTGCCTTGGGTATGGGTTTTTTCGGTGGCCACGATGCGCACACCGGTGCCCAGCATCAAGCCCGTGGGGGCTTGTGCGTCGGCGCCCACCTGGGCCCCGGGTTGGCGCAGGTTCTGGTAGAGCATGTCTTCGAAGGTGGCGCGGTCGCGCTTGAAGCCCGTCGTGTTGACGTTGGCCAGGTTGTTCGAGATGACCGACATGCGCGTTTGCTGCGCATCCAGGCCGGTCTTGGCAATCCACATTGAGGCATCCATGGGGCTCTCCTGTCAGGTGTTAAGCGGCTTTCATCATGGAAGCGCCGGACTCGTCGAGTCCTTTCATTTCCTTGATGATGCGAATCTGGGTTTCAAAACTGCGCGAGTGATCGATCAAGCGGGTCATGGCAGAAATGGCACTGACGTTGCTGCCCTCCAGGGCTTGCGGAATCACTTTGGGCAGTTGATCTCCCAATGCAATGTCTGTGCCATCGGGTTTTTCCGACACCTTGAACAGACCATCCGGTCGTCTGCCCAGGCTCACGCCTGTGACATCGCGCAAACGCAAGCGGTCGATCAAGACCTCGGCGGCGGGTCCGACCTGGGCCGGGTCGCGTGCATATATGCTGCCATCCGGGTTGACGTTGACCGTCAGCCCCGGAGGGATGGTGATGGGACCGGCCTCGCCCAGCACCAAGTGGCCAGAGCCGTTTTCCAGCTGCCCCTGGATGTTCACTTTCAGATCACCCCGGCGCGTGAAAGCCAAGTCGCCATTGGGCGCCTGTACCGTCAACACAGCGGTGCCGGCCAAGGCCACGTCCATGGGACGGCCGGTGGCCATGACCGGTCCGGAGTCCATGCGAATGCGGTCTTGTGAAGTGGTTTGAGCCTGGAAGCGAGAGTCAAAACCTGCGCCCTCGATTTTCACCGATTGCAAAGCCACGTCGTAACTGCTTTTGAAGCCCACCGTGGACACGTTGGCCAGGTCGTTGACCAGGATCTGGCGTGCCGTGGCCTGCTCTTTGATGGTGGCGTTCGAGGTGAAGACAAGGCGGTCCATGGTGCGGCTCTCTGGGGTTCAGTCGTGGTCGGTTCAGGGCATCACGCACGGATGTTGATGATCGCGCTGGTCATGGTGGAGCTGGTTTCAATCGCTTTGGCGTTGGCCTGGAAGTTACGCTGCGCGGTGATCAGGTCCACCAGCTCTTGCGTCAAGTCCACGTTGGCACGCTCGGTGGCACCCGCGCGGATCGAACCGAAACCGGCCGAACCGGCTTCGCCGACTTTGGCGACACCTGAGGTGGCCGAGGCCAAGTAACTGGCATCACCCACCTGACGCAGGCCGGACGGGCTGGAGAAGTTGGCCAGCACGATCTTGCCCAAGGACACTTGAGAGCCATTGGAGTAGGTCGCATTGACCAGACCGTCCACACCGATGTTCAGACCCATCAACTCGCCTTCAGGGGCGCCGTCTTGCGACTGTGAGAGCACCGCGAATGCGCTGGAGTATTGGGTGGACTTGGTGAAGTCGATGGACATCGTCAGGGCACCCTTACCACCCGCCAAGAACGCGGTTTCAAAGGGCATGCCGGTCAGTGGCGAGATGGGTTTTCCGGTCAGGTCGAAGCTCAGCTCCCCGCGGTCCAAGTAAACAGGCCACCATTCGGTTTGGGTTGACAGCCCTGCGGCGTCTTCGGTTTGAACGCCATTTTTAACAAATTGCAGCGCGCCGTTTTCCGTGAATTGGGTCAATTTTTTCCACTCGCTGGTGGAGCCAAAGTTCATTTCGGTGTTGGCCAAGCCCCAGTCCGCAGAGCCGGTGACCTGGATCGCAGAGTTTTCACCAGTGGTGCCCGTGGTGAACACGAATTGTTTGACCTTGGGGTCGAAGTTGACCGTGACACCGGACACTTTGCGGCCGGTGGCCGGGTCGATTTTGCCGTTGATGCTGTCTTGCAGGGCCTTGGCAAAACTGTCGATGTTGGTGTAAGTGGTGGGGAATGGCAGTTCCGTCTTGAAGGCATAACCATCCACCGACACAAAAAAGTCTTTGTTGGACGACGAGGTGCTGATGCTTTTGGTGGTGTTGATGGTCATGGTCTCACCGCGCAAAACCGCAGGTTCACTGGCTTTGCCGCGCACAGCCTCGGTGGCCGATGAGGTCACGGTCAAGTTGGGTGAGTCGGTCAGGCCCAACAAAGCGATGGCTTTGGCGTCAGCGCCGCTGACCACAATGCTGGAACCATCGCCTGTGGTGCCCGAGGCAATGGAGAACCTGGCGGTGTCAGGGTCAAAAGCAACGGTGATGCCGAAACGGGCGTTTTGTATGGCCGGGGTGCCTGCAACGACGGGTGTCACGCCTGGGGCCGAACCTGGCGTGGCCGGTGTTTCGGGCAATGAACCGAGTACGTTGTTGATGGCAATTTCAACGTTGCGCGCCAACACTTCGGGGTCTTGGTCGCCGGCTTTCAGGGTGTAGGTGATGGTTTGATCGGTCGCGGCGGCACTTTGGTTGGCTGCGGGGGCATCGGCTTTGATCTTGAAACTCAAGGTGCCGGATGTGGCGTTGACCAAGGTGCCATTGACGTAGTTGGCCGCAGCCAGTGCACCGCCCACGGCCGTGGCTGGGGAGGATCGTCGGATGTCGGTCAATTGGTCCAGCGAAAACATCTCGGTGGTGCCGGAGCTGGGGACCACACGGGGGTCGCTCTTGGGCAGCACATCGCCATACTTGTTGACAAACAGAGTGCCACCGACTTTGTCGGTCGCTTGCTGCAAAGCGGGTTTGACTTGGGTGTCGCCCACAAAAAAGTAGGTTTGCCATTTGGAGCTGGGGGGCGTTTGGTCTTGGCTGGCGTTTTGGGTTTTGGCGTAGTACACCGTGGCCAGGTAGCCGTTGCCACCGCTGTCGTATACCGTCAAGGCGGTGCTTTTGTTGTAAGTGCTGGGGTTGCTGCGGTCAAATTCGGCCGTGATCACGGCCGAGTCGGCCGGCAGGTTCAGGCCCAGTTGGATTTGGGTGGTTTCAACCGCTTCGCCAGAGGTTTTGGGGGGAATGGTCAGGGCGTTCAGGTCGGTCAAGTCGGCCTTGCCGGACGAGTCCACCGAGGCGGCCATCAGGCGTTGCCCAGTGGAGTTGACGACGTTGTTTTGGTCGTTCAGGGTGAACGAGCCGTTGCGGGTGTAAATGTCTTGCAGACCATCGGGCGTTTTGAGCGGGAAGAAACCGTCGCCCGTGATGGCCAGATCGAGCGAGTTGCCCGAGGTCGAGATGTTGCCCTGGCTGAATTCCTGGCTCACCTGCTTGAGCGAAACGCCTTGGCCAATGTTGCTGGACGATTTTTGCAAGGGCGATGTCGAGAAAATATCACCGAAGTCGGCCCTGGAGCGCTTGAAGCCCGAGGTGCCCACGTTGGCGATGTTGTTGGAGGTGACGGCCAACTGTGCGGTGGCAGAGTTCAGTCCGGTGAGCGAGGTATAGAACGACATGCTGGAAAGCTCCTGTGAGGCGTGGGGTGTGAATGTGTTGGGGCGTTGGCGGGCTTAAATGCCCACGCGCTTGACGTCGGTCAGCAGCATGGTTTTGCCACCGTCGACTTCGACGCTGACGCTGCCATCGGCCGGGTTGCTGGAAATCGCGCGGACCGTGGACAAGGTGCTGACCGGAACCGGGACACTCTTGCCATTGACCACGGCGGTCGCGCTCAGGCGATAAAGGCCGCTGGGCACAGGGTTTTCTGCGGCGTCCTTGCCGTTCCATGAAATCGGGGTGGTGCCTGGCACTTGCGGACCTGCGACCAGCTCCTGCACCAGACGGCCTTGGCTGTCGAACACGCTGACCTGAACGCCGCTGGCGCCCATCGGCAAGTCGATGCTGCCGTCGATCGAACCACCTGACGTCAACTGCGTGGGGGTATCGGTCACCGACACTTTTTTCCCGATCAACGCGGCACTGCCCAGCATGCGCTCGCCTGACATGGAGGTGACGAATTTGTCCAGTGAGCCCTGCATGTTGGTCAGCGCTTCGAGCTGCGAAAACTGCGCGAGCTGGGCCACAAAAGCTTCGTTCTTGACAGGTTCCAGGGGGTTCTGGTTTTGCAACTGCGCGGTGAACAAGGTCAGGAATTCCTGCTTGCCCATGTCCTCGTTGGTTTTCTTGGCCGCTTCTTTCACGTCTTCGTAGCGCGAGACGTTCTTGAGCAGGCTAGACGATGTCACATTGGGGGTGGCCATAGGGTGCTTTCAGGTCAGGCCTTGGAGATGTCCAGCGTGCGCATCATCAGTTGACGCGCCGTGTTGATCACTTCGACGTTGTTTTGGTAAGAGCGCGCGGCGGCCATCATTTCGACCATCTCTGTGACTTCGCTCACGTTGGTCTGGTAGACGTAACCGTCCTTGTCGGCCAAGGGGTTGTTCGGGTCGGACACACGGCGCGGCGGTGCGGTGTCATCGGCCATGCGGTCGATCTTGACCCCGCCCACATAAGGCGCGCCGTTGTTGGTCATTTGCGAATCCATGAGGGCCTTGAACACCGGGCGTTTGGCGCGAAAAGCGTCTTGCTCGGTGGTGGCCACGGTGCCTGCGTTGGCCAGGTTGGAGGCGGTGGCGTTCATGCGGGTCAGCTGCGCGTTGAGCGCCGTGCCGGCGATGCCGAAAATATTGTCCATGGCCATGATCAGTCTCCTCTCAAGGCTTTGCGCACGCTGCTCACGCGGCTTTCCAGAAAGTTCAGCGTGGCCTGGTAGTCGGCTGCGGCTTTACCGTATTGGGCTTGTTCGACGCTCATTTCAACGGTGTTGCCGTCGAAAGCGGTGTTGAATGGGGTGCGGTAACGCATGCCATCGGCATCGAGCCCCTGGCCCTGTGCAAAGTGGCCTTGACTGGTGGCCTGCATGGCGTTGTCCTGGAATTGGGTCTCTTTCATCACGGCCTTGAAGTCGATGTCCCGCGCTTTGTAGTTGGGCGTATCGGCGTTGGCGATGTTTTGCGCCAACACTTCCAGGCGTCGGCTTTTGACTTGCAAAGCTTGTTCATGCACACCGAGTGCCTGGTTTAACAAATTCATCTGGACTCCTGGGGTCGTGGTTTCGATGGACAGGTGTCGTCAATTTTTTGACGAAGGGTGCTCAAGTTGAGCGGCTTGTGGTCGATAGCTGCAAAAGCCGTGCCAAGTGAATTTGTTGTCTTTGGGGTTAGACCGATGGACTCTTGCCGCCGGGAGCGGCAATTTGCCGTCAGCGGCAAAGCCCTGCGGCCATGATTTGCCGCTGATCAGCGCAACACTGTGGGCGGTGTGTTGGCCACCTCGTCGTACAGGCGGGCCACACCGCCTTTGCCCACCACGCCCAGCACAGGCGCAACCGCATCGCGAGGCGCCTGGGGCAGCACGGCGTTGGTCAGGGTGTGCAGCCCGGCCAGGATGGAATTGCGCGTGATGGGCGCCCGCGTGTCTTGCCCGACATGCAGGTAACGCGCCTGCGGCCCGGCAATGGGCAGCGGCGCGTCGGGCCGCGTTTCTTGCCGGGCAGCCGGGGTCAGCACCGTCAGGTACAGATCATCCAGTCCGACCGGGGGGCCTTTGACACGCAGTCCGGCTTGTGAGAAATAACGGTCCACCAGGTCCAACTGCTGCAGCAGACCCATGCCCAAAATCGCCCGGGGGTTGTCCTTGAAGCCCACCGAGGCGGCGCCCCGGTTGGGGCCATCGCAAAACTGGATGATGCCGTGGCAGTTGCCATTGCTGGCCTGGGGGTTCATGCCGCCGCTCTCCATCAGGCTCAGGCGGGCAAAGTCATCGGGTTGAAAGTTGTAGCGGTCGGCCAGCGCCAGGATTTTGTCCTTGACGGCAGGGGCGTCTGAGGCGTTCACAAAACCCTTGGCGATGGCCCGCTCCAATGTTTTGTCCAGTACCGGGTGCTGTCCGTTAGAGGGCAGATGGCTGGCCCATGCGCTCGGGCGGTTGGCCAAAGCGTGGGTGGTCGAGGCCGGTGAGGAGGCCAGTTGGGCCACGGACTGCGCGCTGCGCGCATTCAGGTCCAGAGGTCCAGGGGCTTCACCCCGGGCCAGAGCTGGCATCAGCAGACTGGAGAAATCGATTTTTTGACCCATCAGGATCAGGTTCGGGTTGTCAATCCGGTTGCGTGCGGCCACTTGGTGGGCCAGGCGCATGGCCTGATGCTCGGAAATGGGCTGCTGGTTTTGCCGGTAATGGGCCTTGACCAGACCAATCAAGGTGTCCCCTTGCCGCGCTTGGACCATGCCACTGCGGGGGGACACCTCTGCCAGCACCTGCCCGAAGGCCCCGACGCGGCCTGATGCGGGCAGCAGTCCGCCACTGCCCGTTGGGGCAGGGGGGCTCAGCGCGGGCAGGCTGGGCAAAGGGGGCAACAGGTTGCTCATGTCGGTGGCGGGTGTGTCCGGAGGGCTGGTCTCGTTTTTGCTTGGTAGTTGTGAATCATGAACACTGTCAAAACTTTCACACCTATGAAACCCTCTATGCAAATGCTGTGCCGACTTCTGGATCAGGTCACGCTTCGTGGCCTCTGGCTCGGGGCGGTTTTCTGTTGGTGCGGTGGGCTGGCTTGGGCTGCGGCCCCTGCTTCGCCTGCTGCGACGCTGCAAAAGTCGGTGCTCGATTGGGTGGTGCAAACCCAATCGGTCCCAGCCGAGTCGGTGGCGCTCGCCCCGCTGGACCCACGCCTGCAGGTCAAGGCCTGCAGCAGTCCCCTGGCCATGGATCTGCCCTTTGCCAGCCCCGATACCATCCGCGTTCGCTGCGCCCAGCCGACTTGGCAGCTGTATGTGCGTGTCTCGGTGACCGGGCGCGTGGCGGCGGCCACTGCCCCAACCAAGGCCGAGCCCGCCCCGGTGGAGAAGCGTCAGGTGCTTGTGGCTGCCGTCCCGCTGCAGCGGGGCATGAGCTTGACCGAGGCTCATGTTCGGCTGGTTGATGTCGATACATCCAGCATGCCCGTCAATGTGTTGGAACAAGTATCACAAATACTGCACAGCGAGGTGGTACGCGACGTCCGTCCCGATACCCCGCTGCGCAGTCAGGACATCCGCCCCACTTTGCTCGTCAAAAGAGGCCAAATGGTGCTGATGTCGATCGGGCAAGCTCAGGGTTTCCAGATCTCGGCCCGGGTGGAAGCTCAGCAAGATGGTCGCTATGGCGAGCAAATCAAGCTCAAAAACCGCGATTCCGGGCGCATGCTGACCGGGCAGGTCAAAGGCCCCAATCAGGTCCAAGGGCTTTGAGATCCCAGATGATGAAATTGACGAAAATAAACGCGTGTTGGGCTCAAGTTCTAGAATGAGCTGTCGATTCTGATTACGAGCGAGGTTTCTGCTCACCAAAAAGAGACCAGAAAAGAGAACCATCATGACTGATCCCATCTCTAGTTTTCGCCGGGTTGCCCAAATGGACGCGTCCAATCGGCAGGTGTCTGCGAAGGCCCAGGAGCGCGACGCGGATGTTGCGTCCGAAGGCCTGACCAAGGTGCTGGCGCCCCAGGCGGACGAAGTCAAACTGAGCGCTGTTGCGCAAAAAGCCATGCAAGAGCCAGAATTCGACCGGGCCAAGGTGGAGGCCATCAAAGTGGCCATCCAACAGGGCCAATACCCCATCGATACGCGCCGCATTGCCGAAAACTTCATGGCCATTGAAAAAATGATCAAGGAGTGATTTGGGCATGAGCCTCAGCCCCACCATGTCTGCCCTGGTCCCACATCACGTCACGATGGATGCCTGGCTCGACCAAGCGCCAGTGGATACCGCGCGGCTGGCCGAATTGTTGGCACTGGAGTTCGAGGTGTTGAAGGCCCGCGACATGGCGGGCTTTGAGGCTTTGCAGGAAGAGAGAATCACCATTTTGGAACGCCTGTCCCAAGTTGCCCAATGGGTGGCAGGCCAAGACCCCGTCCCTGTCGCGTGGCAGAACCTGCAGGCAGACCTGTTGCAGTGCAAACAAGACCATTTGCGCAATATCCAACTGCTCCAACGCCAGTTGCAAGCCGTCAAGGGGGCATTGCAAGCCCTCCAGGGCGAGTCGGCCGCCACGGTCGACCTGTATGACCGACTGGGCCAAGTCTCCCGACGTCGCGGTGTCAGCCCCTTTTTGGACGCCTGAGTTTCTGCTCCGCTGTTCTGGTGACGGGCTGGCGAGTTCCGTCTTGGTTCACCCGCTGCGCTTGACCGAGGCAGTCCAGGGCGTGAAGGCCACAGCCGCAGCGGTCACAAGCCCATACAGCAGCATGGCCAAGGCCACCAGCATATAAAAATTGTCCGCTGTGCCTTGGTGTTGCGCCAACCACCAGCCTGCGCCCGCCACCAACACCAACCGCACCGTGCCCGCCAGCACTGGCCCAATGACCTGGCCTGCGCCTTGCGATGCAAAGTACAGCGTGAGGCCCAGGCCAAAGAAAGGGAATGCAGGCCCGGCCGTCACCAGGTATTGCCTTGCATAAGCCAGCACCGCCTCGTCTTGCGAGAACAGTCGCGCCCACACATCGGGGGCGAACGTGACCACCGCGCCGATCAACCCCAAGTTGAATGCTGAGGTGCCTGCGGCGATCCAGGCCACCCGTCGGGCCCGAGCCACCTGGCCCGCGCCCATCGCCATGCCCACCATGGGCACGGCGGCCACGCCGATGCCAAAGGCGATGGGAATCAACAAAAACTCGAGCCGCTGGCCGATGCCGTATCCAGCCAGCGCTTCGGTGCCCAGTTGCGCCAGCAGGCCGGTAAAAATCAAAATGGCCAGCACCGATTGCACGGGCGACAAGCAGGCCACGGCGCCCACCCGAAGGATGTCGGCCAACAAGGTACGCTGCAGAACAAAGCCTTGCACATGCAGCGTCAGTCGCCCCTGGCTGCGAATCAGGTACCAAAGAAAATACAGTACGCCCGCCGCGGTGGCCAGGATGTGTCCCAGGGCCACCCCCACCATGCCCAGGGCGGGAACGGGTCCGGCCCCCAGGGACAGCACACCGCTCAGCGCGATTTGCAAGAACGCTGTGGCCACCAGCGCCAAAGAGGGCGCGCGCATGTTGCCTGTGCCCCGCACAATGGAGGCCAGCGTGTTGATCAGCCAAACCAACACGGCCCCGGCAAACAGCACTTGGCCGTATTGCACCGCCTGCAGCTGCACCGCACCACGCCCGCCCAATAGCGCATAAAGGTCAGGGCCCCACAGCAAGAAGAGGGCGCTGTAGATCAGACCTGCGCCCAGGCCAATCAGCAAGGCGTGTTGCACCAGCTTGTCTGCGCGCTGCAGGTCTGCAGCACCCAGGGCTCGGCTGATGGCCGCCGACACGCCCCCGCCCATGGCCCCGGCCGACATCATTTGGGTGAGCATGGCAAACGGGAACACCAAGGCCATGGCCGCCAACGGCGTGGTGCCCAGTCGGCCCACGTAATAGGTTTCGGCAACGCCCACCAGCACGGTCATCACCATGGCCAGCACATTGGGTGCGGCCAAGCGCAGCAAGGTGGGCAAGATGGGCGCCGAGAGCAGCCTTTGCAAATCGGGTGTGCTCATGTGATGGTCAACCTGACTGGCCCGGGGCGGGCGCTTGCAAGAGCTGGTCCATGGGCCACTGCAGCAACTCGGCCAGGCGGCACACCACCCAGCGGGCCTCGCCAGGCGTGACCACGGCAGGCTCGGCCAGCAGACCGGCTTCGCATTGCGCCAGCACCAGCTCTTCGGTGATGCCCAAGGTGAACTGCATGTTGGCGGCTTTTTCTGTCAGCAGGTTGGCCAGGTCTTCGCACAGCTCGTAGCGCGCCGCCAGATCGCGCTGGCCCATCGTGGGCTTGATCTTGCCGGGCGGCACGTACAGCGCCATGAAGGAGGGGGGAATGTGGATCTGGAATTCTTCGGTCATGGCGTGGTGGGGCGTACTGGGTGTGCATTAACGCACAGACGCGGCTGCGGGGTGGTGACGTGGTGGCAAAGGGTCTCAAACGAGCAGCTGCCACACCAGCCCCAGCGCCGTGCACAGGCCCAGCAGCTTGAACACGCTCAGTTGCCTGCGAATCAGCAACCAAGTGGCCAGCAGCGTCAGCGCCAAAGCCCCCAGATCGGGCAGCATGTGCCAGCCACCGGGCAGCCAGGTTTGGCGTGCAAACACGCCCGCCAGGTGCACGATCACGCCGATCACGGCGGCCATGATGCCCTGCAAGGGCCCGGCCAAGGAGGGCATATGGCGTGTGGACTCCACCAGCGGGCCGCCTGCCAAAATGAACACGAAGGAGGGCAGGAAAGTGAACCAGGTCACCACGCAGGCCGCCACGATGCCGCCCAACACAGGATGGCCCAGCAAGGCCTGGCTGTGTCCGCCCAAAAAACCCACAAACGCCACCACCATGATCAGCGGCCCTGGTGTGGTCTCACCCAGTGCCAGCCCGTCCATCATCTGCGCCGCCGTCAGCCAGCCATACTGGCCCACGGCCGTTTGCGTCACAAACGGCAGCACCGCGTAGGCGCCGCCGAAGGTGAGCAAGGCCGCTTGCGTGAAAAAGCCGCCCATGAGTGTGAGCGTGTGGCCCAGCCCGAACACCAGCGCAATCAGGCCTAGGCTCACGGCCCACAATCCCACCCCCCAGGCCAGCGCCCGCACCAGTCGCGGGTGGCTGTAGTTCGTGTGCACGGGTGGGGGCGTGTCGTCGTCCAGCCAAGCCGGGGCCGGACGGGTGACGTGGGGGGGCCTGGTTTCATTCGCTTCGGGTAAGGGGGTGTGCGGAGCAGCCATGGCACTGCTGGTGGGCTTTGGGCCAGCCTGGGTTTGGTCCTGAAAACCCTCCGCGGGCTGACGCGACATGCAATACCCTGTGGCCGCAGCGCCCGCAATGATCCACACAAAGGGCAGGCCCCAGAGCATGCCCAGCAAGGACAACACCGCCAGTGTCCATAACCAGCGGGCCTTCAAGGTGCGCAGTGCCAAACGGTGCGCAGCTTGCAACACCAGTGCGGTGACCGCGGGCTTCAGGCCCCACAGCAGCGCTTGCCCCCAAGGGTGTTGCCCCCAGGCGGTGTAGGCCCAGCTCAGCACGATCAGCAGCACCAAAGACGGCAGGACAAACAAGGCCCCAGCTGCGATGCCGCCGCGTGCGCCGTGCATCAACCAGCCGATGTAAGTGGCCAGTTGCTGGGCTTCAGGCCCAGGCAGCAGCATGCAGTAATTGAGTGCGTGCAGATAGCGCTTTTCTGAAATCCAGCGGCGGTGCACCACCAGCTCTTCGTGCATCAGCGCGATTTGCCCGGCCGGGCCGCCAAAGCTCATGCAGCCCAGCCAAAACCAGAACTTGATCGCCGCCCTGAAGCTGGGCACCTCGGGTGCGTGCAAAGCCTGCGGGGTGTTCATGACTGCTCGAACTGGTTGCGAAAGGCCTGCACAAAACCAGGCGTGCCACTCAAGGTCAGGCTCAGCGAGAGGCTTTGCGTGTCGAACGGCTCGGGCAATAAGCTCAGTTGCCCCGTGCTGGGCACAAAGCGGGGCATGGCCACTTGGGGCTTGCCGCCGTGGCTCAGCAGCGTGACCTGCAGGTCAAAGTCCCAGTTGGCACCGTTTTCCAAGGGGCCGGGGCCTTCGTGGTCAAAGCCGTGTGCCCAGCGCAGCACCTGCGCGACCTCTTGCAACAAAGCCGTGTTGTGTTGGGGCGCAGGTTGCGCCAGGGCATCCCAGCAGACCACGCCCTCGGCATCTTCGCTGCAGTCGAAATCAAGCAATTGCAAATTCATGCGTCCGTTCCATGCGTCTGTTCAGCAAACCCGCCTCAATTGTGAGCTCAATTTTCAGCTCAATCGGGGCTGTTCGATGGCCGGATCCGGTTGGATGAGCCATTTCGGTGGCTCAGCGGCAGCCTTGGAGGGCGGCGCTTGTCAGCCTTAAACCGTGGCAATCGGCGTGGCCGGTGAGCCAATGGCTCCGGGCAGCCGCAAGGGCGGGGCGGTGAGCAAAAAGCGGCTTCGGCCGTTCTGGCGCAGCCAGTCGGCCAAGGGGGTGAGGTGCCAGATCTCTCCCAGGTGCACGCCCAGCTTGAACAAACAATGCTCGTGCAAAGGCAAAGCCGCGCAGCTGCCGGGGCGGGGCGAGGCGGGCAAACCTTCCACCGCGTAGTTGTCGGCGATCAGGGCCACCAGGCCCGAATCGGTGATCCATTGCAGCAGTCGCTCGTCGCGCCCCTCCAGCACGGCGCAGGCGTTTTCGACTGCGTGCGGGTCGGGCTGTTTGTTCATCTCCAGCAGCATCTGCGCAAAGCCGGTGTGCAGGCACACCATGTCGCCAGGCTCTACCACCACGTTGTCCTTGCGCATGATGTCCATCAGCAGTTCGTAGCCCACCCGCACCCGCTCACGGCCCAGATGCGCATGCAGGTCGATCATCACCGCACGGCCTTGCACGCAGCGCTCGGACATTTTTTCGATGCCCAGCGCCTTGGCCGAGGATGTTGATTCGCGGGCGATCTCCGGAAAGCCAAAAATGCCAGCACCTTCGCTGCCGCTCGGCCCCACCACATCGGTGCCAGCGCGAAAGCCGTTGTAATACACCGGTTCGGGCATGCCGTCGCCATTGGCGTCGAACATCGAGCCCACATGCGCCAGGCTGTCCCACTGGGTGCTGTACTGCAAGTGCATGATCACCAGGTCGTCGCACACCACATCGGTGCAAACCGGGTCGTCACACCACAGTTGATAGTTCATGTTGGGCTTGCCCTCGCGCACCGTCGGTCGCAGCACCGGCGGCTGACGCCTGGGGTTGAGCACATTGCCACCTGGAAAATCCAGCGGCAGGCTCAGGTTGAAGGTCTGCCCGGTGCGCACCTCGTGCATGCCTTGCAGCACTTTTTGGGGGGTCAAGAGGTTCATGCGACCGCATTGGTCGTCGGGGCCAAATTCGCCCCAGTTGGAGCCAGGGGGGCGCTGTTTCCAGCGTTGAGAAGAAGACATGCAAGACTCTCCTGTGATGACTGCCCATGTGCAGAGCGTGTGTATGCCATCTTGGGCGCTGGGTGGCCGCTTGTGTGTCACCGAGCTGACTGATCGGCCAAAGAGCCCAGCCGCTGCCGCTCGCGTTTTCAGGCGCTCATTTTGAGCTTGGGCCCTGGAACTCGCGCCACAGCAAATACAGGCCGCTGGCCACCACCACCAAGGCGCCCAGCACCACGGCCAGGTCGGGCACTTGGTCAAACACCCACCAACCCAACACGGTCATGTAAATGATTTGCTGGTACAAAAACGGGCCCAGCACCGCCGCCGAAGCATAGCGGTGCGCCACGGCCACAAAGTAGTGGCCAACGCCGCCGCACAAACCAGCCAGTGCCATCACGAACCACTCGAGCAGTGTGGCCGGGTGTTGCCATTGCCACAGAGCAAAAGGCGTCAACACCAAGGTGGCCACCACCGCCGAGGTCAGTTGCGTGGTGGCCGGGTTTTCGCTGCTGGCCAAGTAGCGCGTCATCATGTTGAAAAGCGCATACAAAATGGCATTGAGCGCAGACAGCAAGATGGCCGGATGAAAGCCCTGGCTGCCCGGGCGGATGATGACCAGCACGCCCGCAAAGCCCACCGCAATCGCCAGCCAACGTTTGGCGTCCAGCCGCTCGCCCAGCCACCAGGCTGAAAGCAAGGCGATCAAAATTGGCACGGAAAACTGCATGGCCCCGGTCTCGGCCAACTGCAAATACTGCAAAGCCCAAAAATTGAGTGCAGTCATAGACGCCAGCATCAACCCGCGCAGCAGCTGCAAACGGGGGTGCCGCCAGCGCAGCAAATCCCCTTTGACCGTGGGCGCAAAAACCGCGATGGAAAACAGCGAATGCGTGAGAAAGCGCATCCACACCACTTGCATCACGGGCAGGGTGAGCACCAGCCACTTGGCCGAGGCGTCGAGCACCGCAAACATCAAGGTGGTGACCGTCACCAGCGCAATGCCGATGCGCCGGTGCTTGGCGCTGTCGCTGAAAAGCTGGCTCATCGGGCCGAGCTCAGCGTTTGGGCGGTGTCTCTAGCCCGCCCGTGTAAAAGCGGTTGAAGGTGGGCGAGATGATCAACTCGTTGATGCAGGTGCGCTCAGGCATCTGCGCCACAAACAAGATGGCCTGGCCCATGTCTTCGGCTTGCACCATCAATTCTCGCTGCTCAGCAGACGGCGGCACGGGCCGTTTGTCCAGAATGGGCGTGGCCACTTCGCCGGGCAAGAGCGAGGTGGCGCGGATGCCGTGCGTGCACTCTTCCATGTTGATGGACTCGGTCAGGGCCAGCACGGCACGTTTGGTGGCGTTGTAAGCCGGGCCGGTGAGCTTGGACGCATACAGACCCGCCCAAGACGACACATTGATGATCAAGCCGCCTTGCTGCTGGCGCATGGCGGGCAAAACCGCATGCACGCAATAAAACAGGCCCGACAAGTTAATGGCGACCACATCGTCCCAGGCTTCGGGCGTGACCACGTCGAAATTGCGCTTCGTGGCATTGGTGCCCGCGCTGGTCACCAGGATGTCGATACGCCCATGTTTGTCCAAAATGTGGTGTGCTGCTGCCTTGACGGCGTGCTTGTCGGCAACATCCAGCAGCAAGGCCTCGGCACTCCCCAGGGCCTGCAGCGAGGCCAAAGCGCTGGCGTTGGTGGCGGCGGTGCGGCCTGAAATCACGACATGGGCTCCGGCTTGGGCCAGCGCCATGGCGCCAGCCAGACCGATGCCGCTGCCCCCACCGGTGATCCAGGCGATTTGGCCTTTGAGGGATGTTGACATGGAGGGCTCCTGTTCCAGTGATTGAGGGGGGGTTGGCCGATGGGGCCGATGGGGCAGTTTGGGCCTGCAGTGCCTGTATTTAAGCAGCCTTTGCGCTCTGGCCTGCTGCTCAGGTGACAAGCGGTGATTGGGCAAACAGAACCCGTCGTGATGAACAGGCGTTCCATCGCGCCCAGTTTGTCTGTGCTGATGAAGCATGCGATTTGCGTATGATCCACGTTCTGAACGAATGGACATGTTATGAGTAACTTCGCATCACAGTTGAAAACAGAGATTTCACGCATCGCCAAAAAAGAAACGCGCACGCAAGCGGCGGTTCTGAAAAAGGCCCAAGCCACGCACCGCGCCGAGATCGCCGATCTCAAAAGACGCATCGCCAGCCTGGAAGCCGTGGTGCGCCGCTTGGCCAAAACCTCAGCCCGCCCCAATACACCCCCCAAGGAAGAAGACGAGCCCCAGGGCTTGCGCTTTCGCGCCGATGGCTTTGCGTCCTTGCGCAAAAAATTCGGTTTGTCAGCCGTTCAAATGGCTCAGTTGCTGGGCGTGTCCAACCAGTCGGTCTACCACTGGGAGACGGGCAAGTCCAAGCCCCGCGCTGCACAGCTTCAGGCCATCGCGGCCGTGCGCAAGCTGGGTAAAAAAGAGGTGGCGCAGCGCTTGGCTGCGCACGCACAGGAACCTGCTTCGAAATAAGGGGCTCAATGGGCGCGTGGGCCCCGAAGTGCAGAAGTGCCTTGGGCGGTCTGAATTCACTTTCTGACCCCGAACTGTGCTCGCCGTCAGTGACGCCCCTCATTTTGGTTGTAGCGCATGATGCGCCCGTGACGGCCTTCCTTGTCGCGCTCGATGTCGTAGCAGTCACCCGCAGGGCCCGTGCGCCGTGCCAGCAAGGGCGCCAACAGGGCGTGGTCCTGCGCGTCCAGACGCAAGGCTTCAATGCGTTGCGTGGCAGGCAGGTGGCGCGTCGAGGTGAAGCCCATGATGGCGCTGGCCACTTGGGGGCGGTCAATCACCCAGCGCGTGGCCACATCACCCAGGCCCACGCCATGGCGCGTGGCGATGGCCTGCAAGGCTTGCAGCAGTTCCTGAAACAGGTCCCAGCCGCCGAAATCTTCGATGATCAGTTTGTATTTGGTGTGTGAACGGTTGGCCAGGGGCTCAGTGGGCTCGGCTTGGCCCAGCCACGCTTGGCTCAGCAGGCCTCCGGCCAAGGTGCCGTAGCACAGGAGCTGCACACCTCGCTCTTGGCACAGCGCGATCAGGCCCTGGTCGGGGCGGCTGTCCAGCAGGGAATACTGCACCTGCGTGCTGACCAGCGGGATACCTGCGTCTAATATTTCCCGGGTCAGGGCGGTGTTGAAGTTGGTCAGCCCGAGGTGTGCGATTTTGCCTTCGCGGCGCAGATCGCTCAGGATGCCCAGCGCTTGCACATAGCCCGGTTGGGCCAGGTTCCACCAGTGAAACTGCACCAGGTCCAGCTGGTCCACGCCCAGGCGCTCCAACGAGCGGTCGATGATCCCGGTGAGGTAGGCGCGGTCGCATGACGTGAGCCGGTCGTAGTCGGGCACGCATTTGGTGTGCACCTGAAGCATGGGCGCCAAGTCAGGGTGCTCGCGCCGAAACCGGCCAATCAAGGCTTCCACGCCGATGTAGTGGTCGGCACAGTCAAACGTGGTGAGTCCGGCCTTGACGAAGGCGGCCATGTCTTGCACGGCTTGCGCCTGGTCGACCTCGCCGTGGCCGCCTGCCAGGTGCCAGCAGCCTTTGATCAGTCGAGACGCGCGGTAAGCCGGGGCCAGCGCGGTGGTGGAAATGCTCATGGTTTTTTGGGGGGGTCTTGTGGAGATGTGGCCAAAGGCTCTGCGGTGACGGCCGCGTGGTTGAACTGCCGTGTGCCGCAGCGCTTGATGACAAAGCGGGCCTTGCAATGGGGGTCGGGGCAGGCCACGCGGGCATCGGTGCTCATCCAGTCGTTGGGGTGGCAGGGGCGTTGCTTGGCGGGCAAGATGGGCAGCAGCGCCGCCAGGGTGTAGATGGACCAGCTTTGCCCCGGCGGAAAATGCAGCTGCTCGCCATGCAGCTCGAAGTGGTCGCCGGCTTTGGCCTTGCACCAGCAAGGACCATCGCCCTCCCACTCCACCCGCAGGTCGAACAATTCAAATGAGTCGTTGCCTGCGGGCTGGTTCATTTGCTCACGCCCAACTCGCGCGACACGCTGGTGATGAGGCCACGGTATTCGTCCAGCGCTTGTTTGGCGGCGGGCGATTTCTTGCTCGCGTCTGCCAGCCATTCTTCTTGCACAAAAGCCAGCTTGCCGCGCAGCTCTTGCAGCAGGGGGCCTTGCACGTCGGTGACCTTGACCCCGGCAGCAGCCAACTGGCGGTCGGCGTCGTCTTCCTTGGCCTGCCAGACGGCGGCAAAGCGGCGCACCATGGCTTCACCCGAGAGCTTTTCGATCGCAGCGCGGTCGCGTGCCTCCAGGGACGCCCACTTGGCGGCGTTCACCACCACGAACTGGCTGGAATGCGCAAAACCCCCCGGCACATAAGAAGCCGTGGGCATGTGTTGGGTCATCTTGAAGGCGACCACGGTTTCCTTTTGCTGGAACATGCCCTGAATCACGCCCCGCGAAATTTGCTCGTAGGCTTCGGACAGTGGCGAGGAGATGGGCGTCATGCCCAGCGAGCGGGTGATTTTTTCGACCGTGGTGCCGGGCACACGGATCTTGATGCCGCTGACCGCGTTCATGGAGGTCAAGGCATTGGCCTTGGTGAACAGCTGGTAGGAGCCATTGGTCCACAGGCCAAGCAGCACCGTGCCTTCGTGCTCGTTGGCTTGCGCAAAGTGTTTTTGGTAGGTGCGCCAGTAAGCCAGCGAGTTGACCACCGCGTGGTCGGTGGTGAAGGGCAACTCGCCCATTTCGGTGAACTTGAAACGGTTGGGCGTGTAGGCATGCACGCTGAAGGCGATGTCGGCCACGCCGTTTTTGACCAGATCAAAGTGGGCAGGTGGCGCACCGAGTGCGGGCAGCACCTGGATCTTGACGCGGCCCTCGGTGGCTTTTTCGACATCTGCGGCCCAAGGCTGGATCATTTCGGTGACCACATGGTGCGTGGGTGGCAGCCAGTTGGAAAAGCGCCAGACGGTTTGGGCTTGCGCAGCGAGCGCGAAACTGCCCAATGCAGTGATCAGCAGGGATTGACGCAGAAAACGAGGGGTGACCATGGGAAAGCTCCTTGGGTTGAGGGTGATGGAGGGGACGAAGGATTTTTGGAAAGAATCAGGTGATGGAGGGCAGCCACAGCGCAATGGCTGGCACAGCGAGCAAAATGCCCAGGCGGATCACGTCGGCCGCCACAAAGGCGCTGGCCCCGCGAAACACCACATTCAGCGGCACCGACGGAATCTGGCTGGCGAGCATGTAAACGTTCATGCCCACGGGCGGGGTGATCAGGGCCACCTCGATGAGGGTGACGATCAGCACACCGAACCAGATCGGGTCGATGCCGTAACTGACCACCAGGGGAAACACAATGGGCAGCGTCAGCAAAAGCATGGACATGCTTTCCAAAAAACAGCCCAGCACCAGGTACATGGCACAAATGATGAGTAAAAATTGCATGGCCGACAGGTCCAGCCCCTGAAACACCCCGCCCAACCAAGGCGTGAAGCCCGAGATGGTGATGTACTTGGACAGGACCAGCGCCCCGATCAGGATGAAAAACAAGCTGGTGGTGGTGACGGCGGTTTCGCGCAGCACCTGGGCCAGCATCTTGCGCGTCAGTCGCCCGCGTGCCACCACGATCGCGAAGGCGCCTGCAGTGCCTATGCCCGCCGCTTCGGTCGGGGTGAACCAGCCGCCATAAAGCCCACCAATCACCAAGCCGAACAACAGGGCCACGCTGCCGATGCCGCGCAAGGAATGCAAGCGTTCTTGCCATGTGCTGCGCTCGCCTGCCGGACCCGATTCAGGGTGCAGCCACGTGTACACCATGACCGCGCCCACATATAGCAAGGCCCCCAACAGGCCGGGCAGCACACCGGCAAGGAACAGTTTGCCGATGTCGGTCTGGGTCATGATGCCGTAGACCATGAGGGCCACGCTGGGCGGAATCATGATGCCCAAAGTGCCGGCCGACGCGATGCAGCCGGTGGCCAGCGCATCGCTGTAACCATAGCGCTTCATCTCGGGGTAGGCCACACGCGTCATGGCGGCCGAGGTGGCCAGGCTGCTGCCGCAAATGGCCGCAAAACCCGCGCAGGCCAGCACGGTGGCAATCGCCAAGCCGCCACGCAAATGCCCCACAAAACGGTAGGTGGCGCGGTACAGCTCACGCGAGATGTCCGCTTCGTTGATCAGGTTACCCATCAGGATGAACAACGGCACCACCGTGAGCGAATAGTTGTTGACGGTGCTGAAGGCGGTTTCACCCACCATGAACAAGGTGGGGCTCCAGCCCAGGACACTCAGGCACCCGACCACGCCCGTGACCAACATGGCCACGGCGATGGGCACTTCCAAAGCAATCAAGGCCAGCATCACGGCCATGGCGATCAAGGTGGCGCTCATGCAACCACCCCGATACGGCGCTTGAACCACAAGGCCATCACCGCAGAAAGCGCCATGCTCACCGCCCCAAATCCGGCCACCCACGACAGGGGCACTTCGATGTAGGGTGCCCGGTCACCTGCTGCGCCGACCCGCAACATGTATTGAAAAAGTGCCCAGGCCAAATAGGCCAAGGCCATGCAGGACAAGATCTTGCGCAGTTCGCGCAGCACGCGCTCCAAGCCCTTTGGCGCACTTCGCCACATTTGCAAAATGCCAGCGCGCACATGATCGTCTTGGGCGGTCACCAGGGGCAAGGTGGCATACACCAGCAAGCCCATGAGCAAGGCCGTTAACTCATAAGCCCCGGTGATGGGGCGGCCTGCGATGCGCAAGACCACATCCAGAAAGGCCACAGCGGCCATGGCTGCGAGCACCCATGAGGCAACATGGACAAACCACAAAGCGGGTCGCGGTGCTGCTGCGGGCAGGGGTTCGGAGGGGTCTGGTTTCATGCGTTCACCATAATGTGATCACATAATACGGCATCCTTCATGAACAAAGCAAGCGTGGATATACTGCCCCATGGCCCGACCCCGACGTGATGCCCCCAGCCCAGAATCCTTGCGATCCCCGTTGCCGGTGTTGCGGCCGGTCTCGCGCGATTCGGTGCAGGATCGCATTTATGCCGAACTTTCAGACGCGTTGATTTGCGGTCGCCTGCAGGGCGGGCAAACCCTTCAGATCAGGGACTTGGCCGATGCCTTTCACACCAGTGTGATGCCTGTGCGCGAGGCCTTGCGGCGCTTGGTGGCCGAGGGGGCGCTGGAGTCCGCAACGCAGCGCCCCGTACGCGTGCCGCACCTGTCGGTCCAGCGGCTGGACGACATTCATCAGGCCCGTCTTTTGGTAGAAGGGCATGCGGCCGAGCGGGCAGCCGAGCGCGCGGATGAGCATTTGTTGGCCGCACTGGAGGTGGCCGATGCCGAGTTTTCGCACGCATTGCAAACGGGGGATGTGGAGGCCGAATTGCAGGCCAATCGGCGCTTCCATTTCACGCTGTACGAGGCCGCTCAATCGCCCACATTGTTGTCCATGGTTCGCAGCCTGTGGTTGCAAAGCGGCCCTTATGTGCGGGTGGCCGTGGCGCATCACAGGCCCGAGCAGGGCGCACCACGCACCTTGCACCACCATGGCCTGATGCAGGCCTTGGCGCAACGCGATGCGAAAGCCGCTCGAAAGGAACTGGAGGCTGATCTGGATTGGGCTTGGCGCTTGATGCAGGGCAAGGTAGGCCAGCACGAAGAGGGGTCAGGGCAGGCGTGACGCCAAGCAAAAAGCCCACCTTTGGGGCGGGCCCTGTGCGGGATTGTTTGGCTCCTCAGCCTGGGCTCGAACCCCAAGAAAAAGTGGCAGGGCTTGGTTATGGGGTGAAGGTCAAGGTCTGCCGTGAATCTCGCCTGGGCAGGCCAAGATGGATTTGACCTTCGGAAGTGTCTCCCACTTGGATCAGCACCGAGCCAAAAGTCTGTGTGCGGCGGTCATTGTCGGCCGCAAAACAGCGGAATCTCTGAAAATGGGCAAACATCTGTCTAGATCCGATGTTTGCGCCATGAATCTTTGACTTTGATCTTGCTGCCTTCGAATGTGAAAACGTCACAGCCATCTACTTCGATACGAACCCCATCAGATTGGCGTGTGCCAACAAAAGTCCATTCAGAAACACCACGCTGTCCTGCAACAAAGTGTTTGGCGCGGGTCCATTGAGCGTCTGGATAGTTCTGCCACGCTTGCATGAAGGCATGTCGAACGTTTTCCTTGCCGACCTGACTGGTTCCACAGGATTCGCTTCCAGAAAAGGTATGAAAAACACACCCATCACTCATGTAGGCCATCAATGAATTGATATCGTGGTTATTCCAAGCTTGGGCAAACTCGATGAGTGTTTGCTCTGTCACCACTGCGGGCGCCAATGTTTGATCTAAAAAATCGATCAGGGCCATACCTACTGTGGTTTTTTCAATGGCGCCATCTATGTTGTTTTGTTTGAGTAAAGCTACAGAGTTATGGTCGTAGAAATGAGGCTTTTGTGGGATGAAATATCGACGTATGCCAATGCCTTTTGCCTCGGCTTTGTTAGACATGTTCATGGTTCGATCATGTATACCAGGCAAGTCCAACTCACTGGAAAACATCAAAAGCGGCGGCTGACCTCGACCGCCACGGATGTAGTAGTCTGCATCATCTATGTCAATGCCGCCCGACAAAGAAACGATGGCCGCTGCGTTGATGCCCAGAGCGTAGGACGCATAAACAGAGGCGAATGCGCCAGCTGAAAATCCGCCTACAGCAATACGCCGAGGGTCAACACCCCATTGGTGAGAATGACTTTGAACAAACCTGAACGCGCTCGCGACATCAACGAATGCGCCTTCAATGCCGTTGAGCAATTCTTCATCTGTTGCCGGTGCTAAACCCATCAGTTCACGAACAAAGTCGATGCGGCCTCGACTGATTTGTTGACGATTGCGCTTGATGGGCATAGCCTGTGGTGCAGCAAGTTCTTGAGTTAATCGATAGCCCACGCTAAAACACACATATCCCCTGGCCGCAAAAATTTTGCAGTACTCCGTGACCGGTGTGGTGTGATGGCCGTCTTGTTCAAAATCGTCATTGGTTTTGGAGCCTCGGTGATAAGCACCGCCGTGCGACAAAATCAAGGCAGGTTTAAGGGTATTTGAATCGGTATTGAGGGGCTTGTAGATGTCCAAGGTCAAGGGGCGAGAACTCGGATGTAGGGTGCCAAAACCAATGGATCCTTCTCCATAAGGTACGTCTGAAATTATTTCAATTTCAAAAATTTCATGGACTGCTGGCGCGTTCATTTTCTATTCCTGAAATTCAATCTATTTTTGCACCCGAGCGTTTGACCAAATCGGCCCAAGTTTGGACATCTTTCTTGAACATATCGCCCCATTGAGACGCCGTTGTGGGCGGGGTGACCGGAAAGCATCCTACGGCATGTATTTGGGTTTGAACTACAGCTGTAGAAAGGATCTGGTTGAGGGCTCTGTTCAGTTTCTCAATGATTTCAGGAGGCACACCCGCTGGTGCAAATACGGCTTGCCACCCCACAGTGTCAAAAGCAATGCCAGACTCCACCAGCGTCGGAACATCAGGGATTGAAGGCAGTCTGTTCAGGCCGTTCAGTGCCAGCGCGCGCATCTTCCCGGCTTTGATTTGAGGCGTTTGTGAAAGTGCATCCAGGATGGCCACTGTCAATCGTCCGCCCAGCAGGTCCAAGGGGGCACCACCTGTTGAGTAGGGAACGTGGGTCATTGAAATCCCTGCCAGCCGGTTGATGCTTTCTCCAATCAAGTGGGAGGGGGAGCCATTGCCAAAAGAGCCGTAATTGACCGATTTGGGATCTTTTTTGGTCAAAGCAATCAAGTCGGCCATGGTTCGAAGGGGGGAGTCAGCCCGAACCAGAACCAGCAGGGGCGCAGTGGCCAGTTTTGTCACTGGGACAAAATCTCGAACCGGGTCATAACTTAAGTTACGGTAAATGGCCGGTGATATCGCAAAAGAGGCCGATGTGACCAGCAATGTGTTGCCATCGGCAGGCTGATTCGCAGCCAACGCGGTTCCAATGTTGCCAGCAGCACCGGGGCGTGGCTCCACGATGACTGGCACACCCAATTCTGTGCTCAATTTTTCAGCAATCAATCTTGCAATGATGTCTGTCCCACTGCCAGCGGTCCACGGGGAAATCATCCGAATAGGCTGATTCGGCCAACTGCCTTTGGCGGCTACCCCTTGTGCCCATAGGTTTGGCAAGAGGCTAATAGAAGCCAAACCGCTCAGAGTTTGAGCGATCCGACGATTTGTTTTGCGGCGCTCAAGGTCTGCGGTGAGGCTGGCATCTGATTTCTTATGATGTTGTTTCATCGGATTGATCCTTGAGTGAACGGACTAAGTTGACCCGCATGATGGCGCATCAGTGCATAATCTGGAAGGAATATTTGGTTCTTATGGTATTAGCATATGGTTATGGAGAAGCTTCAACCAAATTCGCAAAAAATAGATGCTCAAAACTTGCTTCGGCGAATCCGTTATCGCCATTTGCAGGTGTTACTGGCTGTCGCGAGGCACGGCAGTTTGACGGCAGCCGCAGCATCTTTGGACATCACTCAACCTGCCGTATCCCAGTGGCTATCGGATATTGAATCGGCAGTGGGTGGGCGATTGTTTGTTCGCGGCCAACCTTTAAGGCCTACTGCTTTGGCTGCACCCATGCTCGCACATGCTGTTCGCATGTTGAATGATGCCCAACGTGTCGTTGAGGAAGTCAATGCCATCAATGCCGGTGCCACTGGCATGGTTCGAATGGGCGCGATGCAAGTGGCTGCTGCGTCACTGGTGCCCAATGTCCTGTTGAAGTTTCAAGAAAAATTCCCCACCATCAATCTTTCATTGATTGAAGACGTCGCTGCGGGCCTATGGGCCAGATTTGAGAGAAATGAGCTGGATTTATTGGTCACACGCTTGGATGCTCGAGCCATTGAATCAGGGTTGCCTCAAAGGCGACTTTTTGTGGATCAGCACCGAGTGGTTTGTGGTTTGAAGCACCCACTTTTATCGCGCAAAAAAATTCAATGGCAAGACATTTCTGTATATCCTTGGCTCATGCCCACGCCCGGGACACCGCTGAGAAATGCCGTAGAAATGACGTTTGCTCAAGAGGGCATCGCTTTCCCAAGGATTTTGCTTTCATCGGTGTCACCGACCAGCAACCCCATTTTTTTGAATTCAACCCATGCTGTGGCCATTATGTCCAGCGCAGCGGCTTCCAACTTGGAGAAACATGGTGTGCTCAGAACACTGCCATTGACATTGACTCAGGAAATTGGAGATGTTGGCCTGGTTTGGCGAGAAACTTCCCCCGGCCCAAGCTTGAGTGCATTGATCAATGCTTTCGAGTCTGAATGCGAATAGCTGCCATGGCTGTTGACAGAGTGTTGCCAAATAACACTTCGCTCTCGTGTGCAGACAAGGTCACGCTTCTACATGACGGTGTGCGGTGTGACTTTTTGAGCTGACACAATGTTGTTTTGGGGGGCTCGAGCATTGCATCCAGCCAGGATCAAATCAGGTCAGCCAGTATGCAGTTGGTGGGAAGTGATTTGGTCCAAAAAAAGCACTTGCAATTTCTTCTAAGTGCTTGATTCGTTTGATTAAACTGGCTCCTCAGCCTGGGCTCGAACCAGGGAACTGAGGATCAATGATCCTTTTGTCTTGGCTTATGTCCCGGAGCAAGGACCTGCCAGCGAGTGTCTGTAGGAACCGTTTCGTCGCATGCGATGACTTTTGAAAGGTCAGCCGTCACGCCAATGGGGTCTTGACCCGATTGTGTACGTCGAGCCGAGTCGAGCAATTGCCGTCTCGCGCGAACAATGGCAGCGTCGGCACCAACGAGATGCTCACCACTGCGATCCACAATCGGCCCGGGGGACATTGACATTGCCAAATCTTCCATCACAACGCCTTGAATTCCCGACCAGTTGCCTTCCATCGCCGCCCGATCTTGACCAAAGTGATTCTCCCACGTGCCCAAATACCGCCCAGTTGTTTGATCAACCAGCGCAGGGTTTTTGCGGCCACGAAGCTCCTCGTACTTGTCCATGTCAAAGGGTCCTCCATCGATGCGAAAGCCGATGCTGATCGTTCGAGTGTTTTCGTCGTCTATTGGGACCTCGAACAGCACGGTCTGCATGGCACGCGATGGAATAATCCGGGTGGAAGGCATCACGATGGGAACAATGCGCACGTTATGCATCGGATTTCCGTCTTGGCTTGTCATCGGACGTACCGCAGCATAGTGAAAGCCAAATTCGGTATCTTCAATTTCAAGATCGGGCGCAAGTTCACCGCTGACAAGTGCGGTAGGGTTGTCATCGTCCGGGTTTGCATTGAACTCGCCTTCCATCCAGCCTGGCCGGGCAAAGTTTGAGTGAAGAACACCCACGTGCGAACTGTCAGCACCTCCCTCGAGAACCTGCATGTAGTTGGAACCCGAATCGAGTCGCACCACAATCAGATTCGAAAGAGCAATGTCCATAAAACGCCAGTGGGGGAAAGGCGGTTGCTTGTCGGGCGGTCCCATGTATGTCCAAATCAAGCCTCCTGCTTCGCGCACCGGGTAGGTGCGCGCTCGCAGGTGATTCCGGATATTCGTATTTTTGGTGTTTGGCGTCTCTTTCACAGTGCCGTCACAGCCGAATTTCCACCCATGGTACAAGCAGCGAATTCCATCCTCTTCGACACGTCCTAACGCCAACGATACACGCCGGTGTATGCACCATTCCTCGATGATGCACAGCTGTCCTGATTTATCGCGAAATGCTACGAGTTCCTCTCCAAGAATGCGCAAACGCACCGGTCTGCAACCAGGCAATGCCACCTCACTGGCTGGTAATACCGGGTTCCAAAAGCGCCGAAATACATCACCCATGGCCGTGCCGGGACCGACGCGGCAAAGCAATTCATTGTCTTTTTGACTGAGCATGTTTTTACATCCTAAATTATTGACGGTAGATTCAAGTACGAGGTGCAACGCGGTTTAACGAGGCGTGAAATACCTTTTGGGGTGTCTTCCATCCCTGCCGCGTCCTGGAGCGGTGATTCAATCTGTTCGGTGTCATCGTCAACCCCTCATCTGTGACGGTTTTCAAGCGTCGCATTTTGGGAGCAAACCGGGCCCACCACCAGTCGGTTCTCGCGAGCTTTCGCTTTCATCATGTTGTTTTCGCAACATCCGCGCATCTGGCACCCCTCATATGACTCCGAAGAAAGCGCAGGATTTCAGCAGCAAAATCTTGCTGCGGTGATCCTAAGCTGAGTACTGTAGAGACGTGGTTGTGGCCACGCAGCCAGGCAAATTCAGGGCTGCGGCCATTGCATTTGGTCATCGCATCTGCAAGTTGAAAAGTTTGCGAACTGATGCTGCCAGGATCGAGTTCTGCCACGCTCAACCAAACTGGGATGTCCGTTTTCGCGACGTGAGTCATCGGGGAGCGCTGCGCATGCAGCGTGACGTCATCACCAAAATACGCCAACGCATTGGCTGAGAGCGGTGCGACCGCGTTGAAGAATCCGCTGGCCATCATCACGCCCGCCACCGCGCCTAAAGGGGCGTCGCGAGTTTTGGAATCAAAAAGCCATGCGCCAACATGACAGGCACCTGCAGACTGTCCAAACACGAATAAATCAAGCTCGTCAGTTCCAACGCCCTGCACATTCTTACGCACCCATCCGATCACATCTCGAACGTCTTGTGCCCCTGCGGGCCAACCATGTGCTGGCGCACGGCGGTAGTTTGGCAGAACGGCCGCAAAACCGTGGCGTGCCAAAAAGCGACCCACATTCAGATAGAAAGTTCCGTCACCGTTCTTGTCTCCACCAACGAAGCCGCCGCCATGCACGTAAACCACCACTGCCAAAGGCGCAGCCTTTGGCATGTAGAGATCCAATCGATGTCGCTCATCGGAGCCATAAGCCAAGTTGGCCTTTTCCTCCACAGGCGTCATGTCAAGATGCCGCCGATAAATCTCTTGGGTGGCGGTCAGGATGTCGAGATTGAAAGCGGCGCCGAGTGAGCGCACCTTGGCTTGCAATTCGCTTGCGAGACTCATGGGACTGCTTCCCACAAAGAGGCGAAGGTCAAGCTGATCTTCATTTGGGAAATGTGAGCTTTGCGTCGCGGATGACCTTGATCCACATTTCTTCACTGGAACGGATGATTTCTGCAAACTGTTCTGGCGTATTTCCACCGGACTCCTGCCCGAGATCAAAAAATCTGGTCTTCATTTCGGGTGACTTGATGATGTCGACGACTTCTCGATTCAGACGGGCAACAATCTCTTTGGGAGTTCCAGCCGGCAACATCAAGCTGTTCCATGCGTTGATACTGTATGCGGGATAACCAAGCTCCACAATGCTCGGGATTTGTGGAAAGCTGGAATTGCGCGTGTCCGACATGAGCGCGATCGATTTGATCTTTCCGCTGGTAATGAAAGGGCCTGCGGTAGGAAGGTAGTCGAGAATCGCGGGGACCTCGCCGGATACCAGCGCCATGAGCGCCGGGGCGCTGCCTTTATATGGAATAGGAACGACATCAATGCCGAGTTCGAACTTGATGCGTTCAATCAATACATGGGCGGTGGTAGAAAGGCCGGGTGATACACCCACAGATACACGCCCCGGATTAGCTTTCGCATAGGCAACGAACTCCTTGAACGTGCTGAATGGCGCCGATGGGTTCGCGGATAACAGCAGCGGGAGTTTGGAGATGATCGTGATCGGCTGAAGATCTTTGCGGACGTCGATTCTCATCGCCTTGGGATCGATGGCGGATACGAGGACGATTGAGGACCCTGCCATGATCATGGTGTAGCCATCAGGTTTTGCTCTGGCACCGAGCTCAACCCCCAGCATGCCACCTGCCCCAGGTTTGTTATCGATCACAACGGGCTGACCGAGACGTTCTTGCAGTTTCTGGGCAATGGCACGTGCCAGGGAGTCAGCTGGACCACCTGGCGGGAACGGCACAATCATGGTGATGGCGCGTTCAGGCCACGCTGCCTGCGCCACCGGCACAACGGCTGTCACATTGGCAATCAACACCATTGCACCCAAGGTGGCAAAGTGGCGCCGCCGCAACCAGCCTGTTACCTTGTTAGCAAGGGACGAGATTTGAATCAAATTTAAGTTCACGTGGTGTCTCCATTGGTTTGATGTGATTGACATGCTTTAAAGCGGGAGGAGGCTCTTCCATTCAACGCCTGACTCAATGTTGCGATCACAGGCCAGCACCTTGCGGAAGTCCGCCGCAACGCCGATCGGGTCACCGCCATTGCGAACCCGCTCTGCAGACTCAAGCAGCTGTTTTCTCGCGCGAACAAGAGCCATATCAGCAGCAACCAGATGTTCTTTACTGCGGTCAACGATAGGCCCTTGTGACACGGCGATGGCTTGGTCTTCCGCGACGACTCCTTTGATGCCGCTCCAGCTTTTAGCCATTTCCTTGCGATTCTGTCCGAACCGGTTCTCCCAGGTGCCAATGTACCTGTGTGTTGCATGGTCGAAGAGCCTTGGGTCGTGGCGTCCTCCAATCTCATCAAGTTTCCACGCATCGATGGGTCCGCCTTCGGGATCGTAGCTCACGCCGAGGGTGGTGGTTTTCATGTCATTCATGGGAACCTCAAAGATGACAAATTGCAGCTTGGGCGAAGGAATGACGCGAGTCGATGGCATGGCAATCGGCACGATACGCACGTTACGGAGCGTCTCTTGCCCTCTAATTCGGCGCGTTGAAGCATAGCGAAAACCAAACTCTGTCTGCTCAAGTTCGAGTACCGGGGCTAGATCGTCGGAGGCAAGACTCGCGGGGTTATCAAGATCCTCGTTGGCGGAGAATGTATGACTCATCCAGCCTGGCCGGGCATCGTTGGTATGCAAAATTCCGACGTGTGATGTATCAGTGCCGCCTTCAAGTTGCTGCATGTAATTGACTTCAGTGTCAAAACGACTCACGCGAAGGTTTTCTAGCGGCAAGTGCATGAAAGCCCAGTCCGGAAATGGCGGCATCTTGTCGGCTGGGCCCATGTAGATCCAGATCAGACCGCCGGCTTCCCGGGCCGGGTATGCAGTGGCTTTCAGTTTGGAGCGCACACATTTGCCTGAGACGTTGGGCATTTCCAGCACTGAGCCGTCCATGGCAAATTTCCAGCCGTGGTAGAGGCAGCGGATGGCGCCGTCTTCAACGCGACCAAGTGCCAGAGATGCACCGCGATGCATGCACATCTCTTCCATCACGCCGATGTGCCCGTTCGAGTCGCGAAATGCAACAAGCCGCTCTCCAAGCATCTCCACGCGAACCGGTTCGCACTCAGGTTCAAGTAATTCAGAAGACATGAGCACTGGGTTCCAGAAGCGGCGAAAAACTTCTCCCATAACGGTACCCGGGCCTATGCGGCAGAGTTTTTCATTTTCGCTTTTCGATAACATTCAGATTCCTTTGGTAACAGAGACTAGGAAATGAAAGACTCTAAAGACCAAATAATATTTTCTATTTTCTATTTTCAAAATTAAATTCACATGCCCTTGAAAAGATATTAATTTAAAAACCTCCCGAGTCAATGTGAAATTACTAAGGGTTTACACGATTCGACTTGAATGCCTGCCAAGCGAGTCTTTCATCGCACCAGCTGGGAAATTGCTCGCCCACAATGCTTGGAGAAGTTGCATCAAGGCTGTTTGATTTACGCATGAAACGAGCAGATGCTGGCATTGAAAAATGCAAGAAGCAAACGTGAGAAGCGTGCAAGCAAAACGACTGCAGCACTGCATCTAAAAATTCTTGAGTGACTTGCGCTTGATGAGCGTGTTAGCGAAGTCGAGCGCTAGCGCGGAGCAACAAGGAGAGTTAAGGTCATGCCGTGCGCTTCACGAAAAAAAACCCACTGACTTTCGTGAGTGGGTTCATTCAAAAACGTATCCAAAAAAAGTTTGGATAATTTTAGAGCCTTGAAAATTTAAAATCGACTGTAAGATGTTGATTTTAAAAGAATTCTTGGCTCCTCAACCTGGGCTCGAACCAGGGACCTACGGATTAACAGTCCGGCGCTCTACCGACTGAGCTATTGAGGAACAGCTTTCAATTATAGAGCGATTTTTAGCTTGTTTTGAGAGGGTGCGCAGATTTTTTGAAAATCTTGCGACCCTGGTTTCAGAAGCTGGCCTTGACCGCCACACGCAGCGTGCGCGGTGCACCGGGGTACAGGTAGTAATGGCCGTATTGCTTGGGCGATTCCCGCCAGTAATGCCGGTCGGCCAGGTTGTCAATGGCCAGTGTCCATTGCGTGCGCGTGCCTTGTATTCGGGTGTCGTAATGCGTGGCCAGATCGAGCGTGGTCCAAGCGGGCAGTTGGAGGGCGCCATCCTCGGTCACGCGGCGTGTGCCTTCGTGGTTCAAGCGCAAGCTGCTGCGCAGACCGGGGGTGCCAGCGAAGCGGTATTGCGCCACAGCACGCAAGCTCAGGCGCGGCACGTTCAGGGCACGTTGGCCGTTCACGCTGGGGTCAATCTCAGCCGCTTGGCGTTTGGCGTCTGTCCAGGTGGTGGCGAGGTCCCATTGCCATTGCCCTTGGGTCCGGCCTGCCGACAACTCCAGTCCTCGGTGACGGGCTTGCCCGTCAATTTTCCGGGTGCAGGTGTTGGTCTCGTCGCAGGCACCTTCGTCGCCGGCCACGGGGCGGGTGATGTCAAACCAGCTCGCTTGCCAGCGCGTGCGGGCCCATTGGCCTTTGACGCCGAGCTCAAACTGCTCGCTGCGCAGCGCTGGCAGAGCTTGTCCGGCGTTGGTGTAGCGGCTGCGGTTGGGTGCGACATCGGTTTCAATGCCTTCGCCGTAGCTGCCGTAGACCAGGTAGGCTGGCGTGATCTGGTGTGTCAGGGCCAGCCACGGTGTGTTGAAGCTGCGCTCGTCTTGCACCGCTCGACTGCCGTCGGTGCGCTCACTGGAGCGGTTCAGACGCGTGTGGCGCCAACCCAGCCAAAGGGCGGTTTGCGTGCTCAACTCGATGCGGTCGCGCAGGGCGATTTCGGTGGTGTATTCGCTGCGTTGGGTGTTCAGTTCGCCCGGTGTGGGCTGGGCCTCGGGGCTGTCGGATGTGCCGTTGATGTTGCCCGTGCCCGCCCAGTTGTAGGCTTGCATGGCGGAGGGGCGGTCCAGCAAGCGGCTGCGCATCAGGCTCAGACCCAGGTGGTGGCGCAGTCCGGCCAGTTGCACCGATCCACTCAGATCGGTTTGCAGCGCATCGCTGCTGCGGTGTTCTTGGTCGCTGCGGTAGTCGTACAGGTCAAAGCCGCCGTTGCTGCAGTACTTGTCACCAACCCACTCGCCGCTGGGGGTGGTGCAGCCAAAGGCATAGCTCAATCGGTCGTCGGTGCTCAAGCGCTGAGCGCCGTATTGCGTGGTCCAAAGCCAACCGCCGTCGAGGTTTTGCTTGAAGCGCAAGCTGCCCGTGGTGCCCGCAAAAACGCCGGGCACCGACCAAGCCTGGCGCGTGATGTTGCGCTTGCCATCGACTGTGGCTGGCAGGGAGGGCACGCCATTCAGGGGGTCGGTGGCGTTGGCCAGCAGACCGTAGGCATTCACGCCCATTTGCTGGCGTTCGCTGCGCTCGATCTCCCACTCCAGGCGGCTGTCGGGGGTGAGGCGCCAGTCCATGGCCAAGGCCAGCAGGTGGCGGTGGCCTTCGGTGTGTCGGATGTAGGGGTCCAGGTTTTCGTAGGCCGCATTGAAGCGGTAGCCCAGCGCCTGGTCTTGGCCAAAACGGCCGCCCAAGTCCAGCGCGATGCTGCTGCCGTGGCCCGGGCCGAAACTGGCGCTGACGTCGCGCACGGTGGTGTTTTGGGCCGAGGGCGGCCGTTTGACCACGTAGTTGACCAGACCGCCCGGGGCGCTGGTGCCGGCCTGGATGCCGCTGGTGCCTTTGAACAACTCGATGCGTTCCTTGTTGTCCATGCCGATCATGGTTTCGGCTGAAATCGGCAAGCCTTCGCGGCGGTAGTTGTAGCGGTTGTCCAGCGTGTAGCCGCGCACGCTCAGGCTGTCCCAATAGGCAGGAGAGTTGTAGCTGTCGGACACGCTCGCGTCCAGGCGCAAGGCGTCGGATACGCGTTGCGCACCAATGTCTTGCAGGGTTTGCCGGTCGATCGTGACGGCGCTGAAGGGCGCTTGGCGCAGCGGCACATCGCCAAAGCCGCTGACCTGTGAGGGCGCGGTGTCGGTGATGGTGATGTCGGTCAGGCTTTGCGCTCCCAGCCCGTTGGCCGTCAACAAGGCGATGGCGCTGGCGACGTGGGTGACGCGAAAAGCAAAGAGGCCGGTAGACCGGCGCGAACGAGACGAAAAGATGGGCGAAAAAAATGCCATGACGTTTGTCCTTCAACGTTATGGCAGGTCGGCTGGCTGGGAACGTCATTCGGCCGAAACCGGACGCCGTTCTTTTGACAAGCTTCCCTGCGCGAGGATTACCTCAATCAGGTTCAAAGGGACTTTCTCAGTCGATGGCTTTGCAGCCACCAACACCCCTAGCGAATGCGCCGCAGGATTGCGGCGCGGTTTGGATTTTAGGCGATGCCCAGACGCTGGTGCAGCAGCGTGGAGGTTGTCGTGTACTGCAGCAGGGTCTTTTCTTCGGGGCGCAGCAGGGCGACGGCACCGAAAGCGGCCAGCGTGGCTTCGTGGAAGCCGCACAGGATCAGCTTCTTTTTGCCGGGGTAAGTGTTGATGTCACCCACCGCAAAAATGCCGGGCTCGGAGGTGCCGAAGTTTTCGGTGTTGACCACCAGCTGTTTGCGTTCCATGGCCAAGCCCCATTGCGCCACGGGACCTAATTTGGGCGACAGGCCCAGACAGGTTTGCAGCACGTCCAGGTTCAGCCATTCGGTGTCGCCTTGCGGGTTGAGCAGTTCCAGCCCTTGCAAGCGGCCAGCTTCGGTACGCAAGCCTGTGGGTTGACCGGCCACAAAGCGCATGCGGCCTTCGGCGCAGGCTTGGCGCATCTGGTCGATCAGCTCGGGTGCGCCGCTGAATTGGTCGCGGCGGTGCAGCAGCGTCACGCTGGCAGCGGCTTGCGGGCCTTGACATGCATCTAGGCAGGTTTGCAAGGCCGTGTCGGCGTCTCCCGCCACCACAAGGTGTTGGCCTGCCCAGCGTTCGGGCGCGGGGTGCTCGGCAAAGACTTGCGTGCCTTCAAAATCCGCCAGGCCGCCCAACACGATGCGGCGTGGCACAAAAGCGCCGACGCCAGCGGCAATGAACAGGGTTGGGGTGCGAAAGGTCCGGCCTGTGCTGGTGATCACCTGCAGGCGCTGATCGGACAGGCGCTCCACGCTGTCTACCAATTGACTCAGGTGCAGGATGGGTTTGAAGGGGGCGATTTGTTGCTGCAAGCGCTCGATCAATTCGAGGCCGGTGCAACAGAGGATGCCCGGGATATCGTAGATGGGCTTGCTGCCATAGAGCTCGGCGCATTGACCCCCCACATGGGGCAGGGCGTCAATCACATGGCAGTGCACGCCTTGCAGACCCAGTTGGAAGACCTGAAACAGACCTACGGGACCTGTACCAATGACCAGCGCTTGTGTGTCGATGGGGGTGGTCATGAGGGGTGGCTAGCCAGAAAAAGGCCGAAACATTCGGCCTTTCAAAAATTTCAGCGGATCAGCTCAGCCAGCTTGCCGGTCTTGTCTTTCCATTCGTCAGCGCTGGCCAACGGGGTTTTGCGCTTGGTGATGCTTTTCCAGCCGGGCAATGAGGCCAATTCGGCGTTCAACTTTGTCATGTGCTGCTGATCGGCGGGCAAGTCTTCTTCGGCAAAGATGGCATTGACCGGGCACTCTGGGATGCACACGGCGCAGTCGATGCACTCATCGGGGTCGATGGTCAGGAAGTTGGGGCCTTCGCGAAAGCAATCCACGGGGCAAACGTCCACACAGTCGGTGTATTTGCACTGGATACAGGATTCGGAAACAACGTGGGTCATGATGGACTCGGAGTGAAGGAGTTTTGCGCAGCCAAACCACGCAGAGCACGCATTTTAAGGGGGATTCAGGGGCACCCAAAGCCCGGCTGGCGGTGTCTATGAGGCGAGCAGGGCTTTGTGCGGCAGAGCAGGGTGGCGTTTCAGTTCACCAGCACGGCTCCCGAGGTCTTGTGGTTGGCCGTGTCCACCAGCACCAGCGCGCCCAAAATGCGCGACTGGACAAAGGGCAAGGTGGCCAAGGGCTCTTGCAGGGCCAAGGTCACATGGCCGATGGCGTTGGGGGGCAGCTCGGTGGCTTCTTCTTCGGCCAGGGTGTTCACGTTCAGGCGGTCTACCACACGCTGCACTTTGACTTTGACCCAGCGGTGGCCGTGTAGCGCCCAGTACAGGCGGCCTGCCACCAGGGGCTCGTCGTCCATCCAGGCCACAGTGGTATTCAACTGGCGCTGACCCTCGGGGGAGCCTTCGGCTGCCAAAATCCAGTCGCCCCGCGACACATCCACCTCGCGGTCCAGCACAATGCCCGCGCTTTGGCCTGCGGCCTTTTTTTGGGGCTGACGGGTGGCCGACAGCACTTGCGATACCACCGCGGTCTGGCCGCTGGGGAAGACCTTGATCGTTTGGCCCGGCCCGATGCTGCCTGTGGCCACACGGCCCCAGAGCACGCGGCGGCCCTGGGTGGTGACGCCCGAATCGTGGTGCTGCGCCGCCGGGCCGCCCCACGGCGCAGCAGCGGCCCCCTCGGGGGGCAGCGCAGTACGCGAAGCGACAAGCGTGGGGGCACCAGGTTTCTCCACCCACTGCACCGGAAAGCTGAAGGCCACATCGCTTTCGGCAGGCGTCACTGGCAGCTCTTCGAGGATGCTGAGCAGGCTGGGACCGGTGTAGCCGCACCAGTCGGTTTGGTCGTTGTTCTCGGTGGTGACCACGTTCCAACCCTTGAGCGCCGACACGGGGATCATGGCCGCGATGGTGATGCCCGCGTCTTGGGCGAATTGGTTCAGAGCACCTGCGATGTTTTTGTAAGCGACTGTCGGATCAGCCACGGCGTCGAGCTTGTTGATGGCGAAGACGATGGACGGCACGCGCAGCATGTTCACCAGCAGCGAGTGGCGGCGGGTTTGCGGCAGCAGTTGCAGCCCGGGGTTGACCCAGTCGAGCTTGAAGGCGTCCACCAGCACCACAGCAGCATCGGCGCTCGATGCGGCGGTGACCATGTTGCGGGTGTACTGCTCGTGGCCGGGCGCGTCGCCGATGATGAACTTGCGCGATTCGGTGTTGAAGTAACGGTAAGCCACGTCGATGGTGATCCCTTGCTCACGCTCGGCGCTCAAGCCGTCGGTCAGCAAAGCCAAGTCGGTCTCGCCTGAGCGCTGCACGCCCGCCAGATGGTCTTGCAGCACGGCCTTGGTATCCACCAGAAGGCGGCCAATCAGCGTGCTCTTGCCGTCGTCGACCGAGCCACAGGTGATGAATTTCAGTGCGTTCATTAAAAGTACCCGTCTTTCTTGCGTTTTTCCATCGAAGCCTCGGACGTCTTGTCGTCCATGCGGGTCGCGCCGCGCTCGCTCACATCGGCCGCCAACGTCTCAATCACGATTTGCTCAGGTGTAGAAGCCGTGCTTTCCACCGGGCAGGTGCAGGTGATGTCGCCCACGGTGCGAAAACGCACGTCACGCACCACCACTTTTTCGCCGTCTTTGGGCGGGGTCAGCTCGGTCACCGGCACCAAGAGGCCCCGGCGGTCCACCACCTCGCGTTTGTGCGTGTAATAGATCGACGGCAGCGCAATGCGTTCGCGGGCGATGTATTGCCACACGTCCAACTCGGTCCAGTTGCTGATCGGGAACACGCGGAAGTGCTCGCCCGGTTGCAGCTTGTGGTTGAACAGGGTCCACAGCTCGGGGCGCTGGGCCTTGGGCTGCCACTGGCCAAAGCTGTCGCGGTGACTGAAGATGCGCTCTTTGGCGCGGGCTTTTTCTTCGTCGCGACGGGCACCGCCGATCAGCGCGTCAAAGCCGAACTCTTCGATGGCTTCGAGCAAGGTCACCGACTGGTGCACGTTGCGGCTCTCACCGGGGTGGGCCAGACGCACGGTGCCGCGTTTCATGGAATCTTCCACGCTGCGCACGATCAGCTTGGCACCCAGCTCCTCGGCGCGCGCGTCGCGAAAGTCGGTCACTTCCTGGAAGTTGTGGCCGGTGTCGATCATCAGCAGGGGATACGGAATGCGCCCAGCGCCGAAGGCTTTTTCAGCGCACTTGAGCATGGCCAAAGAATCCTTGCCACCCGAAAACAAGAGGGTGGGGCGCTCGAAGGCGGCGGCGACTTCGCGCAAGATGAAGATGGTTTCTTCTTCCAGCGCGTCGAGGTGGGCGTTGCTCAAGGTGTGCAGTTCGGTTGGGGTGATGGCGGTCATATTGGGTTCATATTCATTTTTTCGTCTTCCCCGCTTTCTCGGGGATGACCTTCCAAAGGAGAGTCATTTCTTAACGTGCAGGCCACATTCCTTGGCCGTTTCGTCTTCCCACCACCATCGCCCCGCGCGGAACGCTTCGCCCAGGCTGATGGCACGGGTGCAAGGGGCGCAGCCGATGCTTGGAAAAAACTGGTCGTGCAACGGGTTGTAGTCCACCTGGTTCGTGGCGATGTAGTGCCACACGTCGCCCCAGGTCCACCTGGCCAGGGGGTTGAACTTGGCCAGATTTTTGGTGTTTTCTTCGCTGGTGTCGAGCAGGGGCACCTCGGCGCGGGTGGAGGATTGCTCCTGACGCAGGCCCGTGATCCAGGCGCGCTGCCCCGTCAAGGCGCGGGCCAACGGCTCCAACTTGCGCACGCCGCAGCAGGCCTTTCGCAAATCCATGCTTTGGTACATCGCGTCTTGTCCTTTGTCGCGCACGAACTGGATCACCGATGCCTGCACAGGACGGAACACGTGGATGGGCGCAAGCGAATGGGCCTGGGTGCGTTCCAGCAGGGCCAGGGTTTCGGTGTGCAGTGCGCCGGTCTCCAGCACAAACACTGGGATATCCAGTGGCAGGCTGTTGATGAGGTGCGTGATCACCACGTCTTCGGCGCCCAGGCTGGAGGCTTGGACCACGGGTGCAAATTCGGCTGCAGCGCGTTGCAACAGGGCCTGCGTTTCGGCCAGCTTGGTGGCAAAGTCGGTGCTGGCCTTGGCGTGCAGCTCTGTGGCTTTGGCCAGGGCGTTGCGGGATGAAATCAGGGACGAACTCATGGTGTGTTTTTTGTCGGAGCCCGCTCCGTGGGCGATGGTGGGGGTCCTTCGCAAGGGACATCGCCCACCGGGTCGGCATTTACAGGGATGAGTGTTGGCGGGTTGGTTTTGTGGAGAGTCCTGTGGCCGTTGACTTCAGCCGGCTTTGGCAAATTGAGGGTTCGTCTCAACGGCAGAGCCTTGGTAGAACCCGGCAAACCTGTCGAATTGGCGTTGCGCCGCCGAAGCGTCCACGCCTTCGCGCAGCACGGCCACGTCAAAACCGGTGCGCTGCATCTGCACCAACTGGTCGATCAGCACGTCTCCGGTGGCGCGCAACTCGCCTGCAAAGCCCAAGCGGCGGCGCAGCAAGAAGGCCTGGCTGTAAGCGCGGCCATCGGTGAATTTGGGGAACTGCAGATCGATGCGGGTCACGCCGTTCAGGTCGAGTGTGCGCGGGTCGGCGTCGTTGGCCAGTGTGATGACCTCTGGCGATTTAAAAGCTTGGTGTTCTTGGACGGAAATGATGTTCATGGTCGGTCTTTTGTTCTATAGGAGCACACCGCTGTGAGCGGTGGTTTCGCAAAATCGCCCACGGGGTGGGCTCCTGCAAGAGGGCTTCAGATGGTGGTTTCCTCGGCGGGGTGACGCGCGGCGTTGGCGGCGGCTTTGAACGGCTCTTGCCCCACGCGGCGCAGGGTGTCGATGAAGGCTTCGGCCTTGTAGCCTTGGCTGATGCGCAGAGACTTGTAGGTGTCCAAAATCGCTTCGATCGCGTCGGGCACTTCGAAGGATGAAAAGGCGGGGCCGACCACTTTGCCAGGGGTGGTGGGGCCTGACAGCGCTTTGCCGTCTGAGCCACCCAGCGTGACCTGGTACCACTCCTTGCCGTCTTTGTCCACACCCAAAATGCCGATGTGGCCCGAGTGGTGGTGACCACATGAGTTGATGCAGCCGCTGATGTGAAAGTCGATGTGGCCTAGGTCGTTCAGCTCGTCCAGGTCCTGGTAGCGCTCGGTGATGGCGGCGGCCAATGGCAGCGAGCGTGCATTGGCCAGCGCGCAATAGTCTCCGCCGGGGCAGGCGATCATGTCGGTCAGCAAACCGATGTTGGGTTGGGCAAGGCCCAGGGCCTTGGCTTGCAGCCACAGGGCGTGCAGCTGGTCCAGCCTCACCCAAGGCAGCACCAGGTTTTGGGAGTGCGTCACGCGGGCTTCGCCAGCGGAATACTTTTCCACCAATGCGGCGGCGGCCTCCAGTTGGTTGGCAGTGGCGTCTCCGGGGGCCTGGCCCACACGCTTGAACGACAGGCTCACAGCGCGCAGTGCGGGGTTTTGATGCAGCTTGACGTTTTGCGCGATCCAGCGGGCAAAGGCGGGTGTTTTGGCCGCTTCGATGCTGACATCGGCTTCGGCCTTGGCCGCCCACTCGGCGGTGGTTGCGGGCAAATTCAGGGCCGGGGGCGCAAAGCAGGCGGCCACGCGGTCGAACTCTGCTTGCGGGATGGTGTGCAGGCCGCCGTCTTTGACCAGAATATCCTGATACTCGGATTCGACTTCATCAAAGTAGCGCTGGCCTTCGGCTTTCACCAAAATCTTGATGCGCGCTTTGTAGAGGTTGTCGCGGCGGCCCCAGCGGTTGTACACCCGGATCACGGCTTCAAGGTAATTCATGATCTGGTGCCAGGGCAGGAATTCGCGGATTTGCGTGCCCACCACCGGTGTGCGACCCATGCCGCCGCCCACCAGCACCTTGAAGCCGACTTCGCCGGTGGCATTCTTGACCATCTGCAGGCCCACGTCGTGCCAGCCAATGGCAGCGCGGTCTTCTTGAGCACCCGAGATGGCAATCTTGAACTTGCGGGGCAAAAAGGCGAATTCGGGGTGCAGCGTGCTCCACTGGCGGATCAACTCGGCATAAGGGCGGGGATCGACGACTTCGTCGACAGCCACACCGGCCAGCTCGTCGGTGGTGGTGTTGCGTATGCAGTTGCCGCTGGTCTGGATGCCGTGCAGATTCACGCTGGCCAACAGGTCCATCACGTCGGCCGATTTGGACAGGGGAATCCAGTTGAACTGCACGTTCTGGCGGGTGGTGAAGTGGCCGTAATTGGTGGTCAGCTTCGGAGCGGAGCCAGCGATTTTGTCTTGCGTGGCCTGGGCTTCGGCCAGCAGGGCGGGGTCGGGGGTGTCGTAGTCACGGGCAATTTGGGCCAGCACTTTGAGCTGGGGTGCCGAGATTTCGCCATAAGGCACAGCCACGCGCAGCATCGGGGCGTAGCGCTGCACGTACCAGCCGTTTTGCAGGCGCAGGGGCTTGAACTCATCGGCGCTCAGTTGACCGGCTTGAAAGCGTTCGAGTTGATCGCGGTGCTGTGCGGCACGGGCACGCACGAACTGTTTGTCAAATTCGGTGTATTGGTACATGGTTCTTCAGGTCGCAAAAAACAGTTTTCAAAATGCGGGGGCGCAAAAGCCGGTTCAACTTTGGGTTTGACGCGCATCGCAGGCTTTGCGGTGTGTCGCAAGCTAGGCTGTCGGGCCAGGGTTTGGGGTAGGCGTGACTGTAAGTGCGCTTTATGCCAAAACCAACGATTTATTTGTTAGGCATATATGCTGTTGGCTTATATGGGCGTGTTGTGACGCAAAGCTGCTTTGAGGGGCGTTCCAACGACACCCAACAAGGTCTTCTCCCATCCAGATGACGGCAAGCGCGGCTCAGGCGCCAGGCGTTCGGGTGTGCAGCTCAGGTTCAGCGCTTGCCGAGGCCTAAGGCCCGAAATGGGTTGAAACCGGTCAGCAAGGCGGAGGCCACCAAAATGAGCACCACCCCGGGCAGCAGGCCCGCGGTCAGCGGCTCACCCAAAAACACGGCGCCCCAGGTCACGCCGAAAAGGGGAATCAAAAAAGCCGAGGAAGTGGCCGCGCTGGCTGGGATTTCACGCATCAGGCGCATGCTGATCCAGTAGGTGAAGCCAGAGGTGACCGCGCCCAAGACCAGCAAAGCCAACAGCGCGGGCAAGCCCACCGCCTGGCTCGGGGCGGTGGCCGCGGCTGCGGGCAGCAGCACCAGCGCGCTCGTCAGGTGCACCACCGCCGAGGCGGGCAGGGCGTGGTGGGCTAAAGTGGCGCGTTTCATGAAGATGGCCCCAAAGCCATAACAGGCCGCGGCCACCATACAGGCCATGGCGGCCAGCACCACGTCTAGGCCTGGGTTCACCGGACCCAAACCCAGCAACAAGGTCACGCCCACAAGGCCAAGCACACAACCGACCCCTTTGCTGGGCGTGAAGCGTTCTTGGGCCAACATCACCCCAGCCAAGACGCCAAATATGGGGGAGGTGGCGTTGAGCACGGCAGAATACCCGGCCGGCAAGACCAGTCCGGCCCAGTTGTACAAAACAAAGGGCACCACCAGCGTCAGGATGCCCAGACCGCTGAGTGAGCGCCAGTGCGCGCGGGCGGGCCAGGTCTGGCGCGTCCAACGCATGATCGCGCTGAGTACCAGCGCCGCCAGGGCGCAACGCAGGCAAGCCATGGCCACAGGGCCAAAGGCCGGGGCGGCCACGCGTATGAGCGCAAACGAGCCGCCCCAAACGGCCGACAAAAGAACAAGCTGGGTGAATTGGTGTCCGTTCATGACGTGGCCATTATCTGCCGGGGCTGTGTTGGGCTTGGGCTTTTTGGGGGGCGCGCACCAAGGTTGTTGAATGTCTCGAAGGCGACAAACAGAGGGTCGGCTGTTAAAGTCTTGTCATTGCACTGTTGAACCTAGGATCCAATGATGAAACGCCTGATTGCCTCTGGCTTGCTCAGCGCAGCCGCTGCCACTGTTTTGGCACAGACCCCGATCAAGATCGGTGAGATCAACAGTTATTCAGCCATCCCGCAGTTCACCCAGCCTTACAGGCAAGGCTGGCAGCTGGCCGTTGAAGAGATCAACGCCAAAGGGGGCTTGCTGGGACGCAAGGTCGAGGTGATTGCGCGCGACGATGCGGGCAAGCCCGACGAGGCCTTGCGCCACGCGATCGAGCTCAGCTCCAAAGAAAAAGTGGACATCCTGGCCGGGGGGTTTTTGTCCAACGTGGGCTTGGCGCTGGCCGACCACGCCGCCAAGAACAAGCGCCTGTTCATCGCCAGTGAACCCTTGACCGATGCCATTGTGTGGGAAAAGGGTAACCGCTACACCTTCCGTCTGCGCGCCAGCACCTACATGCAAGCGTCCATGCTGGTGGACGAAGCGGCCAAGATGCCCGCCAAGCGCTGGGCCACGATCGCGCCCAACTACGAATACGGCCAAAGCGCAGTGGCCAACTTCAAGGAGTTGCTCAAGGCCAAGCGCCCGGATGTGGAGTTTGTGAGTGAGCAGTGGCCCGCCCAAGGCAAGATCGATGCGGGCAGTACGCTCACGGCCACCATGGCGGCCAAGCCTGAGGCGATCTTCAACGTGACCTTTGGCGCCGACCTGGCCCGCCTGGTGCGCGAGGGCAACCAGCGCAACGTGTTCCCCAAAACGCCGGTGGTGTCCATGTTGTCGGGTGAGCCCGAGTACCTGGAAGTGCTGAAAGACGAAACGCCCAAGGACTGGATCGTGACCGGCTACCCCTGGGACCAAATCGATACGCCCGAGCACGCCAGCTTCGCGGCCAGCTATTACAAAAAGTTCAATGAAAACCCCAAGCTCGGATCAGTGGTGGGATACGCCACCATGCAGTCGATTTTTGCGGGCATCAAAAAAGCGGGCAGCGTGGACAACGAAAAACTGGTGGTCGCCATGCGTGGCCTGAAGTTCAGCACGCCCTTTGGCCCGGCCGAGTACCGCGCCATTGACCAGCAATCCACCATGGGTGCGTATGTGGGCAAGCTCGATCTGCGCGGCGGCAAGGGCACCATGGTGCAGTGGCGCTATGCCGACGGCAAAAACCATTTGCCCAGCGACGCCTATGTCAAAGCGCGTCGTCCGGCCGACGCCATGAAGTGAGGCGGCCAGGCCTGAGGGTCTCGGTTTTTTTCAAGAGCCTGACGGGGCAGTCCTCACACTGTCCGCCAAGACGTCGGAGACCCTGCGCACCTGAATCTGGGGCGACAGGTTTTCCCTGACCTTGTAGTTTTGCGCCCGTTCTTGTGATCGGAAGGGTCCAGTGATCACCACAAACCGGCCACCCGGGTAGGCGTTCTTGCGCATGAGCACGCGCGCATTGGCCAGTTCATCCCGCGTTCGGATCAGGCTTTGGGCCTGCGCGGCGGTTTGAGACGCGCCATGCTCCAGGACAAAAAATTCTGGCGATTGCAGGGCCAACCACTGCACGCCCCGCAGGGCGATTTCTGGCACGTCATGACGAGTGTCTGCGGCAGCAGGCGCTTGTGGCAGGGCCGCGGGTTCTGCCGGAACGGCGGACGCCACAAGGTCTTTGGCTTGGCTTGGCGGTGTATCAAGCGAAGGCGCCGAAGCCGCAGACCGCTTGTTCGCCTGGGAGGGGACGGCGTTGGGGTCCGACAAGTGGAGCGCCGCGCCCCATGCGCCCAAGCCCAACAGGGCCGCCAAGCTTAGCCCGGCCAGACGCTTGGACGGCTGTTTGGATTCGGGGCTGGAGGCCGATTCGGTCGCGAGGGGGATAGATGCCTGGGCGAGGGGCTCAGCCATCCACTGAGGGTTGGGTTCGGAGGGGTTCATGCCCGCGATGGCCGCTTTGTTGTGTCCATCTGAAGCATCAAGGCCAAGCAGAACCCAGCGCCAACGCAGGCCGGGCAGGTGCCGCGTGAGATCTTGCAAAAGCTGAACATCCGAAGCGGACAGCTGTTCGGCGTGGGTGACGATGAAAATTTGCCTGGGCAAGGATGTTGGCGATGGCCTTTGCATCGCCTTTGTCAGCCCCAGCTGGGCAATGCCTTGGTTGATGAGGCTGAGCAAAACCAGGCGTTGTTGACCTGTGAAGTGTTCTACCGCAACAGCAGGGGCTCCTGCGCGCCACAAGGTTTGCAGGGCGTGCGCTGCACGCAACATGGCCTCGCTGTCCTGACGCCAAATGATCAGGTTTTGATCATCCTTTAAAACGACCTGACCCAGATCTTCCAATCCAGATTCTGGTTCTTTCGGTGGGGAGGGGGCTGGCGGGTTGGGGTGAGACGGACCAAGGAGCATTGAAAACTGAAGGTTGCGATATGTAGGACTCATTAAACACCCAGCAAGCCCACAGCTTTGTCGCCAAAGGGGTGGGCTTGTCAGCCAAGACCTCGCACATTGAGCGCCAGGGCGCAGGTTCAGCTGGGCAGGCGGGCAGTGCCAGCGGGCACGCCCCAATGCCCCGCCTGGCTGGTATGCCAGAACTCGGCAAAGGGGCTGGGCAGCGTGTGCGGCTCAGACGGCTCATGCAAGAGTTGATCGGGTGCCAGCGTGTCAATGCTGGCGGCCAGGGTTCGGGCCTGTCCCTCGGCATTGCGCCCCATAAGGTGATGGGCCGTGATGTCGCCTGGTTTTTGCAGGCCTGCAGCGCCTACCAAATCGGCCAGCGCATGCAAGGTGTTGGCATGGTAGTAATACACCCGTTCGGCCTTGTCGGTCACCACGATGGCGCGTTGGCGCACCGGGTCTTGCGTGGCCACACCCGTGGGGCAGTGGTCGGTGTGGCAGCTGCGTGATTGAATGCAGCCCAGGGCAAACATGAAACCCCGTGCAGAATTGCACCAATCGGCTCCCAACGCTAGGCAACGCGCGATGTCAAAGGCCGAAATCACTTTGCCCGACGCCCCCACCCGGATCCGATCGCGCAGCCCCACGCCCACCAAACTGTTGTGCACCAGGCGCAGCCCATCGCGCAGGGGCATGCCCACATGGTCCGCAAACTCAATGGGCGCTGCGCCCGTGCCGCCTTCGGCGCCATCGACCACGATGAAGTCCGGTGTTTGGCCGGTTTCCACCATGGCTTTGACCACCGAAAACCACTCGGCCGGATGACCCACGCAGAGCTTGATGCCCACCGGCTTGCCGCCCGAGAGCTCACGCAGTTGCGCGATGAAAGCCATCATCTCCCTTGGCGTGTTGAAGGCCGAATGCCGGGCCGGGGACACGCAGTCCTGGCGCATGGGCACGCCGCGCGCTTCGGCAATCTCTGCGCTGACTTTGGCTTTGGGCAAAACGCCGCCATGGCCGGGCTTGGCCCCTTGTGAGAGTTTCAGCTCGATCATCTTGACCTGGGGCGAGCGAGCTTGCTCGGCAAAGCGCACCGGGTCAAACCGGCCCTCTGGCGTGCGGCAACCAAAATAACCCGAGGCAATCTGCCAAATCAGATCGCCCCCGGGTTCGCGGTGGTGCTGGGAGATGCTGCCCTCGCCGGTGTCGTGCGCGAATTGCCCCATGGCCGCGCCCTTGTTCAGGGCCTTGACGGCATTGGGCGACAAGGCCCCAAAGCTCATTCCGGAAATGTTGAGCAAGGACAACGCGTAAGGCTGCTGGCATTGGTGTGCGCCCACCGTGACCCTGAAGCCGGCCGGGTCCAGGTGAGTCGGTTGCATCGAATGTGTGATCCACTCGGTTTGTGCGTTGTACATGTCCTTGATGCTGCCAAAGCCGCGTTTGTCGTTTTGCACCTTGGAGCGGGCATAGACCATGGCGCGTTGGCTTCGTGAAAAGGGCAGTTTTTCCTCGTCGTTTTCCAGAAAATACTGCCGGATTTCTGGGCGGATGTACTCCAGACCGTATCGTATGCGACCCGTGAGCGGGTAGTTGCGTCGCACCGCCTGTCGGATTTGGGCGTAATCGATGCAGCCCAGCACAAAAAGCAGTCCAAAACCGCCGCTGACCCAGATCGAATAGGGCAGTGCCACCAGCGCGGCGGGGGCCGTTACCAGCCAAGGCAAATACCTAGAAAAAGACGGTTGGGCCATGGAAGCTCCTGAAAATTTAGCCGCTGGCCAGACTTGTCGAAGCCTGAGGACGTGGCGATGAACACTGATATTGAATGATGTGGCTGACTTTGTACAGGATGTTGCTACAAATGATAATTTGAAAGTTGAATTTCAACCAAATTGAGAAATGCGTGGCATTCGACTTGGTGAGGTCAGTGCGACGGCCAAGGACGGTCAAATGCACGCTGCAGTGGCTTGAAATCCAGCCCTTCAAACGGACGCAAAGCGCTCGGCCGCCAAATGTTTGGCCAAAGCCTCGGGCAAGGGCAGGGCTTCCTGGTTTATCCAGGCGGCGGTCAGTTCGCCGCACAGCACGGCCAGACTGATGCCGCGTGCGCCCATCCCCGTGCTCAGGCACAGACCGGGCAGACGCAGCGGGTCGATGGGGCCGACCGCTGGCAAGCGGTTGGGCAAGGTGCAGCGCAATCCAGCCCAGCCGAGGACGCGGTCCGGCCCGAATTGGGTGGCCATGGCCTCGCCCAAGGCCGGCAAGAGCGTGGCCAAGCGCAGGCGGTTGGCGAGGTGGTCCTCAGCCCGCACGGGCGACAGCGAGCAGTCGCGCTCAAAAGTGGCGCCGATGAACCAGCCGGGTGGCCCCTCGGTCGTGGGCACGCCGCTGATGAAGCTGCCGTGGCCGTTGACCGGAAAAGGTGGCAGCCGCTGGCGCTGGGCGTCGGTCAAGTCGGCCATGTGGCCAAAGCTGACTTGCCCGCGCAGAGGATTCAAAGGCACCGCGAAGCCAGGCAAAGGCTGCAGCAAGGCCAAGCTGTCAAAAGCGCTCGCCACCACCAGCCAGGGCGCTTGGGCCAAGGTGTGCCCCTGCGCGTTCAGCACGGCCCAAGTTTGGTCGCGCCGTTCGATGGTGTGCACGGCTTGCGACCACCGCAGCTTCACACCCGGTGTTTGCAGTTGCGCGGCCACCAGTTGCCGGGGACGGACCCAGCCAGCCTGCGCGTGCCAGAGTGCGGGCGTATCGGGCGGCAAACCCGCGGCGGCAATTTGCGCTGCGCTGGCCGGGGCGCTGTGGTGATCGGAGGTGTCCGAGGGCAGGCGGCGTTTGCTCGCCAGGTTGTGTTCCAGAACGCCTGTCAGCCCCCAATCGGTGCCGCCGTGCAAAAGTGCCTGTGCGCGTTGCAGCGTGGCCTGCACCCCCGCACGCGTGATGCGCGAGAGAACGTTGTCGTCAGGTGAAACGTGGGGGGCGGCCAAACCCGCAGGCAAGCCCGACGCGCCAGCCCCGACGCCTGGTGCCTGGTCCAGCACCGTGACCGACCAGCCGCGCACAGCCAAGCTGTAGGCCACGGCAGAACCGGACAAGCCCGCGCCGATGACCAGCGCTTGGCGCGTCTCGCAAGCGGAGCTCAAGGGTTCCAATATGGAGAGTCAGGCGCCGCTGGGCATCAACTGGCGGCAGGTGGCACATAGCCCTGAGCAGCATCTGCACCATCGCCAAAGAAATGGTTTTCCATTTGACGCGCCAGGTATTGTCGAGCGCGCAAATCGGCCAGGTTCAGGCGGTTTTCATTGACCAGCATGGTCTGGTGCTTGAGCCAGTCGGCCCATGCCTGCTTGCTCACGCCTTCCCAGATGCGCTTGCCCAGCTCACCGGGGTAGGGCGGAAAATCCAGACCCTCTGCTTCTTTGCCGAGTTTGATGCATTGAACGTTGCGTGCCATGGTGATTGTCAGCCTTGAAGTATCTTAAGAAGCGCTGGTGATACGGATATAGAATTTCTGTATTTCCAGTTGGAAGCGGTTCACACGAGAATACGGGTTGTTGGTGCAACAGCACCGTGTTTTTTGTGGACTTGCAGGCCGTAACTGTAGCAAGCTTTCTGCATCCTCCATTGGCATTGGGTCTCTCGCCCGGCCAAAACCCAGACACATCAAATGAGTGCATTTCTAGAAGAACGCGTTTTGAGCGTTCACCACTGGACCGACCGCCTGTTCAGCTTCACCACCACCCGCGACCAAGCCCTGCGCTTTTCAAATGGGCACTTCACCATGATCGGCCTTCGTGGCGACAACGGCAAACCGCTGTTAAGGGCTTATTCCATTGCCAGTGCCAACTACGAAGAGCATTTGGAGTTTTTGAGCATCAAGGTGCCCGATGGCCCGCTGACCTCCAGGTTGCAGCACATCCAGGTGGGCGACACCATCGTGGTCGGCCGCAAGCCCACGGGCACTTTGCTCATCGATTATTTGCTGCCCGGCAAGAACCTGTACCTCATGGGCACTGGCACCGGTCTGGCACCGTTCATGAGCATCATCCGCGACCCCGAAACCTATGAACGCTTCGAAAAGGTCATCTTGGTGCACGGGGTGCGTCAGGTCAATGAACTGGCCTACCACGACTACATCATGAAAGAGTTGCCTGCCCATGAGTTTCTGGGCGAGATGGTGAGTCAGCAATTGCTGTACTACCCTACGGTGACCCGCGAGCCCTACCAAAACCAGGGCCGTGTGACCGACCTCATGGAAAACGGCAAGCTGTTTGCCGACTTGGGCCTGCCCAAACTCAACCCGGTCAGCGACCGCGTCATGATCTGCGGCAGCCCCGCCATGCTCAAAGACCTCAAGCGCATCTGCGAAGACAGTGGTCTGTCCGAAGGCAATACCAGCACGCCCGGGGCGTTCGTGATCGAGCGGGCTTTTGCAGATGCCTGATTCTCGCAGGGATGAGTGAAGCACCGCACCGACTCCGGTGCAGACAGGAGCGCATAATGCGCCCTGCTTTTGAAAAGACGCCATGAATCTGAACGCCATTTCTCCCCAACGCTGGATGCTGCTGATGGCCTTGTCGTGCATCGGCATGCTGGTATTTGGCCTGTATTTGCAACACGTTGTCGGTCTGAACCCCTGCCCCATGTGTATCGTTCAGCGCTACGCCTTGATTGGCGTGGCGCTGCTCGCCTTGATTGGCTGGCGTTTGCGTGACTGGGGCTTGGCGGTAACGGGCTTTCTGCTCGCGCTGAGCGCGGGTTTTGGGGCCTTCACGGCGGCTCGTCAAAGCTGGCTGCAGTGGTACCCGCCCGAGGTGGTCAACTGCGGACGCGACTTTTACGGCATGGTCGAAAACTTCCCCCTCAACCGTGCCATCCCCATGATCTTCAAAGGCAGCGGTGACTGCAGCAAGATCGACTGGACCTTCCTGGGCGGCTCAATCGCCAACTGGTCGTTTGTCAGCTTTGTCCTGTTTGGCTTGCTGGGACTCTGGGTGACCATCCAGTCCCGCCCCGTTCAGGCCGCATAACTGAGCGGAACCGCCGTGGTGAATTTGAGTTCCTCCATGGCAAAACTGGAGCTCACATCGGACAGCGGCACCTGTTCGATGAGCCGCTTGTACACCAGGTCGTAAGCGGCAATGTCGGGCACCACAACCTTCAGCAGGTAATCCACATCGCCACTCATGCGGTGAGCCTCGACAATTTCGGCAATGCCTTGCACCGCTGCGCGAAATGTGTCCAGCCACGGCACATCGTGCTGGCGGGTACGCACCGACACGAACACCGTCACGCCCAAGTTCACCTGGCGTCGGTCTACCAGGGCCACTTGCCGAGCCAAAATGCCCAACTCCTTGAGCCGTTGCAGCCGCCGCCAGCAGGGCGTGGGCGTCAGGTTCACGGCGGAGGCCAATTCGTTGATGGGCCAATCGCTGTGGACCTGCAGCAAGTCCAAAATTTTCCGATCAATAGCATCGAGTTTCTGTTTCATGCGTTTATTGTAGAAAAATATTCCAATAAATAGGATTTTTGGGGTTAAAAAAGCAATGGCATGCTGGCCATTTGGTGGCAAACTTCGGTTTTCAATTGACAAAGATGGATGGCATGAAAAAAATCGGTTTGATCGGGGGTATGAGTTGGGAGTCCACCGCCCTGTATTACCAGCACATTAACCGCGAGGTGGCGCGACGCCGAGGAGGGCTGCACTCGGCCCCTTTGCATTTGGTGAGCCTGAATTTTCAGGAAATTGCCGACCTGCAAAAGCAGGGCGACTGGGACCGCATGGCCGAGATTCTGCAAACGGCGGCCCGCCAGTTGGCGCACAGCGGGGCCGAGGCCTTGCTCATTTGCACCAACACCATGCACCGCATCGCGCCGCAAGTCCAGGCGACCACGGAGGTGCCATTGCTGCACATTGCCGATGCCACGGCCCAAGCCATCTTGGCCGCTGGCATGACACAAGTGGCCTTGTTGGGCACCCGTTTCACCATGGAGCAAGCCTTCATGCGTGACCATTTGGCGGCCCGCGGCATCCAGTGTCTGGTGCCCGATGAGCCCGGGCGAGCCGAAGTGCACCGCATCATTTTTGAGGAGCTTTGCAGGGGCCAGGTGCTGGCCGGTTCACGCCAAAACCTGATCGAACAGGTGCAGCTGTTGGTCGCGCAAGGCGCACAAGGGGTGGTTTTGGGTTGTACCGAACTGACCATGAGCTTGCAACCCGGTGATGGTGGCGTGCCGGGCTTTGACACCACGGCCCTGCACGCCATGGCCGCTGTGGATTTTTGCTTGTCCTGAAAGGGCCTCTCGATGTGCCAGTTGATGGGCATGAGCTGCAACAAACTGGCGGCCACCACCTTTTCTTTCACCGGTTTTTCGGCGCGTGGGGGCTTGACTTCGGACCACGTTGACGGCTGGGGCATCGCTTTTTATGACGGCAAAGGCTGCCGGGTTTTTCAGGACGATCAAGCGGCCAGCCATTCGCCGCTGGCCGAATACGTGCGGCAGCACCCCATCAAGTCCAAGGTGGTGGTGGCGCATGTTCGAAAAGCCACGCAAGGGGATGTTCAATCGGCCAACTGTCACCCTTTTCAACGCGAATGGCTGGGACGCACCTGGGTGTTCGCGCACAACGGCGACCTGCGCGACTTTGAGGCTCCCAAGAGTTGCCAAGACATGCCCGTGGGCGGCACCGACAGCGAGCGTGCGTTTTGCGCCCTCATGAGCCACTTGCGCAGCCATTTCAAGGACCGCGTGCAGCCCCCTGAATGGTCCGAGTTGGCCCCCGTGCTGGCCCGCATCGCCGCCGAACTGGCTGGGCATGGCAACTTCAACATGCTGCTCAGCGATGGTCAGGCCCTGTATGCCCATTGCTCCACGAATCTGCATCTGCTGACCCGGCGTCATCCCTTTCCCCATGCGCGGCTGGTGGACCGCGACATGAGTCTGGACCTGGGACCGCTGAATGCCGAGGGCGATGTCATGAGCTTGCTGGCCACCGAGCCCCTCACGCTGGACGAGCCCTGGAAAGCCTTGCGAACGGGCGAGTTTGTGGTGCTGGTCGGTGGGCAGTTGGTGTGGCAAGAGATCCATCCGGGCACGCGGGCTTTCCCAGTGGTTTCGCCGATCACCGCAACTCGGGCGCCCAGCCACGCTTGATGGATTGACGGTCGGCCCTGTGGCGGGCCCTGGGTTTTTCGGGTCGAGCCCAGGCGCAGCCCGTTCAAGGTGACAATACCGGCACCTTCCGTTGCCCCTGCATGTCTGCCCCTGTTCATCCCCCCGTTCCCCATGTTGTATTGGTCATCACCAAAGGCGAAGCCGGTGGGGCGCAGACACATGTGTTGGAATTGTGCCGCGCCCTGCAGGGCCGGGTGCGCTTCACGGTGGTGATCGGTGGCCACGACAAGCGCAGCGTGCTGGGCCAGGCCTTGATTGATTTGGGCATCGCGGTGCTGGCGCTGCCGAGTTTGCAAAACTCGCTCAACCCCCTCAAGGTGTTGGCCTCGGTGCGGGCCTTGCTGGCCCATCTGCGTGTGTTGCAGCCCGATGTCATCCATGCCCACAGCGCGGTGGCCGGGGTGATTGCACGCCTGGCGGGCAAGCTGCGGCAAATTCCGGTGGTCTATACCGTGCACGGCTTTGGCTTCAAGCCCCAAGCGCCCTGGCTGATCCGCGCCAACGCCTGGCTGGCCGAGGCCTTGCTGGCGGCCTGGACCACGCGCATGGTCTGCGTCTCGGCCCACGAAAAAGAATTGGCCGCGCGTTTGCCCATGCCGCCCGAGCTGGTGAGCGTGGTGCACAACGCCTTGGCCGATGTGCCCTGGCGCAGCGACATGGCCACCCAGCCGCCAAGCCTGGTCATGGTGGTCCGCATGGCCGCGCCCAAGCGGCCCGATGTGTTGATCGAGGCACTGGCTTTGCTGGCACATCTTGGCCTGCAGCCACCAACACGAATTTTGGGGGGCGGGCCCGACCTGGCCCACCACCAAGCGGCCGCTGCCCCCATGCCGCACATCCGGCTGGAGGGCGATGTGAACGACGTGGCCGAGCGCCTGGCGCAGCACCAGATTTTTGTGCTTTTGTCTGACCACGAGGGCCTGCCCATCTCCGTCTTGGAAGCCATGCGCTCGGGCATGGCGATTGTGGCCACGCGCTTGCCCGGCATCGAAGAAATGCTGACACACCAGACCAGCGCCTGGCTGGTGCCCAACACCCCACAAGCCGTGGCCGAAGCGCTGCAGACCCTGCTGGCCGATGGCCCCTTGCGCCAGCGTTTGGGCCAGGCGGCACGCGAGCGCTACGAGGCGCAGTTCCAGCCCGAGGCCATGGCCGAGTCGGTGCTGGCCATTTACCAGCACGCGCCCTTGATGCACACCGCCCGCTGGCCCATGACGCGCCCGCGCCGCCATCCCCAGCAACTGGCCTCGCAGCGGGCGCACCGTCAAAGCGCCCACCTGGTCTGGAGCCTTTTGGGTTTGGCGATGATCGGTCTGGCCTATGCCATCAGCCAGGCCCTGACGGCCAGCGGCCATGCCACCGTGGATTTTGGCCGTACCGTGCTGGCCAGCCTGGTGCCCTATGCGCTGGCGGCGCACTTGCTGTACCGGGGGGCACACATGCCTGCGGCCGAACGCGGCCCTTTGTTGCTGGTCACCACCGGCTTGCCGTTTTGGCTCACGCCCCTGGGCTTTGCCTTGCTGCAACAGCCGTATTCACGCGGCGCTTTGCTCTTGACCTATGTGCTGTGCACCTTTTGGTTCTGGCTGGCCGATCAATGGTTTTTGCGGCACCGGCCTTTGAGGCTGGTGTACCAGGACCCATGTGTCCCTGGCCTGTTGGCCCCTTGGCTGCCCGACCCTGACGGCCAAGGCCGGCCACGTGTCAGCTTACTGCCCTGGCCAGAGCGGGGCATGCCGCCTGGCGCAGCGCTGGCGTGCGACGGCGCGGTCGTGCTACCTGCTGGCTCTGTGCCCCCCAGCCCCGAGCGCCACCGCTTTTTGACCGCGCTCAAGCTGCAGCACATTCGCCTGTACAGCCCCGAATCTTTGCAGCAAAACCTGACCGGGCGCATGGCAGCCGAGACCCTGCAAAACGAGCTGTGGCAAACCGATGGCAACCCGGCTTACGACCTGGTCAAACGCCTCATCGATGTCAGCGTGGTGCTGGCCCTGCTGCCGCTGTGGTTGCCGCTGGCGCTGTTGGTGGCGGTTGGTGTCAAGATCGATTCGCCCGGCCCAGCTTTGTTCAGCCAGCGGCGCACCGGCATGCACGGCCAAAGTTTTCGGATCTGGAAGTTCCGCAGCATGCGCCACGAAACGCAACTCACCCCGCAGTTTGCCCAGGCCAACGACCCGCGCATCACCCGCTTCGGGCATTGGATTCGCCGCACCCGGCTCGATGAAATTCCGCAGCTGTTCAACGTGCTCATGGGCCACATGAGCCTGATCGGCCCGCGCCCCGAGCAGGACGGTTTTGTGCAACAGTTTGCCGAACAAATGCCCAGCTACCCCTACCGCCACTTGGTGCGCCCCGGTTTGACAGGTTGGGCTCAGGTGCAACAAGGCTATGCGGCCAGCGCCGATGAAACCGCCATCAAGCTCAGCTACGACCTCTACTACATCACGCACTACAGTCTGGCCATGGACTTGTTGATCGTCTTCAAAACCATTCAGACCGTACTGACTGGACGAGGTGCACGTTGACCATGCCCACGCTCCGCCAAGTTCTGTTGTTGACCGAAGAGTCTGGCGTGGGCGGGGTGCAGACCACGCTGCACTGGCTCGAATCGGGCCTGGCCGAGCGCGGCTGGCAAGTCTCGAGGCTGCCGGTGCGCCAAGGTAGGCCCTCGCTCTGGGCCTGCTGGCAGGCGGCACGGCGGGCGCAGGTGCTGGTGGCCTCCAACAACTTCTGGCCAGCCTATGTGGCGGTGGTGCTGGCTGGGTTGGCTCGCCGGCCCAGCGTGGTCTGGGTGCACGGCCCTGTGCATGAGGTGCTGCAGCAGGCTGGGGCTTCGCACCTGAAAACTGGCTGGCTGCGCAGGGTGTATCGCGGTGCCAGCCATCTGGTGTGCGCCTCACAAACCTCGTGCGACAGCTTGGTGCGCGTGGTAGCCGGTGTCGGGTGTGCAGCCCCTGTAAACGTGAGCGTGATCCGCAACCCGGCGGTGTTGCCCGGTGCGGGCCAAGATGACGCTGCCATGCCCGCCAACGAGGTCATGGCGCTGGGCTTTGTTGGTCGCTTGTCGCCTGAGAAACAGCCATTGCAATTGCTGTCCATGCTGCGCCTTATGCCGCTCGCCTGCCAACTGCATGTGGTGGGCGACGGCGAGCTGATGGACGTGATGCGCAGCGCCGGGCAAGACCTGCTGGCCCAAGGCCGCTTGCAGCTGCTCGGTCAGCAAACGGTGACCGCGCAGACCTATCGGACCTGGCGGGCCACGGTGCTGTGCTCGCGCTACGAGGGCTACCCCATGACGGCGCTGGAGTCGCTGGCCTGCGGCGTGCCCTGCGTGAGCACGCCCATCCCCGCGATGCAGGAAATGCTGGGCACGCAAGCCCCACTCTGGTTGGCATGCGATGAAAGTCCCAGTGCGCTGGCAGAGGCGGTGCAGCGCTGCCTGGCGCAACCGGTGGCCGATCGGCTCGCGGCCATCGACCGCTTGCAGGGCCAGCACCGCCTCGAGAACTTTGTGCAGGCGTGGGACCAATTGCTCACGTTGCTGCTGCACAAAGGGGGTGACGGGCAAGACAAGCGAGCCTTGAAGCTGGAAGCTTCGCGGGATGATCCCTCCTCAGGAGGCCGGTCGTGATCACCGTTCACTTTGTGCATGGCGCACGTTCTTACTTGCCCGAGTTGGCCGCTTACCAGGCCCACATCGAAGGCTTGGGCCATGCGGTGCAGATGCACACCCAAGCCCACACCGTGCCCGATGGCGCTCAGGCCGTGTGGTGGATTTGCGGCCGTGTGCCGGCTGACCAAGCCCGACGCTTGAAAGGCGCGGTCCAGGTGCACGAATACGCCTCGGCCAGCGTAGCCCCTTTGGCCTGGCTCAAGGACCGCATCAAGCAGTGGCAGCATCCCGTGCCCGACTTTCGGGTGTTCCAAAGCAACTGGGTGCGCCAGCGCATGGGCTTTGATGGCGCCGTGCCTGACGCTGCTCCCTATGCCTTGCGCGACATGGGCGTGCCCGACGCTTTTTTGACGGTGCAGTCCCTGCAACCGCCCGAGTTTGACCTGGTCTATCTCGGCGAGATGCGCCGCTTGCTGCACTTGGTGCCCCTGCTGCGCACCTTGGGACAGGCGGGATTGCACCTGCTGCTGGTGGGCGATGTGCCCCCGGCCTTGCAAGAGCGCTTGGCCGCTTTTGGCCACATCCAAAGCACCGGACGTGTGGCGCAAAGCCAGGTGCCTGCTCAATTGTTGCGGGCTCGCGCGGGCCTGAACCTGATGCCCGATGTGTTGCCACTGAGTGAGCAAACGTCCACCAAGATGCTGGAATACCTGGCGCTGGGCTTGCCCGTCATCAGCAACCCCTATGCCTGGGCGCGGCGCACGGCGCTGGCCCATGTCGGACGGGTGCATCTGCTGGACGTGAAGGCCAGCGCAGCGCAATGGCAAGCGGCTGTGCAGCGTCTGCCCACGCGTCAAACCGATCGCCAACACTTGCAGTCCTTGCGCTGGTCGCACCAGTTGCAAGCCTTACCGGTTTGGGCCACCTTGTTCGGGGCCGACAGATGAAACGGTGGAAACTCTGGCAAACCTTGCCCCACGCAACTGCGCCCGCCGCCCTGGGCAGCTTGGTGTCGCTGGCGGCGCAGGGCTTTTTGGCGCTGGTGCTGTTTCGGCTGTTCAGCCCCGAAGAGGTGGGGGTGTTTTCCGCCACCAGCCAACTGGCCTTTTTTTGGGCCAGCCTGGCGTTGGCGCAAAGCCCCCTGAGCCTGCTCGCTGAGCGCGACCAAGAGCCCCGAGCCGCCGCGCGTCGCGCCTGGCGGCAAAGTGCCTGGCGCATGTTGTGGCTGGCCCCGTTGGCGGCGATGGGGGCGGTTTGGTCAGGTTTGGACCATGCGGCGCAGGTGTGGGCTTGGGCCGCCGCCTTGGGCCTCACGCAGATCAGTTGGCTGCTGGCGCAAAGTCTGACACTGCGGGTGGGCAGCCGCTGGTCCATGGGCCTGGTGCGCATGGTGCCTCCGGTGCTGGCGGCAGTGGCGGCGGTGCTGGGGGCTGTGCTCTTTCCCGTGCGTGACCAGGGCCTCGTGCTGCCAGTGCTTTTGGTTTCGGCCTGCTTGGGTTATCTGGCCGGGGCCGCCTGGATGAGGCTGGCTTTTCATCCCACTTCACCTGCTGACGTGGCTTTGGCGGCCGAAGCAGGCAGCGTCTTACCGCCCGGCAAGCCCGCTGCGCCGTCCTCTTCTGATCCGCGCAGCGCCCGGCTGAAGATGCTGCACACCCTCACCGACGGCCTGGCCGCCACGGCGCTGGCGCTGAGCTGGCCAGCGCAGTATGGCGTGCAAGAAGCGGGCTGGATGCTGGCGCTGCTGCGTGTCCTGAGTTTCATTCCGGCGCTGGTGCACACGGCCTGGGCGCAGGTGGTGCTCAGCAGTCCCACGGCGGTGCGGCTGCGGCCGATTCATGTGGCCTTCGGCGCGTCGGCGCTGGTGTTGAGCGTGGGGGCGCTGGTGACAACAGCGTTTCGTTTGGGGTGGCTTGATGCGCGCTGGCAAGGCTTGTTGGACTATGTCTGGCCGCTCGTCGCATGGCAAATGGCAGCCTGCTTCATGGCTGCTTTTGCGCATTTGCCGTTTCAAAAAGGGTTGGCACCGATGTACTCGTGGCTCTGTGTTGGCATCAACGCGGTTTTTATGGCCTTGTGCCTGGGTGGGTCTGTGGTCTTTGATTTCACCGCCAGCGCTCATTTGGGCTGGATTTCTGCTTACATGGCCCTGAGCCTCGGGGCCATGGCGCTGTGGATCGCCCACAGCCCTTTTCGCCATGCGAAGGCGCCCGGCAGTTCTAAAGCGTTTTAAACACAGGCTGCAGGCCGAGTCCAAGGCATGGGCTAGCGGTTCAAGCCCAAGGGCGCGCCACCACCACCACGTTGTCGGCCCACAACGGACGCAAGGACGCCAGAGCCGACAGCACCTTGCCCTGGAAAGAGGCGGCGGGGGCGATCTGGCAACTCCAAAATTGTTCTGGCGCATAGCCTCCCCTGCTGAGCAACTTGGCTGCAGTGAAGGGTGAATACCAGCACAAGTGGTCGGTGTTGATGCGCTCGACATTGGCCAGGCTGTTACGAAAGTTGCGCAGACTCAACCCGTTGGGCACCGAGACGATCAAGGGCACTTCAGGCATGACCTGAGCAATGCGACGCAAGAATACCACCGGCTCTTGCAGGTGCTCCAGCACATCGGGCAGCAGCACATGGGTGGGGGCAAACCGCCCTGCCAGCTCGGCAAACTCGGGGGAAAACACGTCCAGGCAGTGCAGTTGGGGTACGCCCAAGCCTTGTGCCAAGGACACTGCCTGAGCATCGATGTCCACACCCATGCAAGTCTGGCTGTGCGCCATGACATGGTCGTGTAGCCAAGTGCCTTTTGCGCGTTTGTCGGCAATCAGGGGGCCGTGGTCGGCAAAGCCCAGGTGCATCACTCGACCGCCTGCGATCAGGCGGCTGAGTGTGGCGTTGCGGCCATGGGGTTGAAATTGCAAGGGCAAGCACGAAGCCCGGTCAGCCTCGAATTGCCGATCGGTCAGCACATCCAAAAGGTCAGAAACAGGTTTTTGAAGAGGCGGCATAAAAAATACAATAAGCGATGGACGATTTTAAGCAGGGGTCGCGCGTGACGGGTTGGCGCTTTGCACCTGGCGAAACACACTGATCGGCTGGAATGAACGCGACTTTGGAAATACTGGGCATCACTGGCCCCATTTACCTGGCCATTGCCCTGGGATTTTTTTGTACTCGCCAAGGCCTGTTTGCCCAAGCAGACATGCAGGTGTTTGGCAAGTTCGCCATCCAATTGGCCTTGCCTGCCTTGTTGTTCAATGCCCTGTCGCAGCGCAGCGTGGGGGAAATCCTGAATCTGAATTATTTGCTGGCTTATGCCTTGGGGTCTTTGCTGGTGATGGGCCTGGGCCTGTGGTGGGCGCGCAAGGTGCTGGGCCAGAGCCTGAGTTACAGCAGCATGATGGCCATGGGCATGTCTTGCCCGAACAGCGGATTTGTGGGTTACCCGATCATTTTGTTGTCGTTTGGCCCGGTGGCCGGGGTGGCGCTGGCATTGAACATGGTGGTCGAAAACTTTTTGCTGCTGCCCTTGCTCTTGGCCATGGGGGATGCGCAAGGCAGGCCCGGCCAGTGGAAAAGTGTACTCCTCCAAACGCTGAAAAATGTGCTTAAAAACCCCATGATTTGGGGTGTGGTGTCGGGTTTTGCGTTTTCGCTCTCTGGCCTGCAGATGCCCGAGCCTTTGGGGCGCACCATCCATTTGTTTGCGCAGTCCAGCGCGGCGCTGTCGCTGTTTGTGATTGGTGGCTCTCTGGTGGGCCTGCAAGCACGGGGCTTACAGGGCACTGTGCTGCCGATTGCACTTGGCAAGTTGGTGTTGCATCCGCTGGCGATGTGGGTGGTGCTGGTTTGGCTCGTCGCGATTGAAGACCCGGCTTTGCGCGCCGCTGCACTGCTCACCGGGGCGATGCCCATGCTTGGGATTTACACCATCTTGAACCAGCGCCACGGCCACGGCACGGTGAGCGCTGCGGCCTTGCTGGTGACCACGGTGCTGTCGTTTTTCACACTCAGCACGCTGTTGTGGTTGTTGCAGCAACACCCTGTGTGAAGGGCTTGCAGGTATTTTGTGGGGGCGTTTGGGGATGCGGTTGACCTGTGCTCACCAAGGTGCAGTGGCCCTGACCCCGGGGCGGGTATTGAAAATGCATGTCTGGCCCACTGATAGACTTGATGCTTGAAAAATTTCAGACCCTCCGCTGCCCGAACCGCAGCCCAAGTTCAGGCAGACCCAGCGCCAGCTGGCCCGCACCATCTCCCCGATGAGCCCATTGATGTGGTGTACTTGTGGGTGGACGGTAACGATTCAAGTTGGCGGGCCAAGCGCCAAGCGGCTTTGGCGCAATTGCCCCGCGACACGGGCGCGGCCATGGCGCGTTACAGCAATGTGGAGGGCCGCTTTCGAGACAACCACGAGCTGCGTTACAGCCTGCGGGCACTGGAGAAGTTTTTCCCGCAGCACGGCCATGTGTACATCGTGACCGATGCGCAAGCACCGGATTGGTTGCGTCCCTCGGACCGGTTGACGCTGGTGGACCACCGTGAGCTGATACCCGAGTCTTCCTTGCCTACCTTCGATTCGGGCCACATTGAATCGTGGATTCACCACATTCCGGGTTTGTCAGAGCGCTATTTTTATTTCAACGACGATGTGTTTTTGGGCGCACCTTTGAACCCGGCCGACTGGTTCACGCCCGATGGTTTTTACCTCACATGGTCAGACGAGCCACACGTCACCGATGAGGCCATGCGCATGGACGCGACCTCGCTGGAGAACGCTTGCCGCTTGTCGATCGAGTGGTTGAGGGCGCAAGCGGGCGCATCGCTGGTGGGCAAGGATTTGCCGCCCAGCCGACAGCAAGACCCGTTGTACCAAAGTACTTTTCGCACCTTTGCCCATTCGCCCCGGCCCATGCGGCGCTCGCTGTTGCGGGAGTTGGAGGGGGCGGCACCCGAGTTGTTTGCCGGGGTGCGCTCGACGGTGTTCCGCAGCTGGGACAAGCCAACCATCGTGTCGGACTTTGTGTTGCGCTGGGCGCTGGCCCACAGCTTGGCGAAGATGCGCACTTACCGTCACCGCCATGTGTCCACGGGTGACGTCGATCAGCAAGCCCAGCTGCAGGCCTTGGCGGCTGAGTTCGGAGCGCTCGACTTTTTTTGCATCAACGACACCACCGATGATGCTCACTTGGACGATCCGCGTTTGCGCCAGGTGCAGTCGGTGTTGCAGGCCATGCTGCCGCAGGCCTCGGGCTTTGAGCAGTCGGGCTGCGGTGCTCCTGACACCCACGAAGAGCTGGCCGATCAATCGGCCGAGATTCACCAAGGCGTGCAAGCGGCAGCGGCCCACCAAAGTCCGGTGTCAGGGTCTCGCCGCAGGGCTTGATGACGGGGGCTAGAGCGTCAACGCAAAGAGGCTGCCGTGACCTCTGAGAGCGGCAAGTCCAACGGTTCGGTTTCGCACTGAAACGGCCGTTTGTTGGGTACCCGCTGTGCGAGGATGCGCGCAGGTTCCTCCGATATGGCATGGCTTCGAGCCTGTTGCAGCGCCTGGTGCTTGCTGTAACGACCGCGCACCCGCATGCGCCACACCTTGAAAGACCGGGCTTTGAGGTGCTCGCGCATCAGAGCGATCACCTGGTCCTCGCTCAAACCAAATTGCAGGGCCATGGCTTCGAACGGGGTGTCGTCTTGCCACGCCATGCCGATGACTGCGGACACGTCGGCCGCACTCATGTCCGCATTCATGGCCTCATGCATGGCGATGTTGGGGGGCTGTGGGCAAGTCTGTTTTTTCAAGGCTGAGTTCGGTAATGGGGCTGCCCGGCAGTATCTGGAGCCCCTTCACGAACGACAAGGGCAGGGCTTCAGGCGTTGGCCACTGGGCTGGGGCCTGAGCGGAATGAGGCCGCCAGTGCTACGGCTTCTTTCACGTCCACGCAAATGCCATCGGCGCCCAAGCTGCGGGCGTCATGTTGTTGCAAGGTGAAGATGGGGCCACCCAGCAGCACGCCGGGTTCGGGGTTGCCCGATGCGGCCTTGAGGGCGCGGATCAGGCCGGGCAGGGCCTTGAGTTGCGTTTCGGTGGCGCAAGAGATGCCAATGACGTCAAACCACTCGTTGTTGACCGCGTGCACCAGCTCTTTTTCGGAGACCGAGATTTCGATGACCACGTCCCAGCCGGCTTTGCGGAAAAAATCGGACACGATGGTCATGCCCAAAAAATGCTGCGAGCCTGGGGCCGAGGCCAACATGATGCGCTGGACATCGCCGCCCAGTTGCGGACCGTTTTGGTATTCGAAGCCTAGGCGGTGTGTGATCTCGTGCATGCGCACCAGGCCACAAGTGACTTCGGTGAAGTCGCACAGGTCTTGCTCCCACATCTGGCCCAGCTGCCGTGCAGCAGGGGCGATCAGATCCAGGAAAATCCGGTCGGTGGTGACGCCCTGGTGCAGCAACTCGTCGATGAATTGGGTGGTCTCGCTGGCCTGACTGGATTTGCTCAGGGCCACAAACGTGGCGAGTTGTTTGGGCGAGATGCCAGGGCCCAATGTGGCGGGATCAGCTTCGGGCAACGACACCCTGTGCGCTTGCACCAAGCGCGGAATGATCTGGGTCTCGATGACCTCGGTCAAGGACCTTTTGCACTCCTCCTGTGCCTTCAAGGCATCGGCGTTGTTAGGCTGCGACCGAAAGCCGCTCAATTGTTGTCCCAATGACGACATGAGTGTGAGCAATGCGCTTGCGTGTGCCTTCAACGGGTTGAAGTGGAGGCCCGGTAAATTGAGGTACATCAAGTGGTCCAAAAGTATGTTTTGACCTTAACGCTTTCCATGGTTCCTCGCAAGGCTTTAGGCGGCTGCTGGCCTAGGGGTTATCACCCGTATGCCTGGTTTCTGTCTTTTGCCCGATGTTCGGCACCCCTGAATTTGGGGACAAGATGATTTCAA
>CAIZHQ010000006.1 GCA_903932865.1 uncultured Burkholderiales bacterium
CTGGCTGCGCAGTTGCTGCATGGCACGCGCTTGGGTGGGTGCGCTCAGGCGCCCTTCCTGAATGCTGGCGTCGGCGCGGGCGGCTTTCCAGACGTAATCAGGCATCGGACTGGTCCTCGGTCACGCGCAGCAATTCGTCCAGCGTGGTGACGCCGTCGGCCACTTTGCGCAAGCCGTCTTCGTAAAGGGTGTGCATGCCGGCCGCGGTGGCTTTGGTGTGCAGCGAGGCCGAATCGAGCCCGTCCAGAATGCCTCGGCGCATGACGTCGTCCATGACCAGCAGTTCGTGGATGCCGGTGCGGCCCGAGTAGCCGGTTTGGCGGCACTGTGGGCAACCCACAGCGCGCCAAAGTTTGGGGGCGCTCAGACCCAGGCGGTCCATGCCGGCTTCTTTGACCACTTGAGGGTCTGGCACGTAGGCCTCTTTGCAATGCGGGCACAGGCGGCGCACCAGGCGCTGCGACAGCACGCCGTTGACCGAGGAGGTGATGAGGTAGGGCTCGACGCCCATGTCTTGCAGACGGATGATGGCGCCGGCGGCGGTGTTGGTGTGCAAGGTGGACAGCACCAGGTGGCCCGTGAGGGCAGACTGCACGGCGATTTGCGCGGTTTCGGTGTCGCGCATTTCGCCGATCATGATGATGTCGGGGTCTTGCCGCAGGATGGAGCGCAGGGCGCGCGCAAAGCTCAGACCGATTTGCTGGTGCACCTGGATCTGGTTGATGCCCTCGAGCTGGTATTCGACGGGCTCTTCGACGGTGATGATTTTGTGCGCGTCCGAGTCGATTTTGGACAGGGCCGCGTACAAGGTGGTGGTTTTGCCCGAGCCGGTGGGGCCGGTGACCAACAAAATCCCGTGCGGCCTGCCCAACAGTTGGTTGAAGCGCGCCAGGGTGTCGGTTTCGAAACCCATGGATTCGAGGCTGTAGCGCACGCTGGTGCGGTCGAGCACCCGCATGACCACGCTTTCGCCGTGCACGGTGGGCACGGTGGACACACGCAGGTCGAGTTCGCGGCCCTTGACGCGGGTTTTGATGCGCCCGTCTTGCGGCAGCCGGCGCTCGGCAATGTCCAAGTGCGCCATGAGTTTGACGCGCGAGTTGACCGCCGGGCTGAGCTGGGGCGAGACGATTTCTTCGGTGCGGATGACGCCATCGACCCGGTAGCGCACATGCAGGCCGTCGTCAAAAGGTTCGAGGTGGATGTCCGAGGCGCGCATGTCAATGACGCGGCCAATGATGAGGTTGACCAGCCGGATGACGGGGGCTTCGCTGGCCAGGTCGCGCAGGTGTTCGACAAAGTCGCCCACGTCGGTGCCCAGTTCGTCGTCGTCTTCACGTTCGGGTTCGTCTTGGCTGCTCAGGGCTTTTTCGATGTCCGAGGGGTTGGCCACGCAAGCATGAATGCGCTGCCCAGTGGCCAAGCGCAGGGCTTTGAGCACAAAGGGGTCGTCGGCCGCGGCCATGGCCAGGCTCAGGCCAGACTCGTCGAGTTTGAGGGGGTAAATCAGGTGGGTGCGCAAGAAGTCGGGCTGCAGGCCTTCAACTTCGGGCATGACTTCGGGGAATTCGTCGGCCGCCACAAAGGGCAACTGCAACAGTTCGGCCAGAGCCTGGGTGACGTCGCCTTCGGACACCAGACCGAGGTTGACCAACACTTGTTCGAGCACGCTGCCGGTTTCGTCGCGTGCGTTGAGGGCGCGGTCGAGATCGCGTGCCGTGATTTTGCCTTGGCTGACCAGCAAATCGCCCAAGCGCGAGCGGGGCTGGGGCGGAGCAACATCCATGGGAGCGGGTGCGGTGGACAGTGCGGTCATGGGGACATCGTCGAAAGCTGAATAGCGATGGATGTTACCCCAGTCGCCCCAGTCAACGCCTGCCCACTCGCAGGGCCCGCCTCAATGCCGCTGAAATGCCAGCACTGCCCCTGTTGGCGTCACCCCAGGCGAAGACCCGGGTCCAAGGTTCTTGACAAACGTGGACCCCCGATCGCGTCGGAGGTGACAAAAAAAGTGGGTGATGACAAATTAAAAATAACTAAAATTATCAGAAATATCTTTAATTCCAAAATTTCAAAATGACACTGTTGACCAACCGCCTCCGAAGAGCTTTCATCGGTTCAGTTTTTTCTTTCATGGGTCTGGTGGCCCATCTCCCCATGGCTGTGGCCGGCGATTACAAGGACATCTGGTGGAACGCTTCGCAAAGCGGCATGGGGTTGAATTTGAGCCAGGTCGGCAACACGGTGTTTGGCGCTTGGTACTTTTATGCGGACAGTGGTCAACCGACTTTTTTGACTTTTTCGGGGGAGATCCAAAACAACCGACTGAGCGGTGCCCTGTACCGCAACACCGGGCCTGCACCGTCGTCCAATTACGATGCGTCCCGGGTCCAGTCGTCGGCCGTGGGCAGCGCGGTCATGGTGTTTTCGGCCAACGACCCCCATCTGGCCCGCTTTGAATACGCTTTTGAAGGCAAAACTGGCGCCATCGATTTGCAACGCTTCAGCTTCGTTGACAATGCGCCCAGCTTGAACAAAGACTTCGATGGCATGGTCTACGGGATCAATGCCTCAAGTGGCATTCTGGCGCATTTCAATTTTTCTTTGGGCGGCGGCAAATTCAAGCTGACTCGGGAAATCACCGCTGGCAGCTGTGTTTTTGAGGGCACTTATGTGCCTCAGTCAGAAGCGGTGAGCGCGCGGGGCAGTTACCGCTGCACCGATCTGAGCGCCGGCACTTTTGTGGCCCCGCGCCTGCGCGTGACGCCCGAGGGCGTTTACGTGGGCCAAATCATCAAAACCAGTTCCGCAGGTCAACTGGCCACAGAAACCCACGCGGGCATGGGCCTGGCCAGTGTGGCGGTGCTGGATTTCACGGGCAAGTCGATTCGCATTACCGGCTCATACAGCGATTGCAGCAACAAGGACTTCAGAACCAGCGCTGTGGCCCAGGTGACTGCGACAACCTTGACATTCACGGGTTCTGACAACACGATCACCGACAGCAATGCGTCTGACCCCAATTTCTGCCGCAGCGGCCCTTCGGTGAACGAGTTTTACAGCCTTGCCGAACTGCGCGCGATGGAGCCGTCCGACCCATTTTTTCAATGCCTGCCCAAGTGCAATGTGGCCGTTTTGAACCAGACTTGGACGGGGATAGACCCGGACAGACGGACTTATCGGGGAACACTCCAACACACGCCGGGTACGCAGCTGATCAACTACACCAAACAAGTTCTGCAGGACCCGCGCCAACCCGGCAGAACTTCATTTCCTTTGGGCTCCCAAATTTGGGTGGTGGAATGATCGGGGGCTGATCATGCGGTGCTGGCGCACCCTGAGGCGCTGACTGGCACCGTCCCGTGAGCGGAAGCTTGAGCGGTTTTTCAGGGCCCAATGGATCCCGGACCAAGTTCGGGATGACTGACAAATCAGAGTTCGGGTGACATAGCTTGTCACCCGGGCGAAGACCCGGGTTCCATGGCGCTGCCTTGTGCACACGCCCACTGCGCACACTGGGAACCGACTTCATGGCCTTTGGGGTGTCAGTTTCTGGGCTTGCTGCCCAGGCGCATCCAGTCCCGCGCAATCGGATAGACGAGGTCCATGTGGCGGTCGGCCGAGTTGCTGAACATCATGAAGATCCTGGCGTTGCCCGCTTCTGTGCTCCAGCCGATGCGTTGACCACCGTAACCCGCGGCCCAAAAGCTTTGCGGCGCCATGGCGTTTTCAGTGAAGGTGAAGTAACCGTAACCGGACATGTGGTTGACCAAGCCGGGCGCACGGATTTGGGTGCTGCCCATGTCCCGAATGAAACGGCCAAAGCAGCTGTCTTGTTTGCGCTCTTTGTCCACGTAAATGGCCAGCCTGATCCAATCGATCAGGGCCAAGCGCATGCCGTCGTTGGCACCCCGAAAATAACCACTGCGGTCGGTCGCCAAAACGGCCGAGTGCTCGGCACCCGAGGGGGCCAGCAATTGTTCTTCGACCCAGCGGGTGGCAGGCATGCCGACTGTTTTTTCCAGCATCATTGCGACGGTGTAGGGATCGCGTGACTTGTAGCTGAAGCGTTCACCTGGCTTGATTTTGGACAACACCCCCCGCTGGGCCGAGGATTGCCCAGGAGTGGCCAGCAAGCGCTCGAGGTTGCCAGCGCCTTCAAGGTGAAAGCGCGTTTCTTCTGCGGTGGTCCCCAAGTAGTCGCGTTCGCCAGGTTCGGTGGTGCCCGAGGCCATCATGAGCAAGTCGCGCAAGGTGGCGGTGCCCAAATCGGTGCCGGACAGCGCGGGGATGACCGCGTCGGCACGTTGCCCCAGGCTCAACCGGCCTGCACACATGGCCTTGCCCGCAGCGAGAGCGGTCATGGTTTTGGCCATGCTGGCGCTCAGCAAGCGGGAGTCGAGGCGGATGCCGCCGGTGGTGGTGATGCTGACGATTTCGCCGGCGTCCAGCAACACCAGCACCCGCGACTCGATCTGCTGCATCAACGCCTCGGCGCGCTGGATGATCGGGGCTTCTGTGGGCGTGGCTTGTCGGACGGGTACGGGCTGCGCTTGCGGACGCGGACTGGTGCGGTAGTGCCAAGCTTGGCCTGCGCCCAACAACCAATCTTCAGGAAAGTAAAGTACTCCCCCCTCGCCCAGAGGGGCGCCACCGGGCCCTGGCGTGGTGGCAGCCTGGTTTTTGGGTGGGGTTTTGGGCGCGACCTCTCGGATCTGAAATGTTGTGTGGGTCAAGCCGGAGCGGGAAGTAGCTTGTGGGCCTTGGGCCGAGGCAGGTGGCACGGTGATGCCCGCGGTGCGGCTGAGGGACGCGCTGCAGCGCTCTCGCACCAGGGTTTTGCCATCTGCCGCGAACATTTGCCCCTGGAGTTCCAGCGTGCCGTTGGGGGCATGGCCGCTCAGGCGTGTGACCCAACGGGTCTCGGTGTCGGATCGGCGTCGGCCTTGGGACTGGATGTCCAGCTGGCCCGATGGTGCCCGCTGATAGGAAAAAGTCTCTACGGAGTGCTCGTCGGTGCGCTCAGAGGAGCCCGAAATGCCGGTGACGTTCAACGTCAGCGGCAGGGTGAAGCCGGGGCTGCGAATCGCGGTACTTTCTGAGCAGGTCAATGTACCGACCCAGCGTCCGTCCAGCGCATTGGCCCACGCCGTGGGGTTGGCCAAGGCCACCAAGGCCAGGGCCATGGCGGTCAGTTTTGAATGGTTCATGCCGACTCCTTTGGGTGACAAGATGGTGGACAAAATGATGATCGTGTTGGGGGCTCAAGCGCCCTCTCCTCTCGGCCAACATGGATCCCAGGTCTGCAGTGGACCCACGCCAAGGCTTGGCCCCCCATGGGCGTTCAGCCTGCCGAGCCCAGCGCCAATCCCGCATGTTCGCGCAGGGGGTGGAAGTGGATTTTGGGAAACCGCTCTTGCGCCAGGCGCACGTCGTACGGGCTGGTGCACAGATAGGCCAAGGTGCCTGCCGCATCCAGCGACATGCGCTGCGGGTAGGCGTTGGTGAACTCGCGCAACTCGGCCGGGGTGTCGGCGGTGATCCAGCGGGCACCGGTGTACTGGCAGCCTTCCAGTCGCACGTCGCAGTCGTATTCGGCTTTGAGGCGGTGCTGCACCACTTCGAACTGCAGCTGACCCACCGCGCCCAGCAGCATCGGGCCGCCGATTTCGGGTTTGAAGACCTGGATCGCGCCTTCTTCGCCCAACTGGTCGAGACCGGTTTGCAGTTGTTTGGTGCGCAGCGGGTTCTTCAGGATCACGGTCATGAAGAGTTCAGGCGCAAAAAAGGGCAGGCCGGTGAATTGCAGGTTGGCGCCATCGGTGATGGTGTCGCCCAACTGCACGCCGCCGTGGGTGGTAAAACCAATGATGTCGCCCGCATAGGCTTCGTCGACCGCTTCGCGCCTTTGCGAGAGGAAGGTCACCACGCTGGTGGGGCGCAGTTCTTTGGCCGTGCGCTGCACCTTGAGCTTCATGCCGGGGGTGTATTTGCCAGACGCCATGCGCACAAAGGCGATGCGGTCGCGGTGGTTGGCGTCCATGTTGGCCTGCACCTTGAACACCACACCCGAAAACGCGCTGTCTTCGGGCTGGATTTCTTTGACCACGGGCTGCTTGTTGACCAGCAGGTTGCTGGTGCGGGGCCGGGGCGCGGGGGCCAGGTCGACCAGGGCGTCCAGCACTTCCATCACACCGAAGTTGTTCACGCCGGAGCCGAAGAACACGGGCGTTTGCTTGCCCGCCAAGAACGCCGCTTCGTCAAACGCGGGCGACGCGCCCGTGGCCAGCTCCATGCTGTCCATGGCGGTTTGCCATTCCAGCCCAAAGCGCTCGGCCAGCTGGGCTTGCTCGGTGAGCGGGATGGTTTCAAAGTCTTGTGGCAGGCGTTCGCTGCCGGAGTCGAACACCGTCATGGCCTTCGTGCGCAGGTTGACGATGCCGCCAAAGCTCTTGCCCTGCCCCACAGGCCAGGTCATCGGCACGCAGGGCATGCCCAGCTCGCGCTCGACTTCGTCCAGGATGTCGAGCGGGTCGCGCACTTCGCGGTCCATCTTGTTGACGAAGGTGATGATGGGCGTGTCGCGCTGACGGCAGACCTCGATCAGGCGGCGGGTTTGCGCTTCCACACCGTTGGCCGCGTCAATGACCATCAGGGCCGAGTCCACGGCGGTGAGCACGCGGTAGGTGTCCTCGCTGAAGTCTTTGTGGCCGGGGGTGTCGAGCAGGTTGATGACGTGGTCGCGGTACAGCATTTGCATCACGGACGAAGCCACCGAGATGCCGCGCTGCTTTTCGATTTCCATCCAGTCAGACGTCGCATGACGCGAGGCTTTGCGGGCCTTGACCGAACCGGCGATCTGGATCGCACCCGAAAACAGCAAGAGCTTTTCGGTCAGCGTGGTTTTACCCGCGTCAGGGTGGGAAATGATGGCAAAGGTCCGGCGGCGCCGGGTCTCGTTGGCGTAGGTCACAAGGGGTCCTGAGGTCGTGCGGGTGGCCAAACAGCCCCCGTGGTGACCAAACCCGTGCGGGCTGGCCAAAGGAGCAATTTTACCGGGCCATGCCAGACCACCAAGGCAGTCTCGCTGGGTCAGGATGCACGGCCTCTTTGGAACTACACTGCTCGGCATGAATACTAACCTCATACTCCTCACGCTCTGCCAGGGCCTCTTTTTCACCAACAACGTCACTTTCATTGCCATCAATGGCCTGGTCGGCCTGTCGATGGCGCCGCTGGGCTGGATGGCGACTTTGCCGGTCATGGGCTATGTGGTGGGCGGTGCGCTGTCGACCGGCTTGGTGGCCAAGAGTCAATCGCTTTGGGGGCGCAAAGTGTCGTTTCAGCTGGGGCTGGTGGTGGCTTTGTTTTCGGCGCTGCTGGCCGCTTATGCCGCCTGGAGCCACAACTTTTGGCTGCTGGTGTCGGCCACGGTGATCGCCGGCTACTACAGCGCCAACGGCCAGTTGTACCGTTTTGCGGCGGCCGAGTTGGCCGCAGACGGTTTCAAAGAAAAAGCCGTCTCGCTGGTCTTGGCCGGTGGTTTGATCGGGGCCATCGTGGGCCCCAATTTGGCTTCGCGCACCCGCACGCTTTACGAGGTGCCGTTTTTGGGCGCTTACATGGCGCTGGGCATCGTGGCCATTTTGGCCATGGTGAGCATGAGCTTCATCCGCTTTCCGGCCGTGCCCGCCAAAAAGCCGGGCGACAGCGCGGGCCGTCCTTTGCGCGAGATCATGCGCCAGCCGGTGTTCATTGTGGCGGCGGCTGCAGCGGCCCTGAGTTATGGCGTGATGAACCTGCTGATGGCCGCCACCCCGCTGGCCATGCAGGTGTGCGGCTTCAGTTTTGACGACGCGGCGCTGGTGCTGGAGTGGCATGTGATTGCCATGTTTGCGCCTGGTTTTTTCACAGGGCACTTGATCAAAAAATTTGGCACGCTGCCCATCATGGCGGTGGGCGTGGTCATCAACTTCGCGTGCATCGGCATTGCCCTGACCGGGGTTGAGTTGCACCAGTTCCTGATCTCGCTGTTTTTGCTGGGACTGGGCTGGAATTTTTTATTCACCGGCAGCACCACGCTGGCCATGAAGGCCTGGACCCCTGCTGAAAAAGACCGGGGTCAGGCGGCCATCAATTTCTTTGTGTTTGCCACCATGGCCGTGACCTCGTTCGCATCAGGTGCTTTGGTCACCACTCAAGGCTGGACCTGGTTGAACATCGGATCGCTCGTGCCCGTGACCTTGACCGGGGTGGCTTTGGTGTGGATGGTGTTCAAACAGAGGGATGCGCAGAAAAACGCGCCAGCAACCAGCGCTTGAGCGCAGCGAACACCTGAGCGCGGTAAAGGTCGTTGAAGATCTCGTGGTACATGGCTTCAAAGCACTCGGCCTGCAGCACGGCGGCGGGTGCGGCCCGCGCAAAGTCGGCGCTGGCCTGTGCATTGACCAACCGGTCTTGCCCCGCGTAGAGCAGCAAAGTGGGCACCTTCCACTGCCCGGCGTCTGCCAGCGTTTGCGCCCCTTGCGTCAGAATCCAGGCCGCCAGACCCGCGGAGATGCGGCGGTGCACCAGCGGGTCGGTGTTGTAGGCTTTCACCACATCGGGGTCGCGTGACACGAACTCGGATTTCAGGCCGTTGTCCACACGCAGGTGCGACAGCGCGCGGGGCAGGCTGGCCAGCAGCATTTTCTGGAACAAGTTGGGAAACGCGCCCAAGGCCGGCGACGACAAAACCGCCGCATCGACCGGGCGCAAGCCCTCGGCCAGAGTGCGCGCCACCACCAGACCGCCCATGCTGTGGCCCAGCAAAATGAGGGGTGTGCCCTGCAAAGACGGGTGCTGACGGGTGTCGTCGATCACCCGGCACAAATCGGCTTGCAAACTGCCGGGGCGCAGCATGTCGCCACGGGCCCCTTCAGATTGGCCGTGGCCCTGCTGGTCGTAGGCGCGCACCGCAAACCCCCATTGGTACAAGTGCGCCGCCACCTCGCCGTAGCGCCCGGCGTGCTCGCCCAAACCGTGCACCAAGAGCACGGTACCCAGCGGTTTGTTGGCAGGCAGGGCCCAGTCGTACAACGCCAGTGGACCTGCCTCGCCATGCAAGCCCGACACTTGGGGTCGGGGCAAGGAGGGGCGCGTGGTGACGTTCATCAAGGCATGCGCGCCATCACTTCGGCCACGGCAGCGGTGAGTTTCTTGGCGTAAGGCACATGCAAAAACTCGTTGGGTCCGTGCGCGTTGCTTTTAGGGCCAAGCACGCCGCAGACCATCATTTGTGCCTTGGGAAAACCGGCGCTCAGCATGTTCATGAGCGGGATGGTGCCGCCTTGCCCGATGTAACCCACGCCAGCGCCAAAGTGCGCCTGACTGGAGGCGTTCAGAGCTTGCTCGAACCAGGGCGAGGTGTCGGGCGCGTTCCAGCCGGTCGCGCCGCCGCCGCTTTCAAAAGTCACCCGCGCCTGGTACGGCGCGTTGTCCTCCAGCAAAGCCTTCATTTCGGCCACGGCTTGCGCGGCGTCCACCAAAGGCGGCAGGCGCAGGCTGAGCTTGAAGGCGGTGTAGGGGCGCAATACATTGCCCGCGTCTTTGATCGCGGGAAAGCCTTCTGCTCCGGTCACGCTGAGCGTGGGCGTCCAGGTGCGGTTGAGCAGGGCCTGGGTCGGGTCGGTGGTGGTGGGCAGCGCAAAGCTGGTCGAGCCGCCGCAGTCGTAGTGCGCCCAAGGGAAGCGCTTGTACACCTCGTCACCCAAAATGGCGGCTGTGGCTTGGGCTTGCGCCAGTCGCTCGGCAGGAACTTCGCAGTGGAAGCTGGCGGGCAGCAGGCGACCGGTGGCGCTGTCTTCGAGGCGGTCAAGCACCTGGCGCATGATGCGAAAGCTCGAAGGCACCAGGCCCGAGGCATCACCCGAGTGGATGCCCTCGGTCAGGATTTGCACTTTGAGCGTGCCGCTGGCCATGCCGCGCAGGCTGGTGGTGAGCCACAGCTGGTCGTAGTTGCCCGCGCCGCTGTCCAGGCAAATCACCAGGCCCACGTCGCCCAGGCGGGTGCGCAGTGCGTCTACATACGGCAGCAGGTCGTAAGAGCCGGATTCTTCGCAGGTCTCGATCAAACCCACGATGCGCGGGTGGGGTGTCTTTTGAGCCTTGAGGGCCTGAACGGCAGCGATGCTGGCGTAGGCCGCATAGCCGTCGTCGGCGCCGCCCCGTCCATAGAGCTTGCCGTCTTCATAAACAGGGGTCCAGGGGCCGAGGTCGTTGCGCCAGCCGTTGAACTCGGGCTGTTTGTCCAGGTGGCCGTACATCAGCACGGTCTGGCCTGAGCCCTCGCTGGCGGCGCGGGTGGCGGCCACTTCAAAAAACATGACCGGCGTGCGTCCGGGCAGCTGGATGATCTCGAGCGTGAGGCCTTCGACCTTCTGCACCTCGACCCATTGGGCTGCCCGGCGCAGCACCGATTCGATGTGGCCGTGCGCGGCCCAGTCGGCGTCAAACGCAGGCGACTTGGCGGGGATTTCGATGTACTTTTTCAGCTCGGGCAGGATGGTGCTGTCCCAGGCTTGGGTGACGTCGTTCAAGGCACGGACGCTGTCGAGCGCGCCATCGGGCATTTCGCGGTGCAGGGGGGCGTTCATGTGGGACTCCTTGGGGCGGCACAAAAGAAAAACACTGTAGCGCGTTTGGAAAGAGAGGGCCATGGCGGTTTCGCGCTGAGGTGACACCCGCGCGGCAGCGCTGCCGAATTACCCCGTCACAATGGCCGATCTGCAACCGATACGGAGCGCTCGATTGAACGTGACACCGCTTGTTCGGCCCACACCGGGGCCCGCACTGCGCACAGGTGGCCTCGTGCTGGCCGCCGGCGCGGGCAGCCGCATGGGCCATCGGCCCAAATGCCTGCTGCAGTTGGACGGTTTGAGCTTGCTGGAGCGGCAATTGCAGGCGCTGTCGCTGGCGGGCGTGATGCCCATTCGGGTGGTGCTGGGGCACCACGCAGAGCGCATCTTGCAAGAAGGTGCCTTGGCCCGCTGGGCGGCCCAGCCAGTGCGCAACCCGCAGCCCGACGACGGGCATGTCAGCTCATTGCGCATCGGATTGAGGGCCTTGCCAGCAGGGCTGGATGCGGTGGTGGTGGCGCTGGCAGACCAACCACTCATCAACGTGCAAGCGGTACTGGCGTTGCTGCAAGCTTTTGCGCAGCGCCCGGTTGGCACGCAGATGCTACAACCGAGTGTGAATGGTCTGCCCGGCAACCCGGTGGTGTTCTCCAGCATGGTGATGATGCAAATCCTGGAGGGTGGTGTGGAGATGGGTGCACGCCAATGGCAAAAAGCCCATCCCCAAAGCGTCTACCGCTGGGAAATCCCTCATGTGCACTACCGTCTTGATGTGGACAATGAAGCAGACCGTCTGGCGGTGGAGCAGTTGACCGGGCAAAGCCTGAGCTGGCCATACGATTTGAAACTCTAAACAAGCGACGCCCATGAACAGCATCGACATTGACGTGATCCGCACCGCCCTGGACTGGCAAAGCCGGGGCCACCGCGTGGTGATGGGCACCGTGGTGCGCACTTGGGGCTCGGCCCCACGCCCACCGGGTTCGCTGATGATCATCCGGGGCGACGGCCAGGTGGCCGGTTCGGTCTCGGGCGGCTGCATCGAAGACGACCTGATCCGCCGCGTGGCCGCAGGTGAGCTGGCCCTGCGCCTGCCCGACACCACCACCTATGGGCAGACGGCCGAAGAGGTGCGCCGCTTTGGCCTGCCTTGCGGGGGCTCGGTGCAGGTGGTGCTGGAGCCCTTGTCGCCCCAGTCCCAACTGCGCGAACTGCTGGTGTTGATCGAGCAGCACCAACGCGTGGAGCGCCGCTTGAACATGGCCACCGGCCTGGTGCGCATGGGGGCAGCCACCGATGGCGACAAGCTGCAATTTGACGGCCAAAGCCTGACCACTGTGCACGGCCCGCGCCTGCGTTTGCTCATCATTGGCGGCGGTCAGTTGTCGCGCTATCTGGCCACCATGGCCGTGATGCTGGACTACCAAGTCACGGTGTGCGAGCCGCGTGTGGAGTACCACGAGGGTTGGGAGGCCGTGAGCGGTGTGACCTTGTCCAAAGAAATGCCCGACGACCTGGTGCTGGCCATGCGGCTGGACCACAACAGCGCCGTGGTGGCGGTGACACACGACCCCAAGCTGGACGATCTGGCGTTGATGGAGGCACTGCGCACGCCCGCGTTTTATGTGGGCGCATTAGGCTCTCAGCACAACAACGCGCAACGGCGCAAGCGCTTGCTCGACTTTGACGTGAGCGAAGCCGAAGTGCGTCAATTGCACGGCCCGGTGGGTTTGAACATCGGCGCACTCACGCCCCCCGAAATCGCCTTGAGCATCGTGGCCGAAATGACCGCCATGCGCAGGGGTACCGATTTGACCCAGGCGCTCAGCAATTGGGAAGGCTCAAAAACGGTGTGCGGGCTGGTGAATTGAGTCTTGGGCCGTGAGCCTATCGCCACACTGCCCCTCAGGGTTTGCCCGAATTTGAGCCTTGTGCGACAACCTGGCCCAAGCGCTCGCTTTAACTTCTTGGTATCACGGTGCAGGCGCAATTTTGCGCGTCCTCAGTCAGGCTGCATCGGCTGACACCACTGGAGACACGCATGGTTCGATTGAAAGTCAATGGCGAGGCCGTGTCGGTCGACGCCAAGCCGGAAACCCCTTTGCTCTGGGTCATCCGCGAAAAGCTCAATCTCACGGGCACCAAGTTCGGCTGCGGCATTGCGCAGTGCGGCGCCTGCACAGTGCACCTCAATGGCGCGCCGGTGCGCTCATGCTCGCTGCCCCTGTCGGCGGCCGAAGGCAAAGACATCACCACGGTCGAAGGTCTGATGAAAACGCCCACAGGCCAGGCACTGCAAGCCGGTTGGGTCAAGGCACAAGCGCCGCAATGCGGCTACTGCCAGTCGGGTCAGCTCATGACCGCGGCCAAGGTGATCAGCGTGGTCAAGAAGAACCTCAGCCGCACCGAAATCTTGGAAGCCATGAGCGGCAACATCTGCCGCTGCGGCACTTACAACCAGATCGCCAGCGCGGTCTCGCACGCCCAGAAAACCCTCCAAGGAGGCAAGGCATGAACACGATGAACACCCCACTGACACCGAACGTGTCACGCCGTTCCTTCATCCTCGGCTCGGGCAGCCTGGCCTTGGGCTTGTCGTTTGGCCTGACGCAAACCGAATTGGCTTTGGCCCAAGCGCCCAGCGCAGGCAGTTTTGCCGCCAACAACTGGATCAACATCGGCCTGGATGGCGTGGTGACCTTGATGTCGCCCGCCTCCGAAATGGGCCAAGGCACCATGACCGCCATGCCCATGCTGTTGGCCGAAGAGATGGACCTGGACTGGAGCCAGGTGCGCGTGGTGCAGTCGCCCAGCGACCCCAAGCGTTTTGGCAACCCCCGCTTTGGCGGCGGCATGACCACCGGCGCATCGCGCACGGTGCAAGGCTATTACGAGCCGCTGCGCCTGGCCGGCGCCCAAGCGCGTCTGGTGATGCTGAACGCTGCGGCCCAGGCCATGGGCGTGCCTGCTGCCGAGCTGCGCACCGAAGCCAGCCGCGTCATCCACAGCAGTGGCCGCGCCATGACTTATGCCGACATCGCCAAGGTGGCCAAGGTCCCGGCCGAGCTGCCCAAGGTGGACAAGGGCATGCTCAAGCCCATGGCCCAGTTCCGCCTGATCGGCAAGGACATCCCCCGCGTAGACGTGCCTGCCAAGTCGAGCGGCCAGGCGCTGTATGGCATTGACCAGCGTTTACCGGGCATGCTGTGGGCCAGCGTGCTGCGCGCGCCGGTGCAAGGCGAGGTGCCCGAGAGCGTGGACGAGACCGCTGCCCGTGCGGTGGCCGGTGTCAAGAACGTGGTGCGACTGCCTTACGGCGTGGCCGTGGTGGCCGATTCGTTTTTCACGGCCAAGACGGCACGCGACCAGCTCAAAGTGGTCTGGAGCCAAAAGTCCAAAGCCCGCGTGCAATACACCGACCAAATGCGCGTGGAATACACCAAGCGTGCGGAAGACCTGACCGACAAAGGCGTGGCCTTCATCGCCCATGGCGACGCAGCGGCCAAGTTGGCGGGGGCAAGCAAAACCTTCAGTGCTTCCTACATCAGCGAAATGGTCAGCCACATTTGCCTGGAGCCCATGAACTGCACCGCTCGTGTGGACGGCGACAAGATCGAGGTCTGGGCTCCGGCGCAATCGGCCTCGTTTGTGACCGGCACGGTGGCGGGCGCAGGCGGATTCAAACCGGAAAACATCACCGTCAACATCACCTTGCTTGGCGGTGGTTTCGGCCGCCGTGTGGAAGCCGATTACACGGCAGATGCAGCCCTTGTGGCCAAGGCCATGCCCGGAACGCCCATTCAGGTGATCTGGACCCGCGAAGACGACATGGTGCACGACAAGTACCGGCCCATGACCGGTCAGCACCTGGTGGCCGGGGTGGATGCGCAGGGCAAGTTGGTGGGCTTGTTGCACCGCGTGGTGTCCGAGGGCATTTATTCACGTGTGGTGCCGCCGGCCTTCAAAGCAGCCGGTGGCAAAGATGCGCCCGTGATGGAAGGCACCGAAATCACTTACGACATCCCGGACCACAGCGTGCAGTTCATGATCGAAGATCGCGGCATTCAAGCCGGCTTCTGGCGTGCGGTGGGCCCGGGCTACACCAAGTTCGCCATTGAAACCCTGATCGACGAAGTGGCACGCGGCGTGAAAGCCGATCCATTGGCCTACCGCATGGACTTGCTCAAGAAACACCCGCGTGGCCAAGCCGTGCTCAAGGCGGTGGGCGAGATGTCGCAATGGGGCAAAGCCAAGCTGCCCAAAGGCCACGCACTGGGCCTGGCGTTTTCAGACGCCTGGAACACCTATTGCGGCATGGTGGTGCAGGTGTCCATCGAGAAGGGTCGCCCCAAGGTGCACAAGGTCTGGTCGGCGGTGGATTGCGGCCACGCTTTGCAGCCACAAAACATCCAGGCGCAGATCGAAGGCTCGGTCATCTTTGGCTTGTCGGCCGCCTTGCACGAGCGCATGGATTTCAGGGCCGGTGAACCCCTGCAAACCAACCTGAACAAGTATCAAGTGCTGCGCGCCAATGAAACGCCTGAAGTGTTTGTGAAGGTCATGCCCACCGACAACCACCCCGGTGGCATTGGCGAAGTGGGCCTGCCCCCGTTGGCGCCTGCCATGGCCAACGCGATTGCCACACTCAACGGCAAGCGCTTGCGCGCTTTGCCTTTCCCAATGGTGTGAGCTGACCAAGGCTTGTGAAAGCCAAAGCCCACGAGACGCCACTTGCGTGGCATTTCGTGGGCTTTTTTGTTGCGCTTGAAGAAGCTGGAGAATTCAGTAGCCGCGCACAGCCTTCAATGCCGCCACACCCGCGGCTGGGAAGTCGCTGAACACACCGTCAACACCCAGCTTGATGTAATACTCCATTTCGGTTTTGACATCCTTAAAGCCAAGGTCGTAGCCACCGCTGTCACCGCGGAAAGTCCAGGTGTGGACCAGCAAGCCCTTTTGGTGGGCCATTTCGATCACGCCCGTCGAGCCATCCACACGGCGATCGACGTCGCTGATTTTGCCGTCGCCTGTGCGGTCAACTTTGTCGTTGACGGTTTTGACCAGGTAAGGCTTCCATGGGCCCACACCGTCGGCATAGGTTTTGATGAAGTCCAAACCGCTGGCCGTGACCAGGTCTTTGAAAGTGCGCGGGTCATTTTTGACCACAAAGTCGTAAGGCTTGCGCCATGGGTTGTATGTGGCGGTGTCGACCTGGATGCTGCCGTCATCGAGCACATCGTAAGCATCGATCAACTGAACCAGCTTCAGGTTGGTTTTGGTGTTCAGGTACTGCAGGTTAGACACCTCGAAAGACTGAATGAACACAGGGGCCGTGGCCACGTTGCCATAAGCGTCATGCAGTGTCTTGACCAATTTGTCTTCGAACACGTTTGGGCCAAACTTCACTTCGATGGCATGGAAAGTCGAATGCTTGATTTCTGGATAGATACCGATGGTGCGGTTCACTTTGGCACTTTCGCTTTTGGCCAAAGCAATCACTTCATCCAAGGTGGGGATGGCGTACTAACCGTCGTAAGCCTTCGAGCGGGCACCGTTGGGCTGGATGGCGCGCAGTGTTTTGATTTCGGCCAAGGTGAAGTCGCTGGCAAAAAATGCGGTGATTTGCTCACCATCCATGTTTTTGGTGGTCTTGCGGGTGGGGAACTTGATCGCCACATCGGTGGTGGCATCGAGCATCGGCTCATGGCGAGCAATCATCACGCCATCTTTGGTCATGACCAGATCGGGTTCAACGAAGTCAGCGCCTTGGTCAATGGCCGCTTTGTAAGCTTCTAGAGTGTGCTCGGGAAACAGTCCAGAAGCGCCACGGTGAGCAATCACCAACGGGGCATTGCCCGACAAGGTTTTAAACAAGGGCGCGCTGTCCCCGCCGCAAGCTTGCAGCAAGGCCACGGACGCTGCCGCGATCAGATACTTGATGTTCATGTTCACTCCAGATAAGGAAAATCTCTTCGGTGACAGGGGTCACTGAGGCCTTTCAGTATGAGAAGTGGATATGACCTTTTGATGAAGATTAAAAGCCAATTGCGTGTCGCGCAGGCGTGCGTCATGGGGTCCAAAATACGTCCATGATCAGCTTGACGGAAATCGCCAGCAGGCCCAACTGGACCCATTTGAAGAACCAGTCATCGGCGATTTTGCGTGTGAGGTAGGCGCCCGCCACGGTACCCACCAAGGCAAACGGGATCAGCACCAACGCGCCCATCAGTTCGTTGGGGCCATAGGGCTGCAGCGCGTGGTAGGGCCCCAGCTTGGCCAGGTTGATGATGGCAAAAAACAAGGTCGAGGTGCCCGCAAACACCAGCTTGGGCAGTTTTTGGGGCAAGAGGTAAACCTGAAACGGCGGGCCACCGGCATGCGAGATGAAGCTGGTAAATCCGGACAAACTGCCCCACAGCATGCCTTGACGCCAACGGGCAGGTTTCGGTGTTTGCTCGGCATGGCGCTTGCGCCATGCGTTGAGCACAAAGCCCACACCCAAGAGGCCGATCATCATTTTCACGACCGTGTCGGACACCAGTGATGCAGTCAGCCAGCCCACCAGCACACCGCCCACCCCAGCCGGAACGAGAATTTTCAGGTTGATGGTGCTGAAGTTTTTGCGGTACAACCACAACCCCACCATGTCAGAGATGATGTAAATCGGCAACAGCATCACCACTGCTTTGACCGGGGACATGAACAGCGAAAGTATCGGCACAGACAGCATGCCCACGGTGGGCAAGCCGCCTTTGGACAAGCCCACCATGGCCGCAGCCAGCCCTGCCCAGATCAGGTAATTCGAATCGGCCATGTCACATCAGGCGCTGCTTTGTGCTCATCCCTGATCGCACCGATGTTTGCATCTTCGTGCTCATAAATAGGCGCGCGCCCAAGCCAGGCCGCGCGAGGTGCCACCTGCCGAGGCATCGGCAGGGTTGTACTCACAGCCGATCCATCCGTCCCAACCACATTCGGCCGACACCTTGTCAATGACCTGAAAGATGTGCGTCCAATTCAGTTCGCCCGTGCCCGGCTCGTGGCGGTGCGGCACCTCGGCGATCTGGAAGTGCCCGACCCGGCCTGTGGGCAAATATTGCGCAATCTTGGTGCTCAGGTCGCCTTCGACGATTTGGCAGTGGAACAGGTCCATCTGCACTTTCACGTTGGACGCACCCACGGCCTGCACAATGCGGTGCGCGTGGTCTTGGCGGTTGAGGTGAAAGCCCGGCACGCTGCGGGTGTTGATCGGCTCGACCAGCACATCACGCCCGGCCTTGGCAGCTTCTGCAGCAGCCCATTGCAGGTTGCCCACCAGGGTGGCGTCTGCGGCCTCTGCGCTGGCACCCTCAGAGCGCAAACCCACCATGGCGTGGATGCGTGGGCAGTTCAGGGCCTCGGCATAGATCAGGGCTTGGGCAAAGCCCGTGCGGAACTCGGCTTCGCGTCCGGGCACACTGGCCGTACCGCGGCTGCCGCTCTCCCAGGCGTGGGCGATGCTGGCGCTGTCGGTGCCGCCGGGTGGTGCATTGAAGAGCACCTGCTGCAAGCCGTTGGCCCTTAAGCGTGCGGCCAGTTCTTGCGCGGGAAATGCGTAGGGAAACAAATACTCCACGGCCTTGAAACCGTCTTTCGCCGCTGCTTCAAAGCGGTCCGGAAATGGCAGCTCGGGGTACATCATGGAGAGGTTGGCAGCTAATCGGGGCATGAGAGTCTTTCAGAAAAAAAGGCGTTCCAAGATGGGGGCTCTTACCCCGGACAGGATTCGAGGTCCATGTGCCGTGGGCATCACCACCTCGCGCCGAAGGTCTGACGCAAATCGTCCAGGGCGCTCGCGTTCAGGGGTGCGGTGTGCGGGAACAGCAGTGAGAGCCTCGCGGTTTCTTCGAGCTCTTCAAGGGTAGCCATGGCTGCAGCGGGTGTGTCGTGCCAAACATTCGGCCCCAGGCGGGACAGCATCACGGCGCGGATCGGAGCAGCCTGAGCCGCGTATTGGCGGATCAGCGCGGCCACTTCTTTGGCCGCCTCGGGGCTGCCGGGGCGGTGGTAGCGCACCAGGGGTACATGGCCAACTTTCATCACGAAGTAGGGGGTGATGGGCGCCAGCAATTCAGGGCCGACGGCGTTCAGGCTGAGGGCCACGCAATGCGTGCTGTGCGTGTGGATCACGCAGCGCGTGTCGGCGTCCTGTTCGCAGGCAGCGGTGTAAATCTGGCGGTGCATGGCGATGGTTTTGCTGGCCTTGTCACCACTGACTTGCTGGCCTTGCAGGTCGAGTTTGGCCAGGCGGGCCGGGTCCAAAAAACCCAAGCACGCATCGGTGGGTGTGATGAGAAAACCATCACCGAGCCGCACGCTGATGTTGCCCGCCGTGGCGTGCACAAAGCCGCGTTCAAACAGGCTGCGGCCCACGCGGCAGATCTCTTCGCGGACTTGAGATTCGGTCAGGTTCATGCCAACACTGTAAAGGCTTTGCTGAAAAAATCTTCGGTGCCAAAGTTGCCCGACTTGAGCGCGATGTGCAGACCACCATGGGCGGAAGGCGCATGGCACCACGGCACGCCCGGGTCGATTTGTGGGCCGATTTGCAGCTGGGCCATGCCCAGCGCCTGCACGCAAGCGCCCGAGGTTTCGCCTCCGGCCACCACCAACTGGCGCACGCCCAAACCCACCAGTCCACGCGCCACAGCAGCCAACGCATGTTCGACCAAGGCCCCAGCCTCGGCCACGCCCAATTGGGCCTGCACGGCTTTGACGGCGTCGGGTTCGGCGGTCGAATAAACCAACACAGGTCCGTCTTTCAAGAGCGGCGCGGCCCAGGCCAGCACCTGCTGCACCACCGCATCGCTTTGGCCATTCATCAGACTGGCGGGTGTAATGGCCCAGGCAGCTTGACCGCTGGCTTTGAAGTGCGCCACTTGCGCGTTGGTGGCCAAAGAGCAGCTGCCCGAGACCACGGCTTGCAATCCGCTGGCCGCTGGCAACTGACTGGCCTGAAGTGAAGGCTTGAGGCCAAAGTTAGCAGGCAGGCCAATCGCCACGCCCGAACCAGCGGTGACGAGGGGCATGCCCTGCAAGGCTGGCCCGAGAAGGTGCAGGTCGGCGTTGCTGGTCGCGTCCACCACGGCCACGCCCACACCTTCGGCACGCAGCGCAGCGATGCGCTCGCGAATAGCCGTTTCACCTTGTGCCACCGCTTTGTAGTCGATCAAGCCCACCGGGCGCTTGGTTTGCGCTTGCATCACGCGCACCAGGTTCGCATCCTGCATGGGCGTGAGCGGGTGGTTTTGCATGCCGCTCTCATTGAGCAGCACGTTGCCCGCAAACAAATAACCCTTGAACACGGTGCGGCCGTTGTCTGGGAAGGCGGGCGTGGCGATGGTGAAATCACAGCCCAGCGCGTTCATCAGCGCCTCTGTCACCGGGCCGATGTTGCCTTCAGGCGTGCTGTCAAAGGTGGAGCAGTATTTGAAATAGATTTGCTGTGCGCCTTGCGCTTGCAACCACTGCAAGGCGTCAAGAGATTGCGCGATGGCCTCGGCAGCCGGGATGGTTCGCGACTTGAGCGCCACCACGACCGCGTCCACGTCAACAGCCAAAGGCGCATCGGGCACACCAATGGTCTGCACCACCCGCATGCCCGAGCGCACCAGGTTGTTGGCCAGATCTGTCGCGCCGGTGAAGTCGTCGGCAATGCAACCGAGTTTGATTTTCATGCTTTGCCTTTCGGCAGTTCAATGCCCGGAAAAATCTTGATTACCGCGCTGTCGTCTTCCTTGGCAAAGCCTGCGGTGCTGGCCTGCATGAACATCTGGTGCGCGGTGGAAGACAGCGGCAGCGGGAATTTGCTGGCACGCGCCATGTCGAGCACGATGCCCAAATCCTTCACAAAAATGTCCACGGCCGACAGCGGCGTGTAGTCGGCCGCCAGCACATGAGCCATGCGGTTTTCAAACATCCAGCTGTTGCCCGCACTGTTCGTGATCACCTCGTACAAGGCTGCTGCGTCCACGCCCTCGCGCAGGCCCAGCGCCATGGCTTCGGCCGCTGCGGCGATGTGCACGCCCGCCAGCAGCTGGTTGATGATCTTGACCTTGCTGCCCGCGCCCGCGCTGTCGCCCAGTTTGTAAACCTTGGCGGCCATCGCGTTCAAAAACGGCTCAGCCACAGCATAAGCCTCTGGCTTGCCTGCGGTCATCATGGTCATCTGGCCACTGGCGGCTTTGGCCGCACCGCCCGAGATGGGCGCGTCCACGTAGCGCAAGCCCATGGCTTCGAGGCGTGCTTCCAATGCCACCGACCAGTTGGGGTCCACGGTGGAGCACATCACGAACACGCTGCCGGGTTTCATGCTGGCCGCACAGCCTGGGGTGGTGCCATCGCCAAACAGCACGCTTTCGGTCTGCGCCGCATTCACCACCACCGACACGACCACATCACACGCTGCACCCAAAGAGGCCAGGTTTTCATGCGCTGTGCCGCCCGCATTCGTGAAGGCGTCAGCCACTTCGCGGCGCACGTCAAACACCTGCACCTTGTACCCTGCCCGGCGCAGCGAAGACGCCATGCCCGAGCCCATGGCCCCCAAACCGATCAATCCGACTGTGCTCATGTGTTGACTCCTCAATCCAGTGTGATCTTGGCGAAAGCCGCCACTTTTTTCCATTGCGCCGTGTCGGCCTGCATGAAGTTGCCCAAGCCTTGAGCATTGGCCCAGGCGGGCTCGGCACCGGCTTTGAGCATGGCGGCTTTCACCTCGGGCTGGTTGGCCACGCGCTCCAGCGCTTGCTCCAGCTTTTGCGCAATCGGCGCAGGCAAGCCCGCAGGCGCGGCCACACCAAACCAGGCAAACACCTGGTAACCCTTCATGCCCGCTTCTTCCATGGTGGGCACATTCGGCAAGGCGCTGCTGCGCTGGGGCGTGGTCACGGCCAAGGCTTTGAGCTTGCCGCCGTTGATCAGGCCCAGCGCCGAGGGCAGGTTGTCAAACATCATGTTCACCTCGCCCGCCATCAGGCCCGTGAGACCTGCGGCCGCGCCCCGGTAAGGGATGTGCGTGACGAAAGCGCCCGACTGGCTTTTGTACAACTCGGCGCTCAGGTGCAGCGAGGTGCCCTGCCCGTTGGAGGCGTAATTGAGTTGACCCGGCTTGGACCTGGCCAGCGCAGTCAGTTCAGCCAGGGTGTTGATGCCCGATGCCGGGTTGACCACCAGCACGTTGGGCACGCGGCCCAGCAAGGCCACCGGGGCGATTTGCTCGGGCTTGTAAGGCAGCTTGCTGTACAGCGCGGGGCTGATCGTCAACGGGGGCGAAGCCATGAGCAAAGTGTAGCCATCGGCCGCCGCACGCGCCGCCTCGGCCGCACCCAAGTTGCCACCGGCACCGGGCTTGTTGTCGATGACGATGGGCTGGCCCAATTCGAGCGCCAGTTTGGGTGCGACCAGACGGGCCATGTTGTCAATCAGGCCGCCGGGGGGAAAGGGCACCACCAGCTTGATGGGGCGGGTGGGCCAGGCTTGGGCCCACGCTGACGAAGCCAGAAAAGGCGAGGCCATGGCCAAGGCGGTAGCGGCTACGAGCCAATTTCTGCGTTGCATAGGGTGTTTCCTGATGTGAATTGATCAGGTCATCATACAAATTTTGGACTCTCCCTGCATCAGGGTGAACACGGACAAGGGCGGAGGCAGTCTTGTTTATTCAGACGGCAAACTACCCAGTGCGGTCTGTCTTGCTCAGGCAGTTGCCCGTGCTCGGCGACCAGCCGTTACACACTTGTTGTGTTTTGCGGCCCCCACCCGCCATAGATGGCTTGCGTCACGGCGCACCCGTTCGTCATGGCGCCGTGATCCTGTCATTGCGAGGCCGCAGGCCGTGGCATTCCACGCAGTAACCCGTTTCAGGGACGCATTGACGTCACTCGCCAGAAGTCAGCTATATAATAAAACTTATATATTTAATGGAGGCGTTATGTTGAGCTTTAAAGTGACCACCGTCGGTGCATCAGAGGGTTTGATCCTGAACAAGGAGGCCAAGCGCATTTTGAATGTGCAAAAGGGCGATACGCTTTTTATGACCGAAGCCCCTGACGGCGCGATGCGCATCACGCCCTACAGCCCAGAGTTTGAGCGGCAGATGGCCTTGGCCGAGTCGATCATGCACGACGACCGCGAGATCCTGCGCGTTCTGGCCAAATGAGCTGGCAGTGGGTCCACCGCGACACTGTGTTTGCGGTCCATGACAAGCAGTTGGCCGTGCATGGCGGCTTGGATGGCATACGGGACCTCAACGCGGTGGAGTCAGCGCTGCATCGGGCCCAAAACCTCGACGCTTACGGCAAACCAGGTCCCGATGCAGCAGACTTGGCTGCAGCCTACATTTTTGGCATCGCCACCAGCCACGGGTTCAACGATGGCAACAAACGCACCGCATGGGTGGTCGGTCGCTTGTTTTTGGCCATCAACGATCAAAAGCTGGTGTTCGATCAGCTCGACGCCATCTACTTCATGCTGGCTGTTGCCGCCGGCAACATGACCCAGCCGCAAGTCGCCCAATGGATAAGGCAACGACTGGTGACGTCTTTGCCGTAACACTTCACCCGTCACGGGGCCGTGATTCCATCATTGCGAGGCGCGCCCCTTCCGTCATTGCGAGCAGCCTGCGACGCGGCAATCCATGCCTGTGCACCACCATCCCATGGATCGCTTGTCGTGGTCCGCTTTTAGCACGGCTGACAAGAATCAGGTCAACTCATCTGGCACCGCCAAATTGGATACTCGAAAACAAAAGCAAAGCCCAATTTGAATCTGGGCTTTGCTTAGCTTGGATCAGTTCACAATGGCTTGTGAAACCAGATTTTTCATCAGCCTGCGGTAGCTGGCACGCAATGGACTGGGTGACTGTGTCATGTAAACAGCGCACAATTTTTCTTTGGGTTCAGCCCAGAAAAAAGTCCCGGCAAATCCAGCCCACATGAACTCGCCCGCCGAGCCATGGACAGGGGCAATGCCGTCTTGCGATCGAACCAAAAAACCCAGTCCAAACGTGTAACCATTGGTGCCCAATAGGAGTTGGCCCGGGTTGGTGGTCGTGTTGATGGCGGTGCCCAGGTGATCGGCAGTCATCAACCGCACGGTAGAGGGCGACAGAATCCGGGCACCGTCCAGCGATCCGCCATTCAACATGGCTTGGCAATACCGCAAGTAGTCGCCCGCAGTGCCCACACCGCCAGCACCGCCCGAGTCATTGCCGGGCACTTTGGAAACGTCAATCAAAACGTTAGGCGCTCCCGTCAATGGGTCCTTGGCAAAAGGCTCAGCCAAGCGTGATGTATTGGCCGCAGGAACATGAAAACCTGTGTCCTTCATTTTGAGAGGCCCAAACATGCGCTCGGTCATGAAGTCATTCAAGCGTTTGCCACTGACGGCTTCGACAACGCGCCCCTGAATGTCCACAGACAAGGAGTATTCCCAGGTGGTACCGGGTTGCTGCGCAAGGGGCGCTTTACCAACGCCTTCAGACATCTCATTCGGTGTCACACCGCGTGCGTCAAAAGGGACACTGGGAAGGAAAACTTTGGCTTTGGTGTAAGCATCTTTCACAGGTGTATTAGCAGTGAGTTCGCCATACGCGATCCCCGAGGTGTGCCGCAACAAATCCTGAATCGTGGGCTCACTGTTGGCAGGCACCATTTTGAAGGTCACGGCACCCGTGACGGGATGGATGGACGGAACACTGACTTGGGGATTTTTGAATGCAGGCAGAAATTTGGAGACGGGATCCGTCAGTTGAACTTTCCCGTCTTCCACCAGCATCATGAGTGCAGTAGAGACCAGCGGCTTGGTCATTGAATAGATTCTGAAAATGGAATCTTCTTTCATGTCCGCACCACCGGCCTGGCCTGTTTTACCAAACGCTTCCGAGTAGACCAGCTTGCCATTGCGCGCAATCATCACAACAGCACCCGGCAGACGATTGCTGGAAACCTCTTGCTTCATGGTCGCAGACAGCACGGCCAATCTTTCTTTGGACATCCCGACAGACTCCGGTGAAGCTTTGGGCAAGGCTTGCGCCAGTGCAGATTGCGCGAGAAACAAAGCAGCGCCAGCCATGAGCAAACTGGGTTTGAATGAAATCGGTTTTTTCTTCAACGTGACGGTCATGCAAGTCTCCAAAATATGTATGTGATGAGGTTTGTGAATCCAGTTCAAAATCCTGAAAAAACACCAATGCACTGAACTCCCCGTCATCTTGTTGGGTGAATAACCATCAATATGTCGCTTTCGTTACATGGGTTTTTCGCGATCAATCCTGCTGGATCGGGCCTTGGCGACCGGCCAGTTTGGATCGATACAGCCGGTCCTGTCACCCCCACAGCTGCCCTCGCTCAGAAATCCGGTTACGCTCCAAAACCTCACAACACCCTTGCCCTGTCCGGTTCCGTTCATGCCCAAGTTCACCCGTCTTTGGCCCCTTGTGGCCCTGTGGCTGTTGCAAGCCTGCAGCAGCCTGCCCCCTGAAACCTACACGCCCAAGCTGGGGCAAATGGGCAAAGACGTGATGTGGTTGCCCACTCGGGACGAACTGGTCACACAGATGCTGGCGGCCGCACGCGTCGGCCCCGATGACGAGGTGGTGGACCTCGGCGCGGGCGACGGCAAGATCCCGATCGCGGCGGCGCGGCAGTTTGGGGCGCGGGCCTGGGGCATCGAATACAACAAGGACCTGGCCGCACTGGCCCAGCGCAACGCGCAGCGGGCGGGCTTGGCCGAGCGGGTGCGCATCGTGCATGGCGACATCTTCAAGGAAGATTTCTCCAAAGCCACGGTGGTCACCATGTACCTGCTGGAAGAGCTGAACGCGCAATTGCGCCCGACCATTTTGGCCATGCGCCCGGGTACGCGGGTGTTGTCCAACACGTTTTCAATGGGCGACTGGGAGCCCGACCAAGTCATTCGCGCAGGCACCAACACGGGCTATTTCTGGACCGTGCCTGCCCCTGTGGCAGGCCAGTGGTCGGTGCAGGGTCTGGCCCCGCAAGGGCCAGCTGTGCTGCGGCTGAGCCAGCGCCATCAGCGCTTGGGAGGCTCGTTGGCCTGGGGTGGGCAAACGCAAACCCTGGTCGGTGCGCGCCTGCACGGCGCTGACTTGCACTTCAGTTTTGTCCAGGCCGACGGGCAGCTCAAAGCCGTCCAGGCCCGGGTACAGGGACCATCGTTGCAGGGCGAAGTGGTCGGGCCGTATGGCATGGTCGATATCCAGCCCGAAGTCGTGAAAGTCACGGGCGAACGCCTGGGCGATTGACGATCGTCCTCAACCCCACGGGCACCCACCATGCGATTGTTTTCTTACCGTGACCGCCCGGTGCACCTGGGGCCTTATCCGTTGGAGCGCCTGCACCGCATGCATGCCGTGCCCGATGACAGCGGCCTGCCGCCCATGCAGGCGCTGCGCTTTGCAAAAGATGACCCTGAATCTTTGTCGCACGCCATGGCCCGCTACATGGCCATGTTTGACTTGGTGCGCGACGGCGCGGTCAACCCCAAAGAGGGGGAGATTCCGACCGACCCGACCGAGCGGGCCCAGCACCTGAAGGCCGCAGGTTATTACTTTGACGCGTCGATGATGGGCGTGTGCGCCCTGCCCGCGTCGGCTTGGCTGGTCGAGCCGATCCGCAACCCCGCCGTGCCTGCTTTGGGCGAAGAATTGGCGCAAAGCCAGCCCGCCAGTTTTGCGGCAGGCATGGACATGATCTTGGCCGATGTGCTGGATTCGGCGCGCACGGTGCACGGGCCGATAGCGCACCACAGCCACGCCATCATGATCCTGGTGGAATTTGCGCGAGACCCTAAAACCAATGAGCCCGGTTGCGACTGGTTGGCGGGCACGCAGGCCCAACGCGCCAGCGTGTTGGCTGCGCAAACGGCGGTGCTGTTGTCGAGCTATTTGCGCATGCTGGGTCACGAGGCCCGCGCCCACAGTGCCAGCTGCAGCGACGTGGATTTGGGCCGCTTGGCTTTGGCCGCTGGCCTGACGTTGGGCGACGGCGAGAACCCGTATGTGGGCCAGCGCTTCGCCTTGGCTGCCGTCAGCACCACGCTGGCACTGGCCCCTGATCAGGCGCTAGCCCCGCAGCAAAACCGCTGGCAGAGCCACGGCCCCGCTTGGTGGCTGGGGCTGGGCACGTTCAAGAGCGCGTTTCACCAAGACGCTTTTGCGCAGCGTGAGTTTCGCCAAGGCGCACACCCGTTTGAATCCCTCAAGCGCCAGGCCACGCCCACCACCTTCATCGACCATGACCGGGTGCCGCGCTTTCCCAAGCGGGCCGACTTTTTTGCCCGCGCCTTGTTTGGCGATTTGGGCAAGACCGTGCAAGACAGCGCGAAGAACGCGCACTACGTGATGAAAAGCCCCATCGGGGCCTGCGCGCGCCGGGCGCTGGGGGCTTTGCTGCTCTTGCAGTTTGGTCCAGCCCGTGGCCCGGTGGCCGCCAGCACGCAAGACCCACAGCGCAATGCCGACAACCTGAAAGCCGCTTCGTACTACTTGGGCGTGGACGCGGTGGGCCTGTGCGCCGTGCCCGAATGGGCCTATTACTCGCACGACGCGGGCGGCAACCCCATGCCCGCGTACCACGCCAACGCTGTGAACCTGCTCATTGACCAAGGCCACGAAACCATGGAAGGTGCCAGCGGCGACGACTGGATTTCGGTGGCGCAAAGCATGCGGGCGTATCTGCGGTTTTCGCTCATGGGCGGCATCCTGGCCGAGCAAATTCGGCGGCTCGGTTATTCGGCCCGGGTGCATTCGGTGCTGGACGGCGATGTGTTGCAGCCGCCTTTGTTGCTGCTCTCGGGATTGGGTGAAGTCAGCCGCATTGGCGAGGTGATCCTCAACCCGTTTTTGGGGCCGCGCCTGAAAAGCGGCAGCGTGACCACCGACCTGCCCATGGCCCCTGACCAGCCCATTGACTTTGGCCTGCAAAGCTTTTGCGAAAGCTGCAACAAGTGCGCCCGAGAATGCCCTTCGGGGGCCATCACCGCAGGCCCCAAGCTGATGTACAACGGCTACGAGATCTGGAAAAGCGACGCTGAAAAATGCGCCCGCTACCGCATCACCAACGCGGCAGGCGGCATGTGCGGCCGGTGCATGAAAACCTGCCCCTGGAACCTGGAAGGCCTGCTGGCCGACAGCCTGTGGCGGCAAGTGGCCATGAAGCTGCCCGCCGCCGCACCGGCGCTCGCGCGGCTCGATGACTTGCTGGAGCGCGGCAGCATCAACCCGGTCAAAAAGTGGTGGTGGGACATCGAGCTGGACAAAGACTCTGGCCGCTATGTTCGGGCCGCGCAAACACACCGCCGCACCCTGCAAAAAGACCTGGACCTGCGCTACGAAGACCAGACACTGGCCGTGTACCCGGCCGACAAAATGCCGCCGCCGTATCCGGTGACTTATCCGGTCAACCGCGAAGAGGGCATTGCCCGCTACCAGGCTCTGCTCAGCCCTGCGCAGTACCAAGCCCGCTTGGCTGCAGGCCAGACCCACGGCTTGGCTCCGGGGCCTCAGCCCTTGCCCGCCGAGCCCCCCGTGTTCCCGGTGGTGCTGCACCGGCGCGAAGAGATGGCCGAAGGCCTGGCGCGTTACGAGTTCAAATCGCCCGATGGTGGCGAGCTGCCGCCGTTTGAGGCGGGCGGCCACATCGACGTGGTGATCGCCCCCGAATACCAGCGGCCCTACAGCCTGGCGGGCGACCCGGCCGACCGCAGCAAATATGTGCTGGGCGTGTTGCGCGAGCCGCCCGAACAAGGTGGGCGCGGCGGCTCGGCGCTGATGCACCGGGTGTTTCGCCAGGGGCGGCGCGTGTTCGTGACGCGCCCGGCCAACCACTTTGCGCTGCACGAAGACGCCACGCACAGTTGGCTGTTTGCAGGCGGCATTGGCGTGACACCCATGATCGCCATGGCGCACCGCCTGCATGCGCTGGGCAAGCCCTTTGACTTTCATTACAGCGCGGCCAGCCGAACAACGGCGGGCTTTTTGAAAGACCTGGCCGAGGTGCCTTGGCTCGACCGAGTGAAGTTTCACTTCAAGGACGAAGGCCAGCGTGCCGATTTGATGCGGCTTGTGCCCGACTTTGCGCCGGGGCAGCATGTTTACACCTGCGGTGCGCCGCGCTTCATGGACGGCGTGTTCGAGGCCGCCATGGCGCATGGCTGGCCAGAAGACACACTGCACCGCGAATACTTCAGCGTGCCCGAAGCCGATGCTTGGGTGAACCAGCCCTTTGAGCTGGTGCTCAAAACATCAGGCCGCCGCCTGCAAGTGCCCGCAGATCGCAGCGCCACCGAGGTGCTGGCCGAGTCGGGCGTGGCCATCGATGTGAAATGCAGCGATGGCCTGTGCGGCGTGTGCGCCCGGCCTTACGATGTGCAGGCCTCTGACGCGGTGGAGCACCGCGACTTTGTGCTCAGCCAAAAAGAGCGGCAACACAAAATCATCTTGTGCTGCTCACGCGCCCAGCATGCGGGGGGTGTGATCACCCTCGATTTTTAAAAGCAGCAAGGAAGAAGTTTCATGAGCACGGTCCAAAAAGTCTTCATCACCGGTGGCACCAGCGGCATTGGCGCGGCCATTGCCCGGGCTTTTGCCGCCACCGGCGCCAGCGTCACCGCCACCGGGGCCACACCTGCCGAGGTGGAGGCAGCGCAAGCCCTGAGAGCCAACCGCCTGGTCGCCTTTCATGTGCTGGACGTGCGGCAAAACGAACATGTGCAAAACGTGCTCGGTGAGTTTGGCGAATTCGATGTGCTGGTCAACTGCGCGGGCATCATCCAGCGCAATGTCGAACATGACCCCGAGGTGTTTGCGCAAACCGTGGACATCAACCTGAACGGCACCATGCGCACCTGCGCCGCCGCCCGGACAGGCTTGAAGGCCCGCCAAGGCTGCATCGTCAACACCGCATCCATGCTGAGCTTTTTTGGGGGAGGCCTCACGCCGGGCTACAGCGCCAGCAAGGGCGGCGTGGCCCAGCTGACCAAATCACTGGCCATTGCCTATGCGGCCGACGGCATCCGCGTGAACGCAGTGGCCCCGGGCTGGATCGCCACGCCTTTGACCAAAGCCTTGCAAGACGACGCCACACGCAGCGCACAAATTGTGGGCCGCACGCCCATGGGCCGCTGGGGCCAACCCGAAGACGTGGCCGATCCGGTGCTGTTTTTGGCCAGCCCAGCGGCGCGCTTCATCACGGGCGTGGTTTTGCCCGTGGATGGCGGTTACTTGATCCAATAAGCCCCACCAAGGCTCAGGGCTGAGGCCCCCATGGCGCGGACAGCATGAGCTTGTTTTGCTGTTCGGCAATCAGCGGCCGAATTTTGGCGGCAAAGGCCATGAAGTCGGCGTCGCCATAGACGCCAGCCCAAAAAGCCCGGCGATCGGCATCGTCGTCAAACTTCCAGATGTGGATCAGCTGGTTCAAGGCCCCCACATCGCCCGTGAAGTAACCCACCAATTTGGGCGGGTGCTTGGCCAGCACAGGCCAGCCCTCGTTTTTGTAGTGCGAGGTGAGTTCCGACATTTTCCCGACGATGGCGTTGTAGGTGCGCAGCTCATAAATGGCCATGAAAAACTCCTGGTGGATGGACTGCCCACTTTAGGCGGGCCTGGGCGGCTGCGCTGTCGGCAAGGTGACGCTGTCGGTCCAAGCGCCCTGTAAGATCAATCCCAACCTGATTTTTTGGATGGACCCCATGAATGCCCCTCTCACCCGCGCAGCCTTGGCGAATGTGCAGGCCGCTGACTTGGCCGCCTTGCCCCTGATTGAAAAATGGATCGCCTTTGCCACGGTCTCACGCGACAGCAATCTGGCCTTACTGGACTGGACCGAGGCGTACCTGAAGGACTTGGGTATTGCCTGCAGCCGCACCTATGACGACAGCGGCCAAAAAGCCAACCTGTGGGCCACGCTGCCCGCGCACGATGGTGAAACCAAAATCGGTGGCTTGGTGCTGTCGGGCCACACCGACGTGGTGCCAGTCGACGGCCAGCCCTGGGACACCGACCCGTTCAAAGTCGTGGTCCAAGGCGACAAGATGTTCGGCCGTGGCGTGACCGACATGAAGAGTTTTGGCGCCATCTGTTTGATGATGGTGCCCGAGCTGCTGAAAAGAAAACTCAAGCGCCCGATCCATTTGGCTTTCAGTTACGACGAAGAGGTCGGCTGCATTGGCGTGCGCCGAATGATTGCAGACATGCAGGCGCAGGGCTTCAAGCCCGCCGGCTGCATCGTGGGCGAGCCGACCGGCATGCAAGTGGTCATTGCGCACAAAGGCAAGCATTCGTACAAAACCACGGTACACGGTTTTGAGGCGCATTCCTCGCTCACACCCTTGGGCGTCAACGCGGTCGAGATCGCCTGCGAGTTTGTCGCCCACCTCAAAAGCATGCACCGAGAGCTGGTGCAAAGCGGCCCGTTTGACCCGATCTACGATGTGCCCCACACCACCGTCCACACCGGCGTGATCGCAGGCGGCACGGCGCTCAACATCATCCCGCGCCAGTGCGAGGTGACTTGGGAAATCCGCCACCACCACATGAACACGCCCGAAGATTTGTTTGCCCGCGCCAAGGCCTTTGGCGAAAGACTGGTACCCGCCATGCAGGCGGTCGCACCGGGCACGGGCATCACGCACGAGCTCAAATCGGTATTGCCCGGCTTTGCCACGGCGGCTGACAGCGAAATCGCGCAGCTGTGTTTTGACTGCGCCGAAGTCGACCCGGCCAGCGGCGCGGGCAAAGTGTCGTTTGGCACAGAAGCGGCGCTGTTTCACCAAGCCGGCGTGCCCACCATCGTGTGCGGCCCCGGCCATATTGCGCAGGCGCACCAGCCCAACGAATGGGTCACGTTGGACCAGTTGGCCTGGTGCGAGCGCTTCATGCGCCGCCTGGCCGACCGGGTTTGCGTGGGCTGATTTAATGAATGGTTTGATCGAACTTCAAGGAAACACCAATGATTCAACGTCGTGAAATTTTGACCTCCAGTCTGGGCATGGCCATGCTGTCGGCCGTGGGCTTGGCCCAGGCCCAATCCACCAAAACAGTGCGCATCGTGGTGCCCTTTGCCTCCAGTGGCGTGCAGGACACCCTGGCCCGCGCACTGTCGCAGGAAATGGGCGCAGCCTTGGGCCAAACGGTGATTGTGGAAAACCGACCCGGTGCAGGCGGCACTGTGGGCACCGGCTACGTGGCCCGCGCCGAGGCCGATGGCAGCGTGATGGTGGCCGCGGCCGCCAGCCACAACATTGCCGGGTCGCTCTACACCAAGCTGGCCTATGACCCGCAAAAGGACTTCACGCCACTGGCCCACATTGGCAGCGCGAGCTACGTGCTCATGGTGCACCCCGATGTGCCCGCCAAGACCGCCGCCGAATTCATCCGCCACGCCAAGGCCAACCCCGGCAAGATGAACTACGCCAGCGCAGGTGTGGGCAGCGCCACGCACTTGGCCATGGCTTACTTCACCGGTTTGGCGGGCATCGATGTGGTGCACATCCCGCTCAAGGCCACAGGCGAAGCCATCAACGAAGTGCTGTCGGGCCGTGCCCAGGCCGTGATTGCCGCGAGCATCGGGGCCCTGGCTTTTGCCAAAGACAGCCGCGTGCGTTTGTTGGGTGTGACCTCGCCACAACGCAGCAAATACCTGCCCGATTTGCCCACAGTGGCCGAAAGCGGTTTGCCGGGCTACCAGTTCGATTCCTGGTTTGGTTTCCTGGGCCCTGCAGGCGTTTCCGCCGATCAGGCCAACCGCATCAACGCCGCCGTGAGCAAGTTGCTCAAAGACCCGGTGATTTTGGGACGTCTGGACAAGCAAGGCATCGAGCCGCGCGACATGAGCAACGCCGATTTCAGCAAGCTGTTGGCGGCCGACTATGTGCGCATGGCGCAGGTGGTCAAGGCCTCAGGCGCGAAGATCGACTGACCACCAAAGAAGAACGGGCTGGGAACAGCCCGTTCAGTCAAAGCCCCTGACCAGCAGCACGGGCACAGGACTGGTGCGCAAAATCTGTTCTGAACCACTGCCCAGCAGCAAGCGGCCAAGGCCCCGGCGACCATGGCTGCCCACCACCACCAGGTCCGCCCCCCAGTCACCGACGGCGTCGGCCACGGATTGCCCAAGACGCTGACCTGCCCGCTCCAGCAACAAGGTGTCAGCATCCACACCCAGCTTTTGCGCAGCCGCCAGAGCATCTTGCAAGATTTTTTGGCCCGCCTGACGCGCTTGTTTGATCAATTCACTGGAGTACTCATAAGCGTCAAGGAAGGACGTCTCGTCAATGCAGTGGAGCAACCGAACCCTGGCCAGATCGTCTTGTGCCATTCGCAAAGCAAAGTCCACGGCTTTGCTGGAAGTGGCGCTGCCGTCCACGGGCACGAGAATTTTTTTGAATACGGGCATGAAGTTCTCCCAAGTGAGTTGATGACTTAGGGCGCCACACTGCGCACTGAGACCCGGCTTGCAACGGGAAACAGTGTGGCCCCATGCTGAAAAGATGCACCCAACCACCACCACAAGACCGCTGACCACCCCCGGTTGTGTGCGTTCAGATCTGTAGCGCCTTCATCATGGGTGATGCTGGCAATTCAAGGCTTGCGCTGGATCAAACAAGCCCGCACATCGAACTGGGCTGAGGTCTTCGTGGTGTGACGTGCACCACGGGTTTCAGGCAAAGGTGTAGCCGTCCATGGCGATGACGTGGTCGCTGATGCCCCGGAAAAACGCCTCGGGCTGTGCATCGGGCCCCGCTGCGCCCAAAGCGGTGAACAGCGGCAGCAGGTGTTCATCCGTGGGATGGGCACGCTGGCCGGCGATTTGCTGACGGTAAGCGAGCAGACCGGGCACATCGCGGGCCATCATGTGGGCATGAATCCAGTCGGCAAAGGCCTGAACATAGGCGGGCGTGGCGCCGCCTTGCGAGCGCACGGCCATCAAGTCGCGCAGGTTGTGGGTGATGTTGCCCGAGGCCAGCACCAGAATGCCTGGCTGCGCCAAAGGGGCCAGCGCCTGGCCCACGCGGTAAGCGTGTTCGGGGCCCAAATGGCTTTGCACCGACAGGGGCACCACGGGCACTTGGGCATCGGGAAACATCTGGCGCAGGGGCGTCCAGGCGCCGTGGTCCAGGCCGCGTTGGGCGTCTTGTGCCACTGAAAAGCCCGCCGCTTGCAGCGCGCTGACCACCTGAGTCGCCACTTCGGGGCTGCCCATGGCGGGGTATTGCATCTCGTACAGGCGCGGGTCAAAGCCGCCAAAGTCGTGAATGGTCTCGGGTCGGGTGGCAAAACCCACGGTGGGCACAGCGGTTTCCCAGTGCGGGCTGACCACCACAATGGCCCGCAGGTCACCTAGTGGGGGCACCAATGCGCTCATGGCCGCGCCTGCCGCACCGGGGTGCAATGCAAACATGGGCGAGCCATGGGGGACAAACAAGACGGATGAGGGTGTGTGCATGGTGTGGATTTGGCTCTCAATATTTGGCTTCTGAGTGCCCCACTGTAGGCCAATGCAACGGTCACCTCTCTGTCTGTCTCGGGTTTGACCGACTTGTCGCAAAATGCGGCCACAATTTACCCATGGCCAAGGGCCTTTATTTTTTCATCGCCTCCCACTTGAATTCAGGAACACGACATGACTTACCCCAACACCCAACTCTTCATCAACGGCCAATGGTGCGATGCCGAGGGTGGTCGCACCCTGCCCGTGTTCAACCCCGCCACCGGCATCGAAATCGGTCGACTGGCGCACGCGGGCATCCCCGACCTGGAGCGCGCCGCGCAAGCCGCGCAAAAGGGCTTCGAAATCTGGCGTGACACCCCCGCCAACGAGCGCAGCGCCATCCTGCGCAAAGCCGCCGCGCTGATGCGCGAACGCGCCCCGCAAATCGCCGACCTGCTCACGCAAGAGCAAGGCAAGCCCTTGGCCGAGGCCAAAGTTGAAGCCATGTCGGCCGCCGACATCATCGAGTGGTTTGCCGAAGAAGGCCGCCGCGTGTATGGCCGCATCGTGCCACCCCGCAACATCAACGTGCAGCAGCAAGTGCTCAAGCAACCCGTCGGGCCTGTGGCCGCCTTCACGCCCTGGAACTTCCCGATCAACCAGGCCGTGCGCAAGATGTCGGCCGCGCTGGCCACCGGCTGCTCCATCATCGTCAAAGCGCCTGAAGAAACGCCTGCCGCGCCCGCCGAGTTGATCCGCGCCTTTCATGATGCGGGTGTGCCCGCTGGCGTGATCGGTCTGGTGTACGGCACACCGGCTGAGATTTCGAACTACCTGATCGCGCACCCGCTGATCCGAAAAATCACCTTCACCGGCTCCACACCCGTGGGCAAGCAACTGGCCGCCTTGGCGGGCCAGCACATGAAGCGCGCGACCATGGAGTTGGGCGGCCACGCGCCGGTCATCCTGGCCGAAGACGCGGACATCGCCCTGGCCCTGAAAACCGCCGGCGCGGCCAAGTTCCGCAACGCGGGTCAGGTCTGCATCTCGCCCACCCGCTTTTTGGTGCACCACAAAATTGCCGATGCCTTTGCGGAAGCATTTGCCGCGCAAGCGCAGGCGCTGAAGGTGGGCGATGGCATGACGGCAGGCACGCAAATGGGCCCCTTGGCCAACGAGCGCCGCTTGGCGGCCATGCAGTCCATCGTGCAAGACGCCCGCGCCAAAGGCGCCAAAGTGCTCACCGGCGGTGAGCGCATCGGCACGCAAGGCAACTTCTTTGCGCCCACCGTGCTGTCGCATGTGCCGCTGGACGCCGATGTGGTGGTCAACGAGCCCTTTGGCCCCATCGCTGCGGTCCGCAGCTTCGAGAACATCGAAGACGCCATCGCCGAAGCCAACCGCCTGCCCTTTGGCTTGGCGGGCTACGCCTTCACCAACTCGATGAAAACCATGCATCTGCTGAACCAACGCTTGGACGTGGGCATGCTGTGGGTCAACCAGCCCGCCGCGCCTTGGCCTGAGTTGCCCTTTGGTGGCATGAAAGATTCGGGTTACGGCTCCGAAGGCGGCCCGGAGGCGCTGGAGGCTTACCTCAACACCAAAACGGTGTCGATCTTCAACGTCTGACAGACATGGCCGTGGTGCGCATCCTGGTCACGGGCTTTGAACCCTTTGGTGGGCAAAGTCTCAACCCCTCCTGGGAAGTGGCGCATGCCTTAAATGGCCTGGCGTTGGAGGGGGCACAGGTCGTGTCGGTGCAATTGCCTTGCGTGTTTGCGCAGGCGCTGCCCGCCTTGCAGCAGGCCTTGGCCCAGCACCGGCCTGACATCGTGCTGGCGCTGGGCCAGGCCGAGGGGCGCTGTGATTTCTCGGTGGAGCGCGTGGCCATCAACGTCATGGATGCGCGCATTGCCGACAACGCGGGGGCGCAGCCTATTGATGCGCCGGTGGTGGCGGGGGCGCCGGCGGCCTACTTCAGCACCTTGCCCATCAAGTCGCTGGTGGCGGGCTTGAAGGCCGCGGGCTTTCCCGCTTCGGTGTCGCAAACCGCAGGCACCTTTGTCTGCAACCAAGTGTTTTATGCCCTGCAGCACACGCTGGCAGGGCTGGGGGTGCACAGCGGCTTTGTGCACCTGCCCCTGCTGCCCGAACAAGCTGCGCATTGGAAGGGCCCCACCCTGCCCAGTTGGCCCGCCCATCTTCAGATTGCGGCGGCGCAGCACGCCCTGGCCGTTCTGGTGGCACATTGGCAGCAGGGCCTGGCAGACGCGGCCATCAGCGGCGGCTCGCTGAACTGAAACACCACAGTTTGGCCCACGACATGGGCTCCGCATAAACAAGACCTGCATGCAAGCCAACGCCCTTTGCACGTTGTTTTTTGAGGGCTCAACCTGTGCCCAGACACCAAGATAGGCAAAGGACAGGCCTAACCCGCCGATTTGGCGTGCCAACGCACAGACGCTGAATGCAGTCGTCACGATCATGAAGCTCTAGAAAAACAAATGGAGCCCACATGGACAAGCAAAGCATTTGCCGTTGCGTGATCGCCAGCGTTCTCAGCGTCACTGCATCCTCTTGGGCGCAAACTTCGGTCGGTCTGGGCCGTGTCGATTTCAAGGACAACTGCGCCAGTTGTCACGGTGCCTCCGGCAAAGGCAACGGCCCGGTAAGTCCGTTTTTGGTCAAGCCGCCAGCTGACCTGACCACCATCGCACAACGCCATGGCGGAAAATTTCCGCAAGAGCTGGTGTGGGAGGTGATCGATGGCCGCTGGTCGGGCGAAGGCGGCCCTCACGGCTCGCGCGAGATGCCGGTGTGGGGCAACGAGTTCAGGGCCCGTGCCATGACCCACCCCAGCGACTCCGCCACCACCGCCGAGTGGTCGGCGCGCAACCGCATCGTGTCCTTGCTCAAGTACCTGGAGACGATCCAGCAGCCCTGAACGCCGGGGCCGTGAATGCGGGGTCCATGCGCTGGCGGGCGCGGGCAGCCACGCCTGTGTCGGCAAAAGCCCAAGCCAGCGACGCGCCCATGCCTTGCAAGGCCGTGCGCACAGCGGCTTGCTCCAGCGGGCAACTGCGCTCGCGCCCCAACATGTCCAGGGCCCAATCGGGGAGCATCTGAAACGCTGCCCGCACGATCAGGCTCACCAAGGGCCGGTCCAGCGGCGCACACGGGTAATGCTCGATCAGGTCAATCGTCTCTCGCGTGCGTTCGTCCACCCGCAGCTCAGGCCGAAAAGCTTGCAACTGTGTCAGCGCCTGGTAGCGCGTTTGGGGCAGGTCTTGCGCGCCCAGGCGCTCGCCAATTTGCGCCATTTCGGCAAAGTACAGGTCTTGCCTGTCCGAGCGCAAAGGCTGGAGCGACAGATCTTGGTAAGCCCGCAAAAAACTGGTGGTCTCGCCCAGGTGCACCCAGCGGATCAGTTCCGGATCACTGGCCACATAGGGGGTGCCATCGGGCAGCGTGCCGCGAATGTGCGCATGAATGCGGTTGACACGCTCGATGGTTTGCACGGCCGCTGCCGTGCCGCCGTAGGTGGTGGTGGCCACAAACAAGGCGGTGCGCCCCAAGCGTGCCTGCAGCTGGGAGCGAAAGCTGGAGTGGTCCCACACGGCGGCCAGCGCCCGGGGGTGCAGGGCTTGCAGCATCAGCGAAGACAAGCCGCCGGTCATCATGGCCACAAAGTGGGCGTGCACCTGCCAGGCGGCCGAGTCGGGGCCAAACAGACCGGGGTCGCCTGCTGGCTGCAAAAAGTCGCGCGCATCGCCGGTGGCCCCGGTCATGGCCCGCACGCGCTGGCCCAGTTGGTCCTTGATCTGCGCTTGCAGGTGCGTTTGCAGCTGTGTGCGCCAAGGGGATTGAAAAAATGAAAAACTGGCCATGGCCTGCGGGTTTGAAAAACCCCCAGTGTGGTTCAGCCGGCGCAGTCTTGCTTGGCCAAGGGCAATGACCTTGGCCGCCGCGCCTGCACGCAGGGTCTGCCCAAGTCCCTGAAGCTCAAGGCCGACTGGGTTCGATGCGTTTCAGGTCAAAGCCCCGGTCGTGCAGTTTGCCCAACAAGTCTTGGTAAGTGGCCGCAGGCATTTGCGGCGTGCGCGACAAGATCCACAAATACTCGCGCCGAGGCTCGCTCACCACCACCCACTGGTAATCCAGGTCCAGATCGATGACCCAGTAATCGCCCCAGACCAGCGGAATGAACGACAACCATTCAGGGGCAAAGCGCACCTTGAGCCGCGGAGAGTTGGGCCCGCCGATTTGGCGTGCCGCTCCCAGCGCCTCGGTCCATTCGCCCTTGTCGGTTTTGCAGCGGTTGAGCACCTGCACCCGACCATCGGCTTGCAGTGTGTAGGTGGCCTGCGTGCTGCTGGCGCATTTCCTCTGAAACCAGTTCGGGTATTTGGCGATCTCGTGCCAAGTGCCCATGTAGCGCGGCACGTCGACAGAAGGTACGGTGAGCAAAGGCGCGGGCTCGGCATGCGCTGGGGCCATGGCCATGAAAGCAATCAGGACCAGGGCCAGCAATCCGCCCGCCATGCGGGCCAAAGCGGAAAGAACGGCTGGGGTGGCCCATCGGCGTGGCGCGTTCATCGGTCGGGATGTGGGGTTCATGGTCGGGTCCTGTAGGGCGTGTCGCAAGCGTCTGGGCCGGCGTGATGAGCTTGCCGCAGCGCCCGAACCGAGTCTGTCTGTTACACCACAATCGGGTTCATCGCACCGTCCATGCTCATGCAAATGCCGGTGACGTAACTGGCTTTGGGCGAAGCCAAAAACAGCACGACATGGGCGATTTCTTCGGGCTCGGCCATGCGGCCCAAGGGGATTTTGGCGACCGCTTGCGCCATGGCTTCATCGGTGTCGATGCCTTTGATCCGCGCATCGGCCACCATGCCTTCTTGCAGGCGATCGGTCAAGGTCAGGCCAGGGTTCACCGCATTGACCCGAATGCCCTGTGGCCCGTAAGCCGCCGCCATGCCCGCGCTCACCAACATCAAAGCCGCGTTGGCCGCACCGCCAGGCAAGTGGATGGGGCTGGCCACTTTGCCGCCATTGCCCACGATGTTCACCACCGTGCCCTGGCCCCGAGCGGCCATGCGCTGGATGGTGGGGGTGAGCATGTGGATGGTGGTGAAGTATTTGGCCTGCATCGCATCGGCAAAGGCCTCGGGCGTGAGCTCAGGCGCGGGCGTGCGCTTGGCCGCGCCAGCCGAGTTGACCAACACATCGACCGGGCCGAACGCGGCTTCGGCCGAGTTCAGCGCCACCAGGGCATGCGCCGCATCACGCAAATTGGCCGCCACCATGTGGATGCGCTCGGCCGCAAAATGGTGGTGCAATTTTTGCAGGGCATTTTCCAGATTGGCCGTGTCACGCGAGACCAGCGTGACCCTCGCGCCTTCTTCCAGAAAGGCGTGAGCGCAAGCCAGGCCAATGCCTTTGCTGCCGCCGGTGATCAAAACATGCTTGTCGCTTAGGTGCAGATTCATGGTGGACTCTTCTGATGAAATAACAAATTGAATGTCGTGATTTAAACACCCTTCTTTTTCCTTTGCCCCATGAACTCAAAAACCTCTGCCCTGCGTGCGCGTTTGAACCAACCCGGACTGGTGGTCGCCCCCGGCGTGTTCGACATGGTCTCGCTGCGTCTGGCCGACAGTTTTGGCTTTGATGCGCTGTACATGACCGGCTACGGCACCGTGGCTTCGCACATGGGCCTGCCCGATGCGGGCTTGGCCACTTACAGCGACATGGTCGGCCGCGTCACCGCCATGGCGGGCATGGCCCGCACACCGCTCATTGCCGACGCCGATACAGGCTACGGCGGCCTGCTCAACATGCGCCACACCATCCGCGGCTACGAGGCCGCAGGCGCTTGTGCCATCCAGCTCGAAGACCAGGAGTTCCCCAAGAAATGCGGCCACACCCCTGGCCGCCGTGTCATCCCCATGGCCGACATGGTGCGCAAGATCCAGGTGGCGGTGGACTCGCGCGCATCGAAAGATTTTTTGATCATCGCCCGCACCGACGCCCGCACCACGCTGGGCCTCGATGAAGCGCTGCGCCGGGCCGATGCCTATGCCAAAGCCGGTGCCGACATCCTGTTTGTCGAGTCGCCCGAGTCCGAAGAAGAAATGCGCCGCATTGGTCAAAGTTTTGATGTGCCGCTGGTGGCCAACATGGTCGAAAAAGGGCGCACCCCCGTGCTGACCCGCCCCGAACTGGAAGCAATGGGCTACAAGATTGCCATCTTCCCCGTCACCGCCTTGCTGGCCGGGGTACAGGCCATGACGCAGGTGTACCAGCAGTTCAAGGACACCGGCTCGTCGGCCAACGGACCAACGCCGCTGTACGACTTTGCCGACCTGACCAAGCTCATGGGTTTCGAAGACGTGTGGGCTTTCGAAAAGCGCTACGCTGAAATCGATTGATTTTTCAATAACCAAAACCACACGGAGACCCGCATGACCTCATTGACATCACCCCCCCGCCGCCACTGGCTGAAAACCCTGCTGGCCACCAGCATCACCTTGGGCCTGGCTCTGGGGGCGGGCAGCGCCGCAGCGCAAGCCGCTTACCCCGCCAAACCAATCCGCCTGGTGGTGCCCTTTGCCACGGGTGGGGTGACCGACACCAGCGGCCGTCTGATCGCCGAACAACTGTCCAAAAGGCTGGGCCAGCAGGTGATCGTCGACAACAAGCCCGGTGCCTCGGGCAACATCGGCACGCAAATGGTGGCCTCGGCCGAGCCCGATGGTTACACCCTGCTGCTGGGCTTTGATGGCACCATGGTGATCAACCCACATGTGTTTCCCAAAGTGGGTTTTGACACCGCCAAAGACTTTGCCCCGATCGGCAAAATAGGTGATGCGATTTTGATTTTGGTGTCGCACCCCGGCGTGCCCGCCAAGACACTCCAACAAGTCATCGCCCTGTCCAAAAACCAGTCGGGGGGCTTGTCGTATGGCACGTCCGGCACGGGCGGCACGCCGCACATCGCGGGTGAATTGCTCAAACAACGCACCGGTGCCAACCTCACGCACATCCCCTACAAAGGCGGCGGTCAGGCCATGATTGATGTGATGGGCGGCACCATCCCACTGGTCTATACCGCCGTGGCGGGCGCGATTTCTCACGTCAAGGCGGGCAAGTTGCACGCTGTGGCGGTGTCCAGCGCGCAACGCGCCCCGTCCATGCCCGATGTGCCCACCTTCATCGAAAGCGGGGTGGCCGATTTCGACATCAACTCCTGGGTGGGCCTGCTGGCTCCCGCCAAAACGCCACGGGCGATTGTGGACAAGCTCAACACCGAACTGAACGCGGTCCTGAACGACCCGGCCGTGCGTGAACGCCTGAACACCCTGGGCATCACCGCCAGCCCGGGCGGCCCAGAAAAATTCGGTCGCGACATGGCGCGTGACCTGTCGCGCTACGCAGCGGTGGTCAAAGCGGCCAACATCAAGGCCGAGTGATTCAGCCCTTCAGCCCTTTGACCAGGGGCTGCGCCAGTCGCTCGCCTTCTTGCACCCAGAAGGCCGGGTCGGCGTTGCGAATGCGACCGATGGCGTTGTCCATGTGCGCGGCGGCGGCTTGCCGAGCCCGGCCAGGATCGCGAGCCCGCACGGCTTGCAAAATAGCCTTGTGCTCGCTGCGCACGGCGGCGGCAAAGTCACCACGTCGGGCCTCATTGGCCCGTGTGACCTGGGTGGCCCCGTGCAGGAACTGGCTGAGGTAGCCCAAGGTCTGAATCAAAAAAGGGTTGTGCGTGGCCGCGGCAATCGCCCGGTGGAAATGCACGTCTTCGGCCACACCATCGCCGCCCGACTGGACGGCCTGTTCCAGCGCCTCGACCGACTGTTCGATGGCCAGCAGATCGCTGGCACTGCGCCGCTCAGCCGCCAACGCCGCCACTTCGGCCTCCAACGCGCGGCGCACCTCCACCATCTGAACCACGGCCTCTTGCGAAGCGGCTTGCCGAGCTTCGAACTGCAGCGGCGCAAAGGGCAGTTGGTGTCTGACAAACACCCCGCTGCCTTGGCGCGAGTCCACCAGACCCAGCGATTTGAGGCGCGACACCGCCTCGCGCACGACGGTGCGGCTGACGGCGAATTGCTCCACCAAGCGCGCCTCGGTGGGCAGTTTGTCGCCCGGTGCCAGACGGCCTTGCTTGATCTCGGCGCTCAGTTGCTCCGCCACCTGGTCGGACAAACGGGCGCCGCTGGAAACGGGGGTGAAGTGCTGGCTCATGGATTTGTCATACAAAAAACAAGCTCAGCTTAACGGGTCTGCCGGTTTCTGGCTTTCACACGGGCGAGATTCCGCTCATCAACGGTCAACTTTGCCCGGACATTGCAAGCCACAAAGCCGTGGCTTAGAATTACGTTTAGGTAAATTGATTTATCCATAGTAAATTCAATTGGGCACCGTGTGGTGCGTTTTGACCCTTTTTGGAGCGCGACTCATGGGTGCTTACGTCAACCCGATTTATCCGTACAAGTCACCTGCCGACTTGATGTCAACACCGCCGCAGCGCAAGCCGTTGATCGTCATTGGCGCGGGGCCTGTGGGCTTGGCCGCGGCCATTGATGCCCGTTTGCAGGGACTCAATGTGCTGGTGCTGGACGATGACAAGACCGTGTCGGTGGGCTCACGGGCGGTGTGCTATGCCAAGCGGTCGCTGGAAATTCTGGACCGTCTGGGCATTGCCGATGCCGCTTGTGATCTGGGCGTGAGCTGGAACATTGGCCGCACCTTTCTCGAAGAAGACGAGGTGTACCAGTTCAACCTGGTGCCCGACGCCGGCCACAAGCGCCCCGGCATGATCAACCTGCAGCAATACCATGTGGAGGAAATGCTGATCGCCCGCGCGTTGGAACTGGGCGCGGACATTCGCTGGCAGCACAAGGTCACCGCCGTGGAGCGCCACGATGGCCACGCCACGCTGACTGTGGAGACGCCCGAAGGCACGTTCGACATCGAGGCCGAGTGGCTGGTGGTGGCCGACGGCGCACGCAGCCCGATCCGCCGCCACCTGGGCCTGGACATCGAAGGCCGCGTGTTCCAGGACCGCTTTCTGATTGCCGATGTGATCATGAAAGCCGACTATCCCGCAGAGCGCTGGTTCTGGTTCGACCCGCCCTTTCATCCCAACCAAAGCGTGTTGCTGCACAAACAGAGCAACAACGTCTGGCGCATCGACTTTCAGCTGGGCTGGGACGCCGACCCCGAAGAGGAAAAAAAGCCTGAGAAAGTCATCCCGCGCCTGAAGGCCATGCTGGGCGATGAGCGCCCGTTTGAGCTGGAGTGGGTCAGCATTTACACCTTCCAATGCCGCCGCATGACCGACTTTCGCCATGGCCGCGTGCTGTTCGCAGGCGACGCGGCGCACCAGGTCTCGCCATTTGGCGCACGCGGGGCCAATTCGGGCTTTCAGGATGCCGACGATCTGATGTGGAAGTTGGCGCTGGTCATCCAGGGTCATGCCTCTGAAAAATTGCTGGACACTTATGCGCACGACCGCCAGTTTGCCGCCGACGAGAACATCATGAACTCGACCCGTTCGACCGATTTCATCACGCCCAAGAGTCGGACCAGCAAGACCTTTCGCAACCAGGTGCTGGCGCTGGCCAAGCACCACCCGTTTGCGCGCAAGCTGGTCAATTCGGGCCGCTTGTCCATGCCGTCTTTCCTGACCGACTCAGTGCTCAACACGCCCGACGCCGACGCGTTTGAAGGCAACATGGTGCCAGGCGCGCCGATGGACGATGCTCCGGTACAAGTGTGTGAAAAGGGTGAGGTGCAAGAAGCTTGGCTGCTCGATCAGACCGGCAAAGGCTTTCAGGTCATGCTGTTTGTGGATGCGCCGCCCACACCCGATGTGCTGGCGCAGCTCAATGCCCTGACGCCCTGTAGGAGAGCACCCCCGAGCGCGAATCCCCGGGCCAACCCCGTGCCCTTGAGCTCCCTCATCGTCACCCCGCATGCGCTGAACATCCCCGACATGAATGTCATCGTCGACGCCCAAGGTCTGGTGGCCAAGCGCTACAACGCCACACCGGGCACCACCTACCTGCTGCGTCCCGACCAGCATGTGGCGGCGCGCTGGCGTGCGTTAGACGTTGCCAAGCTGCAAGCCGCCTTGGCCCGCGCCATCGGTGCCCACATCGGCACGGCCTGAGCCGCACCCAGGACTGACATGAGCAAAGACATGCACACCGCTCTCAAAACCGACCCCAACTTCCATGAAGCCGGGCGCCGATTTTTTCGCGACTTTTCACCGGGTGACGAGTTTTACGAAAACTTGATCGACGCCCACAACGGCCTGAGCGACGAACAAAGCGAAGCACTCAACGCCCGCCTGATTTTGCTGCTGGCCAACCACATCGGCGACTTGCGAGTGCTGCGCGAGGCCTTGCTAGCCGCCCGCCAAACCGACTGAGCCCAACGACTGAGCCCACTGACAAGCCGCACTGAACACCGGAGACCGCCATGAAAATCAACCGCATCCACCACGCCGCTTACCGCTGCAAAGACGCCAAAGCCACGGTTGAGTGGTACGTGAAAAACCTGAACATGGATTTCGTGCTGGCCATCGCCGAAGACCTGGTGCCCTCCACCAAGGCCCCCGACCCCTACATGCATGTGTTTCTGGACGCGGGCGGCGGCAACGTGCTGGCGTTTTTTGAGCTGCCCAACTCGCCCGAGATGGGCCGTGACACCAACACCCCCGCCTGGGTGCAGCACATCGCGTTCAAGGTCGAGAGCCTGCAAGCGCTGGAAGACGCCAAGGCCCGGCTGCAAGCCAACGGCGTGGAGGTGTTGGGTCCAACCAACCACACCATCTTCAAGAGCATCTACTTCTTTGACCCCAACGGCCACCGCCTGGAGCTGGCCGCCGACGTGGGCACGCCCGAGATGTACGCCCAGCTCGACGCGTGCAAATGGGAGATGCTCAACGAGTGGGCGCAAACCAAACGCGCTCCCAAACACGCGGCCTGGATGCACGAGACCGAGTTGAACAACTGAAGCAGCTTGACGCCAGGGGCTGGGCCTGATGGCCCGGTACGTTGGGTTTTGGCGCTGGCTCCGGACAAGATAGACCTGGGTTATGACGTCACCAACGGCTGATTTGCAGCGATTGCGGTCATAGCGGTAAACAAGCCAGTGATGACGCACGGGGTGATCTTGCGTCTGCGTTCCGGTTGAACCGGATGTCAGACCGCAGTGTCTTGATTCGGTGCGTGATCTTGGTCGGTGGGTGGCTCTTCGGAAGTTCTGGGACCAGGAGAGCAGTTCAATCGGTGTATTTGCGGTATCCCTGGATACAGCCTATCAACGATTTCAATCATGCCATTCAGAAACTCAACGGCGTCCTTCTCGACGCTTGCTTGACGCCGAGCTAATGCTCTTGGAATCCGATGCAACCGATGCAAGGGATTGTGGCAAGTGACATAGTCGGTATCCCGAATTGCTCCCCACTGAGCATGTACAAACCCAGAGGACCATCCGTAGAACTTGTCGTAAACATCCTTCTCATCGGCTTCTATGGCCATCCACCGCAGATTCCCCTTCGTCCAGTGCCCGAGATCGATGTCGAGGTATTCTTGCCAGATGTCTTCGTTAGCAAGTTGCTCAAGCTCTTCGGAACTGTAAAAGCCGGGAAGATCGGCAGAAGCCTCTTGTGCCTTGAGGAATGCAAGCTTAACTTGTCCGGAGCCATAGATCCTCCATTGATTCCATAGCTTTTGCTCATCTCGAGAAGCGAGGAAGGCTAAGGATATTCGGGCCTCAACCAAGGCACGCAGAGCTAGGCGGCCAAGCATGGTTTCTTGTGTCCGTGTGGCTGCTAGCGTTGTAATTAACGAGAGCGCATAAAGCGTGAGACCAAACACAGCGTCCAAGCGAGCGTCAACGCGTTCGCTCGACTTCACCTCAAAAAAACGCCCTGACAACTCGCGCCTACAACCGAATACCTCGCGTGGATCGAGGATGGATGGATGACGTCGCAACTCTGTCTGAATATCAGTTGGGTCAATGCACGGCGTTTGCCGAACACACTCATCCCAGAATGATCGGATCCATGTCGGGGATGGATTGCGCCGAATGACAACCTCTGCCGCGCGAATCGACGGTCTCACAGACCTAAGGTCACCACGATTCGGAAACTCAAGGATCTCGCGGACGTGCTCCTCAAAGCTAGGTCCGAACCTCATCCTACCGGCAACGATAGTAACTCCGAGCTTGAGCCAGCGGATGTCAGTTGAGGACTCCGACTGATGGTCGAGACACCTTGCAACAGCTCTAGCGAGTAATTCCCAATCACCGTTAGCAGGGGTCCCCACAATTAGGCTGTGCCATCGTTGTATTCCGGGCGGCGAGGTAAGTCGAAGAAGCGGTCTAAGTGCATCTCGTCCTAGGGGGTGAGCAACGAGAATGTCAAAGAATTGCTTGAACTGCTCGTCGGGCAACTGCGCAAGCGAGTCGAAGTCTAAGATCGAATTGAAATTGATCTGATCTACCTTGGCTTGTGCGGGCGTTTGTCGGTCCAGAAGACCGCCATCAGCGAACCACGGACTACAGTGTGAAATCAATTTACGAAAGCAGTCCAGATAGTCTTGACGTGGCAATTTTTCAGTCAACAGAGATGCCCAAATCACTGGTGGTAAGTGGTCGTCCTGCCACGAGGTCAACGTAACCTTGTCAAGTTTGCGGAAGGGCGGAAGTAACGTCTTTCCCTCCAAGACGTGTTGAGACAATGTGCTGAAAGATCGACCCCCTCCCGGTCGCGACTTATTGCTTCGCTTATTCTTCTTGGCCATTATTTCCTCCCAGCCTTTTGGCGAATTGCAAGGGTGAAGTTTTGGAGTGCAACGGAATCGGCCGTCCATCCACGCTGGACATTGTTTCGAAGCTTTCCTGTTAGGTCATCGCGCGTCCTATCTGTTGGCGATAAACAACCGCTTCTTAGAACGGGTTAGCGCGACGTAGAGCAATCGTGCGTCGTGGTCCAGCAAATAACGGTCGCCGCGGGAAATAGAAACGAGAGCTGTGTTGTCCATACCCATTCCTTTGGAGGTGTGTATCGTCTGAACCTGGATCTTGCTGTCGGTCCCCAGCACATCCTTTCGGTGGCAGAAATGCGGAATCTGCAAAGCGGCAAGTCCAGCAGAAACCATATCGCAAGTGGCCCGCGTAGGCGCCATGATGAGCCATTCCTCTTCCCTAGCCGCTTCAACCATACGGAATAGCCTGTTAAGACTCAGCGACTCCCGGGTGGGCTTGCCGGATGGGTCCTTCGCTGGTAGTTGAATCGACTGAATTACCTCTCCTGCGTGCTGTGCGTCCATATGTTCCGACCACTGCTTGTCTTTGCGACCCACGCGTTGCGCCAATTTGGGAACGATCGCCTTGTCGATGAAGTCCTTGATGTTTTTCGGCAGTCGATACGAAACAGGTAGAACCTCATCTGGTTCAGTAGTTGGGAATGCATTAAATAGGTGCGGTGCAGCCCCGAACCCCTCCATGATTGCCTGGTCATCATCGCCGGCAATGATGGTCGTTCGAGCCTTACCAGCGAGCTTGTTGACGACATCCCACTGCAGAGCACTGAGGTCCTGGGCTTCATCGATGATGAGCAGCTCGAATGTCGGAATCCTATCCGCCGGAAAGGCATCATTAGCCACTGAAAGGATCACATCGTTGAAGTCAGCCAGCCTATTGTCATGTTTGAACGCTTGGTAGGCACCAAAGTACTTTTCGGCGTACTCATGAACATCTTCTTCGTCGAGCGACTGGCCGAAATATTGACCTAAGCACTGTTTGGCTGTTTCTAGTGACTTGCCCGAGAAGGATGGCACCTTATGCTTTCGGTTGAACATGATGCTGTACTCGCTGAGCACTGGGTGTTCGGGCCGAACTACAACGCTCGATGCATCGCCTGCTCGAAGCCATTCCTCTCGAATGCCTATGCTAGGGTCAAAGACCTTGAAGTGCTCCTTCTGGCACAGTCCCTTCCCTTCATTGCCCCCCATGCGCGTCGTGAGGCTGTGCAGCGTCGAAAAATTTGCGAACCGATTCGGTTCGAGGTCCAAGTCCTTGGCAATGCGGTCCCTCGCCTCATCGGCCGCCACGTTGGTGAATGCAAAGTAGCCTACGTCTTCTGGAGGCATGCCGGCTGCAATGGCGGTCTTGGCTATTTTCACAAGACTAGTGGTCTTGCCGGTTCCAGGTGGGCCGAAGATGCGCCGAACTGACTTTGTGCTCCAAGTCCTGTTCAAGGGAAACTGGCTTGCACTAGCCGGAGGAGCTGCAATGGCCGTATTCATTGCAACGGCTGCCGATGCTGGCTTGACTGACATTACGTCCTGGAACCAAACCTCCTTGTCCCAGGATCCTGACGTCGCGTGCCGGATTTCTTGGCCAATCAAAGACCGGCACTTCTGCTCAAGTTGCTCAACGCCTCGCCAAGCAAGTGACTGCTTCCTTGTGCCCTCGTCGGTGTGGATGTAAAGGTAACGGAGGTCTTTTGAGACGTCTATAAGCTTCATAGGAACGCGCCTGCTGCAAGTTAAATATTGCGCTACGACAGCCTTGCTTGGCCCACGAATGCGATGGAACCATCATTAAGTGCCATTTGTCTAATTATAAAGAGCTTAAAAGTTTTATAAATTGGCAGTGATACGCAATTTCAGAATTAGTCCATCACACAACAGCTTGGACCGCTTTCAGCCTGAAGCAGCCACTGAGACTCAAAAACCAGCGTTCAGCCATTTCGGCAACTCAACGCCTGCGCAGGAAAAATTGCGCCACAGCGCCCGTCAGGGCAAAGCCCAGCATCACCCAACCCAAATTCACCGCACCCTCGTGCGGCACCAGCCCCACCAGATAGCCGCCCATGGCGCCGGTGAGTTGCTGCATCAGACCGGCCACCGCAGCGGCCGAGCCTGCCAGCGCAGGCACCACGCCCACTGTGCCCGCCAAGGTAGGCGGGTTCAGCAGGCCATGACCCCAGCCCAAAAGCAACAAGGGCAGGGCCACGGCCAGCGCCGTCTGCACACCACCCATGCCCAGCGCCAGCATCACCACCAAACCGCCCAGCGTCAGCGCCTGGCCCCAGGCCATGACGCGCGATTCGCCCGCATGCTGGATCAGGCGTGAGGTCATGAAGTTGCCCAAAATGTACGAAACAGGCACGGCCATGATGAACCAGCCAATGCCATCCGGGCCGATACCGTAGCCCTTGAGCACGATGGGCGCACCTGCCAAAAAAGCGTAAAAGGTGGCGGTGGTGGCCGCGAGGATGGCGACGTAAAGCAAAAAGCGCGGCTCGCGCAGCAAGCGCGCATAAGCGCTGAGCATGGCCCGCAACCAGTGGCCCGTTGCAGGCGCGCTTTGGGCTGCGCGCGGCAAGCCCAGCCACGCCGCCACCAACAGCAGCACGGCCAAAACGGCCAGCATCACAAAGTTGGTTTGCCATCCAAAGCGCACATGCATCTGCCCGCCGATCAGTGTGGCCAGGGGCGGGCACATGCCCAGCGCCATGCCGATGTAGGCCATGACCCGCGTGCGCTGAGGCCCAGCGAACAGGTCTTGCACCATGGAGCGGCTGACCACCATGCTGGCGGCGCAGCCTGCGCCTTGCAGCACACGGGCGGCAATCAGTGTGGCGATGTCGGTGGCCAGTGCGGCCATGACCGAGGCCAGTCCCGCCACAACCAGCCCGAGCATCAGGATGGGCTTGCGCCCATGCCGATCCGACAGGGGGCCGTACACCAGCTGCAAGGCCCCGTAAGCGACCACATAGCCGCTGAAGGTCAGCTGCACATCGGCTTGGCTGGTGTCAAAAATCGCGCCCCACTCTTGCATGGAGGGCAGGCACAGCGTCATGGCCAGCAGGCCAAAGGCGATTTGTGCCAACACGTTGGCGATGAGCCAGGGGCTGTGGGCGGCCGTGTCTTGGGTCCCAGACGCGCTGGCCATGTCAGCCGCGCTGCAACTTGTAAACCGCCGTGCCCGCCATCAGGTTGGGACACAGACGCACTTCCTGTCCGTTTTGCAGTCCAAAGGCATCCAACACACGCAGCTCGTTTTTGTGCGCCAAGTCACCAAAGTCGGCATAGGTGCCCACGCGGATGTTGGGTGTGTCGTACCACTGGTAAGGCAGGCGCTTGGTCACCGGCATGCGACCACGCAGCACGCTCAGGCGGTTGAACCAGTGCGCAAAATTGGGGAAGGCCACAATGCCCAAACGGCCCACGCGCACCGTCTCGCGCAGCATGGTCTCGGCGTTGCGCAGGTGTTGCAGCGTGTCGATCTGCAGCACCACGTCAAACGACTGATCGCCAAACAGGCTCAGGCCTTCGTCCAGGTTCAGCTGTATCACATTCACACCGCGTTGCACGCAGGCATGCACATTGGTGTCGTCCAGCTCCACGCCGTAGCCAGAACAGCCCTTGTGTTGTTGCAGATAGGCCAGCAAGGCGCCATCGCCACAACCCAAGTCGAGCACGCGGGCGCCTTGCGGCACCAGGCGGGCCATGGCTTGCATGATCAAGGGGTCGCTCATGCCACACCTCCTTTTGTCAGGGCATGGGCCATGTTGTCAAAGTAAGAGCGCACCACATTCATGTAGCGGGAGTCTTCCAGCAAGAAGGCGTCATGCCCGTGCGGCGCGTCGATCTCGGCATAGCTCACGTCGCGCCGGTTGTCCAGCAGGGCTTTGACCATTTCGCGGCTGCGGGCGGGTGAAAAGCGCCAGTCGGTGCTGAAGCTGACCAGCAAAAATTTGCAATGGGCACGGGCCAGCGCTTTGGACAGGTCGCCGCCAAAAGCGCGCGCCGGGTCAAAATAATCCAGCGCTCGGGTGATCAGCAAATAGGTGTTGGCATCAAAGTATTCGCTGAACTTGTCACCTTGGTAGCGCAGGTAGCTTTCAATCTGGAACTCGACTTCTTGTGTGGAGTATTTGTAGCCGGTGGCGTTGTGCGTCACGGCCTCGCGCAGCTCTCGGCCAAATTTCTCGTTCATCACGTCATCGCTCAGGTACGTGATGTGGCCGATCATGCGGGCGATGCGCAGACCGCGTTTGGGCACCACACCTTGCGCGTAAAAGTGGCCGTTGTGAAAGTCCGGGTCGGTCACGATGGCGCGGCGTGCCACTTCGTTGAAGGCGATGTTTTCGGCGTTCAGGTTGGGGGCGCTGGCCACCACCACCGCGTGCTTGACACGCTCGGGGTATTGCAGCGTCCAAGACAGCGCCTGCATGCCGCCCAAACTGCCGCCCATCACGGCAGCCAGTTGTTCGATGCCCAAAGCGTCGAGCAATCGGGCTTGGGCGTTGACCCAGTCTTCTACAGTCACCACCGGGAAGTCAGCGCCATAGACGCGACCGGAGTCGGGGTTCTCATGCATCGGGCCGGTGGAGCCAAAGCACGAGCCCAGGTTGTTCACACCGATCACGAAGAATCGGTTGGTGTCGAGCGACTTGCCGGGGCCGATCATGTTGTCCCACCAGCCCAGGTTTTTGGGCTGGTCGGCGTACACGCCGGCCACATGGTGCGAGGCATTGAGCGCGTGGCAGATCAGCACCGCGTTGGACTTGTCGGCGTTGAGCGTGCCGTAGGTTTCATAGCTCAATGAATAGCCGCGGATGGACGCACCGCTTTGCAAAGGCAAAGGGGCTTCAAACAGCATGCTTTGGGGTTCGGCGATCAGCATCGAAGGTGTTCAGGTGTGCAATAAAACAAAACCCGGCTTCGCAGTCAGCTGGGCCGGGTTTCTGTGAGATGAAACACACGCCATTTAGCTGAATTTCGAAACCATGGTGGTTCCGGCGCCCGCAATCGGGTTCAAATCGGCGCATGGGGCGAGTATAAGGGCGAACAGCCCCCCACAACTTGGAGAACGCATGGCAGAACTCTACGGCTCCGACGCCTACAGCCCCGCCGAAATTGCCCGCCGCATCGAGGCGGTGGGCGAGGCCAAAGCCCGCATGACCACACTGCCGCTGGCTTTGATGGGTGTGCTAGCCGGGGCCTTCATTGGTCTGGGGGCCATGCTGTTTGTGCTGGTCAAGTCCGACCCCACTTTGGGGTTTGCCGCCAGCGCGGTGCTGGGCGGGCTGGTGTTTGCCATGGGCTTGTTCATGGTGGTGGTGGCCGGGGCCGAGCTGTTCACCGGCAACAACCTGATCGTGATGGCCTGGGCCGATGGCCGGGTGAGCACGGCGCAGGTGCTGCGCAATTGGGGCATTGTGTGCGTGGCCAACTTCGTGGGGGCCGCAGGACTGGCGCTGGTGGTGTGGGCCAGTGGCCATGCCAGCCTGAACGGCGGTGCGGTTGGCCACCAAGTGGTGCAGATCGCGTTGGCCAAGCAGGAGTTGCCCTTTGTCACGGCCTTGCTGCGTGGTGTGCTGTGCAATGTGCTGGTGTGCATGGCCGTGTGGATGGCCATGGGTGGGCGCAGCGTGACCGACAAGGCAGTGGCCATGATGCTGCCGGTGATGGCTTTTGTGGCCGCCGGCTTTGAGCACAGCATTGCCAACATGTACCTGATGCCACTGGCCATGCTGCTGCAGCACGGCGGCCTGACGGGGGACACCGCCATCACATGGAGCGGCATGCTGGGCAATCTGCTGCCCGTGATTTTGGGCAATGTACTGGGTGGCGCGGTCTTAGTGGCGGGGGTTTACCACGTCATTTACAAACGCCAGCCGCCCAATTGATTCCATCGCGCACAGGGTGCGCTCTACAAAGGAAGGCGCTGCCTGTTTGTAAGAGCCCACCCCGTGGGCAAGTGGGCGTGGCACGGGCCACCGTTGTTCAAGCGCCCCAGCCCGACAGTGCGATCACGCCCAGCACGGCGAAGATGCCCGCCGAGATCAGGTGCACCATGCGCAGCGGCACGCGTTTGGTGATCGCGTCGCCAAACCACACCACGGGGGCGTTGGCCAGCATCATGCCCAGCGTGGTGCCCGCCACCACGGCGAACCAGGCGTTGTATTGCGCGGCCAGCATCACAGTGGCGATCTGGGTCTTGTCACCCATCTCGGCCAAAAAGAAGACCACCACGGTGGTGAGGAACACCCCCATACGCGGGGCGCTGTCGCCCTCTTCGTCGTCCAGCTTGTCGGGAATCAGCATCCACGCCGCCATGGCGATGAAGGACGCGCCCAGCACCCAGCGCAGCACATCGGGGCCCATCACAGTGGTGACCCAGCTGCCCAAGGCGCCGGCCAATCCATGGTTGGCCAAGGTGGCCACCAAAATGCCCAATACGATGGGCCAGGGCTTGCGAAAACGGGCGGCCAGCACAAGTGACAAGAGCTGGGTTTTGTCACCCATTTCGGCCAAGGCCACGATGCTGGTAGAGACGAGGAATGCTTCCATAGGGGTGGTGCGGGCGTCAGCCTGAGCACTGAATCGGTAAGAGTTGCGCATCTTACGTGAGGGACCTGTGCACCCGTTTGGGGGTATGGCGATCGGTTCGGCACTGGTGACTTACTTTGGGTGCGTTTCTTGCTTTTCTTTGGTGCGCGAGGGTGGATTGCCCCCGAAATGCACCAAATCAATTCAAAAATCCTCAAAGGACGATCGTGGAAGCACTGAAACAGGGCGCAGATGCGCTTTTTATTTTGCTGGGCGGCATCATGGTGCTGGCCATGCACGCCGGTTTTGCTTTTCTGGAGCTGGGCACGGTCCGCAAAAAGAACCAGGTGAATGCGCTGGTCAAAATCCTGGTGGATTTTTCAGTGTCCACCGTGGTTTATTTTGTGGTCGGCTACAGCGTGGCCTATGGCACCACTTTCTTTGTGGGGGCGGAGCAGCTGGCCGCCAAGAACGGTTATGACCTGGTCAAGTTCTTCTTTTTGCTGACCTTTGCCGCGGCCATTCCCGCCATCATTTCGGGCGGCATTGCCGAGCGGGCCAAGTTCTGGCCGCAATTGATCGCCACGGCGGTGATCGTGGGCTTTGTCTACCCTTTCTTTGAGGGCATTGTCTGGAACCAGCACTTTGGCGTGCAGGCCTGGATCAAGGCCGTCACGGGCGATGAGTTCCACGACTTTGCGGGTTCGGTGGTGGTCCACGCCATGGGCGGCTGGATCGCGCTGCCTGCCGTGGTCTTGTTGGGTGCCCGTTACAACCGTTACCGCAAGGATGGCGTGGTGTCGGCGCACCCACCGTCGAGCATCCCTTTTCTGGCCCTGGGTTCATGGATCCTGATCGTGGGCTGGTTTGGCTTCAACGTGATGAGTGCCCAGACGCTGGACAAAATGTCAGGCCTGGTGGCGGTCAACTCCCTGATGGCCATGGTGGGCGGGACTTTGGCGGCTTTGGTCTTGGGCAAGAACGACCCCGGCTTTGTGCACAACGGCCCCTTGGCCGGTTTGGTGGCGGTGTGTGCAGGTTCCGACCTGATGCACCCATTTGGTGCATTGGTCACAGGTGCTGTGGCCGGAGCCTTGTTTGTGGTGATGTTCACCCTGACCCAGAACAGGTGGAAAATCGACGATGTGCTGGGCGTGTGGCCTTTGCATGGCATTTGCGGTGCCTGGGGCGGTATTGCGGCTGGCATTTTTGGGGCCAGCAGTTTGGGCGGGCTCGGCGGGGTTAACCTGAATGCGCAACTGATCGGCACCGCCTTGGGCGTCGCCTGGGCTGTGTTGGGTGGTGTGGCAATTTACGGGATATTGAAAATCACCCTCGGATTGAAACTCAGCCCCGAGGAAGAATATGACGGGGCGGATTTGACGATTCACAAAATCAGCGCCTCACCTGAGCGAGAAGTGAGTTGGTAAAACAACAAAAGTGTCTAACCTCATGCGTTTTGCATGGTGTTTAAAGAAAATACCTTGCATTTATTTTTATTTTCTCGAAGATAGTGGACAGGCTTCAGCGGTATTTTCACTGAAGCCCAGTTTGCGGTGAACAGGTCAGTTTCGCTTTCCTTCCGATGTTTTCAGGTTTGTTGAATGCGCTTTCGGAACTCCATCGCTTTTATCTCTGTGTTTTGAGGAGTCCCTTTCATGGGCAACAAACTTTACGTCGGCAACCTGCCTTATTCGGTGCGAGACGGTGATCTGGAACAAGCCTTCGGTGAATTCGGTGCGGTGACCAGCGCCAAAGTCATGATGGAACGCGATACGGGCCGCTCCAAAGGCTTCGGCTTTGTGGAAATGGGCAGCGATGACGAAGCCCAAGCCGCGATCAACGGCATGAATGGCCAGCCTTTGGGCGGCCGCAATGTGGTCGTGAACGAAGCACGCCCCATGGAAGCACGTCCTCCCCGCACTGGCGGTGGCGGTGGCGGTTTTGGTGGCGGTCGCCGTGAAGGCGGCGGTGGAGGTTACGGCGGTGGCGGTGGTTACGGCGGAGGCGGCTTCGGCGGCAGCCGAGAAGGCGGCGGTGGTTATGGCGGCGGCCGTGAAGGCGGCGGCGGTTATGGCGGCGGTCGTGGCGATGGCGGTGGCGGCTTCGGCGGCAGCGGCCGTGGTGAAGGTGGCGGCCGTGGTGAAGGCGGCGGTTTCCGAAGCCCCTACGGCGCGGGCCCCCGTGGTGGTGGTCGCCGTGAAGGTGGACGCGAAGGTGGACGCGAAGGCGGTGGCGGCTACTGATTGAGCAGAGGGGCTGATCACTCAGCCCATGAACGCCCAAAGCCCTGCATTGCAGGGCTTTGTTGTTTCTGGCGCCTTGCATGGCGCAACCCTGCGGAAGAATCTGGCCCCATCCACCAGCATTTTGACAAGGCTTGAATCGGGCTGATTCCGGTTTTGTGGTCTTCTCAAGGATTCTGCCTTGGTGGCAGAACGGCGCGCACGCGGCCCTGCAGCTCGTAATGACCGCTTCGGGTGTCAAAGTTCATGCTTTGCGCCGTGAACACTTCAGCGCCGCGTGTGATGCGCACCGGCTGGTCTGAAACCAGCCGCTCTTGTTCCAACCAAGCCGTGAATGTTTCACCGCGCAGCTCGACGCGCGGACCCTGAGCGTCTGACTGCCTCACCGCCTGCGCATCGCCGGTCAGGGTCACCTGTTGATCGGCTTCTCGGGAAATACCTTTTTGTGCTTGGGCAGTCAGGCGTGTGCCCGCCTCGTTTTCGGCCAGAATGCGCACGCCCTCGACGTGCAGGCTTTGCGTGCCCGGAAAGTGGGTGGCGCGTTGTCCGCTGATTTCGCGGGTCAGGCGACCTGAAGCATCAAACGATCTGACCGTGAATTGATCGAGCCGGAAATCCGGGTCCTGACGCCACTGGGGGTCGATGCCGGGCGGCATCAACTCGGGCACGCTGCGCACCAGCCACCAACTGCCTAAAGCCAAAATGGCAAACAGGAACAAGGGCAGGTAAATCGTCAACCGGTCCAGGGTGCGGCGCAGCCGCGCGAGCAAGTTCATGCCGATGCGCCCGGGTGGTCGTGTGCCCCCACTTGCGCGAGCAAAGCGGCATAATGCCCGCCCGCCACCAGCAGCAGGTCGCAAAAGGCGCGGGCCGCGCCTTCGCCACCGCGCTCTGCGGTGGTGTGGTGGGCCAGCGCTTTGGCCTGGGCATGGGCATTGGCTGGGGCGCAAGCGAAAGCGGCGCATTGCATCACGGGCAAATCGGGCCAGTCATCTCCAATGGCGGCCGCTTGCGCCCAACTGAGGTTCAGTTCGATCAAAAAGGCTTCGGCCGCCGGGCGCTTGTCTTCGGTGCCAAATCGGGCGTGGGTGATGCCCAGCGCCTTCAGGCGCAAGCGCAGCGGAGCCGAGTCGCGGCCGGTGATGACCACAGGCGTGATGCCGGCCTTTTGCAGCAGTTTCAGGCCCTGGCCGTCGAGCGTATTGAAGCGCTTGAGGGTCTCGCCCGTTTCCGAAAAATACAGCCCTCCGTCGGTCAGCACGCCGTCAATGTCGAAGAACGCCACGCGAATGCCTTGCGCTTGCAGCAGCAACTCGGGCGGGTAATGCAGGGCGGGCGTCAGGGATTTCAGCGCTTGCATCTCAGATCACCTTGGCCCGCATCAGGTCGTTGGAGTTGATCGCGCCACACAGCAGACCCTGCGCGTCCACCACCAGGATGCTGGTGATGCGGTGCAACTCCATCATCTCGGCGGCTTCGACGGCCAGCGCGTCATGTCGGATGGTGTGCGGGTGGGGGTGCATGACTTCACGGGCGCTCAGGCTGCGCAGGTCTACGCCTGTTTCAATCAAACGGCGCAAATCACCATCGGTGAATACGCCCAGCACGCGGCCATCGGCATCGGTGACCGAGGTGGCACCCAAGCCTTTGCTGCTCATCTCGCGCATGAGGATGGTGAATTCGGCATCAGGCCCAACTTGCGGTACATCGACGCCTTTGCGCATCACATCGCCCACATGCGTGAGCAGCTTGCGGCCCAGCGAACCACCGGGGTGCGAGCGGGCAAAGTCTTCGGGTTTGAAGCCCCGGGCATCGAGCAGGGCCACGGCCAGCGCGTCTCCCATGGCCAACTGGGCGGTGGTGCTGGCCGTGGGGGCCAGGTTCAGGGGGCAGGCCTCTTTGTCGACGGAGCAGTCCAGCACCACGTCGGCGTGGCGTGCGAGGGACGACTGCATCCCACCAGTCAGCGCAATCAGGGGCACGCCCTGGCGCTTGAGCACCGGCAAAATGGCGATCAGCTCGTCACTTTCACCGCTGTTGGAGAGGGCCAGCACCAAGTCCACGGTTTTGATCATGCCCAGGTCGCCATGGCTGGCCTCGCCGGGGTGCACAAACAGGGCCGGGGTGCCGGTCGATGCGAGCGTGGCGGCAATCTTGCGGCCGATGTGCCCACTTTTGCCCATGCCTGTGACGACCACCCGGCCTTGCACGCCCAGCACCATGTTCACGGCCCGGACAAAGCGCTCGTCCAGCCGGTCTTTCACTTGGAGCAAGGCGGCGGCCTCAATGTCGAGGGTCTCGCGGGCGAGTTGCAGGGTGTGAGCGGAATGGGCAAGCATGGTTTGCATTTTATCGGGCGCCGTACATGGCCCTTGAAATGGAACGGTTGCAGACCACGGGGCCTTGCGCGCTTGGTAACATGGAAACATGAGCGCTTTGGAGTTGACCCTGTTGTATTTGCTGGCGGCCGTGCTGGGTGTGGTGGGCTGCCGCATGCTCAAGCTGCCGCCCATGCTCGGCTATCTGGCGGTGGGGGTGGTGATTGGCCCGAACGCGCTGGCACTGGCGCAAAACTCCGAGGGCGTGAAACACTTGGCCGAATTTGGCGTGGTGTTCCTGATGTTCGTGATCGGACTGGAGTTCAACCTGCCCAAGTTGCGCTCCATGCGCAAACATGTGTTTGGCCTGGGCCTGCTGCAGGTATTGCTGACGCTGGTGATCGTGACGGTGTTTTCCTTGTTCGTGGCCACCCTGGCGCCCACCCTTTGGAAAATGGAGTGGCAAACCGCGCTGGCCCTGTCGAGCGCGATGGCCATGAGCAGCACAGCGATCGTGATCAAACTGGTGGCCGACCGGCTGGAGCTGGAGTCTGAGCATGGCAAGCGGGTGGTGGGTGTGCTGCTTTTTCAGGACTTGGCGGTGGTGCCGCTGATCGTGATGATCCCGGCTCTTAGCGCCCCGGCCGATGAGATGTTCACCGCCTTGATGATGGCCGCGCTCAAAGCCACCGTCTTGATCACCTTGCTCATGACGGGCGGGCAGCGCGTGATGCGCTGGTGGCTGACCTTGGTGGCGCGGCGCAAAAGCGAAGAGCTGTTTGTGCTGAACCTGTTGCTGGTCACGCTGGGCCTGGCCTGGATCACCGAGGTGGCGGGTCTGAGCCTGGCGCTGGGCGCTTTCATCGCCGGCATGTTGATTTCCGAGACCGAATACAAACACCAGGTGGAGTTGGACATCCGGCCCTTTCACGATGTGTTGCTGGGCCTGTTTTTCATCACCATCGGCATGATGCTGGACTGGCACATCGTGGTCGAACGCTGGCCTTTGGTCCTGGTGCTGACCACCTTGCCGGTGATTTTCAAGCTGGTCTTGGTGACCGCTTTGGCCAAGTTCACGGGTGCGTCCAATGGGGTGGCGCTGCGCACCGGTTTGTACCTGGCGCAGGCGGGTGAATTCGGTTTTGTGTTGCTCACGTTGGGGGCGCAAAGCCAAATCATTCCACCGGCCTTGCTCAACCCGGTGCTGGCGAGCATGGTGCTGTCCATGCTGGCCACGCCCTTCATCATCATGCACAGCGACCGCATCGTGCTCAAAGTGGTGGCCAGCGAGTGGTTGCAGCAGTCCCTGCAAATGACCTCCATCGCCCGCAAGTCAATCAACACCAGCAAGCACGTCATCATCTGCGGCTATGGGCGTTGCGGCCAGAACTTGGCACGCATGCTCGACAAGGAGAACATCCCCTACATGGCGCTGGACCTCGACCCGGACCGGGTGCGGCAAGCCGCTGCCGCTGGCGATTCTGTGGTCTTTGGCGACGCTGGACGACTGCAGTCGCTCATGGCCGCAGGCCTGGCCCGCGCCAGCGCGGTGGTGATCACGTATCTGGACGTGCCCGCTGCCATGAAGGTGCTGGACCACACCCAAAGCCACGCGCCGCAGGTGCCGGTGATCGTGCGCACCAAGGACGATCTGGACCTGGAAAAGCTGCAACTGGCCGGGGCCACCGAGGTGGTGCCCGAAGCGATTGAGGGCTCCCTCATGCTGGCCAGCCATGCGCTGGCGCTGGTGGGCGTGCCGATGCGCCGCGTGATCCGCATCGTGCAGGACCAGCGCGACGCCCGCTACAACCTGCTGCGAGGTTATTTCCATGGAGCCGACGACGACACGTTGGACGAGATCGACCACGAACGCCTGACCACAGTGGGTCTGCCCATGGCCTCGCCCTGGCTGGGCAAGCGGGTGAAAGACCTGGCCTTTCATGCCATGGGGGTGCGCGTGGTCAACCTGCGCCGCGCCCATGGCCAACCCGAAAACGTGAACGAAGACACCGAGTTGCACGCGGGCGACACGCTGGTGCTGTCGGGCCAATCCCAAACGCTGGCGGTGGCCGAAGAAAAGCTCTTGCGAGGTTAAACAACATGGACGGTCTGAGCGTCAACGATGATTTGAAAAGCCACATCCGCACGGTGCCCGATTGGCCCGCTCCGGGCGTGCAGTTCCGCGACATCACACCGCTGCTGCAAGACCCGCGCGTGTTCCGGGTGCTGATCGACGCCTTTGTGCACCGCTACATGCACCCCGCTTTGCGCCCGGATGTGGTGGCAGGGCTGGATGCACGGGGCTTCATTTTGGGTTCAGTCGTAGCTTATGAACTGGGCCTGGGTTTTGTGCCCATCCGCAAAAAAGGCAAGCTGCCCTTCACCACGGTGGAAGAAACCTACGAATTGGAGTACGGCAGCGCCACGGTGGAGCTGCACACCGATGCGGTCAAGCCGGGTCAGCGGGTGCTGCTGATCGACGACCTGATCGCCACGGGTGGCACCATGCTGGCGGGCAAAAAGTTGCTTGAAAAACTCGGTGCTACGGTGATCGAAGGGGCGGCCATTGTGGATTTGCCCGAGCTTGGAGGCTCGCAGCGGATCCGGGACAGCGGCTTGAATCTGTTCACACTGGTGTCGTTCGAAGGACATTGAGGGCGCTGGCAGGTGTCGCGCAAGACGCAGACAGGCCCGGCGGTCCGCTTTAAGCTGTGCTCTTCATTTCTTTGCTCTCCTGGCCATGAACGCACCCCACACCCCAGCAGCGGTCGCCGACGACCGCGTGCCTTACGCCAAACCTCAACCTTGGGGCATGGCCCCCGACATGGTGGTGCACGACGTGCAAACCGAAGACGAACACCTGTGGGCCCCGGTGGCCCCGGGCATTTGGTCACGCCCGCTGCACCTGAACGTGACGGGTGGCTTTTATGTGCACCTGCTCAAAGTCAAACGCTCGGGCCTGTTGCAGCGCCACCGCCATTCGGGCCAGGTGCATGCCCATGTGCTGCGCGGCAAATGGCTTTATCTGGAACACGACTGGGTGGCCGAAGAAGGCAGCTATGTGTTCGAGCCCCCGGGTGAAACCCACACCCTGGTGGTGCCCGACGACTGCCAGGACATGGTGACGATGTTCACCGTGCATGGTGCGTTGATGTACGTGGACACGCAAGGCAACGCCACCGGCTATGACGATGTGTTCACACGCATCGACAAGTACCGTGCCCACTTTGAGGCGGTGGGCTTGGGTGCGGATTACGTGAAGAAATTCATGCGCTGATCCCACTGAGTGCCCAAAAAAACCGCTCTGTTGAGCGGTTTTTTTCTTGCCACTGAGCCGCAGCCCAGAGACATGGCCTCACAGCGGCTTCTTGATCCAGTTGGCGATCTCGCCAATGATGCCCCTGCGGAAAGCCAGCACGCAGACCACAAAAATCACGCCCTGGATGATGGTGACCCAGGCCCCGAATTGGGCGAGGTAGTTTTGCATGCTCACGATCACCGCTGCGCCCACCACAGGGCCAAACAAGGTGCCCAAGCCGCCCAGCAGGGTCATCAAGACCACTTCACCCGACATGGACCAATGCACGTCGGTCAGAGAGGCCAACTGGAACACCAGCGACTTGGTGGCTCCGGCGGTGCCCGCCAAAGCACCCGAGATCACGAAAGCGATCAACTTGAACATGTCGGTGTCGTAACCCAGCGAAATGGCACGGTCCTGATTTTCGCGGATGGCTTTGAGGATCTGGCCAAAGGGCGAATAAATGATGCGCCAGATCAAGGCAAAACCGGCCAGGAAAATCGCCAGCACAAACATGTACATGGCCGAGTTCTCCGACAAATCGAACACGCCAAACAGCTTGCCGCGTGGCACCGACTGGATGCCGTCTTCGCCGCCTGTGAAAGGTGCTTGCAGGTAGAAGAAGAACACCATTTGCGAAAACGCCAAGGTGATCATCGCAAAGTAAATGCCTTGCCGGCGAATCGCCAACATGCCTGTCACCAGCGCCAGCAAGCCAGAGCAAGCGGTGGCGAACAACACCGCCAATTCGGGGTTCCAACCCCAGACTTTGGCCGCGTGGGCGGCGGCATAACCTGCGGTGCCCAAAAACATGGCGTGGCCAAACGACAGCAGACCACCAAAACCAATGAGCAGGTTGAAGGCACATGCAAACAAAGCAAAGCACATGACCTTCATCAGGAAGATAGGGTAGACCCAGATCGGGGCGATGACCAGCACCATCACCATGATGGCAAAGGCCACCCACTGGTGAGTGAACGACTGGGTCTTGAGTGAGGGGGTCGAGACAGTGGTCATGGTCTTACTTCTGGGTGCCGAACAGGCCTGCAGGCTTGATCAAAAGAACGATGGTCATGATGATAAAAATCACCGTGCTGGAGGCTTCCGGGTAGAACACTTTGGTCAAGCCTTCGATCAGGCCCAAGCCAAAACCGGTGAGGATCGCCCCCATGATGGAGCCCATGCCGCCGATCACGACCACCGCAAACACCACGATGATGATGTCGGCGCCCATGGTCGGGTTGACCTGGTAAATGGGCGCGGCCATCACACCGGCAAAAGCCGCCAAGCCCACGCCGAAGCCATAGGTCAGTGTGATCATGCGGGGCACGTTGACGCCAAAAGCCTGCACCAGGCTGGGGTTTTCAGTGGCGGCGCGCAGATAAGCGCCCAGCTTGGTGCGCTCGATCACGTACCAGGTGGACAAGCACACGACCAGCGAGGCGACAATGACCCAGGCACGGTACTTGGGCAGGAACATGAAACCGGTGTTGTAAGCACCCTTGAAGACCTCGGGCACCGGATAAGGCATGCCCGAAGAGCCGAATTCGTGTCGGAACAAACCCTGAATGATCAAGGCCAGACCGAAGGTGAGCAGCAGACCATACAGGTGGTCCAGCTTGTACAGCTGTTTGAGCATGGTGCGCTCAATGAGCATGCCTGTCGCGCCCACCAGGATGGGCGTCAGGATGAGAGACACCCAGTAGTTGATGCCCAGCTTGGTCAGCGACAAATAGGCCACAAAGGCGCCCAGCATGTACTGGGCGCCGTGGGTGAAGTTGATGATGTTCAACAAGCCGAAAATCACGGCCAGGCCCAGCGAGAGCAATGCGTAAAAAGAGCCGTTGATCAGCCCGATCAGCAATTGCCCGAACAGGGCTTGCGAGGGTATGCCAAAGATTTCCATGGTGATGTATCGACTTGCTTGAACAAAGGGTTGAAATTACTTCTTGACCAGGGGGCACTCGCTCTCAGCCAGGGGGCGGAAAGCCTCGTTAGCAGGAATGGTGGCCACCAGCTTGTAGTAGTCGTATGGGCCTTTGGATTCGGCTGGCTTCTTGACCTGGAACAGGTAGGCCGGGTGGATCTTGCGACCGTCTGCGCGCACGGTGCCTTTGCCAAACAAAGGATCGTCGGTGGGCAGTTCTTTCATCTTGGCGGCGACTTTGCTGCCGTCATCGGTCTTGGCCGCATCCACAGCCTTCAGGTAATGGATCACGCTGGAGTAAACACCGGCTTGCACCATCGATGGGTATTTGCCACCCTGGATTGCGGCGAAACGCTTGCTGAAAGCGCGGGTGTTGTCGTTCAGATCCCAGTAGAAGGTTTCGGTCAGCATCAGGCCTTGCGCGATGTTCAGACCCAGCGAGTGCACGTCAGGCAGGAACACCAGCAAGCCGGCCAGATTTTGGCCGCCTTTGGTGATGCCGAACTCGGCCGCTTGCTTGATCGAGTTGGTGGTGTCACCCCCCGCGTTGGCCAGGCCAATGATCTTGGCTTTGGAGGCTTGGGCTTGCAGCAAGAATGAAGAGAAGTCTTGTGTGGGGAAAGGTGTGCGGACTTTGCCGACCACCTTGCCGCCGTTCTTGTTCACCACGGCTTCGGTGTCGCGCTCCAGGGCGTGGCCGAAAGCGTAGTCGGCGGTCAAGAAGAACCAGGTGTCACCCCCGCTTTTCACAATGGCTTTGCCTGTGCCGTTGGCCAGCATCCAAGTGTCGTAAGCCCAGTGGATGGTGTTGGCATTGCAGGCCTTGCCCGACAGATCGGCCGTGGCCGAGCCGGAGTTGACGTGCAGTTTGCCCTTGTCGCTCGCAATTTTGGCCACGGCCAGACCGACCGAAGATGTGGGCACGTCGGCGATCATGTCGACTTTGTCGGTGTCAAACCATTGGCGAGCCACGTTGGAGCCCACATCGGGTTTGTTTTGATGGTCAGCGCCGACGATTTCGACTTTGAGCGTGCTCTTGGTCGCCTTGATGTAGTCCTCGACGGCCATGCGGGCCGCCGTCACCGAGCCGGGGCCGGTGATGTCCGAATACAAGCCCGACATGTCGTTGAGCACGCCGATCTTGACGATGCCGTCCGAGATCTGTGCTTGGGCTGAGCCTGCAAAGGCGCAAGCGGCCACGGCGGCGAGGGAAAGAAGTTTGCGTTTCATCGTGTTATCTCCAGTTAGAAAAAAATCACACACCCAGGTACTCATGCAGCATGCCCATTTTGGCGGACAGCTCTTGCGAGCTGAAGGTTTCCACCATCTGGCCATGCTCCATCACGTAAAACCGGTCGGCCAAGGGCGCGGCAAACCGGAAGTTCTGTTCCACCATGATGATCGTGAAGCCCTTGGCCTTGAGGGCCTTGATCATGCGGGCCAAGGCCTGAACAATGACCGGGGCCAGGCCTTCGGAAATTTCGTCGAGCAGCAAAAACCGCGCACCCGTGCGCAGGATGCGGCCCACCGCCAGCATTTGCTGTTCCCCCCCTGACAGGCGGGTGCCGGGACTGTTGCGGCGCTCCAGCAGGTTGGGAAACATGTCGTAGATTTCTTCGACCGACATGCCGTTCGGGGCAATCACGGGCGGCAGCATCAGGTTTTCTTCGCAGGTCAGGGCCGAGAAAATACCGCGTTCTTCGGGGCAATAACCCAGGCCGAGTTTGGCGATCTGGTGCGGTGCCCAATTCACGGTCTCTTGCCCATTGATGGTGATGGAGCCCGTGCGGCGTCCCACCAGACCCAAAATGGATTTGACGGTGGTGGTGCGTCCAGCCCCGTTGCGCCCCAGCAGTGTGACCACCTCGCCTTCGTTGACGGTCATGTCCACCCCATGCAGGATGTGCGACTCGCCGTACCAGGACTGCAGGTTGCTGATGCGCAGGAATTCTTTGGAATCAGCCATGGGCACCCTCCAGTTGGTTGTCAGCGGTGCCCATGTAGGCTTCCAGCACTTGGGGATTTTTCGAAACCACTTCGTAAGGTCCTTCTGCAATCACTTGTCCACGTTGCAAGACACTGATGGTGTCGGCGATCTTGGACACCACGCTCATGTTGTGTTCCACCATGAGAATGGTGCGGTTGGCACCGACTTTTTTGATCAGCTGCGTGACGCGGTCCACGTCTTCGTGGCCCATGCCTTGAGTGGGCTCGTCCAGCAACATCAGTTCGGGGTCCATGGCCAGCGTGGTGGCAATTTCCAGGGCGCGCTTGCGGCCGTAGGGCAATTCCACCGCCGTGAGATCGGCCATGCTGCCCAAATCGACCTGGTCGAGCAAGGCCATCGCCTTGTCGTTGAGCAGGTTCAGGCTGCGCTCGGAACGCCAGAAATGCAGCGACACACCAGTGGCACGCTGCAAACCAATGCGCACGTTTTCCATCACCGTGAGGTTGGGGAAGGTGGCCGAAATCTGGAACGAGCGCACGATGCCCCGGCGCGCCACCTGGGAGGGTTTTTCGCCCGTGATGTCGTGGCCATTGAACAGGATCTGCCCCTTGGTCGGAATCAGGAATTTGGTCAGCAGGTTGAAGACCGTGGTCTTGCCTGCGCCATTGGGGCCGATCAACGCGTGAATCTGGCCGCGCTGCACACTCAGGTTCACGTCATTGACGGCGACAAAGCCCTTGAACTCTTTGATGAGATTTCGGGTTTCAAGGATGGTGTTGCTGGACATCTGGAGGGCTCGGTTTCTTTCGGCGGATGTTTCAAACTCTACAAAGTGGGCCATTGTGAGACTGGAGCGTCACTTTTTGCTTCATGGTTATCCCGTGGTTTGTCTCGTTGGTGTCTACAAATCGCAAGCCTTTCCCATTTCAGCAGCCGCCATTGGGCTAAGCCAAATCAGTGCTGCTTGCAAGGTTATGGCGCCAACTGAGTAGCGGCAAAGAATTCAGACCCATACCGGCTCAAGTCCGACGTGATTCCAGCCCTTGCGCATCGATGGCGCGCAGTTCAGTTTTCAGCACCTTGCCGTAATTGTTCTTGGGCAAGGCTGGGACAAAGTGGTAATGCTTGGGCCGCTTGAATCGCGCCACTTGGTCCAGGCAGTGCCCGTCCAAATCGTTCGCACTCACGGGTTGGCGGCACACCACAAACGCCACCACCACCTCGCCCCACTCGGGGTCGGGGCGGCCGATCACCGAGACCTCGGCCACCTGCGGGTGCGTGAGCAAGGCTTCTTCGACTTCGCGGGGGTAAATGTTGGTGCCACCGCTGATCACCATGTCCTTCGATCGGTCCAGCAAAGTCAGGTAACCATCGGCATCCAGCCGCCCCACATCGCCGGTTTGCAACCAGCCGCCGCGAATGGCTTTGGCCGTGGCCTCAGGGTCGCGCCAATAGCCCGCCATGACCAGCTCGCTGCGCACGCAAATTTCACCCACTTCGCCCACTGGCAAGCTCGTACCCGACTCGTCTCCAATCTTCAGCTCGACCATGGCCTGTGCATGCCCGACCGAAGCCAGCCGTTCCCGGTAACGCGGGTGGGTGGTGTCCAGCACATCGCTCTTGGGCAGCACGCTGATGGTCATCGGGCATTCGCCTTGGCCATAAATCTGCGCAAAGTGCGGGCCGATGACCTGCAAGGCCTCTTCGATGTCAGCCAGGTACATGGGGCCGCCGCCATAGACGATGGTGGCCAGTCCCTGCGGCCGCTCGGGCAAGTGGCGTGCCGCATCCACCAGCCGCCGCACCATGGTGGGCGCTGCAAAAAACGAGGCCCGCTGCCAGTGCTCAGCCAGCAACAAGGCTTCGTGCGGGTCAAAGCCGTCCGAGCGCGGCACCACATTCAGCCCGGCGTTCAGCACATAAGGCAAGTGGTACATGCCGCCACCGTGCGACAGCGGCGCGGGGTGCAGCATGGTGTCGCCACGTTCCACCGATTGCACCGAGCCGAAATATGCCAACGTGCAGCCGCGCAATTGGCGGGCACACAGCACCACGCCCTTGGGCCTGCCGGTGGTGCCGCTGGTGTAGAACAACCAAGCCGGGTCGTCGTCCTCGCGGGCTTGCAGTGGCAGTTCTGGGCCTTCGACTTGCAACATGAATGAGCTGTCAGCCTTAACGGCTGTAACAACGCCCAAGTCGCGCAGTGCTTGGGTGAAAGTGTGTTCCCGTTCGCTGTCGCAAAAAGCGATGCGCGCCTCGCTGTGCTGAGCGATCCATGCCGCTTCGCGTTCGTGCAGCTTGGCATTGACGGGCACCGCCACCGCACCAGCCCACCAGATGCCCCACATGAGGGGCAAATATTCGGGCGTGTTGTACAGGAACAGCATCACGCGGTCGCCGGGCTGCACACCTTGGGCGTGCAGCCAGCTGGCCGTGCGGGCAGCGCGGTGGGCGAATTCTGCGTAATCGCACCAGACCTCGGTGCCGTGCGCGATGGCCGCTTGCTGCGGGTAACGTTCGGCGGTGCGCGCCAACCAAAGAGCAATGTTCATGTGAATAGGGCAAGTATGCGATGCGATCCGTTTACTAGACCAGGACCATGCCGCCATCGAGCAAGATGGACTGCCCTGTCATGCCGCGTGACTCGTGAGAGCCAAGGTAAACCGCCAGTGCGGCAATCTCGTCTGGGTTCAGCACACGCCCCAGCGGCACCCGCGCCAGTGCGGCCTTGACCATGTCGTCACCACTCATGCCCGAACTTTGGGCCACCTGGGCTTTCAGCGTTTCCACCATGTCGGTCTGCACAAAGCCGGGGCAGATCGCATTCACCGTGACCGCGTGCGGGCTGGCTTCGAGCGCGACGCAGCGCGTCAAGCCCACCACCGCGTGCTTGCTGACGTTGTAGGCCGACTGGTTGCGCGAGCCCCATTTGCCAGCCGTGGAGGCGATGTTGACGATGCGTCCGTGTCGGCGCGCTTGCATGCCCGGCAGGCACGCCTGCATGAAGTGCAGCACGCCAAACAGGTTCACATCGAGCATGTCCTGAAAATCTTGCGGCGCGTAGTCGAGGAAAGGCTTGGCCCGGTACACCCCCGCGTTGTTGACCAGCACGTCGACGCGCCCAAAGCGCTTTTCGACTTGCGCGACGGCCGCAAAGCAGGCGTCACGCTCGGTCACGTTCAGGCCCAAAGTCATGATGCGCTCGTCAGGCAAGCCCAGGCTGTCCTTGACCTCCTGCAGGCGAGATGTGTCGGTGGCGATCAGGCAAAGGCTGGCCCCTTCAGCGGCATAGGCCTCGGCGATCGCGCGGCCGATGCCGCGGCTGGCGCCGGTCACGATGGCCACTTGTTGGTCGAGTCGGGGTGCCATTTTCATTCCTGGGTTTGAGGGGTCAAATAAGCGAAGCGCGTTTGCGCTGATCGCCTGGCTTGCCGTGATCGGGGTCGTCGTGCGGATTGGACACCGCTTTGCGCAGCACGGCCAGATAACCCTGGGCCAGTTCCATGCGCGGGCCAAAGCCTTGCTCAACCAGCATGCGGTGGGCGGCGGGCAACTTCCAGCAGGGCGTGAACACAAACAGGTGATGTTCCAGGTGGTAATTCACCCAGTAAGGGGCCAGCACCATGCGCATGCCCCAGTTCGTCAGCGTGGTGCGGGTGTTGCGCAAGCGGTCATCGTTGTTGCCCACCACCGCGTGTTCGGCGATGTTGCGGATTCGGCTGATCACTTGATACCAGGTGAGCAAGGGCAGCAGCCACAAGGCAAAGAAAACCCACCACACATCCGCAGCGGCGGTGATCGCAAAGATGGCCAGGTTGGTGAGGAAGAAGTATTTTTCTGCAGCGATCAGGTTCTTCAGACGTTGCCAGCGGCTGGGGCTGTCGCCCATTTCCAGGCGGAAAGATTCAACGCGCCGTTGGTAACCCGTGATGCCCAGAATGTCGCGCCGCATCTTGCGCCAAAAGCTGCTTGGGCTGATGGGAAACGGGGCCGACAAGACCAGATCAGGGTCTTCGGCCTGTTGGGTGTGGCGGTGGTGGCTCAGGTGGTAGGGGCGGTACAGCGTGAGGCTTGCGCCCACAGGCCAACCGCACAAAAACGCGCCCAGCGTGTCATTGAGCCGGGTGCTCTTGAACAGGGCGCGGTGCGCTGCATCGTGCATCAAAATCGCCAGGCCCAGTTGCCGCCCGCCAATGATGACCACGGCAACGAGGAAGCTCAAGGGGTTGGGCCAGGCGATGAACAACGCCATAGCCAATGCGATCACGCCCCAAGCGTGCAACACCAGATAAGCACCCATCCAGTCCGAGCGTTCGCGCAAAAATGCGTCTTGCTCGGGGCTGAGGCTGGGCTGGGTGTCGGTGGTCATGGCATGGGGAGTCGGCAAAAGGACTATCTTGTGCCTTTGGCCTCTGCCTGATAGTCACAGGGGTGACCTTTTCGGGACTTTCCCTGATCGCCTGCGTTTTGTGTGTGTCAAGTCGGGTGTGACAAATTTGCGCAGGGCTTGGCTTTGGCTCACTTGCCGATGCAAAAACTCGAAAAGATCACGCCCAGCAAATCGTCGGCGCTGAACTCGCCCGTGATCTCGTTGAGTGCGTTTTGGCCCAAGCGCAGCTCTTCGGCCAGCAGGTCCAGGTTTTGCGCTTGCGCGGCCAAATGGGCATTGGCGATTTCAAGATGCTCGCGTACGCGATGCAGGGCCTGCACATGGCGCTCGCGGGCGATGAACAGTCCTTCGCTGGCTTGCTGCCACCCCGCTTGCTGCAGCAATTGTTGGCGCAGGGCTTGCAAGCCTTCGCCCGTCAGTGCAGACAGGGTCAAGCCCGTGCGCTCGCCGGGCGCACGGGCAGCGTCGGCTTTGTTCCACACATCGATCACCGCCACGCTCGCGGGCAGGCGACTTTTGAGGGCACTGGCGATGTCGGCGTCGGCGCTGTCGTGATCGGCTTGACCTGCACGCGTCAGGTCGTGCAAAAACAGCACCGCATCGGCGTTGTCGATCTGACCCCAAGCGCGGGCAATGCCAATTTGCTCCACCTCGTCCACGCCTTCGCCTTCGCGCAGGCCGGCGGTGTCGATCACATGCAGCGGCACGCCTTCGATCTGGATGGTTTGCTGCACCACATCGCGCGTGGTGCCCGCAATGGGCGTAACAATCGCCAGCTCGGCCCCGGCCAGCGCGTTGAGCAGCGAACTCTTGCCCGCATTGGGTTGGCCTGCAATCACCACCTTGATGCCTTCACGCAGCAAGGCGCCTTGGCGGGCTTTGCCCAGCACCGTCATCAAGGCCGCTTGCAGACGGTTCAGCTGGCCTTGTGCATCGGCCTTTTGCAAAAAGTCGATCTCTTCTTCCGGGAAGTCCAGCGTGGCCTCCACCAACATGCGCAGGTGGATCAGCGCATCGCGCAGTACATGGATCTCTTTGGAAAAATCACCCGCCAAAGAACGGCTGGCGCTGCGTGCCGCAGCTTCGGTGCTGGCGTCGATCAGGTCGGCAATCGCCTCGGCCTGTGCCAAGTCGATCTTGTCGTTCAGAAATGCCCGCTCAGAAAACTCGCCCGGTTGCGCCACCCGCAAACCGGCCAAACGCGGCTGGCCAGTGGTCGGGTCGTTCTCGGCCGCCGCTTGCAGGCAGCGCGCCACCAACAGCTGCAGCACCACCGGCCCGCCATGCGCTTGCAACTCCAGCACGTCTTCGCCAGTGAACGAGTGCGGTGCCACAAAGTGCAGCGCCAAACCATGATCGATTGGGCTGCCATCGGCATCGGCAAAAGGCAGGTAAGTGGCCTCTCGGGCTTTCAGCCGTCGCCCGCACAACGCCTCAATCAGCGAAGAGAGCTGGCGGCCCGAGACCCGCACAATGCCCACCGCACCGCGACCAGGTGCGGTGGCGATGGCGACAATGGGTTCTTGTTGACGGGCGAGCATGGTGGGAATGAGCGAGGTGAAGCAAAAAAAGGCCGCTTGCGCGGCCCTTTGAATGGATGGGAAATTACTTGAACTTGGGCAGGTTGAACTGCGGCGGCACGCCCATGCGGGTGTTGATCATCCACTGCTGGGCAATCGACAAGATGTTGTTCGTGATCCAGTACAACACCAGGCCCGACGGGAAGAAGAAGAACATCACCGAGAAAATCAGCGGCATGAACCACATCAGCTTGGCTTGCATCGGATCGGGTGGCGCGGGGTTGAGCGCGGTTTGCAGCAAAGTGGTCAAGGTCATGACCAGCGGCAAGATGAAGAACGGGTCCGGCGCTGACAAGTCATGGATCCAGCCGATCCAGGGCGCGTTGCGCATTTCAACGCTGGACAGCAGCACCCAATACAGCGCAATGAACACCGGGATCTGAACCATGATCGGGAAACAGCCGCCCATGGGGTTGACCTTTTCCTCACGGTAGATCTTCATCATCTCCTGCTGCATTTGCTGCGGATTGCTCTTGAGGCGTTCACGCATTTCCATGATTTTGGGGTTGATGGCTTTCATTTTGGCCATGCTGGAATAGGCCTTGGCATTGAGCCAGTAGAAAGCAATTTTGATCAACAGCACCAAGGCGACGATGGCCCAACCCCAGTTGTTCAGCACGCTGTACAACTGGTCCAGCAGCCAGTACAACGGCTTGGACAGCATGGCCAGCCAGCCATAGTCCTTCACCAAGTCCAGGCCGGGCGACAGGGCCTCCAGCACTTTTTCTTCTTGAGGACCACTGTAGAGCTGGTTGCTCAACGATTTGGACTGGCCCGGTGCCAGATCGGCAAAGGGCGTGATCATCCCCACGGCATAGAGGTTGGTGTCGACCTTGCGCACAAAATTTTCACGCGCGACCCCATCAGGCAACAACCAAGCACTGGCAAAGTAATGCTGCACCATGGCCACGTAGCCATTGGTCGACGTCTTGTCAACTTCGGCCTTGTTCTTTTCGATGTCACTGAACTCAACCTTGTGGTACTTTTTGGCATCGGTGTAGATGGCAGGTCCGGTGAAAGTGAAATAGAAAGACGACTCGCCTTCAGGCTTGTTGCCGTCACGCACCAGTTGCATGTACAGCTGAGGCGACACGATGGCCTGACCGTTGTTGACCACCTCGTGCTTGACATCGATCACATAACTGCCGCGCTTGAGCGTGTAGGTCTTGACAAGCTTGACACCATTCATTTCAGCCGATTCGAAACGCAAAGTCAGTTCGTTTTGACCCGCTTTGAGGCTTCGCTCACCACTGAAGGCCATTGGGGCTTTGTGGTTTGGGAAATCACCCCCGATCAGACCGGTCTGTGCCAAATACACGCGGCTGCTGCTTTGATCCAGCAAAACCATGTTCTTCTTCGGGTCAACCAAGTCGCCGTGTTTGGTGAATTCAGAGCGCACCAGTGACCCGCCTTCTGAGTCAAAGCTGAGTTTGAGTACATCGGTTTCCACCTCAATTTTCTCGCGCGGGGCAGCTGAAGCCACAGGTGCAGAGCTGGGCACCTGACCCGGCGTCACCGTCACTGCAGCCGAGGTGGCAGGCACGGCAGCATTGGCTTGGGCGGCCGCTGCAGGCGCAGGCGCAGGCGCAGGTGCAGCGACAGTGGTGGCCACTTCGGGCTTGGGGAAAAACGTGGCTTTTTTACCGTTATGCAACTGCCATTGGTCCCACAGCAAGACCATGGAAAAACCAAAAATCACCCAAAGGATGGTACGACGGATATCAGTCATGGGGTCTTCTTTGACGAAGTAGGAGGAAACAAAGCGGTGAACAAGCTCGGGGCTTGCGCTGGAACAGGATCGTGGCCGGCTTGGCACCACGGGCCACAGCGCAACAACCGGTGCACCGTGAGATAGCTGCCCTTGGCAGCGCCATGCTGCGCGAGGGCGTCAAGGGCATATACAGAACAAGTCGGCTCGAAGCGGCAAGACGAGCCCAACCAGGGGCTCAGCAGCAAACGATAACCACGCACAACACCCATGAGCAAACGCTGAACGATCATGCCCGCCTCTCTTGGAGCACAGCACGCTCGAAGAGTTGCAGCAACTCCTCACGCACAGCCAGCTTCAGGGGCTCAGAGGTGGCGCTGATGAACTGCTGGCGGTCGAAGGTTGCGCGCAGTCGCACCACATGTGCAGCCAACGGCAAGCGATCAACGAAACACTCGCTGACGTGGTAAATCTGGCGCTTGATGGCATTGCGCGTCACGGCGCGGCGCGCCCAGCGCTTGGGCACCATGGCACCCAGCCAGACATCGAACAAGCCAAAAAGGGCATGCTCCGGCAAAGGGGCAGACCCAGAAACTGAAGCAATTGCCAACGGAATGTCTTTGGGCGGAGCCAGGTTCAGGCGATGCAACGCAAAATGTGGCGTCCGCGAGACCGTCCCGCCCGCCAGGGCGGCCTGAAATTGTGGGCGTGTTTTCAAACGCTGCACGATAGCCAAAACCTGGCATGGACCGCCCACGGTGGCCCGAGGCCACAGCCAGACGGTCGGATGGGCATCAAGGCGCCTATCAGACAGCCAAACGCTTGCGACCCTTGGCGCGGCGTGCATTGATCACGGCGCGACCGCCACGGGTCTTCATGCGAACGAGAAAACCGTGGGTACGGGCGCGACGTGTCTTGGAGGGTTGATAGGTGCGTTTCATAATTCTTCCTTTGTGCCCAGGGGCGTTAATCAGCTTTGGGCGAAACCCAAGATTATCGCAAACTTTCGCAAGCCCGGCAAATCAACTGTATTTTCACCCATCAGGGTGAGCCCGGGGTTCAATCGGATCGATGTGGTTTATGATCGCTCTCCCGACCCGAATCGGTGTGTGGATAAGCTCTTGATAAAGCTGTCCATCTCGCCATCCCAGACTCCCACTGTCCACAATAAAAAGTACTACATGCCCGAGGGAATCACCCCAGAGTTTCAGATGAGTTCAGGCCAATCGCTGTGGCAAGCTTGCGTCGAAGAACTTGCCCGAGAATTGCCCGAGCAGCAGTTCAACACCTGGATCAAACCGCTCAGCGCACAGGTCTCGGAAGACCAGTTGAGCGTCACTTTGTTTGTGGCCAACCGCTTCAAACTCGACTGGGTGCGCGCCCAATACGCCAGCCGCCTGGCTGCTTTGCTTGAAAATCTGCAAGGCCATCCCGTCAAGATTGAGTTAGCGATCACTCCTCGGGAAGGCGGCATCCGACCTACAAAGGCCTCTACCCCTTCGTCCATGGAAGCCGTAACCGAGGCCGCACCCGCGCCCGAAGAAGCGGTGGCCAATACCTTCCGCAACCGCCTCAACAGCGCGCTGAATTTTGACAACCTGGTCGAGGGCACCGCCAACCGCATGGCACGCGCTGCGGCCATGCACGTCTCGGGTTCGCCAGGGCAGCTTTACAACCCCTTGTTCATTTATGGCGGCGTGGGCTTGGGCAAGACCCACCTGATGCACGCCATCGGCAACAAACTGTTGGCCGACCGGCCAGAAGCCAAGGTTTTGTACATCCATGCTGAACAGTTTGTGTCGGATGTGGTTAAAGCCTACCAACGCAAGACTTTTGACGAGTTCAAACACCACTACCACTCGCTCGATTTGCTGCTGATCGACGATGTCCAGTTCTTTGCCAACAAGGACCGCACGCAAGAAGAGTTTTTCAACGCCTTCGAGGCCCTGCTGGCCAAAAAGTCGCACATCGTGATGACCAGCGACACCTACCCCAAAGGCCTGGCTGACATCCACGAGCGTTTGGTCTCACGCTTTGACTCGGGCCTGACGGTGGCCATGGAGCCGCCCGAACTCGAGATGCGGGTGGCCATTTTGATCAACAAGGCCATCAGCGAGGGCAGCGAAATGCCCGAAGATGTGGCGTTTTTTGTGGCCAAAAACGTGCGCTCCAACGTGCGCGAGCTTGAAGGGGCGCTGCGCAAAATTTTGGCCTACTCCCGGTTCAACCAAAAAGACATCTCCATCCAGTTGGCCCGTGACGCCCTGCGTGATTTGCTGTCCATCCAAAACCGCCAAATCAGTGTCGAGAACATCCAAAAAACCGTTGCCGACTACTACAAGATCAAGGTGGCGGACATGTACAGCAAGAAGCGCCCGGCCAGCATTGCCCGCCCTCGCCAAATTGCCATGTACCTGGCCAAGGAAATGACCCAAAAAAGCCTGCCCGAGATCGGCGAGCTGTTTGGCGGGCGCGACCACACCACCGTGCTGCACGCTGTGCGCAAGATCAATGCCGAACGCCAGCAGCTGACCGAGTTGAACCAGCAACTGCACGTGCTCGAACAGTCCCTCAAGGGCTGAGAACACTTGCACCCCGAACAGCCGCCCTCGCTTTTAGCTGATTTGAGCCCCGTGCAGCCCGTTTTGAGTCCAAAAAACAGCGAAAATGCATGCTGTTGTGAAAAATTCGCCCAGCGCTGAGCTGCGGCGACAAAAACCACCAAAGGTAGACCCATGATCGTCCTGAAGGCCACCCAAGACAAATTGCTGTCCGTCCTGCAATCCGTGTCCGGGATTGTCGAACGCCGCCACACCCTGCCCGTGCTGGCCAATGTGCTGATCCGCAAAACGGGGCATGCCGTGCAGCTGACCACCATTGACCTTGAAATCCAGATCCGCACAACAGCCGAGATGGACGGCGACCCAGGCGACTTCACCACCACGGTGGGCGCGCGCAAATTGATCGACATCCTGCGCACCATGCCTGCTGACCAGACCGTCAGCCTGGAGTCTTCACAAGCCAAACTGATTTTGAAAGGCGGCAAGTCTAAGTTCACCTTGCAGACCCTGCCGGCCGAAGACTTTCCGCTGGTGCAAGAAGCCGCCAGCTTCGGCCCCGTGTTCAGCGTGCCGCAAAAAACCCTCAAGCAACTGCTGGGTCAGGTGTCGTTTGCCATGGCCGTTCACGACATCCGCTACTACCTCAACGGCATCTTGTTTGTGGCCGAAGGCAACCGCCTGAGCCTGGTGGCCACCGATGGCCACCGCTTGGCCTTCACCGCCGCCACGCTCGACGTCGAAGTGCCCACCAAACAAGAAGTTATTTTGCCGCGCAAGACCGTGCTGGAGCTGCAGCGTCTGCTGTCGGACGCCGAAGGCGCGATCGACATGCAGTTCGCCAACAACCAGGCCAAGTTCAGTTTTGACGGCATGGAGTTCGTGACCAAGCTGGTTGAAGGCAAGTTCCCTGACTACAACCGCGTCATCCCCAAAGGCCACCGCAACAACTTGACCTTGGGCCGCCAGGCGCTGCTGTCGTGTTTGCAACGCACCGCCATCCTGACCAGCGACAAGTTCAAAGGCGTTCGCCTCAACCTCGAGCCAGGCACCTTGCGTGTGGCGTCGACCAACGCTGAACAAGAAGAAGCCGTTGACGAGCTCGACATCGATTACGGCGGGGACGCCATCGAAATCGGTTTCAACGTCACCTACATCATCGACGTCTTGTCCAACATGGGCCAAGACATGGTGCGCATCGATTTGGCCGATGGCAACAGCTCGGCGCTGATCACGATCCCCGAGAACGACAACTTCAAATACGTGGTGATGCCCATGCGCATTTAAGGCCCGCGCCCTACGGCCATAGACCTTATCGAAACCCGCGATTCCTCGCGGGTTTCGGCCATTCAAGCGACAGAGAAAAACCCACATGACCGACGACATCACCCCCAGCGAAGACGCTTTCACCACCGCGCAACCCAAGATCGATGCGCACCAAGCAGGCGCATCCGAAGGTTACGGCGAAGGCTCCATCCAAATTCTGGAAGGCCTGGAGGCCGTGCGCAAACGCCCCGGCATGTACATCGGTGACACATCGGACGGCACCGGTTTGCACCACCTGGTCTTTGAGGTCGTGGACAATTCGATCGACGAAGCACTGGCCGGCCACTGTGACGACATCGTCGTCACCATCCACTCGGACAACTCGATTTCCGTGACCGACAACGGCCGTGGCATTCCCACCGGCGTCAAGATGGACGACAAGCACGAGCCCAAGCGCAGTGCCTCAGAAATCGCTTTGACTGAACTGCACGCGGGCGGCAAGTTCAACCAGAACAGCTACAAGGTCTCGGGCGGCTTGCACGGCGTGGGCGTGTCTTGCGTGAACGCGCTGAGCAAATGGCTGCGCCTGACAGTGCGCCGCGAAGGCAAAGTGCATCAGATCGATTTTGCCAAGGGCTTTGTACAAAACCGTTTGCTCGAGACTGTGGACGGCATCGAAATTTCGCCCATGCGCGTCACCGGTGCCACCGACAAGCGCGGCACCGAAGTGCACTTTTTGCCTGACGTGGAAATCTTCACGCAGAACACCGATTTCCATTACGAAATTCTGGCCAAGCGTTTGCGCGAACTCTCGTTCCTGAACAACGGCGTGCGCATTCGCCTGAAAGACGAACGCACTGGCAAAGAAGACGACTTTTCGGGCGCAGGCGGCGTCAAGGGCTTTGTCGACTTCATCAATGCCAACAAAAAAGTGCTGCACCCCAACGCCTTCCACGCCAACGGCGAGCGCCCGGCCGACAGCTATGGCGGCATCCCCGGCACCAGCATCGGCGTCGAAGTGGCCATGCAGTGGAACGACGGCTACAACGAGAGCGTGCTGTGCTTCACCAACAACATCCCCCAGCGTGACGGCGGTACCCACCTCACGGGCCTGCGCGCGGCGATGACCCGCGTGATTGGCAAGTACATCGAGAAAAACGAGATCGCCAAAAAGCAAAAAGTCGAAGTCAGCGGCGACGACCTGCGCGAAGGCCTGTGCTGCGTGCTGAGCGTGAAAGTGCCCGAGCCCAAGTTCTCCAGCCAGACCAAAGACAAACTGGTCTCGAGTGAAGTGCGCGCCCCGGTGGAGGACATCGTCGCCAAAGCCCTGACCGACTTTTTGGAAGAGCGCCCGAACGACGCCAAGATCATCTGCGGCAAGATTGTGGAAGCCGCCCGCGCCCGCGAAGCCGCCCGCAAAGCCCGCGAAATGACACGCCGCAAAGGCGTGCTGGACGGCATGGGCCTGCCCGGCAAACTCGCCGACTGCCAAGAAAAAGACCCTGCCCTGTGCGAAATCTACATCGTCGAGGGCGATTCGGCTGGCGGCTCGGCCAAGCAAGGCCGTGACCGTAAGTTCCAGGCCATCTTGCCCCTGCGCGGCAAGATCTTGAACGTCGAAAAAGCCCGCTACGAAAAACTGCTGACCAGCAACGAGATCGTCACGCTCATCACGGCGCTTGGCACCGGTATTGGCAAGGCCAGCGCCGAAAGTGGCAAGAGCGGCACCGACGACTTCAACGTCGACAAACTGCGCTACCACCGCATCATCATCATGACCGACGCTGACGTGGACGGCGCGCACATCCGCACATTGCTGCTCACCTTCTTCTACCGCCAAATGCCCGATCTGGTCGAGCGCGGCCATATTTACATTGCCCAGCCACCGCTGTACAAAGTCAAAGCGGGCAAAGAAGAGCTGTACCTCAAAGACGGCCCGGCGCTCGACGGCTTCTTGCTGCGCATCGCGCTCAAAGACGCCAGCATCAGCACCGGCGGCGCTGCGCCCCAAGTGCTAACCGGCGAAACGCTCGAAGCCCTGGCCCGCAAACACCAAGTGGCTGAACACGTCATCGCCCGCCTGTCCAACTTCATGGACGCCGAAGCCCTGCGCGCCATGGCCGACGGTGTGTCGCTCAACCTGGACAACCTGGAGCAAGCTGCCACCTGTGCGCCTGCTCTGCAAGCCAAATTGCGCGAACTCAACACGACCGGCATCCCGGCCGAAGTGACCGCCGAGTTTGATGTGCGCACCGACAAACCGATTTTGCGCATCAGCCGACGCCACCACGGCAACATCAAGAGCAGCATCATCACGCAAGACTTTGTGCACGGTGCCGACTACGGGGCCTTGGCCGAAGCGGCCGAGACCTTCCGTGGTTTGCTGAGCGAAGGTGCCAAGGCCCAGCGCGGCGAAGGCGAGCGCCAAAAAGAAGAGAAAGTCGGCGATTTCCGCCAAGCCATGCATTGGCTCATCAGCGAAGCCGAACGCACCACCAGCCGCCAGCGCTACAAGGGTCTGGGCGAAATGAACCCCGCTCAGCTGTGGGAAACCACCATGGACCCCACCGTGCGCCGCCTGCTGCGCGTGCAGATCGACGACGCCATCGAAGCCGACCGCGTGTTCACCATGCTTATGGGCGACGAAGTCGAGCCACGCCGCCACTTCATCGAAAGCAACGCGCTGCGGGCGGGGAACATCGACATTTGAACCGGGGCCCTGATCGGGGCTTGGCTCTTGCCGTTGCGCTGCCCCGACAGCCCACTTGTGAGCACCTGATTGAAAGGGGCGTGTGAGCGCCCCACCATTCAGGGTGACGTATTTTTCAACTTTGTACGGGCCTGTCCGGCCCTGAAGCATGTCCACTTCTTCATCACACACACACACGCTCGGCTGCGCTTTTTCGCTCAGCGATTTCGACTTTGAGCTGCCCCCTGAACTGATTGCCCAGCACCCCACTGCCCAGCGCAGCGGTTCGCGGTTGCTGGACGGCTCAGCCCTCCAAGTGGTAGACCGCATCTTTCACGAACTCCCTGGCCTGCTCAACCCAGGCGACCTGTTGGTCTTCAATGACACCAAGGTGGTCAAGGCCCGCATTTTTGGCGAGAAAGCTTCGGGCGGAAAACTCGAATTGCTGATTGAACGCGTGTTGCCAGGCCACCAGGTGGTGGCGCACATGAAGGTCAGCAAAAAGCCGCTGCTGGGGGGCAAGATGTACCTCGCTGGAGGCGCCCGCCAAGGTGGTTTTGATGCGGTGTTGCTGGGTCGGTGGCCTGATGCAAACGGTCCACTTTTTCACCTGCAGCTCAGTGATGAGCCCCATGCACTGATGGAAAAGCACGGTGTGATGCCACTCCCCCCTTACATTGAGCGCCCTGTAGGCACTGCCGATCACGCAGACACCCAAGAAGACGCCGAACGCTACCAAACCGTGTTTGCGCGGGCTCCAGGCGCTGTGGCCGCACCCACCGCAGCGCTGCATTTTGACGAAGGGGTTTTGTCAGCCCTTGCGGCACGCGGTGTGCAAACGGCCAGCGTGACGCTGCATGTCGGTGCGGGCACTTTCCAGCCGGTCAAGACCGAGAACATTGCCGAGCACCACATGCACAGCGAGTGGTACGAGGTGCCCGAAGCCACACAGCAAGCGATTGCTGAGTGCAAAGCACGCGGCGGCCAGGTGGTGGCGGTGGGCACCACCACCGTGCGCACGCTGGAGTCGTGGGCCCAATTTGGCCAGGCCAGCGGCGATACCGAGATTTTCATCACCCCGGGCTTTGAGTTCAAAGTGATCGACCGGCTGATCACCAACTTCCACCTGCCCAAAAGCACGCTGATGATGCTGGTCAGCGCCTTTGCGGGTTACGAGCACATCATGGGCCTGTACCGCCACGCGATCGCGCAGAAGTACCGGTTTTTCAGCTACGGGGATTCGATGCTGCTGACGCGCACAGCGCCAGCATCTCAGGCCAACTGAAGGAACACCCGACCACCTTCCACCTTGACCGGCCAGGTCTTGGCGGGTTCGGTCGCCGGGCCGCAGGCCACTGAGCCGTCGCGCAGGCTGAACTGGGCCTGGTGAAAGGGGCACTCCACGTGGTCGCCTTCGACAAAGCCATCGCACAGCTTGGCGTTGCCGTGGGTACACAGGTTGTTGATGGCAAACACCTCACCGTCCACGCTGAACAAGACAATGTCTTGGCCCTCTGGCGTCACGGCAATGCCTGCGCCTTCAAACAAATCGGCCTCGGCGGCCACGTCGGTCCAGTTTGTCATGGTCATATCGGGTAAATGATGGCGTTGGGGATCATTTCGCTGTCGTACACACACAGGCGCTCGGCAAACTTCAGGCCATCGGGGGTGCGCACGATGGTGTCGATGTAGCGGCCCACGTTGAACACCGTGCTGGCCTTGTCGAGCTTGGTGCGGAACACGGCGTAGTTGGCTTCAGCGTGGATGCGCTCACCCTCCACGCGGCGCACCACGGGCGCGCCCACCACATGGCGCTGGTAATACGGGTCGTGGTACAGGGTTTCCTGGATGCCATAGACCCGGTCTTTGAGCATGCCCTTGCTGGTGAACGACAGCGTGCACAGCGGAAAACCGCGTTCATGGTTTTCACGTGGCTGCAGCTTGTACACGCACTGCTCGGTGAAGAACTCGGGCCACAAGTCCCAGTGGCCGCTGTCCACCGCCAGGGCGTAATCGGCATACAAACGGGTCAAGGCCAAATGGGTTTCAAAGTTCACCATGGTCATTGTGTCAAGCCTCCATCACTTTGCGCCAGTATTCGTACATGCCCCGGATCAGGGTCTCGGTCACCATGTGATCGGTCTCGCCCACATCGCGCCCACCCAGCTCCACCAGCATGCGGTGCTCAGGTTTGGTCTCGAAAGCCTGCTGCGAAAACTCAATCACCTCGCCGTCGTCCGCGCTCACAAAACCGGCCGGGCCAAACAGGTTGGACTGGCGCAGGCGCCGCTCGGTCATCTCGGGCGTGTCGTCTTCAAAGCCAAAGTGCGTCCACACAAAGTCAAACGCACCATGTCCATCGGGCTGGATGTGGCGGGTGGACACGCTGTTGACCTGCTGCTGAAAAATCACGCTGGGGAACAGCGTCATCATCACCGCGGTGGGCATTTGGTCTTCCATTTGCCACCAGCCTTCGGGCACGATGTCCAAAAAGCTGGCGTCGTGCAGCTGCATGCTTTCTTTGAAGCTGCTGACTTGTGTGACCTGCGACGCCTGACCCGTGGCCTGGCCCGCACTGCCCCGGGTCGAGATCATGGCCGCGTGGCGGTGGTGCGCGTCCATGCGCAGCTCGCTCTTGTTGTCGGCGCGCCAAAGGCCAAAGGTCACAAACCAGGTGTGCAAGAGGCCGGGGTGGTAGGGGTCTTTGATATTTTCCTGCATCAGCTTCCAGTTGCCCGGGATGCGCTGGCGGTTGTAGCCCAGCACCACCAACTTACGGCCATTGAACAGGCGGTCAAAGTAGCGCAGGATGGTCGGGCCCATGAAGTCTTCGAGCGACTGCACATCGTGATCGAACGAGGCGAACACCACGCCCCCGCGCGAGGCCACCTTGAGCGGCGTGAGGCCGTGGTCCTTGGGGTCAAAGTCGGCGGGCATGCCGCCGTTGACCTTGCCGTCTTGGCGCACACCGCGCCGAAACGGCACGCCTTGCAAATCGCCCTTGAGGGTGTAGCTCCACTGGTGATAAGGGCAGACAAACTCTTTTTTGTTGCCGTGGCGCTCGCGGCAAAATTGCATGCCCCGGTGGGCGCAAACGTTTTCCACGACATGGATCTGGCCGCCCTCGCTGCGCGTCATGATGACCGAACGCTCGCCCACCACGGTGCGCTTGAAGTCGCCCACGTTCGGGACCTCGGCCTCCAGGCCGACATAGCTCCAGTGGCTTTTGTAAAAGAAGCGTTCCAACTCCTTTTTGTGCCTGTCTTCGTCGGTGTACACGGCAAACGGGACGCGGCTGGTGCCTGCCGTTTCCCAATGAATGGGGTGTTCGGTCATGGTGTCTCCTGCAAATGCTTGTGTCGCATCATGCGCAAACCACTGAATTCCGTAAATCGAAATTCAAAGATAATCATTATCTGAATTTCAAATACATAGCGCACGGCTTACTATGGAACTCGCCCGCCTCGACCTGAACCTGCTGCTGGTGTTTCACCACTTGCTGCGGGAAAAACGCGTGTCCAACGTGGCCAGCGTGCTGGGCATGAGCCAGCCCGCCGTCAGCAGCGCCTTGGGTCGGCTGCGTGCCAGCCTAGGCGATGATCTTTTTTTACGCACCCAGCAGGGCATGCTTCCCACGCCTTACGCGTTGCAATTGGCCGAACCCGTGGCAACCGCCCTAGGCGGTCTGCAGCAAGCGCTGCAAGTGCGCGCCTCCTTTGACCCGCCCACCAGCGATCGACGCTTCACCCTTGCCATGACCGACGTGGGTGAGATGTATTTCTTGCCTGTGCTGATGGATGCGCTGGCTGAGGCGGCACCCGGCGTCACCTTGCAAGTGGTCAGCGTCACGCAAAGCGGCCTCAAAGACGACATGGCGTCCGGGCGCATCGACCTGGCTCTGGGTCTGCTGCCCCAATTGCAAGCCGGGTTTTTCCAGCAGGCCCTGTTCCGCCAGGCGTATGTGTGCTTGATGCGGCAAGGCCACGCCTTGTCCGAAAAAAAAAGGCTCAGTCTAAAGTCCTTTGCGCAAGCGCAGCATGTGCACATCATCGCTGCAGGCACTGGCCACGGCCGGGTAGACGAGGCACTCGAAAAACAAGGCCTGCAGCGCAGCTTTCGCCTGACGGTGCCGCATTACGTGGCTCTGGGCGATGTACTGGGCCACTCCGACTTGGTCGCCACCGTGCCCGAGCGTTTTGCTCAGCGCGTGATGGCGCCTTTTGGCCTGACCACCCGCCCACTTCCGCTGGCCGTTGAAGACAGCACCATCCACCAGTTCTGGCACGCTCGACTGCACAAGGACCCCGGGCACCAATGGCTGCGCACGCTGTTAGCGCAATGCTTTGGCGACTCAAGCCAGCCCACATCGGCAGCACCCGCCTGACCCACACCGCCCTCCTACAATGCTTGCCATGCTCCAATTCGACCTGCTCAAAACCGACCCGTCCAGTCATGCCCGACGCGGGACATTGACCCTGAACCATGGCGTGGTGCAAACACCCATCTTCATGCCCGTGGGGACCTATGGCACGGTCAAAGGCGTGATGCCGCGCAGCCTGCACGAGATGGGTGCGCAGATCATTTTGGGCAACACCTTCCATTTGTGGATGCGCCCGGGTCTGGACATCATGCAAGGCTTTGGTGGGCTGCACCAGTTCGAGAAATGGGACAAACCCATCCTGACCGACTCGGGCGGATTTCAGGTCTGGTCGCTGGGCCAAATGCGCAAGATCACCGAAGAAGGCGTGACTTTTGCCAGCCCCGTGAACGGCGACAAGCTGTTCATGTCGCCCGAAGTGAGCATGCAGATCCAGACCATCCTGAACTCCGACATCGTGATGCAGCTCGACGAGTGCACGCCTTACGAGACCAAGGGGCATCTCACCACCGAAGCCGAGGCCCGCAAGTCGATGGAGATGAGCCGTCGCTGGGCCGTGCGCTCCCAAGACGAATTTGCACGATTGGAAAACCCAAACGCGCTGTTTGGCATCGTGCAGGGCGGCATGTTTGAAAACCTGCGCCAGGAATCGCTCGACGCCTTGGTGGAGATGGACTTCCCCGGTTACGCCGTGGGTGGCGTGAGCGTGGGCGAGCCCAAAGACCTGATGCTGCAGATCATGGCGCACACACCGCACCGCCTGCCTGCCCACAAGCCGCGGTACTTGATGGGTGTGGGCACGCCCGAGGATTTGGTGCAAGGCGTGGCCGATGGCGTAGACATGTTTGACTGCGTCATGCCCACCCGCAACGCCCGCAACGGCACGGTGTTCACCCGCTTTGGCGACCTGAAGCTGCGCAACGCCCGCCACAAGAACGACCCGCAACCGCTGGACACCAGCTGCACCTGCCATGCCTGCGCGGGAATGTCTGGTGTTTCGTGGGACCAAGGCGGACGTGAGGGTTTTAGCCGCGCTTACATGCACCACCTGGACCGCTGCGGCGAAATGCTCGGCCCGATGCTGACCACCATCCATAACCTGCACTACTACCTGAACCTGATGCGCGAGGTGCGCGAATCGCTGGACGCAGGCCAGTTCTCGCAGTTCCGGGCGCAGTTCAAGAGCGAGCGGGCACGCGGCGTGTGATCAATCGGTCGTGAACACCGTCAGGACCCCGGTGTAGCCGTACAGCTGATTGCGCGCAATCTCGCCAGCAGCAAAAAAGCCTACCAACGGCACATCCCCTAACGCGTGCCGAATGATTTGCAGCTCGGCGCTGGGGCCGCCAAAGTGGGGGCCACCCCGTCCGGTGCAGCTCACGTAGACTGCGCCAGCCATGCGTTGACCTGCCTGGGGCAAGGTGGGCACAGGGTCATCGCTCAAGGCGTTGATGGCCTCGATGGACAGCATCTCGGGCTCCAACGCTTCGCGGATTTCGGCGCACACGCGCACCAGGTCGGCACGGGCTGCTTGCACATCGCGGCGGCAAAATGTCATCAACATGCCGGGCTCCAAGTTCTCGGCAATGGCCACCCCCTGACGCAATGGGTCCAAGCCAATGATGTGGCGCACCCGCACGTCGTTGCCCAGATTGCCCGCACGGCCCACGCCCGACTGACCGGGCGCGCTCAGGCCGACCAGGGTGGACCGGACCACCGCAATGGCTTTTTGCGGCTCACTCAGGCTGATGGCCAAATCGGCCAGCATCACATCCAATGCAGGCTCATCCGCCAACTTCAGCACCACATGGCCTTCGGCCTCGGTGATCTCTCGCTCGGGGGCCACAGGCTGACAGCCTTGCGTGACGCGGGACAACAAGGACACCTCAGGCGCGAACGCCACGCCACTCAAACCACCTTCCAGTACGCCGCCATGCACCTCTGGCCCACCCGCGTCTTCGGCCCGCACTGCAAACTGCACGCTGCGTGTGCGGCTGGCGCTCAGGCCGCCGAACAAATAGCCCTGTTGTGTGCGCTGGGCCATCTCACCAATCAGTTCGGCCAAGTCTGGCGTGTTCGGATCGGCATGCACCAAAGCCGCATCGGCCCAACCCGCCGGCAAGGGCGACACCCCCGAGAACACCCGGTATTGCTCTGGCGTCAGATCGCACAGCATGAGCGCCATGGCGGGCTCGTCAAAGTATTCGGCGTTGTTCACCGCCACGCCAATGCCCACCGTGCCCGCCCAGTCGGGCACATTTGGCAAAGCCTGACGCAGGTGGTCGAGCAAGGCTTGTGCTTCGGGTGCGTAATGGTCGGTGATGTAAAGCAGCCCCAAGCGGGGCTGGCTGGCGTAGCCGGGCAGGCTCATTTGGGCCTGTAACTGGGCCAGCACCATACCTGCAGCCATGCGCCACTGGGGATGGGTGGCGTGACCGTTAGGGAAAAGCTTCATGCTGTTTTGCGCTTTGAGACGGCCTTGCGGGGCGTCGATTTGGCAGTGGCTTTATTTGCCGTGGTTTTTGGGGCCGCCGGCTTTTGAACTGCAGGGAATTTACGGCCGCGTGCAGACGTGCTGGCACCCTTGGCCGTCATGCCCGTCTTCATGGCTTGGGCGGCCACATCTTTGACAGCGGCGGCTGCAATGTTTTGAAACTGTTGGGTCAATGCGCCCCACCACTGCATGGGGTCCACAGCGGGCTTGGACGAAGATGCATCTGAAGACGGGGGTTCTGTTTGAGCAGGTTCTGGCTCAGGTGCAGCTTTGGGCACAAAGGGATGCGGCGCAGCAGCCTGCGGTTCAGCCGATGGTGCTTTGGCGGTGAAGGCCTTGGCCAGATCGGCCATGTTCACGTTCATGCTTTGAAGCGTGGTCAAGGTCATTTTTTGCACCTCCATGGCCTGGATCGTGGCCTTGAGCGCTGTGGTGTTTTGCTCCAACCAAAACAGCACCGACTTGAGCTCTTGAATGCGCTTGTCAATGTCTTCCACACTCAAGGTAGGCGCCACCCAACTGGCCATGCCAGGAACGGTGCCAGCTTGAGCGCCCGGTCCCGCCTGCGCCGCAGCCTTGGACAGGTTTTGCAAGAAGTCAAACCCTGGTACGAATTGGCCGAAGCCGAAAGCCGATGTGTCGCTCATGGTGTCTCCTGAAGAAGGACTTGTTCAAGCTTACCTCATGCAACTTTCAGGGTCCATGAGGGCTCTCATGAGCACCACCAAGCATCACCGGACTTTAGCAGTCGATGGTTTCAGGTCACCCATGTCTAAAGGCCTGCTCGGCGACAGAGCGCTTTTAGCTGGTCTGCGCCACTCTCGCTTTGCCGAGCATCGCGTGGAGCAAAACATTGCATCCCGCAGCGATGTCAGCGGGCTGGGCATCTTCAATTTCGTTGTGGCTGATGCCGTCTTTGCAGGGGATGAAAATCATGCCACTCGGGGCCAGACGTGCGGTGTAAATGGCATCATGCCCGGCACCTGACACCACAGGCATTTGACTGTAGCCCAGTTGGGAAGTTGCGGCAGACACCGCCTCCACACACTCCGGATGGAAGGGTTGCGCCGGGAAACTCGACACCAGGGTCAGTTCTATGCGCAGACCTGTGCTGCCCTGCAAACTTTGAGCCAGGGCCTTGATCTCATCGGCCATGGCCTCCACCCCGGCGTCGGTGTTGTTGCGCAGGTCAATGCTGAACTTGACCCGCCCCGGAATGACGTTGCGGCTGTTGGGGTGTACATGCACCATGCCCACCGTGCCACGGGCATGCGGTGCATGTTCGAGGGCCGTGTTCACTACGGCCTGCATCAAGTGTGTGGCCACCTGCATGGCATCCCGGCGCAAAGGCATGGGCGTGGGGCCGGCATGGGCTTCCATGCCCGTGACGATGCAGTCAAACCAACGGATCCCCAATGAACCACTGACCACGCCAATGGTCACGCCCGCATCTTCCAAAACCGGGCCTTGCTCGATGTGGACTTCAAAATACGCCCCGATGGGGTGCTGCCCCGGCACTTCGCTGCCCACATACCCTATGCGTTGCAGCTCCTCCAGCACGGTTTTGCCCTCCTGGTCTTGGGCTTTGTAGGCGTGCTCCAGCGAGAACGCACCCGCAAAAACGCCCGAACCCATCATCACTGGCACAAAGCGTGAGCCTTCTTCATTGGTCCAAAAAGCCACCTCAATCGGGGCCTCGGTTTCGATGCCATGGTCGTTCAGGCAGCGCACCACCTCCAGCCCAGCCAGCACGCCGTAGTTGCCGTCGAACTTGCCACCGGTGGGCTGGGTGTCGATGTGGCTGCCGGTCATGATGGGCGGCAAATCGGGCTGCCTTCCGGCCCTGCGCATGAAGACGTTGCCGATTTGGTCGACGGTGACCGTCATGCCCGCTTCGCGCGCCCAGGACGTGACCAGGTCTCGGCCTTGTCGGTCCAATTCGGTCAAGGCCAAACGACACACGCCGCCTTTTTCTGTGCCGCCAATTTGGGCCAAGGTCATCAGCGATTGCCACAAACGGTTGGCGTCAATGCGCAAAGAGGACAAATTGTCGGGACTCACATTCATGCTTCGATCTCCAGAGGTGTTCATTCGGGGCTGTCCCGGTAAGCTTGAAAGACATCGCGCAATTGTCTGCGAGGGGCCGTGGGTGCCGTCAAGGACTGCTCCAGTTCGTTGAGGTGCTTGCGCATTTCCGTGCCTGCCGCTGCAGGACTTTTTTGCAAGGCGGCAATCAAGTCGACATGGCGGTGCGCAACACACACTTGCCCCCCTTGGCGTTTGAAGCGCGACATGAGCAAGGACGTGGTGGGCAGCAAACCGTTGAGCCAACGGGCCATGACCGGGTTGCCATGCATGTCGGCCATGGCTTGGTGAAATTCACCCGAAAGACGAATGGCCAGGGCATGCTCGCCCATGCGATCGGCCTCGGTTTCACCGTCAGCCAAATGTTGCAAGGTCTGCAATTGCTCGGCAGACAAACGACCCGCCAGTTGTTTGGCCACTTCGCACTCGACCACCCTGCGGGCATCAAAAACACTGCCCGCATCTTCCAGGCTGGGAATGGGGACACGAGCCCCTCGGTTGTGCAGCAGTTCAATCACCTGCTCTTGCGCCAGACGCTGCAAGGCTTGGCGCACCAAGGTGCGAGACACATTGAACTGCTCGGCCAGTTCTTGCTCGCGCAAGCGCTCTCCGGGGGACAGTCGTCGCTCCAGAACTGCCTGATAAATCGCCTCATACACGCGATCGGCTCCTGTGACGTGCACCACTGCACCCGCCTCCTGCGGCAAGTTTGAACCGTCAGCCACAGCCTGCGCCGAAACAGGTGTTTGAACGGGCGAATCGAGGCCGACTTTGAGCGGCTGGGGCACGCCCCGGCGATGTTCATCTGTCATGATGGACCCCATGCACCCGAGTCATTCCATGAACACTGAACACCCTTTGGGCATCCTGGCTTGTCAGCCCCTGACCGCGCACGCTTTTTCGCCTTATGGCGAGGTGTTGAATTTGTTTGCGCCCGCCCACCAGTCGATCAACCAAGGCACCAGCGGACGGCTGGATTTGCCAGCGGGCCTGGACTTGGCGGGCGACCAAGGCCAGGCGGTTTTGGCGGTGTTTCATGCGCTGGCGCAAAACCCCGAGGGCCCTTGCCACATGCTGGAGCGGCACCAACACGGCAGTCAGACCTTTGTACCCTTGACCGGGGCGCGCTGTCGCGTGCTGGTGGCCTTGGGCCAAGAACAGCCCGACCTGCGCACGCTGGTGTGCTTTGAAGTCACGGGCCAGCAAGGCTTCACGCTGCACAAAGGCACCTGGCATCACCCCTTGATGGCCTTGGACAACGGTGCTTTTTTGGTGCTGGAGCGCCGAGGCTTGAACGTAGATTGCGAGATTCATTCACTGCCTTCAAGCGTGCGCCTGAGTCCCCTTTGACGCGGCGCACATGGTGTGTCCCTGCGGCGTTCAGAACCCCGCGCGGTGGATGTGTTCTGCCAGTTTGACCAGACTGCGGTCTGAGCCTTCTGGCCCGACCAAAGAGATGCCCAAGGGTGCGCCCTGGTGACTGGCCAATGGCAAGCTCACCTGTGGCAAACCCGCCATGCCCGCCACACACAGCAAGCTGGTGGCCCGGTTGCGGTAGGTTTCCAACTCGGCATCGGTCTGACGGATCCAGGGGGCCACATCGGGCATGGTGGGCATCAAGAGCACGCCGTCCGTGCCCAAAATGTCTTGCATGTGTGCGCGCCAGACTTCGCGAAAAGCCCGCGCATTGGCCACTTGCTCGTCCGTGACTTTGGAAGACCAGTCAAAGCGCTGAGCCACCGCAGCGCCCAGCACAGGACGAAAGCGCTGAAGAAAACCCCCATGCACGTCCCAAGCCTCGCGACCCTGAATGGCGCGGAAATGCCAATACATGGTGTCCAAGTCACCCTGCATGATGCGAACCGGTTTGGCCTTGCCCAAGCATTGCTCGACTTGCTGGCGCACAGGCTTGAGGGCTTTGAGGGCCCCCGGCGTGGCCAGCGCCCACATGTCGGTCGGGGCCAGCAATCGGATGTGATCGGGCAAGGGTTGCGCGTCGTCGCCCAACAAGACTTGGGCGACGCGGGCAAAGGTGGGCACATCACGGGCAAACCAGCCGCAAGTGTCCAAGCTGGGCGACAAGGCCATGGTGTCTTGCAAGCTGATGCGACCCTGGCTGGGTCGCATGCCCACCAAACCGCAATGGTTGGCGGGGGCCCTCACCGAGCCGCCTGTGTCTGAGCCCAAAGCAAAATCGCACAGGCGGTTCGACACGGCAGAGGCAGAACCCGAAGAGGAGCCGCCACTGATGCGTTCGGCCACCGCGCCGTTGATGGGCGCACCGTAATGGGCGTTTTGACCATTCATGGAGAAAGCCAATTCGTCGGTGACGGTTTTGCCGACAAAGCGGGCACCCGCGTCGAGCAAGCTTTGCACCACCGGGGCTGTTCGGTCCTGAACACCCCACAGTGCCATCAGCATGGGTTGACCGCCACTGGTGGGGTAGCCCTTGACGTGGTAGATGTCTTTGGCCGCAAAGCTCAGACCCGACAAAGGGCCAGCAGCGGCATGGGCCACCGGGCTGGCGGGGTAAGGCATGAAGGCGTGGGCGTTGTCCCACAGGGCATCGGTGTGTCGACTCATGTTCACCTCACGTTTGAAAAAATGATCATGCCAAAGATCAGGCCACTTGCTGGGGCTGGGCCAGCAGACAGCGAACACTGTGGCCTTCGGCCAGCCAGGTGACTTCCGGGCGTGTGGCACTGCATTCAGGCACCGCCATCTTGCAACGGCTGGCAAAGGCGCAGCCCTGTGGCAAATTCGTCAAATCAGGCGGTGCGCCGGCAATGGTTTCCAGGCGCTGTCCTTTGGCCAAAGCGCCGTCGGCGCGGCTTTGCAGCAAGGCACGGGTGTAGGGATGGCGGGGCTCACGCATCAGGGTGCGGGCAGGCCCCTCCTCCACAATGCGGCCGGCATACATCACGGCAATGCGATCGGCCACCTCGACCGCAGCACCGATGTCGTGGGTCACAAAAATCACCGACAAACCCATCTCTTTTTGCAACTCGCGAAGCAGCAGCAGGATCTGGATTTGCACCGTCGCGTCCAGCGCGGTGGTGGGCTCATCGGCCAGCAGCAGCTGGGGCCGGCAGGCCAGGGCCAGGGCAATCATGGCGCGCTGGCGCATGCCGCCCGACATTTCGTGCGGATAAGCCTGCAAACGGCGCTCTGGGCTGGGGATGCGCACCCGCTCAAACAAGGCCAGGGCACGCTGTTTGGCCTCTGTCACACTCACATTTTCGTGACGGCAAATGGTCTCGATGATTTGCTGCCCCAAACTGTAAACCGGGTCGAGCGCCAGCAAAGGCTCTTGAAAAATCATGGACGCCACACGCCCACGAAATTGGTTGAGTTGGTCCGACGACAGTTTCAACACGTCGTGATCGCCCACCCGGATTTGCCCTGCAATTTGGGTTTTCTTTTCAGTATGCAAACGCAGCAGAGTGCGCAAGGTGACGCTTTTGCCAGAGCCGGACTCGCCTATCAGGGCAACCACTTCGCCGCGTTGCACGCGCAAATCCACGCCCGAGACGGCCTGCACGGGTTTCTTGCCCCCGGTGAAGGTGACATGCAGTTGGCGGATGTCCACAAATGCGGGTGTTGATGTCTCCGGTTTCATGCAGCGACCTCCAAGGGTTTGACCATGCCCTGCGCATCGGGCGCACCGGTGTGCGCTGCGCCTGCCACATGCATCCAGCAGGCCACTTGTTGGCCGTGTTGGGCTGGGGCCAACACCGGCATCTTTTCGCTGCAAATGGCTTGGGCATGCACACAACGCGTGTGAAAACGGCAGCCGCTGGGCGGGTTGATCGGGTTGGGGGGGTCACCTGCCAAAGGCGGGGTTTCGGTGCGCCGATCCGGGTCCAGGGTCGGGATGGACGACAACAAAGCTTGCGTGTAGGGGTGCGCGGCATGCTTGAACAAGGTTTCACTGTCCCCCACTTCAACCACTTGGCCCAGGTACATCACCATCACCCGGTCACTCATGTAGCGCACCACATTCAGATCGTGGCTGATGAAGATGTAGGTCAGGCCAAACGCTTCTTTCAAGTCGAGCAAGAGGTTCAGCACCTGCGCTTCCACCGACTTGTCCAAGGCAGAGACCGCCTCGTCCAGGATGATCAAACGCGACTGCAAAGCCAAAGCCCGGGCAATGTTGACGCGCTGCCTTTGCCCACCTGACAACTCATGCGGGTAACGCTCGGCAAAGCGCTGCGGCGCCAGCCCCACGCGTTCGAGCAAATCACGCGCCCGGTCAATGGCCTCGCGCTCGGGCAGTCCGTGCACCATGGGGGCAAATGCGATCGAGTCTTCCATGGTCAGGCGTGGATTCAGAGACGCGTAACTGTCTTGAAACACCATTTGGGCCTGACGACGGTAATCCTTCAAGGGCAGCGACTTGCTGCCCACTGTCTGCCCATCGAACACCAACTCACCCTGGTCGGGGGTGATCAATTGCATGAGCAAGCGGGCCGTGGTCGACTTGCCGCAACCGGACTCGCCCACCACGCCCAAAGTCTCGCCCTTGAACACGTCAAAGCTCACCCCATCGACAGCGCGGACCACGCCCGCGCCGCGCCCCAACAAGTCTTTCTTGAGTGGAAAGTGCTTGACCAAGCCGCGCACCGAGAGCATCGGCTGGGTCGATCCGCCCACCTCATCATTGGCCAAAGTCATGCGGACCTCACTGTTTGATTTCCATGGCCGAGCGCAAGCCGTCGGCCAGAAGGTTGAAAGCAATCGATGTCATGAAAATCATCGCCCCAGGCAAGGCGGCAATCCAGGGTTGCGTGTAAATGGCGGTGCGCAAGGTGTTGAGCATCAAGCCCCACTCTGGCTCAGGGGGTTTAACCCCCAGGCCCAAAAAGCTCAGACCCGAGGCCAAGATCATCGACACCGCAATCAAACTGGTGGCGTACACAAAAATCGGCCCCAGCACATTGCCCAGCACATGCACCCGCACGATGGTGAAAGCCGATGCACCCGAGGCCCTGGCCGCTTCAACAAAATCACGCCCCCGAATCTGCGTGGTCACGCTTTCGGCCACACGGGCCAGCGGCGGAATGAACACGATCGTCAATGAAATCAGTGAATTGGTGATACCGGCGCCCAAAGCGCCCGACAAGGCGATGGCCAACAACACCGAAGGAAAGGCGTAAAAAACGTCGATGGTGCGCATCATCACGCTGTTGACCCAGCCCCCGGTGTAACCGGCGGTGATGCCGATCAAGGAGCCGATGACAAAGGCACACACCACAGGCGTGATGCCCATGAACAAGGACAACTTGGCCCCCACCATCAAGCGGCTGAGCATGTCGCGGCCCAACTCGTCGGTGCCCAAGGGGTGCCCATCAAAGCCAATGGGTTTGAGGCGTTTGAGCATGGCGGACTGGTACGGGTCCATGGGTGCAAGCCAAGGCCCCAAAACAGCCAGCACCATCAACAACAGCACCACCAAGGCGGCACCTACAGCCACTTTGTCGCGTAAAAACCGACGCCCCACGGTTTCCCAATAACCGGCAGAGCGCTCGTACACCAGCGGGAGCACAGGGCTGGCGGCCGCATTCAATGAAGTCATGTCAATTCCTCGGGGTCGGGATCAAGCGCGTGCAATGCGAGGGTCCAGCAAAGTCTGGATCACATCCACAATGAGGTTGAGCACCACAAAAAACATGGCCAGCACCAAGATCGTGCCTTGCAGCAAAGGCAAGTCGCGCTGGAAGATGGCCGAGTTGAGCAAGAAGCCGGTGCCAGGCCAGGAAAAAACCGTCTCGATCAGGATGGAGCCCCCGAGCAAGTAACCCAGCTGCAAGCCCATCACCGCCAGAGCCGTGGGGGCGGCATTTTTGACGACATGCCAAAAAATACCCAGGTTGGTCAATCCTTTGGCGCGCAAACCGACGATGAACTCTTGCGCCAGGATGTCGGCCACCAAGGCCCGCACCGTGCGCGAAATGATGCCCATCGGGATCACGCTCATGGTGATGGCGGGCAACAGCATGTGCTTGACGTGCTCCCAATCCCACACCCACTGGCTGGAACCACCCGGGCCAGCACCACCCGGCGGCAGCCACATCAGGATCGAAGAAAACACAATCACCAAGACCATGCCCAGCCAGTAGTGCGGGACGCTGACGCCCAGCACGGACAGCAAAGAAGCGAATTTATCGAGCCAAGAGTTTTGGAAATAACCCGCTACGAAACCAAATAAACAGCCCAGCACAAAGCCGATCAGCGTGGCCAGCATGGCCAATCGCAAGGTGTTGCCCACAGCGGTCATGACCTCTGCAGCCACTGGACGGTTGCTGGCAATGGATGTGCCCAGATCGCCCTGCAAAGCACGCCAGACCCAGGTCACAAACTGTTCAGGGTAAGAACGGTTGAACCCATACAACTCGATCAACTGCGCTTGCAAGTCGGCCGAAGCGTCGGGCGGCAAGATCGACACCAGTGGATCGCCGGGCGCCAGGTGCACCAAGGCAAAACAAACCAGCGCCACCCCCAGCATGATGGGCAGGGAATAAATCAGACGCCGCAACAAAAAGCCGAGCATGCCAGCACTCCAAAACTGCAATTAGAAAAGTGTGCTGTCAGGTCATGGACACCTTGACTGCACACCCTGGGGTGTGGGCCCGAAGGCCCACACCTGGACCATCAGTCCATGGAGACTGGCGCCAAATCGACAAACCAACTGCGAGGTTGCACGAAGCCCTTGACCTTGGTGCTCATGGCACGGGGCCCCACGTCGTGGGCAATCCAGACGAAAGGTGCTTCCTCGACAATGCGGGCATGCAACTTGGCCAAGGCCTCATCACGCCTCTTATCCTCGAACTGAGTCCGTGCATCGGTGATCAATTTGTCAAATTCCGGATTGCCAAAGTAGCCCCAGTTGTTGGACACCGGCGGGAATGTGCCTGTGCTGGTGAAGCGCACCAGTCCAAAGAAGGGGTCCATGGCGGCATAACTCACGTTGATGGCGTCAGCACCGTTGGCAGTCGGGTCTTTGGCCCCCCGACGCCAGTTGGTGAACAAGGTGTTCCACTCAATCACGTCAAACTGGACATCAAAAAAGCACTGCTTGAGCGACTGCTGAACGAACTCATTCATGGGCAAGGGTTGCATCTGGCCTGAACCCGATGCCGAAATTTGCACCTTGACTTTGAGGGGTTTGGCTGCAGTGTGGCCCGCTTGGGTCATCAAGGCCTTGGCCGCGTTCACGTCGTACTTGATGTCAAATTTGGGGTTGCCCCACCAGGGGTGGCCTGGCGGCACCGTGCCTTTGGGCGCGGCCATCATGCCGCCCAAAAGGGTTCTCAGGCCCTCACGGTCCACGCACAAGTTGGCCGCGTGGCGCACCCGCTTGTCCAGCCAAGGCGAGCCTTCGGCGAATGACAACTGCCAAGGCCAGACATGCGGCTGGGCGTTGCTTTCAATCTTGAAACCCCGCTGGCGAATTTGCGGCATGGCATCGGGTGCAGGCGCTTCGATCCAGTCGACCTGGCCTCCAAGCAAAGCGGCGGTGCGGGCATTGGCCTCCGGCATAGGCACAAGCACCACACGGTCGACCTTGGGCATGCGCTTGGCGTCCCAATAGGTTTTGTTGGCCACCATTTCGAGGCGTTCACGCGGTACAAATCGGGCCATCTTGAAGGGGCCTGAGCCGGAGGCATCTGCCGCAAATGCGGTCCAAGCCGCCTTGGATTTGTCTGCAGGCGTGGCGCCTGCAGCGGCCTCAAATTTCTTTTGCCAATGCGCGGGCGAGGCAATGAACAAGTTGGTCAGGTTGATCGGCAAAAATGCATCGGGCTCGCTGGTGGTCAGCTCCACCGTCAGGTCGTCGATTTTTCGGGCACTGCGCAAGGTAGGCATGCGCGAAGCCGTAACGCCCACCTGGCTGGCATCGAAATGCACCGCGTCTTTGTCCAAAACTTTGCGCACATTCCAGACCACCGCGTCAGCATTCAGAGCAGAGCCATCGTGGAACTTCACACCTGGGCGCAGCTTGAAGGTCCATTTTGTTTTATCACTGGCACCAACAGCCCAAGAAGTGGCCAAGCCAGGAATCAACACACTGGGGCCATCCGATTTGGACAAATCCCAATGGGTCAAGGCGTCGTACATCGGGATACCGGTGAATCGGTTGCCCTCAAAGCCTTGGTCAGGCTGCCCCAAGGTGCGGGGAATGTCGGCCGCCGTCATGGCAATGCGCAAGACTTTTTCTTGCGCCTGAACGGCCATAGAGATGGCGCTGAGCCCCATCCCGACAGCCATGGTGAACGCCCAGGATGTGGGCAACAAACGGGGGGAAAAGATAGACCGCTTCATCATCAAGACTCCAGTAAAAGTGCGTTGAAAAAATGTGCACCAGACCCAGGGAACCAACAGATCGGTCCCGTAAGCTAACATAAGCTTTAAAAGTCTGGCAAGCATTTTTTGTATGCAATCGCCATGCCCGCTGTGGTTCTGAAACCATTCGCCTGTCGAATGAAGTCAAAGCTGAAAGAGATCAATTTACCTTTGAAAAAAAGCACAAAAATGGTGTTTTCTGGCACCATTCTGGTTTGCACCTATGGAGTCTCACCCCAATTTGGTGTTTTCTTTGTATGCAATAAACCCACCATTCACCATCAGATTGCAGCACCATGACCCTATATTCACCGGCGCAGACGCCTCTCGCACTGTGACGGCAAATCAACCCCAGGGTTTGGCAGAAGCCGCATGCACATCCCCAGCAAGGCCAGTCATCCTGGTTGGGTTGCGCGCCAGTGCACTGGTTTGAGGACAACAGCACACCCACTGAAAAGGAGCACCCAGCATGGACACCACCGCATTGCGCCGTTATTTGCTGATCAACCCCAACACCAACGCCTTGACCACGCAACGGTTGAGAGAGGTGCTGCAGCCCCAGCTGCCCCCGGGTGTGCTGCTGGATGTGCAGACCGCCCGATTTGGGGCGCCCTACATTGCTTGCGAAGCCAGTCACACGGTGGCCGCACACGCCTGCCTGGACGTGTGGACCGAACACCGGGGCACGCCAGGCAATGCACTTGCTGGCGTGTTGATTGGCTGCTTTGGTGACCCGGGTTTGTTCGCGCTGCGCGAAGTCAGCGGCTGCCCGGTCACTGGACTGGCCGAGGCTTCGTTCATCCAGGCCGCTGCACACGGGCCATTTGCCATTGTGACGGGCGGTGAACGCTGGAAGCCCATGCTGCAGCGCCTGGCCATCAGCCTGGGTTATGGCGCGCAGCTGCGCCATATCGAGACCGTGGCCCCCACAGGCGCAGCGCTTCAGGCCGACCCCGACATGGCCATTCGCTGCCTCAGCCAAGCCTGCCAAAACGCCGCCCAAAGCGGTGTGGCCAGCATCATTTTGGGTGGCGCAGGCTTGGCCGGTTATGCCCGTTTGCTGCAAGCCCACTGCCCTGTGCCCCTGATCGACAGCGCGCAAGCGGGATGGGAGGTGCTGCATGGGCAACTGGCCCCCAAAGCGCCAACAGACCATGACGGTTTTTATGCCCCATGGGTCGGGTTACCACCCGCCTTCACACAGGTCCCCAACAAAGAGCTTCACTGAACTGGCCAAACCCTTGCATTGAGCTACAAATCTGGGAAACCAATAGACGTCGGTCTTTCAACCATCCACAAACACCCTCGCCTTGCGTGGCGTCAGCACCAAGGTTTCGCCTTCCTTGAAATCTTGCTGGCGGTATTGCGATGCCGACAACTGCGCTTCGATCACTGCATCCTTGCCAAACATGCCCGCTTCCACGGGCTCCAGTTCCAGCCGTGCCACAGGCCCCACCACGATGGCACGGGTCAGCTTGGCCACGATGCCGGTGTGGGGGGTGCCCGGTGTGTAACGCGTCACATCCAGGTCGTGCGGGCGCACATAGGCAAAGGCCTTGGCGTCTTGCACCTGGCCGTGTTCAGGGCTTTCCAGGCGGATGGCATGCTGGTCGGCGCCAATCAGCATCTCGCCTTCGTGGGCGCGCCCGTGGAACAGGTTCACATCGCCCAAAAAGCCATACACAAAGGGGCTGGCCGGGTGGTCCCACACCCGTTGGGGCGAACCAATTTGTTCGATGTGGCCCTTGTTCATCAGCACCACGCGGTCGGCCACTTCCAAAGCCTCTTCTTGGTCGTGCGTGACAAAGATGCTGGTGACATGCAACTCGTCGTGCAAGCGGCGCAACCAGCGGCGCAGCTCTTTGCGCACCTTGGCGTCCAGCGCGCCAAAGGGCTCGTCCAGCAAAAGCACTTTGGGTTCGACCGCCAAGGCGCGGGCCAAGGCAATGCGCTGGCGCTGACCGCCTGACAGTTGTGAGGGATAACGGTCTGCCAGCCAATCGAGTTGCACCAAGCCCAACAACTCGTGCACTTTGCGTTGGATTTCTGATTCGCTAGGCCGCTCTTTTCGGGGCTTGACGCGCAGGCCAAAGGCCACGTTTTCAAACACCGTCATGTGGCGAAACAGCGCGTAGTGCTGGAACACAAAACCCACCTGACGCTCGCGCACATGCACATGCGTGGTGTCTTCGCCGCTGAACGCGATGGTGCCCTGGTCGGCGGTTTCCAAGCCCGCGATGATGCGCAGCAGCGTGGTTTTGCCGCAGCCCGATGGCCCCAGCAAGGCGACGAGTTCGCCCGACTCGATGTCGAGGCTGACGTTGTTCAGCGCGGTGAAGTCACCAAACTGTTTGTGGACGTTGCGGATTTCGATGCTCATGTTTCAAACCAGAATCTAAAGGTGAAGTCAGTGGGCTGGCTGCTCGGGCGGGGTGTTGGCCGATACTTGAATTTCTTGGGCGTGACGCCATTCAATGAAGGACTTGATGGCCAGGGTGACCAGTGCCAGCAAAGCCAGCAACGAGGCCACGGCAAAAGCAGCCACTGACTGGTATTCGTTGTAGAGAATTTCCACATGCAAAGGCATGGTGTTGGTCTGTCCCCGGATGTGGCCCGACACCACCGACACCGCACCGAACTCGCCCATGGCGCGTGCGTTGCACAAGATCACGCCGTACAGCAGGCCCCATTTGATGTTGGGCAAAGTGACCCGCCAAAAGGTTTGCCAGCCTGTGGCACCCAACACGATGGCCGCTTGTTCTTCCTCGTTGCCTTGCGCTTGCATGAGCGGAATCAACTCGCGCGCAATGAAGGGAAAGGTGACAAACACGGTGGCCAAGATGATGCCCGGCACCGCAAACACGATCTTGATGTCGTTGGCTTGCAGCCAAGGGCCGAACCAACCATGGGCCCCAAACACCAGCACATAGACCAGGCCCGCCACCACGGGCGACACCGAAAACGGCAAGTCCACCAACGTGGTCAAAAGCGACTTGCCCTTGAACTCGTACTTGGCAATGGCCCAGGCCGCGGCCACGCCAAACACCAAATTGAGCGGCACAGCCACAGCCGCGACGATCAACGTCAGGCGAATGGCCGACCAGGCATCGGGCTCTTTCAGCGCCTCCAGATAAGCATCAAGACCTTTGCGCAGTGCTTCGGTGAACACCGCGGCCAGTGGCAAGACCAAAAACAAAAACATGAACAGCAGGGCCAAGCCAATCAGGCTGCGGCGAATCCAGCGGGCTTCGGTGGTGCTTGCCTGGACCTTGTTGGCGGTGAGGGTTTGGCTCATGACGAAGCTCCCGAACGGCGGCGTTGCCAAGTTTGCAAGCCGTTGATGACCAAGAGCAATATGAAGGAGATGACCAACATCACCAAAGCCACAGCGGTGGCACCTGCGTAGTCGTATTGCTCCAGTTTGCCAATGATGATCAGCGGCGTGATCTCGGACACCATGGGCATGTTGCCGGCAATGAAAATGACCGAGCCGTACTCACCGATGGCCCGCGCAAACGCCATGGCAAAGCCAGTGAGCAACGCAGGCGCGATGCTCGGAAAAATCACTCTGCTGAAGGTCTGCCAGCGCGTGGCGCCCAGACATGTGGCGGCTTCTTCGAGCTCTTTTTCAGTGTCTTCGAGCACAGGCTGTACGGTTCGAACCACAAAAGGCAGGCCGATGAAGATGAGCGCGATCACCACGCCGTTGGGGTTGAAGGCCAACACAATGCCCAGCGGCTCCAGGTACTGGCCAATCCAGCCATTGCCTGCCAGCAAAGCCGTCAGCGAAATGCCCGCTACGGCAGTGGGTAAAGCAAAAGGCAAATCGACCAAGGCATCGACGATCTTTTTGCCAAAGAAGTCATACCGCACCAGCACCCAGGCCACCAGCAAGCCAAAAAACACATTGACCAATGCGGCGATCAGCGACGCGCCAAAGGTCAAGCGGTAAGACGCCATCACGCGAGGGCTGGTCACCGCGACCCAAAACTGCTCCCAGCTCAAGGTGAAGGTTTTGAAGACCAGGGCCGACAGCGGGATCAGCACGATCAAGCACAGGTAAAACAGGGTGAAGCCCAGGGTCAGGTTGAACCCGGGCAACACCCTGGCTGGCACCCGCCGCTTGGCAGGTGCCGCAATGGGCAATGCGGTCATGGCGATAACTTATTTGACGGTGTAAATCTTGTCGAACTGACCGCCGTCGTTGAAGTGCACTTTTTGCGCTTCACCAAAGGAGCCAAACACCTCGTCCACCGTGAACAGTTGCAAAGGCTTGAAGGTTTGGGCGTGCTTTTTGAGCACCGCCTGCGAACGTGGACGCAAAGCGTGTTTGGCTGCGATCTCTTGCGCCTCTTCAGAGTACAGGTAATCCAGGTAGGCCTTGGCCACAGCGCCCGTGCCTTTCTTGGCCACGGTGCGCTCCACCACGGCCACCGGGTTTTCGGCCACGATGCTGATCGACGGGTGGATCGCATCGACCTTGCCCGCGCCAAACTCGCGGTCCACCGAGATGACTTCGGACTCGAACGTGATCAGCACATCGCCAATATTGCGTTGCAAAAAGATGGTGGTCGCATCGCGCCCGCCCTTGGCCAGCACCGGCACGTTTTTGTAGAGCTTGCCCACGAACTCTGCGGCTTGTGCATCACTCGCGCCCTTTTTCTTGGCGTAACCCCAAGCCGCCAAATAAGCCATGCGACCGTTGCCACCGGTCTTGGGGTTGACCACGATCACCTGGATGCCGGGCTTGATCAGGTCGTCCCAGTCCTTGATGCCCTTGGGGTTGCCGTTGCGGGTGAGGAACAGCATGGTCGAAGTGGTGGGCGACGCACTGTTGGGAAAGCGCTTGTTCCAGTCCTTGGCCACCACACCGGTGCTGGCCAGAAAGTCCACGTCGGTGGTGGTGTTCATGGTCACCACATCGGCGTCCAGACCGTCATTGACGGCCCGGGCCTGGGCGCTTGAGCCGCCGTGGGCTTGGTCGATTTTGATGTCTTTGCCGGTGGTCTTTTTGTAGTGCGCCACAAAAGCGGCGTTGTAGTCCTTATAGAACTCGCGGGCCACGTCGTACGAGGCGTTGAGCAAGTTTTGAGCACTGGCGGCAAAGCCGGTCAAGGCCAAGGTGGTAGCCAATGCAATGTGCGTGAGTTTTTTCATGGTGATTCGGTCTGGGACGGTGCAAGACATGGAAGGTCTTGATTGGCCTGGCCGACCCACTGGATCGACCGCCATCAAGTCATGGCCGCGATTGTGGAATCGGACCGTTAAATCTCAAACGAATCATTTATTGTTTGCTTATGTCAATAAGCAGCTAAAGCTTTTCACTTGCGGGTGTAAATCTGGTCAAACTTGCCGCCATCGGCAAAATGCAGCTGGCTGGCTTTGTCCCAGCCGCCAAACGCCTCATCGATGGTGAACAGGTTCAGCTTGGGCAGCTGCTTGGCGTACTTGGCCTGGGCCTTGGCCGATCGGGGTCGGTAAAAGTGTTTGCCGATCAGGTCTTGTGCTTCTTCGGTGTAGAGGTATTCCAGGTAGGCCTGGGCCACCGCCCGGGTGCCTTTTTTGTCCACGTTTTTGTCGACCAAGGCTACGGCGGGTTCGGCCAGGATGGAGATCGAGGGGTAAACAAAATCCACCTTGTTGCCAAATTCCTTTTCCAATAGATACGCTTCGTTTTCCCAGCTCAGGAACACATCGCCCTGGTTGCGCTGTGCAAACGTGATGGAAGAGCCTCGTGCACCTGTGTCCAGCACGGGGACGTTTTGGTAGAGCTTTTTCACAAACTCTTGCGCCTTGTCATCGCCGCCGTATTGGCGTTTGGCGAATTCCCAAGCGGCCAGGTAGTTCCAACGCGCACCGCCCGAGGTCTTGGGGTTGGGCGTGATGACCTTCACGTCGGGTCGCACCAGGTCGTCCCAGTCCTTGATGTTTTTGGGGTTGCCTTGCCGAACCACCAGCACGATGGTCGAGGTGTAGGGCGTGCTGTTGTGTGGCAGGCGCGCTTGCCAGTCTTTGGGGATCAGCTTGCCGTTTTTGTGCAGGGCGTCGGTGTCGCCGGCCAGGGCCAGCGTGGCCACATCGGCGTCCAGTCCATCGATGATCGATCGTGCCTGCTTACCCGAGCCGCCGTGTGATTGCTTGATGGTCAGGTCCTGACCGGTGCGGGCTTTCCAGTGTTTGGCAAAGGCTTGGTTGAACTCAACGTACAACTCACGGGTGGGGTCATACGACACGTTGAGGAGGCTCACGGGGGCTTGGGCTTGCACGGCCAGACCTGTCAAGGTCAAGGCCAGCAGCGCTGCGATCTTCAGAAACGGGCGTTTGGTTGTCATGAGGTCACTCCAAAAATACACATCAAAAAACTGATGGAATCGATTTTGGAAGTGATTCTTTAAAACTCAAACGACTGTTTATCTATTTACAAATGAAGAAAACATCTATCTCTTAGCCAGCCGCTTGAGTGAGCCGCTCTCGCCCATGAGGTCTGCAGCTTCAGAACGCCTGATCGGCCGTGAAGGTGATGCGGTGCAGTTTTCGATGCTGCGGATAAAAATCGGCCACAGCGTAGTGCTGAGTCGAACGGTTGTCCCACACGGCCAGCGTATCGGGCTGCCAGCGCCAGCGCGCCTGCACTTCGGGTGCGGTGATCAACGCAAACAGCTGGGCCAAAAGTGCATCACTTTGCGCGCGCGGCAGGCCATGGATGTGGGTGGTGAAGGTGGGGTTCACATACAAAATCTTTTTGCCCGTGACGGGATGCACGCGCACCACGGGGTGCGTCACGGGCGGGTATTTGGCGCGAGCGGCTTGCAGCTGCTCGCCGCTGGCGTCTTGGCGCAACAGGTATTCGGTCCAGCCGGTGACCTCCCAGGTGTGCATGGCACTCAGGGTTTCCAGATAGGCTTTGAAGTCGGCAGGCAAGGCCTCGTAGGCGATGGTCATGCTGGCCCAAACGGTATCGCCACCACTGGCCGGAATGACTTGCGCATACAGGCTGGTGCCAATGGGCGGGTAGGCTTGCCACGTGATGTCGGAATGCCAGTTGTTGTTGGCAGCCGGGCGCTCGGCGGTGCTTTCCACAATTTCAATCTCGGGCTGGCTCTCCACTCGGGGAAAGAAGGCTTTGACTTCGTTGACTTGCCCAAAACTGCGGGTGAAGGCCACCTGCTGAGCAGGGGTGAGCACTTGATCCCGAAAAAAGATCACCTCGTACCGGGCCAAAGCGGCCTTCAGCTCGGTTTGTGCCAGATCACTCAGAGGTTGCGACAAGTCCAAACCATGGAGCGTGGCCCCGATGTTGGGGGTGTAGGGTTCGGCTACAAAGCTTTGGTACGCGGCTGAGTTTTGGATCGGAGAGGTCATCTTTCGATCATGCCAGAGCACTTCAAGCAGGTGTCAACCAGCGCTTGAGCATCACGGGCGTCGGTGGCCCAATCACCCTTTGGGTCTGGCCTTTGGCGTCCACCAGGACCACATAAGGCGTGACGTTGGGCCAAGCCGGATCGACCGCCTGGCGTATGGCAGGTTCAAAACCATCAAAGGCGTACATCTGCGTCATGCCCTTGAAGTGCGAGGCATGGCGCAAGGCCTGCGGGCCCGCCACGTCCATCATGACGGCATTGAGTTCGGGTTTGTCTTTGCGCTGCTGCACGGCTTTATGCAGCACCTCAAATGCAGCCGGGCAAGTGCTGCAGTAAGAGGTGGTGAACAAATACGCCGCAGGGCGAGGGCCGTGCTGCAAAGCATGCACCCAGGTTTTTTCGTCGAATGGCAACACCGTGCGCTGGGTGGAGACCTTGGCTTCGTGGCGAGGGTGTGCGTGTTGCTGTGCTTGTGCCCAAACCGTCGAAGCACCCAGACCGAGTGCAGCGCTACAAATGGCGAGTGCCGTGAATTTAAAAACGGAGTTCATGGACTTGCGTCTCCTGTGTGTTGCGCCACACCACCACCATGCGCGAGCCACTTTGGGCCAAGCGGGGGTGGTCGTTGTAGCCCGTGGCTTGGCCCAAGGTTTTGAGCGCGAAATTTTGCCCGCCATCGGTCGACAGCCAGGCCTTGAGAGAAGTCACAGCGCCTTCGCTGCTGCGCCAGACCACCGCCACGTTTTGGCCATCGGCCAGCACGTCGGCGTGCTCGGCCCGCGCATCGGGCAACACGCGCAGGGTCTCAGGCAAGGGCTCGCCTTGCGCATTCAAGCGGGCATAACGCACAGCAGCTTGGTCTTCGCCGTTCACTTTGCGGATGCCAAACCAGACCGTGTGGTAACCCGAAGTGCTGGCATTGAGTGCCAAACCTGGGCCGTGGTGCGGGCAAGCATTGATCTGCCAACCATCGTAAGTGCTGCGGGTGATGCGGTTGGCTGGGGCGCCCACGCTGGCAAAAGCATGGTCTCGCGTGCTGCTGTCGAACACATGCCGCCAGGTGGCTTGCAGCTGACCTTGCGGGTTGCGGGCCAGGCCAATGCGGCAGCATTCGCACGAATGATCGGCCAGCTTGGTGTCGGGGCCAAAGGTCTGACCGCCGTCCTTGGACTCGTTGCGGTAAATCGCGGCACCCGCATATTTTTGTGCCGAGCCTTTGGGTGGCTGATCGCGCTTATCCACCCACAGCGTGTGCAGCACACCTTGCGCGTCAAAGGCCACCGAATCAAAACGGTGGGTGATTTCCTGCCGATCCTGGTGCACCGTGAAGGGCGCACCGAATGTTTGCCCACCATCGCTGCTGCGCAGCATGCGGATGAAACCCGTGTAAGGCTTGGCCAAGGGCATGGTGTAACTGATCACCGCCCAGCCATTCGGACCAAATGCTATTTTTGGGCGGCTTTCGCCATCGGCCGCAATCGGGTCGGCCCCGGTGTTCAGAATGCGGGCTTCACTCCACTGCAAAGCAGCGCCCAAAGGCGTGCTTTGCACAAAGAGTTGCGCTTGCGCATTCAAACCCACCACCCACAAACGGCCGTCGGGTGCAATGGCTGCGCCTGTGGCCAGTTGCGGGCGCAGGTGGCGGTGCTGTGAAGTCGCAGCAGGTTTGCTGGCTTCTTTGACAGCGTCTTGCGCCCCAGCCTGCGGCACCACACACAGCCCGACCATCACCAGACCCAACACGGCACACCAACGGTTAAAGAGGTTCATGGGCTTCTGTTCCAAAAAGAGGAGATTGAATGAAAGGCTGGCGAAATCATGGTTACTTTTCAACAAATCATCGCCAGCCAAGCTTCACGTCAGCGTTGACCAAACGACTTGGTCAAACCCACCATCATGCTGCGCGGCGCACCTGCGGCATAGGTGTTTTGCGTGTTGGGTGTGTAAGCGCCACTTTTGTAGCTGCTGGACGCATTGTCCGAGTACAGCTTGTCGGTCAGGTTACGCACTTGGCCCCAAACCTCCCAGCCATCTTGCAACTTGTGGCTGGCGGTCAGGTTGAGCAGGGTGTGGCCTGCATAACGCACCGTGTTGGCGTTGTTCATCCAGTAGCTGCCTTGCTTGACCAAGCCCAAAGCCACGCGCGAAGCCGGTGTGAACTTCCAGCCGACTTGGGCGGTGATGGTGTGGTTAGGGGCCTGTGGCATGTCTTTGCCCGAGTAGTCTTCGATGGCGCCCACTTTGTCGCTCACGCGGTAGCTCACAAACGTGTGCTCGGCCCACGTCGCGCCCACGCGCCAATCCCACTCCCCTCCCCATCCTCGCAACTCTTGGTTCAGGCTCAGCTCCAGGCCTCGGCTGCGGGTGTTGCCCGCGTTCTTGTTGAAGCTGTTGCCGACGTCAGAGGTGTAAGACACGATGGTGTCTTTGCCGCTCAGTTGGTAGAGCGCTGAATCGAGGCGAATGCCCGAGGCCAACAAGGCACGCCAGCCCACTTCCACGTTGTCGTAGGTAGCTGAGTTCAACTCTGGAATGGCGGTCTTGCCGTACAGCTGGCTGACTTCGGGCGGTGTGAAGCCCATGCTCAGGTTGCTGTAGAGGCTGCTGGTGGGGCTGAGAGCGAAGGTCGCGCCCAGCTTGGGGCTGAACTTGGCGAAGCTGCGCACCTCGTTGGCGGCGCCGTAGTTGGCCCCGGGTGTCAGGTTATTTTTGAAGTCGTAGCGAATGCGGTCATAACGGCCACCTGCCACCACACGGATTTTCTCGCTCGGGCTGAACTCCAGTTGTGCAAACAGCGCATCGTTGGCAATGCCCGCGCCGTAGTTGCGCACACCACTGGGGTTGGCCACGCTGTTCAAGGTGTAGCTGACATAACGACCGGTGGGTACATCGCGCACCACGGCCAAGTTGTCCGACGCATAGTCGTTCTGGCTGCGGTCAATGTAGACGCCTGTGACCAGGCGGGCACGCAGCCAGTCGAGCTTTTGCTCGTGCTTCACGTCCACGCCCAGCGACTCAACGTGGTTGTTGTTCAAGGTGCCCTTGCAGGTGGCACCCGAGCAACCCGTGATGGTGTAGTTGGGCAATTGGCCGTGGTCGTTGTTGCGGGCAAACAGCGTCACCGTCGTCAAGCCACCTTGCGTGGTTTCGCCTTCCCAAGCCAGGTTGGCGCGGGTGGTTTTGTCTTTGCGCCAGGTGAAGGTGTTGATGCTTTTGCCGGGGTTGCTGCGGAAGTCGTTTTCAAACAAGCTGCCGGGGGTGTCCGAGTCCAGATTCGTGTGCACCAGCGAGGCACGCAACCATGACTTGTCGCTCAGGTTGTAGTCGCCACGCAGCGTGAAGGAATCCTTCTTGCCGCCGCTGTACTGCTGCCAGTTGTGGGTATCGCGTTGTGAGCTGTAATGCGAAAACCGCAGACCCAAATCACCCCAGGTGTTGCTCGCACCCGAATCCACACGGTTGAAGCCGTCGGTGTTGTCGTGGCGAATACCCAGATAACCAGTGGGTGTGCGTGAAGGTCGTTGCGTCAAGAAGTTGACCGCGCCACCCACCGCATTGCTGCCATACAGCGACGAGGCCGCGCCTTTGACCACCTCAACCCCACCCGAGCCGTTCATGTTGTTTTCGTTCAGGGCGTTGTGGTTGAACACGCCCAAGGGACGGATCGGGATGCCGTCCTCCAAATACTGGTAGACCGCGTTGGTGCTGATGGGCTGGCGAATGGCCATGCTGTGCTGCTCATTGCCCAGATCGTTCCAGTGCACGCCGGGAATGCGGTTGATGATCTCGCCTACCGACTTGGGCTTGTCGGCGTCCCATTGGGCGCGGCTGACGGCCCCAATGGACACGGGGGTTTCGGACAATGGCGTTTCAGAGCGTGAGCCCGACACCACGATGGTGTCCAGCGCAGGCGCGGTTTGGGCCACCGCAGCGGCACTCAAACTGGCCAAGAGGCCGAACACGGCCACAGACAAAGGAGAAAGAGAGAGGGAATTTTTCATGACAAGTTTTCAATCGATCGGTCGCCATCGGCCGTTCAGGCCAAGGGCAACAACAGACACCAAGCACCCAGAGGTGTTCAGCGTGCGGGGGTGTGGATCAATTGAAAACAGGTGGCCCGCGAGAGGGCAAAGGCGGGGCCGTGCGTGCGATCAGCACGGCCTCTGGCAGACGCTGCACGATGTGCGAGCGGGCATCGGGCACATGGGCCAGATCGGCCACCGTGGGCGGCGGCAGGGTGGGCGTCGCGTGGGCGCAAAGTGGGCAGTCCATGCTGGCGGGCAATGCGCTGTCATTGCCCTCGCCCTGCGCCACCAATTTCATGACGCCCATGCTGGAGCAGACCACTTCCACGGTTTTGGGCTGCAGGGTTGAGGCCAAAACCGACACACCCACAAACAGCACATACCAAGCCAGCACAAAGCGAGCCAGGCGGCGCAGCAGTGTCATGATGGGGGGCATATTCGTGTCCATGGGCAGGTCAGTGGCTAACGCTCAGACCGATCAATGCTTGTGCATCTGGCCTGCGCCATGGTTCATGGCCGGTGCTGCGGCGGTGCGGGCGGGCACTTTCAGCTCCACCAACTGTCGCTTACCGTCTTTCCCTTCCACCACCAGCGTCACGGGCACGGTATCACCGTCTTTGACTTGGCCTTTCAGGTCCATCAGCATGACGTGGTAGCCACCGGGTTTGAGGTCCACCGCTTTGCCAGCGGGCAAGGCCAAGCTGGGCACTGCACGCATTTTCATGACACCGCCGTCCATGCTCATTTCATGCACCTCGACCACACTCGCCACTGGCGACTGGGCCGAGATCAGTTTGGCGTCTTGGGCCGATTGCAGTTGCATGAAGGCACCGGTGGCCTTTTGCTGCGCGACGGTGGCGCGCACCCAGGCGTCTTTCACGGTGACTTGGGCCTGCGCCGTCAGGGACACGGTCATGGCCAGAAAAAAGGCAGCGACAGACAAAGCGGGACGGAACATGGATCACTCCTGGTGGTTATCGAACAGATGAAGAGGCACGGATTGTGCGAAAGGCACACCCCTCGGCGCAGGGTGCACAGACACAGGTGGATGCCGAAACCGACTCAGCCCCAACGCGTCAGCGCAAACAGGGGCGGTGTTTCAGGCCAAAAAGATGGGGGGTGCGCGGGCTTGCCAGGGTTGCCCCAGCAAACTGGCCAGCCGTGCCGCCGGCAAGGGCTGCAAAACGTGAGACAAGTTGCCCGTTACCAGGGAAGCCCACACGTCGGCCGCAGGGGGCGCGATCAAGGGCAGGCAGGCGGGGCAGTCCAGCGCGGTGTGCAATGCGCCACCACTCCCCTCATCGCCAGCGGCATCAGATTGCACCAGCTTCACGCCACCGATGGCGGTGCAAACCAGATGCACGGCGTCAGGCTTGACCAGCGGCGAAGCCACCGCCGCCCCGACAAACAACACCAACCACACCAACAAAAAGCGGTGGAGGTGATGGGCGTTGCGCAGGGTTTGCAGGCTGAACATGGCGTGAATTATGGCACCTAAGGCTCAGGCACCCCAACACAGGGGCTCCGATAGAGATGAGTTTGGGCGGGCGGTCTTGACCCCCGTCTCACAGGCATCTTGGTGACGCACGGGTGCAGCAGCTTCGGCTAATCTGTGATTTTCAAACCCAACCGGAGTTCCCCATGATCACACTCTGCGGCTTTGCGGCCAGCAATTACCACAACAAAGTCAAATTGGCCTTGCTCGAAAAAGGCGTGCCCTTTGAAGAAGAGCTGGCTTGGGTGGGGGCCACCGACGCTGCCGCCAGCCCGTTGGGCAAAGTGCCTTACCTCAAGACACCCGATGGCGCCATGTGCGAGTCGGCTGTCATGCTGGAATACATTGAGCAAAAGTACCCGCAAAACCCCTTGATCCCTGCTGACCCTTTTGCCGCTGCCAAAGTACGCGAATTGGCGCTGTTTTTGGACCTGCACCTTGAGTTGGTGGCGCGCAACCTCTACCCCGAAGCATTCTTTGGCGGCAAGGTGAGCGACTCGGTGAAAGAAAAAACCGCTGCGCAACTGGAAAAAAACGTGGCTGCGTTTGCCCAACTGGCCAAGTTCTCGCCCTTCATTGCGGGCGACAGCCTGACGCTGGCCGACTGCGCAGCCGTCACGCACCTGCCCCTGATTTCGGGTGCCACCAAGCTGGTTTACGGTAAAGACTTTTTGGCCGACCTGCCAGCCCGCGATTACCTCAAGATGATGGGTGAGCGTCCCCACATGCAAAAAGTCAACGCCGACCGCAAAGCCAACATGGAATTGATGATGTCACGCATGAAAGCCAAAAGCTGAGTTTGCGCGCTTGATGCGCATCAACCCCTGCCCATGGCTGCAGCCATGCGGCAGCAGGAGTTGACCTACATCAATACCGCTACACCACAGGCGCCTAGGATGAAGCCATGACTTCATCCTACACACCCTCAATCTCCGCCCACCGCGAGCGCCTCTTGCATGAGCGCTTGCAACTGCTGCTGCGCATCGCAGAGCAGCGTGGTGGTTTGGTCTCGCGCGCGGACATGGCGGCAAAGCACGATGTGCGCAGTTTTGACAACCAAGCGCAGGCCTTTTCAGAGCGTGACGACGAGTTTGCCATGAACGAACACGAAACGGCCGAGCTGGGAGACATCGAAGCCGCATTGGGACGCATGGATGCGGGCTCTTATGGCCAGTGCAACGACTGCGGCGTGACCATTGCACCCGCACGCCTGAACGCTTACCCGACCGCCAAACGCTGCATCGATTGCCAGACCGTGGCCGAGCAGCGCCGTTGAATTTTTTAACCAAGGATGTTGATGAGCACTTTTCATGCTGTGATCTGGATGGACCACCAGGAAGCCCATGTGGTCATGTTTGACCGTGAGCACATTCAAGCCCAACGCATCCAATCGCGCAGCCACCACAAACACCAAGGCAAGGCTGGTGACACGGCCGCCTTTTACGCCGAGGTGGCCACAGCCCTGAGTGGCTCGCTCGAAGTGCTGTTGACTGGACCCGGTCTGGCGCGCAATGAATTCCGTGACTGGTGCGCAGCCCACCAGAAAAGCACCGCCGCAATCATCGTCAACAGCATCGCCAGTGACCACCCCTCCGACGGCCAGCTGGTGGCCCTGGCCAAACATTACTTCAAAAAATTTGACGCGATGGCCACAGACCCCACACAAGTCTGAACCTCACCTGAATACAGGCTCATGCATGCGCGGGTGTTCGGATTGTTCCCGCTGCCCCAGCGGCTGACTGACGGATATGCCGTCAACAGGCTTTGCCGATCTGGCCACGGTCTACGACAACTGAACGCCCAGCATCAGGGTTTATCGGATTGACCAGCGGGCAGAATTTTAGGATCCGTCAAAGGCACCTCGGATTTGCTGCGAGGCTTGCCTATCGGGCTGGCTGTCTGGCCTTTTTGCGTCGCCGCCATGTCTTCTTCGCTGGGGTATTGGCCCAACAGCCAATAGTCAAACACACGCCTTGCAATAGGGGCAGCCGAAGCCGCGCCAAAACCCGCGTTCTCCACCACCACCGCCACCGCAATTTGCGGCTTTTCAGCCGGTGCGTAGGCCATGTACAAAGCGTGATCGCGTTGGTATTCAGACAATTTGGTTGCGTCGTATTTGCCTTTTTGCCCGATGGTCACCGCCTGCGCTGTGCCGGTTTTCCCAGCACTGGTGTAAGCCGCCCCGGCAAACACCCGCGCCGAGGTGCCCGAGGTGACCACCCCCACCAAGCCTTTGTGCACCACATCCACATGCTCGGGCTTGTATCCCAAACTCAGGCCTTGTTGCGCATTCACCTCCACCTGTGCGTGCGTCAAAGCATCCTGCTTGGCCGTGACCACCCGCGGCTTGAACTGCAGGCCGCCATTGGCCAGCGTGGCTGTGGCCGAGGCCAGTTGCAACATGGTGAAGGTGTTGTAGCCCTGACCGATGCCCAGTGAGATGGTCTCGCCGCCATACCACTTTTTTTGTTCGGGCCGCTTGTAATAATTGCGCTTCCATTCCGTGCTGGGCAAGATGCCACGCACTTCGCCGGGCAAGTCGATGCCTGTGCTCTGGCCAAAACCCAGCGGCTTCATGAAGTCGTGGATCACATCCACCCCCATGTCATTGGCCAGCGAGTAGTAATACACGTTGCTCGACAGCACAATGGATCGCACCATGTCCACCGGCCCAAGCCCGGCATCACCATGGCTGCGGAACGTGTGACCACCATAAGTCCAAGAGCCCGCGTCGTTGATGACGGTACTGGCATTGCGCTTGCCCGTCGACAATGCGGCCATGGCCATGAATGGCTTGTAGGTCGAGCCTGGCGGGTAGGTGCCGCGCAGTGCCCGGTTCAGCAGTGGTTTGTCGATCGACTCGTTGAGCATCTGCCAATTTTCGACATCGATGCCGTCCACAAACAAGTTGGGGTCAAAGGTAGGCTTGCTCACAAAGGCCAGCACCTCTCCGTTGTTGGGGTCCAGCGCCACCAAGGCACCGCGCCGGTTCCCGAACAAGTCTTCCACCAATTTCTGCAGCTGAATGTCGATGGACAACACCACGTTTTGTCCAGGGATGGCTGGACGGCTTGACAAACTGCGCGTGGCCCGCCCCCCGGCGGAGGTTTCCACCTCGTTGACGCCCGTGATGCCATGGAGCTCGCGCTCGTAGCGCTGCTCTACACCCAACTTGCCAATGTATTCGGTGCCCCGGTAATTGGCCACCGCGTCCTCATCCTCTTCCAGCCCCTCCTTGTCACGCTGATTGATGCGTCCGATATAGCCAATCACATGGCTGGCCAACTCGCTGTACGGGTACTGACGGAACAATCGGGCCTTGATCTCCACACCGGGGAACCGGTAACTTTGCGCACTGAAGCGGGCCACCTCTTCATCGGTCAGTCGGTTGCGAATGGGCAGCGAGTCAAAGCTCTTGGATTCTTCCCTCAGGCGCTTGAAACGGCGGCGGTCCTTGATCTGGATGTCCACCAACTCGGCCAGTTCGTTGATCGTGGTCTCCAGGTCCTTCACTTTGGAAGGCGTGATCTCCAACGTGTAAGCTGAATAGTTGCTGGCCAATACCACGCCGTTGCGGTCCAAAATCGTTCCGCGCGGCGGCACCGTCGGCAAGATCGCTGTGCGGTTGTTCTCGGCTTGTGCCAAGAGATCCTCGTGGCGAACCACTTGCAGGTAGGCCAGCCGACTGGCCAGCAGCAAAAAGCAGCACAGCACCACCCACTGCACGACCAACACACGGCCTTGAAAGCGCTGAATTTCGGCGCGTGTATCCCGCAGCTCGGCCAATGAGGGCAGGTTCAAGGACATGCTCACAGCGGACGGATGTCGTCGCGCTCAAAAGCGCGACGTTGGGGTGCCAGCAGCAAGGCCCCCACCAAGGGCCACAAGGCTGCTTGCAGCAAAGGTCCAGGCAGCTGACTCCAGCTTGGCCAAGCGTCCTGCGCAACCAGCCGTGTGAGCCACTCCACGAGGGACGCCACCACAAAAAGCGGCAAAATTTGTAACGCCTGTTCGCGCAAGGGGAACCAGTGCATCCGCCGCTGCGCCACCGTGGCCAGTCCAGAAAGCACCACATAAGACAGCGCGTTTTGCCCCAACAAGGCGGACTCGTGAACATCCAGCGCCAAGCCCAGCAAAAAGGCCAGCACCAAACCCACTCGGCGCGGTTGGTGCACGGTCCAAAAGACCAGCACAATGGCCAACACATCGGGCAGCCAGTACCAGCCCAAGAGACCCAACCACATGTGCAGCAACAAAGCCAACACAAAGCTCATGGCAATGAACTTGGGGTTGGCAGGCAAGAGCAGAGGACGCCCTGCGGGCATGATCATGGCTTGACTCCTGCGGCGGGCATGGCGGGGGCTGCGGCCTTGGCCTTGGGCGCTTTGGTCGGCTCTGGCTTTGGCGGCTCTGGCCAGTCCTTGACCGGCTGCAAAACCAGCAAATGACGCCCACGCTCAGTGGCCAAAGGCTCGGCGTGTACACGGGCAAAAGACGAATCCACTCGGCGATCAATGCGGGAGATCCGCCCAACGTGCAAGCCTGCAGGGTACACCCCATCGATGCCACTGGTGGTCAGCAGATCGCCTTTTTGCATGTCTGCACCTGCAGGCACAAACTTCAACTCAAGCGAGCCGCCCAGGGCTTGAGGATCGCCATTGGCCACATGGCGGCTGCCAGTACGGGCGTTCATGACCGGGATGCTCTGAGCCCGATCGGTCAGCAGCGTGACTTCGCTGACCAAGGGGTAAACGCGGGTGACCTGACCGACCACCCCGGCGGTGTCGATGACCGCCGATCCCGGGACAATGCCAGCCATCAGTCCACGGTCCACCACCACACGTTGTGTGTAGGGGTCAGAGGTGTCATAGAGCACCTGTACCGCCTTGGCCGGGCCAGCCACTTGGGAACGCAAATCGAGCAGTTGGCGCAAATGGGCGTTTTCCTGACTGAGTTGCTCCACTTGCTGCAGACGTTGGGCCTGTGCAATGGTTCGGGTCTGAAAGCTCAAGGCCGCATCTTGCGCATCTTCCAGATTGCCAAAGTAACGCGTCAGGGCGTTGACCGCATTCACCGGCTGCAGTGACACCCACTGCAAAGGGGACAGAATCAAGGCCACGCCCGAGCGGATAGGCTGGGAAATCTGCAAACGATGGTCGGCTGCCATCAGCAACACCGCCAACAGCCCCAACAGCAAGGTCTTGGACGTGGTGGACAACCCCTGCCGGAAGATCGGGGGGGCACTGCGTTCAAGCGTATCCAGGGCCATGGTTCAATTGCACCGGATGGTGGTGGGTTGGAAACGTTGGGTTGCAGGCAAACTGCAACCGTCCTGTTCTTATTCGCTGGTGAAAATGCTGCCCAGCTGGTCCATGCGTTCCAGCGCCATGCCACAACCACGGGCCACACAGGTTAGTGGGTCTTCGGCCACCAGCACTGGCAAACCGGTTTCTTCGGCCAGCAGACGGTCCAGGTCGCGCAGCAAAGCGCCGCCGCCCGTGAGCATCATGCCGCGCTCGGCGATGTCGGCACCCAACTCGGGCGGGGTGTGCTCGAGGGCGGTTTTGACGGCGGAGACAATCTGGTTGAGCGGGTCGGTCAGGGCTTCAAGGATTTCGTTGGAGCTGATGGTGAAGCTGCGTGGCACGCCTTCGGACAGGTTGCGGCCCTTGACTTCCATTTCCTTGACTTCACTGCCGGGGAAGGCCGAGCCAATGTTTTTCTTGATGGATTCGGCCGTGGGTTCGCCAATCAGCATGCCGTAGTTACGGCGGATGTAACTGATGATGGCTTCGTCGAATTTGTCGCCACCCACGCGCACGCTGCCTTTGTAGACCATGCCGCCCAGCGAGATCACGCCCACTTCGGTCGTGCCGCCGCCGATGTCCACCACCATGGAGCCTGAAGCTTCTGACACGGGCAGACCCGCGCCGATGGCTGCGGCCATGGGTTCTTCGATCAAATACACCTCGGAGGCGCCCGCCCCTAGAGCCGACTCGCGAATCGCCCGGCGCTCGACCTGGGTCGAGCCGCAAGGCACGCAAATGATGATGCGGGGGCTGGGGCGGAAGGTGCTGCGGGGGTGCACCATGCGGATGAACTGCTTGAGCATCTGCTCGGTCACCGTGAAGTCGGCGATCACGCCGTCTTTCATGGGGCGAATGGCTTCGATGTTGCCGGGCACTTTGCCCAGCATGGCCTTGGCTTCATGGCCCACCGCTTGCAGGGTTTTTTTACCTTGCGGGCCGCCTTCGTGGCGAATGGCGACCACCGAGGGTTCGTCCAGCACGATGCCCTTGTCACGAACAAAAATCAGGGTATTGGCAGTGCCCAGGTCAATGGCCAGGTCACTGGAAAAATAACGGCGAAAAGAAGAAAACATCGGAAATCCTTGGGTGCTCATGAGCCCGCAAACACCGGCTGATCCAGTGGCGAACAGCACAACGGTCAAATCGTGTGGGTCAAAAAGGGCTGGTTTTCAGGGCGTTCCGAGCCCTTCAGCAAACACGGGATAATACCCGATCCCCTGACGAGACGCGCGTGTGCGCTCGCCGTCAGGCTTGGAAAAACCGACCTTTACATCCCCTTTTCAAACCATGTCGCTGACCCCACAGGATATCGCCCGCATCGCCAACTTGGCTCGGCTGGATCTTCAGCCCGAAGAAAGTGATCGCATGCTCACTCAAATCAACGGCTTTTTCAGCATCGTTGAAGCCATGCAGGCGGTCGACACCACCGGCATTGAGCCCATGGCCCATCCGGTTGCGGCCATCCAGGACATCACGCTGCGCCTACGCCCCGACTTGGCCAGCGAACCCAACCAACGCGATTTGAACCAGCTCAGTGCCCCCGCCGTCGAGCGCGGGCTGTTCTTGGTGCCCAAGGTGATCGAGTGAGCCGCACGATGAATTCATTGCATGACATGACCGTGGCCGAACTGTCCCAGGCCCTCAAAACCAAACAGGTGAGCGCCGTGGAAGTGGCCACCGGCTTTTTGGCCCGTTTGGGCGGCAACCCCCACAACGCCTTTCTGGACATCGACAGCGAAGTGACGCTGGCGCAGGCGCAAGCCTGCGATGCCCGACTGGCCGCTGGCACGGCGGGCCCGCTTGAAGGTGTGCCTGTGGGTCACAAAGACGTCTTTGTGACCCGCGACTTCGCCACCACTGCCGGCTCCAAGATCCTGGCCGGTTACCGTTCACCGTTTGACGCTACATTGGTGCAAAAGCTCGGCACTTCCGCTCGGGACGGTGCAGGCATGGTCACCGTGGGCAAACTCAACTGCGACGAATTCGCCATGGGCTCGGCCAATGAAAACTCGGCCTATGGCGTGGTGACCAACCCGTGGGACACGGCCCGCGTGCCCGGCGGCTCGTCGGGCGGCAGCGCGGCTGCCGTGGCCGCGCGTTTGGTGCCTGCGGCCACCGGCACCGACACCGGTGGCTCGATCCGACAGCCCGCCAGCTTTTGCGGCATCACCGGCATCAAGCCCACTTATGGTCGCGCCAGCCGTTACGGCATGATCGCCTACGCCTCCAGCCTTGACCAAGGCGGCCCCATGGCCCGCACGGCCGAAGACTGCGCACTCTTACTCAGCGCCATGTGCGGCCCGGATCTCGACCGCGATTCCACCTCATTGGATGTGCCCGCCGAAGACTTCACCGCATCGTTGAACCACTCGATTGAAGGCCTGCGCATTGGCATTCCCAAAGAGTTTTTTGGCGAAGGCCTGCACGCCGATGTGCGCGCCGCGCTGGATGCTGCTCTGCGTGAATACGAAAAGTTGGGCGCCAAGCTGGTGCCCATCAGCCTGCCGCGCACCGAGCTGTCGATTCCGGTGTACTACATCATTGCCCCGGCCGAAGCCAGCTCCAACCTCAGCCGCTTTGATGGCGTGAAGTTCGGCCACCGCGCCAAGGACTATGTGGACCTGGTGGACATGTACAAAAAAACCCGCGCCGAAGGCTTTGGCAACGAAGTCAAGCGCCGCATCATGACCGGCGCTTATGTGCTCAGCCACGGTTACTACGACGCTTACTACCTGCAGGCGCAAAAAATCCGCCGCATGATCGCCGACGACTTCCAGAACGCCTTCAAAGAATGCGACGTGATCGCTGGTCCCGTGGCCCCGTCTGTGGCCTGGAAGTTGGGCGAGAACGCGGGCGACCCGGTGGCCGACTACCTGGCCGACATCTTCACGCTGCCAGCCTCTTTGGCAGGTTTGCCCGGCATGAGCGTGCCCGCAGGCTTTGGCGCACAAGGCATGCCCGTTGGCTTGCAGCTGATCGGCAACTACTTCAAGGAAGCCCAGTTGCTGAACGCCGCGCACCGCCTGCAACAAGCGTCCGATTTCCACCTCCAGAAACCAGCGGGGGTTTAAGACCATGAGCCAACTCGTCCAAGGCTACGAAGTCGTCATCGGCTTCGAAACTCACGCCCAACTCTCGACACAAAGCAAGATTTTCAGCCGTGCCTCGGTGGCATTTGGTGCTGAGCCCAACACACAAGCCTGCGCGGTGGACATGGCCTTGCCCGGCACGCTGCCGGTGATGAACATCGGCGCGGTGGAGCGCGCCATCGAGTTCGGTCTGGCCATCAACGCGCACATCGCCGAGCGCAGCATTTTTGCGCGTAAAAATTACTTCTACCCCGACCTGCCCAAAGGCTACCAGATCAGCCAGTTTGAAATTCCCGTGGTGCAAGGCGGTGAGGTGTCCTTCTTTGTGGAAGAGGGCAAAGAAACGGTGCGCAAAACCGTGCGCTTGGAACGCGCCCACCTCGAAGAAGACGCGGGCAAATCGCTGCACGAAGATTTCATTGGTCAAAGTGGCATTGACCTGAACCGCGCCGGTACGCCGCTCTTGGAAATCGTCACTCAGCCCGACATGCGCAGCAGCGCCGAAGCCGTGGCCTACGCGAAAGAGTTGCACAAAATCGTCACCTGGATCGGCATCTGCGACGGCAACATGCAAGAAGGCTCGTTCCGGTGCGACGCCAACGTGTCGGTGCGCAAACCCGGCGGCGCTTTAGGCACCCGCCGCGAGATCAAGAACCTGAACAGCTTCAAGTTCATGCAGCAGGCCATTGACTACGAAGTGCGCTGGCAAATTGACCAGATCGAAGATGGCCACGCCATCCAGCAAGCCACCGTGCTGTTCAACCCCGACACGGGCGAGACGCGTGCCATGCGCACCAAAGAAGACGCCGCCGATTACCGCTACTTCCCCGATCCGGACCTGCCGCCGCTGGTGATCGGCCGCGACTGGGTCGAGCGCGTGAAAAGCGAGATGGCCGAGTTGCCGCGCGTGATGGCCGAGCGCTTCGTCAAAGACTATGCGCTGCCCGAATACGACGCCACACAGTTGACCCAAAGCAAAGCGGTCGCCGCCTACTTTGAGGCCACGGCCCAAGCCTGCGGCCAAGCCAAACTGGCCAGCAACTGGATCATGGGCGAAGTGTCGCGCCGCCTGAACGCCAGCGAAATGACCATCGAGCAAACGCCGGTGAGCGCCGCGCAACTGGCCGCCCTGATTGGCCGCATCAGCGACAACACCATCAGCAACAACGCAGCGCGCCAGGTGTTCGAGGCACTGTGGACCGAAGGCGGCGAAGTAGACGCCATCATTGAAGCCAAAGGCCTCAAGCAGATGAACGACACCGGCGAGCTGGAAAAAATCATCGACGACGTCTTGGCCGCCAACCCCAAGAACGTCGAAGAGTTCAAGGCGGGCAATGCCAAGGCCCTGAACGGCCTGGTCGGCCCGATCATGAAAGCCAGCAAGGGCAAGGCCAATCCAGGGCAGGTGAATGCTTTGTTGATGAAGAAGCTGGGCTAACCGACATCTTCACCATGGGCCGTTTGCGCTTCAACCATGAAGCGCAAACGGCTTTTTTTGCGCTTCACGCCTTTTCAAAAGCGCGTCACGCCTGGGTCAATGGCACGATTTCCTGCTCAATCGCGCCAAACAAACTTTCGCCGTTTGGGCCCTTCATCTCAATGCGGATGGTGTCGCCGAACTTCATGAATTCGGTGGAGGGTTTGCCGTCCAGGATGGTTTCGATGGCGCGTTTTTCGGCGATGCAGCTGTAGCCTTTGGGCCACTCGGGTTTGCCGTTGACGTCGACACTCTTGTTGCTCACGGTGCCGCTGCCCACGATGGAGCCGGCGCGCACGTTGCGGGTTTTGCAGATGTGGGCAATCAACTGACCAAAGTGGAAAGTCATCTCGGGGCCGGCTTCGCACATGCCGACTTTGCGGCCGTTCCAAGTGGACTGCAGCGTCAGGTGCACGCGGCCGCCTTGCCAGGCGTTGCCCAGCTCGTCGGGTGTGATGGCCACGGGGCTGAAGGCGGTGGCGGGTTTGCTTTGCAAGAAGCCAAAACCTTTGCCCAGCTCGTTCGGAATCAGGTTGCGCAGGCTCACGTCGTTGGCCAGCATGAGCAGGCGCACACTCTCGATCGCATCGTCGGCGCTGGTTTGCATGGGCACATCGCCGGTGATGACGGCAACTTCGGCTTCAAAGTCGATGCCAAAAGCTTCGCTGGCGCAGACCACCGGGTCGCAAGGGCCGATGAAGTCATCGCTGCCGCCCTGGTACATCAGCGGGTCGGTGTAGAAGCTGCTGGGCACTTCGGAGTTGCGCGCCGCACGCACCAGCTCCACATGGTTGATGTAGGCTGAGCCGTCGGCCCATTGGTAGGCGCGGGGCAGCGGGGCCATGCATTGCGCCGGATCAAAGGGAAAAGCATGGCGGGCTTTACCCTGGATGAGGGTGGTGTACAGGTCTTCCAGCTGCGGGGCCAGAAAGTTCCAGTCGTCCAGAACTTGCTGCAGTTTACTGGCGATGCCGGTCGCATAATGAGCGGTGCTCAGGTCGCGCGAGACCACCACCAGTTGTCCATCGCGTGAGCCGTCTTTGTAGGTCGCCAATTTCATGATTTCCACCTGTTTGTTCCGTCATTCAAAGCCATGTTCACCAAGGCTGAACACACTTTGAATTACGCATTGTTAAACTCGTTTAACTAAACGAAACCCGATTCTAGAGCATATGGCCATTGAAAGCACCTTGGACACGACCCCGGACGGGGACAAAGAACGCGCGGGCATTCAGTCGGTGGAGGTGGGTTTTGCCTTGCTGGATGTGCTGGCCCAGGCCCCTGGCCCGTTGATGCTGCGCGACCTGGCCAGTGCAGCGGGCATGAGTGCAGCCAAGGCCCACCGCTACTTGGTGAGCTTTCAGCGCCTGAACTTGGTGGTGCAGGATGCCAACACCCGCTATGAACTCGGCCCCGCCACTTTGAGACTGGGCCTGGCCACATTGTCCCGGCTGGACGCCGTCAAACTGGCGCGTGAGCGCTTGCCAACTTTGATGGACCAAACCGGCCATACCTTGGCCCTGGCCGTCTGGGGCAACCGGGGGCCGACCCTGGTGCATTGGCAAGAAACCCCACTGGCCATGCCCGTCAGCCTGCGTCTGGGCGATGTGATGCCTCTCTTGTCGTCGGCCACGGGCCGGTGTTTCGCGGCCTTCATCGGCCACGGCGGTGCAGCAGACAAGGCCCAGCCCATGATCGATGCCGAGCTGGCGCTGGCCCGCAAGCTGGGCCGCAATGATTTGCCGTCCACCCCTGCGCAAGTGCAAACCATGCTGAGCGAGACCCGGGCGCAAGGGCTGGGCCGCGTGGTCAATGTGCTGTTGCCGGGCATTTCAGGCCTGTGTGCGCCCGTGTTCGATGCAGGTGGGCACCTGGCCTTGGGGGTGGTGTCTCTGGGGTCTTCGGCCACGCTGGATGCCGACTGGCATGGCCCCGTGGCGCAGCCGCTGCGTGCATTTGCCCATCAACTGTCGGCCGACCTGGGTTGGCGCGCCGCCTGAGTGCGGCAACCTGCGCATTTGCATTCACGGCCCCCTCATGCCACACCTTTGACCCACGCTGTGTAAACCCATGAACACGGTGCTGCCCACCCCCCCCCAGCCGCCGCTGCCTGACGCAAAGCGGCCTGATCGGCCGAGCACGCGCAGCTTGCTGCGCTGGGGAGTGCTGGTGTTGGCGCTGCACCTGGGTGTGCTGCTGAGCCTGGCGGGCACACGGGACTGGCAGCTGAGCAGCCCCCAGACGCTGCGCACGGGCCCCCTGCAGACCCGAAACATCCCAGCCACAGCGGGTGCAACTGCGGCCGCGGAACTCGGCCACATACCTGCAGCCCGCACGCGCTTGGCCTTGGTTGAAAAACCCAAACCTGCGCCCAATCCGAAACCAGACGCTCAGAAAACTGCGGCGGCCCCGAACACCATGCCGACTGACAAGAGCTCGGCACCCGTTTCCCCGCCCGCGCAGGAACAGACGTTGGATCCAGACCTGGACAAAACCACCCCCCTCGACCCCGTGCCAGCGCAGCACCATGTCGCCCAAACCGATACAGACCCCAACGCGGAGAAGGCCCTTGCAGCGCCCCCTGGACCGCAGACCTCAAGCACCGCAGTGGCTGAGGCGCCACTGGCCGTGTTACCGCCCTTGCTGTCGCTACCCACAAAGGCGGCTTCGCCAAGTCAAAGCTTGTCGTTGAACGACAACGCCACCGGGCCAGTCGGGGTGTCTGCCTACAGTCCGCCTTCGCCTCAATCCTCCGCAGCGCTGAACGCCAAGGCTGAACCGCCTGAACCCATTCAAAGCGCCAACGTGAGCGTCGCCTCCAACGAAGCCGCCGAAAAGCCCGCCGCACCTCAGCCAGAGCGCATCGCGAACGCCACCATGGCCTTGCCCGAGGTGACCTTGGGCTCGCTGCCCCCCTCGGCCTTGTTGAGCTACCGCCTCAGTGGGCAGGAGAAAGGCATCCCTTACCAAGCCTCAGGCGAGCTGCGTTGGCAGCACAACGACAACGCCTACGCCATGAGCCTGACGGTCAAAGCCTTTTTGCTGGGGTCAAGGCACTGGCGCAGCGTGGGCCAAATCAACGCCACCGGCTTGGCCCCGACCCGCTTTTCTGACAGCTGGCGCAGCGAACGAGCTGTCCACTTTGACCGTGCGAACCAGCGCATCGTGTTCAGCAGCAACGCCCCCACAGCGTCCCTGCAGCCCGGCGCGCAAGATCAGGTCAGCTTGTACGTGCAATTGGCCGCCGCCATGGCCCAGTCGGGTCCACGGATGCAGCCCGGCACACGCTTGCAAATCCAGACGGCGACCGTGCGCGACGCCTTGCCCTGGCTCTTGACACTGGAAAAATTGGAGACGCTTCAAATCAACGGCCAAAGCGTGCAAGCGGTCAAATGGGTGTGTCAGCCGCGCAACCGCTTTGACGCCCAGGTCGAGTTCTGGGTTTCGGCAGCACACGATTGGCTGCCCTCTCGCATCCGCATCTCGCAAGTCAACGGCAATTTCATCGACCTGCAGCTGACAGGACGCCAAGTCTTGAGCGCATTACCCCTTACGCCATAAGCCACCCCCATGTCGCCCAGAGCGCAACAAAAACCACACCCACTTGAAGTTGTTACATATGCTCCCACTTGCAAGTCACAAGTTGAGGGAGAATGAACGCATGAACCTGTTGTACGAATCCGAAACCTTTGCCGTGATGCACATGCTGGCGAATGCGCCGGTCGAAACATCCGCCCCCAGCAGCCAACCCCAGTTGGAGCGGCATGGTTTTGAAATCGTGGACAAACGCTCGGGCAAAGAGGTGTACTTGGACGGCTCCTGGGCCGAGATGTTCCAGCAGCAAATTCAGGCCTGGCAACAGCAGACTCCCACTCAGGAAGAAGTCGAAGACACGCTTGAAGGCTACACGGGCTTGGCCCAGCAGCCCGTCTTGGTGCACTGAGCAACGCTCAGGCCTTGGCCAGCCGGCGTGTCAGCCAGGCAAACAACGGCCCCACCACCAGCAACACAGCCACCAAACGGCACACCTGAAAAGCCGTGACCACCGGCACACCCAATTGCAAAACCTTGGCTGTGATGGCCATTTCGGTGATGCCTCCGGGCGCTGTTCCCAAGACCAGCATGGCTGGATGCAAGCCCGTGCCCCATGCCAGGGCCATGCCAAAGAGCACGGAAGCGGCCATCATCCAGACCGAACCCCAAGCCACCGAGGCCAGCCAGCGGGGTGCCGTTTTGACAAATTCGCGCCGAAACCGGATGCCCAAGCTCACGCCGATGACAAGCTGTGCAGCATTGGACAGTGCATTGGGTACAGCCGACCACTCCCAACCCCCCAGGGTCACCGCCATCGAAGCCAGCAGCGAACCCATGAACCACGGGTTGGTTCGACCCAGCTTCAACATCACCCAGCCCCCGGCCGCCGTCACCAAGCCCAACCCGAGCAATCCCGGCCATTGGGCCAGACGCGGACCGGGCAACAAAGAGGCATCCACCGTCAAACCCCACTGGTGTTGTGCCCACTGCATGCCAAAAGGCACGGCAAGGACGACCATCACCAGGCGCAGGCTGTGCGCTGCCGCCACGAGGTCGGTGCGAGCCCCATAGCGTTCGGCCAGCAGCGTCATCTCGGACGCACCGCCAATTGAGCCGGAAAAATACGTGGTGGCAAACAGGGCGCGGGGCGATAAGTGGGCCAGCTCAGCGCCGTGCTGGCGTCGCAACCACAGGCCAAAAGAGGCCCCCAGCGCCAGCGCCCACAGCACGGCCAGTGCAATGGCCCACCATTGAGCCAACACCAAGGCGCTGACCTGGGGGGTGAAATACAGGCCCAGCGCGGCCCCGATGACCCATTGACCGCTGTTGCGCAAAAGGTTCGAGCTGTGTGTGGGGGCACCCGCCATGGAAGCCAGGGCAGTGATCAGCAAGGGCCCCAGCATCCAGGGAATGGGCGTGCCCAGCCAGACGCACAATTCAGCCGCAAGCCATGCGGCAACCAAAGTGCCCAGGGTTCGCTGCCAGAACTTCAAGCGTGACGGCGGATGCTGTCGGCGACCGTCTGCACGATCTGGTCGATGTGCGCGTCTTCCACGATGTAGGGCGGGCAAATGACGATGTTCTCGCCTGCCGGACGCACCCACACACCGTGGTGGAAGCAGTCCATGAAGATGTTGTAAGCCCGTTTGCCAGGCGAGCCCGCGATGCTGGCCAACTCGACTGCTCCGGCCAAGCCCAAGGTGCGGATGCCGATCACATTGGGCAAGCCCTTCATGGCGCTGTGCATGGCGTCCCCCAGCACCCGGCCCTGTTGACCGGCGCGGGCAAACAGGTTTTCTTCCTTCATCAAGTCGAGCGTGGCAATGGCCGCCGCACAGGCCACGGGGTGGCCGGAATAGGTGTACCCGTGGAAAAACTCGATGGCGTGGTCTGGCGCATTGGCGTTCATCATCGCGTCGTAGATGAAATCGCGGCAGATCACGCCGCCCAGCGGAATGACGCCGTTGGTCACCGCCTTGGCGAAGTTCAGCATGTCCGGCACCACGCCGTAGTAGTCGGCGCCAAAGTTCACGCCCAAGCGGCCAAAGCCGGTGATGACCTCGTCAAAAATCAGCAAGATGCCATGCTTGTCGCAAATTTCGCGCAGGCGCTTCACATAGCCTTTGGGCGGGATATACCAGCCTGCGCTGCCCGCAATCGGCTCCACAATCACAGCCGCCACGTTGCTCGGGTCGTGCAGCACCAGAATGCGGTTTTCCAGCTCCAACAGCGGGTCTTCGGCCCACACGGGTTCTTCATGGTGGATGTAGGCGTGGTTCACCGGGTCGTGAATGAAGCGCATGTGGTCCACACGCGGCAACAGCTGCGCGCCGTACACCTTGCGGTTGGCGGGCAGACCGCCCACACTCATGCCGCCAAAGTTCACGCCGTGGTACCCCTTTTCGCGGCCAATGAACACGTTGCGGTGGCCTTCGCCCCGGGCGCGGTGGTAGGCCATCGCCACTTTTAGGGCGGTGTCTGCCGCTTCAGAACCTGAGTTGCAAAACAGAACCTTGTTCAAGTCGCCCGGCGCCATCTCGGCAATCATTTGCGCTGCTTGGAAGGCCTTGTCGTTGCTGGCCTGAAAAGCTGTCGCGTAGTCCAGTGTGTCGAGCTGCTTCTTGATGGCTTCGTTGATGGGCTTGCGGTTGTGCCCTGCGCCTACGCACCAGAGGCTGGAGATGCCGTCGATGATTTTTTTGCCATCGTGCGTGGTGAAGTGCATGCCCTGCGCACCCACGAACACACGCGGGTCTTGTTTAAAAGTGCGGTTGGGCGTAAAGGGCAACCACTGGTTGTCCATGTTCAGGTCGGTGTGGGCCAAGGCAAATGCTCCTGATGTATTGCAACAAACAAGGGAGACAGTTTACGCCTGCCAAAGCCACAGCGATAGAGCCCGTCGCGAGAGGACTGTCCAGCGCCGGACAGCGGCATCCCCCCGGCCCCTTCCAAGGCGATCTCTACAATAGCTACCTTTCAAGCCGCTCGCCTGAAGCGCTCGATTTTCGCAAGCATTCCACCCCATGACCACCACTTACACCCTGACCCTCTCTTGCCCCGACCGCACCGGCATCGTCCATGCCGTGTCGGGTTTTTTGCTGGAGCGCGGGGGCAACATCGAAGAAGCAGCCCAATACAACGACCACGACACAGGACTGTTTTTCATGCGGGTGCAATTCGCCTGTACTCAAGCAGACGGCGCGGCACTGAATACCCAGTGGGGCGAGTTTGCCCAAACCTTCGCCATGAAGTGGGATCTGCACGCCACCGCCCAGCCCATGCGCACCGTGATCATGGTCAGCAAGGAAGGTCACTGCCTGAACGATCTGTTGTTCCGCTGGAAGAGCGGCCTGCTGTCGCTCGACATCCGTGCCATCGTGAGCAACCACCGCGAGTTCTACCAACTGGCGGCCAGCTACAACGTGCCGTTTCACCACATCCCGGTCACGAAAGACAACAAGGCGCAGGCCGAAGCCAAGCAGTACGAGATCATTCAAGCCGAAGGCGCCGACTTGGTTGTGCTGGCTCGCTACATGCAGATTCTCTCCGATGACCTGTGCCGCAAACTGGCGGGACGCGCCATCAACATTCACCACAGCTTTTTGCCCAGCTTCAAGGGTGCCAAGCCTTATTACCAAGCGCACGACCGGGGGGTGAAACTGATCGGCGCCACCGCTCACTATGTCACGGCCGACCTGGACGAAGGCCCGATCATCGAGCAAGACGTAGCCCGCGTGGACCACAGTAAAACCGTGGAGGATCTGACAGCCCAAGGCCGCGACACCGAAAGCCAGGTGCTGGCCCGCGCCGTGAAGTGGCACAGCGAGCACCGCGTGCTGATCAATGGCCACAAAACCGTGATCTTCAAATAATGCTTCATCACTGCCCTTTTGCGATTTCAAAAGCGATCCAAGCAACATGACTGCCACGAACGCGTCACGCATTCCGCCCATCCAGTGCCTGCTGACCTTTGAGGCGCTGGCCCGATTGCGCAGCGTGACCCAGGCCGCTGAAGAGTTGTGCGTGACGCCCAGCGCGGTGAGCCACCGTGTCAAGCAGCTGGAGCAAATCATTGGCACCAAACTTTTTGGCCGAGCCGATTTTTCTCTCACCACCGAAGGCAACGAATACCTGGCCCATGTGCGCGAGGGCCTGGTGGCGCTGCAGCGCTTTCCCAGCGCCAGCAACACGACCGGTCGCCGCAAGCTGCGCCTGGCGGTCACGCCCACATTTGCGCGCTCGGTGCTCATGCCACGTCTGAAACACTTTCTGGACGCCTACCCCGAAATCGACATCACCCTGCAGGTCAGCATCCCATTGCTCGACGTGGTAGCCGAAGACGCCGACCTGATGGTGCGTTTTGGTACCGGCCGCTACTCGGACGTGGAACACGTGTGTCTGGCCAAGGACGACGTGACGCCACTGGCCTCACCCGCCTGGCTGCGCGAAAACGGTCCTTTTGCCAGCGCCGAAGACCTGCAGGGACAGCCCCTGCTGCGCAGCCCCCTGGAGCCTTGGCGCACCTGGTTCGCAGCGCACGACCTGGATTGGCCCGAACCCACCGATGGCTCGTCGTTCAACGACATTGGTCTGATGTGTGACGCTGCTGCCCAAGGCCTAGGCGTGGGCCTGATCCGCACCAAGCTGGGCGCGCCTTGGGTCGAGAACGGCCAGCTTGTACGTTTGTTCGAGCGCAGCGTCCCCAGTCCCCACGCCCACTACCTGTGCTGGCGCACCGGCGCCATGGAACGTTGGGAATGTGCCACCTTTGCCGACTGGTTGAAAAAAGCCTTGGCCTGATTTCACAAACCTGTCAAAGATTCTTCAGCCCCACGCCTTGGGCTTGCGCGTACAGTTAAGGCCTCACTTCAAGGTTTTGAATGCCATGAGCGCCAATACCCCCGCCGAAACTCAGCAATTGACCGCCACCGAGCGTGCCGAGCGCCAACGCGCTGTGGTGCAGGCCTTGGGCCTGGTGCTGCCAGCTGACGCTATCCTCTACACCCCAGAAGACACCACACCCTACGAGTGCGACGGCCTGACCGCCTACCGTGAGCGGCCCCTGGTGGTGGCCTTGCCCGAAACCGAAGCGCAAGTGCAAGCCGTGCTCAAGGCCTGCCACGCCTTGGCGGTGCCGGTGGTGGCACGCGGCGCAGGCACTGGCTTGTCGGGCGGAGCCATGCCGCACCGCATGGGCGTCACGCTGTCGATGGCGCGCTTCAACCAAATCAAAAACTTGGACCCAGTCAGCCGCACGGCGGTGGTGCAGTGCGGCGTGCGCAACCTGGCCATCAGCGAGGCGGCTGCGCCCTACGGCCTCTATTACGCACCCGACCCATCAAGCCAGATCGCCTGCACGATTGGCGGCAATGTGGCCGAAAACTCGGGTGGGGTGCACTGCCTCAAATACGGCCTCACGGTTCACAACGTGCTCAAAGTGCGTGGTTTCACCGTCGAAGGTGACCCGATCGAATTCGGCAGCGCCGCCCTGGACACTTCCGGCTACGACCTGCTGGCCGTGCTGGTGGGGAGCGAAGGCATGTTGGCCGTGACCACCGAAGTCACTGTCAAGCTGGTGCCCAAGCCGCAATTGGCGCGCTGCATCATGGCCAGTTTTGACGACGTGCGCAAAGCCGGTGACGCGGTGGCCGCTGTCATCGCGGCGGGCATCATCCCCGCCGGGCTGGAGATGATGGACGGCCCCATGACGATCGCGGTCGAAGACTTTGTGCATGCGGGTTACGACCTGAGCGCTGCGGCGATTTTGCTGTGCGAAAGCGACGGCACGCCCGAAGAAGTCGAAGAAGAAATCGGCCGCATGAGCGAGGTGCTGCGCGGCTGCGGCGCGACCGCCATCACCGTGAGCCGCGACGAGGCCCAGCGCCTCAAATTCTGGAGCGGTCGTAAAAACGCTTTTCCGGCGTCTGGCCGCATCAGCCCCGACTACATGTGCATGGACTCGACCATCCCGCGAAAACGCCTGGCTGACATCCTGCAAGCCATTTCAGAGATGGAAACCAAATACGCGCTGCGCTGCTTGAATGTGTTCCACGCGGGCGACGGCAATTTGCACCCCTTGATCTTGTTCGATGCGAACGACGCTGACCAGTTGCGCCGCTGCGAGTTGTTTGGTGCCGAGATTTTGGAGACCAGCGTGGCCATGGGCGGCACGGTGACAGGCGAGCACGGCGTGGGCATCGAGAAGGTCAACAGCATGTGCGTGCAGTTCAGCGCTGAAGAAAACGAGCAGATGTTCGCCGTCAAACGTGCCTTTGACCCGCAAAGTTTGCTGAACCCCGGCAAGGTCATCCCGACGCTCAACCGCTGCGCCGAATACGGCAAGATGTTGGTGCGGGCCGGGGCGATCAAGCATCCGGAGCTGGAACGTTTTTGAGGTCTTGGCAAAGACCTCTTGGCTTTGCCCTCAGTCCAGCCCGCGCACCACCTGCATGGCCTCTTCGATGCGCTCCACCGGGTAGATGGTCAGACCTTCAAAGGCCTTGTCGTTTTTCTTGGGGGCGTTGGCCTTGGGCACCACCGCCACCTTGAAACCGAGTTTGGCAGCCTCTTTCAAGCGGTCCTGACCGCGCGGCGCTGGGCGCACTTCACCGGCCAAACCAACCTCGCCAAAGGCGATGAAGCCTTTAGGCAAGGCTTTGCCACGCAGGCTACTGGTGATCGCCAGCATGACCGCCAAGTCGGCCGCGGGTTCGCTGATGCGCACGCCGCCCACCGCGTTCACAAACACATCCTGGTCCATGCAGGCCACGCCCGCATGGCGGTGCAAAACGGCCAACAGCATGGCCAGGCGGTCCCGGTCCAGGCCTACACTCAAACGCCTGGGCGAGGGGCCGCCGCTGTCCACCAGGGCCTGAATTTCGACCAGCAACGGACGCGTGCCCTCCAGCGTGACCATCACGCAACTGCCGGGCACGGGCTCGGCATGCTGGCTCAAAAAGATGGCGCTGGGGTTGCTCACCCCCTTCAGGCCTTTTTCGGTCATGGCAAACACACCAATTTCGTTCACGGCACCAAAGCGGTTCTTGATGGCGCGGATCAGGCGGAAGTTCGAATGCGTGTCGCCTTCAAAGTACAGCACCGTGTCCACCATGTGCTCCAGCACGCGGGGGCCAGCCAGGGCACCTTCTTTGGTGACATGGCCGACCAGCACGATGGTGGTGCCCGTTGATTTGGCGGTGCGCGTCAGGTGCGCCGCACATTCGCGCACCTGCGCCACCGAGCCGGGGGCGCTGGTCAATTGATCCGAGTACACCGTTTGGATCGAGTCGATGATGGCAATCCCCGGCTGGCGCGATTGCAAGGTGTGCAATATTTTTTCAAGCTGGATCTCGGGCAACACCGGCACTTGCGAGTCCGGCAGGCCCAACCGCCGTGAGCGCATGGCCACTTGCGCGCCACTTTCTTCGCCCGTCACATACAAGGTGTTCATGCCGCTGCGCTGCAGCGCATCCACCGCCTGCAAGAGCAAAGTGGATTTGCCAATGCCCGGGTCGCCGCCGATCAGTACCACGCCGCCTTCGACCATGCCGCCGCCCAACACCCGGTCGAGTTCGTCGATGCCGGTGGGGTGGCGTTCAAAGTCAGCGGCTTCAATCTGGGCCAAGGGCAGCACTTCCGACGTGGGGGCCAACGAGGCGTGCACCGAACCAAAGCGGTTTTTGCCTGCCGCAGGTTCGCTCGAACCCTCCAGCAGGGTGTTCCAGGCGTTGCAGCTGGGGCATTTGCCCATCCAGCGGGCGCTGGTGCCGCCGCATTCGGTGCAGGTGAATATCGATTTGTCTTTGGCCATGGGACGAAAGTGTGCCTGAAGCTGGGGCTCAGGCCGCGTGCCAGGCGCGCAGAAAATCGCGGGTGATGTCGGCCGCAGCAGCGGTGCGGCAAACGCTGGCGTTTTGGCCAGACCACAGCGGCGTGAAATCACTGCAGCCCTGCGCCTCAGCGGCCGAGCGCAAGGGCGCAATGCCTGCTGTGGCCATTGGAAACGCTGGGGCCTGTGCGCAGATTGGCCCCAACTCGCGCATCAGGCGGTTGACGATGCCGCGCGCAGGGCGTCCGCTGAACACATTGGTCAAAGCCGTGTGCTGAGCTGCGGGCGATTGCAAGGCCGCGCGGTGCAAGGCGCTGGTGCTGGCTTCATGGCTACACAAATAGGCGGTACCAATTTGCACCGCCGATGCACCCAACTGCTTGGCAGCAGCCACACCGGCCGGTGTGGCAATCCCACCCGCCGCAATCACCGGCACTTCCACGGCCCGCACGATTTGCGGTACCAGGCCGAAGGTGCCCATTTGCATGCTCAAGTCTTCGGTCAAGAACATGCCCCGGTGGCCCCCGGCTTCAAGCCCTTGGGCAATGATGGCGTCTGCGCCATGGGCCTCCAGCCACTGCGCTTCAGCCACCGTGGTGGCCGATGACAGCACCAGAGATCCCCAACTTTTGACGCGGGCCAGCAAATCGGGCGCAGGCAAGCCGAAGTGGAAACTCACCACGGCAGGGCGAAAGTCCTGCAACACGTCGGCGCTGTCGTGCCCAAAAGGCACGCGCCCTGGGCCGCTTGGCATCTGGGACGGGTCCAGCCCGAATTCACGGTAATAGGGCGCAAGGGCCTGCCGCCAAAGGGCTTCGGCTTCAAGCGAGGGTGCGGGCGGCGTGTGGCAAAAAAAGTTGACGTTGTAGGGTGCAAAGGTGGCCGCAGTCAGCGCTTGAAGTTCGGTCTGCAGGGCGTCTGGGCTGAGCATGGCCGCAGGCAAAGCACCCAGCCCACCAGCGTGGCAAACGGCCAAGGCCAAACGGTGGTTTTGCGCACCCGCCATGGGGGCTTGAAAAATGGGCGCGTTCAGACCCAACTGTGTGAAGGCATGTGACATGAGGCCCACTTTAATGCCTGATCAGCGTGCGTTCGAATTTCTTGCGGTTTTTCAGCGCGGTGGGGGGACATGAAAGCCATTCGCACACCAAGCGCGCCGCCGACGGCCTGTGGTGTGAACGGCGCACCATGCCTGTGTTGCGCCTTAGTTTTTTTGCATTGAAAATAGCGCATTCAATACTTTTTTAAAATTTTTTAGTTCCTATTTAAATGAGGGTACTTGTTCACCCCCTTGCAAAAACAAGGGAAAACACCCAGATCAAAATCTGGCCAATCAATTAACATGTTAAATAAATGCAACCCACCCCATTCATCCACCGCAACCTGCCGCGCCTGCTCTTGCAAGCGCGCGAGTCGGTCATGGGTCACACCCGGCCCAGCCTGAGATTGCATGGCTTGTCCGACCAGCAATGGCGGGTGTTGCGGGTACTGGGTGAACACGCCCACGACAGCGGGGTGGAAACCGGCCGAGTGGCCAAAGAGGCGTTTTTGCTCGGCCCCAGCCTGACGGGTGTGCTCACCCGGATGGAGCGCGACGGCCTGATCGAACGCCAACGCTGCCCGCAGGACGCCCGCAGGACTGTGGTTCGTGCCACCGCGGTTGGACTGGCCAAAGTGCAGACCTTGTCGCGCAGCATTGAGGCCCATTACGCTTGGATGGAGGGGCAACTGGGCAAAACAGTCTTGCAGGATTTGTATGCCCTGCTCGACCAAGTCATCGCGCTGGAAAGCGATGGCCCCGTGTCGCCAATCGAGCCCACCCACACAAAGAAAGCTGCACCATGAAACAGTGGCAACCTGCGGGCACCGTTTACGGTTGCCTCCTGAATTTTCAGCGCGAATGGGACCTGTGGGTTCCGCGCATGGCACAAGACCCGCACAAAGGGCCCCCCAAAGCACCCGTGCTCTATGTCAAATCTGCCAACACCTTCAACCCGAGCGGAACATTGACACTGCAAGACGGTGTGCAAGAAGTGGACATCGGCGCCACGCTCGGCCTGGTGATGGGTGCCCATGGCACACCGGACGGCGTGGTTCTGCTCAACGACTGGTCCGTGCCGCACGAGAGCTATTACCGCCCTCCCGTCAAGTTCCGTTGCCGCGATGGTTTTTTGGGCTGCGGATCCCCTGCGGTGCCTTGGACAACCCTGGACATTGCCGGTCTGAGCATCACGGTGCAACTCAATGGCCAGCATGTTCAGACGGTGCAGCTGTCCGAGCTGGTGCGGCCTGTGGCGCGTTTGCTGGCCGATGTGGCCGAGTTCATGTCCTTGCAAACGGGGGATGTGCTGATGCTGGGCACCGATGTGCTGGCCAACGGCCAAAGACCGCGCGCCCGTGCAGGCGACACCGTGTGCCTGACCGTCCCCGGCTTTGCCCCTTTGACTCAAACCGTGCAGGGAGAAGCCGCATGAAACACGCATGCATTGCTTGGGCTGGGGCCATCCAGCAAGCGATCGAATCCGACGGCCAGTTGATGATCACCCAAGGCCATCACAAGGGCCATCGCGTGGGCTTTGACGAGGTCGTCTGGCTCCCGCCACTGGTCTCCGTGCCGCAGGCGCGCACCGTCATCGCGCTGGGCCTGAACTACGCCGACCACGCCAAGGAACTCGCCTTCAAAGCCCCCGAGGAGCCGCTCGCCTTCATGAAAGGTGAGGCCGCACTGATCGGGCACAAAGCCTTCACGAAGCGCCCCGCTGATGTGAAGTACATGCATTACGAATGTGAGCTGGCCGTGGTGATCGGCCGCACCGCGCGCCATGTGAAAAAAGACGACGCCTATGACTTTGTGGGCGGCTACACCGTGGCCAACGACTACGCCATCCGTGACTACCTGGAAAACTGGTACCGCCCCAATCTGCGTGTGAAAAACCGCGACACCTGCACCCCTATTGGCCCCTGGCTGGTGGATGCGGCCGACATCGCCAACCCCATGGCGCTGGCCTTGCAAACCGCCGTCAACGGCCAAGTCACGCAAAGCGGCAACACCGCCGACATGGTGTTCGACGTGCCCACGCTCATCGAATACTTCAGCAGTTTCATGACCCTCAACCCCGGCGACCTGATCCTGACGGGCACGCCCGACGGGATCGTGAACGTGAACCCGGGGGATGTGGTTGTGACCGAGATTGAAGGCCTCGGGGCGCTGATCAACACCCTCGTGGGCGCGCCATGAACCTTGTCGATCGGTGGCTTCAGCCCCGACAAAACGCACGTTGGGGCTAAAGCCCTAACCTACACAACACACCCGTGCAGGTCGGCGCTTGAGCTCCGACAAGACCGAAAGAGAGACAGCACATGAAAATCGACCACCTCATCAATGGCCAAAGCGTCGCAGGCCGCGACTACTTTGAAACCGTCAACCCCGCCACGCAAGAAGTGTTGGCCGAAGTGGCCTCAGGGGGAGAAGCGGAAGTGAACGCCGCTGTCGCCGCCGCCAAAGCCGCCTTTCCCAAGTGGGCCGCCACACCCGCCACCGAACGCGCCAAGATCATGCGCAAGCTGGGCGACCTGATCACCAAGCATGTGCCAGAGATTGCCGAGACGGAGACGAAAGACTGCGGCCAGACCATCAGCCAGACCGGCAAGCAATTGGTGCCGCGCGCAGCAGACAACTTCCATTACTTTGCCGAAATGTGCACCCGCGTGGACGGCCACACCTACCCCACGCCCACGCACCTGAACTACACGCTGTTTCACCCGGTGGGCGTGTGTGCGCTGATCAGCCCCTGGAACGTGCCTTTCATGACCGCCACCTGGAAGGTCGCGCCCTGCCTGGCTTTTGGCAACACCGCCGTGCTCAAAATGAGCGAGCTCTCGCCCCTGAGCGCAGCCCGTCTGGGCGAGTTGGCGCTGGAGGCGGGTGTGCCCGCAGGCGTGCTCAACCTGGTGCACGGCTACGGCAAAGAGGCGGGCGAGCCGCTGGTCTCGCACCGCGATGTGCGCGCCATCAGCTTCACCGGCTCCACCGTCACCGGCAACCGCATCGTGCAAAGCGCAGGCTTGAAAAAATTCAGCATGGAACTGGGCGGGAAAAGCCCGTTCGTGATTTTTGAAGACGCTGATTTAGATCGCGCACTTGACGCCGCCATCTTCATGATCTTCAGCAACAACGGCGAGCGCTGCACCGCAGGCAGCCGCATCCTGGTTCAGCAAAGCATCTATGCCGACTTCGCCGCCAAGTTTGCCGAGCGCGCCAAACGCATCACCGTGGGCGACCCGCTCGACGAGAAAACCATCGTCGGCCCCATGATCTCCAAAGCGCATCTGGCCAAGGTGCGCAGCTACATCGAACTCGGCCCCAAAGAGGGTGCGATGATGCTCTGCGGCGGCCTGGGCCAGCCCGGCTACGCCGCCGACCTGCCCGCGCATGTGCAGCACGGCAACTTCGTTTGGCCCACCGTTTTTGCCGACGTGGACAACCGCATGCGCATTGCCCAAGAAGAAATCTTCGGCCCCGTGGCCTGCCTGATTCCTTTCAAGGACGAGCAGGATGCGATTGAAAAAGCCAACGACATCGAATACGGTTTGAGCAGCTACGTTTGGACCGAGAACCTGGGCAAAGCGCACCGCGTGGCGGCTGCGGTCGAGGCGGGCATGTGTTTTGTGAACAGCCAGAACGTGCGCGACCTCCGCCAGCCCTTTGGCGGCACCAAGGCCAGCGGCACCGGCCGTGAAGGCGGCACCTGGAGCTACGAAGTGTTTTGTGAGCCCAAGAACGTGGCGGTGTCGATGGGCTCGCACCACATTCCGCATTGGGGTGTATGACAAATCGTCGCCATCTGTCATACTCGATGTCATACATTCATCTTGAATGTGTATGACAAGGAGTGAGCCATGTTGTCTGTCCGCCTGCCTGAAACCGTTGAACGCGAATTGACCCAGTACTGCGCCGCGCGCAAGCTGAGCAAATCGCACGTCGTGCAAGAAGCCCTGGCCGAGTATTTGGTGGCGGCCAAAACGGCCTCCGGCCACAACGCAGTGCCCGAGCCCGACTTGTCGTTTCTCGCGCCGGACGACCCGATTCGGCAGTTCATTGGCATCGCCAAGGACGGCCCCAGCACAGACGAATGGATGGCCATCACCCGCGGCGAGGACTGGAACAAACCATGATCTTGGTCGACACCAACGTCCTGCTCGACATCTACAAGGCCGACCCGATCTGGATGCCTTGGTCTTTGCAACAACTGCGCAGCGCCAAAGCCGGAGAACTGGGCACCAACATGGTGGTCTATGCCGAGCTGGCTGGGCACCCTGCAGAGCCTGCGCGTCTGGATAATTTTCTGGACACACTGAATATCCGCCTGGCAGAGCTGACGAGGCCTGCAGCCAGGCTGGCCGGACAGGCTTTTCGTCAGTACCGCCGACAAGGCGGCACCAAAACCGGCGTTCTGCCCGACTTTTTCATCGGGGCTCACGCCCAAGCCGAGGGCTGTCAATTGCTCACCCGCGATGCAGGCCGCTACCGCAGCTACTTTCCAGACATTGATCTGATCTGCCCCTAAACGTCACCACAGGACACCCCATGGGACAACTCGCCCTCGCCGCCAAAATCACCCACGTGCCCAGCATGTACCTGAGTGAGATCCCGGGCCCCCGTTTTGGCACGCGCCAAAGCGCCATTGATGGCCACAAGGAGATCAGCCGACGATGCCGTGCACTTGGGGTGGACACGCTGGTGGTGTTCGACACGCACTGGCTGGTCAACGCCAGTTACCACATCAACTGCGGCCCGCACTTCAAGGGCGTGTATACCAGCAACGAGTTGCCACATTTCATCAGCAACATGGCCTTTGAATCGCCGGGCAACCCGGCGCTAGGGCACTTGCTGGCCAAAGTGGCCAACGAGTACGGCGTGGAAACCCTGGCCCACGACGCCACCACCTTGCAGCCCGAATACGGCACGCTGGTGCCGCTGCGCTACATGAACGCCGACCAGCACTTCAAGGTGGTCTCGGTCTCGGCGCTGTGCACCTCGCACTATTTGGCCGACAGCGCCCGCCTGGGTTGGGCCATGCGTGAGGCGGTGGAAAAGCATTACGACGGCAAAGTGGCTTTTTTGGCCAGTGGCAGCTTGAGCCACCGCTTTGCACAAAACGGTTTGGCGCCTGAGTTTGCGCACAAAATCTGGAGCCCTTTCCTCGAAAAACTCGACGAGCAGGTGCTGCGCATGTGGGACCAGCGCGAGTGGAAGGCCTTTTGCGAAATGCTGCCCGAGTACGCCAGCAAGGGCCACGGTGAAGGCTTCATGCACGACACCGCCATGCTGATGGGGGCTTTGGGTTGGACCGACTACGACGGCGCGGTGGAAATTCTCACGCCGTACTTTGGCGCATCGGGCACCGGCCAGCTCAACGCACTTTTTGAAGTGACACCCCAAAAGGGTGAACACATCCCGCCGGCCCAAGCCAGCAGCGCGCAGGGTTACACCGCCGTCAGCACCAGGCTTTGAAAAAGGACATTCCCCATGCCCCATCTCGTGATCCTCTACACCGGCCAGTTGGACGCTGAAGTCAACATGACCCAACTGTGCCGCCAGATGGCCAATGCCATGCTCACCGTCCAGGACGAAGAAGGCAAGCAGGTTTTCCCCACGGGCGGCACGCGCGTGCTGGCCTACCCTGCGCCGCACTATGCGGTGGCTGATGGCGGGGCAGCCGGGCGCGCAGCCGGCGGCACGGGCGACTACGCCTTTGTTTACCTGAACGTGCGCATGGGCCGGGGCCGCAGCGAGGCCACCCAGCAACGTGCAGGGCAACTCTTGCTCGAAGAAGCCAAGGTTTTCTTTGCGCCCGTGATGGCGCATCGCCACATCGGCATCACCTTGCAAATCGATGTCGGCCCCGAAGTGTTTGATGCCAAACACAGCAACTTACACCCTCTTTTCAACAAGGTTTGAGCCATGTCCGTGTTCACCGAAGACCAAATCCAGCAGCTCGCCCGCGAGCTGCACCAGTCCGAACAATCCCGTGTCCAAATCGAGCACTTTTCCAAACGCTTTCCGGGCATGACCGTCGAAGATGGGTACCGCATCAACCGCGCCTGGATGCAGCTCAAGTTTGCTCAAGGGCGTACCCTGATCGGCCACAAAATTGGCCTGACCAGCCGCGCCATGCAAGTGTCCAGCCAGATCGACGAGCCCGACTACGGCACGCTGCTGGATGACATGCGCTACACCTGCACGCCGGGCCAGGTGCTGGACATTCCCTTCACCGATTTCATCGCGCCACGCGTCGAGGTGGAGCTGGCCTTCGTCCTCAAGAAAGAACTGCGTGGCCCCAACGTGACCGTGCAACAAGTGCTCGAAGCCACCGATTACGTCACGCCCGCGATTGAGATCATCGACTCGCGCATCGAGCAGTTCGACCGCCACACCAAGGTCATGCGCAAAGTCTTCGACACCATCAGCGACAACGCGGCGAATGCGGGCATCGTGCTCGGGGCCAAGCGCGTCGATCCGCTGACCACCGACCTGCCCTGGTGCGGGGCGGTGCTGCGGCAAAACGGCGTGGTCGAAGAAACCGGTCTGGCTGCAGGCGTGCAAGGACACCCCGCAGTGGGCATTGCTTGGTTGGCCAACAAACTCGCGCCATGGGGCGAACACCTGCAGGCAGGTGAAATCGTCTTGGCGGGTTCGTTCACCAAACCGGCTTTGGCCAAAGTGGGCGATGTGTTTGAAGCGGACTATGGGCCGCTGGGCAAACTGGAGTTCCGGTTTGTCTGACCCTTTGGATGCGTCTGCAGTGGCTTCGTCTTGCAATAGTGGGAAGCTGCTGGGGCCGGTGTGGCGGCCCCAACATCCTGTGAGCCGTTTGGCCTTTAACGAGAGGAACTGATTTATGAACACCCCTGTGAACTTATTCAAACAAGCCCTTCAAGACAAGCAGCCCCAAATCGGCCTCTGGATGGGCCTGGCCAGCGCTTACACCGCTGAAATCTGCGCCTTGGCCGGTTTTGACTGGCTGGTGATCGACGGGGAACATGCGCCGAACGACCTGCGCAGCATCCAGGCTCAACTGCAAACCGTGGCCGCTTATCCCGACAGCCACGCGGTGTGCCGCGTGCCGGTGGGCGAGACGGCACTCATCAAGCAATACCTCGACCTCGGGGCACAAAACATCCTGGTGCCCATGGTCGACACCGCCGTGCAAGCCGCGCAATTGGTGCAAGCCATGCGCTACCCACAAGACGATGGCCAAGGCGGCGTGCGCGGCATGGCTGGGGCACGGGCTTCGCGCTGGGGTCATCAAACCGACTACTTCCAACGCGCCAACCAAGAGGTCTGTCTGTTGGTGCAAGTCGAATCGCGTGAAGCGCTGAAGAACCTCGACGCGATTGCCGCCACGCCGGGCGTGGACGGCGTGTTCATTGGGCCGGCTGACCTCTCTGCCTCGATGGGCCATGTGGGCAACGCCGCACACCCCGAAGTGCAAACGGCCATCGAAAACGCCATCGCCCGCATCCTGAAAGCCGGCAAAGCCCCCGGCATCCTCACGCCCGAACGTGCCCTGGCAGCGCATTACTTGTTACTGGGCGCGGTGTTTGTGGCCGTGGGCCTGGACACCCAACTCTTGATGCGCCACACCACCGAGTTGGCGGGGCATTTCAAGTCGAACATGCCCGTTGCTGCACCCCCCAAAGGCGCGACTTATTAATTGGTGAACTGGTTCATAGGGGTCAGATCCCAATTGATTTTGCACCCTCTCATCCAATGGAAAAACAAATGGGGTCTGACCCCAATTAAATGAAGGAAACCATGATGTTCCCCACCCCTCAACCGGTCGTACCTTCGCTGCAAGCGCGGGTGCACCCCGATGAATGGCAAGCCCGCCTGGAACTGGCCGCCTGTTACCGTGTCTTTGCCCTGCTGGGCTGGACCGAGATGATCTACAACCACATCACGCTGCGCCTGCCGGACAGCGTCACCGGGGGTGAGAAACACTTTTTGATCAACCCCTTTGGCCTGCACTACAGCGAGGTCACGGCCAGCAACCTGGTCAAGATCGACGTGCAAGGCCGGGTGCTGGATGGCTCACCTTACCCCGTCAACCCGGCGGGCTTCACGGTGCATGCGGCTGTACACGAAGGCCTGGCCGGGGCGCATTGCGTGATGCACACCCACACCACGGCAGGCGTGGCCGTGGCCTGTGTGCAAGGCGGTTTGCAGCAGACCAATTTTTACAGTGCCCAGTTGCACGACATGGTGGCTTACCACGACTTCGAAGGCATCACCATCCATGCCGACGAAGCGCCGCGCCTGCTGCGCAGCATCGGCGACAAGCAGGCCGTCGTCTTGCGCAACCACGGCCTGCTGGCCTGGGGGCACACCTTGCCCCAAACCTTTGCGGTGCTCTGGACCTTGCAGCGCGCCTGCGAAATCCAGCTGGCCACCCTGAGCATGGGCCAGCCCATTGCGGTGCCCGAAGCCGTTGCCAACCAATGCACCCGAGACGCCCTGCAGTTCAACCCGAACCATGGCGCGGGTCAAGACGTTTTTCAATCGCTGGTGCGCCAAGTCGACCGGCAAGACAAAGGGTGGCGCGCATGAAAGTCTGTATCTACGGCGCTGGCGCCATCGGCGGTTGGCTGGGGGTGCATTTGGCGCGCCAAGGCTGCACGCTCAGCGCGGTGGCACGCGGGGCCACGTTAGAGGCTTTGCAGCAAGTGGGCTTGGTGTTGCGACAAGGCGATCAGGAGATGGTGGTCTCTTTGAAAGCGCGCGCTAATGCGGCCGAGCTGGGCGAGCAAGACCTGGTGATCGTGGCCGTCAAAGCCCCGGCCATGGCCGATGTGGCGCGGCACATCGCCCCGCTGCTGGGGCCACAGACCTTGGTGCTGACGGCCATGAACGGCGTGCCCTGGTGGTTTTTGCAGGGCTTTGGCGGGTCGCTTTCGGGCACCACCTTGCAATCGGTGGACCCGTCGGGCGTGATTGCGCAGCACATTCCGGCCGATCGGGTGATCGGATGTGTGGTGCATGCCAGCAGCTCGGTGGACATGCCCGGCGTGATCCGCCACCATTTTGGCAATGGGTTGATTTTGGGCGAGCCCAGTGGCGCAGACACACCGCGCCTGCGCGACTTGGTAGCGCTTTTGGCGCAAGCCGGTTTCAACGCCACGGCGTCGGCACAAATTCAGAAAGACGTTTGGTACAAGCTCTGGGGCAACATGACCATCAACCCCATCAGTGCCTTCACCGGGGCCACCACCGACGTGATCCTGGACGACCCGCTGGTGCGCGGCTTTGTCTCCAGCGTCATGCTCGAAGCCAAGGCCATTGGCGAGCGCATCGGCATCCCGATCGCTCAGACCCCCGAAGACCGCCACGCGGTCACGCGCAAACTGGGGGCGTTTCGCACCTCGATGCTGCAAGACGTGGACGCGGGCAAGCCGGTCGAGCTCGATGCCCTCGTGGCCTCGGTGCGGGAACTGGGCCAGTTGACCGGCGTGGCCACGCCCTTCACCGACGCCTTGCTGGGCCTCAGTCGCCTGCATGCGAGGGGTTTGGGGCTGTACCCGCAACCATGAACGCATGAGTTCACCCCGTCTCTCCTCACCGCAGGGTTTGACCAGTGCCGCATTTGGCACCTTGCTGCTGATCGCGTTCATGATGGGGGCCAACCATGTCGCGGCGCGTACCGCCTTCAACCACGGGTTGGATGTGGTCACGGCGGTGACGGTGCGCAGCGTGATCACTGCCAGCGTGGTGGCGCTGATTTTGTGGCAGCAAAAAGTGGCCTTTCGGGTTTTGCCCGCGCAACGCAAATACCTGGGCGCAGTGGGCCTGCTCATTGCAGTACAAAGCGTTTGCTTGTATTCGGCTGTGGCGCGTTTGCCCGTCGCCCTGGCTTTGCTGGCCTTCAACACTTACCCGCTGACCACGGCCCTGTGGGCCAGGATTTTGTATGGTCACCAACCCGAACGCGCGCTGCTGTGGGCCATGCCGGTGATGATGGTCGGGTTGGCCTTGGCGCTGGACGTGCTGGGCGCAGCCTCGGGCCTGGGCGCGGCGCGGCAGTGGGACGAAATCGGGGCGGGTGTGGGTTTTGCCCTGGCTGCTTCGGCCACCTTTGGCCTGGCCTTGGTGCTCACCGAACACGAAACGGTAGGGGTGGACGGACGTCTGCGCACCTTCACCACCATGGCCACAGTCGGCGTGCTGGCCGCCAGCTTGGCGATCACGCAAGGTGGGTTTCAGTGGCCGCAGGCTGTGCCCGGTTGGCGGGGACTGGCCCTGCTGACGTTCTTGTACGGCACAGCCTTCACCATCATGTTCACCGTGCTGCCCAAGTTGGGCGTGGTGGGCAACACGGCCATCATGAACGTCGAGCCCGTGTTTGCTCTGATGTTGGCATGGGCGCTGCTGGGCCAGGCCATTGCCCCCATGCAATTGCTGGGGGCGGCCGTGGTGGTGGCCACCGTCATGTGGCTGGGCTTGCGCAAGCCCTGAAGATCATCGCGAATTCAGCGCAAGCGGCGGATCAGGCTGGAGGTGTCCCAGCGGCCGCCGCCCATTTTTTGCACATCGGCATAGAACTGGTCGACCAGCGCTGTGACCGGCAAACGCGCGCCGTTGCGCTTGGCTTCGTCCAGCACCAGCCCCAAGTCCTTGCGCATCCAGTCCACAGCGAAACCGAATTCAAATTTGTCGTCGGCCATGGTCTTGCCGCGGTTGTCGAGTTGCCAGCTTTGCGCAGCGCCCTTGCCGATCACGTCCAGCACCTGGTGCATGTCTAGGCCCGCTTGCTGGCCAAAGGCAATGGCCTCGGACAGGCCTTGCACCAGGCCTGCGATGCAAATCTGGTTGACCATCTTGGCCAACTGGCCCGCGCCCGATGCACCCAGCAAAGTGAAGGCCCGCGAAAACGCCATGGCCGCTGGCTTGACGGCATCGAAGGCGGCCGCATCGCCACCGCACATCACGGTGAGCATGCCGTTTTGCGCACCCGCCTGGCCGCCCGAGACCGGCGCGTCGACAAAATGCAGGCCCAACTTTTGGGCTTCGGCGTACAGCTCGCGGGCAATTTCGGCAGACGCCGTGGTGTGGTCCACAAAAATGGCACCGGGCTTCATGCCGGCAAACGCCCCGTCTTTGCCCAGCATCACGCTGCGCAAATCGGCGTCGTTGCCCACGCAAGCAAAAACAATGTCTGCGCCGGCAGCCGCTTCACGCGGAGTGGGGGCGGTGGCGTTGCCGGCGCATTCGGCGGCCCAAGCCGCGGCCTTGGCCGCACTGCGGTTGTACACGGTGACATGGTGACCGGCACGGGCCAAATGGCCCGCCATGGGGTAGCCCATCACGCCCAAGCCCAAAAAGGCGACTTTTTTGGCGGGGACGGCATCGTAGGTTTTGGTGGCAATTTGGCTCATGGCGTGTCTCAATGTGGAGTGAAGAAAAAGGCTATTTTGGCAGCCCGTAGGTGTTCTGGCGCGCACCGGGTGCTTTGAGCTGACCATTGGGTGACATCGCCGCTTTTGGTACCCTCCACCCATGAGCCCATCCATTGCCGACAACATCGCCCGCGTCAGGGTGCAGATTCAGACCGCTTGCCAGGCAGCAGGGCGCGCCGCAGACAGCGTGCAGCTGCTGGCTGTCTCCAAAACCTGGGGGCCTGAATCGGTGCGCCAGGCCCATGCGACAGGGCAGACCGCTTTTGGCGAAAACTACATCCAGGAAGCGGTGGACAAGATCACCACCTTGCGGGATTTGCCACTCGTTTGGCATTGCATCGGCCCGATCCAGAGCAATAAGACGCGCTTGGTGGCCGAGCACTTTGACTGGGTGCACAGCGTCGACCGCCTCAAAATCGCCCAGCGCCTGTCTGAACAGCGCCCCGAGCACCTGACGCCTTTGCAGGTGTGCATTCAGGTCAATGTGGATGGTGGCGAGACCAAATCCGGCGTGAGCCCACAAGACCTGCCCGCGCTGGCACAGGCCGTGGCCAACTTGCCGCGCTTGCAGTTGCGCGGTCTGATGACCATTCCTGAACCTGCCGAGACCGAAGCACAGATGCGCACCGTGCACCACCAGGCCAAAGACCTGTTCGAACAATTGCGCGCGCAAGGCCTGCCACTCGACACCTTGTCGATGGGCATGAGCGCAGACATGGCTGCTGCCATTGCCGAGGGCAGCACCATGGTGCGGGTAGGCACGGCGATTTTTGGTCAACGCTGAACGCGCGAGACCGGTTTTCAGGCGCCCTGACTCGACTGCAGCCGGAATACGCTGCTCCGCTCGCCCACCGGCACCCCCGCCACATTCAGCAGCACCTGCGCGCGCCAGGGTTCCAGTTCCTGGCGCTGCGCATCGTCCAGCCAACCCAGTTGGTCCAAGGCGTCCACGGTCGCGGCAAACAGCGCCGCTTTGTTGCCATCCATGATCTTGATGGCCAACGCTTGACCACGCGAGCGGCTGCCCACCACCTGCACGCCGTCTGCGCCCACCTTGGTCACCCAGTCGCCCCGACCGGCGCGCATGAAATCGGCATCGTTGCGGCCGGTGCCCGAGACCAGCTCGGGGTGGGCGCTCATGGCCTGGCCCAGTTGCGCCAAGCTCTCGCCATACAAGCCGTCGGATTCGGGCTGCGCCAATCTGGCATAACTGCGCGCCAAGCGCGACAAAGGCATGGCGTAATTGGGGGCCGAACAACCGTCGATGCCCAGCGCCAGCTCTTGCTCATCTAACCCCGCCAAGTGCGCCACGGCCTGGCGAATTTTTTGTTGCAGCGGGTGGTCCACCTCGGTGTAGCTGTCGGTGGGCAAGCCGTGCTGCACGCAATACGCCAAAAAGCCGCTGTGCTTGCCGCTGCAGTTGTGGTGCCGCTCATCAAAAGCAAAGCCCTCGGGCATGGGGCAGTCAAAAAAGGTGAATCGGTAAGGCACATGGCAGCCGCAGCGCATCTGGCGCGTGCTGCTGCCGCTTTTGCGCAGGATGGACGACACCTGTTCAACGTGCATCTCTTCACCGTTATGGCTGGCGCACATCATGGCCAATTCGGTGGGTGTGAAGCCAAAATGCGCCACGGCGCCCGACTGCACCAGCGGCAGCGCCTGCATGGCCTTGAGGGTGGAGCGGGTGAAGCACAGCCAGTGCGGGTTGCCGGCCTGGGCCAGCACGCGGCCCTCGGTGTCGGTCACGGCCAACGCACCCATGTGCACACATTCGGGGATGCCGTTGCGGGTCAGCTCGATCAGGGGTTCGAAGTTCATGGGGGGGTTTAGCAGGTTCCAATAAGCCAGTCTAAATTGTCCCGGACTTGACCCCCTGTCACACGGGCAGCCCCGCACAATTAATGGATGCAAAACATCCTTTCCCCCCTTCAGGCGCAACTGGTTCAATGGTTGGTGGCTCCAGGTGCAGACGTGGCCGCCGGCGACTTATTGGTGATTCTGGAAGCCATGAAGATGGAACACGAAATCCGCGCCAACCAGGCCGGGCGTGTGGGCGAGCTTTACTTTCAGGCAGGTGAGGCAGTGGCCGAAGGCGAGGTGCTGGGTGTGCTCATGCCCTTTGCCGAGGCTGCCTCCCAAGCTCGGACCTTTGCCGCCAGCACGACGACTGCCCCCCTTTCAAAGGAGCGCGCCGACCTGCACAAACTGCAGGCCCGCCTGGCCTTCACGCAAGACGCGGCACGCCCCGAAGCCGTGGCCAAGCGCCACGCCTTGGGCCTGCGCACCGCACGCGAAAACATCGCTGATCTTTGTGATGAAGGCTCGTTTGTCGAATACGGCGCCCTGGCCGTGGCCGCACAAAGCCGCCGCCGCAGCGCCGACGATCTTGTCCGCAACACGCCCGCCGACGGCATGGTCACCGGCATTGGCTGCGTCCACGGCCAACGCGTGGTGGTCATGGCTTACGACTTCACCGTGCTGGCAGGCACGCAAGGCATGCGCAACCACCAAAAGACCGACCGCATGCTGGGTGTGGCTTTGCAAAACAAGCTGCCCGTGGTGCTGTTCGCCGAAGGTGGCGGCGGCAGGCCGGGTGATGTGGACGTGGCCATCGTGGCGGGCCTGAACCTGGCCACTTTCGCCTCGTTTGCGCGCCTCAATGGCCGCGTGCCAGTGGTGGGCGTGGTGGCCGGGCGATGCTTTGCGGGCAACGCGGCTTTGCTGGGTTGCTGCGACGTGATCATTGCGACACGCGGCAGCAACATTGGCATGGGCGGCCCGGCCATGGTCGAGGGCGGCGGCTTGGGCGTCTTCAAGCCCGAGCAAATTGGCCCGAGCGAAGTGCAGCATGGCAATGGTGTGATCGATGTGTTGGTGAATGACGAAGCGCAGGCAGTGTCGGCAGCGCGGCATTACCTGTCGTTTTTTCAAGGCGCGCAAACAGAATGGCAAGCACCGCCCTCCGAGGCCCTGCGCCATGTCGTGCCCGAAAACCGCCTGCGCGTGTACGACACCCGCGCCGCCATGCAGGGCATTGCAGACGAGGGCAGCTTGCTGCATTTGCGCACCGGTTTTGGCCTGGGCATCCACACCGCGCTGGCGCGCATCGCGGGCCACTCAGTGGGCCTGATGGCCAACAACCCGCTGCACCTGGGTGGCGCCATCGACGCCGATGCGGCGGACAAAGCCGCGCGCTTCATGCAGTTGTGCAACGCGCACGGTTTGCCCATTGTGAGTTTGGTAGACACGCCTGGCTTCATGGTTGGGCCCGACACCGAAGCGCTGGCGCAGGTGCGCCATGTCTCACGCATGTTTGTAGCAGCCGCGCACCTGCGGGTGCCGCTGCTGAGCGTGGTGCTGCGCAAAGGCTATGGTCTGGGCGCCATGGCCATGACCGGCGGGGGTTTTCACGAAACCCTGAGCACCGTGGCCTGGCCCACGGGCGAGTTTGGCGGCATGGGCTTGGAAGGCGCGGTGCGGCTGGGTTACCGCAAGGAACTCGAAGCCTTGCCCGAAGGCCCCGATCGCGAAGCGCTGTTTGAGCAGCTGCTGGCGCAGCAATACGACAACGGCAGCGCCATCAACATGGCCGCCACGTTGGAGATTGATGCGGTGATCGACCCGGCTCAAACGCGGGCGTGGTTGGTGGCAGGATTAGAGTCGGGCCAAGTCCGGCTCGCCGATGGCACGCTGGTTATCGACACTTGGTAAGCGTAGCCATGCAGAAGGTTCTTTTAATGTCGAAATCGTGGTGATCAAAAGGTTCATCACCGCCGACACGGACATGCGCTTGTGTCGCTGTTTTGGAATGAGCGATGGCTGGTGGCTGCGTGGCCAGAGCAATGACGACATGGCCGTGGCGCGCGAAAAAATGGGAGATGCCTTGTCAAAGATTCGGCGCTGCACTTTGTTGGTCGCTTGACCTGAGGTGCTATGAGACGCCCATTGCCGCTGACAAAGCCCGCTTCAGCGGGCTATTTTTTGAGCGCAGTTTTTTTGTCTGCGGTGAATGGGAGCACCGTCACGGTGTTCATTGAATCAAGTTGCAGTTCCGACCCGATGAAGTCGACAGGTCAGCGCAGCGCCTACTGTTGTTGTCCCAGGCGAAGACCCAGGATGCGTGGTGCCGCGATGGCATTTGCGAAAGCCAGTGGGTCGCCGTGACTCCCGCATCAAGTCCGGGAATCAGACAAGCCAAGTCTGCGATGACAGTCACATCAAGCCTGGTATGCGGCCGCAACATGTCAATTCGCCGCACTATTTACTGCGGCTTGCCGCGTTTACCCGCCTCAGCAGCCCCCACCAACACCATTTCCACCCAAAGTTGCCGGAGGAAGGCGCGGTCCAGAATGAGCCACAAAATGACCGGCATGAGGGGGGTGATGATCAGGAACCCAAGTTGGTCGAAGTAGGCGATGACTTCCAGCACCCAGCGGGGCACACCGGTGTGGGTGATCCTTTCCACACCGCCGCTCAACAAGGCCTCGCGGAGCCAGCGAAAGCACATGCTGAACACCTGCGATGGCACCAAAATCAAGGTGCCCAACGCCATCTTGGCCCACATGCCCACAGGGCGCGATGCGATGAGCAGGGCCCAGAACAACACCAGCCCATAGCCAAAGGTTCGGTAGTTGACTTCAGGGGCCAGTTCGCCCACAACCATGCGCCCTTGCTGGTTGACCAGCACTTTCAGCGAGGTGATCAAGGTGCCCACGGTCTCATGGCGTTCATAACCCTGCACCCAGGCAAACATGAAGTCCATGAGTTGCCCCGCCAATGAAATCACCGGGGCGGCCAGATAGGGTGACAGGTAGTACCAGGGGATGATCAGCACCACCAGCGCCAGCATGCTGGTCACCAGAAAACGAAACAGTCGGCTATACGGCAAGGTTGGCCCCTTGATTGCGGGCCACGGCCCGAATCCACAGCAACCACACCACCAGCACATCCAGCATGATCAGCGCTTGCCACAAATAGAGGTGCGCAAAGTCAAACACCTCTTTGTCCCACTTGCCCAAGTAATACAGGCTGATCACGCGCAAGATGTTGGCCCCCTGCACCGCGATGCAACCGGCCGCAATGCCCGCCAACTTGAGCTTGAGCGGCGATGGGAATGCCAACATGCCCGCCACCAGAATGATGACGGCCTCGACGCCGTTGCAGCCCGCCTCAATCGAGACACCAAAGCCTGCGGCTTGGCTCTGGATAATGCGTCCGTGGCTGATGACGTCTGCATCGAAGACGGTCATGATGCCTGCACTGAACCACGCCAGAAAGTTGGTCCAAGGATGGACCAGGGCCACCTGCACCGGGTTGAGCTTTTCGATGCCGAAAAGCACGGCCAGGACAATCAGGAACAACGCGATGAAACGCCACATGGTTAAAGGAGCTTTCTCACCGGTGCTTATCGGCTGGGACGGCTCAGGCGCTGGAGTTCTTGCTCCGAGATTTCCTCAAAGACGCGTACCACCTTGGTCACACCGCTGATGCCGCGGGCGATGTCCGTGGCGCTTTTGGCCTCGCGCGCGGTCACGCGGCCCATCAAATAGACAATGCCGCGCTCCGTCACCACCTTGACGGCGTTGACCTGCAAATCCTTGGCGTCCAAAAAGGCCGCCTTGACCCTGCCGGTGATGACCGTGTCCTTGGAACGCTGGGTCAGTGAGCTGACGGGCATCACGGACAGGTCGTTCACCACTGCGTTCACATTTTCCTGGCTCGAAGCGAGTTTTTCAGCACGCTCCTTGTCTGCAGCGGTGCGCACCTCGCCACTGAGCAGCACTTGACGGTTGAAGCTGGTCACATTCAGGTGAACGCGATCGCCCAAGTCCTGTCGCACAGCGTTGGCCACTTTGATCTCTATGCTCTCATCTTCGACCTGCGTGCCCGTGGTGCGGCGGTCAGTGACCATCACACCGGTCATCACAGCGCCCCCCACGATCAAAGGTGCGCAAGCACTCAGACTGGCCAAAGAGGCCAGCAACACAGCACCATAGACCACTGTTTGAAGTTGACGTTTCATTTAATAAGACTCCTGTTCACCCAACAACTGGGTGTCAATGCCATCACACAAACAGTGCAGCACCAACTGCTGCACCTCGCGAATTCGGGCCACGCGCTCGTGGGGCACGCACACGTGCACATCGGTCTCGCGCAGTTGGCGGGCCAAGCCGCCGCCCTGGTGACCTGTGAGTGCCACCACGCTCATTTCACGCTCGTGCGCGGCCTGCACCGCTTGCACCATGGCGTTTTCCGAGCCTTGGGCGCTGATGAGAAAGAGCACATCCCCGGTGTGGCCCAAGGCACGCACCTGGCTGGCCAACCCCTGCTCTTCGGGCCAAAAAGTGGCCATCTGGGCATCGCCCGACAAGGCCATGGCCGACAGGCCCGGTCGTTCTCGCTCGAAGCCGCCCACCAGCAATCCCGCCAAGTATTGCGCCAGACCCGCCGATGCACCCAAGCCAGCCGTCAGCACCTTGCCGCCGCCGGTGACGCAAGCCAAAACGGCCTGAACAGCCGCATCAACAGGCTTGGCCAAACCATCGGCCACCTGGTAGTGCAGATCGGCACTGTCAATGAAATGCTGTTGAATGCGCAGGTCTAACATAGGCCGGCATGATAACCCCGTCAGCCCGGGGCAGTGGCGATTGAGCCCGAGTGTTTAAGCCCAATCACCTGCGGCTCTCGGCCGGGGTCACATTAACTGGCGTCAAAAGCCGCCTGAAGCCACTGGAGACCCTGGCCCTCCAGCGTCACCACATCAAAGCGCGCGGGTGGCAACTGCCGCCAATTGAGCAGGTAATGCCGGGCCGCCAATACGATGCGCCGCTGTTTGACAGGGCCGATGGTGGCGGCCGCTCCGCCAAAGTCGCTTCGGCTGCGTTTTCGCACCTCGACAAACACGACGGTGCCGTCCGGACTTTGCATGATCAGGTCTATTTCGCCACCGCCTCGGCCTGGCGTCCGATAATTGCGCTGCAACAGCCGCAAGCCGTGTGCTTGCAAAAAGGCCAGCGCCTCGTCCTCACCCGCATCTCCACGGGCTTTGGTGGAGGGCTGACCCACTTTGTCTTTTTTGAGGAATTGCATTGACTCCGTCTCCCTTGTCTGCCTCGTTTGCCAACGCCTTGGCTGCGGCGCACGAAGCCGCCGGTGCACAAAACCACCCGGCCAGCACACTGTATGTCGTGGCCACCCCGATTGGCAACCTGGCCGACATCAGCCTGCGCGCCTTGCATGTGCTGGCCAAGGTGGACGTGGTGGCCTGCGAAGACACCCGCCACACACAGCAATTGCTGCGCGCCTACGGGCTGGACCGCCCGGGCGGCCAACTGCTGGCGGTGCACCAACACAACGAAGCCGAAGCCGCCCACAGCGTGCTGGAGCGCTTAGGACAAGGCCAGCGCGTAGCCTATGTGAGCGATGCGGGCACCCCCGCCATCAGCGATCCGGGCGCGCGGTTGGTCGCCGCCGTGCGCCAAGCCGGGTTTAGGGTCATGCCCTTGCCCGGCGCCAGCAGCGTGACCACCGCCCTGAGCGCAGCGGGCATGACCGGTGACAGCGGCTTTGTGTTTGCCGGTTTTTTGTCCAGCAAAGCCACCGAACGCCAATTGGCCGTACAGCGGCTGGCCCAAGAAAGCCGAGCCGTGGTGCTGCTGGAGGCGCCGCACCGCATCGAAGCCCTGGCGCAGACCTTGGCCGTGCTCGGCCAGCGCCGCGTCACGCTGGGGCGTGAGCTGACCAAGCAATTCGAACAAATCGAGACCCTGCCAGCGCAAGGTTTGAGCGCCTGGCTGGCCGAAAAGCCCGAACGACTGCGGGGTGAATTTGTGTTGGTGCTGCATGACGCGCCGGTGGACGACGCCACGGGGGAAGGCTTGCGGGTCTTGCAGCTGTTGCTGCCCGAATTGCCTCTCAAAACAGCGGTCAAACTCGCGGCCGAGATCTCGGGCGAATCCAAAAACACCTTGTACGACCTGGCTTTGGCCCTTAAAAAACCCAACTGATGGCCACCCCCGCTGCGCCAGCAAGGCACAATCTGCCCCCATGAATTTCACCCGACTCCTCACCCTCACCGCCATCGCCGTTCTGACCGTTGGAGCTTGGCAAGCCTTTGGCTGGCCGGGCATTGCCCTGGCTGTGGGCGGCATCGTCATGTGGGTGCTGCTGCACTTCACCCGCTTGCTCACCATCCTCAAAAAAGCCGCCGACCGCCCGATCGGCCATGTGGCCAGTGCGGTGATGCTCAATGCCAAGCTGAAAAAAGGCGTCACCTTGATGCATGTGATCGCCATGACCCGCGCCTTGGGCGAGCTGCAGACCGAAAAAGACGCCCAACCCGAGGTGTACCGCTGGACCGACACGGGCCAATCGAGCGTGAGCTGCACCTTTGTGGGCGGCAAGCTGACCGAATGGACGCTGCAGCGGCCCGAGCAGGTCAGCCCTTAAAATCTCCCTTTTGCACTGTTTAATGCCCCTTCTTCAAAGGACACTTTCATGAGCGTTGTCATTCCCTCTATGTCAGACCGTGACGGCAAAATCTGGATGGACGGCCAGATGGTCGATTGGCGAGATGCCAAGATCCATGTGCTGAGCCACACTTTGCACTACGGCTGCGGGGCTTTTGAGGGCGTGCGCGCCTACAAAACCGAGCAAGGCACGGCCATCTTCCGCCTGCAAGAGCACACCGAGCGCCTGTTCAACAGCGCCAAGATCTTGCGCATGAACATCCCCTTCACGCAAGACCAGGTCAACGAAGCCCAGCGCGCTGTGGTGCGCGAGAACAATCTGGCATCGGGCTACATCCGGCCCCTGACCTGGATTGGTGACAAGAAGCTGGGCGTCAGCCCCAAGGGCAACACCATCCACCTGATGGTCGCCGCCTGGACCTGGGGTGCGTACCTGGGTGAAGAAGGCATGAAGCGCGGCATCCGCGTGAAAACCAGCAGCTACACCCGCCACCACGTCAACATCACCATGACGCAAGCCAAGGCGGTCAGCAACTACACCAACAGCATTTTGGCCAACATGGAAGTGACCGACGAGGGTTACGACGAGGCCCTGCTGCTGGACACTTCGGGCTTTGTGTCTGAAGGCGCGGGCGAAAACATCTTTGTGGTCAAAAACGGCGTGATCTACACGCCCGACTTGTCGGCCGGTGCCCTGAACGGCATCACCCGCAACACGGTGTTCCACATCGCCAAAGACTTGGGGTTAGAGATCGTGCAAAAGCGCATCACGCGTGACGAGGTGTACATCTCTGACGAAGCGTTTTTCACGGGCACCGCCGCCGAAGTCACGCCGATTCGCGAACTCGACCGCATCGAGCTGGGCAAGCCTGGCTACGTGGGCAGCCGCGGTCCGATCACAGAGAAAATCCAGAGCGCCTTCTTTGACATCGTTAACGGACGCAACCCCAAGTACGCCCATTGGCTGACCCAGGTTTGAACCATGAGCAATGCGACTGTTGAACTGCTGGCCGCCGACCTGAACCCCCAGGGCGGCGTGTTTTGTCCTAGCCCCAAGGCTGACATGAAAATCTGGAACAGCCACCCCAAGGTGTACCTGGACGTCGCCAAGTCCGGCCAGGCCAAGTGCCCTTATTGCGGCACCCTGTACCAATTGAAGGCAGGCGAAATGGTAGGTCACCACCACTGAAACTCAAGCACGGCCATCCCTGCGGTGGCTGGGCACGCGCACGGCGAACCCTCAGGTGTTCGCCGTTTTGCTTTGGGGCAAATTCACCTCGAAGCAGGCACCGCCACCGGGGCGATCTGCGCACCTGACCCCCCCGCCATGGCGCTCAGCAATCGATTTGACGAGTGACAGCCCCAAGCCCACACCGCCCACGCGCTCACTGGCCCCAGGCAATCGGAAAAAAGGCTCAAAGATCCGTTCTCGGTCGTCAGGGGGCACGCCCGGGCCATGGTCACACACCCGGATTCGAACCGCCTGACCTTGCTGAGTCAAGGTCAGGGCAATGCCCTGACCTTGCCCGGTTTCGTGGCTGCTGGCGCCATACCGCCTTGCGTTCTCCAGCAGGTTGCGCACCAGACGGCGCAGCAGTTTGGCCACCCCCAGCACCTCCAGCTGTGACTGGCCTGGCGGCACTTCCAGCTCAGCCCCCACACGCGCACACTCTTCAGCACACAGACCCACCAGGTCCACGGCCTCCACGGTGCCGATGTCCGCCTCTTTCGCATCGAGTCGACTGGCCAACAAGATTTCGTCGATCAGCTGATCCAACTCGGCCATGTTGCGCAAGATTTCGGCGCGGCTGCGGGCGTGTGCGTCCGAGTCGGTCGCAGGGCCGTTCAGCAGCTCCAGCCCCATGCGGATGCGTGCCAGTGGCGAACGCAGCTCGTGCGAAGCGTTGGCCAACAAGGATTTTTGCGAGGCCATCAGGGCTTCGATGCGTGCGGCCGCCGCGTTGAAGCGTTCGGACAAATCGGCCACTTCGTCATCGCCTTGAACCGGCACACGCGCCGACAAGTCGCCCTCCCCCCAGCGCTGCACGCCGCGCTGCAAGCTTTCGAGCCGCTGCGTGAGCCTGCGCACCACCGGGTACAGGCCCAGCGCTACGGCCAAACCAATGAGACCCAGCATCCATAAAAATCCTGAGGGCTTGGCCCACCAGGGCATCTCTCTGCGCAAGTGGGGCGGCAAGTGCCCTGGCGCGCCTGGTCTCATGCCAGGCATGCCCGGCTTGCCTTCCGAAGCGGGGTGGCCGTGGCGCTCACCGGCACGTTCGCCGCTGCGCTGGACTTGCAGCGCCAGAGTCTGGCCATTGGGCAAAGGCACGTCAAAGACCAAAGGCGCAAAAGGCCCGGCCCGGGTGGTGCTGGCCAGAACATCGCCTTGCGCGTTGAGTACCACCCATTCACGCGGGGCGGGTGGCGCGGCATGGTGCTCGACCGTGGCACGCCAGGCCCAGCCCACCACCAGCATCAACAGGGTCACGACACCCACAACCGCGAGCCAGATGCGCAGGTACAGGTGGCGTGACCAGTGGCGCGACAAAGCTTGGATCGGCATGGGCTCAGTCTTGTTGGCGGGCAAACACGTAACCCACACCGCGCACGGTCAGGATGCGCTGCGGCGCTTTGGGGTCGGCCTCGATGGCGGCGCGGATGCGCCCCATGTGCACATCAATCGATCGGTCAAAGGCTTCGAGTTCGCGACCCCGCACCGCCTCCATGATCTGGTCGCGTGTCAGCACGCGGCCCGCACGTTCGGCCAGCACCACCAACAGGTCGTACTGGTGAGAAGTCAAATCGCAGTCCTGCCCCTTGACGCTGACGCGGCGGGCATCGCGGTCAATCTCGAGCGAGCCAAATTGCAACAGCTTTTGGGTCGCGTCGTGGACGGTGTTGCGGCGGCGCAAGATGGCTTTGATGCGGGCCAGCAATTCACGGGGCTCAAAGGGCTTGGGCAAGTAATCGTCAGCGCCCATTTCCAAGCCAATGATGCGGTCCATCGGATCGCCTTTGGCCGTGAGCATGAGCACAGGCACTTGGCCCAAAGCGCCGGGCAAGGTGCGGATGCGCTGGCACACCTGCAGGCCATCCATGTCAGGCAGCATCAGGTCGAGGATGACCAAGTCCACGCCCTCGCTTTGCAAGCGGGCCAGACCACTTTGCGCGTTGGGCGCCAGGGTGACGCCAAAACTGTTTTGCCCCAGGTAGTCCGCCACCATGCCCGCCAGCCGCGCATCGTCTTCGATCATCAAGAGTTGTTGCATGGCCCGATCATCGTCTTTTTGCAAGCGCTGAACGTGTCGGTTCTGTAAATCTCAGTAAAACGGGGGTGCCCACACACTCGTGATCTCATCCCCCCAATTTGTCATCCCGGCCCCCGAGCCGGGATCCATCTTCACAGGAACTTCCACCACGGACCCCGCGGGGAGACATTTCAGCGATTGCAGCTTGCGCCCACATGGACCCCAAGTCAGACCAGGGACGACACCACTGGGGGTGGCGGGTTTTTCGCATGCACCCGAGACGCCAGCGCCACCAGCAGCAGCACCGGCAAACCCAGCCAAGCGGTGACTGTGAAAAAGCTGGCATAGCCGTAGGCGTCGACAAAATCACCCGAAAACCCGGCAATGAACTTGGGCAACAGCAGCATCATGGAGCTGAGCAGGGCGTATTGCGTGGCCGAGTAGCTGATGTTGGTGAGCGAAGACAAATAGGCAATGAACGCGGCAGAGGCAATGCCGCTGGCCAGGTTGTCGGCCGAGATGACCCAGACCAGGGCCTGGACGTCGTGCCCCACGCCGCTGAGCCAGACAAACAGCAAATTGCTGGCCGCACTCAAAGCCGCACCCAACATGAGCACGCGCATGACGCCCAGCCGCGCCGACAGCACACCGCCCACAAACGCGCCCACCAGGGTCATGATGACACCGTACAACTTGGTCACGCTGGCCACTTCGCTTTTGGTGAAACCCATGTCCACATAAAACGGGTTGGCCATGATGCCCATGACCACGTCGCTGATGCGGTAGACCGCGATCAGCGCCAAGAGCAGAACCGCCTGCCAGCGGTAACGCAGCCAAAAATCGGCAAAGGGCTCGACCACCGCGCCCTTGAGCCACTCGGCCACGTTGCGCGCGGGCGCAAAAGGCGCGGGCACCGGCTCGGGCGAGGCCAGCACCACCAGCATGCCTGGCAACATGCTCAGCGCCATGACCAGGTAAGCCGCTTGCCAAGCCGCTTGGGCATAGCCGGGCGTTTGCGCGCCTTGGGCCAAAGCCGCGATCCACAGCACGCCCGCCCCGGCCCAGATCATGGCCAGGCGGTAACCCGTCTGGTAGCTGGCTGCCAACGCGGCTTGGGCGTTCACCTCGGCCGACTCGATGCGGTAAGCGTCCAGCGCGATGTCTTGCGTGGCCGAAGCGATGGCCACCGCCAAAGCGCAAGCGACCAAGGGACCGAGCAGTTGCGAAGGGTCGTTCAGGGCCATGCCCACCAGCCCGAGCGTGATGACGAGCTGCGACACCAGAAGCCAGCTGCGCCTGCGCCCCAGCTGCCGTGTGAGCCAGGGAATGGGCATGCGGTCCACCAGCGGGGCCCACATCCATTTCACGCCATAGGCCAGCCCCACCCAGCTCAGATAACCGATGGTGCTGCGGTCAATGCCCGCCTCGCGCAGCCGAAAACTGAGCGTTCCCAAGACCAGCAGCAGCGGCAAGCCCGCTGAAAAGCCCAGCGCCAGCATGCGCAGGCTGGCGGGCTGAAGATACAGGCGCAGCGCCTCGCGCCAGGTGCGCACTGTCGCAGGCGGCGTGTGGTCGTTTGGGATGGCAGATGGGGCAAGGTCAGACATGTGCGGATTATCAACTGCACCAGGCCCAACGGCTGGCTGACTTGCAGCCGCTGACATTTGCTAACGCATCGACCCGCTGCAAGGCTACAAGACCTGCTGCATTCGTTATGATTTGCATACCATGTGCTTTATTTGCAACCTCAAAACCTCCGTCGCCCACACCGATACCGACGCAGCGGCCCCTTCATCGCCGCGCTGGCAAGCCCGGCGGGCCTTTCTCTTGGCGGCAGGTAGCAGCGCAGCAGGTTCAGCGCTGGCCCAGGTCGATGTGGGCTCGTCATCGAGTTTGCGCAAACTGGTTCCGGCCGAGACACTGGAAAATTCAGCCCGCCAGCAATACGCACAAGTGTTGGCCGAGGCCCGTGCCCAAAACGCGTTGGCGCCCGACGGCCACCCGCAGCTGCAACGCCTGCACACCATCGCCCAAAAACTCATCCCCCACACCCCCCCTTGGAACAAGCGCTCACGCGACTGGAAGTGGCAAGTCAACTTGATCGGCAGCAAGCAGATCAATGCCTGGTGCATGCCCGGCGGCAAGATCGCGTTTTACACCGGCATCCTGGATCAGTTGCGCCTGAACGACGACGAAGTGGCCATGATCATGGGGCATGAGATGGCACACGCCCTTCGCGAACACGCCCGCGAGCGCTTGGCCAAAACCCAGGCCACCGGCATAGGCTTGTCAATTGCTTCTCAATTGTTGGGGCTGGGCTCTTTGGGGGATGCGGCGGCCAGCTTGGGCACCCAATTGCTCACCTTGAAGTACAGCCGCGACGACGAAACCGAGTCCGACCTGGTGGGCCTGGAGATCGCCGCGCGTGGCGGCTACCGTCCCGAAGCCAGCGTGACGTTGTGGCAGAAGATGCAAGCGGCCAGCGGCAATGGCGGGCCATCGTTTTTGTCCACCCACCCCAGTGGCAACAACCGCATCGAAGAGCTGCAGGCCAACCTGCCCAAAGTGCAGCACCTCTACGAACAAGCCCGTCGGAGCTGATGCCTCACAAAGGCCTGCCAAGGCCCTTCGCGATGAAAAGCACCCAAGTCCTTGTGCTCTGAATTGCCCTGGTGAGCCGCGTACCCTTTTGAGACGTCAAACCCGAATTGATCGGGTATCCAGCCCCTCAGCGGTCACGCACATACGGGTTACTCTGCCGCTCGCGCCCAAAGGTGCTCTCGGGTCCATGCCCGGGAATGAACACCGTGTCATGGCCCATGGGCCACAGCCGTTCGGTGATGCTCGCGATCAGATCGTCGTGATTGCCTTGCGGAAAATCGGTGCGGCCAATGCTGCCGGCAAACAGCACATCGCCGACAAAAGCGCGCTTGATTTCGGGCGAATAAAACACCACATGGCCGGGAGTGTGGCCCGGGCAGTGGCGCACCTGCACAGTGTGTGCGCCCAGCGTGACGGTGTCGCCATCGGCCAGCCAACGCGTGGGCTTGAACACCCGCGCCGGCGGAAAACCATAGGCCGCAGCGGCCTGCGGCAAGCCGTCGATCCAGAACTGGTCCGCGGGATGCGGCCCGATGATGGGCAAGCCCCCCAATTGCTCAGCCAGATCGGCCGTGCCTGAGGCGTGGTCCAGATGGCCATGGGTGATCCAGATCTGCTCCAGCTTGAGGCCATGGCGGCGCACTGCGTCCAAAATCAGATCCAGATCGCCCCCCGGGTCAACGACTGCCGCCTGGCGGCTCTGGTCGTCCCACACAACTGAGCAATTTTGCTGAAAGGGCGTGACGGGGATGGTTTGGTATTGCAGCATGCTTCAGATTATCCCAAATGCCGAGGTGCAAACCACGCCACTGAACTGCGCCTGGTGTACATTCCGCATCAGCCAGCGCCTTTTGATCATTGGCTTGTGCGCTGCAACGATTGTTTCTTTGCAAACCAGTTCACCCGGCTACCTGACCCGTCAGGAAAGCATCGCGGTTTCGGGCGTGGATGACCTGCTCATCCGTTCCTTGCTCGATAAAAACCAGTTCCACGACCCTTTGGACGAGGCCCTTAACTTGGGCATTTCCTCAGCCACTTGGCCCCTTTTCGGCCTTTTGTGGCCCTCGGGGATGCGCATGGCCGAACGCATGGCACGCCGCCCCGTGACGGGCGAGCGCATTTTGGAAATCGGTTGCGGCTTGGCATTGTCCAGTCTGGTGGCGCACCGCCGGGGGGCGCAGATCACAGCCAGTGATTGCCACCCACTGGCGCATGCGTTTTTGGACGAGAACACGCGCATCAATGGCCTCGCCCCCATCACTTACCGGCACGGTTTGTGGGGCACGGCTGCGCTACGCCAAGATGGCTTGCCTGTGCTGACAGCGGTCAAAGATGCCGCCGTGAGCGGTGAATTTGACCTGATCGTAGGCAGCGATATTCTCTACGAACGTGACGATGAGGGCACACTGGCCCAGTTCATCGGTGAACACGCCGCCCACAGTTCAGAGATCTGGGTGATCGACCCCAACCGGGGCAACCGCGCCGCCTTTCACAAACACATGGCGCATGCGGGTTTTGCGATGCACGAACAGGTGCTGGACCAGGCCGCACACGACGGCATGGCGGCTTACAAGGGGCGCATGCTAACGTACACGCGGTGTGGAAATGGATCCCGGATCAAGTCCGGGATGACATGACAGAAAGTCAGCGATGACATCGAAAACCATCCAGAATGACGCCTCTCGACTGTCAACCCGGACTGGCTCCGGGGTCCCTGCTCTCCACGCCACCAGTCACAAACTCAGGTCGTAGCCGATGGTGATCGGGGCGTGGTCCGAAAATTTTTCACCTTTGTAAATGTGCTCGGTGCGGGCCGTTTCGGCCACTGCGGGTGTGGCCAGGTGGTAGTCCAGCCGCCAGCCCACGTTCTTGGCATAGGCTTGACCTCGGTTGCTCCACCAGGTGTAACACTCGTCGGTGGTGTGCGGCTGCAAGCGTCGGTACACGTCCACCAAGCCACCTTCAGTGGTCAGCTGCGTCATCCACGCACGCTCCTCGGGTAGAAAGCCGCTGTTCTTCTGGTTGCTGCGCCAGTTTTTCAAATCAGCCTGCTGATGCGCGATGTTCACGTCGCTGCAAACAATGAACTCGCGCGCTGCCTTGAGGGCCATCAAGTGCGGGTGCATGGCGCTCAGAAAGCGGAACTTGGCCTCCTGTCGCTCGGGGCCCGATGAGCCGCTGGGGAAGTAGCAGCTGACGATGGACAACTTGCGCGTGGGGGTGTCAAAGCGCGTTTCGACATAACGGCCTTCGGCATCGAACTCGCCGCCGTCAAAACCCACCAGCACGTCACTGGGCTCGTGGCGGGTGTAAACACCCACGCCCGAGTAGCCTTTTTTCTCGGCAAAGTGAAAGTACCCCTTGAGGCCCGCGAGTTCTTCGAACTTGCCCGCCACATCGGCGGCTTGGGCTTTGACCTCTTGCACGCCAATACAATCGGGTTTTTCTTGCGCCAGCCAGGCTTCAACGCCCTTGGTCGTGGCCGAGCGGATGCCGTTGAGGTTGAGGCTGGTGAGTTTGAACAAGGATTTCCCCATGGTGACAGGACAGGCAAGCAGCGCCGAGATGCAGGCGCTCGCTCAGGAATTTGTGCAGTTTGCGGTCGATTCTGGCGTTTTGCGTTTTGGGCAATTCAAGACCAAAGCCGGTCGCATGAGCCCTTACTTCTTCAACGCCGGTCTGTTTGACGACGGCACCAAGCTCAGCCGACTGGCGCAATTCTATGCAAAAGCCTTGCTGGCCAGCGGCATCGAGTTCGACATGATCTTCGGCCCGGCCTACAAGGGCATTCCGCTGGGTGCGGCCGTGGCCATTGAGTTGTCTCGCCTGGGCAAAAACGTACCCTTTGCCTACAACCGCAAAGAAACCAAGGACCACGGTGAAGGCGGCTCGTTGGTGGGTGCGCCCCTTCAAGGCCGCGTGCTGATTGTGGACGACGTGATGAGCGCAGGCACCGCTGCCCGAGAGTCGATTGCGCTGATCAAGGCCGCAGGGGCCACACCACATGCCATCGCGATTGCGCTGGACCGCCAGGAAATGGCCACCGAAAAACAAGTCGATGGCGCAGTCCATGACTTGTCCTACAGCGCGGTTCAATATGTGCGCGGTACTTTGGGCATGCAGGTGTGCACCATTGCCCAACTTGCAGACCTGCTGGCTTTTCTGGCCCGTCAAAACCAGCCTGATTTGCAGGCCCACCTGGTCACAGTGCAGGCCTACCGGGACCGTTACGGCGTCTGATCTGCCCTGTTTTGACTTCAGCGAGTCGCTTTGCGTTCGCTGAGATACCAGCGGGCTTCACAGGTTCACACCCCTCCTTGACGGATCGAAACAACGCTACTGAGTCAGCTCTAAAGCTTTGTTAAATTATTATCTTATTCTAATTTTTTTCTAAATTCAGTATTATAAATTTATATCAATGCACCATGACCTTATTCAAATGTTGCTCAAGTTTCTTATTGGCTGAGTTTAGATTCTTTCAGATTGGGGCCGTCTTCTTCGATTGTCCCAAAGCTTGTTATTTCACAAGCCGGTCCCTCGGTTACCCTTTTTTCTCCGCAGATTTGGAGTGCTAAACATTTTTTTGAACAAAATCTCCATTTCCAGCTCTTTATTTTGCAGGGGTACGCCAATTGGCGGATTCGTTGATCATTTTTTTTGGCGAGAATTTCACTTTTAATATCGTTAATATTTCATCCGCAATGATTCACCTTGAATGGCGAAAATACATTCTTCATGGTTCAAAGAAGCGCGGACCGTTTTTTGGATCTTTTGCCTCTTACACGACCGATTGCTTGGCCAGCGTGGCCGCACTCGTGCCTGTTGCGATGCATGCGCCAGCATTGGCCTGGGTGTTGAATCAGGCCCTACAGACCTGCCCCCGCCGTTGTGTCTGCCTCCGAATTTGCGCGGACAGTGAAATAACAATTTAGAACTGGAGCATGAGCATGTTCAATGAAACCTCCCCTGTGATTGATACAGGTCGCCCTCACACCTCCCACAAAACCACTTCTCTGTCCAAGACTGTGAGTCAAATACCTCAATTTTTGAGTACTGCCGAAGCTGCCCGCATTCTGGGTTTGTCCACCACCTTGGTGCAAACTTTGGTCGATCAGGGTGACCTCAAGGGATGGAAAACCCGTGGTGGACACCGCCGCATATCGCTGGAATCGATCATGGATTACCAAACAGTTTCGCGACATGTGGTGGGTTCTCAACACAAATCCTCGCACAAGCCCAATGTCACAGTCGTGATCGAATCACCACCTTTGTTTTTGAAACTCAAAGCGGAATGCGCTTTGTGGCACTTGCCGATTGGTGTGAATTTTTTTGATTCGGTGACGGCGGCTTTGCTGGAGTTGTCTAGCCAAAGACCCGACATGATTGTCGTCGAAATGTCGATGCCAAGGGCCCAACAAGAAAAGACTTTCCAGGCTCTCGAAAACTTTAACCAGCGCGGGAATATGCCTTTGTCGGTTGTATTGATCACAGCCGAGAAAGATTTGAAAGCCAGCATGCCTGCAGGCGCCAGTTCATCGATCCAGGTGGTAACAGGCCCCATGTCGGCGGTTTGGTTACATGCCTACCTCACTGGCGTGATCGCCTCTTGCAGACCCTGAATCCTGGAGCCGTTTGCTTGACCATGCAAAGAGACTCATGTTCATCACTGTTCATTGTGATGCGTGAGCCTGATGTGTCTTGACCAGGCTTGTAAGCAACCCAATGGTGCGGCTGGCGGGGATCGAACCCACGACCCTTGGCTTCGGAGGCCAATACTCTATCCACTGAGCTACAGCCGCACTTCAATGTTCAGATTATGTCACGCCCGCACTCAAGATCGCCTGATTTGAAAGTTCGACGAAGGGTGCAACGCTATAATCCGAGGTTGTTTTTTTGATCTACACATTGGCCCTTGTGGTCACGCCCCAACAGAGGATTTCATGAGCGACAACAGCCACGATCAGCACGAAGCCCACACGGGTCCCGTCAAAACCCCTAAGCAAATGCTTTTGCTGAGTTTGGCCTCTTTCGTGATCCCAGTGTTCATCATCATCGGCTTGGTTTTCTATGTGACATCGGCCAATAAACCCGCTGCGGGTGCCGTTGACACCGAGAAATCAACGGCCCTTCGCATCCAGAAAATCGGTGCGGTTGAAGTGCGTGATGCCAATCGCCCTCTCAAACCTGGTGCTGAGGTTTACAAAGCGCAGTGTGCGGCTTGCCATGACGCCGGTGCTGCTGGCGCACCGAAGTTTGCAGATGCCGGTGCATGGCGTGCGCGTTTGGGCCAAGGCCTGGAGGGCTTGGTGAATTCAGCCCTCAAGGGCAAGGGTGCGATGGGCGCCCAGGGTGGTGGTGATTTCAACGATACCGAAATTGCCCGTGCTGTGGTCCACTTGGCCAATTCAGGTGGTGGCAAGTTCGATGAGCCCAAAGCCCCGGAAGCGGCGAAATAAATTGCCGTCTTTTCCATAAAACCGACGAGCATCGTCGGTTTTTTTATGCTGGTTTTTGCCTGGTTTTTACTTTGAATGGGCTCAGTTCATACGCATATCGAGCAGGTAAATCCTTCGCTATTGCATCCTCCAAAGTCCATCGGCCCAACTCTATCGCTTGCGCTGCCCTTGCCACATCCAGGGTGTGCACCAGCCCCAAACCCCGCGTGGTATCCAAGTAGACCCGGCCGTTTTCGTCCACCATGATTTTGTTGACTTCTGCCATCACCCCAGAGTGCGCCATCACGGAGAAGTCGTTTTCAATGCGCCAGATGTGGGGCGTTATTTCAAGTTCGACGTACACCCTTTGCGGTCCGTTCTGGAAATACCATTGTCCTTGCGCATCGAATTCATAGTTGCGTTGGATGAAATCGATCAATTTTTCATGTCTCAACAACGAGCCTTTGGCGCCAGGCTGACCACTTTGGAAAGCACCCAGTGCCTGCACCCGGTCATCTCGCATCCACCATTGCCCTCTGCTGTCCAAGCCCAGCCAACCATAACAATCCGGGACGTCAGGCCATTTGACCATGGCTTGCCGAACGATGTCATCCATGTCTTGCCTCTCCTGTTTTTGTGCCCTGTCCTGTGACCTGCAACAGCCACCCGCCGACCGCCTCAGGTACTGCCCTCACGTGACCAGGCCAGATGCCTTGTGCAAATCCGACATGGCCGCCTTGCTCGGGTTGCCAAAGGGTCACGCTGTTGGACACATCGCCTTCAACAGGAAGACTGTTGGCGGGCACAAAAGGATCATTCAAGGCATTGAGCGCAAGTGCGGGCAACCGAATGTCGCGCATCAGGGGCTTGGCTGACGCATGGGTCCAGTAATCGTCGGTCCCTTTGAAACCGTGCAAAGGGGCGGTGAAGGCATTGTCAAACGCATAGAGATCTTTGGCTGCCATCATTGCCGCCTTGTCAAACAGGCCCGGGTGCTGCGCCCATTTGGCGAGGGCCTTAGGCTTCATGCTGCGTAAAAACATGGGCGTGTAGATTTGCCGGTTCAGCCCCCGCCCTATGGCCATTCCACTTTTCATCAAGTCAAGTGGCGCACAGATGGCAGCTATGGCATCGGCTCTGAGCTGAGCTTGATGACCTTGCAAAGCGGCCCAGCGCATCAATGCATTGCCTCCCAAAGAAACGCCAACGGCCAACAGGATTTGACCGCCAACGGACTGGTGTTCGCTGCGCATTCGCGCCAACACCCAGTTGATCTCTTCATGATCTCCTGAATGGTAGGCGCGCGGTGCGAGGTTCAGTTGGCCACTGCAGCCCCTGAAATGGGGCACAGCAAAATTCATGTCTTGCTCTTCAGCCCAACCAGCAAATGCCTGTGCGTAGTGGCTCATCGAAGAGCCTTCCAAACCATGAAATAGGACCAGCATGGGCCGATCTGCGCGACTGGCCGTCTGCTTATCGATGTCCAAGAAATCAGCGTCGGGCGTTGTCCAGCGTACTCTGCTCAAAGCTTGTTTCGGCCCCGATCGTCTGCGCGCGTACAGTGCAGGCCATATCGTCTGGGCATGTCCACCTGGCAGCCAGGCGGGTGCTTGGTATTGCATGCGCTTTTCAGTGCAAGACCGTGGGTTTGACCCCCACATCGACGGCATCTTGGGGCGTGCCTGGACTGGCGTGGTGGGCCACCATGCGCCAGCCTTGCGGGGTCTTGTGGTAAACATTTGTAGCGATCACATAGGCCTGCCGTGCACCTTGCGGGGTGATGACATCCACCCTTTCAACCAGATGGTGCACTGAACTGGCCAATGATTGCACTTTGTACACCCGTTCAGGAAATGCCTGAACGCTGCCATTGTTGAACATGGCTTCAAATGTGGTGCGTATCGCCCCTGCTCCGATCATGCGCCCTCCACCTGGATGCACGCAGACAATGTCATCCTCTTCAGCCCAGCAGGACATGAGTTTTTCGATGTCGGCGTTGTGCAAGGCTTCGTAAAAGGCCTGTTCAATGTCATCCGGCGTCCCGCCGACCACTGCCGCTTGGAGTTTTGCGCGTTTCATGGGCTTGTTCTGGTCCAGCGGTTCATCCCAGTATTTTGCACTGTTTACCGGCTCAGGTGCTGTGCTTTGACTCACCTTCGCTTCTTTGCTTGAGGTCTTCAACTCAGACTGTTTTGCCCGATGGCTCTTACTCGAACAGACTTTCCATCACCGCCTCATGTTGCCACACAGCGTTTGATGAGTTCAAAAAACCCAAAAAAAATCCGGTCACAAGGGACTGTGCCGGATTTCTGTCATTTTCTTGTTGCCAAGATCAGACTGGTTTGAGCAAAAGCAAATTACTTTTTACGGTATTTGCGCAGGGCTGACAACTGGGCCGCCAGCACCGCCAATTCAGACTGCGCAACAGCCAAGTCGATTTCACTGTTGGCGTTGCGCAGAGCTTCTTCGGCCAATTGTTTGGCAGCATTGGCTTTTTCTTCGTCGAGGTCCTTGCCGCGAATCGCGGTGTCCGACATCACGGTCACGCAGTCAGGCTGCACTTCCAAAATGCCACCGGCCACGAAAACGAATTCTTCGCCGCCGTCGGCCTTCTCAATCCGAACCGACCCGGCTTTGATGCGGGTGATCAGTGGTGTGTGGCGTGGGTAAATGCCCAACTCGCCAGACTCACCGGGCAAGGCCACAAACCGGGCTTCACCCGACCAGATGGCCTCTTCGGCACTGACCACATCAACGTGGATGGTGTTCATGTTTTCTCCTTAAAAAGGTGCGTTCAAGCGGGCTGCGGGAAGGCTCAATGGCCTCCCAGAAGCACTGCTTTAAGCGGCCTTTTTGGCCTTCTCGAAAGCTTCGTCGATGGTGCCGACCATGTAAAAAGCTTGTTCTGGCAGGTGATCGCATTCACCAGCCACAATCATCTTGAAACCACGGATGGTTTCGGCCAATGTGACGTATTTGCCGGGCGAACCGGTGAACACTTCAGCCACGTGGAAAGGCTGAGACAGGAAACGCTGGATCTTGCGAGCGCGCGCCACGGCCAACTTGTCTTCGGGTGCCAAGTCGTCCATGCCCATGATGGCGATGATGTCGCGCAGTTCGCGGTAGCGCTGCAGTGTGCCTTGCACAGCACGGGCTGTTTCGTAGTGGTCTTGACCCACAACCAAGGGGTCCAGCTGGCGGCTGGTGGAATCCAGTGGATCGACCGCAGGGTAGATGCCCAGCGAAGCGATGTCACGGGACAGCACCACAGTAGAATCCAAGTGCGCGAAAGTTGTCGCTGGCGATGGGTCGGTCAAGTCATCCGCTGGTACGTAAACGGCCTGAATCGATGTGATCGAGCCGACTTTGGTCGAAGTGATGCGTTCTTGTAAACGGCCCATTTCTTCGGCCAACGTAGGCTGGTAACCCACAGCAGAAGGCATACGACCCAACAAAGCCGACACTTCGGTACCGGCCAAGGTGTAGCGGTAAATGTTGTCCACAAAGAACAACACGTCTTTGCCTTCGTCGCGGAAAGATTCAGCGATGGTCAGACCGGTCAGGGCCACGCGCAAACGGTTGCCCGGTGGCTCGTTCATTTGACCGTAAACCATGGCCACTTTGGATTCTTCCAAATGCTCAAGGTTCACAACGCCGGAGTCTGCCATCTCGTGGTAGAAATCGTTGCCTTCACGGGTACGCTCTCCCACACCAGCGAACACGGACAAACCGCTGTGCGCCTTGGCGATGTTGTTGATGAGTTCCATCATGTTCACGGTCTTGCCCACACCGGCACCACCGAACAGACCGACCTTGCCGCCTTTGGCGAACGGGCAAACCAAGTCAATCACCTTGATGCCTGTTTCCAGCAGCTCTTGCGATGGGCTCAGTTCGTCGTAAGCGGGGGCTTTGCGGTGAATCGATGCGGTGAGTTCCTGACTGACAGGACCACGTTCATCGATAGGCGTGCCGAGCACGTCCATGATGCGGCCCAGTGTGGCTTTGCCCACGGGAACGGTGATGGGGTTGCCGGTGTTGGACACGATCAAACCGCGGCGCAAACCGTCGGATGAGCCGAGCGCAATGGTGCGCACGATGCCATCACCGAGTTGCTGCTGCACTTCAAGGGTCAGCGCAGAGCCTTCCATTTTGAGCGCGTCATAAATTTTGGGCATCTGGTTGCGTGGAAATTCCACGTCGACCACGGCACCAATACACTGGACAATTTTTCCTTGGGCTTGCATTTTTCGCTCCAAATAATTTGAATTTGCTGAACTGGGAGTCAACCGCTGATCGCGGCTGCGCCAGAGACGATTTCCGACAGTTCTTTGGTGATGGCGGCTTGACGGGTCTTGTTGTAGACGAGTTTGAGCTCGCCAATCACATTGCCAGCGTTGTCTGTGGCGGCCTTCATGGCCACCATCCGTGCTGCGTGTTCTGAGGCCATGTTTTCAGCCACAGCTTGGTAAGCCAGAGCCTCTGCATAGCGGATCAACAAATCGTCAATGACCGCCTGGGCATCGGGTTCGTAGATGTAATCCCAAGCATGTGTGTGGCCAGCTGCTTTCGTTTCAGCCTGCATATCGGCCGCAGACAAGGGCAGCAGCATATCGATGGTGGGCACTTGCGCCATGGTGCTGACAAACTTGTTGTAGCACAGGTACACCGCGCTCACTTCGCCTGCAGCGTAAGCATCGAGCAGCACCTTGACAGGGCCAATCAGCTTTTCCAGGTGCGGTTTGTCGCCCAGTTGCGTCACTTGGGACACCACCTTGGCATTGACACGGTTCAAAAAACCGAGCCCCTTGCCACCGATGGCCACAGCCACAGGGGTTTTGCCCTGTGTTTGTGTTTCACGCAATTGAACCGTCACGGCACGCAGCAAGTTGGTGTTCAAGCCACCACACAAGCCCTTGTCCGTGGTGACCACAATGAAGCCCACCGACTTGCCGTCGTTGCGCTTCATGAATGGGTGCACATACTCCGGGTTGGCCTGGCCAAGATGGCTCGCAATGGTGCGAATCTTCTCGCTGTAAGGCCGGGCCGTGCGCATACGCTCCTGCGCTTTGCGCATTTTGGAGACGGAAATCATCTCCATGGCCTTGGTGATCTTCTTGGTGTTTTCCACCGATTTGATCTTGGTGCGTAGTTCCTTGCCCGATGCCATCAGAGGCTCCTTTTGATCAGGTGGAAATTAAGCAAAGCTTTTCTTGAAAGCAGCCACAGCGGTGTGCAATTCGGCTTCTGCCTCTTTGTCCAGTGCTTTGGTGCTTTCGATCTTGGCCAGCAGAGCAGCGCACGAATCTTTCAAGTGAGCGTGCAAGCCATGCTCGAAAGCCAAGACCTTCTTGACGTCGATGTCGTCCATGAAGCCTTTGTTCACAGCAAACAAGCTGGCACCCATCAGGCTGATGGACAGTGGGCTGTACTGGGCTTGCTTGAGCAATTCCGTCACGCGAGCACCGCGGTCCAGTTGCTTGCGTGTGGACTCGTCCAAATCGGAAGCAAACTGCGCAAAAGCGGCCAATTCACGGTACTGGGCCAAGTCGGTACGGATACCGCCAGACTGGCCTTTGATGACTTTGGTCTGAGCCGAACTGCCCACGCGAGACACCGAAATACCGGCGTTGATCGCAGGGCGGATGCCGGCGTTGAACAAACTGGTCTCCAAGAAAATCTGACCATCGGTGATCGAAATCACGTTGGTGGGCACGAAAGCAGACACGTCACCGGCTTGGGTTTCGATGATGGGCAGAGCCGTCAAAGAACCTGTTTTGCCCGTCACAGCACCTTTGGTAAAGGCTTCGACGTAATCGGCGTTGACGCGGGCTGCGCGCTCGAGCAGACGACTGTGGAGATAGAACACGTCGCCAGGGTAGGCTTCGCGGCCTGGTGGACGGCGCAGCAGCAGCGACACCTGACGGTAAGCCACAGCTTGCTTGGACAGATCGTCATAAACGATCAAAGCGTCTTCGCCGCGATCACGGAAGTATTCACCCATGGTGCAGCCGGAGTAGGCCGACACGTACTGCATGGCAGCGGACTCGGAGGCGGAAGCGGCCACCACAATGGTGTACTCCATCGCGCCAGCTTGTTCCAGAGCACGCACCACGTTTTTGATCGACGAGGCTTTTTGGCCAATCGCGACGTACACGCAGGTCATGTTCTGACCTTTTTGGTTGATGATCGCGTCGATCGCGACAGCGGTTTTACCGGTCTGACGGTCGCCAATGATCAATTCGCGCTGGCCACGGCCTACGGGCACCATGGAGTCGATCGACTTCAGGCCGGTTTGCATCGGCTGGTCCACCGATTTACGGGCGATCACGCCCGGAGCGACTTTTTCGATCACGTCGGTCATCTTGGCGTTGATCGGGCCTTTGCCGTCAATCGGCTGACCCAGAGCATTCACCACGCGGCCAATCAATTCGGGGCCCACGGGCACTTCCAGAATACGGCCAGTGCACTTGACTGTATCGCCTTCGGAGATGTGCTCGTACTCGCCCAAGATCACAGCACCGACTGAGTCACGCTCGAGGTTCAGGGCCAGGCCGAATGTGGCGATGCCATCGGCTGTGGATGGGAATTCAAGCATTTCGCCCTGCATCACATCGGACAAGCCGTGGACGCGAACGATACCGTCGGTCACGGACACCACAGTGCCCTGGTTGCGGATATCGGCGCTGGCGGACAGCCCTTCGATGCGGCTCTTGATCAGTTCAGAAATTTCTGCGGAATTGAGTTGCATGACTCGTTCCTTCTTTCTTTAAATATGTCCGGTCTCGTTCCGCATCAAGCGGTGAGGGCCGATTTCATTTGTTCCAATTGGGCCTTGACAGAGGTATCGAGCACCTCGTCACCCACCACCACACGGATGCCACCAATCAAGGAGGCATCGAGTTCAACTGACACATTGAGCTTGCGCGCAAAGCGTTTCTCGAGCGTGGACGACAAATCGGCCAAGGCCGAAGCGTCAATGGGGAATGGGCTGTAGACCACCGCGTCAGCGGTGCCACTTTGCGCATTCACAAGGGCCCTGTACTGCTGTGCAACGACAGGCAGCGCACTGAGACGGCTATTTTCGATCACCAGTTGCAGGAAATTCTTGCCAGCCTCGGGCAGTGCTGCGCGCAGCAAGCCAGAGATCAGATCGAATGCCTGCTCATCGGACACTTTGGGGCTGTCGACAAACTGTTGCAGTTGCGCGTTTTCGGCAATGGCCGCAAGTTCGTCCAGCCAAGCGGCCGTGCCAGCAAGGTCGGATGCCTGCGCTTTGAAAAGCGCCTCGGCATAAGGGCGGGCTATGGTAGCAAGTTCTGCCATGGTCTTCTCTGGCTGGAGCTTCTTACAGCTCGGTCTTGAGGCGGCTCAGCAGATCAGCATGGACACCGACGTTGACTTCCTTGCGGAGAATCTGCTCGGCACCCTTGACGGCCAAAGCTGCAACCTGCTCTCGCAGACTTTCGCGCACTTTGACAGCTTGCTGCTCGGCCTCGGCTTTTGCAGCAATGATGATCTTGTTGGCTTCTTCGGTGGCTCGTGCTTTGGCTTCTTCAACAATGCCATTGGCACGGCGCTCGGCATCGGCCAAACGCGATGCGGACTCATTGCGCGACTGGGCCAATTCGGACTCCACACGCGCATTGGCATTGCTCAGTTCGGCTTTGGCTTTGTCTGCGGCAGCAAGACCGTCAGCGATTTTCAGTGCCCGTTCGTCAAGCGCTTTTGTGATCGGGGGCCACACGAATTTCATCGTGAACCACACCAAAATCGCAAAAACGATCATCTGAATGAACAGAGTAGCGTTAATGTTCACGGTTCAGTCCTTCTTCTAGGGGAAGAGGTGCGTGAATCACTTCAGAACGAAGGGATTGGCGAAAGCGAACAACAACGCAATGGCCACACCGATCAAGAAGGCGGCGTCAATCAAACCAGCCAACAAAAACATTTTGGTCTGCAACTCGTTCATCAATTCAGGCTGACGTGCACCGGATTCGAGGAATTTGCCGCCCATCATGCCAATGCCAATGGAGGCACCCAAAGCGCCCAAACCAACGATCAAACCGCAAGCCAATGCCACCAGGCCGAGAATGTTTTCCATGTGAAGCTCCTAAAGTGAGAGAAAAAAAGAAACAAGAAACAAAAAATGTCATCAATGCGCGTCGTGCGCTTGGCCTGTGTAGACCAGCGTCAACATCATAAAGATGAAAGCTTGCAAAGTGATCACCAAAATATGGAACAAAGTCCACACCGTGCCGCCGATGATGTGGCCAATGGCCAAGCCCACACCCGTGGTTGACAATGCCCAGCCACCGCCCATGAGGGCAATCAACATGAACACCAACTCACCTGCAAACATGTTGCCAAACAGCCGCATGCCATGCGAAACCGTCTTGGCCAAATATTCGATCATCTGCATCAAGAAATTGATGGGGTACAGCGCCCAATGGTCTCCAAAAGGCGCTGAAATGAGCTCATGCACCCAGCCCCCGAGGCCCTTGATCTTGATGTTGTAAAACAAACAAATCAACAACACAGAGCATGACAAACCCAAAGTTGTGGACAGGTCAGCGGTCGGGACCACGCGCATGTAATCTTTGAAACCCAGAGCGGGACCGACGACATGCCAAGCACCTGGAAGCAGGTCCACTGGCAACATGTCCATGGCATTCATCAGAAAAATCCAAACAAAAACCGTCAGCGCCAGCGGTGAAATCAGCTTGCGGCTGTTGGCGTTGCGAATCACCCCTTTGGCCTGGTTTTCGACCATTTCGGACAGCAATTCAACAGCCGCCTGGAATCGCCCTGGCACACCCGATGTGGCTTGACGGGCAGCCGACCACATAAGAAAGCAACCCACCACACCCAATAAAACCGATAGAACAACCGAGTCGAGGTTGAACAAACTGAAATCCACAATGCTTGTTTGCTTGACACCTTCAAATGAAAAGTTCATTTGCAAGTGCTGCAAGTGATGCTGGATGTACTCTCCAGCCGTTGGGGCGTGCGCGCCAGCGTTTTCAGCAGCCATAAATCACCAATCAGTTCAAAAAATAGTCGGTTTCGACTTCCGCTGCATATAGCCCAGCGCCATGGCCAGCCAATACACTTTGATCGTCACCACAAAGCCAGCCACCAGGGCAAGCCAGCTTAAATTCGAAATCACTTTTGGCGCCGCCAAGAGCAACGCCACAGTCAAGATGATCTTGACCAACTCCCAAAAGAACAAACCCAGCAAGACAGCTTTAGGCTGAATTTGCCGCATTTGTCTGCTCAAAGCCCTGATGAAAACCACAGCAGGGATCACAGCCGATGCACAACCCCAAGCCACAGATGCGGCCAAATGGAATTCTTGGGTGAACAATCCCGTCAACAACACCATCAAAGCGCCTATGCCTGTTTGCAGGAATAAGACATGCCAAGGTGAAGTTTGAGGATGGCTTAACCGCCAAGCCGCCGCCTCTTCGGCAGACAAAGTCTTGAAATCATCATCCGAGACCTCGTCAGCACCTTCTTTAACTTGCGGATTGTTTTGCGATGATGCAATTTTGACCATCTCAAATTACAATCAGGTTACAGATCAGACAACTACCACAAAGCACAAAATTATACCCAGAATCCCTTGTGTGCTCGATTTATTCACATCAATTTTTTGAGCTTTCATATGCCAAGCGCAGTCCCTGCGGCCACAATGGCCCACAACGTTGGCTGAGAATTTTTTTACCTACGCGAGATCAAGCGGTTTTCATGTACGAATGGATTAAATTTTTCCACCTTGCTGCCGCTATCGTTTGGATAGGTGGCATGGCTTTGGTCATTTTGGCGCTGCGCCCCGTGGTCGTGGCTCAGATGGCACCGCCTGAGCGCTTGACCCTGATGTTGGGCGTCTTGTCGCGGTTTTTCAACATGGTCTGGGTGTCGGTCGCTTTGATTTTGGCGTCGGGCTTGTGGATGCTGTCCATGACCGACATGAAACTTGCCCCCCGAGGCTGGCACGCCATGTCGGGTCTGGGTGTCTTGATGTGCCTGATCTTTGCGCACATTTGGTTTGTCCCGTTTCAGCGCCTGAAAGCTGCCGTGTCGGCGTCCGACTGGCCTGCGGCAGGCAAGGCTTTGGGGCAAATTCACCCCATGGTGCTGACCAATTTCGCCTTGGGTTGGTTGGCGGTATTGGCCGTGCTGGTGTGGCGTTAATTTTGCAACCCGAACGTTATTCTCCATGAGCGCCTCCACCACCCCTCCCAACGGCATTGACCCACGCAAAGACAGCCTGATTGAGTACCCTTCTGTCTTCCCGATCAAGGTCATGGGTGCGATGGTGGACGGCTTTGCTGAAGCCATGTGCCAAGTCGCCCTGCAGTTTGACCCCGACTTTGACGCCCGCTCCATTGAATTGCGCCCCAGCAAGGGCGGCAACTATTTGGGCGTGACGCTCAACATCACAGCCACCAGCCGCGAACAACTCGACGACCTGTACCGCGCACTGACCTCGCACCCGATGGTCAAAATCGTGCTTTGAGCATGAACATCCAGCTACTCGGGCGGGTGGATTACCTGCCCACCTACGAGGCCATGCAGGCCTTCACGGCTGCTCGGACAGCTGACACCCCGAATGCACTTTGGCTGTGTGAGCACCCCCCCGTGTTCACCCAAGGGCAGGCGGGTCAAGCCTCGCACCTGTTGGGGCCGGGCGACATTCCAGTGGTGCAGACCAACCGGGGCGGGCAAGTGACTTTTCATGGTCCCGGGCAGGTCATGGCCTACCCCTTGGTCAACCTGCAGCGCGCCGGTTACTACGTGAAGGAATATGTCTTCAAGCTCGAGGAATCGATCATCCGGACCTTGGCCCACTTTGGCGTCACCGGCCACCGCGTGGCGGGTGCACCAGGCATTTACATACGCTTGAATGACCCTTTCAGCCATGCGGCATTGGTGGGCCCGGCCTTGGCCAGCGACCCGTTCAAGGGGCTGGGCAAAATCAGTGCGCTAGGCATCAAGGTCAGCCGCCATTGCACTTACCACGGCGCGGCCCTGAACGTGGCCATGGACCTTCAACCCTTTGAGCGTATCAACCCCTGTGGCCATGCCGGGTTAAAAACCGTGGACCTTTTTACAATCGGGGTAGAGACGACTTGGGACGAAGTCGCCCAGGTGCTGGCGAACCAACTCGCCGCCCGACTTTGAAACACCGCCCCGAATTGACGCCCCTGACCCGCCGCTTTGCGACGACTGAAAGAAACCCATGAGCAACACCCCCACCGAACGCCCAGTGGTTCGCGAAGCGCAAACCGTTGAGAACTACAACCCCATGGTCAAGCAAAAAGCGGCGGCAAAGCTCTCGCGCATCCCGGTCAAGGTCGAACCGGCCGAAGTGCTGAAAAAGCCCGACTGGATCCGCGTCAAGGCGGGCTCGCCCACCACCCGCTTTTACGAAATCAAGGACATTTTGCGGGCCAACAAACTGGTGACTGTGTGCGAAGAGGCCAGCTGCCCCAACATCGGCGAGTGCTTTGGCAAGGGCACGGCCACCTTTATGATCATGGGCGACAAGTGCACACGGCGTTGCCCGTTTTGCGACGTGGGCCATGGGCGCCCCGACCCGCTGGACTTGAACGAGCCCGACAATCTGGCCAAGACCATTGCACAACTCAAGCTGCAATACGTGGTCATCACCAGCGTGGACCGCGACGACCTGCGCGATGGCGGCGCCGGACACTTTGTCGACTGCATTCGCAAAACGCGCGCGTTGTCACCGCAAACCCAAATCGAAGTGTTGGTGCCCGACTTCCGGGGGCGCGACGACCGCGCCTTGGAAATCCTGAAAGCCGCACCGCCAGACGTGATGAACCACAACATGGAAACCGTGCCCCGCCTTTACAAAGAAGCGCGCCCTGGCTCGGACTACCAGTTTTCGCTGACCCTGCTGAAAAAATTCAAGGTGCTGTTCCCGAGTGTGCCGACCAAGAGCGGCCTGATGGTGGGCCTGGGCGAAACGGACGAAGAAATCCTGCAAGTCATGCGCGACATGCGCGCGCACAACATCGAGATGCTCACCATTGGCCAGTACCTGGCCCCCAGCAACAGCCACCTGCCGGTGCGCCGCTACGTGCACCCCGACACGTTCAAGATGTTCGAGGCCAAGGCCTACGAAATGGGCTTTTCACACGCCGCTGTGGGCGCCATGGTGCGCAGCAGTTACCACGCAGACCAACAAGCCCACTCGGCGCACTTGAAATTGGCCGATCAGGCCTGAAGCCCCATTTTTTTGATCAAAACCACTTGGACCTTCAACACCATGACCGATGCCAGCACTTACACCCCCCCCTCTGTGTGGACTTGGAACAAGGACAACGGCGGTCGCTTTGCCAACATCAACCGCCCCATCTCTGGTTCGACGCACGAACAAGACCTGCCGCGCGGCCAACACCCGCTCCAGTTGTACTCACTGGGCACGCCCAACGGTGTGAAGGTGACGGTCATGCTGGAGGAATTGCTGGCCTTGGGCCACGCAGGTGCTGAATACGACGCTTGGCTGATCCGCATTCAAGAAGGCCAACAGTTCAGCAGCGGCTTTGTGGGTGTCAACCCCAACTCCAAGATTCCTGCGCTGTTGGACTGCAGTGGTGAGCAGCCCGTTCGGGTGTTTGAATCGGGCGCGATTTTGCTTTATCTGGCTGAAAAATTTGGTGCCTTGGTGCCCACAGACTCTGCAAAACGGGCCGAGTGCCTGTCATGGCTGTTCTGGCAAATGGGCAGCGCCCCTTATTTGGGCGGCGGGTTTGGCCATTTTTATGCCTACGCACCGATCAAAATCGAATACGCCATTGACCGATTTGCCATGGAAGTCAAACGCGAAATGGATGTGCTCGACCGCCGCCTGTCCGAGCAGCGTTTCATCGCGGGCGACGACTACACCATCGCCGACATCGCCATCTGGCCTTGGTACGGCGCCCTGGCCAAAGGTCTGCTTTACGGAGCGGGTGAGTTTTTGCAGGTGCAGGAATACACCCATGTTCAGCGCTGGGCCCATGAGCTCTCGCAACGCCCAGCCGTACAGCGTGGGCGCATGGTCAACCGGGTGATGGGCAGCCCAGAGTCGCAGCTGCACGAACGCCACGACGCCAGCGATTTCGACACCCGCACGCAGGACAAACTCAAGACGGCTTGAGTTCAGGCATTCCTCAATGTCTTTGAGTCACGCCTGTGCCCGCTGTTTTCAGCGGGTCATGTAACTCGCCGGGTCATCGCTGCCCAACACCTGCTCAGCCCACAGCGCCAGCTTGGCGCAATCCGAACGCAACACCTGTTGCTTGACCGACAGAATTTGCGAAGGGTGCATGGAGAAGCTGCGCAAGCCCAAGCCCAGCAACAGTCGAGTCATGGCCACGTCACCCGCCATCTCACCGCACACCGAAACGCTTTTGCCCTGCCGATGGCTTTCGGCAATGGTGTCAGCGATCAGGTGCAACACGGCCGGATGCATGGGATCGTACAAATGCGCCACAGACTCGTCAGCGCGGTCAATGGCCAAGGTGTACTGAATCAGGTCATTGGTGCCGATGGACAAAAAGTCAAAGTGTTTGAGAAACAAGCGCAAAGACAAAGCCGCCGCCGGGATTTCGATCATGGCACCCAGCCGAACAGGGCCATAGGCCACTCCCCGGCGGTCTAATTCTTGGCGTGCCTGATCGATCAGGGCCAAAGTTTGGCGAATCTCGCTGCCATGCGCCAACATGGGGATCAGTAAATTGACTTGGCCATGCGCCGCGGCACGCAAAATGGCGCGCAACTGGGTCAGGAACATGGCCGGGTCGGCCAAGCACCAACGAATGGCCCGCAAGCCCAGCGCTGGATTCAAGTGCGACGCTTCATGACGGGTGTCGTCGAGCGGTTTATCGGCTCCCACGTCCACGGATCGGATGGTCACGGGCAAACCATTCATGCCGTACACGGCGCGGCGGTAAGCCTGGTACTGGGCTTCTTCGTCTGGCAAATGACCCTGGCGGCCCATGAACAGAAACTCACTGCGGAACAGCCCCACACCGACCGCACCGGCCGTGAGTGCGGCCACCGTATCTTCGGGCATCTCAATGTTGGCCAGCAGCTCAATTTTTTGTCCGTCGAGCGTCACGGACGGGGTATGGCGCAAACGCGCCAGGCGCTCTCGCTCCAGATCCCCCTGTCGCTGCTTGAAACCGTAATCGGCCAAGATGATGGGTGAAGGGTCAACGATGACCACGCCCGCATCACCGTCGATGATGACCCAATCGTCTTGCTTGACCAGCTGGCTGGCGGTGCGCGCACCCACCACTGCAGGAATGTCCAGACTGCGCGCCACGATGGCCGTGTGTGAGGTCTTGCCGCCGACATCGGTCACAAAACCGGTGAAAACGCTTTGTTTGAACTGGAGCATATCGGCCGGCGACAGGTCGTGCGCCACCAACACAAGGGGCACATCGGTGTCGCCCAGTTGCAGCTCTTGCTGGGGCCGCTGGGGCCGCTTGGTTTGAGCCACCAGAGGCCCCGTGCCTTTGAGGCAGTGGAGCACCCGCTCGCCCACTTGTTCCATGTCGGCTTTGCGTTCACGCAGGTAGGGGTCTTCCATTTCCTCGAACTGGCGCACAATGATTTCAAGCTGACTGGTCAACGCCCACTCTGCGTTGTAGAGGCGGGTTTTGATCCATTGCACCACGCCAGAGGTCAACTCTTCATCTTGCAACAGCATCAGGTGCACGTCCAACAGCGCCGCCAATTCGTGCGGTGCATCTTTGGGCATGTCCAGTTGCAGACGCTTGAGCTCATCGACCACCGCATCGCGGGCCACACGCAATCGCTGAATTTCAGCGTTGGCTTGGTCCGGTGCCACAAAATAGTGCGCCACATCCATCCGGCTGGAAGCCACCAAAACGGCACGCCCGATGGCGATGCCGCGCGCCACTGCCAGGCCATGGATACTGAAGGTCATGGCTTACTCGCCTTCACCAAACTTGTCGTCGATCAAGGCCAACAGCGCCGTCAAGGCTTCATCTTCTCGCTCGCCCAGGGTCTCGACCATCACCTCACTGCCCAGACCGGCGGCCAACATCATCACGCCCATGATGCTTTTGGCATTGATGCGCCGCTCACCCTTGCTCATCCAGACACCGCACGGAAAGCTGCCCGCCAATTTGGTCAACTTGGCCGAGGCGCGGGCATGCAGGCCCAGTTTATTGCTGATGGTCACGTTGGCTTGTGGCATGTCTCTGTCCGGTTTGGTTTTGGGGTGCCGTGCTGCCCACGGGCATCACACCCTGGGTACCACCTGCTTGGGCGCGTGCAGCCAAGGCTTCAAGGCTTTCATGGCGGTAACACACGCTGCGCAGCAGCATGGGCAAATTGGCCCCGGCCACCAGGCGCGTGTGCAGCCCATCGCCCAGCTGCTGGGCCACGTTGCAGGGCGTGGCACCAAACACGTCACTGAGCAGCAACACATCGGGCGTGTCCAGCGCTGCCATGGCTTCGCGCGCCAGGGCTAGGCTGTCTTCAGGCGTGTCATGGGGCAACACGTCCAATGCCCGCACGCCATTGGCGCAATCGGGGAACACGTGCAGGGCGCACTCGCGCAAAGCGGTGGCCAGGGGGGCATGGGCGATGATGAGGATGCCGATCATAGGACTTCGATTATCGACGCTGCGCTGGTTTTTTCAGCATGAAGTAAGCCCATGAAGCCACCGATGTGACGCCGAAACAGGCCAGCGCCACCTGGTAGGCCTGGGCATTGGCCAGGCCCAGGCCGCGCCCGGCATCGACCAGCAAGCCGATGCCCCACTGCACCACAAAAATGCCTGCAAAAATCACCAAGTTGTAAGCCGACAAGGCGCGCCCGGCCAAGTGCGGTGGAAAAGCCATGCCCACGGCAGGCTGGGCCAGCGCCACGAAAGTGCTGCTGACGCAAAACAGCGCCACACCCACGGCCGCGGCGTCGCCTATGTCAGGGCCAGCCCCAACCAGGGCCGCGATGACCCCGAAACTCAAAGGCAGTCCCAAGGCAATCAGCCGCTCGACCGGGATGCCCCGGCGTGCCAGTCCCGGCGTGATCAAGCCCCACAGCCAAAAGGTGACCAGCATGGCCAGGTTGATGAGGAACAGCCCGGACGCTGCCTCAGACGCCGTCCAACCCGCCACCTGCGTCATCCAAGGGCCTGCCCACAGGGTCTGGATGGCCACCATGCCGCCGTAGCTGAAAAAGCCGATCGGCGTCATGCGCCAAAAATAAGCGCTACGCCAGATTTCGCGGTAACTGCCATCGTCGTCAAATGGTGTTTGCAGCATGGTTACCGTGGACGTGGACTTTTGCCACACCGGCACCAACAAGGCGATCAACATCATGGCGATGGCGACCATCACGCCCAGCATCACAAACAGGGCGCGCCAGCCCCAAATGGGCATAAGCCACTGCACAGGCAAAGTGGCCGCCAGCATGCCCAAGGAGCCGGTCATCAGCATCCACGAGTTGGTTCGCAACTGGGTACTGGCGTCAAACCAACGCCGGTAACCCGTGAGTGGGGCCATCAAACAAGCACTCACGCCCATGCCGCAAAGGACCCGTGCGGCCAGCAGGCCATGAAAACTGTCGGCCCACGAGAAAGCCAAACAACCCAGCACCGCGAAGCTCAAAAAAGCCAGGATGACTTTTTTGGGCCCGTGTTGGTCCAGCCAGCGCCCCAAGGGCAACTGAGTCAGCGAAAAGCCCAAAAAGTAACCACCGGCCAGCAGACCCAGGTCCTGCGCGCTCAGGTTGAATTCGGCCGTCAAGGTGGGCGACAGGGTGGCGGTAATGGCCCGCACCAGGGCTGAGAAAAAATAGGCCAACGCAAAGGCCAGAAAGACAACCACCGCCATGCGGCGCGGCAAGTGGTCGGGATGCGCCAAGGTGTTGCTGCTCATGGTGGTGGCGCTCATGGCTGGATACTTTCAAACAAGGTCGTGGACAATTCCACAGCGATTTTGCGGTCATACACCACCGCATGCACCAGCCGCACCCGTTCGCCTTCAGCCACGGCCCCCCAAACAGCGTCCATGTTGACCGGCTCACCGCTGGTTCGTTGCCCCGGGGCTTGTACTCGTACAGAGGTTGCCAAAGGCAATTGACTGGGGCGATGCCAAGCCTGCTGCTGCCCAGCCGCCAATGGCTGGACCACGCGGGCATTGTCCAGTGTGGCTTTTTGCCACGCGGCCATCACAGCGCTGGCATCGGCTCCGGCTGGTAGGACAGTGGTCATCACGGCCACCATGGCCGACCCGCTCTCGCAACCCATGACTTGCAAATCCACAGGCATGCCGCCTAAAGGCACGTTGCGCGAGGTGCGGTCGGGTTTGCAGGGCAGTTGGGTTTTGAGCGCACTGCCCTCAAAAGCCACGTCGCGCCAGTTTTGTGCAGGACTGCAAGCGCTCAAAGTCAGGGCCCCTACGAGGCTGGCCATCAGGGCCAAGGAATGGATTCGCATGGGGTGATTATCCTGATCAGCGGCCGTATTGGGTTTTGGCGACAATGTGCAGCATGAATTCACTCGACGGCATTCGCGTTCTCGACCTCTCCCGCGTTCTGGCGGGCCCCTGGTGTACCCAGACCTTGGCCGACCTGGGGGCAGACGTCATCAAAATCGAGCGTCCCGGCACGGGCGACGACACCCGCACCTGGGGACCACCCTTTTTGAAAGATGCCCAAGGCCAGGACACAGCTGAAGCCGCCTATTACTTGGGTGCCAACCGCAACAAGCGTTCGGCAACCTGCGACATCGCCCAACCCGAGGGTCAAGCCCTGATCCGAGAACTGGTCAAGCATTGCGACGTCTTTGTTGAAAACTTCAAGGTCGGCGACATGGCCCGTTACGGCTTGGACTACGCCAGCCTGAGCGCCCTGAACCCCAAGCTGGTGTATTGCAGCGTGACCGGCTTTGGTCAGACCGGCCCTTACCGCGAGCGTGCAGGTTACGACTATGCCGTGCAAGGCATCGGCGGCCTCATGAGCGTGACCGGGGAACGGGACGACTTGGGTGGTGGCCCGCAAAAAGTGGGCGTGGCTGTCGCCGACCTGTTCACCGGCATGTACGCCACCGTAGCGATCTTGGCGGCGCTTCGCCATGTGGAACGCACCGGCCAAGGCCAGCAAGTCGACATGGCCTTGCTCGACACCCAGGTGGCCATGCTGGCCAATTTGGGGTCGAATTACCTCGTCAGTGGCAAAGTGCCAGGCCGCGCTGGCAACGCACATCAGAACATCGTGCCTTACCAAGTGTTCGAAGTCATGGCCCCGACCGGTTCAGCACCTGGCAGCCGCGACCACCTGATTTTGGCGGTCGGCAACGACGGGCAGTTTGCCAAGTTTTGCACCGTGGCGGGCTGCCCCGAACTGGCACAAGACGCACGCTACGCCCTGAACGCTGACCGGGTTCGCCACCGTGACACGCTGGTGCCCCTGCTCGAAGGCATTCTGAAAACCCGTTCCAAGGCCGATTGGTTGGCGGCCCTCGAGGCCGCCAAAGTCCCATGCGGGGCCATCAATACCTTGAGCGAGGTCTTTGTGGACCCGCAAATTCAGGCCCGAGGCATGGTGCAAGCTTGGCAGCACCCGATCAAACCCGACCTGAAACTGGTGGCCAGCCCCATGAAGCTGAGCCTCACCCCCGTTCGCCAAGACTTGCCACCCCCCATGCTGGGTCAGCACACTGCCGAAGTTTTGTCCGAAGTCCTGGGTTGGAACACTGAAAAACTGGGTCCTCTTCGCGGCAAAGGGGTGATTTGATGGCCAACTTTTTGCTGGTTCACGGGGCTTGGCACGGGGCCTGGTGCTGGCAGCGTGTGTTGCCCGGCCTGGTTCGTGCGGGTCACCGCGCCCACGCGGTGACCCTGACCGGTGTGGGCGAGCGAGCCCACCTTCTTCAACCCGGTATTGATCTGGACACCCACATACAAGACGTGATCTCGGCCATGGACGCCGAAGAATTGGACGAAGTGGTGTTGGTGGTGCACTCGTACGCTGGCATGTTGGGCACAGCCGTGGCCGATCGCAGGCCCGAAGGCCTGCGCCACCTGGTGTATCTGGATGCGGTGCTGCCCAAACCCGGCGAGAGCTGGAGCAGCACCCATGCCAGCGGCACGCGCCAGGCGCGCATTGCTGCGGCACAAGCCCATCCGCTGCACGCGTTTCCCGCACCCGACCCTGCTGTCTTTGGATTGGGTGATGCCGACCACGCCTGGGTTCAAAGGCGTCAAACGCCGCACCCGGGCGGGCCATACACCCAGGTGCTTGACTTTGATCCGCAGCGCGTCGCCAGCGTTCCCCGCACGTTCATCAACTGCACCAATCCACCTTTGGGCACGATCGACGTCAGCCGCTTGCGCATGGTGGACCCGAAATTTTGGAATGGCATCTGGTTGCCTGGCTCACAAGTGCTGGAAATGCACACGGGCCACGACCCCATGGTCAGTGACCCGCAGGGCCTGTTGGCGCTTTTGATGAATTTGGTTTGAAGTCAACTGCTGCGTTCCGTGCACCTGCGCGATGAACGGCTGAAATGGACAGCCGCAATACCCACCGTACCTGCGGACATGGCAAACGGATTAAACTTTCAACGATGAAAACGCTGCTCACTGTGTCCTGGAACTTGCGACTTTGGGGGCGCCGTTTGTTCTCTTGGAGTGCGGTACTCGGCCTGACTTTGGCCCTTTGGGGCTGCTCAGGTGACCGCGCTCCTGATTCCACCTTTGTTTTGCTCGATGGCTCCAAGCTCACCTCCAAGCAATTGCAGGGAAGAGTCGCTTTGGTCAATTTCTGGGCCACCAGCTGCACCACCTGTGTGGCAGAGATGCCTGAACTGGTGGCCACTCACAACAAGTTCAAAGACCGCGGCTATGTCACCTTGGCTGTGGCCATGAGCTACGACCCTCCCAGTTATGTGGTCAATTTCGCACAATCGAGACAACTGCCCTTTGGGGTGGCCATTGACAACACGGGCACGGTCGCTCGCGAATGGGGCGACATCAAACTCACGCCCACCACGTTTCTCGTCAACAAGCAAGGCGAGATCGTCAAACGCTTTGTGGGGACGCCAGACTTTGCAGAGCTGCACGAGCTGATTGAAAAACTGTTGGCCGAAACCTGAGCAGCAAGGCCCAATGGCCCGCTTGCACAGGATGCCTTCATCAATCTTTACGGTAGTTGTCGTGGCAGGCTTTGCAAGATGCGGCGGCTGGGCCAAAAGCAGCCTTCAAAGCGTCGATGTTGCCCGCCTTGGCAGCCACATTCAATTTGCCCATTTCAACTTGCATTTTGTCTGCGGCTTCCTTGTACTTGGCAGACTCTTTCCAGATTTCTGGCTTGGCACGGGTGTCACCTTTGTCTGTACCCTCGCCAAAGGCGGCCCATGGCAACTTCGACAGCGTCAACGCCACTTCGGCATTTTCGACAGCGGCTTTGGCGTCATAGGGCATGCGTCCATTGGCCATAGCACCCAATCGGCCAAAATGCGCAGACATCACCGTGAAACTCGCCTTGCGGTACTTGACCGCATCTTCAGGCTTGGCAAACTGCGCTTGAGCAGGTAAGGTCACAGCCATCGCCACGGCCATGCTAAAAAGACCTGACATTGTTTTCATGTTCAACTCCAATTGAGAGATGTGTTTGCCAAAGCGCAATGCTCTGACTGTGGATCAGTTTCTCATATCTTGGCTTTACCCGCATCCATGAAAGTCCTTATGGTTCAAGTTCGCATCTGGGATCTGCCCACTCGCCTCTTTCATTGGGGGCTGGTGCTGTGTGTGAGCGGCCTGGTCATCACGGGCAATGTAGGTGGCAACGCCATGGTCTGGCATTTTCGTTTCGGTTATTGCGTTTTGGCACTTTTGCTGTTTCGCGTTATTTGGGGGGTTGTTGGCGGTTACTGGTCGCGCTGGTCACAGCTGCCCATAAGCCCTTCGCGTGTTTGGGCTTATCTTCAAGGTCGTGACAGGTTCACTCAATTTGCGGGTCACAACCCTTTGGGGTCATTGTCAGTCGTGGCTTTTTTGCTCATTTTGTTCTTGCAAGTGGGCACGGGGCTCATCAGTGACGATGAAATTGCCAACATGGGGCCGTTGTCCTCAATGGTTTCCAGCCAATGGGTCTCTTTGGCCACCAGCTGGCACAAAGGATGGGGCAAGACCACCTTGATCCTTTTGGTCTGCATTCATTTACTGGCCTTGGTCTGGTACCGCTGGCGAAAAAACCTAGCCCTGGTACCCGCCATGTGGCATGGGGACAAGTCCATGTCTGATCCTGTTACCCCCTCGGCCGACCATGTCCGCTCTCGTACCTGGGCCTTGGTGTTGCTTCTCGTTTCGGCCATGGCCGTTTTCGGCATTGTTTCCATGGGCGGCTGAACCCATGATGGCCACTCGCCTGCGGCTACACTGTGTTTTGATTTTTTAGTCCAACCCGCTCATGCCGATCGTTTTATTGAAGCAACCGGCCAGCTCTGCTGACTGGGATATGACCCGCGCCATCTTTCAGGAGTATGCAGGCAGCCTGCAAGTGGATTTGTGTTTTCAAGGTTTCGACAACGAGCTGCAAAGTTTGCCTGGTGAATACGCTGAGCCTCGTGGTGCACTCTTGATGGCTTGGGTTGATGGCGCATTGGCCGGGTGCTGTGCTTTGCGCCCCTTGGACAGTTCTGATTATTCCAATGCCGCTGAAATGAAACGCCTCTATGTGCGCCCAGCATTCAGAGGTTTGGGGTTGGGCCGTCAATTGACCGAGGCTATTCTCGATGCAGCCCGCAAAGCGGGTTACAGCTGCGTCCTGCTGGACACACTGGACGACATGGAGTCTGCCAGGGCCCTGTACGAAGACCTGGGCTTTGAAGAAATACCGCCTTATTATCACAACCCCTTTGCAGGTGCCCACTACCTCAAAGTTGACATCGCTTGAGCTGCCCAACTGGCAACAAAAAAGGGACCGAAGGTCCCTTTTATTGTCGGCCAATGGTCTTCACCCTTTGGCTTGGGCCAACAGCGTTGCGGCATCACTGACTTCAAATTTGCCAGGACCTTCAATGTTCAAAGTGGCCACTTTGCCATCTTTCACCAACATGGAGTAGCGGTTGCTGCGCACACCCATGCCGCGGGCGGTCAGGTCCAACGTCAAGCCAGTGGCCTTGCTGAAATCACCGCTGCCGTCGCCCAGCATGCGCACCTTGGTGCCCGTTTTCTGGTCACGCGCCCAGGCGCCCATGACGAAGGCGTCGTTCACACTCACACACCAGATTTCATCCACGCCAGCTGCTTTCAGAGCATCGTGGTTTTCTACATAACCCGGTACATGTTTGGCTGAACAAGTGGGGGTGAAAGCACCTGGCAATGCAAACAACGCGACGGTTTTGCCAGCTGTGGCTTTGGCCACGTCCACGGGATTGGGGCCAATGCTGCAACCGTTGCCCTCCACCTCGACATATTCCATCAGTGTGGCTGCAGGTAGCGTGTCTCCGACTTTGATCATGTGTTGCTCCATATTTTAGAAAATGGCAGTATTGCCAAGGTAAAAAAAACGACCCACTATTGTGGGTCGTTTTCAGAAAGTTTGCACAAGTCAGGCTTTAAGACTCAGACCGCTTCGGCTTTCTGCACCAGGCGGCTGGCCACCCAGTTTTTGGTCTTCGAAATCGGGCGGCTTTCCGTGATTTCGATGGTGTCGCCCAGGTGGTATTGACCTGTTTCGTCGTGCGCGTGGTACTTGCTCGACTTGGCCACGATCTTGCCGTAAAGCGCGTGTTTCACACGGCGCTCCACCAGCACGGTCACGGTCTTGGCGCGTTTGTCGCTGACCACCTTGCCAATCAAGGTGCGCTTGAGGGATGTTTTAGCTTCCGTCATGGTCACTCCTTACTTGGCGGCTTGCTTTTGGGCAAGGATGGTTTTGGCACGAGCAATCGAGCGACGGGTTTCGCTCAACGTTCCGGTATTGCCGAGTTGTTGCGTGGCTTTTTGCATACGCAGGCCAAAGTGAGCTCTTTGGAGCGCTTTGATCTCGTCTTTCACACCAGCAATGTCTTTTTGGCGCAATTCAGCAGCGTTCATTTCTTGGTTCTCCTGAATTATTGGCCAATCATGCGGGCCACAAATGTGGTACGCAGGGGCAACTTGGCAGCGGCCAATTTGAAGGCTTCGCGGGCCAACTCTTCGGGTACGCCTACGATCTCGTAGAGCACCTTTCCAGGTTGGATCTCGGCCACGTAGTATTCTGGGTTTCCTTTACCGTTACCCATACGCACTTCAGCAGGCTTGGTGGAAATCGGCTTGTCAGGGAACACACGGATCCAGATGCGACCACCACGCTTGACGTGACGGGAAATCGCACGGCGTGCGGCTTCGATCTGACGGGCCGTCAAACGGCCACGGTCTGTGGACTTCAGGCCGAAGTCACCAAACGCCACCGTGTTGCCACGGGTAGCGACGCCGGTGTTGCGGCCCTTCTGTTCCTTGCGGAACTTTCTGCGAGCAGGTTGCAGCATGTAATTACTCCTTATTGACCGTCAGCTGCTGCAGCTGGCGCGGCGACTGTGCGTACGCGCTTAACGGCGGGTTTGGCATCACCACCCGCGCCGGCAGGCTTGTCGCTGCCGTCGGTGGGTGCGGTGTTAGTGCCTGCGGGGCGACGTGGGCCACCACGGCGATCGCCTGCGGGGCGCTCACCTGGACGTGCATCACGGCGTGGACCCCGTGGGCGGCGTTCTTCTTCGGCACGTGGCTCAGCCAGTGCTGGAGCGTCATTGCGGCCCAAGGTGTCACCTTTGTAGACCCAGACCTTGACACCGATGATGCCGTAGGTGGTCTTAGCTTCGGAAGTGGCGTAGTCGATGTCAGCGCGCAGGGTGTGCAATGGCACGCGGCCTTCACGGTACCACTCTGTACGGGCGATCTCGATGCCGTTCAAACGACCAGCCGACATGATCTTGATGCCTTGGGCGCCCAGACGCATGGCGTTTTGCATGGCGCGCTTCATGGCCCGACGGAACATGATCCGCTTCTCAAGCTGTTGCGTGATGCTGTCAGCGATCAGTTGAGCATCGATTTCGGGCTTGCGCACTTCTTCGATGTTGACCGCAACAGGCACGCCCAGACGAACAGCGAGTTCTTTCTTGAGCAACTCGATGTCTTCGCCTTTTTTGCCGATCACCACACCTGGACGAGCCGAGAAAATGGTGATGCGGGCGCTCTTGGCTGGACGCTCAATCAGCACGCGGGAGACCGCGGCATTCTTGAGCTTGGCCTTGAGGTATTCACGCACCTTGATGTCTTCGGCCAGCATGCCGGCGAAGTCTTTGTTGCTGGCGTACCAACGGCTGGACCAGTTACGGCTCACGGCCAAACGGAAGCCGGTAGGATGGATTTTTTGTCCCATGTTTCTTCCCTGGCTTAGTTGCCAACCGTCACATACACATGGCATGTGGGCTTGCTGATGCGGTTGCCACGGCCTTTGGCGCGGGCGGTGAAACGCTTGAGCGTGGTGCCTTGCTCGACGTAGATGGTTTTCACCTTCAACTCGTCGATGTCGGCGCCGTCATTGTGCTCAGCGTTGGCGATGGCGGACTCCAAAACCTTCTTGACAATGCCCGCAGCTTTTTTCTGCGTGAATGTCAGAATGTTCAGAGCTTGATCCACTTTTTTACCGCGAATCAAATCGGCGACCAAGCGGCCTTTATCGACCGACAAACGGACGCCCCGGAGGACTGCACGTGTTTCCATGGTCTTTCCTTATTTCTTTTGGACTTTTTTGTCCGCAGGGTGACCCTTGAATGTCCGGGTCAGTGCGAATTCGCCCAATTTGTGGCCAACCATTTGGTCAGTCACATAAACAGGAACGTGTTGCTTGCCGTTGTGAACAGCGATGGTCAGACCGATGAAATCGGGCAGAACCATGGAGCGACGCGACCATGTCTTGACGGGCTTTTTGTCTTTGGTGGCAACGGCTTTTTCAACCTTGGCCAGCAAATGGTGGTCAACGAAAGGACCCTTTTTGAGAGAGCGTGTCATTGTCTAACCCTTACTTCTTGCGACGCGACACGATCATGACCTGTGTGCGCTTGTTGTTACGGGTACGGTAGCCCTTGGTGAGGTTGCCCCACGGGTCTACTGCATGACGGCCTTCGCCGGTACGGCCTTCGCCACCACCGTGCGGGTGATCCACTGGGTTCATGGCCACGCCACGAACCGTTGGGCGGATACCCATCCAGCGCTTGACACCGGCCTTGCCCAATTGGCGCAGGCTGTGCTCTTCGTTGGCGACTTCACCAATGGTTGCACGGCACTCGATGTGGATCTTGCGAACTTCACCGGAGCGCATGCGCACTTGAGCGTAAATGCCTTCGCGTGCCAGCAAGGTCGCCGAGGCACCTGCCGATCGCGCAATCTGGGCACCCGCACCGGGCTTGAGCTCGATGCAATGGATGGTCGAACCCACGGGGATGTTGCGAATCGGCAAAGTGTTGCCAGCGCGGATGGGGGCTTCAGCGCCCGACATCAAGGTTGCACCGGCCTCAATACCACGGGGGGCAATGATGTAACGGCGCTCGCCATCGGCGTAGCACAACAATGCAATGTGCGCAGTACGGTTGGGGTCGTACTCGATGCGCTCGACTTTCGCCGGGATCGCGTCTTTGTTGCGCTTGAAATCCACCACGCGATAGTGGTGCTTGTGACCACCGCCTTTGTGGCGTGTGGTGATGTGACCGTTGTTGTTACGACCCGATTTTTGGTGCTGAGGTTCCAGCAACGGCGCGTAGCCTTCACCCTTGTGCAGGTGGTCACGCGTGACTTTCACCACGCCACGACGGCCTGGGGATGTCGGTTTGATCTTGATGACAGCCATGATTACGCGGCCTCCCCGGACAGGTTCAGCTCTTGACCTGGTTGCAGCGTGACATAAGCCTTGCGAATGTTGTCGCGGCGGCCAATGGTCTTGCCAAAACGCTTGGTCTTGCCTTTGGTATTCACCACAGACACGCCTTTGACCTCAACCTTGAACATCAATTGCACAGCGGCTTTGATTTCAGGCTTGGTGGCATCCTGCAGCACTTTGAAAGTCACGGTGTTGGTTTTTTCAGCAACCATGGTGGCCTTTTCGGACACGATAGGGGCTACCAGCACGGACATCAGACGACCTTCGTCAAACTTCACGGCGCTCATGCAAACATCTCCTTGAGTTTGTCCATGGCGCCTTTGGTCACGAGGACTTTCTTGAAGTTCACCAAAGACACGGGATCGGCGTAACGTGGCTCAACAATCAGGATGTTGATCAGGTTGCGAGATGCCAGGTACAGGTTTTCGTCGACTTCGTCTGCGATCACCAGCACGTTGTCGAGACTCATGGCCTTGAACTTGGCAGCGAGCTGCTTTGTTTTAGGGGTCTCAACCTTGAAGGAATCCACTACAGCCAGACGGCCTTCGCGGGCCAACTGAGAGAAGATCGAAGCCATACCCGCGCGGTACATCTTCTTGTTGATCTTCTGTGTGAAGTTTTCGTCGGGCATGTTCGGAAAAATCCGACCACCGCCACGCCACAAAGGCGAGGAAGTCATACCCGCACGTGCGCGACCCGTGCCTTTTTGTTTGAAAGGCTTTTTGGTGGAGTGGTGAACTTGTTCACGGTCCTTTTGAGCGCGAGTGCCTTGACGGGCATTGGCCTGATAAGCCACCACGATTTGGTGGATCAGGGCTTCGTTGTATTCACGACCGAACACAGTCTCGGGCGCATCCACTTTGGAGGCGGCTTGACCTTGGTCGTTCAGGAGTTCGAGCTGCATCAGTTCGCTCCTTTAACTTTAACGGCAGGACGCACGGTCACGAAACCACCTTTGGAACCGGGAATAGCACCCTTGACCATCAACAGACCACGGACCTCATCAACACGGATGACGGACAGGTTCTGAGTGGTGCAAGTGACATCGCCGAGGTGACCCGACATTTTTTTGCCTGGGAACACACGGCCTGGGTCTTGGGCCATCGAAATCGAACCAGGCACATTGTGCGAACGGCTGTTACCGTGCGATGCGCGCTGCGATTTGAAATTGTGACGCTTGATCGTGCCGGTGAAGCCTTTACCGATGGAGGTGCCTTGCACGTCCACTTTCTGGCCCACTGCGAACACGGCAGCCACAGGCACAGTTGCGCCGGCGGCGTACTGGGCTGCTGTGTCAGAGGTCACGCGGAATTCTTGAATGATTTCACCGGCTTCAACACCGGCTTTGGCCAGGTGGCCAGCGATGGGCTTGGTCACGCGCGATGCCTTGCGGGCACCAAATGTCACTTGCAAAGCGACATAGCCATCGTTCTCTTGGGTTTTGACCTGGGATACGCGGTTGTTAGAAACATCCAGCACTGTGACAGGAACAGAATCCCCATCATCAGTGAACAGACGCATCATGCCCACCTTGCGACCCAGCAACCCGAGGGAGTTACTAAGACTCATTGTTTTCTCCAAAACTTCCACCGAGGCCACTTCAATTGGCAGCCCCGTTTGGTGTGTGAAAGACTGTTAATAAATCTCACCTTCAACAGGTGAGCCTGAAATTATAGCCCGACTCGCCATTTCTGGCAAATCGGGCCTTATTTCAAGCGTTTGGATGGCTTTTCGGCCACCCCAAACGCATCACTGCAGCTTGATTTCGACGTCCACGCCAGCGGGCAGATCGAGTTTCATCAGGGCGTCCACTGTTTTGTCAGTGGGGTCCACGATGTCCATCAAACGCTGGTGGGTGCGAATTTCCAACTGGTCACGGCTGGTCTTGTTGACGTGCGGTGAACGCAGGATGTCAAAACGCTTCATGCGTGTTGGCAAAGGCACGGGGCCTTTGACAATCGCGCCAGTGCGCTTGGCGGTGTCAACGATCTCGGCAGCGGACTGGTCGATCAATTTGTAGTCAAACGCCTTCAGGCGGATGCGGATTTTTTGCTTGGATGACATGTCAATTCCTTGTGGTGAGTGTTCTGCTTGCTACAGCGCAAAGGCCAAGCCTTTGCACTGCTGCGCCACAAAAGAATTAAGCGATGATCTTGGCAACGACGCCAGCGCCAACCGTGCGGCCACCTTCGCGGATGGCAAAGCGCAAGCCTTCTTCCATCGCAATGGGGTTGATCAACTTCACAGTGATCGACACGTTGTCTCCTGGCATCACCATCTC
>CAIZHQ010000007.1 GCA_903932865.1 uncultured Burkholderiales bacterium
GGGACTCACCTTTTTTCCAGCGTTCCCACATTAGGGCCTTCTGGCTATCAGAGTAGTAAATTCTAGGTCTTCGCTTCATCTGCAACACTCCTTCTGCTAAAGCAGTTTCTAGTGTGTTGCATCGACCGGTTGAATCCAAGAGCGATAGCAGTCATCGGTCCAAGTGGGCCCGCTGTCTGCAAACGGCCAAGAACGGACATCGAGCCCTATTGCTTGATATCCGTCAATGGACGAACTGTATGCCCGTTTACTGGTCACTCAGTTGGTTTAGTTGTATAGATGAGTTTGCTGGACTCCGATACACCTAAGCTCGAGCGTTGTAGAAGCGACTGACTAAATTAGTTTCATTGTCACATTCTTCAATTGCATGTAATCGTGAAGCGCCGCCATTCCCTTCTCCCGTCCGATACCACTTTTCTTGTAGCCGCCCATGGGCGCCTCAATCGCGCGTTCATGATATGTGTTGATATAGACGGTCCCCGCTTCCAACTGGGCCGCTACCCGGTGCGCGCGACTAGCGTCCTGCGTCCAGATACCTGAAGCAAGCCCATATTCCGTATCGTTTGCAATGCGGATGGCTTCTTCTTCAGTGTCAAAAGGGATGAGCACACCCACCGGGCCAAAGATCTCTTCACGGACCACCTTCATGCTCGCCGTCACGTTGGTGAAGATAGTCGGCCTGATATAGAGGCCCTGATCCAGGCCATCGCCGTTGGCGCGCTCCCCCCCCGTAAGACATGTAGCGCCTTCTTGGCGAGCGCTCTCGAAAAAACCAAGAATCTTCTCGAACTGTGGCTGGTTCGCAATGGGACCCAGAGTCGGGAAAGGTCGATCGCGTCCTATCGGAAATTTAGACGCAGCGGCTGCAATCTTTGTGCTGAACTCATCGAATATCGTCCGTTGAACCAGGACGCGCGTGCCAGAGGTACAAATCTGTCCACTGTTGAGGACGAAGCCCATCAGCACCATGGGAACTGCCGCATCCAACTTAGCGTCTTCAAAGACGATGTTAGGAGACTTTCCGCCAAGTTCCAACGTTAAGGGCATGATCTTGTGGGCTGCAATGGCGCCGATCGCCTGCCCCGTTTTGACCGATCCAGTAAAAGCCACCTTTCGAACCAACGGATGAACGACCAAGGGTGATCCTGCATTGGCACCATCCCCTGTGATGACGTTTAGAACCCCATTGGGCAGGCCTGCCTCTGTTGCCAGTCGCGCCATTTCCAGTGCAGTGATAGACGAAAATTCGCTGGGTTTGAGAACGACAGTGTTGCCGGCAGCCAAAGCTGGCGCCACGCTGCGAGCGGCTTGGTTAAGTGGGCCGTTCCATGGGGTGATGATGCCCACCACGCCATAGGGTTCATAGAGGTTGTAGCAAAAAATCTGGGGATTGATCGGAATAGTGTCCCCGTGAATTGACGCGGCCAAGCCACCGTAATAGTCAAAAAATTTGGCCGACTCCACCACAATCATGGGCGACAGACTCGACGGCATGCCCATTTCGTCTGACTCCAGCTTGCCCAGTTGTGCTGCGTTTTGAACCAGCAGGTCTGCCAACTTTCTAAGAATCCGGCCTCGCTCCAGTGGGTTCATCTCGGCCCACACGCGTTTTGCAGCAAATGCCGCTTGGACGGCCCGATCAATGTCCTCGGCATTGCCTTGCCCAACCCGGGCGATCAAAGTTCCATCTGCGGGGCTGACGGAATCGAAGTATTGGCCTGAGCTGGGGGCCACAAATTGGCCATTGATATACATCTCATATTGTTGAGTCATTGTGAGTCTCCTGAAGTTTGAATGAGCGTTAACGTGCTTTGTGGGCGGCAAGAATCATGGCGGCGCCCTTTTCACCAATCATGATGGTGGGTGCATTGGTATTGCAAGACGTGACGCGTGGCATCACCGATGCATCGACTACCCGCAGGCCCTGTATGCCATGGACTTTGAGTTGAGGGTCGACTACGGACATGGAATCCGTACCCATCGCGCAGGTGCCTACCGGGTGGTAAACAGTTTGGGCTGAGTCGCGGATGTAGCCTTCCCATTGCGCATCAGTTCTGATCGATGAACCCGGTGCTACCTCCTTTTTAATGAGATTGGCCATGGGTTTCGTTTCGAAAACCTTACGAATCCAACGCATGCCTTCGCGCATGACAGACAAGTCATCATCGTTGTCCAGATAATTGGCATAAATAAGTGCTTTATCACACGGATCTGGGCTTGCCAAGCGAATCGATCCTCTTGCCTTTGGCCTGAGCAGGCTACAAGATGCGTTGATGCCTGGGAACGAGTCAAGAGCAACAGCACCAGATTTTGAGATGGTGATGCTCATCGGTCTAAAGCTGATTTCAACGTCTGGGCGATCTGCATTTTTGGCCACCCTGGGAAAGGCGGTGGCTTGAACGGCACCGATGTTCATGTACCCACTGCGATTGATGAAGTACTTCAGCGCTTGAAAATACATTCTTGCGCCGGTCAACTGGTGATTGATTGAAATGGACTTGTCACATTCAGCCACGTAATAAACATACAAGTGGTCTTGCAAATTCGCACCGACACCCGGAAGGTCATGGACCACATTGATTCCCCGCTCCTGAAGATGCGCGCCAGGGCCTATGCCAGAGAGCATGAGCAACTGCGGTGAATTGATCACCCCGCCAGAAAGAATGACCTCTCTTCGGGATTTTGCTTCAAGAGTTTGGCCGCCCTTGGTATAGCTGATGCCTACGGCTCGGTTACCCTCAAGAAGGATTCGCCCAACCAAAGCCTCCACCACCACATGCAGGTTCTTGCGATGTCTGACGGGATGCAAAAAAGCCTCAGAAGTTGAACTGCGGCGGCCCTTTCTGACGGTGACCTGCGCTCGACCGACACCCTCCTGGATGCCGTCATTGAGGTCCTTTCGAAATGGCAGGCCCGCATTCACAGCCGATTGAATGAACAGTCGTCCACCTTCATCGTCGATGGCGGGATCGCTCACGGCAAGCGGTCCGCCAGTACCGTGCATGGCGCTGGCGCCATGCTGTTGGTCCTCGCTCATTTTGAAGTAAGGCATGACATCGACCCAGGCCCAGCCAGGATTTCCAAGACGGGCCCACTCGTTGTAATCCTCCGGATGGCCACGGAGGTAGACCATGCCATTGATCGAACTTGAGCCGCCGAGGGTTCGCCCTCTTGGCCAGTAAATCTTTCGATTTCGCAAGTGCTTTTCAGGCTCGGTAAAGTAAGCCCAGTTCGTTGGCCCTGGCCCGATGACACGGGCCGCACCAGCGGGAATCTTCATCCAGATGCTCTTGTCTTCAGGACCAGCCTCTAAAAGTAAAACTGATACGGCAGGATCTTCTGACAATCGATTGGCAAGAACGCATCCGGCGGAGCCAGCGCCTACGATGATGTAGTCATATTCGTGGGAGTCGGACATTACAAACTCGCTGCGGTCAGTTGATGTTGAACGGAGTGCATACGTTCCTGCATTACTGGCCTATCCCGCTGCTGATGATGGGGCCGAACAGTTCCCATTGCTCGCCCTTCAGGCGCATCATCTGCATTTGTTGAATCGGGTAGAGGTCTGTTGGCGTGGTGTTGGCAACCACACCAGGAATCATCAACTTGAACGGCACCTTGTTCAGATTCGCGGCCTGCTTCATCACGTTGGCACGAGACAAATCATTGCCACTTTGAGCAAGAATTTGCACCAGTGCCTGAGCAGTCACGTAACCGTAGACGTTCATCGAGTCTGCTTTGTTAGCGCCGGGTACGTACTTGTCCATGAAAGCAGACCAGACTTTCATGTCGGGGTGGTCTTTCCAACGTGCATCAGTAGATTCCATCAAATAAGCTGTGCTCAGAATGCCTTGGCTGTTCTCAATACCCGCCGGTTTCATGACCGCACCCACAGACACAGAAATGTTGATCAGATAGTGGGCTGGTTTCCAGCCAATTTCGGCAATCTTCTTGATCACCTGCGAGGCAAATTTAGGGGTCGTGATGTTGACCAGAACGTCAGCCCCAGAAGCCTTCAGCTTGAGTACCTGAGAATCCACCGTGGGGTCTGAAGGCTCGTAGGTCGCCGTTGAGACGATCATCGATGCCGCCTTTTGTCCCAACCCTTCTTTCAGACCGGCCAGATAGTCCTTGCCGAAATCATCATTTTGGGAAAGTACTGCAATCTTTGCGTTCGGTGTATTGGTCAGAATATGCTTTGCATAGATGGCACCTTCGCTGAAATAGGTCGGCTGCCACCCCATCGTCCACGGATATTTTTTGGGGTCTACCAGATGGGTCGCGCCTCCGCCCACCAGCAACTGCGGGACTTGCTTGGCGTTGAGGTATTTTTGGGCTGCCAAATTAGCGGCAGTGCCAATCGTATTGAACATCGCCAAAACGTCATCGCTCTCCACCAATTTTCGGGTTTGCTCAACGGTTTTGGGTGGGCTCAAGGCGTCGTCGTAGGAAATGAAGTTGATCTTTCGACCGTTGATGCCGCCATTGTCATTGATCATTTTGAAGTAGGCCGCCTCTACCTTAGCGATCGTGCTGTAGGCTGATCCTGGGCCGCTGTAGGGGCTGGTGTTGCCAATGCGGATCTCGGCATCGGTAACGCCAGGCAGCTGTGCCTTCTGTGCCCACGCGCCAGACAGCGCCATAATACTGAAGACGGCCGCCACAAAGGCTTTTCCAAATCGGCTGTGTGTCAAATTGCCCTGGCTTGCAAAGGCTCTCCGGGTCATTGGTTTGATGTTGTTTGTCATGTCGGTCATGTCTATCTCCTGGTTTTGCTTAGTTGGAAGTTCCGCTTTTGCGTTGGAACCGGTGAAAAATGAAATCCCGAAAAGTGCTTGCGCCTGCAGGCAAGAAAAAGATGAGGGCAATGAGAAATACCCCATAGATGGCACCCGACAAGCCCTTGGAGACGGTCTCAGCCACATTGGGTACGATCAGGACGAAGATGGCACCCAAAAAAGCCCCGGGCAACCAACCAACGCCGCCGACCACGAGGCCCACCAAAATGGCGGCCGAAAGATAAAAGGTGAAGCTCTCCGGTGCGATGTACTGCACGGCCATGGCACTCAATGCGCCCGCGATGCCATTGAATGCTGCGCTCATACCAAAGGCCAGCGTTTTGTAAACCGACACATTGACCCCCATAGCCTTGGCAGCCACAGGGCTCTCTTTGACAGCCAATAGGGCCAAGCCGGTTCGGCTATTGATCAGATTTTTGGCGACGAGAAATAGAAAGCCGGTCGTGATCAGCGTGATGTAGTAAAGCCATTGATCCTCGGTCAGTGATAATCCAAAAGGGGCTTGCGGCTTATTGACTGCGATGCCCTGGGAGCCACCTGTCCATGATTCCAAAACCGAAAGTTTGATGACCTGCGGCATGGCAACGGCCAACGAAAAAGTAGCCATGGCGAGGTAGTGTCCCTCCAGACGCAGTGCGGGCAATCCAAACAAAAATCCAAATAGGAAGGCAATGACGCCTGCAGCGGGGATGGCCAAGCCGTAGTGCAAGTCAAATTGACCCATCGAAATGGCTGCTGTGTAAGCGCCGACTGAATAGAAAGCGCCATGACCCAGCGACAACTGGCCGCTGAAGCCCACCAAGAGATTCAGCCCCATGATGGCCACCGCAAAGATCATGACCTGGGTGGCTTGAAACAGTAGAAACCCCTTGGCGACTGCAGGTAGCACAACAGCCACCGCAAAAATCCCAATCATGAGCGCCATCCACTTGATGGACTGCCCTTGCGGATTCATTTGATTTTTCATACGCGGTGCACCAGTTTTTTCCCCAAGAGACCTTGGGGCCGTATCACAAGAACCAAAACGATGGTGACCAGCGCCAACGTGAGCTTGAGTTCACCGCCGATGACGGGAATTAACGTGCCCACCAGGTTCTCCAGAACACCCACAATGAGTCCTCCAAGGACGGCGCCCGCAGGACTACTGAGCCCGCCGAGAACCGCACCTGCAAAGCCATAGACCAAGGTCCCCGCCATCATGTTGGGCTCCAGGAAAACGACGGGAGCGATCAGCATGCCCCCCACCGCGCCGATGGCCGCTGCCATGCCCCAGCCAAGTCCCTCAAGCGTTCTGACACGTATACCTAAAAGGCGTGCAGAGGTTGGGTTGTTTGCGGCACCGCGCATGGCCAAGCCAACCCGGGTAGACCGAAAAAAGACAAACAGCAAGACCAGGATGACCAGCGTGGTGGCCATCATTCCCGCTTGATGCTGGCTGATCAAGGCGCTGCCCAAAAATGGCGCTGTGCCGAATGGCGATGGAAATGGCTTGACCGTGAAGCTCCAGATATAACCTGCAACGCTGTTAATCGTCAGTAGCAACCCGATGAAGACAATGACAAGGCTCAGGGGTGGTGCATGTCGGAGTGGTCGCATCAAGACGCGCTCCACCAGTACACCCAAAACAAATGACATCAAAACAGTCAATGGGAAGGCAACCCAATAGGACACGCCGTAGTCCATGATTTGCCAGGCGGCAAAGGTGGAGAGCATGGCCATCTCACCTTGGGCGAAGTTCACATGCCCGATGGATTGGTAAATCATGACGACAGCGAGCGCAACACAAGCGTAAATCGTGCCTGTGGATATGCCCGCGATCAGTTGCTGTGCAATAAGTTCCATCATCAATTCCCCAGATAGGCGCGTCGAATGCTGTCGTTTTTTCGGATCGCATCAGGTGTGCCCGAAAAAACAATCCGACCTGTTTCAAGCAAATAAGCCTTGTCTGCCAGATCCAAGGCGAGGTGAGCGTTTTGTTCAACCAATAGGATGCTGATGCCCTGCTCTTGGTTGAGCCGCCTGAAAATTTTGAAGAGTTCACGCACCATGAGTGGCGCTAAGCCAAAGGACGGTTCATCCAGCAGCAGCAAAGTGGGTCGCGCCATGAGTGAACGGCCTACGGCTAACATTTGTTGCTCACCGCCAGAAAGAGTCCCGGCTTGCTGAGAACTTCGTTTCCGAAGGATTGGAAAGTAGTCGTAAATCCGATCCATGTCCTGGCTGACGCTCAGCCTGTCACTTCGTCGAATGGCACCCAGTTGCAAATTTTCAGTCACGCTCAGTGCGCCGAAAGTCCCGCGTCCGTCCGGCACATGACCGACGCCCAGGCAAGCAATATCTTCAGTAGACAACTGCTCAATACGACGCCCGTCGAGTTCGATGTCGCCTTGACGCGACAGCATGCCGCAGATGGCCCTCAGGGTACTGGTTTTACCGGCACCATTGGCCCCCAGCAGCGCGGTGATCTGACCCGCATTGACCCGAAGACTCAGGCCGTGCAGCACCTTGCTGCTCCCATAGGAGGCGGTCAAATCATGGATGCTTAATTGGCCTCTCATGCTGCGTCTCCACCCAGGTAGGCGGCAATCACGTCAGGATGCTGTTGCACTTGTTCAGGTGTGCCTTCTGCGATCCTTCGCCCGAAGTTCAGGGCCACGATGTGATCGGAAATGGTCATCACCAAACCCATGTGGTGCTCCACCAGCAGCACCGTCAGATTGAAGTCCTTGCGAATCTTCTGAATGGTTTGCCCCAGTTCGTTCACTTCTTCATGGTTGAGTCCACAAGCAGGCTCATCCAGAAGCAATAGGGTTGGCTCAGTGGCCAACGCGCGGGCCAATTCAACGCGCTTTTGGGTGCCAAATGGCAGGTCCTTTACCTTGCTTGAGGCGAATTCCTGCAGATGGAGGTACTCGATCAGGCGATCTGCTGCCGCGTTGGAGGCGACGTTGGCCCGACGGGACAAGGGCAGGCACAGAGCATCGGCGATCAGGTTTCCCCGGGTGCGTGTGTGTGCCCCGATCCTGATGTTGTCTGTCACCGTCAAATTCTGAAAGAGCGCCAGGTTTTGGAACGTGCGACCAATACCTCGCTCGGCGATGTCTTGCGCCGCAGTGGCCAGAAGGGATTGACCTCGGTACAGGATGTCCCCTGAGTCGGGGGTGTACAGACGGCTCACACAGTTGAAGAGGGTTGTTTTGCCCGCACCATTGGGGCCGATGAGCGCGACCACCTTGCCCTCTGGAATCTTGAAACTCACGCGGTCGAGGGCGACTACGCCACCGAAAGTCACCACAACATTGCAGACGTCGAGCAGTGAAGGCGTTTGGGTCGTCGTAACACTCGCGGCGGACATGGCGGACCTCGTTCCTGAATTTTTGGTGGTGATGGACATGGTGTTCAGACGAGTTACTTGCCTTTGAAGGCAGGTTTTCTCTTCTCAACGAAGGCGCTGCGTCCTTCAAGACGGTCCTCGCTGTTGCGAAGAATTCCAAACGACTGCTGCTCCAATTCGAGTCCTGCAGCCAAGGGGATCTCACGGCCCACAGTCGCCAGTCTCTTGACGGCAGCAACCGCCAGGGGGGCATTGGCTGCGATCTGCCGCGCTATGGACATGGCCGTCTCCATGAGCGCAGAGGGTGCGACCACGCGACTGACCAAGCCAATTCGCAAAGCTTCCTGGGCATCGATCCTTGCACCAGTGAGTAGCATCAGCATGGCATCTGATTGGCCGATTGCACGAACGATGCGTTGGGTCCCACCAGCACCTGGAATGCTGCCAATGCACACCTCAGGCAGCCCAAATTTCGCACCTTCTGAGGCAATTCTGATGTCGCACTGCAACGCGAGTTCGAGGCCACCACCCAAGGCGAAACCATTGATGGCGCCGATCACTGGCTTGCCGGTCTGCAATGTAGCCAGGCTTGGAGTCGGGCGAACTGACCCGAAGTGCAACTCGGCAAATGTTTCACTGGGTGGCTGAGTTTTCTTCAGGTCTGCACCGGTACAAAATGAACGGTCGCCAGCACCGGTGAGAATCACGACCCGGATGTCGCTGTCAGATGAAATTTGTTGCCAGATGGCATGCAATTGCTCAACGGACTCGGGGTCCAGTGCATTCATGGCTTCAGGTCGATTCAAGGTGACGGTTGCGATGTAGTCGCAGACTTCAATAGAGACTGTCATGTTCAGGATGCCTGTTGTTGATCGGTTTGCTTGGGCGAAAACAAGGCGTCAATTCGTGTGCTGCTGTGTCCCATCCCCAAAAGAACCTCGCGTGTGTGTTCACCCAAGCGGGGGGGGGGGCGACGTGCGGCGGGTAATTCACCGATCGCTTTGAGTGAAAAGCGTGGCATCGTGATGAGCCCTGCAGACGAGTGCTCCATTTGCTCACTCAGATTTGCCTCAACATAAGGCGGGGTGCGCACTACCTCGGCGTAGTTATTGATGGGGCCACAAATGATGTCAGCAGTCTCGAGCGCCTTGATCCACGCCTCCTTGGTTTGGAGACGCATCCGACATTCCAGTGCCATTACCAACTCCGCCCGGTGCTGAATTCGGCCAGCGAGTTCCATAAAGCGTGGATCTGTCAGTAACTCTGGCACCCCAACGATTTCACACAAGGCCTTCCACCGTGCGGGTTGGTAGGCCGCCACCATGATCCAGCCGTCAGCGCAACGCAAGGCTTCATTGGGGGCTGCATAGGGGGCCGCACTGCCTATGCGTTCGGGGATGATCTGATCAGCAAGATAGGCTGCCAGTGCCGACTGCTGGAGGGCGACAGCACTGCCGAACATACTGACATCAAGGTGCTGGCCTGTTCCAGTTTTTTCGCGTTGCGTTAGGGCGGCCAATACGCTCACCGCAGCCAAATAGCCTGTCACGATGTCCACTACTGGGACCTGAATCTTGCAAGGCGGTGCATCGGCTGACCCGGTCACACTCATCAGCCCCGCGACTGCCTGGATGACGCCATCAACACCGGGCTTGTCTTTCCAAGGGCCGCTCTGGCCATAGGCTGACACAGAGCAATAAATCAGGCGCTGATTGTGTTGTTGAAGCTTCTCATGTCCCAGGCCAAGTCGCTCCATGACGCCAGGCCGAAAACTCTCCACCACCACATCTGCCTCCTGCAGGAGCTCCCGACATATCTGCAGGTGCGCCTGGTTTTTAAGGTCAAGTGCGATGCTGCGCTTGTTCCTGTTCATCGACATGAAAGTGACGCTCTCGCCATCAATCCATGGAACAAAGGCGCGCCCAAGTTCGCCACTGGGGGACTCGACTTTGATCACGTCAGCGCCCAAGTCGGCGAGCATCATGGTGCAAGTAGGTCCAGCCGCAATCTGCGTGAAATCTATGACCTTGAGTCCACTTAGAGACTGTGAAAGCATTTTTATGTTCCGAAGAAAAGTAAGTGGCTCATGAGCCTCGAATGTTGTTTTCACGAATGATTCGCGACCATTTTTCGGTCTCCAACCGCAAGGCACCGGCGGATTCGGTTGGCGACAAAGTCAAAGCTTCGAAGCCGATTCCAGACAAGTACGCTTTCATTTCCGAGCTGCTAATGACGCGGTCAATGGCTGTCCGAAGGCGTTGAATCACATCAATCGGTGTTCCTCGTGGCACCACCACGTGGTACCAAAATCCCGCTTCAAAGCCATCAACACCACTCTCGGCGATGGTTGGAATTTCACTGGCCAGTTGCGACCGGGTGGCGGAAGCCACGCCCAGAATTTTCAATTTGCCGCTACGGGCGTGCGGCAATAGGGAAGGGAGCCCGAGCATGGCGACAGGAATGTGCCCGCCCAGCAGATCGTTCAGCGCTGGAGCGGTACCCCGATACGGTGCATGAACCAGTGGTGCGCCAGTCATGGCGGAAAAATGAATGCCGGCAAGATGCATGGGCGACGCGATGCCCACGGAGGCGTAAGCCAATGGAGTGGACAACCTACTTTTGGCGTAACTGATGAACTCTCTTATATTTTTTACAGGGACGTTATTTCCTACCGCGAGCGCAATCGGTGAACTGGCCAACGTTGATACAAAAACGAGATCCTGGCTTGGGTTAAACGACAGGTTGTCGTACAGCAGTGGCAACAGGGGGTCGCTGTTGCCACCTATTCCCATGGTGTATCCGTCAGGCGCAGCCCGGGCCACTTCAGCCAGTCCGATCGTTGTACCTGCGCCGGCCTTGTTGTCAACAATGACCGCATGCCCCAGCGCGGCAGACAAGCGCTGCGCAAGCGCACGCGCCACGGTGTCAGTCCCGCCCCCAGGAGGAAACGGCACAATCATTTTCATGCTCTTGTTGGGGTAGCTTGCTTGAGCCATCAGTGGCAAGCTTGACACGATTAACGCACCAGTAGCCATCATTTGAATAGCGCTGCGCCGTGTTGGCGACTTGGTGGTCGGGAGAATTTTCTTGCTCATACAGAGACACTGCTTAAACTGCGCCCGCCACACACGTAAAGCAATTGGCCAGTGATATACGTCGATGCAGGTTGTGAAAAAAATCGGACAGCGTTGGCGACATCTTCAGGTTGTCCGATACGTTGGACAGGAACCGAGCGTTTGAGGTCTTCAACGACTTTTTCTGTCAGGGTCTGAAAGAGTGGGGTCTCGGTGATGCCCGGTGCAATGGCATTGGCCGTGATGCCGTAACGGGCATATTCAAGTGCCAGACTGCGAGTGAAGCTGACCACGGCACCCTTGGATGCCGAATAACTTGCTTGGCCGCGGTTACCGAGCCAAGCTCGAGATGAAATATTGATGATCCGCCCAAAGCGTTGATCCACCATATGAGGCAGTACAGCCTTTGCACAGATGAACTGAGAGTTGAGGTTAGTCTCGACAACGCGTTGCCAGAAATCGAGCGTCATCTTCTCTATCAGTTTGTCGCCGCCAATGCCGGCGTTATTGACCAGAATATCGACGCGTCCGGTTGTGTTGTGCAAGCGAGCGACCGCAAGCTCTACATCGTCCTGTGATGTCACGCTAACCTGCTGTGCGAAGACCTCAGCGCCCATTTGTTGCAACTCCGTGGTTGCCTGCGCCAAAGCAGTGATGTCAATGTCCCAAATGGCGATGCGGCAACCCTGACTGGCCAAGTCCTTCGCTATGCCAAGGCCGATTCCTTTTGCCCCACCGGTCACGATAGCGGTCAGTCCCTTAAGGGATTGTGGAATAGGTATGGCAGGTTCTTTTTTGCTGTCAGTCATTGTGAATTTCCAGGTCTAAGTTGAAAATATGTGAATTGAGCAGGCTGCGTGGTCTACGCCCCAGATGCCACCACCTGTCACCTGACTCAGGCCTAAGCGGGCACCTTGCACTTGGCGCTTGCCCGCGCGTTGTTGAAGTTGCTCGCAGATTTCAACGATCTGAGCCACACCCGTGGCACCAGGTGGATGACCCTTTGCAAGCAGACCACCGCTCGGGTTGACGGGAATGCGGCCGCCCAGCGAAGTAGCGCCGCTCGTCAACAGGTGCTGCGCCTCGCCTCGTTTGCACAAGCCCAAGGCTTCGTAATAAAGCAGCTCCGATATCGTGAAAGCATCATGGAGTTCGATGAGGCTCAGGTCCTCGGGGCCCACGCCTGCCTGCTCATAGGCTAGGCGTGCTGCGCGCGCCGTAATCTCCGCTTCGGTCATATCGACGGGGCCCGTCTCGAATACACCAGACTGAACCACCGAGGCCAATACACGGACAGGTTTCGCCAGTCCCTTGCCCGGCTTATTGGTCAGTACGACCGCTGCCGCACCATCCACAACACCTGGGCAGCATTGCAGTAAGGTGAGAGGCTCTGCGACAGGGCGAGAGGCCAGCACCTCCTCGTTAGTGACAACTTTGCAAAATGTAGCGATTGGATTCAAGGCGCCATGCCGCCGGTTTTTGACCGAGACTTCTGCAAGCACTTGCGGTGACACGCTGTAGTCGTGCATGTAGCGGTGTGCACGCATCGCATAGAGTGCGGGCATAACCATACCTCGGCGGTTATTCCAGTCACGCTGACCCAGCGGCAGTGCCCCCCCGCCCAGCGTACTGAGTTGATCCATGCCAAACACCAGCACGGTGTCATTCTTGCCCGATTGAATGGCGTCAAGTGCCAACTGGAAGGCAGTCGCACCGCTGGAGCAGGCGTTGTCTATATTGAAAACAGCTTGGCCATTCGTATGTAATTCGCGCAAAGCACGCTGGCCTGGAAGGTGTCCGCCTGCGGCATTCCCGCAGTAAAAGGCATCGACATCTTTGATCGTGATGCCCGCATCACGCAGTGCCTCCATTACGGCGAATTGAGCCAGTACTTCTTCGGTCAAGTGGGGGAACTTTCCGAAGGCTGAAATACCTACGCCTGAGATGACCACTTCACTCATGGTGTGGCTCCTGCGGCCTCTTGGAAAGCGTAATCGGCTGAGCCATCTGGCAAGCTGTGATGTACCACTTGCATGGTTGCCCCAAGGCTTGGCTCTTTCCCTGCCTCATAGAGCATGGGTCCAAAAGCTCGAACGCCGGGCTCAAAGTCCACCATGGCGAGTGCGTAAGGGCCACGCTCGCGATCTACGTGAACGATGCTGTAGGTGTAAAGCACGCCCTTGGGGCCCAAAAGTATTTCTTGATCCGGCGTCTCACCCAGGAAAAATTCCGCTGGCGGAAACTGCCAATCGAGGTGGTCTGCTTTGCGACTTGCAAGCAAAGTCAAGCCTTCCTGTGTTTCGACAATATGGCTTTTTGATCGCTTGTTAATCATCATTCTGGCTGCGTCCGCATCATTGAGTAAGTGCTTGAACTTTAGGTGCGGATAGCGCACTAATCAATGCATGATTTCTCTGCTATTTGTTTAGACAGGCTAAAATATAAACATGCAAAGATCACACCTCCCCCTGCTCGGATTACGTGCCTTCGAGGCTACGGCTCGTCACCTGAGTGTTTCCAAAGCTGCAATGGAGTTGTGCGTGACGCCCGGCGCCATCAGTCAGCAGGTCAAGCTCTTGGAGGAAAGTATTGGGGTAGCGCTCATTCAGAGAAGCGGCCGCGCTATTGAGCTCACTGACGCCGGTCTGCTCTTGCAACCCCAACTGACACAGGCCCTGGACTGGATCAGCGTGGCACTCGACTCGGTGACCAGAAAACGCAGCAAATCCACCATCAAACTGACACTGTTGCCCACGCTGGCTGAAAAGTGGCTGATGCCCAGGTTGGCAAGATTTCACGGCGCTCACCCTGAGCTGGACATTCAAATAATGACCAGCTTCCGATCCGTGGAGTTGGAGGAGGAGGATGTGGACATGGCCTCATGGATCGGCCCTAATCTTCCGCCAGGCGTCAGCGGTGTACGCTTGTTTGATGATGAATTTATGCCGGTGTGTAGTCCGGCACTGTTGAATGGGCCTATTCCCCTGCACAAGCCGAGTGATCTGGCCCGCTTCACGCTGCTCAAAGCGGTACCGCGGGCTGACTATTGGAGTGCCTGGTTAACGCAAGTCGGTGAACCAGATCTCAAGGCGGCCCACAGTCTGTCGTTCGGAAGTTCTTCCCTGGCCATTCAGGCGGCGATTGATGGTGTGGGCATTGCACTGGTTCAGTACGCCTACATCAAGACCAACCTTGCGGCAGGTACGCTCGTAGCGCCTTTTGACGTCAAGGTCCGCGGCAAGAACGGCTACTACTTAGGCTGGTCTGCTGCGAGACCCGTAAGCGAGGCTTTGGCACTTTTTCGAGACTGGATTCTTGAGGAGGTGAGTCGGCCAGACTGAGCTCAGCTTATCAACGCAGGCTGACCGCCTCTTCAATGGCTTTCAGAATGAGCCCGGCGTGACCATCAAGATAGCGATCGTGGTTTGCGTTGAAATTTTTCAGTGCAAACTTGAGCAAGGTCGGGGCGTGCTCTAGGGGTATGGCGACTTCCTCCAGGGGCGTCTGCCAGCCCAGCAGATCGAAGTGCGCCTGAACTGCATGGGCCACTTTGTCGCCCAGTTGCACATCCTGCGGCTGAACCTGCAGGTCCAGTGCGGCGCCAATGGCCGCCGTGACCTTCGGGCAAAGGTGCCCGAGGTGCCGAATCACTGCAGGCGCCATACCCGCATAGCCGTGCGACTGTGTGATACCGGGGTATCGATTGAAGAGCGCGACCGAGACCGCATAGGCGGCGCGGACCAAAATGTGACACGACAAGGGTTTGCCACCATCTTCTTCGTCCCGATTTTGAAGCAGCGATGCAGCACAAAGATCAATTCGCGCAGCATGGTCAGACGGATCAACCAGGCGGGGGTAGGCATTGCGGGCCAGCCTCCAAGCCTGGTAGCGGCTGGCTTGAACCAATGGATTGGCCGTCTGTGCAGCGCCCATGCACATCAGTGCCCACCAGTAGGTTTCAAAGCTGGTCGAGCGCGCCAAGGAAACAGGGGCAGTTGCCAAGGCCGCACTGTCCCAGAAAATAGCCCGGGGTCGGGTCTTTGGATCAAAAAATTCCAGGTGATGGACATCGCCGTGGTGGCGCACTGCCGACCCGCCCCTATTTTGAGCCGATGTGGGGGATGTCAGCACATTGAAAATCGGCACCTTGGGTGCGAGCAATTTTTGAGTCACAGGGGCTTGGCCGTCAACGTGCCGTGTCGCCATTTCCAGCAGTGGACGCTTCTCACCCATCAACATGGCGACGACCCGGGCGCCCTTGATGACGCTGCCTGCCCCGATGGCGACCAGAGCGTCAGCGCGCAACTTCAGGGCCATCTGCGCAGCCGCTTCGATGCTTTGGCTGGGCGCGCCTTCGGAAATATCTGGAAATACACCCACCAAACCGTCGCCAAGCAAGGCTGCAATTCGTTGTGTGAGTGTGGAGCGCTCATGCACGCTGCGGCCACACAGCACAAGGGCGCGGTTTGCGCCGTTGCGGGTCAACTCGTCCTTCAGGGCATCCAGTGCATCGTGTCCTGCATAGACTTTGAGTGGATAAGTGCGCGAAGTGAATTCATGTTGATTGGATCGGCTATCGGTGGTGATCATGGACAAGGCTTTTCAGGTTGAAGAGCCTGAAATTTTTGCTTGCCTCAAGCGCCTATGACAAGGCATGATTAATCACCCTATACTTTAGTTTTGCTAAAGTATTTATCTTGGAAGTAAGCATCAAAACTTGGCGTCACAAAACCTTCACCACGGGTGTTCGCGATGAATAGAAATCCGTAAAGCGCGACAGGATCGACGCATGGCGATTCGGCCAGGTCTGTAAGCCACGCTCGCCATGCCCCAAGGCGTTGTGCATGAAGGCGGCAGTCAACTCGCAGGTGGCCTGTTTCACCTGCGCATTGAGTCGCAAGCCACCGGTGCCAGCCCGGTCGGTAAAGATGCTGTGCGAGCCACCAGTGAACACGGCCAGCATTTTTTGGGGGCTTCCGACCGCATCGAAAATCGCAATGCGGTCCTCGGCTGCGCTGTAGTAGCCCGGAATCCTTATCACATCGTCGGTCGCCGTGATGTGCAAGGTAGGCAAGCGGACCGGCGTCAAGATGCCCTTGCTGGATAATTCACCATAAAAAGGGGGCGCCGATATCAATATGGCGGCTTGCAGGCGCGAATCGAGCAGATCAAGCATTTGCCCGTGCCGTTTGACCTGGGCGCCTGCGGCCAACAGGGTGGTATTTGCACCGTAGGAGTGTCCGGCCGCCACGATGCGCTTGCTGTCGATCAAATGCCCAAGGTCGCCTCCCAACACTTGGTTCAACGCAAAGCGCAAATCATGGGCACGAGCGATCGCCTCAGATTCCCGAGCAGCAGCGTGCAAGCGATCAACCACAGCGAAGGGGCTTCCCCCTGTCCAAACTTTACGGTCACTGCCGACATGCTGAAGGTGAAGGCTGGCAAATCCTTCGCTGGCCCAGTGCTGCCCAAGGTAGCTGTAGCTGTAGAGTGAGCCACCTATTCCATGGGAAAAAACGACGAGTGGTGCCTGGTAACTCTTGTCGGTTGCAAGCGGCAAGTACAAGCGTACTGGCACTGTTCGATTTCTCTGGCTGTCGTGCCAGTCCATATCCAACAGGCGATAGGTGAGAATTTTTGGCTCAGAAGTTATCGCATGTGCCGCCAGACCCAATGGCATGACCGCAGCGGCTGATAAAGCGCCAGTTAAGACGCTCCGGCGCGACAGCATGTCCAATGGTACTTTCATTGAAGCGATCCCATCACGGCTGCGAAATCAGCCATATCAGGTAGGCATCGCCGCGGCGCATTGCCGCCAGATCAAGGACCGCCGTGAAAACAGCCTGAATGGCCAGTCCCATTGCTGCGCCCCGAATGATGGTTCCGGGCGATGAGACCAGCAGCACCACAATGCTCAAGACCAACAAGCTCAGTTCAACGCCAAGGTAAATTTTGAAATTGAGGATCACCTTCTGCATCCGTGGTACCTCTTCAGATTTAATTTGTTGAGGAGCCGACTGAACCATTTGTTGCACACGCGCCGTATCCAACGGACTGCGCTGGTAGATCGTGATGCCAACGATGATCTGAAGCGCAGCCACCACCGATAGCGTGATCGCCATACCGTTGAAAAACGGCTTGCGAAGTACCAGCAGAAAGTAAGCCGACGCAGCCAGTGCCAATGCGCCGACCGCCATAAAAAGCATGCTCTCGTCTCGTTCAGCACTGAAGTAAGCGGCGATGGTTTCCATGATGTAGGTATTGGTTTGTAAGTGGGTTGGTTGACTTGGTTCTGCTGTAACCAGTGTCACACGAAGTCAATGTGTTTGCGCAGCGGTAGCTCACGAATGCGCTTGCCGGTGGCGTTGAATATGGCGTTGGCCAGCGCTGGGGCCGCTGGGGGTGTGCCGGGTTCACCTACGCCGCGAATAGGGCCACCGCCTTCCAATACCCTCACGTGAATTTTCGGTGATTGACCCATGCGCACAGCTTCATATTGGTGAAAGTTGGTTTGTTCTACAGCGCCGTTGGCGAAGGTAATCTCTCCGAACATGGCCGCACTCAAACCAAAGATCACACCTGATTGCAATTGGGATTCAATGTTGCGTGGGTCCAGCGCAGTGCCCACGTCGGCAGCCACGAAGACCTGGTCGATGCGGACGCCGTCCTTCGTGATTGAAACCTCCACGACCTCAGCGGTTGGCACGCCAAAGGATAAATGAAATGCAACTCCACGCCCGCGCCCTTTCGGTAACGGCTTGTCCCAGTTCGACATCTCAGCCACTGCCATCAGCACATTGCGAGATGACTCATGGTTGATCAAAGACAGGCGCAGTTTCATTGGATCGGTACCGGCCTGTGCTGCCAATTCGTCCATGAAGCACTCCATAAAAAAGCCGTTGTATGAATTGCCAACCGACCGCCAACTGGCGATGGGTAGCAGCGCAGGCGTTCGGTAGCCGGTAGCCCTGTAGTTAGGAATTCCATAAGGCTGGTCATAGGTCCCTTCGGCAATCAGTTTGTCAGGGCCGGGCATGGCGATGCCGAGTCGACCGCCCTGCGACTCCAGCACGGATGGGCTAGCCACTTGCACATCAAGGAGCTGCACAGTCGCCTCCGATGTGGCGCCGCGCATGCGACCCACTGCGGCAGGACGGTATTGATCTTGCGTCATGTCCTCTTTGCGATCCCAAGTCAGCTTGACCGGTTTGCCCTTCATTGCTTTCGCCAAGTGCACCGCTTGCAGGACGTAGTCGGATTCGGCACGTCGACCGAATCCGCCGCCCATGAGCTGCGTGTGCACGAATACCTTGCTTCTGTCCAGGCCTGCCAGGGCTGCAGCCTGGTCGCGGGCGACCGTTGGCGCCTGGGTTCCGGTCCAAATATCCAGCCGATCTTCTTGCAGCCAGGCCACTGCATTCATCGGCTCCATCGTGGCATGCGCCAGGAAGGGGACCCGGTATTGCGCCTCCAGCATCTTGGCTGTGGGCAAGGCCTGGGTCACATCGCCGTCGTTGCGAATGCGGCTGTCCTGGTGCTTGTCAACAAAGGACGCATCTATCGCTTCCATGAACACAGCGGTCGTTGCGCCATGAACAGGTCCGGCCCAGTCGCATTGAATCGCTTGCGCAGCCTGGAAGGCACGCCATGTGTTGTCGGCTATCACGCCCACACCACCAGGCAGCGCCACCACCTTAAGAACACCCTTCATCGCCTTGGCGGCTGTCGCCTCAAAGCCCTTGATGGGTGCACCAATGGCTGGGTTCATGCGCACGGTGGCAAACACCATTCCAGGGAGTCGTATGTCAATGCCGAAGGTTGCCGCGCCAGTGCACTTGCCCACCATATCGACCCGTGGCATGTTCTTGCCCAGGTAGCGCCACTGCTCGCGGGGCTTGAGTGGCGGGTTGTCGGGCAACTGCACCTTGGCCGCAGCAAGGGCCAGCTCGGTGTAGGGCAGGCGTTTTCCGTCACTGGCGATCACGGCGCCGTCCGCCGTTTTGAGTGTGGCTGCATTCACCCCCAAACGTTCGGCCGCAGCGGCCACCAAGGCAAAGCGTGCCGCTGCGCCAGCGACACGCATTTTGTCAAACGCATCGGGCACGCTGGATGAGCCGCCGGTGCCCTGAATGCCCATGAACTTGGCCAAGACGCCCATGGTGCCGCGCATACCCTCGGCCATGCGGCTGTGGTCCAGGGAAGCAAACGGAACGCCCTCCTGCAGGAGCGACCGGTTGTAATATGCAGCGCCCGGAGCACCATGTTCGACACGAATACTGTCCCAGGCAACGTCCAGCTCTTCGGCAACCAAGGCCGCCAATGTTGTGTGGATACCCTGTCCCATTTCTGCACGTGGGGTGATGATCGTGACGCCTTGCGCATCAATTCGCACATAAGGGGTGATGGCGCTTGCCCCTTCGGGGAGCTCATTGAGGAGCGGGTTGGGGTGGGGCTGACGGTACTTGTAAACACCAAAAACCGCACCGCCCACCACGGCTGCGGACCCGATCAAAAAACTGCGCCGCGCGATAGTCCTGAGGCGGCTCATGCTGCGACTCCATTTATACGTTTTGCGGCATCGTGAATGGCTGCGCGGATACGAGGATAAGCGCCGCACCGACATAGGTTGCCAGACATCGCCAGATCGATTTCGTCATCGGTCGGGGACTTGACTTGGTTAAGTAGCGCGACTGCGCTCATGATCTGGCCAGACTGGCAGTAGCCGCACTGAGCCACTTGGTGATCGATCCAGGCCGCCTGCACCTTGTGCAGTGCATCTGGCTTACCCAGACCCTCGATGGTTGTCACTGCACCGCTAATGGTGCCGATAGGTGTCACGCAAGACCGAACTGGTGTGCCGTCTACGAGGACCGTACACGCACCACACAAGGCCATGCCACAGCCATACTTGGTGCCTGGCAGGTTCAACTCCTCCCGTAGCGCCCACAGCAGAGGCATTTCAGATTCCACATTCATTTCGTGTGGCTTGCCGTTCACAATCAACTTCATAAGATCAATCCTTTTGGAAATTTTTGGTAACGCTGCGTGTTGCCAACACGAGTTGGTAGCCGTCTTGAGCAACGTGATTGGCCAGCGCCATGACGGCGCCTGAGAAGGCGCCAGTGATGAGTGCTGTTTTGTGGGGTGTGGGGGCTGTGGCCAAGATAAATCTCCAAAGGTGGTTTTGCCGATGGAAGGATTTAAAACCCGGTACCTAGGTGCCATGTCAAGGGATTTAATTGTTTTAATTAAGGTTGGTGAAACTCCTTGACTCGGCACTGGCGTGCCAAAATTAAAACGATTTGACAATGCATAAAAACAACCCTGTTCCCAGCTCGAACCGCCACCCCACAACAGCAAAATATGAAAACAATCATCAATGAGAATGATTTCAAGTCGCTGCAGACGACCAGCGCATTGTGTAAAGCGGCTAACGTCACCCGGGGTCAATTGCGTTTGTATGAGACAGTGGGTTTGATTGCGCCGCAGTGTCGAACCGAAGCCGGTTATCGCCAATATGGCAGCGACACCATGAACCGGCTCAAGGCCATCATGCATATGAAAGAACTCGGCTTCACGCTTGCCGAAATCGCGCTGCTGCTCTCCGATCGCGATTACGGCGGGTTCGATGAGCCCGCAATTAAGCGCCTGGCTGAAGAGGTCCTGTCCAAAATCGATGAACGCATTGCCGGTCTGCAAGTCATAAGAGGCTATGTTGCACCCGTTGCCGTGGGTGACATGGGTGTGCTTGAGGATGAAGACTGCAACTTCGTTATTGATTTCATGACCGCTTTGTCCACAGATAAATCCAAACAACACGCTTGAACTGGTCAGCGAAAGTTGATCGTGCACTCAAGTGGTTTAAGTCGGCATGGCAAACCTACCCAAGCAATCCGACTTCAGGTTGGTTTGTGAGTCCTGCTTGCCAAGTCCTATTCAGGCTCAGTAATTAGGCTCTTACCAACTACCAAAGCGCTGTCCTCAACGCCCCAGTAATCCCCTCGTCCCAAATCCATGAGCTCTAAAAATTGCGAAAGAGCCGAATAACGCTTTGCATCGTATTACCGCTATGAGCCGGCTTTTGCTGGTCGCAAATTTGCTGCGATGGTCTGCTTACAGCCTGAACCGGACTTCAAGGGTAAAAATACCAACGACAGCCATTACCAGAAGCCGACCGCTAAATCTTGGGCAATGCCTCGTGTAGTTGTTAAAAATAAAACGCTCAAAAACCAATAAGTCAGAGTGCCGCGTTCCCACTCAACTTCTCTGCAGCTTATTTGGACTAAAAAAATTGACCTTTGCTGTGAGGAACCACCATGAAGCTATCCCCCCACCCCCATGGTCTTGGGGGGCCTGTAGGGGGTAGGAACAAGTGTGTTGTGGCTACTATCACCAACTACTGTCATGCGGATCTACTATCAAGTGTGACTACTATCACCCAGCCCGAGATGCCTACTATCACTGCTGGCGCACCTACTATCATGGGAAATTCGGTTCGAGACTACTATCACCACAATCATGCGGGGGGCGGCATTAAAAATGACGCGCCCGTTCACTGACGGCTCGATTGAACCACCTTAGAAAGGTGCGAGAACAGTGCCGCTACCGTTGAAAAAATGGCCTACAAAATGGCCTACAGAAACGAAAAATGCGCCAGAAGGCGCATTTTTACTGGGTCGCTGGCGGAAGCGGTGAGATTCGAACTCACGGACCCTTTAGAGTCGCCGGTTTTCAAGACCGGTGCAATCGACCACTCTGCCACGCTTCCTTGGGGTGAGATTGTAGCCTTATCAAGGGGGGCAGCCCGAGAGCGCCCCCTGTTGAAAGCATTATTTGCTGCCGGGTGCGGCCACTTGAACCCACTTGCCGCCTTTGATCTGGTCAATGGAGACCATCTCTGGCCCAACATGATTGTTGGTGAAGCTTTGTCGCGTGAAGGTGGTGAAGTCCTGGTGGGCCACAGCGGGCATGGCCTTGGCCAAACCTGCCGAGCTCAGGTTGCGCCCGGCAGCTTGCAGGCCCGCAATGAACCAGGAGGTGTAGGAGTACGCATTGGCTGCGTTCTCATCGGCGTCCATGTTGAACTTGGTTTTGAAGTCGGCCATGAATTTCTTGGCCACCGGATCGCTGCTGTCGGCCTCGTGGAGTTTCCAGCCACCGATGCCATAAAGGCCTTCGACACTGTCTTTGCCCAATCGGGCCACGATGCTGGAGCGACCAGGAATGGTGGTCAATACCTTGACTTGCGACCAGTTGAGCTTTTTCACTTCGCTCATGACGCCCAGGGTTTCACGCACCACGGTGCCTGCCACAATCAGGTCGACGTTGGCGGCCTTCATTTTGGCCACTTGGGATGAAAAATCGATGTCCCCCACTTTGTAAGCCGCTTCTGCCGCGACTGTGAAGCCACCGGCTTTGAGTGCCTGGTTGATGCCGCCACGCACCAGATCACCAAACGGGCCTTCCTGGTAAATCACGCCGACTTTTTGGGTTTTCCAGTTGTTCACGGCCCAGCTCAGCGCCGTGGCGGTGGTGGTGTCGTAGTTCATCACGGTGGTGAACAGCAAAGGGCTGTTGCCACTGACCTTCTGAATGATGCCCGATGCACCCCATGGGGCAAAGACCATGACGCCTGCATCGTTGGCGAGTTTGACGGTGGCTGCATTGGGCCCGGAGCCAAAGGGGTTGACGATGGCAAACACGTTGTCGCTTTTGATCAGCTTTTGCACGGCCCGCACCGCCAGTTGGGGCTGGCTGCCGTTGTCTTCCACAATCAGCCTGATCCTGCGGCCATGAACCCCACCTGCGGCGTTGAGTTCGTCAATGCGCAGCTGCATGCCGTTGCGCAGCATGGGCATGCCGGGGGCGGCTGGGCCTGACAAGTCGATGTGGGTGCCGATCACGATTTCGTTGTCGCTCACCCCTTGGGTGGTTTGGGCTTGCACCCCGCTGGCCAGCATGCCAGTGGTGGCGAGGATTAGAAGTCTTCGGTTCAATTTCATGGTGGTCTCCTGATGGTTAAAAGATAGTCTCTAGGCCTGGTTTGCGCATGCGTGCTTACCCTGAGCGGCCACCTCAGTTCGGGTACATGCTGTCAATCAACGCCGCATATTTGCTGGCAATGACTTTGCGTTTGAGTTTCATGGTCGGGGTGAGCTCTTCGTCCTCGGCGGTGAGCAGCTCGGAGATGATTTTGAAAGACTTGATTTGCTCGACCCGTGCCAGTTGGGGGTTGATGCGTTCGATTTCGCTGTGGATCAGGGCGATCACTTCGGGGGCTCGCGTGAGGCTGCCAAAGTCGGTGTAGGGCACTTGGTGCTCCTGTGCATAACGGGCCACATGTTCCTGGTCGATCATGACCAGGCAAGTGAGGTATTTGCGGCCATCGCCAATGACCACGGCATCGGTGATGTAGGGGCTGAACTTGAGCAGGCTCTCGATGTGGCTGGGGGTGATGTTCTTGCCGCCCGAGGTGATCAGGATGTCCTTGATGCGGTCGCGAATGGCCAGGTAGCCCTCGGCATTGATTTCGCCGCAATCGCCGGTGTGCAGCCAGCCTTCATCGTCCAGACTTTCCCGTGTTTTGTCGGGCAGGTTCCAGTAACCGCCAAACACGTTGGGGCCACGCACCAACACCTCGTTGTCCTTGCCAATTTGAATTTCGGTGCCTGGGGCTTTGACACCCGCCCAGCCCAGACGAATGGCGCCTTTGGGCGTGGCGGTGCAAAAGCCGGTGGTTTCGGTCATGCCGAAGGCTTCGCGCAGTTCGATGCCGCAGCCCAAATACCAGCGGATCAAATCTGGGGGGACCGGCGCGGCACCGGTGAGCGCACTTTTGACGTTTTGCAAGCCCAAGAAAATCCGGACATTGCGCAAGGCCAGCCACTGCATGGCCCTGAGCAAAAGACCGGGTGGGGGGGTGGCTTGGCCCTGCAGTTGGGCTTCGACCCTGGCCGCACCCATGGCGCGTGTGGTGTGGTAAGCCCAACGGGCCGGTGCAATGGCATCGCGCATGAACAGGTCGATTTGGGAGTACATTTTTTCCCAGAAGCGGGGCGGTGCGAACACCAGATGCGGGGCCACCTCACGCATGTCGTTGAACACCGTGCCCGAGTTTTCCGGAAAGTGGACCACCAGCCCCAAAGCCAAGGGGTTGTAGACCGAGGACATGCGCTCGGCGATGTGGCAAAGCGGCAAAAAGGACACCGATTTGTCACCCGGCTGGATGTCCAGGTAGTCGGTGGCCAGGCTCAGTTGAAAGACCAAGTTGCGGTTGAGGGTCATGGCCCCCTTGGGTGCCCCCGTGGTGCCCGAGGTGTAGACCAAAAAAGCCAAGTCCTGGGCTTGGGTGGTGTCGATCGATTCGTCAAACAGGGCTTGTCGGGTTTGCGCCAAGGCTATTCCATGCGCTAGGAATTCATCAAAAAATTCTACATCGGGATCAGAAAAGCCTCGCAGGCCTTCGCGGTCCATCACCACAATGCGCTGCAGCTGCGGGCATTGGGCGCGAATCTCCATGGCCTTGTCGAGTTGCTCCTGGTTTTCAACAAACAGCAATCGGCTGCCCGAGTCCATCAGAATGTGTTGCAGCTGACCCGCCGAAGAGGTGGGGTAAACGCCGTTGCCAACCAGGCCCATGCATTGGGCACCCATGTCGACGTAGAGCCATTCGGGTCGGTTTTCGGCCAGCACGCAGACCACTTGCCCGCGTTCAAGCCCCAGGGCTTGCATGGCCAAGCCGGTTGCCCGCGCGCGGGCAAAGTATTCGCCCCATGTCGTGCTTTGCCACAGGCCCCTTTGCTTGTAGCGCAAGGCCGGTTGATCGGCCCAGGTGCGACAGCGCTGGCGAAAGACTTTGGCAGGCGTGTCTTCGCCAAGATAGGAGATGGCGGCGGTAGCGTTCATGGTGTCTGAGGTGTTCATGGTGTGCAGTTTCAGCGCCAGGTTTTGCGGCGTTTCCAGCGTTGCGAAGTGCCGCTGATGCCTTGGGTGCTGTGACCGCCCAGATAGGCTTCGCGCACATCGGCTTTTTGACTCAACACGGCGCAGCTGTCGGCCGCCACGATGCGGCCCAGTTCCATGATGTAGCCATAGTCCGCATGCGCCAGTGCAATGGCGGCGTTTTGTTCCACCACCAAAACTGCGGTGCCCGTTTCCTGGCGGATGCGGCTGATGATGTTGAAGATTTCTTTGGTCAGCAAGGGCGACAGACCCAACGAGGGCTCATCGAGCATCAGCAGTTGTGGTTGCGCCATGTAGGCGCGGCCGATGGCCAGCATCTGCTGCTCGCCTCCGGACAACAAGCCAGCGTGTTGTTGCGCCCGTTCCAGCAAACGCGGAAACCATTGAAAGACGCGCTCCAGGTCTTGTCGAATCGCATCGGCGTCGCGGCGTGTGTAGGCCCCCATGTTGAGGTTTTCGCGCACACTGAGGAAGGGGTAGATTTGGCGACCTTCGGGCACCAGCACCAGACCCCGTCGGCAGACCTCATCGGCATCAAGTCCGTGAATGGCTTGGTCGTTCAGCAGGACTTGGCCTTTGAACGGGTCGATCACCCCGGCCAAGGTGTTGAGCAAGGTGGTTTTGCCCGCCCCATTGGCCCCCAGCACCGTGACCATTTGTCCTTTTACAACCTGCAGGTTGACCCCTTGCATGGCCGCAATGGGGCCGTACCAGGTTTCCAGGTTGCGTACTTCCAGCAAGGCACTCATGCTCAAGCTCCCAAATAAGCGGCAATCACGGCCGGATGACTTTGAACTTCGGTCGAACTGCCTTGGGCCAATACCCGGCCTTGGGCCATGCAAATGACCCGATCGGCCACGGCACTGACCAGGGACATGTCGTGTTCCACCATGACCACGGTGATGCCCAGTTCGCTGCGGATGTCATCGATCCAGAAGGCCAGCTCACGCGTTTCTTCAGGGTTCAGGCCCGAGGCCGGTTCATCCAGAAACAAGAGTTCAGGCTGGGCGCACAAGGCACGACCGAGCTCCACCACTTTGCGCACGCCATAAGGCAGGCCAGCAATGGGCGCATGTCGCCAGGGTGTGAGGTCCAGAAAGTCGATGATTTTTTCCACTTCGGTGTGGGCCGCCTCTTCGAGTCGGGTCAGGGCCGGTGTGCGCAAAACTTGTTGCCACCAATGGCCCTGAAAGAAGCGATGGCGACCGAGCAAAAGGTTGTCCAGCACCGTGGCCGCTTCGAACAGCTCAATGTTCTGGAAGGTGCGCGCAATGCCAAGGGAGGCAATTTGGTGGCGCTGCATTTGGGTCAGGTCTTGACCCTTGAAGTGGATTTGTCCGCCACTGGGGTCGAACACGCGGGTGACCGCATTGAGCAGCGAGGTTTTGCCAGCGCCATTGGGGCCGATCACGGCCAGCACTTCGCCGGGCCTGACGTCCAGGCTCAAATCGGCAATGGCTTGCACGCCGCCAAAAGTGAGAGACAGTTTGTCCACTGTCAGCAGCGGGGGGGTGGCGTTGGATGTTTTCAACGGTAACGCTCCGATTTCATATAACGCTTGTTGCGCTTGAAAGTGTCTTTTCGGTAAATCGGAAAAGATTCCAGCAGGCTGCGGATCTTGAGCCAGCGGCCGTTCAGACCCATGGGCTCAAACAGCACAAAAAGGGCCAGTACCAAGCCAAAGATGAAGGTCTCCAGGCCGAACTGTTTGGCCACGCTGTCGGGCAAAAACGGTTTGATGCGGGAGATGGCGGTGGGCAGGGAACTGATGAGAATGGCCCCCAGCACCGCGCCGCGCAAACTGCCCAGGCCGCCAATCACAACCATGAGCACAAGCTCCAGAGACAGCAGCAAGGTGAAGCCATCGGGCGTGAGGTATTTCAGGTGGTGTGCCAGCATGCTGCCCGCCAGCCCGGTGATGCCCGCTGACAAGGCAAAAGCACCTGCCTTCATGCGCTCGACCGGGATGCCCAAGGCGTAAGAGGCCGCTTCGGATTCACGCACGCCGATCAGGGCGCGGCCCATGCCCGATCGCAAGATGTTGAGCAAGACCACCAGCACCAGCACCAGCGTGATCAGACAGAAATAATAAAAAGCCTTGGAGCCGCTCAGCGACAGGCCCAGAAAGACGGGATCGTTCACCGCCAGGCCGGTAAAACCGCCGGTGACCGAGCTCCAGTGGCCGATGATTTGCTCGACGATGATGGCGAACGCCATGGTCACCATGGCCAGGTAGAGACCGGAGACGCGGATAGCGGGAATGCCCACCAGCAAACCGGCAGCGGCGCTGAGCAGTGCGGCCATCACCATGGAGACCGGCAAGGGCACGCCTTTGGACAGGAACCAGGCGTGGCCGTAGGCCCCAATCGCAATGAAGGCGGCATGACCCAAGGACACCTGTCCGGTCAGGCCGGTCAGCGACATCAAGCCCAGGCTGGCCACGCACAGTATGAAGACATAGGCCATCTCGCCGAGCACGAAAGGCGTCATGAACCAGGGCAGGGCACACAAGCCCAGCAGCAGCAAGGCATAAAGGTTGCGGTCAAAGGGGCTGCGCCACAGGGCGAAGCCTTCGCGGTATTGGGTGTGGTAATCAAAACGCATCGGTGGGGTTCTTTCTTGGTTCAGACGCGCCGGCCATGGGCTTCACCCAGCAAGCCATGGGGTCGCACAATGAGCACCGCGATCAGCACCAGGTAGGCCACGATGTCTTTGGTGCCGTCGGGCATGTACACCCCGGCGTACTGTTCGATGAGGCCAATCAGAAGTCCGCCCACAATCGCCCCCGGAATGCTGCCAAAGCCGCCCAACACCAGGGCTGATAAGGCCTTGAGGGTGACAAACCACAAGCTGATGTCCACCAAGGTGATGGGCGCCAACAGCACGCCTGCAAAGGCCGCTGTGACACCGCCCAGGGCCCAGACCATGGAGTTGACGCGCTTGACGCGCACACCGTTCAGGTAAGCGGCCAGCTGGTTTTGTGAAGCCGCCTGCATGGCCACACCGAGTCGGGTGAATCGGAAAAAGAAGAACAGCACCAAGGTCACCATCATGGACACGCCCAGAATGACCAGTTGCAAGTTGGCGATCGACAGGCCGGCCAATTGCGTGCTTTGCTGGCTCCAGGGTGTGGGGTAGTTGCGTGACTCAGAGCCAAACAGCATGCTCACAGCACCCCGGATCATGAAGGCCAGTGCAATGGTCAGCATCACGCCTGCAAATTGCGGTTGGCCTGCAATGCGACGAATGACCAAGGCATCCAGTGCAAAAGCAAACAGGGCCACACCCAGCACGGTGATCATCAAGGCCAGCCAAAACGGCAAGCCCCACACCGTGATCAAGCCCCAGGCACTGAAGGCCGAGACCACCAGCAAGTCCCCATGGGCAAAGTTGAGCACTTCGGTGGCTTTGTAAATCAGCACAATGCCCAGCGCCACCAGCGCATAGATGGCCCCCACGGCGATGCCGTTGACGGTCAGCTGGGCAAAGGTTAGCCAAAAATCATTCATGGCGTTTTCCATTGGATGTCGGGAAGGAAACTTCCCAGGGGTTCAGGTTTTGGTGACAGTGATCGCAAGCCACCATGGGTAAGAAGCGGTGTTGACACGCGCGGTGGCGGGGGCGAATCGAACTTTGTTCGTGCAAATGCGATTCACTGGCCCAGTTGGACAGGCACACGATGTAGCCAAACAGATCCCGGCTGCTGGGGGTCAGCCGGTACAGCCTGCGGCGGGCATCCTGTCCATCGGTTTCGCAGCTGAGCAAGTGGGACTCGACCATGTCCGAGAGGCGGCGCGACAGAACTTTGGGCCCGATGCCGAGCACATGGGTGATTTGGTCAAAGTAATGACAACCGAGCACCACCGCCGTGAGGATCAACAAACTCCAGCGGTCAACGCGCAAACCCAGACTCATGTCGCGGGCCTCCCGCACGGACATCCGTGGGGTGCGAAGCCCCTGCAGCGGTTGGTGTCGCAAGCGGGGATTGGGCACGAGGCTGTAGTCCAGGTCCTTCATGCTGATCTCTTCACCGCAGGCTTTGCAGCACAGCACTGGATTGAAGTGGTGTTGACAAGTTTGGTGGAAAAGTTTTTTGGGCAGGTCTTGCGCGCGCTTGCCCCATTTCTTTTCCCAGGCCCAAATCATCAGGGTGGCGTCGTACAAACCCAAGCCTTTGCGGGTCAGGTGGTATTCATGACGGGGGGGGTTGTCCTGGTACAGGCGTGGCTTGATGACCCCGATTTGCACCAAAGAGCGCAAACGGTCTGACAAAGTGGGGCGGGGAAAGTTGGAAAAGCTTTGAAGCTCGTCGAACCGTCGAATCCCCAGAAAAGCCGACAGCATGACCTGCACCGTCCAGCGGTCACCCAAGACCTTCAGGCCGTGGCTGAGCGTGCTGGATGCCAGCGCGGCATGCGTCAGTTCCAGGTCGGGGTTGCTGACCATGATTTCACCAGAGCTTATGGAGGAGGGCGTTCAGACGCGCTCAACCACCATGGCCACCGCCAAGCCGGCGGCGCCACACAGGCTGATGACAGCACGGCGTGCTTGCCGGGCTTCCAGTTCGTCCAGTGCCATGCCCACGAGGGTGCTGCCAGTGGAGCCCATGGCATGGCCCAGGGCAATGGCACCGCCATTGACATTGAGCTTGCTGTGAGGAACGTCCAGGTGTTTCATGTAATGCAGCATCAAGGCGGCAAAGGACTCATTCACCTCAAACAGATCAATGTCATGCACTGCCAGGCCCGCCAGGGCCAGGGCCTTTTCAGTGGCTTGCACCGCGCCTGTCAGGGCCAGGGTGCGGTCCACGCTCACCGTGGCGGTGGCCAGGATGCGTGCTCGGGCTTTCAGCCCCAAGCGCTGTGCAGCAGCAGGACTGGCAAGCAGAACGGCCGAGGCACCATCGGCCATGGTGGGGGAGTTGCCTGCGTGCTGCACATGGTCAATGCGGCTCAGCCCATAGCGTTGGCACATGAGCTTGTCGATGCCGTATTTCTCTGCCATGGCTGCGAAGGAAGGGGACAGCTGGCCCAGACTCTCGAGTGTGGTTTGTGCCCTGGGCGTTTCGTCTTGTGCCAGCAGCACACCGCCATCGGCATCCAGTACGGGCATGACCGAACGGTAGCGACCGGATTGCAAAGCCGCCACGGCACGTTGCTGGGAAGCCAGCGCATAGGCGTCGCATTGGGCGCGGTCAAAACCTTCGAGTGAGGCAATCGTGTCGGCGGAAATGCCAATGGGCACCAGCGTGGTCTGCTGCTGGAACTCGAAGTCGTGTGTCAGAGGACCTTGGTCAGACGCCATGGGCACGCGCGACATCATCTCCACCCCCCCACCCACAGCCAAGCTGTCGTTGTCCATCGCCTGCTGCGCAGCCAGGTGAACAGCGCTCAGGCCTGAGGCGCAATAGCGGTTGATGCTCAGCCCGGGCACCTGATCGCTCCAGCCAGCCCGCACCAGGGCGAGTTTGGCGATGTTGGCACCTTGATCGGCCGTTTGCGTGACACAGCCGATGATGGCGTCACTCACCTGGGCCGTATCGATGCCGGTTTGCTGGGCCAGTGCCTTGAGTTGCCTGGCCAGCAAATCCACGGGTTTGAGGCTGCGCAGCGCGCCTTTGTCATTGCCTCTCCCACGGGGGGTACGCAGGGCTTCGATGATGAGAGCTTGGCTCATGCGTTGTCCTTGGGTTGAGATGTCTTGGCCTTCAGGCGCGGAAAAAAGGCCGGCACATTGGCGCAATAGTCTGCATAGCCGGGTTTGCTTTTGGCCATGTGCCGTTCCATGAGCGAGGTGGCAGACCCTTTGTTCATGAACCAGGTCACATAGGCCAACGGGAACAGGGACAGCCAGCCCCAAGGATGGGACAGCGCGAACACGCCATAACCCCACCACATGCAGGTTTGACCAAAATAGTTGGGGTGGCGTGTCAGAGCCCACAAGCCCGTGTTGAGCAATTGGGACTTGTCTGTGCGCAGGCGTTTGAACCGGCTCAGCTGCCAGTCCGCACCGGCTTCGAAGACAAAACCGACCCACCAGACCAAAGCCCCTGCCACATGCCAAAAGCCAATGGGGCCGGAAGAGGTCATGCCAAACAACAAGGGAATGGCCCACACCCAGATCACCACGCCTTGCAGCAAAAAGACCTGGAAATAACTCCACCACCAAAAGCGTGTGCCCGAGCGTTGACGCCAGCGGGCGTAGCGCGGGTCTTCACCGTGCGGCAGATTGCGCCACAGAATGTAGAGCGAATAACGGCCAAAGCCCACGGTGGTCATGGCCAGCAAGAGCAGATGCGAATCCTGCCCGTCAGCCCCCAAATGCTGGTAAAGCCACCAGGGTGCGGCCAGCAACAGCAGGCCGTAGGCGATGTCCATGATGCTGGCATCGCGTTTGACCAGGCTGATGACCCACACCACGGTCAACCCCAGCCACAGCCACAGGCCTAACTGCAAAAAATCAGCCAAAAAGTCCGTTGCCAGTTGGCCGCTGGCCGCCACAGCTGCCACCGCCAGGGGCAGCACTGGGTAGGCCCGGTCAATCCAGCGGATGTTGTCGCGCGGCATGGCCCACAGCCACACGGCGGCGAGCAAGGCCCAGGCCAGCAGCAAATGTTGGCTGTGTTGCTGCCATAGGGACTGGATCATGCTTGTCCTGACTCCACCACAAAACTCACCACCGTGGCGCAGGAGCCGCCGATGTTCAGGGTTTGGATGCGCTTGGCGCCTTCAATCTGACAGGCCCCGGCTTGGCCGGTGACTTGGCGCGTGGCATCCCACAGCATCCGCGTACCGGTGGCGCCCACCGGGTGGCCACAGCCAATCAGGCCGCCACTCATGTTCACGGGGCAGCGTCCCCCTGGGGCAATCGTGCCGTCTTCGACCGCTTGCCAGCTTTGGCCGGGAGCCGTCAGGCCCAGGTGGTCAATGGCCATGTATTCGGTGGTGGTGAAGCAGTCGTGGGTTTCGATGCCGCTCATGGCGTCAATGCCCGACACACCGGCACGGCGCCAGGCGTCTTCGATGGTTTGCCGTACATGGGGGAACACAAAGGGCTGGCCCTGGCTGCGTTCGATTTTGTCGCGCAGGCGCAGACCCGCGTTGCGGTGACCCCAGCCCGCAATGCGGGCAAGTGTGTCCAGGCCGTGGCCGCGTTTTTGGGCATAGGCCTGTGCAAAACGGGCGGAAGCCAGCACCACGGCGCAGGCCCCGTCGGTGATCTGGCCGCAGTCTTGGCGGCGTGTGCCGGGTTCGATGATCGGGTTGGCCTCGTCGTCATCGGTGAAGCTCAGTGCATCGAATTGCCAAGCGCGGGTTTGTGCCAGCGGGTTGCGTTTGGCGTTGCCATAGTTGATTTCGGAAATGCGGTTCAGGTGCTTGCGGTCCAGGCCGTAGCGCCGCTCATATTCTTGAGCCAGCAAGCCAAAAGCGGCGGGCCACATGTAGGTGCAGTCAATGTCTTCGTGCCCCTGCCAGGCCGCAGCGTTCTGGTTGACCGAGGCCACATTGCCCGAGGTGTTTTTGAATTCTTCGACGCCCATCACCAACACACAGTCGTAACGGCCCGCTTCGATTTCGGCCATGGCCGCCAGCACACCCAGGGACGAAGATGCGCAGGCGCCCTCATGGCGCATGGCGGGCACGCCCCAGAGTTCGGGGGTCATTTGCGCCACCATGGAGCCCAAGTGGGCTTGCTGGCGTTGCAGTTCGCCAAAGGCATTGCCCACATGGATGCTCTCGATGGCCGAGGTGTCCAAGCCTGCGTTGTTCAGCACGCCTTGCGTGGCTTCTTGCACCATGTCAGAAATGTCCTGACCCTGACGCGACCAGGACTTGGCAAAGTCGGACTGGTAGCCGCCCAAAATGTAAACGGGTGCGCTCATTGGAAACTCCTTTGGGGATAGGGCAGGGCTTGTAAACGCTGCGTGGCGGTGGTGTATTCAAGGGCCAGTTGCTCCACGATGCTGGCCATGGAGGCGGTTTGGTGGATGGTGCCCAGGCCCTGGCCTGCTGCCCAAACATCCAACCATTTCTTGCCTGCAAAGGAAGCACTGCTGTCGTATTGGCGGGAAGGGGCATCGGGCATGTTGTCCGGGTCCAGGCCGTTCAGCCGAAGCGAGGGCTTGAGCCAGCTGGCCAATGTGCCGGTCACCCCTGCGCTGACGATCAGGTCGTCCACGGTGCTGTCGACAACCATTTGTTTGTAGGCCTCGGGCGCCATGCTTTCGGTGGCCGGAATGAAGCGCGTGCCCATGTACACATAATCGGCCCCCGCTGCGATGGCCCCAGCAATGCCCCAGCCGTCGCTGATGCCACCGCCCAAAACCACTTCGCCATCGAAGAACTCGCGGATGGCGCTGACAAAAGCAAACGGCGACAAAAAGCCGGTGTGTCCCCCTGCACCAGCCGAGACGCAAGCCAGGCCATCGGCCCCGGCCTTGACGGCTTTTTGGGCCAGCGTCAGGTTGATGACGTCGGCAAACACACGGCCGCCATAGCCATGCACCACTTCGATGGCGGGTTTGGGGCTGCCCAAAGCCGTGACCACCACCGGCGGTTGGTAGCGGGCAATCAATTCCAAGTCTTGCGTCAAGCGGGTGTTGGACGAGTGGGTGACGAGGTTGGCACACCAGGGGCCTACCGTGTCTGCGCCTTGCACATCACGGGCGGCCGCCAGGCCTTCGGTGATGGTTTTCATCCACGCGTCGAGTTTGTCGATGGGCCGTGCATTGGGGGTGGGAAAGGCCCCCACAATGCCAGCCTTGCAAGCGGCCATCACCATCTCGGGGCCCGAGATCAAAAACATCGGTGCAGCAAACACCGGCAGTCTCAGAGGCAAGCGCGGGTGGGTCATGCGACCGGGGGTCATGTCTTCGTGGGTCATGGGGTGATACCGCTTTCCTGCGTGACCGGCCGGCGCGACTGCACAACGCCAAACCGACCGGCCACAAAAGCCAAGTTGGTCAGCGTCGCGTTGCCGGCAGGGTTCAGACCCGTGACGTGGTAATCGCTGTAGGCCGCTGCAAAGTTCAAAGGCATCGCCCCCACCAGGTTGATGGTCAGCTGGGCCCCTGCGCGGGCATAGGCGGCCTCGGCCTGGGCGATGAAGTCTTCACTCGTGGAATACAAAAATGCGGTCAAACCGCCTTGGCTGCGGGCGTCATGCGTGGCTTGCTTGAGGGCATCTTGTGCGTCCTCACAGGCGATGACAAAACTGATCGGGCCGAAGCGTTCTTCGGCATACAGATCACGCTCGCGCGTGCTGACCTGCAGCATGAGGGGCGTGCTGGTGCGGGCGCCCGGGAATTCCGGGTGCTTATAAGGCTGGGGTGACAGCAGCACTTGGCCGCGCTGCTGGCCTTGGCGTTGCATGTCTTGCAGCAAGGCCAGGGTTTGCGGCGACTGGATGGTGGCCAAGATCATGGACGCTTTTTTGGGGTCCGCGGTCAGGGCCTCAACGGCTGCGGCCAGGCGTTGGGCGACCTCGTGGAAGGGCACCATGCCTTGCGGAGTGTCCACCCCCGATTGCGGGATGTAGATGTTTTGTGGGCTGGTGCACATTTGCGCGCTGAACAGGCACATGGTGGTGGCCAGATTGCGCAAAGCCGCGTCGAGGTCTTGCGCCGATTCCAGCACCACGGTGTTGCAGCCGGCTGTTTCGGTGAAGGCCAATGCAGGATGGGCGTTTTGCTCCACCCATTGGCCAAAACGCACACTGCCGGTGAAGTCCACGATCGCCGCTTTGGGGTGCTTGATCAGCACTTTGCCAATCGGCTCGCTGGCCGTGTCGATGGCCAGGGTCACCAGGTTGGGGTCAAAGCCTGCGGCCTGCAGCACTTGGCGAAAGGCCTTGACCGTGATGGCCATGGGCAGCACGGTGGCCGGGTGGGGTTTGACGATCACCGGGTTGCCGGTGGCCAGGCTGGCCATCATGGAAGGCCAGGCGTTCCAGGTGGGAAAGCTGGCGCACGAAAAGCATACCGCTGTGCCACGGGGCACCAGCCTGTAGGTTTTTTGTAAGTGGATGTCAGAACTGCCAAAGCGCCTGGACCAGTGGGCAGACGGGGCCACCGAGCGCATGGCTTGTTCGGCATACACCAGGGCTTCGATGCTGCGGTCGAGTGCGTTCACACCCGAGCCGGCATAAGCCATGTTGTAGCTTTGCCCTGCGGTGTGCATGACCGCGTGCAAGACTTCAAAAAGGTGGTCACGGTACAGGACTTCGAGCACTTCCATCAGTACGCCAATGCGCTGCGTGTAAGGCGCTTGTGCCCAGCTGTCCATGGCTTTTTCGGCGGCTTCGAACAGCGGGTTGATGTCCGATTGCGGGTAAAGCACGCCCAGCGCCTGCTGGGTGTAAGGCGATAGTTCTTCGCCAATCCAGCCGGTGATGCCGGGTTGGTCCAGTTCAAATCGGCCGTTTTTCAGGTGCTGTTCGAAAGCCGCAAGGCCCGCGCTTTTGGCATGCGCAGCCTCCGGGTATTTGTCGGGCATTTCTGGATAGGGGCTCCAGCAGTGGCGCGTGGCACAGGCTTGCTGGGCCCGCTCAAAGCGAGCCTGGTGTTTTTCGAAAAGGGTCATCAACGTCTCCAAATCAGTCGGTGGTGGCGCAAGATGGGGGAACCTGGCACAGGGTCGGATGCCGACAGGGTCAGCGTGCCATCGGCTGCAAAGTCCATGTTGCGAACCTGCTGGCTGCCCACAAAGTTGGGGTTCAGCGCATGGCTGACCTGGTGAACCACCTGGGCCCGACCTTCGTGTTGACGCACTTCATAACGCCCGGCGTATTGAAAGAAACTTTCGAATGCGGCCAGGCGTTCGGCCTCGGGTGCGCTGCGCACGCTGGCGCTGGACAGGGGTGCGCGACCTGCGCGGGCGATGCAGGCGGCCATGCCGCCGTCGTGCGTGTACTGGATCAGGCCGGTGGCGTCCGGGCCAAAAGGGTAGGTGGTGGGGCGACCATCGTCGTAGGTGATTTCCCAGCGCACCAGGGTCCAGACACCCAACAAGTCCTGGGCTGTTCGCATGGTTGTGAAAGTGCTCATGCTGTATGTTCCCGAATCAGGCCTGTGGCAAGAAGGATTCACGCACCCAGGTGCTGTGAAAACCATGGGGCACGCGCTGAGGCAAGATGACCCGAGCAACTGGCCCATGGCCCACGTGTTGTGCATCGATGATCCAGACCTCCGAGCGGTCTTTCAGGCCGTTCCAGACAAAGCCGATCAGGTAACCGTCGTCTTCGGCCTGCGGGTTGTCCCGTGAGGCAAATGGGGCTTCGCTGAACCAGTAACCTTCGCCGGGGTGGTAGGTCACCGCACTGCCGGTGTCCAGGTCGTACTTCGCCAAACCTGCAAAGTGGGGTTGCTCCACGGTGCGCGTACGGCCCATCAGCACATGGTAGGTGTAGCGGTTTTTGTAGCCTTGGTACCAGGCGTTGATCATCGGGAACTCGGTGTTCAGGATGTCGTCCACCACACTTTCGCGGGTCTGGCCGGTGGCCAGGTTGAAACGCCATTGGTAGAACTCGTATTCGGTGCCTTGGGTGCCGATGGTGAACAGCAAGCGCTTGACATCCAGGCTGCCGTCAAATTGCTTGGGCATGGCGTAGGGCGTGCCCAGCATGACGATTTCGGTTTCACCTTGGTCGTTGACCTCTTCCCAAGCATTGGCCACATGCAGCATGTAGCGCGGGTCGGCTTCAAACCAGCGGATGTCTTGCGCGCTGCCGTGTCTCGGGATGACGGCAAAGCGCGACTTCCACTCGGGGTGAAACTCCAGGCTGTAGCGGCCCGCCTTCAAGGCCTCGGGGTTGTTGATCAGTGGGAAGTCATGTAAGACACTGTAGTTGGCCGTGATGGCCATGTCGTGCGGCAAGCGTGGGCCTGGCAATTCCACCGGAACCAGGGTTTGCAATTGACCTTGCGCGTTGACCACGCCGTAATGCATGTAGGGGTGCTTGTTGCCATAGGCAAAAAACAGGTATTCGCCCGTGCGCTCGTCCACGCGTGAGTGGGCCGAAATTTGCAGACCCTTCAGGCGTGGATCGGACTCAAGCTTGCCAACCGTCTGCAGCGTCAAGGGATCAACCTGGTAGACCGCGCCACCGCGGTACCACATGGAGAGCAATTTGCCGTTGTGAAATTTCACATCGGTGTTGGAGGTATTTTTGAGCGCATCGTCGGGCAAAGCACCTTCGGGCAGACGTTGTTTGAGTCCGGGTGCCAGGCTAACGCCTGCCGCTTGGTCGGCCTGCAAACCGTCGGTGTTGACCCAGCGGTTGCGGTAAGTGACCTGTCCTTTTTGAAAATGCACCGCGTGCAACATGCCGTCGCCGTCGTACCAGTGGTATTTCCCTTTGGGCGTGTGCTGAGGCACAGGGCCGTTGCGCACGTACATGCCGCTGAAATCTTTGGGGATCTCGCCAATGACTTCAAAATCATGCACCACCAACTCTTGGTCCACAGGGGCAAACCCTCCCTGCAAATTCGGGTTATCGATCAGATAGGGGGGTGCTTCAACGAAGGTTTCAAGTCCCATGGTTTTCTCCAAATCAGGGTACGTTTCGGGGGGCGGGCGGTGAGGCTTGATCAACGCGCTTGCCCGGAGAGCAAACCGCCGCGTGCCAAATCAGTCCCGCTGGCCCAGCAGGCATGCGTGCCGCTGCACAGTTTGTGCGGTAACTCGATGCGGCAGATCGGGCCGGCGTCAAACTTTTTGGAGTCAATCAGGATGATTTCCGAGCGCTGGGTTTTTTCGTTGGTGATGAAGCTCACCAGGTAACCGTCGTCTTCATCCTTGGCATTCACGCGTGGGGCAAAGGGGGCTTCGCTGGCGTACTGGCCTTCGGGCAAGCGGATCTCCCAGGAGTCGCCAGTTTGCAAGTCGTGTTTGACATAGCCATGGAACAAGAACCAGCCGGGTACTTGTACGGCACTGTAGGCGTAGCGGTAAGGTTTGGTGGCGAAGCGCTGGTTGAACATGCCGAATTCCAAAATGCGCTCGTCCAGACGCTTTTCGGTGGTCTTGCCGGTTTTGAGATTGAAGCGCCAGCGGTGCAGGTGGCAGCCCATTTTTTTCTGGTCCAGGTAAGACATCATGCGCTCGTAGCCAGCAGGCGCGCCTTCGTAATTGCGCGGCATGGGGTTGTCTTGGAAATAGCCGTCGAGCACGATCTCGTCGCCCTCTTCATAGGCATTGAGCCAGTGCAGCACAAAGGTGGGCGCGGCTTCAAACCAGAGGATGTCTTGGGTTTGACCGCGCCGTGGAATGATGGCAATGCGTGAAGGCGTGTCTTTGAAAAAGCGCACCACATGCTTGCCTTGGGCCAGCAACTCGGGATCCCAGTACAGCGGAAAGTCGTTGAGGATGGCGTAGTTTTCGGTGTAGGCCATGTCGTGTGGCAAGCGCGGACCTGGCAACGGAATGGGCACGTAATGCACCAGCTTGTCGTGCTTGTCGACCACGCCGTAATGCATGTAGGGCGCATGCTTGGAATAGTTGAAAAACAGCAGTTCGCCGTTGCTTTCGTCCACTTTGCAATGGGCAGAAATGCCGTCCAGTGGCGACCAGGGCGCAACGCCTTGCTGTTCCAGACTCAGCGGGTCCAGGCGATAGCCTTCGCCGCATTGGTAAAAGGTGGTGAGCGCCCGGCCCGCGTGCACCACCACATCGGTGCTCGACGAGTCCTTGAGACGGCCATGAGCGCCCCAGCCTGCGCGCTCGGACAAGGCCGGGTCTTCCATCAAGCCCGCCCACAAGGCCCGGCCCGCTTCCAGTTCGGCTTGCAGGCCCTTGGTTTGGATGAAGCGGTTGCGGTAGCTGACCTGGCCATTTTTGAAGGCCGCCATGTGCAACATCCCATCGCCATCAAAGGGGTGGTATTTGCCTTTGGCCTGTAAAACCGGGTTTTCAGTATTGCGCAAATAGACGCCATCGATGTCCATCGGAATGGCGCCTTCCAGGACCTTCAGATCGGTCGCGTTGACTTCTTCGAGCAAGGGTGTCCAGGCGCCTTGAAGATAGGGGTGGTCGCCCGGCACCAAGTTGGTGGTGAGGGTGTTCACAATGTCGATGCTCATCTCGTCCCCAAGTTGATGACTGTCTCTAATGAACTCAGATTAAGTCAGTTCAGCAAGGAAAGCAACGGGGTTGGAGCGGATGCGCAGTAACGTAGGTGACTACTTTTTGATCCGCTTCCCGCATTCAATCCAGTTTGTTTCCAAGGGCAGGCCTTGAGCCTTTGCGTGATGCGTCCGGTTTACAAAAGAGGAGATTTCATGACCGAAACAAGCCAAGCCACCTCCACCTCATTGACCGGGCGTGTCGTGATCGTGACCGGCGCAGGCAAGGGCATCGGCCGGGCTGTCAGCCTGCAATTGGCCAGCCGTGGGGCCAGGGTGCTGGTCAACAATCGGCGTCATCCGGGGGAGCTGGATGAGCAGACCAGCGCTGCAACGGTGGTGGCGATGATCCGCGCGCAAGGTGGGCAGGCACAAGCCAACCATGACGATGCGCTGAACCCCGATGCGGGTGTCCGCATGGTCGAACAAGCCCTGAACACATGGGGTCGACTGGACATGGTGTATGCCAATGCGGCCGTGGCCCAGCAGGCGGCCTTTCATACCCTGAGCCTGAATGAACTCAGAACCATCATCGACTCGGGTGTGGTCAGCACTTTGTCCTTGCTGCATGCGGCGTGGCCATTGTTCCGTGCGCAGGGGTATGGCCGGGCACTGGTCAGCTCTTCAAGCGCTGGCCGATTTGGCAACCACGGCTTGAGCGCTTATGCGGCCTCCAAAGGGGCGATTGAAGCATTGATGCGTTCACTGGCTTTGGAGGGGGGCAAGCACGGCATCCATTGCAATGCTTTGTCGCCCTATGCGCATTCGCAAATTACAGCAGATCATCTGCCAGCGGCCTGGGTGGATGTTTTGGCCCCCGATGCGCTGGCCTGTGCGGCCGTCTGGTTGCTCAGTCCCGAATGCGCGCTCAACGGTCAAGTGTTGGTGGCGGGAGGTGGGCGTTATGCCCGGTCTTGGCCGGTCGAGACGCCATCTGTGGCCGGTTCAGACATGGACCAGGTTTGGTCGCAATTGCTGGATTTGCAGGGGCAAACCCATGTGGATTCGGTCACGGCCTTCAGGCGCTTCATGGCCGATGGTGGCCATTGAGGCTGGTGTGCGGCTGGGGTTTATGCCAGCAACATGCCACGTTTTTCGATGAAGGCCACCACCGCTGCCAAGCCGTCCAGGGTTTTCAGGTTGGTCATGACCCAAGGCCGGGTCTCTGGGTTGGGCCGCATGCGCTGGGTGTCGTCGCGCATGACCTGCAGGTCAGCGCCCACGTGCGGGGCCAGGTCGGTTTTGTTGATGACGAACAAATCGCTCTTGGTGATGCCGGGGCCGCCTTTGCGCGGGATTTTCTCGCCTGCGGCCACGTCGATCACATAAATGGTGAGGTCGGAGAGTTCGGGGCTGAAAGTGGCGGCCAGGTTGTCGCCGCCGCTCTCGATGAAGACCACGTCGGCGTTGGGGAATTTTTCCAGCATGCGGTCGATCGCTTCAAGGTTGATCGACGCGTCTTCGCGGATGGCGGTGTGGGGGCAGCCGCCGGTTTCCACGCCCATGATGCGCTCGGCAGGCAGGGCGCCGCTCACCGTGAGCAGGCGTTGGTCTTCTTTGGTGTAAATGTCGTTGGTGATGGCGATCAGGTCCCAGCGCTCGCGCATGTCTTTGCACAGCATCTCGAGCAGGGTGGTTTTGCCCGAGCCCACAGGCCCGCCGATGCCCACGCGCAGGGGCGGCAATTTTTTGGTGCGGTGGGGAATATGGTGCAGTGCAGACGAGGTGTTCATGATCGGAAAATGCGGGAGTATTGGGTTTCGTGGCGGGATGACAAGATGGCCAACATGGGGCTGAAGGCTTGACGTTCGTCGTCGGGCAAGTTCATGGCCGTTTGCACCGCGAGTGGAATTTCTCGGGCCAATCGCGCCAGCATGCGCTGGCCTGCGCTTTGGCCCAAAGGCACGGCCTTGAGCGCGGCCTGGGTCATGTTTTCGGCCCAGCCAAAGGCACCCGCTTGCAGGGCCTGGTCCAGCGGAGCATTCGCCAGAGACAAGGCCAGCGCCATGGCCAGCGGGTAAGTCGGTGGCAGTTGGGCGCAGCATTGCAGCTGTGCGTCGCTGGCTTGCTCCAGGTTGCGCAGCCAGTCAAGCAGCGAGCGGCCCATTTGCTCGGCTTGCAGACGCATTTCGGCGGTTTCGCGGGTGCTCATGACCCAGTCGTTGAGCGCTTGCAGGCGCGCAATGTCCATGACTTGCCAAGCGGGAATGGCTTGCGCCATGACGGCCATGTCGCCGCGCGATTGCGTCAGGTGCAGCTGGTCCACCACCCATTCGGTGGCGCTGGCTTCGTGGTGCACCAGGCCTTGTTCGATGGCGGCTTCCAGCCCTTCCGAATACGAAAAACCGCCGATGGGCAGGGCGGGTGATGCCAGCCAGATCAGTTGCAGCAGGGCCGAGGGCGCGGTTTCAGTGCTCATGACCGCAGCCGGGGCCGTGCACATGCGGTGCAGCAGGGGCGGCGCGGACCGGGATGGCGATGCGTTTGCCTGCTGGCGGTGTTGCTGCCGGGGCCGCATGCTCGTGCTGGCAGTCGGGACCGTGCACATGGGGCTCGGCGTGGGCTGCGTGCCCATGACCTGCGTGCCCATGCTCGTGACTGTGCGCATGATCATGCCCATGCCCATGTGAAGACGCGCCATGGTCGCCATAGGCACCGTTTTCGGGTTCGAAAGGTTCAGATACCGCCACCACCGTCATGTGCATGGCCCGCAGCATGTCGGCCAGCACATGGTCGGGCTCAATTTTCAGGTGGTCGGGTTTGAGTTCAATCGGCACATGGCGGTTGCCCAAGTGGTACGCGGCGCGTGTCAAGTCAAAGGGCGAGCCGTGCTCGGCGCAAGCGGTGATGCGCAGCACGGCTTGCGGCGCGGCTTGAACCCGCAACAGCGAGCCGTCTTCGGCCACCAACACATCGCCGCCACGCACCACGGCGCCACGGGGCAAAAACACGCCAAGGGCGCGGCCTTGGCTGTCGGTGGCGTCGAAGCGGCTTTTCTGGCGCGTGTCCCAGTCCAGGGTCAGGGTGCTGGCGCGTTGCACCAGCACGCGGGCCAGGCCGCGGCCTTGGGGCATGAGTTTGGAGCAAATGATCATCAGAACAAGAAATAGCGTTGGGTCATGGGCAGGCTGGTCGCGGGCTCGCACACCAGCAGCTGCCCGTCGGCACGCACCGCATAGGTTTGGGGGTCCACCTCCATGTGGGGCAGGTAAGCATTGTGGACCATGTGCTGTTTACGCACACCCCGAATGTTGCGCGCCACGGACAAGGGTTTTTGCAAGCCAAAACGCTCACCTATGCCAGCTTTCAATCCCGCATTGGAAACGAAGGTCAGTGCACTGCGCGTGAGCGCACCGCCAAAGCTGCCAAACATGGGGCGGTAGTGCACCGGCTGGGGCGTGGGGATGGACGCATTGGGGTCGCCCATGGCCGCCAGGGCGATGAAGCCGCCCTTGAGCACCAATGCAGGTTTGACGCCAAAAAAAGCCGGCTTCCAGATCACCAGGTCGGCCCACTTGCCCACTTCGATGCTGCCCACATCATGGCTGATGCCGTGCGCAATGGCAGGGTTGATCGTGTATTTGGCGATGTAGCGCTTGACACGGGTGTTGTCATGGCGCGCGGTGTCGCCGGGCAGGCTGCCGCGCTGCTGCTTCATTTTGTGCGCGGTCTGCCATGTGCGGATGATGACTTCGCCCACCCGACCCATGGCCTGGCTGTCGCTGCTCATCATGCTGATGGCGCCTAGGTCGTGCAAGATGTCTTCGGCCGCAATGGTTTCTTTGCGGATGCGGCTTTCGGCAAAGGCCAGGTCTTCGGCGATGCTGGCATCCAGGTGGTGGCAAACCATCAGCATGTCCACATGCTCGTCCAGCGTGTTGTGCGTGAAAGGCATGGTCGGGTTGGTCGAGCTGGGTAAAAAGTTGGCTTGGCCCACCACCTTCAGGATGTCAGGCGCATGGCCGCCGCCCGCGCCTTCGGTGTGAAACGCGCACAAGCCCCGACCCCGCGTCGCTTCGATGGTGTTTTCCACATAGCCCGATTCGTTGAGCGTGTCCGAATGCAGGGCCACCTGGATGTCGGTTTCGTCGGCCACGTCCAGGCAATTGCCGATGGCCGATGGGGTGCTGCCCCAGTCTTCGTGCAGCTTCAGCCCGATCACGCCCGCATTGATTTGTTCGTGCAAGGCGGCAGGCAGACTGGCATTGCCCTTGCCAAAAAACCCCAGGTTCATCGGAAAAGCATCTGCAGCTTGCAGCATGCGTTCGATGTTGAACGGCCCAGGTGTGCAGGTGGTCGCAAAAGTGCCGGTGGCGGGGCCCGTGCCGCCGCCCATCATGGTGGTCACGCCGCTGGTCAAGGCCTCGTCAATTTGCTGGGGGCAGATGAAGTGGATGTGGCAGTCGATGCCGCCAGCGGTCACGATCAGGCCCTCGCAGCTGATGATCTCGGTGCCGGGGCCGATGATGATGTCCACGCCCGGCTGGGTGTCAGGGTTGCCCGCTTTGCCAATCGCCGCGATGCGGTTGCCCTTGAGGCCGATGTCGGCTTTGACGATGCCCCAGTGGTCGATGATGAGGGCGTTGGTCAGCACGCAGTCCATCGCACCTTCGGCATTGGTGCGCTGCGATTGCGCCATGCCATCGCGAATGGTTTTGCCACCACCGAACTTGACCTCTTCACCATAGCTGCCCGCCTGCAGCGTGAAGTCTTTTTCCACCTCAATGACCAAGGCCGTGTCGGCCAGGCGTACGCGGTCGCCCACGGTGGGGCCAAAGGTTTCGGCATAAGCACGTTTGTCAATGTGGGCCATGTCAGTTGCCTTGTGTTGTGTGCGTGTCGAGTGCGCCGTGGGTCAGACCTCGAAAGCCGTACACCACGCGATCGCCCGCATAGTCCACCAGCTCCACCGTGCGTTGCTGCCCCGGCTCAAAGCGCACGGCCATGCCCGAAGCGATGTTCAGGCGCATGCCTTGTGCGGCAGCGCGGTCAAAGCTGAGGCCCGCGTTGGTCTCGGCAAAGTGGTAATGCGAGCCCACCTGGATGGGGCGGTCGCTGGCGTTGTGCACCACCAGCGTGCAGGTGCGTCGGCCCACGTTCAGGGCGTGTTGGCCGGGGTCGATCAGAAATTCACCGGGGATCATGCAAGCCTCACTTTTTGCCAAAGTAAACGGCCACAGCCACCAAGGCGGCGGCGACCACAAAACCCAGCACATCGGTGGCGTGCCAATGGGTGCTGCCCAGGCCGTGGCCATCGTGAGCGACAGCGGCAGTACTGAGGGCAGATGCGAGCATGACATTGATTTTCTTCATGGGGGTTCTCCGGGTCTGGGTCAGACGATGGGTTGGTGCACGGTCACCAATTTGGTGCCATCGGGGAAAGTCGCTTCGATCTGGATGTCGGGGATCATCTCGGCGATGCCCTCCATCACATCGGCACGCGTCAACACGGTGCGGCCTTCGCTCATGAGTTGGGCCACGGTTTTGCCGTCGCGTGCACCTTCCATTACGGCGGCGCTGATCAGGGCGATGGCTTCGGGGTAGTTGAGCTTCAGGCCACGGGCCTTGCGGCGTTCGGCCAATAAGCCTGCCGTGAAGATCAACAACTTGTCTTTTTCGCGGGGAGTGAGTTCCATCTTGGTGCGCTGGGTTGGGTTTGGTGCATTGAATATAAGGTACGAAGCAAAGAGCGTGCCCTTTATAGAGGGTCCGAAAAACTCCCTAGAAAAAATACGGTTTTAGGGTTCTCCCTAGGGTTGGCACGGTGATTGCAGGTTGTCGGACAGCGCTGTTTTTCGGTGCGTGTTTGAACAACCTTCTTTCCTGATTGGAGTGATCTCATGATGAATCGACGTGGCAACCTCAAAGCCCTCGCGACCGCAGCCGCTATCGCAGCGGGCAGTTTGACTTTTGCGCACCAAGCCCAAGCGCAAGCGGGCAACACCATCAAGGTCGGCGTGCTGCACAGCTTGTCCGGCACCATGGCCATTTCCGAGACCGTGTTGAAAGACACCGTGCTCATGGCCATTGACGAGATCAACGCCAAGGGCGGTGTGCTGGGCAAAAAGCTCGAGCCCGTGATCGTGGACCCGGCCTCTAACTGGCCTTTGTTCGCTGAAAAAACCAAGCAATTGCTAGGTCAAGACAAAGTCTCGGTCATCTTCGGTTGCTGGACTTCGGTGTCGCGCAAATCGGTGTTGCCGGTCGTTGAAGAAATGAACGGCTTGCTGTTTTACCCCGTGCAGTACGAAGGTGAAGAGCTGTCCAAAAACGTGTTCTACACCGGCGCTGCACCCAACCAGCAAGCGATTCCCGCGGTGGATTATTTGATGAGCAAAGAAGGCGGCGGCGCCAAGCGCTGGGTCTTGCTGGGCACCGATTATGTGTACCCCCGCACCACCAACAAAATCTTGCGCGCTTACTTGAAAAGCAAGGGCGTTAAAGACAGCGACATCGACGAAAAATACACCCCGTTTGGCCACTCGGATTACCAAACCATCGTGGCCGATGTGAAGAAGTTTTCTGCCGGTGGCAAGACCGCCGTGGTGTCCACCATCAACGGTGACTCCAATGTGCCTTTCTACAAAGAACTGGGCAACGCGGGCTTGAAGGCCAAAGACGTGCCCGTGGTGGCCTTCTCGGTGGGTGAAGAAGAGCTGCGCGGCGTGGACACCAAGCCTTTGGTGGGTCACCTGGCCGCATGGAACTACTTCATGTCCATCAAGAACCCGGCCAACGACGAGTTCACCAAAAAGTGGGCTGCTTATGCCAAGGCCAAAAACATCGCCGGTCACAAAGACAAGCCTTTGACGAACGATCCGATGGAAGCCACCTACATCGGGATCAACATGTGGAAGCAAGCGGTGGAAAAAGCCAAGTCCACCGACACCGACAAAGTGATCGCGGCCATGGCCGGCCAAACCTTCAAAGCGCCCAGCGGCATCACCAGCAAGATGGACGAGAAAAACCACCACCTGCACAAGTCGGTGTTCATTGGCGAGATCAAGGCCGACGGCCAGTTCAACGTGGTGTGGAAGACACCCGGCCCTGTGAAAGCCAAGCCATGGAGCCCCTTCATCGAAGGCAACGACAAGAAGCCTGACGAGCCAGCCAAGAAGTGATGGTTTGAAAGTGTGAGTGCGTGTCGGGGCTCAAGCGCCGACCTACATGGTCTTCAGGTAGGTCGGTGGCTTGAGCCCCGACATGTACGGTGGTCAGACCCAGAAATGAGCATGATGAAAAGATGGATGTTGAAAGCGGCGTTGATCGCCAGCGCTTTGTGGGGCCTGTCGGTTGCACAAGCCCTGACGATGGACGAAGCCAGAGGAATGGCTGTGGGCGAGAGCGATGCCCGCGTGGAGGCCATCTCCAAAGCGGTGGCCCAAGGCAGCGAAAAAACCGCTGCCTATTTGCAAGCATTGGCCGATGACGTGGTCAAGATGGCGGGCGATCAGGTGATCGTGGTGCGTGACGGTCAAGGCCTGAACCCTGTCACTGGACAAGCGGCCCCCGTACCACCAGACGCCGAAGAGGTGATGTTGAACAACCGCCTGCGCGGCGAGATCGACACGGCCCTGGCGGCCTTGAAGTTGTTCAGTTCGGATGTGAAGCTGCGCAGGCAAGCGGCCTTGGCGCTGCTCAAAGAACCCGATGCCAGCCGCCAGCCCTTGCTCGACAAAGCTTTGGCGGCTGAAAAAGACCCCACGGTGCAAAGCTTGGTGCGCCAAGCCCGCGCAGCGGCCATGCTGAACAGCGGTGCGGCGAATGACCGATTGCAGGCCACACGCGAATTGGCCCAGAGCAAGCAGCCCGAGACCCTGCTGCTGCTGAACCAGCAACTGACCCAAGAGCAAGACCCTGCTGTCCAAAAACAACTCCAGTCCGCTGTGGCCCAAGTGCAGGACAGCCTGCGCTGGGGTGAGCGCTTGGGGGCCATGTTCACCGGGCTCAGCCTGGGCTCGATTTTGTTGTTGGTGGCGCTGGGCCTGGCCATCACCTATGGCTTGATGGGCGTCATCAACATGGCGCATGGCGAGTTGATGATGATCGGCGCTTATGCCACCTATGTGGTGCAGGCGCTGTTTCGCGAGCATTTGCCGGGCGTGTTTGATGTTTACCTTTTTGTGGCGATGCCGGTGGCCTTCCTCACAGCGGCCTTGGTGGGTGCGGTGATGGAGCGCACGGTGCTGCAGCATTTGTATGGTCGCCCGCTCGAGACGCTACTGGCCACCTGGGGCATCAGCCTGGTGCTGATGCAAGGCGTGCGCAGCCTGTTTGGCGCGCAAAACGTGGGTGTGGAAAACCCCTCGTGGATGAGCGGATCGCTGCAGCTGTTGCCCAATTTGCAGCTGCCCTGGAACCGGGTGCTGATCATCGTGTTCGCGATGGCGGTGTTGGTGGGGGTGGCGCTCTTGATTGGCAAAACCCGGCTGGGTCTGTTTGTGCGCGGTGTCACGCAAAACCGCCCCATGGCCTCGTGCATGGGCGTGAACACTGCGCGCATCGATACCTATGCCTTTGCATTGGGTTCGGGCATCGCAGGCTTGGCGGGCTGTGCGCTCAGCCAGGTGGGCAATGTGGGGCCTGACCTGGGCCAAAGCTACATCGTGGACGCGTTCATGGTGGTGGTGCTGGGTGGTGTGGGGCAGCTGGCAGGTACGGTGTATGCCGCGCTGGGCCTGGGCCTGGTCAACAAGTTGCTGGAAGGCTGGACGGGCGCGGTGCTCGCCAAGATTGCCGTGCTGGTGTTCATCATCATCTTCATCCAAAAGCGCCCGCAGGGCATCTTCGCGATGAAGGGGCGCAGCGCGGAGGCATGAACATGAAAACATTTGAACTCCCCACCCCGGCCCCTTTGATGGGACGCCAGGCATGGTCGGCATTTTTGCTGGCGCTGATCGTGGTTGGCGTGCTGGCCCCGATTTTCAACCTGTGGGTGCCCGAGAGCAGCGCCTTCCATTTGAGCGACTATGCGATTGCACTGATCGGCAAGATCATGTGCTACGCCATCTGCGCGTTGGCCATGGACTTGATCTGGGGCTACACCGGCATCCTGTCGTTGGGGCACGGCTTGTTTTTCGCTTTAGGCGGCTATGTGATGGGCATGTACCTCATGCGGCAGATTGGCCAGGACGGCAACTACAAAAGCGACTTGCCCGACTTCATGGTGTTTCTGGATTGGAAAGTGCTGCCCTGGCACTGGATGCTGTCGGACAGCTTTGTGGCCACGCTGGCGCTGGTGGTGCTGGTGCCCGGTGTGATCGCTTTTGTGTTCGGCTATTTTGCCTTTCGCTCGCGCATCAAAGGCGTGTACTTTTCCATCATCACCCAGGCCCTGACCTATGCGGCCATGCTCTTGTTTTTTCGCAACGAAACCGGGTTGGGCGGTAACAACGGCTTTACCGACTTCAAGCGCATTCTTGACTTGCCCATTGCCACGCCCAGCATGCGCATGACGTTGTTTGTCATCACCGGCTTGACCTTGTTGGGCTTTTATCTGTTCTCGCGCTGGCTGGTGGGCAGCAAGTACGGCCGCGTGTTGATGGCCATCCGGGATGCCGAAACACGGGTCATGTTCTCGGGCTATTCGCCGCTGCCCTACAAGCTGAGCATCTGGGTGATTTCGGCGGTGATGTGCGGCATTGCCGGGGCTTTGTATGTGCCGCAAGTGGGCATCATCAACCCTGGTGAGATGAGCGCAGCCAACTCGATCGAGATCGCGGTGTGGGCGGCGGTCGGCGGGCGAGGCACCTTGATTGGCCCCATCGTGGGGGCGTTTTTGGTCAACGGTGCCAAAAGTTGGCTGACAGTGAGTGCACCTGAGTTTTGGCTGTATTTTTTGGGCGCATTGTTCATTGCGGTGACTTTGTATTTGCCGCAAGGCGTGGTGGGGTTGGTCGCCAAACTCAAAAAGAAGAAAGGCGGTGCCTCTTGACGCCCGACCTGCTGAAGAAAGGCGCTGAACGTGTGGCCGGGCACGCCAAGCGGGAGGTCGAATCGACCGAGTCTGGTGGCCGCAGCGCTGGCTATGGCCGTGTGATGCAAGACGCGGATGAAGTGGATGTGACCCATGGCCGAATTTTGTATCTGGAAGATGTGAGCGTGAGCTTTGATGGCTTCAAGGCCATCAACAAGCTGTCGCTCGACATCGCACCCGGCGAGCTGCGCTGCATCATTGGCCCCAACGGCGCGGGCAAGACCACGATGATGGACATCATCACCGGCAAAACCCGCCCCGACGAAGGCCGCGTGTTCTTTGGCAGCACCATCGACTTGCTGCGCCACAACGAACCCGCCATTGCGCAACTGGGCATTGGCCGAAAATTCCAAAAGCCCACGGTGTTCGAGCACCTGAGCGTGTTCGAAAACCTCGAACTCGCTTTGAAGACCCCCAAGGGCGTGAAGGCCTCGATGTTCTTCAAGCTCGACTCTCGCCAAAGCGACCGCCTGGCCGAAGTGCTGCACACCATCCATTTGGCGGACAGCGTGCGGGTGCAGGCGGGCACACTCAGCCACGGGCAAAAGCAGTGGTTGGAGATCGGCATGCTGCTCATGCAAGACCCGCAGTTGCTGCTGCTCGATGAACCGGTGGCAGGCATGACCGACTTTGAGACCGAGCGCACCGCCGAGCTGTTCCTCACGCTCAAAGGCAAGCACTCGCTGATGGTGGTGGAGCACGACATGGGCTTCATCCGAACCATCTCGGACATCGTCACGGTGCTGTGTGATGGCTCGGTGCTGGCGCAAGGCACGCTCGACCAAGTGCAGGCCGACGAGCGGGTGATTGAAGTGTATTTGGGACGATGACGATGCTTGAAGTCAAAAACATTCATCAGTATTACGGCGGCTCGCACATCTTGCGCGATGTGGGCCTCACCGCCACAGAAGGCCAAGTCACGGTGCTGTTGGGGCGCAACGGCGTGGGCAAAACCACCTTGCTCAAATCACTCATGGGGCTGGTGCCTATCAAGGGCGGCAGCGTCGCATTGGCGGGTCAAGACCTGACCACCGCCAAGCCTTATGAACGCGCCGCAGCGGGTGTGGGCTATGTGCCCCAAGGCCGCGAAATTTTTGCCCGCCTCACGGTGGAAGACAACCTGCGCATGGGCCTGGCCACGCAGCCTGGCGGAACACCCATCCCGCCTGAGTTGTTCCAGTTGTTCCCGGTTCTGAAGCAAATGCTGCACCGCCGAGGCGGTGACCTGTCGGGCGGTCAGCAACAGCAACTGGCGATCGCCCGTGCTTTGGCGGCCAAGCCGCGTTTGCTGATCCTGGACGAACCCACCGAAGGCATTCAGCCCAGCATCATCAAGGAAATCGGCCGCGTGATCCGCCAACTGGCCGACGTGGGCCTGCAAGGCCAGCGAATGGCGGTACTGCTGTGCGAGCAGTACTACGACTTTGCCGAAGAACTGGCCGACCAGTACCTGGTGATGGAGCGCGGCGAGGTGATCGCGCGCGGGCCGGGCAGCGAGATGAAGGACAAGAACATTCAGCAGTTGGTGGCGATTTAACGGTGCTTCAGGCCATGGGGGAGGTCTGATTTGCAAGATGGGGTCTAACCCCCGAATGGTGAGGTCAAATTTTGAGGGCGACGGCATTGCCATCCGAGGTGGCCTGCATGACAGAACCTGCTACTTTGCAGTCCCCAATCTCGTGAACAATCAAGCCCGCGCTCAAGAGTTCGGTTGTCAATTGGTTGTTGGGTTTTCTAGGGCTGGACCAAGAAAAGAAAACGGCGCCTTCTATGGGGGAAGGTTCACCGCCAAATACACTGATGGACCCTATGCCGCCATCTTCACTGAATGCAGGAGAGAACCAAGGCTCACACAAATACCTGACTTCAATGTGGTTCTCAAAAATGGCGCGTTGAATTTTTTGACGCGTCACCAGTGGTGTTTCCTGCGCCACGCCTTCTCTTGGTGTGATCAGTATGACTTTGCTGAACTTTTTCGCCAACAAAAAAGCAGCGGCGTAGGTGCCTTCGGTTTGGTCCATGTCAAAAAGAACAGCGCAGCCCGATTGCTGTGATTTGATAGCGTGAATCGTTTGAAGAGAGTCACGGATATCCATGAACAAACCTTCATCCAACACACTTTTCGGCAAACACCGAGGCACACTCATTTGGGCGCCTGTGGCCAAGATCACTTCATCAGGGTTGTGCGCAACAATTTTCTCTAGGTTGGCGATGGCCCCCAATTCAAAGGTAACCCCAGCCTTATTGCATGCATTCCATTGCCAATCGTAAATGCTGCTGAGCGATTCGCTGTGGGGCAGTTCCGCATGACGGCGTGTACTGCCGCCCACTTCTTCAGATTTGCCCATGACGACAACATGATGGCCCCTGGATGCAGCGATCCAAGCGGCTTCTAGACCTGCAACCCCTGAGCCCACCACCACGATGATTTTTCTTTTCAGCGCAGCAGGTGGTTGCCACAACAATTCATCAGGTTCAGCCACCCTTGGGTTGTTGTCACAGGCGATGGGCATTTGATGAACGATGGTGTTCCAACAACTGTTGGCGGCCACGCAGTAGCGAATGTCGCGTGCTTTGCCATTTGCCGCTTTGAGTGGCCACGCTGGGTCGGTGATGAGTGCGCGACCCAAAGCAACCAAGTCAACCTGACCACCGGCCACAAGTTGATCCGCTTCGGATGGATCCGTAATGCGTGCCACGGCCATGAGCGGCAGGTTGGGAGCGGCCATTCTGAGTCTGTTGAAGATGCTGCGATATGGAACCCGCGAATACTGATCGTTGGGCATGTGCATTTCAAGGGAGGGACCATGAGACCCTTGTGTTGGGCACAAATACTGAATTTTTCCGGCTTTCTCAAGATGCTGGGCTATGCGGCAAGACTCTTCTATGTCGATGCCTCCTCTGACGCCGTCGTCTCCGGGTAACTTCACGCCAATGATGAAGTGTGAGTTGGTTGAAGCGCGAATGGCATCCACCAATTCATCCAATATTCGAATTCTGTTGATCAGTTCGCCACCATATCGATCTTCGCGCAGGTTCGACCAGGGTGATAAAAATTGATGCCATAGATGACCGTGCCCGGCAGAAATTTCAATTCCGCTGTAGCCGCATCTGTGAAGCCTGGTGGCTGCTTGCGCAAAAGACGCTATGACTTCTTCAATCCCAGAGATGCTCAGCTCGCGTGGCATGGACCAACTCAAATCGTCTGCGACTGGCGATGCACCAATCGCATCCTTCAGTCGACCGCCAACGTGTCTTGCACGCCCAGGGTCTTGAATTTGGGCAAGGATGCGACAGTCATGCCTTTCAACGCTGTCGGCCAAGCGTGCCAGGCCCGACAGCTCACTGTCATTCCAAGCACAGACACGTGCCGATGACTGGTGTCGAGTCAATGCACCGACCGGTTCCGTCACGATCATGGCCGCGCCACCTTTGGCGCGGTTTGAATAGTAGTTGACCAGCCTGTCTGTCACGCGCCCCTTTTGAGCCAGCGCTGTCAAAATGGCTGCGTGCACGATGCGATTCTTCAAAGGTTTACCTGCCAAAGCAAACGGCTTGAATAACTCTGGATAAGCTGGCGTGTCAGGAAAAATTTGGTTCATATGCCAGATAGGTGAGCTCAGATGAGGATCTGATTCGTACCTTATAAGCCCACATTAAATTTGTCGCGCTGTTCTTGTTTATTCACTGAGCTTGTTGGATTCGGTTGGCGAATCCTTGAAGTTTTTCAAAAACACAACAGCAGATGTCGTCGTCATCTTGGGCACCGGATCACCCATTTTGGATTGTCTATTGTGGGCACCTCAATGACTTTACAAGCCTTTGACTTCCTGCAATCTGGCGCTTGTATGGAACTGCGCCAATGTCTCCCATCCTGCTTTTGATTCCAAGCAGTTTTTTTGAACGGTATTGAAGGCAATCATTGGAGACAGCGCGATTCAGAACGCTGTCTTTGAACTTCTCTTGACGTGATGTGGGTCAGTCGACTTTGATTTTGGCAGTGCTGATCACTTGCGCCCACTTTCTGCGTTCGCCCACCAGGTAGTTTTTGAAATCTTCTTTTGAGCCACCGACAGGTTCTACGCCTATGGAGGTCATGCGGTCTTTAATTTCAGGCGCATTCAATGCTGCAGCAAAGGCGGAATGAAGTTTGTTGACAACTGCTGCCGGTGTACCTGCAGGCAAGAGTGCGCCATACCATCCGTTGCCATCAACATCCTGAATGCCGAAGTCGCCAAGGCTGGGAATTTCAGGGGCAAGTGAGGAACGCTTGGGCGCTAAAACCGCAAGCGGTTTGAGCTTCCCAGAACGAATCAATTCGCTCAAGCCGCCCAGTCCATCTACGCCGAGGGGAAGGTGACTGCCCAGCAGGTCTGTTTTCAAGGGGCCAGAACCTTTGTAGGGAATATGGGGGACGTTGATGGCCGCGCGCTGTGCAAGCAATTCCATCGCCAAGTGTGAGTTGGAGCCAGTTCCAGCAGAGCCAAATGACAAAGTACCTGGCGCTGATTTGGCTCTGGCGATCATTTGCTCGAGGCTGGTAAATGGTGTGCCGGGAGCTGCAACTAAAAAATTGCCGTAGCGGGCCAAATGGATGAGGGGTATGAAGTCTTCAAAGCGCCATCCTAATTTGTCAAACAAAGCTTCGCTGGTGGTGAAATTGGGTGCTGTCACCAAAATGGTGTAGCCATCGGCAGGGGCCTTGGCCACAAATTCAGTACCGATGTTGGCCGACGCGCCAGCTTTGTTTTCGACAATGACTTGTTGACCCAATGCATTTGAAATGTGAGCTGCCATGAGCCGTGCCACGGTATCCGTTCCCCCGCCAGGGCTGTATGGCACAACCATTCGAATGGGTTTGATGGGATAGTCCTGCGCCTGTGCGGTGAAGCCAAAGAACAAAGAGACGAGCAGAGTGAAAACTATTTTCATGATGCTGGCTTTCGGGTTATTGCTGTTGATCCGATCATGTTACCCACAAAGCTCTTTTTGAGGATTAGGGTTTCAATTGGGACATTTGGAGAATTGGGGGGTATTTTTGTTTCGGTGGTTAAAAAAGCATCGTTCAAAACCGATGGATTTTTTTGATGAGATATCCAGCTTGTTGGCAAGAAAGCTCAAACCAAACCAAACCTTCTCAAAGGTTCCACAGCCTTGGCACAGCCCCCGGCAAACCCCACATTTCGCGACGCCATGCGGCCCACACTTGCCTCAGCAGCTGAATGGCTGGCTCGGTCACCGGTGACAGGGTGCGCAGCACGATGACTTGCGGGTGAGGAGACGTGGCACCCGCTGTCAGGCGCAGCGGTGAGGCTTCAAGCGCCTCACGCGCTACGGCCAGTGCGCGCTCGCTGCGTTCAGCCCTGATGGCGCTGCCCGCAGCAAACACCAACGTGGCCATGCAGCGCTGGCCTGCCAGGCCCAGCGGGCTGTCCATCAGGCGGGTGTCGTTGGCGTTCAGGGTGCCGCGCTCGAGCCACACGCCAGGGATTTCTAAATGTTGGCGGAACGTGCCTTTCACATAGGGCAAGTTGGCCGCAGGCAGCCCAAACGCGGTGATGTCCCAGGCCATCATTTCTGCGCCGGCGGCCAGGTCAAAGACGGCGCGGTTGAGCGCATCGCATTGGTTGTAGGCAATGGCCTCCAACGGCAGCCATTCCAGCCGTGCGCCAGATTCGACACGTGCATGCACTTGTTGTGTGGCCAGCCCGGCTTCAGACCGGTAAAAGCGCGTGGCGCCGGGCGTGGTCACCAGGCCATGTGCCCCTGAGCCCACGGTGACTTGCATGTCCAGGGTATCGCCGCCGACCAAGCCGCTGGGCGGGTGCACCAGCACGTTGTGGCAGACCACATCGCCTTCGGGGTAGAGGCTTTGCAAGATGCGCAGCGGCCCGTTGTGCAGGTAACGGGCGACGCTGCGGTTGGACTCCAGCGTGTAGTCGAGCTGCAGGCTGGCGAGCCAGGTCATGCCTTTGTGTCTTTTGTGGGCTTTATTCGCCTTGCGAGCCGCGGTGGGCCCAGCCGGTGGTGCGCTTTTCGATGGCGCTGAACAGCTCGTACATGGCCATGGCCATGGCTCCCACCACCACCAAACCCGAGAAGGCCAAGCCCATTTGCATGGCCGAGCCCGCCGAGATCAGCAGGTAGCCAATGCCTTCGTTCGAGGCCGTCATCTCGGATACGGTGGTGCCCACAAAGGCCAAGGTGATGGCGACTTTGAGCGAGCCATAAAAGTAAGGCATGGAGCGGGGCAGGCCGACTTTGACCAGCACGTCCCAGCGCTTGGCGCCCAGCACGCGCAGCACGTCTTCCAGCTCAGGCTCCAGTGTGGCCAAACCGGTGGCGATGTTCACCATGATGGGGAAGAAGCTGATGAGGAAAGCAGTGAGGATGGCGGGACCGATACCGATGCCAAACCACACCACCAAGATGGGCACAAAGGCCGCTTTGGGCAAGGCGTTGAAGGCGGTCATGAGCGGGTACACGGCGGCATAGGCCAGGCGTGAGCTGCCGATGATGAAGCCGAGCAGCACGCCCACCACGATGGCGATGCCAAAGCCGACCATGGTCACCCAAAAAGTGCGCCAGGCGTGGCCCGCGATCACGTCACGGTACTCGATGGTTTGTTGTGCGATGCGCGAGGGGCTGGGGAAAACGAATTCCGACACGTTGAAGGCGCGGCACAGGCCCTCCCAAATCAGTATGCTCAGCACCAGCAAGATCCAGGGGGACCAGCTTTCGAGGGATTTCTTGTTCATGTGGGGCTCCCGCTCATTGGTTGATGGCTGCACCGGTCTTGCGCATGGCACCGATGTGGCCGCGCAGCTCGTGCACGATGTTGGTGAATTCAGGGGTGTAGGTGATCTCCAGGTCGCGCGGGCGCGGCAGGTCGATTTCTTTTTTCACCACAAAGCGGCCGGGGCTCTTGCTCATCACGTACACCGTGTCGGCCAAAAACACCGATTCGCGCAGGTCGTGTGTGACCAAAATCACGTTGAACTTTTGCTCAGTCCACAGGTCGCGCAAGATGCACCAGAGTTCTTCGCGGGTGAAGGCGTCGAGCGCACCGAAAGGCTCGTCGAGCAACAGCATTTTGGGCTCGTGGATCAAGGCGCGGCAGATGCTGGCGCGTTGCTGCATGCCGCCCGACAGTTGCCATGGGAATTTGTCTTCGTAGCCGCCCAAGCCCACGGTGTTCAGCAGTTTGCGGGCGCGTTCTGCGTACTCTTCTTTCTTTTGCTTGAAGTTCGTGCGGTAGGGCTCCACGATTTCGAGCGGCAACAGCACGTTGTCGAGCGTGGTGCGCCAAGGCAAGAGTGATGACGCCTGAAAAGCCATGCCGCTGATCTTGAGCGGACCGGTGACGGGCTGGCCGTCAACCAGAATCCGGCCCTTGCTGGGCATCTTCAGGCCGGTGGTCAGCTTCATGAAGGTGGACTTGCCACAGCCCGAGGGGCCGACAATGGCGATGAATTCGCCTTGTTTGACCTGCAGGTTGATGTCTTCCACCGCAAAGTGGTTTTGCGCCAGCAACTCGTCGTTATAGGCCAGCCAGACATTCTGGAAATCAACGAATGGTTCTTGGGTCATGGTGAAAGCTTGGAAAATGGTGTTCGAAAGTGTATACACGCTTCGCCCTGTAAAAGCCCACCGACCCGTGCAGGGTGGGGGTGGGCTCATCAAGCCGGGGCGGCATGCCCCGAAGCGGGTGCTGGTTTACTTCTTGCCCTTGGGCAGGATGTCCAGTTCTTTGGCGGTGGGCAAGAACGAACCGTTCCAGATGTCTTCGGACTTGACACGGGTCTTGGTGTTGAAGGCGTCCGATACTTCGGATGCCATCAACGACAGGCGTGGGGCGTTGATCTGGCCAAAGCCTTCGGCGCGGGCCGAGGGACTGTTGATCACGGTGTCAATGGCCAACTGAAGGCGGCGAGTTTCGAGCGGCACGTTGATGATGCCGTCTCGGGCCTTGACCGATTCAATGGCTTTGGCCGGATCGGCCATCACGTCCTTGGCGCCCTTGGTGAAGGCAGCGAGGAAGGCTTTCACGGCGGCTGGGTTTTCTTTCAGGATCTTGGGCGAGGCGATGATCGCATTGCCGTAGAGTTTGACGCCGAAATCGGGGTACTGCATGACCACCACGTCTTCGACCTTCACGCCTCGCGCTTCGATGTTGAGCAGCGAGGTGAAGGTGAAGCCCGTGATGGCATCCACGTCACCGCGCACCAACATGGTTTCACGCAGCGGTGGGTCCATCGCAGTCCAGGCCACATTGCCGATGTTGTTGACTTTCTGGAAGATGGGGAAGGCGCGTCGGCCAGCGTCGAACACTGGGGCACCCATTTTTTTGCCAACCAGGTCGGCAGGCGTTTTGATGCCAGACTTCTTCAAGGCCATCACCGAGGCAGGGGTGTTGTTGTAGACCATCATGATGGCCACGGGCTTGTTGGGGGCGTCGGGGTTGTTGGCGTGGAATTCCATCAGGGCGGCCAAGTCGGCAAAGCCCAGGTCGTAAGTGCCCGAAGCCACGCGGGTGACCGCGCCACCCGAGCCGTTGCCCGAGTCCACTGTCACGTCCAGTTTGGCATCCTTGAAATAGCCCTTGGCCGCAGGCAGCAAGAAGAAAGCCGATGGGCCTTCAAAGCGCCAGTCGAGCTGGAACTTGATGGGGGTGCTTTGGGCTTGCGCCAGGCCAAAAGAAGCAACTGCTGCCAGTGCGGCCGTGGCCTTGAGTAAGAAACGCTTGTTCATGAGGGGCTCCAGGGACTGATAAACGGTGAAATATGTATAGCAAAATCGGTGCCATTATCCGACAAGTACCTGACGGTGTATGTCAGGTTCATCCCCTATAAACCGCCTGTTTTGGTGCCAGATTTGACTGAAATAGGCACCAATTTGGGGTTTTTTGGGGTTGGGCCTGTTTTTTGGCCGCTCAGCTGCGCACGCCAGCTGCTGCCAGTGCGGTCATGTTGAGCACCCGGCGTACGGTGGCGGCTGGGGTCAGGATGTGCGCGGTGGCTGCCGTGCCCATCAAAATGGGGCCCACCGTCACGCCGCCGCTGGTGGTGGTTTTCAGCACGTTGTACAAAATGTTGGCCGCGTCCAGGTTGGGACAGACCAACAAATTGGCCGAGCCGCTCAGCGTGCTGTCTTCCAAGTACACGTTGCGGATTTCAGGCTGCAAGGCGGCATCGCCGTGCAGCTCGCCATCGCACTCGATGTCGGGGTGCTGCGCGACGAACAGGTCACGCGCCAGACGCATCTTGCGGGCCGATGCGCGCTTGGACGAGCCGTAGCTCGAATGCGAGAGGAAAGCCACCTTGGGGACGATGCCAAAGCGCTGAATCTCCTTGACCGCCATGGCCGCGATCTCGGCCAATTGTTCGGCGCTGGGGTCTTCGTTGACATAGGTGTCGGTGATGAACAGTGGCCCCAAGTCACTCACGAGCGCGTTCACGGCAGCGTAGTTGGTCACGCCCGTGCGTTTGCCCAAAATGCTGTCGATGCGCTCCAGGTGCGTCATGTAGCTGCCCGTGAGGCCGCAGATCAGGCCATCGGCATCACCCAGCGACACCATCAAGGCACCAATGATGGTGTTGGAGCGGCGCACCGCGGCCTTGGCCACCGCGGGTGTGGCGCCGTTGCGCTTCATCAGCTGGTGGTAATGCTCCCAGTACTGGCGAAAGCGCCCATCGTCTTCCGGGTTGACGTTGTTCACATCCACCCCCAAGCGCATGCGCAGACCGGCTTTTTCGATCCGGGCAGCGATCACGCTGGGACGGCCGATCAGGATGGGGTGGGCCAGTTGGTCGTCGATGGCCATTTGGGCGGCACGCAGTGCGCGCTCGTCCTCGCCATCGGCATAGGCCACGCGCTTGGCATTTTGGGGCACCGCCTTGGCGGCGTTGAAGATGGGGCGCATCAACAAGCCGGTTTGCGAGACAAAGCTTTGCAGCTGCTGGCGGTAGGCATCCATGTCGGTGATGGGGCGCGTGGCGACACCCGAGTCGGCGGCGGCCTGCGCCACAGCGGGCGCGATGCGCAAGATCAAACGCGAGTCAAAAGGCGTGGGGATCAGGTAGTCGCGCCCAAAAGACAGCTCTTTGCCGGCATAAGCGCTGGCCACTTCTTCGCTGATGTCGGCCTTGGCCAGGTCGGCAATTTGGCGCACACAAGCGAGCTTCATGGCTTCGGTGATTTTGGTCGCGCCGCAGTCCAGAGCGCCCCGGAAAATGTAGGGGAAACACAGCACGTTGTTGACCTGGTTCGGGTAGTCCGAACGGCCGGTGGCGATGATGCAGTCCGGCCGAGCGGCTTTGGCCAGCTCAGGGCGGATCTCGGGCTCGGGGTTGGCCAGCGCCAAGATCACCGGGTCACGGGCCATGGTCTTGATCATGTCCACCGTCATCACGCCGGGGGCCGAGCAGCCCAAGAAAACGTCGGCTTCGTTGACCGCGTCGGCGAGTGTGCGGGCGTCCGTTTTTTGGGCGTAACGTGCTTTGGATTCGTCGTAGCCACCGGGGCGGCCTTCGTAGACCACGCCCTTGGAGTCGCAGACAAAAATGTTCTCGACCTTCACGCCCAGGCCCACCATCACATCGAGGCAAGCGATGGACGCAGCCCCTGCGCCCGACACAGCCAGCTTGATGCTGCCGATGTCCTTGCCCACCAGTTCCAGACCGTTGAGCATGGCGGCCGAGGCGATGATGGCCGTGCCGTGCTGGTCGTCGTGAAAGACCGGGATGTTCATGCGCTCGCGCAACTTCTTCTCAATGTAGAAGCACTCGGGCGCCTTGATGTCTTCGAGGTTGATGCCGCCCAACGTGGGCTCCATGGCGGCAATGATGTCCACCAGCTTGTCTGGGTCACGCTCGGCCAGCTCGATGTCAAACACGTCGATGCCCGCAAACTTCTTGAACAGGCAACCCTTGCCTTCCATCACGGGCTTGGCCGCCAGCGGGCCGATGTCGCCCAGGCCCAGCACAGCCGTGCCGTTGGTGATCACGGCCACCAGGTTGCCGCGCGAGGTGAAGTCAAACGCTTTGGACGGGTCTGCCTCGATGTCCAAACAGGGATAAGCCACGCCGGGCGAATAGGCCAGCGACAAATCGCGCTGGTTGGACAGGGGCTTGGTCGGGTTGACCGAAACCTTGCCGCGCGTGGGAAAGCGGTGGTAATCGCGGGCCGCGTCGCGCAGGGCTTCTTCGGCGGGGGAAAGTGGTTTTTGGCTCATGAAAAGTGTCTCTTTGGCTCAGTAAGGGAATCCATTAGAAAGCCTAACCCATTTGGAGGGCCCAATACCCTGCGGATTACCTGCATAAAAAGCAAAAAAGCCAAGCGCTGGGCTTGGCTTATGGGTGAGTAAAGCATGTCATACCCGGTTTGACCGGGTCTTGATCTGCAACGAAGACATCGTTGCTGTCGCCGTTGGAGCCATTGAAGAACAAGTAGACGGCGTTTTCAATGCACGCAGGTCAATTCAAACCGACATCAAGGGGAACAGTGGATGGTCCATCGGCACGCCTGCAGGCAGCTCTTGTTCCAGCCCAGGAAAGGGCGGCGAGGTGATCCAGGGCCGTGGGGCATGGGTCATGTCGTCGCCCAAAAACCGCACCGAGTACACGCGCCTGCGGTGGGTACCGTCCACCCCGGCCGAGGCGTGCAGGCTGAGCATGTGAAAGCACACCAAATCGCCCGGATGCAAGTCCCAGCCCAGGACGGAGAAGTCCGCGCGGTGGTTGTCGATGTCGGGCAATTCGGCCAGCGTGCCTTCCGGGAACCATTTGGCTTGGTTCGTCATGAAGGTGCGCGGCATCAGCCAGGGGCCACGGTGTGAGCCCGCGATGAACTCCAGCGTGGAGGCGCGTGACACTGGGTCCACCGGAATCCAGAAGCTGATGTTTTGCAGACCGTCCACGTTGTAATAAGGCTGGTCCTGGTGCCAGGGCGTGCGCTGGCGCGTGCCGGGCTCCTTGACCAGCAGGTGGTCGTGGTACAGCCGCACGGTGGTGCTTTTCATCAAGCGTTGCGCCAATGCCGCGAGGGGCGTGTCAAAAATGAAGCGCTTGAATTGCGCAATGTCTTGCCAGTTGCAAAAGTCTTCAAAAAACCGCCCCGGATCATCCGGCCGACTGGCCACCATGCCGCGCGGGCTGGGGTGGGCCAGGTTGGTTTCGATGCCGTTTTTAAGCAGTTCAACTTCATCTGGCGTGAACAAGTTGCGGATGCACACCGCGCCATCGCGCTGGTAATCGACCACGTCTTGGTCGGTGGCGCAGGCTTGTACGCGCTGGCGCAAGGTCTGAACCTCCGGCACGGTCAAGCCCTTCAGGCCAGCAAATCCAGCAGCGTGCGCGCAATCACCTTGGTCGCGCGGCGCAGGTCTTCCAACTGCACATGTTCGTCGGCGCGTTTGGCGTTGGATTCGAGCACGGTGCGCGGGCCTGCGCCGTAGATCACGCCAGGGATGCCGCGCTCCACGTACAGGCGCACGTCGGTGTACAGCGGCGTGCCCAAGGCTGGGATGGCTTCGCCGAAGACTTGTTCGCCGTGTTTTTGGATGGCGCTGACCAGGGGCTGGTTGCCCGCCAGGGGTTTCATGGCGTTGGCCAGCAGCATGCGGCGCACATCCACTTTCAACGCATGGCCACCGCGTGGGGGCTTGAAGCTGGCCGCAGCCTCGGCAATGGTTTGGCGGATGCTGGCTTCGACTTCTGCCGGATTCTCTTCGGGGATCATGCGGCGATCGAGCTTGAAGCTGACTTTGCCGGGCACCACGTTGGTGTTGGTGCCGCCTTCGATCAGGCCCACGTTCAGATAGGGGTGGCTGATGCCCTCAACCTGGGACTTGACCTTGAGGTATTGCGTGTTGAGCGCGAGCAGGGCGTTCAGGATGTGCACCGCGCCTTGCAATGCGTCGGTGCCGCTGTCGGGAATGGCCGCGTGCGACATCTCGCCTTGGACGGTGACTTCCATTTGCAGGCAGCCGTTGTGCGCGGTGACGACCTGGTAACTGAAGCCTGCCGCGATCATCAGGTCAGGCTTGGTGAGGCCCTTGGCCAGCAGCCAGCCGGGGCCCATTTCGCCGCCAAACTCTTCGTCGTAGGTGAAGTGCAGTTCCACGCCACCCTTCAATTTGGCATTGAGCGATTCGAGCGCCCGCGTGGCAAAGGTGAAGGTGGAAAAGTCACACTTGCTCACGGCGGTGGCGCGGCCGTACATCGCGCCGTTGTGAATTTCGCCGCCGTAGGGCGGGTGGGTCCAGCCTTCGCCGGGGGGCACCACGTCGCCGTGGGCGTTCAGGGCAATGGTTTTGCCCTCGCCGTATTTGCGGCGCACGATCAGGTTGGTGATGGACTCCAGGCCATAGGCTTTGACTTCAGAGGCGGGCACCGGGTGCTTTTCGGCCATAAAGCCCATGGGTGCGAGCAGATCGGCGGTGCGTTCGGCGTGCGGCGCGTTGTTGCCGGGCGGGGTGTCGGTGGGCACCTGCACCAGTGCCTGCATGAACTTGACCTGTTCGTCAAAGTGCGCGTCGATCCAAGTGTCGAGTTGTGCGTATTGTTGTGAGTGATTGACGTTGGGGGCGCTCATGACAGTTCCTGAGAGAGTTGGTTCAAAACATGGGTGAAGGCGTCGACACACAGTTGCATGTCGTCGCTGGTGGTCGATTCGCGTGGGTTGTGGCTGATACCCCCGTTTTCGCCGCGCACAAACAGCATGGCTTGCGGCATGACTTCGTGCAGCTTCATCGCGTCGTGGCCTGCGCCGCTGGGCAACTTGAACAGCGGCACGCCCAAGGCTCTCACCGCGCGTTCCCAACGCGCTTGCCATTCGGGGGCGCTGGGGGCGGCGGTGGCGCTCATGGTCAACTCGGTTTTGACGCGCACGCCACGGCGCTCGGCAATTTGGTCAAGCTGGCTCATCACGTCGGCCACCAGTGCGTCGCGCTGCGCATCGGTGGGCGCGCGCATGTCTAGGCTGAACAGGCAGCGGCCCGGCACCACGTTGATCGAGCCATTGGGCACCTGCAGCTGGCCCATCGTCGCCACGCTGTCGCCGTCTTTCGCGGCGCGTTTCTCCATGTAGAGCGCGAGTTCTGCTGCGGCGCAGGCCGCGTCGCGGCGGCGGTCCATGGGGGTGGTGCCTGCATGGCTGGCGGTGCCGAAGACCTCGCACAGGTAGCGCACGCTGCCGTTGATCGAGGTGACCACACCCAGCGGAATGTTCACTTCGTTGAGCACTGGGCCTTGTTCGATGTGCACTTCGATAAAGCCCAGGTACTGTGCCGGGTCGCGCTGGATTTTGGGGATGTCGTCGATGCACAGGCCCGCGTGTTGCATGGCGGCACGCATGGTGATGCCGTCGGCGTCTTGCTGGTCTAGCCAAGCGGGGTTGAACTGGCCAATGAGTGCGCCAGAGCCCAAGAAGGTGGCTTTGTAGCGCTGGCCTTCTTCTTCGGCAAAGGCCACAACCTCGATGCCAAAGGGCAGGCGTTGGCCTTGTTGGTGCAATTGCTGCACGCAGGCCATGGGCACAAAGATGCCCAAGCGGCCGTCGTACTTGCCGCCGTTGCGCACGGTGTCATAGTGGCTGCCGGTCATCAGGTATTTGCCGCCCGCGGTGGCCGGGTGGTATCGCCCCACCACATTGCCCACCGCATCGGTATCCACCTCGTCAAAACCGCAGTCGCGCATGTTTTGGGTGATGCGCTGGGCGCAGGCGCGGTGCGCGTCGGTGAGGTAGGTGACGGTGAGTTGGCCTACTTCAGCAAAGCCGGGGTCGCTGTGTTGCGCGAGTTGTTCTTGCCAGTCCCAGACCCTGTGGCCCAGCGTGGGCTCTGCGCCAAATTTGTCGTTCAGGCGTATTTCTGCGATGCGGTGGATGTTGCGCAGGCACTCAGCCAACTCCATGTCGGGGTGACCGTACAGGCGGCGCTCAAAGGCCTCGATGATCTGTTTTTTGTTCAATCCCACGCCACGCGGGCCGCGCACGGCCAAGATGAAGGGCCAGCCGAACTTGGCGTTGTAGTCGGCGTTGAGCTTTTGGATCTTGGCGAACTCTTCGGGCGTGCAGTCGGTCAAGCCCGCCTTGGACTGCTCGTTGGTCGATTCGGCCGTGAGCGACTTGCTGACCATGGCTTTGCCTGCCAGCTCCGGGTGGGCGCGGATCAGGCCCAGCTGTGCGTCGCGCCCGGCGTGCGCCAGCACTTTGCACATGGCGTGCTTGAGGTGCGCCAGCGATGTGAAGGGGCGTTCGTTCAGCGCTTGTTCGGCGATCCAGGGCGAGTGTTCGTACAAACCGTCCAGCATTTGCGCGGCATTGGCGGTGGATGCGTGGTTGAGTTGGTCGAGTGTGAGGGCCATGTTCAGTCCTTGTAGGGGTGTGTGGCTTTCCAATGCCGTGCAATGTCGATGCGTCGCGCCACCCAGACTTTGTCGTGCAACTGGATGTGGTCCAAAAAGCGTTGCAGCGCGGTGATGCGGCCAGGGCGTCCAAGCAGGCGGCAGTGCATGCCAATGCTCATCATCTTGGGGGCGTTGTCACCACTCGGGTCACCCTCGGCATACAGCGCATCAAACGTGTCCTTCATGTACTGAAAAAATGGGTCGGCGTGCGAATAGCCCTGCGGCAGGGCAAATCGCATGTCGTTGCAGTCCAACGTATAGGGCACGATGAGTTGGGGTGCATCGGTGCCGTCGCTTTTGCGCACTTTCATCCAAAAGGGCAGGTCGTCGCCGTAGTAATCGCTGTCGTATTCAAAACCGCCAAAGTCGGCCACGAGACGCCGCGTGTTGGGGCTGTCGCGCCCGGTGTACCAGCCCAGAGGGCGTTCACCGGTCAGCTTCTGAATGATCGCCATCGCCTCGGCCATGTGGGCGCGCTCGGTGGCTTCGTCGATGTTTTGGTAATGGATCCACTTGAGGCCATGGCAGGCGATGTCGTAACCCAGTTCCTGGAAGGCGGCTGTTAACTCTGGGTGCTTTTGCAAAGCGGTGGCCACGCCAAACACCGTGAGCGGCAAGCCGCGCTTTTCAAACTCGCGCAGGATGCGCCACACGCCTGCACGCGAGCCGTATTCGTAAATGCCTTCCATGCTGATGTGCCGCTCAGGGAAGGACGCGGGGTTGAACATCTCGGACAAAAATTGCTCGGAACCCGCATCGCCGTGCAGCACCGAGTTTTCGCCGCCTTCCTCGTAGTTCAGGACAAACTGCACCGCGATGCGCGCGCCGTCCGGCCATTGGGCGTGTGGCACATGGCGGCCGTAGCCAATCAGGTCGCGGGGGTAGGGTAGGGTGCTGTCGTAAATGCTCATGGTCTTATTCAAGGGTGGTGCTCGATGGGTTCAAGCCAGTGCTAGGGAAATGTCGTGGGTGGGCACTTTGCGGTCAAAGGTCAGGCTGGCCTCGACGTGCAGCAGGTGCTCTTGCATCAGGCGCACGGCCAAGTCAGAGTCCTGCGCTTCGAGCGCGGCCACGATGGCCACGTGTTCGTCGGTCGAGTGCTCGGCCTCGTTGCGGGACTGGTACATCAGCGTGATGAGAGCGCAGCGCGAGATCAACTCGCCCAGCACTTGGGCCAGCACGTCGTTGTGCATCAGCTCGGCCATGCGCACATGGAAGTCGCCCAGCAGCTCGGTGCGGCCGGTGATGTCGCCTTGGGTCACGGCTTCGCGCTCTTGCTTGATGTGGTCTCTCAGCGCCACGATTTGTGCGGGCGTAACCTGTTGCACAAAGGCGCGGGTCATCTCCGCTTCCAGCATGCGGCGTACCGCAAACACCTGCCGAGCCTCTTCTACCGAGGGGGCGGCCACAAAAGCGCCACGGGCCGGCTCAAGCTTGATCAGTCGGTTTTGCGAGAGCTGAAACAGCGCCTGGCGCACCAAAGTGCGCGACACGCCAAAGTGGTCGGCCAGTTTTTGTTCGGCCAGTTTGGAGCCGGGCAAAAGCCGGTGCTCTACGATGGCGCGGGTCAGCGATTCGACGATGTGGTGCGTGGTGGAAGTTTCCATGTCTCGCGGTCCCTTGGGGCTGTTGGCCCGGGTGTTTTTGTGTCGGTGGCGCAAATCATAGCCACCAAATGCAAAATTGTATACACTTCGGTCGACTGGTTTGAAGGGCTTTTCGAAGCCTGGCTAAAACCCCCTTTTTGAACCCTCTTTCAGACAAGCGAGCACACCATGGGATTGAGCACACACGTTCTGGACACCATGCACGGCTGCCCCGCTGCAGGCATGCAGGTGGCCCTGTACACCACACAAGGCGATCAGGCCACGTTGGTCAAAAGTTTCACCCTCAACCACGACGGCCGCAACCCCGACGGCATGCTCTACGACCATGCCAGCCTGCGTAAAGGCACTTACCGACTGGTGTTCAATGTGAGTGACTACTTCAAGGCCAAAGGCGTGGTATTGCCCGAGCCCAACTTTTTGAACCAAGTGAGTCTGGATTTCGGCGTGGCCCACGAGGAACAGCACTACCATGTGCCGCTGCTGGCCAGCCCTTGGAGTTATTCGACCTATCGCGGTTCTTGAAAGCCAGTTGGCCATGTCCCCGGTGACCAACCCCATCGGGTCAGTTGACCGGACGGGCACTCAAGTCAGTTTGACTTTGGACAGGTCAAAACTGGGTTTGGGATTCTTCAGTTTCATGTTTTCCAGAGTTTGCACGATCAGTCCGGCGACGAAACTGTCTCGGTAAGGTTTGCTTTCGGCGGGCACCACGTACCAAGGGGATTCGGGTGTGCTGGTGGCGCTCAAGGCATCCTCGTAGGCTTGGGTGAATTTGGGCCACAGTTCGCGGTCGGCAAAATCCGAGGGCTGCAGCTTCCAATGTTTGCGCGGGTCGTCCAGCCGGGCTTGCAGGCGTTTCTTTTGCTCTGATTTGGAAATGTGCAAGTAGCACTTCAACACGGTGATGCCCGCGTTGTGCAACAAAGACTCGAAGTGCAGGATGTCGTCGTAACGTTGTTGACAGGTTTCCTCATTGATCAAGCCCCGCACACGGGTGACCAGCACATCCTCATAATGGCTGCGGTTGAAAATCACCATTTCGCCCCGCGCCGGCGCTTTGGCATGGATACGCCACAAAAAGTCATGGCGGCTTTCCAGTTCGGTGGGCACGCCAAAGGCCTCGGCGCGCACGCCCAATGGGCTGACGTGGGTGAAAACGCTGCGGATCACGCCATCCTTGCCCGCGGTGTCCATGCCTTGAAACACGACCAGCAAGCCCCGGGTTTTGGATGCATGCAGGGTGCTTTGCAGTTTGTCGAGCTTTTCGCCCATGTCGACCAAGTGGTCTTCCAATTCGCTTGCGGTGGACTGCCCTTTGGCGGGGGGCTCGGGGTCAAAGTCCGAAAGTTGGCATTTGCTCTTGGGAGAGACATACCAAGGGGAGTAGTCAAGGTGTTCCATGGGTGAAGTGTAGGCACTTTGTCAGCCCAGGTCGTCCGGTGGCGCACCGATCAATTTTGGAGCCCAGCGAATGCCGGGCTGGGCATCTCGGGGCCAACTCACTAAAATCAAGCATTACCGTTTATTCACCTAACTCCCGCACCATGACCCAAGTCACCAACACCGTGCGTTTTGTGCTCGATGGCCAAATCGTCGAAGCCCAAGGCAAGCGCCGCACCACCACTGTTCTGGATTACCTGCGCGAACAGCTGCACCGCACCGGCACCAAAGAGGGCTGCGCTGAAGGCGATTGCGGCGCTTGCGTGGTCATGGTGGGCGAACTCAACGCCGCAGGCACGGGCGTGGACTATGTGGCGACCAACGCTTGCATCCAGTTGCTGCCTTCGTTGGATGGCAAATCGGTGAAAACCATTGAGAGCCTGAAAAAAGCCGACGGCAGCATGCACCCAGTGCAAGAAGAAATGGTCAAGTGCCATGGCTCGCAGTGCGGGTTTTGTACCCCTGGCATCGTGATGAGCTTGGTGAACCTGGTGCAGGTCTTGCCCACCCCCAACCGCCAGCAAATCACCGATTCGCTCAGTGGCAACCTGTGCCGTTGCACGGGCTACAAGCCCATCATCGAGTCGGCCGCCAAGGCCTGCGCCAAGCCCGCGGCGCTCAAGCTCGACGACAGTGCTGATGTGCCTTTGCTCAAGGAAATCAAGCGTTCCAGCGTGCCCACGCTGAGCCTGGACGGCGACATCATCGTGCAGCCGGTGGTGCGCACCAAGAAGGGCAACGAATTTGTCTCACCCGCCACTCTGGCTGAAGTGGCCGACTATTTGGTGAAGCACCCCACCACCACGCTGCTGGCGGGCAGCACCGAAATTGGCTTGCAGGTGAACAAGCAGTTCAGCCGACCCGACCACATCATGTATCTGGGCAATGTGGCCGAGCTGCGTCAGGTGTCCGAGACCGCCAGCGCTTGGCGCATTGGCGCGGCCGTGTCGCTCACGCAAGTCGAAGCGCTGGTGGCCAAGGCTTACCCCGACTTCACCGAAGTGCTGCGCCGCTTTGGCTCGCCGCCCATCCGCTCGACCGCCACACTGGCAGGCAACATCGCCAACGGCTCGCCGATTGGCGACACCATGCCTTGCCTGATGGCGCTGGGCGCCGGCCTGGTGCTGCGCCGGGGCGAGAAGACCCGCAAGGTGTTGTTGGACAACTTCTACACCGGCATGAAGAAAAACGTGATGGAGTCCGGTGAGTTCATCGAAGCCGTGGAGTTGCCCAAGCCCGTGGGGGGCCAAGTGTTCCGCGCCCACAAGGTGAGCAAGCGTTTTGAACAAGACATTTCGGCCACTTGCGCGGCCATCAGCTACACGCTCAAGGATGGCAAGTTGAGCGGCGTGAAGCTGGCCTACAACGGCTTGGCCCCGTCGCCCTGCCGCGCGCCCAAGTTGGAAGCTGTGCTGGAAGGCCGTGCGCCTGCTGACGTGAAAGCGGCCGATCTGGACGCCGCCATTGCCGCCAGCTTCGTCGCCCGCGACGGCTTGCGTGCCACATGGGCTTACCGCGCTTTGGTGGCCCGCAACTTGGCTTTGGAATTCATCGAAGAACAGAAAGAGGTGGCTTGAATGAACGCTCCGACCGCACTCAAAAACCTGTTGCCCACATCGGGCGTTCAGCAAGGCACTGACATCGTTCACGAGTCTGCCCACCTGCACGTCACCGGCTCGGCCACTTACATTGACGACATTCCTGAGCACGCAGGCACTTTGTATGCCGCGCTCATCTTGTCGCCCGTCGCGCATGGTGAGTTGATCGGCGACGGCATTGACCGCGCAGCCATCCTCAAGGAACACGGCGTGGTCGCCGTCTACACCGCCAAAGACATTCCTGGTGAAAACAACTGCGGCCCCATCATCCATGACGACCCTTTCCTGGCCGCTGGCAAGGTCGAGTTTGTGGGGCAAGCCGTGGCCGTGGTTGTGGCGCGCGACATGCTGTATGCCCGCGAAGCCGCCCACAAAGCCAAGGTGCTGGTGGAAGAGCTCACGCCCATCTTGACGATCGAGGAGGCGATGGCGGCGAACAGCTTCATCATGCCCCCCAAAGGCATCACGCGTGGCGACGCCGCTGCAGCCATTGCCAACGCGCCCCACAAGATCAAAGGCAGCACCAACACCGGTCAGCAAGAGCAGTTCTATCTGGAAGGTCAGATCACCTACGCGGTGCCTAAAGAAGATGGCCAGCTCACGCTGTACGTGTCGACCCAGCACCCCGACGGCAACCAGCGCGAAGCCGCGCACGCCCTGAACCTGCACACCAACGATGTGGAGGTGATTTGCCGCCGCATGGGGGGTGGCTTTGGAGGCAAAGAAGGCAACGCCAGCATCTTCAGCCAAAGCGCTGCCTTGGCCGCGCACAAACTGCAAAAGCCCGTCAAGTTGCGCGTGAACCGCGACGACGACATGACCATCACCGGCAAGCGCCACGATTTCCGCATCGACTACGAAGTGGGTTTTGACGACACTGGCCGCGTCTTGGGCGCCAACATCACGCTCATGTCGCGCTGCGGCTACAGTACCGATTACTCGGGTCCGGTGAACGACCGCGCTTGCCTGCACATCGACAACACCTACCACCTGCCCGCCCTCAAGCTGCTGAGCCACCGCTGCAAAACCAACACGCAAAGCGCCACCGCGTTTCGTGGCTTTGGCGGCCCGCAAGGCATGTTCGGCATCGAAACGGTGATGGACGAGATCGCCATGACTTTGGGCAAAGACCCCCTGGAAGTGCGCAAGCTCAACCTCTACAAAGACCCCGCCATCAGCGGCACGCCCGACACCATGACCACCCAATACAACCAGCTCATTGAAGACTGGGTGGGTGATAAGGTGATCGATCAGGTCGAGCAGGAATCGAAATACGCCGAGCGCCGCGTCGCAGTGCAAGCCTTCAACGCCAAGAGCAAAACCCGCAAGCGCGGTTTGTCGCTCGTGCCCCTGAAGTTCGGCATCAGCTTCACCGCCACGCACCTGAACCAGGGCGGCGCGTTGCTGGTGGTCTACATGGACGGCTCGGTCAGCTGCAACCATGGCGGCACTGAAATGGGCCAGGGTCTCAACACCAAGATGGCGCAGGTCTGTTCCGATGGTCTGGGCATCAGCGTGGACCATGTGCGCATCACCGCCACCGACTCGCAAAAAGTGCCCAACGCTTCGGCCACTTCGGCGTCGAGCGGGGCCGACATCAACGGCGCGGCCATTATGAACGCGACGATGCAGATGCGCGAGCGCCTGAAGCCCGTGGCGGCCCGCATGCTGGGTTGCGCCGAGGGTGAGGTGACTTTCGCGAACAACGAAGTCCACGGCGGCAGTAAAGCTGTGAAGTGGGCCGACGTGACCAAGCAAGCGTATATGGAACGTGTGGGCTTGTCGGTCACGGGCTTTTACATGACACCCGAAATCAAATACGACTTCGCGACCCTGAATGGCCGTGCCTTTTATTACTACTGCTACGGCGCTGCCGTGAGCGAAGTGGAGATCGACACCCGTACCGGCGAGTGGAGGCTCTTGGCCGTGGACATCGTGCACGACGTGGGCCGCAGCATCAACCCCGCCCTGGACAAAGGCCAGATCGAAGGCGCTTTTGTGCAAGGCATGGGCTGGCTCACCATGGAAGAGTGCATTTGGGACCTTCGTGGTGACGCGCATGGCAAAGGTCGGGGCAAGCTGCTCACGCACGGCCCCAGCACTTACAAGATCCCGGTGGCGGGCGACATCCCAGAGCACTTCAAGGTGACGCTGTTCGACAACGCCAACATGAAACCCACGCCTTTCAACAGCAAGGCCACGGGCGAGCCACCGTTGATGCTGGGTTTGTCGACCTTCTTCGCCCTGCGCGATGCGGTAGCCGCCAGCGCAGACCACAAAGCCGTGGTCTACATAGACGCACCGGCCACGCCTGAGCGCATCCTGATGGCGTGCGAAAAAGCCAAGGCCACTGCAGGGCTGTGAGGCTTTGAGCAGGATGCCTGAAGCGGTTTCAAGCAGCTGTCACTTTGGTTCACCCAGCCCACAGGAGCAGGCCCATGTCAGAAGATCCACGGTGCTGCGGCACCGGCACTTGCATCATCAACGCCGAAGGCCTGTGCTGGTGCGGCCAGCGTTGGGATGGCGAGAAAATGTGCTTCATGCCCGAGCCTGCGGCCCAGCCAGACCCCCTGGCCAAGAGCGACACCACCCCGCAGTCACCTCGCGCTGGGCAGGACTGAGCGCATGAGTTGCCTGCGCCCGTGCCCCAGCCGCTGTGCGCTGTTTCCCACCACTTTGTTCTTCACAGGCCCTCGCTTGTGAGCCAAGGCACGCCGACGGTTGAAACCCCACCCGCCATGCACTGGCGCGACCCGTTCCGAGTTCGGAGTTTTCGCTTTCAGTGGCCTGCCGATCTGACCACCTCCTGGGCCTTCGAGATGGAGTCCATCGTGTTGGGCTGGTTCATCCTGGTTGAGTCGGGCTCGGTCATGATGCTGGTGGTGTTCGGCTCCTTGCAGTACCTGGGCTCTTTGGTCTCGCCCATGTTTGGCGTGGCGGGCGACCGACTCGGTTATCGGCGCATGCTGGTCCTGTCACGGGCCCTGTATGCCTTGCTGGCCACCACCTTCATGCTGCTGGCCTGGTTGCAAGCCCTCACGCCCATGATCGTGCTGATCATGGCTGCTTTGGCGGGCCTGGTGCGCCCCTCGGACATGATGATGCGCAACGCCTTGATCGCGCAGACCCTGCCGCCCCGGCATTTGCTGGGCACGCTGGGCATTTCGCGCATCACCTCGGATTCGGCCCGCATCGCCGGCGCATTGGCCGGTGCGGGTGTGGTCGCATGGCTGGGCATGACCTGGGCTTACGCGCTGATCACAGCGCTTTACACGCTCAGCTTTGTGCTGTCACGCGGCGTTTCGGGTGGGCCTGCGCAAACTGCCGTCAGGGATGCCCCACGCGTGTCGCCGGTGCGCGACTTGCAGCTGGCCTTTGGCTATGTGTGGACGCGCCCGGTGCTGATGGCGGCCATGGCGCTGGCCTTCTTGGTCAACCTGTTGGCCTTTCCCTTCTCTTTGGGCTTGCTGCCCTATGTGGCCAAAAACATTTACCTGACCGACCAAACGGGTCTCGGCTGGCTGGGCGCCAGCTTTGCCTTTGGGGGCCTGGTGGGCTCGGTGGTGCTGAGTTCGCACCGTTTTGCGTTTCGCGCCGCGCAAACCATGGTGCTGGCCGGGGCGGTGTGGTTTGCGGTGGATGTGTTGTTTGCCTTCAGCACCCATCTGGGCGTGGGCATGGCCTTGTTGTGCTTGGCAGGCCTGGCGCAAAGCCTGAGCATGACGCCGCTGGCCGCCGTGATGCTGCGCGCCACAGAGCCCGCTTACCGGGGCCGGGTGATGGGCATGCGCATGTTGGCCATTTGGGGTTTGCCATTGGGCCTGTTGCTGTCGGGCCCGCTGATTGACCGCTGGGGCTATGTCGCCACAGCCAGCATGTATTCGGCCCTGGGGCTGCTGTTGACCGGTGCCATGGCGGTCTACTGGCGAGCGCACATCTGGAATGCCAAAGCGCCGGCCAACGCTCCCTTGTGATTTGGCTGCATGGCATTGGCACCCTGTGACCAAAGCGACAGTGTGAAGGCGGCCTTGGGCGCACAGTGTTGGGACACAATGGCCAGCAGATCGCATCCTCGCCATTCAGCGGAAACCGACCATGACGACCTCAACGCCCTCATCTGCCCGAGACTTCGAACCCAGCGCCGACCACCCCCCCGTGGTGCGGGGCCTGCTCAACATCGCCCACGCCTTGGACCATTTGTTTTTGCTGATTTTTGCGGCGGCGGTCAGCACCATTGCGGCCGACATGGGACTGGCCCAATGGCAGGACCTGATGCCCTATGGCGCAGGGGCGTTTTTCATGTTTGGACTGGGCTCTTTGCCCGCTGGTCGCTTGGGCGATTTGTGGGGCCGCCGCAGCATGATGCTGGTCTTCTTTTTGGGTATCGGCACAGCCGCCATCCTGACGGCCTTCGCACAAACGCCCTGGCAGCTGGCGGTCTGCCTGACGCTGATCGGCGTGTTCGCCGCCATCTACCACCCCGTGGGCATTCCGATGTTGCTGGAGCGTTCGGCCAACCCGGGCGCGACCATCGGCTTCAATGGCCTGGCGGGTAACCTGGGCGTGGCGGTGGCGGCTTTGCTCACGGGTTTTCTGATCCAGTGGTGGGGCTGGCGTGCAGCTTTTGTCTTGCCCGGCGTGGCGGCTCTGGTGTGCGGGTGGGTCTTTGCACGCGCTTGCCCGCAAGAAGTATCCTCACCCGCCAAGCGCAAAGGCGGGGCCAAAGTGAGCCTGCCTGCGCCGCTGCTGGCGCGGGCCCTGATCGTGATGACGGCGGCTGCGGTGACCAGCAGCGTGTTGTTCAACTTCACGACCAATGGCAACGGGCCGTTGATCGCTGAGCGTTTCCAAGGCGTGATGGAAGATCCTGCCAGCTTGGGCCTGTTGCTGGCCTTGGTCTACGCCGTGGCCTCAGTGGCCCAGGTGGTGGTGGGGCACCTGATCAACCGTTTCCCGCTCAAGCGCTTTTTCATGTTCATGGTGATGGCGCAGATCCCCATGCTGGTGCTGGCTTCGCAGGCGCAAGGTTGGTGGCTGTTTGTGGCCTTGATCGGGGTCATGGTGTTCATTTTCGGGGCCATTCCCTTCACCGATTTCATGATCGCCCGCTATGTGGATGACCGCTTGCGCTCGCGCGTGTCGGGCATGCGCTTGGGCGTGTCGTTTGCTGTCAGCTCCTTGTCGGTCTGGGCTTTGGGACCTGTGGTCAAGGCCATGGGTTTTGGCAGCTCGCTGTTGCTGCTGGCGGGTTTTTCGCTGGCCACCACCCTGATTTTGATTTTGCTGCCCGGCGCGTCGCACGAGCAGACGGCGCCGGCCTGAGCCAGTGCGTGCCAGGCCTCTTTGCCCCCAAGCGTTCTGATCAGTCTTGCCCTTCGGTCAGGGTGTCGAGCTGAAACTTGCCGCTTTTATGCCAAAGCCACACATCGGTGTAGGTGACCTGGCTCATGTGTTGGGGCACGGGGTAAGGGGCGGCAGCTTTGACCATGCGTTCGATTTGTTGCATCACTTGCGGCACATGGCGAGGTGCACGCATCCACTGCACCGATTTGACCGAGCCGTGCCGGTCGATGTCGACGTTGAGCACACCCACCGCCTCCAGCATGGGGGGCAGGCGGCCTTTGTAAATGCTTTGGCTGTGCCGGGCATAAAGGTGGCTGGCTGCGTCCTTGCGGTAATCCTTGGCGTTGCGTGCGGCCGATGGGATGGGTCTGGGGGCCGCAGCGGTCGCAGCGGTCGCAGCGGGTTGGGCCACGGCGGTAGGCTGTGTCGCGGCGGGTGCGGTAGGTGCCGCAGGTGCGGCGGGTGAGATGGGTGAGATGGGTGAGATGGGTGAGATGGGTGAGACGGATACCTGGCTGGTGGCAGGGCTTGGCGTGGGGCGGGCGGTCGGCGGCGCGCTGCAGCCGCTCAGCCAGCAAAGGCCCAAGGCGCTCAGGCTCAGAAAGGTGAGCGACAAACCGGTCCGGTGCAGGTTCTTGTGCTGGGGCGCCTCTGGCATAGATCGGGTCCTCTCCTTGGCATACTCGGTGATCGGACGTGATTGTGGCATCGACCACGGACCTTGGCGAGTGGCCATTTGACAAAGGGGTGCGGGTGTGAACTGGATGATGGTGGCGTTGGATCGTTTGGCCGTAGAAGCAGCGGTGCGGGTGAGTGTGCAAGCCACCCAGGGCTCGGTGCCGCGAGGGCCGGGCACCCACATGCTGGTGTTTGCCCGGGGTGAAGAGGGCACGATTGGTGGCGGACACTTGGAGTTTCAGGCCTTGGCGCACGCTCGACGGTTGCTGGCCGGGGAGTTGGTGTCTACCCAATTGCGCCAAGTGTTGGGCCCCAGTTTGGGGCAGTGCTGCGGTGGGGTGGTGGAATTGCTTTTGGAGCGTGTGGAAGCGGGCGACGTATCGCGCTTGCGCACGGTGTTGATGTCGCCACGCACCCCGCTGGCGCTGTTTGGCGGTGGCCATGTGGGCCGAGCAATTGTCAACGCCCTGGCGCCTTTGCCTTTTGCGGTGCGCTGGATCGACAGCCGCGACGAAATTTTCCCGGCCGATGTGCCTGTCGGGTTGGATTGCGAGCATTCCAACCCGGTGCAAGCTGCTGTGGCCGATCTGGCCCCGTGCAGCCGGGTGCTGATCATGAGCTTTAGCCATGCCGAAGACTTGGACATCGTGGTGGCTTGTCTCAAGCGCCTGCGCGTGCAGAATGATTTGCCATTTGTCGGCTTGATCGGCAGCAAGACCAAGTGGGCCACCTTCAGGCACCGACTGGAAGAACGGGGGTTCAGCGCCGAAGAGATGGCGCACATCACCTGCCCGATTGGCGTGCCGGGGATCTCGGGCAAAGAGCCTGAAGTCATTGCCGTGGCGGTGGCGGCACAACTCTTGCAAACGCTTTGAAGGTGTGAAGCTGGTTTCCCCTAGGCCACCATGCCAGAGGGGGACTGGAATCCCAAACGTAAACTGTATACACTTCGGTGCACTGGTCGCAGCGGCGCAGGTTCCTCTGGGAACATGTTCGCGACCGAATACCCGCTCACAGGGCCCGCGGTGGTGAGCAGGTTGGAGAATCCATCATGGAATCGTATTTTCTGGAATGGGCCAATTTGTTGCTGCGATGGGTGCATGTCATCACCGCCATCGCCTGGATTGGCTCCTCGTTTTATTTTGTCTTCCTCGACAACAATCTGCAAAAACCCAAGTCGCCCGACCTGCTCGAAAAAGGCGTGGGCGGCGCCATGTGGGCGGTGCACGGCGGCGGTTTTTACAACCCACAAAAATACATGGTCGCCCCCAAGATCATCCACACCAAGTTGCACTGGTTTTATTGGGAAGCTTATTCCACGTGGTTGACGGGTTTTGCGTTGTTCACGGTGCTCTACCTGTACAACGCGGGCACTTTCCTGATCGACAAGTCGCTGATGGACTGGACCCCGGTTATGGCGGGCTCGGCCGCTGTGGGCATGCTGGTGGCCTTTTGGTTGGTCTACGACACCATCTGCCGCGTGTTCGGTTTCCGCAAAAATGGTGAGCTGATCGTGGCGGGCCTGATGATCGTGGTCGTGGCGTTTTGTGCCTGGCTGGCCAATGAGCTGTTTGCTGGCCGCGCCGCCTTCTTGTTGGTGGGCGCCATGATCGCCACCGCCATGAGCGCCAACGTGTTTTTCTGGATCATTCCCGGCCAGCGCAAAGTGGTGGCGGCCATGACCAGCGGTGAGACCTACGACGCCAACGCCCTGGCCATCCACGGCAAGCGCGGCAAGCAGCGCAGCGTGCACAACACCTACTTCACGCTGCCCGTCATCTTTGCGATGCTGAGCAACCACTACAGCTTTTTGTACACGCACGAGCACCGTTGGATTCTGCTGTTCGTGATGATGTTGGCCGGCGCTTTGATCCGTCAGTTCTTTGTGCAGCGCCACGCCTTTCACTTGGGCCGCGCCGCCAACCCCTGGCCTTTTGCGGCGGTAGGCGTGGTGATGATATTGGGGGTGATTGTGGCCTTGCGGCCTGCGCCGCCCCGGGTTTCTGCAGTGCCTGTGCAACCGGTGAGCTTTGCCCAGGTGCAAAGCCTCGTGGGTCAGCATTGCATCAGCTGCCATGGCGCGCAATTGCAAATGAAAAACGTGCGACTGGACAGCCCCGAGTTGATCAAGCAGCACGCACAAAACGTCTACCAGCAAGTGGCGGTGACCAAGCAAATGCCCATGGGCAATGCCACCGGCCTGACCGAAGAAGACCGGGCCTTGATCGGGCGCTGGTTTGTGGCGGGGGCCAAGCTGGACTGAAGGGCTGGTCACTGACGAGGCCGGCATGAGGGGTGCACGCGACAGTCGCCTGGGTTACTGGGGCTATGGTTGACCCTATTGGTATGACGATCGAATCGGTATATCTTGGATCCAGCAGGCCCTTGTGGGCCCGGCTGTTCAAATCACAAGGAGACACCCATGTTCAATCGCTCACGCCGTACTTTGGTTGCCAGTGCTGTTGCTGGCTTGGCTTGTTTGGCAGCGGCCCTGCCTGCTGCCGCACAAAATTATCCCGTTCGCCCCATCACCATGATCGTGCCTTGGGGCGCAGGTGGCGGAACGGATGCCGTGGCCCGGATCGTGGCCAGCTTGCTCGAAAAAGACCTCGGCCAACCCGTCACCGTCGTCAACCGCACCGGCGGCAGCGGGGTGGTGGGCCATGCGGCCATTGCTTCGGCACCGGCTGACGGCTACACCATTGGCCTGGCCACAGTCGAAATCGGCATGATGCACTGGCAGGGCCTGACCCAGTTGACGGGGGCTTCTTACACGCCCATCGGTTTGGTCAATGCCGACCCGGCTGGTGTTCAGGTCCGGGCCGATTCGCCTTACAAAAACGTGAACGACTTGCTGGCCGCCATCAAGGCCAACCCCGGCAAGTTCAAAGCCTCGGGCACAGGCCAGGGCGGCATCTGGCATTTGGCCATTGCCGGTTTGCTGCTCGACCAAAAAATCGACCCTGCTGCACTGCCTTGGGTGCCCAGCAACGGCGCCGCGCCAGGCTTGCAAGACATGGTGGCGGGTGGCGTCGAAGTGGCCCCGGTGTCCCTGCCCGAAGCGCGTTCGCTGATCGATGCAGGCAAGGTCAAGAGTCTGGCCATCATGGACGCCAAGCCTTCCACCCTCTACCCCAATGTGCCCACCCTCAAATCGGCCACAGGCAGCAATTGGACGATGGCGGCCTGGCGCGGCGTGCTGGCCCCCAAAGGTTTGCCAGCGCCCATTCAAACCAAGCTGGCCGAAGCCGTGCGCAAGGCCGTGGCCAGCAAGGAGTACAACGACTTCATGACCAGCCGTGGCCTGGGCGTGATTTATGGCGGGCCGGATGACATGGCCAAATTCATGGCCAAGTCCGATGCCGAAATGGGTGTGACCATGAAGGCAGTGGGTCTGGTCAAGTAAGCCTGCGCATGAAAATCAACGACGCTTTTTGGGGCTTAGTGCTCATGGCCTTGGGCGCTGCGGTGCTTTGGGCCGTGCGTGCTTACCCCAACATTCCAGGCCAGCCTGTCGGCCCTGCTTTGTTTCCGGGCCTGATTGCGGTGGGCCTGTGTGTGGGTGGGGCCTTGCTGGTTTGGCAAGGCTGGCGTGATCGCGCGAATGGCTCATGGCTGGAGTGGGAAGACTGGGTGCGTTCGCCACGGCACACCAAGGCGCTGGTCGCCTTGCTGGGCTCGGTGGTGTTTTACATCTGGCTCTCTGATGAGCTGGGATTTTTCATCACCGCATTTTTGATGCTGGTGACCTTGTTCAGATCATTGCAAGTGGCTTGGGGCCGAGCAGTCTTTTGGGCGGCGGTGGCCACTTTGGTGGTTCACTTTGCTTTTTACAAATTGCTGCGCGTGCCCTTGCCGTGGGGCATCTTGACGCCCATCGCCTGGTAAGGGCATTGCGCCACTCTTTTTCACCCAAATGACTTTGACCGTCTGAGGAGTCTCGCCCCATGTGGACCGCTGTTGGCCAAGCTTTTTCGATGGTGTTTGAGCCCTACACCTTGATGGTGATGGTGCTTGCGTCTTTTTATGGCCTTTTTGTCGGGGCGGTGCCGGGCTTGACCGCCACCATGGCCACTGCGCTGTTGGTGCCCGTGACCTTCTTCATGCCGCCCATTCCGGCGGTGGCGGCCATGGTCACCGCCACGGCCATGGCGATTTTTTCCGGCGACATTCCGGGCTGTTTGTTGCGCATTCCGGGCACACCGGCATCGGCCGCCTACACCGACGAAGCCTTTGCCATGACCCGCAAAGGTCAGGCCGAAAAAGCACTGGGCGCAGGTTTGGTTTTCTCGGCGGTGGGCGGCTTGTTTGGCACTGTGGTGCTGATCGTGGCTGCGCCTGCCTTGGCCGACTTTGCGTTGAACTTCAGCTCTTTCGAGTACTTCTGGTTGGTGCTGCTGGGCCTGACGTGTGCGGTCTTCATCTCCACGGGTTCCCCGGTCAAGGGGCTGATGATGTTGTTCTTGGGCTTGTTGGTGGCGTGTGTGGGTTTGGGTAACCCGGCCGGTTTTCCGCGCTTCACATTCGGCAACACCGAAATGTCGGGTGGCATCGGCATGATCGCCATGATGATCGGCATGTTCGCTATCTCTGAAATCATCCGCTACGTGGTGGACACCAGCCCGCCTGCTGAGTTGGTGGTGGAGGAAGTGGGCGGTGTGCTCAAAGGCCAATGGGCACTGGCCAAAAAATACCCCAAACAGATTTTGCGGGGCAGTGTGCTGGGCACCGCCGTGGGCGCTTTGCCGGGTGCGGGTGCTGACATCGCGGCCTGGATGTCGTATGCCATGAGCAAGAAGTTTTCCAAAGAGCCCGAAAAATTTGGCACCGGGCACGTGGAAGGCATCGTGGAGTCGGGCTCGGCCAACAACAGCGCCTTGGCTGGTGCGTGGATTCCGGCCTTGGTGTTTGGCATTCCGGGTGACTCGATCACGGCGATTGTGATTGGGGTGTTGTACATGAAGAACATGAACCCCGGCCCGACCTTGTTCACCACCAACCCGCAAAACATTTATGCGGTGTTTTTGCTCTTCATCTTGGCCAACCTGATCATGATTCCCTTGGGCATTTTGTGCATCAAGGTGGCCAAGCGCATCCTCAAGGTGCCGCGTGAAATCCTGATGCCGATGATCTTGCTGTTTTGCGTGGTCGGCACGTTTGCCATCAACAATTCGGTGTTTCAGATCGGCGTGATGCTGGTGGCCGGCATCTTGGCTTATCTGCTGGAAGCCAACAAGTTCCCCACAGCACCGGCCATTTTGGGCGTCGTGTTGGGTGGCATGTTGGAGGAGAATTTCATCACCTCCATGATCAAGTCCAACGGCGACTTGACCGCTTTTGTGGCCAGACCCATCGCGCTTGTTTTGGCTATTCTCACGGCTTTGGTGTGGTTTGCTCCGCTGCTCTTGCGCATGCTGCGCAAACCTGCACTTCTGGTTTGAACAAGACCTTTGGATGGTTTCAAAAACCCGGCCTGTGCCGGGTTGTTTTTTGCCAAGTAAGGTCGTTCAGCACCTTGTTCCTCAGACCGCAACGGGCACAGCGATTTTGAACTTCTCGGCCCAAGGCACCAGCATGGGCATGATGTTCGGGTACAGCGCCACGCCTTGGGCTGCGCAGTCGGCTTTGAGCTTCAAGCCGCGTTCGCCTGGCGTGCGCACCCAGCGGTCGGGCTGAGCGGGCCGCGCAGCATGGCACTGGCGGGACACTTCGTCCATCTGCGTGTAGAAGGCGCTTTGGCCTGCAAAAGCGCGGGGGTCGATGATTTGCAAATACACGGTGGCCCCCCAGCCTTCTGGCGAGTCGGCACGACCATGCCCTGCTAAGCCACCGGTCAAAGCTTCCACCATCCAGCTCAGGCCATAGCCCTTGTGGCCCGAGTCCATGCCGCCGAGCGGCAAGATGGTGCCCTTGGGCTCGTTGAACAACACCGACGGGTCGCGGCTGGGTTGGCCATGACCATCCATCACCCACTCGGCGGGCAGCAAGCCGCCTTCTTTGTGCAGCCGGTTGGTCATGCCGTTGGTGGTGGACGAGGTGGACACGTCGATCAGCACCGGCAAGCCCGAAGTGGGAATGCCCACCGACATCGGGTTGGGTGTGAACACCGGGTCGAGACCGCCAAAGGGCGCGATGCTGGCGGTGTTGGGGTCGGAGCAATGCAGCAGCATCATGAAGCCCTGATCGGTCACGCGCTGGTGGTAAGCCGCCAGGCAGGCGATGTGGTGACTGCGCCGGATGACCACAGTGCAAGTGCCTTGGCTGCGTGCACGTTGCGTGGCCAGACCGATGGCTTGCAGAACGAGCCAGGGGCCGGGCAGGCGCTGCCCATCCCAGGTGACGGCGGATGGAAAGTCGGACACCACTTGGGGCTGACCGTGTTTTGTCATCTTGCCCGCTTCCAGCTCTGCCAGGTAGGGGGCCAACAAGCCCAGGCCGTGCGTGGTGTGGCCCAGCAAGTCGCCTTCCAGCAAAATATCGGCCACAGCCTGCGCCTTGTCGGGCGGCAAGCCTGCGGACTGTAAAAGTTGGTCGGCAAAAGCCAGAAGTTCAGGGACAGCATAGTTCATGGGCTTCATCATAAAAAGAAGCTCCGCATGTGCTGTCACGCCGCGGACTCGGTGGGGTTCATGCCAAGCCATGGCTAGGGTTTCCACGAGATGCCATTCGCCCTGAATACCGGATACTGTTACTGAGAGTGTCTGTGCTATTTTGCCCAGAACAATGACAGAGATTTCTATATGAAATTCGGCGTTTTTGACCACCTTGACAACAGTGGTGTGCTGTTGAAGGATTTCTATGAAGAGCGGCTTCAACTGATTGAGGAATACGACAGGGTGGGTATCCATGTCTACCTCACGGCGGAGCACCATGCAACGCCTTTGGGCATGTCACCTTCACCTTCTGTATTCCATTCTGCGGTGGCTCAAAGAACCAAGCGCTTGCTGTTTGGGCCCCTGGTGTACACCTTGGCCCTTTACCACCCCTTGCGGCTGGCCGAAGAAGTCTGCATGCTCGACCATTTAAGCGGTGGCCGTTTTCAATTGGGCGTGGGCCGAGGCATCTCGCCTTATGAGCTGGGTTATTACGGTGTCAACCCGGACGAGGCCCATGAACGTTACCTCGAGTCCTTTGAGGTGCTGATGAAGGCTTTGAAGGCGGGTCGTGCGGCCTCGCCTGAATTGACCCACGAAGGCAAGTTTTACCAGTACAAAGACGTGCCCATGACCTTGGCACCTTTGCAAACCCCGCACCCGCCTTTGTGGTACGGGGTGGGTGACCCCAATGGTGTCAGCTGGTGCGTGGCCAACCGCTGCAATGTGGTGGGCAATGCCCCCCTGGACCGCATGCGGGTGATCACAGACCGTTACCGCGAAGAGTGGGCCGCTGCAGGCCACAGCGCTGACTTGTTGCCCTTGATGGGGACCACACGGCACATGGTGATCGCTGCGACTGACAAAGAAGCCAACGATCTTGCGCGTCAGGCCTACGCACGTTGGTATCAAAGCTTCATGTACCTGTGGGAGAAACACGGCACCAAGCCTGGTGCGTACTTCCCGTCCACTTGGGACGAATTGGCGGGTGCAGGCCGCGCCTTGGCGGGTACGCCGGAAACTGTGCGCGAACAGTTGCTGCATCAAATCGAGGTCTCTGGCATCAATTTTGTGCTCACGCGTTTTGCATTTGGCGACCTCCCATTTGCTGCTTCAAAACGGTCGGTTTCTTTGTTTGCATCGGATGTGATGCCCTGGATTCTTGAGCGCACCGATGCTTTGCAACCCCACTGAGGCTTCACCATGGACCACCAACGCAGCACTTTGATTCGGGCACTCCTGGCCCTTGCCATCGCAGGTTCTGGCACGCACGCACTTGCCCAAACGGCCAATGCGTGGCCCACCAAGCCTGTCAAGATCATCATGCCCAGTTTGCCCGCCGGTAGCCCGGACCGGGTGACGCGCATGGTGGCTGAAAAGCTGGCGATTCGTTGGGGCCAACCTGTGACGGTGGAATACAAGCCGGGCGCCACCACGGTGATTGGCACCGATTTTGTGGCGCGATCGCCTGCCGATGGCTACACCTTGTTGTCGACTTTTACATCCTTGGTGCAAGCGCCTGCTTTGCTGCCCAAGGTGCCATGGGATCCTGAGCGAGATTTCACACCCATTGTTCAGTTCATCCGCTCAGAAGTGGTTTTGCTGGTGCGCAGCGATTCGCCCTATAAAACCATCGCTGAATTCATTCAAGGGGCCAAGACCGCCAAGGCCAGTGGTGCGCCGCTGAACTATGCCTCGTTTGGCAATGCTTCTTCATTTCACATCTATGGCGAAACGCTCAAGCGAGGCGCGGGCATCGACTTGACGCACATTCCCTACAAAGGCGAATCGGCATCCATCGTTGACCTGATGGGTGGGCAGGTGGTGAGTTCATTCAACTCGATTGGTACCGCCATGCCCCACATCAAGAGCGGGCGTGTCCGCGCACTGGCCTTGGTGGGTTCGGTCCGATCCAAGGTTTTGCCTGAGGTCCCCACATTTGGTGAGGCGGGTGTGGCCAAGATGGACACCAGTGGTTGGTTTGGCATGTTGGCACCCGCGGGCACCCCGCGCAGCATTGTGGACAAGATTGCGGCTGACACTGCACAAATACTGGCCTTGCCAGAAGTGATGGAATCCTTGCGGGGCCAGGGTCTGGAGCCCACGGGCTTGGGGCCCGATGCGTTTGGCCGCTTTTTGCGTGAAGACCTGATGCGCTGGAGGACCTTGATTCAGGAAGTCGGCGTGAAGGCTGACAGCTGAGTGCTGAACAGTTCTTTCGAAGGATGGCGCACGCTTCAGCGCTGGGTTAACTGTCACCGCAACGCCAACTGCAAAGCCAGTTGGTTGTGCCGCTCGATCAACGGCCCCATGTCCACCGTGGCGATTTCACCTTGGCGCACCACCACGCGCCCATTGACGATGGTGTAGTCCGAGTTCTCACTGGCGCACAGCAAGAGCGCCCCCACCGGGTCATGCACCGCGCCGCCCGCCATGCTCAGGGTGTCGGTGCGGAACAGGGCGATGTCGGCGCAAAAGCCTTCGGTGATTTGTCCCAACTCGTGGGCGCGGCCCAGCACTTGCGCGCCGCCGCGTGTGGCCAGGCGCAGGGCGTCACGGGGTGTCATCTCGGCGGGACCAAGATCGCAGCCGTACACGGTGCGCCCATCTTCGACGCGCGGCGGCTCCATGGCCCTGCCCACACGCGCCAGCAGCATGGCCTGGCGGGCTTCATTCAGCAGGTGCGCGGCATCGTTGCTGGCGCTGCCGTCCACTCCTAAACCAATCGGTACACCTGCGTCCAGCATTTTGCGCAGCGGCAAGATGCCGCTGGCCAGGCGCATGTTGCTGCACGGGCAGTGGGCAATGCCGGTGCGCGAGCGAGCAAACAAATAGGTGCCTTCGTCGTCCAACTTCACACCATGGGCGTGCCACACGTCGTGGCCCACCCAACCCAAATTCTCGGCGTATTGCGCGGGGGTGCAGTTGAACTTTTCTTTCGTATACGCGATGTCGTGGTCGTTTTCCGCCAAGTGCGTGTGCAGGCGCACGCCGTGGGCGCGGGCCAATTTTGCAGATTCGCGCATCAGGTCTTGGCTCACGCTGAAGGGCGAGCAGGGGGCCACGGCCACATGCGTCATCGCGCCGTAGCGGGCGTCGTGCCAAGTCTCAATCAGGCGCTGGGTTTCTTTCAAAATCGCGGGTTCTTTTTCCACCACACTGTCGGGTGGCAAGCCGCCTTGTGACTCGCCTACGCTCATGCTGCCGCGTGTGGCCGTGAAGCGCATGCCCATGGTGTGCGCCGCTTCGATGCTGTCGTCCAGCCGCACGCCATTGGGGTAGATGTAGAGATGGTCACTGCTGGTGGTGCAGCCACTCAGCAGCAGCTCGGCCATGGCCACCTGGCCTGAGACACGCACCATTTCGGGCGTGAGCCCCACCCAAATCGGGTATAGGCCCTGCAGCCAAGAAAACAGCTCGGCGTTTTGCACCGAAGGGATCGCCCGCGTGAGCGACTGGTACATGTGGTGGTGCGTGTTGATCAGGCCTGGCACCACCACATGGCGGCGCGCGTCGATCACCTCATCGATTTGCTTGAGCAGTTCATCGACGTTCTCACTGGCCGGGATGATGCGTTCAATGCGGCCGTCGCGAATCAGCAGCGAAGCACCATGCAGTTCGGTCTGGGCATCGTCTTGCGTGGCGATGCAGCGGGCGCGGTGGATGAGCAATGTGGTCATGGACTTGTCCTGGGCAAAGTGTGAAACAAGTCGCGGCCGAATCCCCTGGCCCCTTGGCGCAAGGGGAGGGCGAGCACCACGTTGCCGCGCGTCCCGGGCTGTGCAGTGGGACGATTTTACGGGGGGTGTTGCGCACCATTGCGTCCATCACGCACAGCGGCGATCAAGGAACGAAGTAAAACTCACCTACAGCTTGGTCATAAAGGGCAGGTGTCTGCTCATGCCCGACGCCCTTGGCCAGGGTCACGACTTCGTTGCGCACATTGCGCAGCACACGGTCCACAGAGACCCCGGGTTTGATCATTTCTTTCAGGAAGACACGCGTGAACAAACCATTTTTGTTTTTGTCGTTGGTTCCGAGTTTGTCCAAGGCCTGCTGGCCTGAACCCGCAGAGAACATGATCATCTGGCCCGTGGCAGCGGACGTGGGAGCCATTCCACGGCCACCAATGGCGCGGCTTTGGCCTTTGAACGGGTTGTCTCGGCAGGCATCGATCACCGCCAAGGCAAACTTGGTTTTCTTTTCTTGCAAATCGTCCAGCACTTTTTGCAACTGAATGGCTTCGTCCTTAACTTGTTCTTCATGGTCACCCTTGATGTCGGTGGGGAGCAAATAGTTGGCCGATCCCAGTTGTACGCCATGTCCAGCAAAGAAGAACAGCACTTCATCGCCACCTTTGATATTCAGACGAAAGTCGCGCAAGGCTTGCTTAAAGGCTTTCTCATTCAGGTTCAAGTGTTTGGACACTTTGAAACCCACGCTCTCCAGCGCTTTGGACATGGCCTGGGCGTCTGCTGCTGCGTTTTGGAGTTTAGGCACATCGGTGTACAAGTCGTTGCCAATGATGAGCGCTTTGCGGTTGGCATAGACAGGTTTGGCCGTGGGCTTTGGCGCAGTGGCCAAGGGTGTTTCCGGCGGTTTGTTGGCGGCCGCTGCTGCTGCAGATGCCGCATTGGCAGCTTGCAGCTTGTTCAACATCTCCCGCATTTGGTCAAGTTGGGCTTTGAGCTCTCTGGTTTCTCGCTCTTGGGCACTTGGGCTGCTGGGCGCTGGCAAGGACGGGGAACTGGCAGCGGATGGCGCAGACGGTGGTTTGGGTGCTGATGCTGAAGTGATTCGGGGGTTTGCGAGTTCACGCAGGATTTCCTGAGTTCTTGCCTCGCGCAATTTTTCAGCCTCTAAGCTTTCGACATTCTCTATGGGCGGCAAAGTCGGTTGGTTTGCTGAAGCAACAGTGAAGCTTGATACATCCGTTTTGTAGTTCAGCGCCAGAATCGACTGTGGGTTTTTACTGAAAAAAGACTGTTGCAATGACTCCATCAAAATATTGGCCCAGCCCTCGAGCAATTGATGCTCGGGAGAAATGCGCCCTTCTTTGTAATTGCTGCTGAATTTGACACTGGAAATACCAGCAGGAGGAAGCATGAGTACGTCATAACGCAATGCGAAACCTCCAAATTGCTGAACAGCAAATTCACCAATGATGAAGTTTCTTGTTTTGATTGTTGGGACAGAGCTCAAGCCCGCCATCACATCGGATGGCCAAGCCCAATTGTTTTCATTTTTACGACGACCCATATAAGCATCAAGGCCATCGGGAATGCCTATAAATCGAGAGCATTTGGTAACGAGTTGACTGCTGATCGTGCCGTGGCGGTTGACTAAAAAGAAAAAGTCAGCTTCTTTGGGATTGTTGCAAGGCGTGTTACCCCAATGCCTGGGTATGTCGGATGTCCTGATCCTCAGTGCAGCAAATGGCGAGCGCAGATCCAAATTTTTTAAAACTGTTACTTGCCATTTGTGGACTTCATTGGGAGCTCCTGTTAGCGTTACCGCGGTGGCCTCCCATTGACCTTCGGGTAAGGGAACGCTTACACCGGAACCCAGCGGCAATACTTTTTCAAACCTTGAACCGACCGTGGGCTGGGCTTGGGCCAGCCCCATCAAAAAACAGGTCAGAAGACTTGTGACAAAGAGCATGAAAAGTGACATTTCAATTTTATAAAAATTCGTTTACAGAATATATCAGCAACAAATCCCACAGGTCTAGGCTTTGAAAGAGTAGGCGAATTCCAAAGTGAAGAGCAACACCCTCAAAGCTGGGTGAGCGTTTCGTGTTGCAGACTGTGCAGGTGCTGCCGCGTCCATCGACTCTCGTTGTCCGCTTTTGCGCCATTGCTGTGGTGCGCATGAAACGCCCTTCGATGAACAAGGTGCTACCTAGGTTGCGGCATTCAGAAAAACAGGGCCTTAGGTGCCATGGAAAGCCTCAGCCACAAAGTCCACAAAAGCCCGCACCCGCGCAGCCGATTTGTGCTGCGCCGGGTAGACGACATAAATGTCGGCGTCGGGCGTGTGGTGTTGTGGCAGCAGTTGCACCAGCTGGCCTTGTGCCAAGTGGTCGCGGATGTCCCACTCGGCGCGCATCACGATGCCGTGCCCGTCCAGCGCCCACTGCACGGCGATGCCGCCATCGTTGGTGGTCAGGTTGCCGCGGGTTTTGAGGGTCTCGGTTTTGCCGGTGCGCCCACGGGTGAGCTTGATCAGGCCATAGGCCTCTCCGCCTTGGCGGATGCTGATGAAGTTGTGCCGCGCCAACTCGGCCGTGGTTTTGGGCTCGCCGTGGCGCGCGATGTAGGCGGGCGATGCGCACAGCAAGCGCTGGTTGCTGGCGATCTTGCGGGCGATGACGCGGGTGTCGGGCGGTGGTCCAAAGCGGATGCACACATCAAACATGTCATCGGTGAGTGCAGGCGGGTCCACCGACAGCTGCAACTGCACATCGACCTGCTGGTACTGCTGCACAAAGCGGCTGATCAGCGGCCCGATGTGGCTGCGGCCAAAGCCCAGGGTGGCGCTCACGCGCAACAAGCCGCTGGGTGTGGAGCGGCTGGCACCCAATTGCTCTTCCAGGTCGGCCATTTCGGCCAGGATGCTGCGGGCATGGCGCAGCATGGTTTCGCCTTCGACCGTTAGGCTCATGCGGCGGGTGGTGCGGTTGACCAGCGGCACGCCCAGGCGGGCTTCCATTTGCGACAGGCGCTTGCTGACGGCTGCGGTGGTGATGCGCGTCTCGCGGGCGGCGGCGCTCAGACTTCCGGCCATGGCCAGAGTCGCAAAAAAACCCAGATCAGCGGCTTGCAGGCGAGGTTCCATTGTTGATATCAGGTTAACCATGGATTGAATTTTAGGGTTTTTATTGAGATGTGAGCGCCGCACAATGTGGGCATTCTTTTTCACCTTAGAACGCAATCCCCATGAAAACCTACCGCATCGCCACCATCCCCGGAGATGGCATTGGCAAAGAAGTCATCCCTGCAGGCCAACAAGTCATGCAGGCCCTGGCCCAAGCCTGTGGCACCTTCGCTTTTGAGTTTGAAAACTTCGGCTGGGGCGGCGACTACTACCGCGAGCACGGTGTGATGATGCCGGCCGATGGCTTGGACGCGCTGCGCAACAAGGATGCGATTTTGTTTGGCTCGGCCGGTGACCCGCACATCCCCGACCACATCACGCTTTGGGGCCTGCGCCTGAAAATCTGCCAGGGCTTTGACCAATACGCCAACGTGCGACCCACGCGCATCCTGCCCGGCATCGATGCGCCATTGAAGCGCTGCACCCCCAAAGACCTCGACTGGGTCATCGTGCGTGAAAACTCCGAAGGCGAATACTCCGGTGTGGGCGGCCGTGTGCACCAGGGCCACCCGATCGAGGCGGCCACCGACGTGTCCATCATGACCCGGGCCGGCGTGGAGCGCATCTTGCGCTACGCCTTCAAACTGGCGCAGTCGCGCCCCCGCAAACTGCTCACAGTGGTGACCAAAAGCAATGCGCAGCGCCACGCCATGGTGATGTGGGACGAGATCGCGCTGCAGATTTCCAAAGAGTTTCCCGATGTGAAGTGGGACAAGGAATTGGTCGATGCGGCCACGGCCCGCATGGTCAACCGCCCAGCGAGCCTGGACACCCTTGTCGCGACCAACTTGCACGCCGACATCTTGAGCGACTTGGCGGCCGCGCTGGCGGGCAGCTTGGGCATTGCGCCCACCGGCAACATCGACCCCGAGCGCCGTTACCCCAGCATGTTCGAGCCCATCCACGGCTCGGCCTTCGACATCATGGGCAAGGGCTTGGCCAATCCTGTGGGGACTTTCTGGTCGGTGGTCATGCTGCTGGAACACATTGGTGAGCCCGCAGCTGCGCAGCGCTTGATGGCCGTCATCGAAAGCGTGACGGCCAACCCCGCGTTGCACACCGGCGACTTGGGAGGGAAAGCCCTGACCGTCGATGTCACCCAAGCGGTATGCAAGGCCTTGGCTTGAGGCCATGATGCACATAGGATGCAGTTGGTCCATTTTTCAATTCAATGATTTCCTGACCCTCACGCCTTGAAAGGTTTGAACATGCGCTCCAAGTTTCTTCCCGTCGTCATCGCCAGCGCCCTGCTGGCTTCCGTGAATGCGTTTGCACAGGAGTACCCTGTAGCCAACAAGACCATCACCTTCGTGTTGCCCTATGCCGCAGGCGGGCCGACTGACAAAGCCGCACGCGACTTGGCTCAAGCCATGAGCAAGGCCATGGGCGGGCACAGCATCGTGATCGACAATTCGGCAGGCGCTTCCGGCTCCATCGGTGCCAACAAGGTCGCCAAGGCCGGTGCCGATGGTTACACCCTCTTGTTCACGCACATCGCGCAAGCCACCTTGCCCACTTTTTTCCGCAACTTGCCCTACAACGTGGAAAGAGACTTTGAGTACATCGGCTTGGTCAGCGAAAACCCGATGAACCTGATTGGCCGCCCCAGCTTGCCGGCCAACAACATGACCGAGTTGGTGAGCTGGATCAATGCCAACAAAGGCAAGATCAACATCGCCAACGCAGGGCCTGGCTCGGCCTCGCACCTGTGCGGCATGTTGTTCCAGTCCACCCTCAAGGTGGACATGACCTCGGTGCCCTACAAAGGCACGGCCCCCGCCATGACCGACCTGATCGGTGGTCAGGTGGATTTGATGTGCGACCAGACCACCACCACGATCCCACAGATCGAAGGAAAAAAAGTCAAATCCTATGCAGTGACCACGCCCACCCGCTTGACTGCAGCCGCCCTTAAAGACTCACCCACCATGCAAGAGGCCGGGCTCAAAGACTTCTCCGTCACCATCTGGCAAGGTTTGTATGCGCCCAAGGGCACGCCTGCCCCGGTGCTGAAGAAACTCAATGACGCCCTCAAGGTGGCGGTCAAAGATCCCGACTTCATCCGCAAGCAAGAAGGTGGTGGCGCCACGGTGATCATGGATGCGCGGAATGACCCTGCAGGCCACAAAAATTTTGTGATGTCTGAAGTGGCCAAGTGGGCGCCTGTTATCCGTGCTGGGGGCATTTACGCGGATTGACGTTAAGCTTGAAACCCCAAAAGGGTGCATCGGCCTATGGGCGGGTGCACCCTTTTGGCCTTGTCGGGTGTTGCGCTGAAATGCCTTTATCCTTTGAGCCTGTTTTTTCGCCCAAGTCCTTTTGACCATGACCGATCCACAAACCATGTTGCGCCACCTCTACGATGTGGCGGTGCAACGTGCCTTGCCCCTGCACAACACCGCAGCCCATCTGCCAACACCTCCTAAGGGTCGCACCTTGGTGCTGGGCGCTGGCAAAGCGGGCGGCGCGATGGCGCAGGCGGTCGAGGCCCTGTGGCCCCTGGATGCGCCTCTGTCAGGCTTGGTGGTCACGCGCTATGGTCACACACCGCCGCGTCCGGCTGGCTTGCCTGAGCGCATCGAGGTGGTGGAGGCTTCGCACCCGGTGCCCGATGCGGCGGGGCTCCAAGCGGCTGAGCGGATTTTGGAACTCACGCATGGCTTGACAGCAGACGACCTGGTGCTGTGCCTGATCTCGGGCGGTGGCTCGTCGCTGCTGACCTTGCCTGCCGATGGCATCGGCCTCGAGCTCAAGCAAGACATCAATCGCCAGCTGCTGGCCAGTGGGGCCAATATTTCTGAAATGAACTGCCTGCGCAAGCACCTGTCGCGCATCAAGGGCGGGCGCCTGGCCGCGGCCTGTGCCCCTGCACGCGTGGTCACGCTCACCATCAGCGATGTACCGGGCGATGACCCCTCCATCATCGCAAGTGGCCCCACTGTGCCGGATGCCAGCACCTGCGCCGATGCGCTGGCCATTCTCAAGCGCTATGCGATCAACGTCCCCGAATCGGTGCTGCAGGCGTTGCAGTCGGGTGTTTGGGAAACACCCAAACCCGGCTCGCCGGTTTTTGCGGGACACAGTGTACACATGATCGCCACGCCCCAGCAGTCGCTCGAGGCCTCAGCCGCTGCAGCGCGGGCCATGGGGCTGAACGCCTACATCCTGAGCGACGAGATCGAGGGCGAGTCGCGCGAGGTGGCCAAGGTGCATGCCGCGCTGGCGCGTGCGGCGGCCAAGGGCCTGGGGCCTTTTGCCAAGCCCTGCGTGATCTTGAGCGGTGGCGAGACCACGGTGACCCTCAAGCCCCAGCCTGTGGGCACGCCACGCGGGCGCGGTGGGCGGGCGGGGGAGTTTTGCATGGGCCTGGCTGAGGCCCTGCAAGGCCAGAGCGGCGTGTGGGCGCTGGCGGCTGATACCGATGGCATCGACGGCATCGAAGACAACGCCGGGGCGCAAGTGGCGCCCGACACGCTGTCGCGCGCTACCGCTCTGGGGCACAAAGTGGCCGATCATTTGCAGCGCAACGACGCCTATGGTTTTTTTAAGCCGCTGGGCGATCTGGTCATCACCGGACCCACGCACACCAATGTGAACGATTTCCGGGCCATGCTGGTCCTGTGATTTTCAGAGTAGACAAGGCATGTCCATCAGCCGAAGAGCATTTTTCGCAGCCGCATCCACACTGGCCGTTGACGCTGCCTTTTCGCAGGCGCACCACCACCACCCCGTGTTGCCGGTGTTGCCTTCAGCGGCAGAACCTTATGCCCGTTTGCAAGGGGGCCAGCCCCACCACTTGACGGTAGACCAGACGGCACAACGCTCCTTTGAAAGTCCTGCGCCCAAGGGGCCTGCAGGCCGATGGGTGGCCAAAGCCGCCTTGCCCATTCCCCGCAGCGAGATGGCCTGGGCCACCGAGTGGGCGGGCCGTCTGCATGTGGTGGGTGGCTATGGAGAAGGGCGTGTGGATCGGGGCTATCACCATGTGTACAACCCAATCACCGATCAGTGGCACAACGCGGCGGCATTGCCACGCGGTGCCAACCACGTGGCAGTGGTCACCTTGGGCGGGCGCATTTATGCTTTTGGCGGGTTCATCGAGCAAAACCGCAACCCCGATGCTTATGCCTATGTGTACGACGTCAGCCAAGACAAGTGGACGACCGTGGCACCCATGCTGCGTCCGCGCGGCGCTGCAGCTGCCGTGGCGCTGGGGGGCAAGCTCCATTTGATTGGCGGCGCATCTGCCCCCACAGAGGAGCGTGCCAGTGTGGGCTGGCATGAGGTTTACGACCCCCAGACCGACCGCTGGAGCCGTCGCAAACCATTGCCGGGCGCACGTGACCATGTGGGCTGCGTGGCGGATCAAAATCACATCCACGTGGTGGGTGGGCGCTTCAACACCTTCGAGTACAACACCGCCTTGCACCACGTTTATTTGCCCGAGCGTGACACTTGGGAGCTGCGCGCACCCATGCCCACAGCCCGATCGGGCCATGGCCTGGTCATTTACCGCGACCGGTTTTTTGCCATGGGGGGTGAGGGTGGCATCATCAATCGGCCAGGGCAGCAAACCGTGTTTGGCCAAATGGAGAGTTACGACCCCAAGACCGACAGCTGGCAGTCGCACGCGGCCATGCCGACACCGCGCCATGCCGTGGGGGCCGTGGCCATTGGCGACTGGATTTACGTCGCGGGTGGTGGTGCTGTGTTGGGGGGTGGGGTGCAATCTGCCGTGCACGAGGCTTTCACGCTGCAGACCTGATATGACCCGCCTGGGCACTTGCGAGCCCTTTTGATTGAAAGCAGGTCTCATGGCGGAAATCGGTCACATCGAGCGACTGATTGATGTGAGTCAAAAGCCGGACTGTCAGGCTCTGGCACATTCTGGTCCACCATGTTGGATAACTCTTTGCCCCCTTTGTTTGAGCCCGCAGCCCCCGTGCTGGCAGGCACTGTGTTGCTGCACCGGGGGGACGCGGTAGACCGCATCGTGCACGTCATGCAGGGGCGCGTGGTGCTGGGGGTGCTGGCGGATGGCCAAATGGCGCACCAACTGGGCGTGGTGGAAGGTCCATTTTGGCTCGAGGCCGCTTCGGGTTTGCTGGGCTTGCCGCACGCGGTCGACGCGGTGGCCGAGACCGAGGTGCATGTGCAGTACGTGAGCGTGCCCGATTTTGTGGCCGATGTGCACGCTTTGCCCGAGGCCTCGCAAAACCTGCTCATGGACATGGCGCGTTCGCAGCGCCAACAAAGCGAACTGGCGGTCAGTCGGGTGGCCAAAGATGCGGATGCGCGATGCGCTGAATGGTTGCTGCGCCATGCCGAACCCACCGATCAGTCGGGCGGTCTGGCCGTGAAACTGACCGAGCGCAAACGTACCATCGCCGCGCAACTGGGCATCGCCCCAGAAACGTTTTCGCGGGTGCTGCGCCATTTGCGCGATCGCCAACTGATCAGCGGCGGTGGCCGGGTGTTGGGCCTGCCCAACCCGCGGGCGCTGCGGGAGTTGGCCGGGGTTTGAGCCTGTTGTAGCCTTAGGATTTTTGTAGCCGTGGATTTTTCATCCACAGCACGGGTTGTTCCTTGACCGGCCGCGCGGGTGCGCCGTGTTGCAGCAAGGCCTGGTCCAGCGCCTGACCGGCTTCGTCTTGCAGGGCCGCATGGCGGATGCGGGCTACAGCATGGGCTTGCTCAGCCAAGGGCACAGCCGATGTCGGGCCGCAGACGTGGCGCAGGATGTGCAGCAGGTTGTCCTTGCCGCGTTCGTTGGTGCTGCCGTAGCCTTTGATGAGTTGCCCACAACGCGCCAACTCCAGACCCAGTTCAGGCGACAGACGCGTGGCGGCTTCGATGCCGCGCAGCCATTCTTCGATCAGGGCTTGCTCTGTGGCATAGCGGCTGCCCAGCGGGCGCAGCACGCGCAGGCTGGCCAACAGGCGCAAGCTGACCATGCCCCACAGCGCATGGCGCGCCACCTTGAGCGGCATGGACCAAGGTGCTTGGCCGCGCGCCACGCGGGCGCGGTCCCAGCGCAGCAGCGGGTTGGCCAGGCCTTGCGGCAACAGCGCAGCCAACTCGGGCACGCCGGGCTTGAAATGGTCGTACACCTTGAGCACGTCGCCTTCTTTGGCTTTGACTTCTTGCATCACGCGGGTCCAGCGGCTGGCGCGGCTTTTCAGGTCGGCCACGCGGATGATGTCGTCAAACGCCATCCAAAGGGCCAGCCAGCGGGTGGCCTCCAACGTGACGGGGCAGGTGTCGTCTGCTGAAGCGGACTCGGCTGCCATCAAACGTTCGAGCTGCTGCACATACAGGCGGGCATAAGCGGGGCCTTGGTACTCGACCAATCGTTGGTGTGCCAAGCCCATCAGGGGGTGCAACTCAGCAGGAAACTTGGCGGCCACATCGGCAGGCAGGGCAGCCGATGCAGAGGGTGCAGCCACGGCAGGTTTCATCACATGCTCGACATATTGCGCCTGTTCGCGCTGGCGCATGACCAGATCAAAAGCCAGCGCAAAGCCGCGCAGGCTGGCTTGTGCCGCTTTGCTCGGGCCTGCCAACACCGTTTCGTAGTGTTCGCGTGTAAAAGGCAGCAAGCCACTGCCGGCTATCGCCCCAAACATCACGGCGCTGACCAGGGTGCCGCTTTGCTGACACAGGCTGGCCATGTCCATCACATGGTGGCGCTGGCTGTGCGCGGCGACCACGTCGAGCAGCGGGCCTTCGGGGCGACGGCCGTCGCCCATGGTCATTTTTTCGGCGGTGGTCAGCGCCCGAGACGATGCGCTGATGACCAAAGTGCGGTCGTTTGAAGCCAGCCCGTTGCCAATCTGGCGTGCAGTTTCCAACAACTCAGAAGACACCAGCGCATCGAGTCGACCCGGCAGCGGGTTCAGGCCCAGCACCGGCAAGCGACCTTGCAGTTGGCTGTGGGGCAGAGGGTAGACCTCGAGGTAATAGGTGGTGGCCCCGGTGCGTTGCGCCACGCCAGGAATGGAGGTGGCTTGCGCCGGGTGGCCGGCGTGGCGGGCCACGTCGACCAGCCAGTCGGCCAGCACGCCGCCGCCTTCGCCGCCCAGGGCGCACAACAAAATAGAAATGGGTTGGGTCATGGTGTCTCTTTCAGGCGTTTCAGCGGGTCAAGCCGGTTGCAGCCAGCGGGTGGCCAGGCTTTGCCAGCGGGCCCACAGGCGCTCGTGCAGCTTGGGGTTTTGCACCACTTCGGCGCGGTAGAAGGATGGGCACAGTGTGGCCGCATGCGCGTTTTCGCCGCACAGGCCGCAGCCCACGCAGCCGTCGATCACGGTGGCCACAGGGTCCACTTTCAGAGGGTCGGGGTTGTCTTTGAGCGTCAAGGTCGGGCAACCCGAGAGGCGGATGCAGGCATGGTCGCCGTTGCACACGTCCTCATCCACCCCGTATTTCACGCGCTCGACGCGTTCACCCTTGGACAGCAGCGAGGCCAGCCAGGGCTTGATGCGGCGCTGGCGTTCCAGCTGGCATTCGCCTTCGGCCACGATCACTTTCAGGCCCTGAAACTCGGTGGTGAAGGCCTCGGTGAGCGTGGCCTGCATGTGGCTCACTTCATAGGTATGCACCGTGCGCAGCCACTGCACGCCCAGGCCTTTGAGTGTGGACTCGATGGTCTGGTTGGTGTGCACCATGCTCTGGCGTTTGTCGCCCGCCAGTTCCTTGGCGATGTCGGTGGGCGTGTTGATGATGTCCTGCGTGCCAGTGGCCGAGGTGTAGCCGTTTTTGAAGATGAGAAGCACCGCGTCGTCACCGTTGAACAGTGCGCTTTGCACGCCGGTGAGCAAGCCGTTGTGCCAAAAACCGCCATCACCCATCACCGACAACACGCGCCGCTTCATGACCGGCGACACGCCCGCCCGGCTGGCCAAACTCATGCCGTAACCCAAGATGGAGTGGCCAAAAGAAAACGGCTCGAAGGTGGCCAGCGCATGGCAGCCGATGTCGCCCGCGATGTGCACCGGGCCCACGTCTTGTTGCGCCAGTTTGAGCGCCGAAAACACCGGGCGCTCGGGGCAGCCGATGCACATGCCAGGCGGCCGCGCGGGCACCGGACTGCCCAGCAGGGTTTGCACTTGCTGGCGGCGTTCGCCGTTGGTGGCCAGCCATTGGCGCGTGGCCTCGGGCACCGCGTCGGCTTGGTGCCGGTCAAGGAATTTCAGCAGGCCTTGGGCCATCACTTCGGCGGTGTATTCGCCGCCCGAGGGCAGCATGTCTTTGCCGTGCAGCGGGGTTTGCAGATCGAGGCGGCGCAGCATCAGCGCAAGCTCTTGCTCGATGTATTCGGGCTGGCCTTCTTCGAGCAGCAGCACCGCCGATTTGTCCTTGCAAAAATTCACCAGCTCGTCGGGCACCAAGGGGTAGGTCACGTTCAACACCAGCACCGACAGGCTGGTCACCCCAAAGGCATCGGCCAGGTCGAACTGCTGCAGGGTGCGCATCAGCGTGTTGTAAAGACCGCCTTGCACGATCAGGCCCAGGTGTCGGTGGGTGCTGCCTTCAAAGTGCTCGTTCAAGCGCTGCTCGGCAATGTATTGGCGGGCAGCGGGCAGGCGGTGCTCGACTTTGCGCTTTTCTTGTGCAAAGGTCACAGGCGGGTGCGCCAGGCGCATGTAGTTGAAGCCTGCGGGTTCGTCGATCAGGTGTTTTTTGGACAGCTTGGGGGCCTGGTTGTCCTTGGCCACAAACTGCCCACGCACATGGCAGGCGCGGATGCGCAGCTCCATCATCACCGGCATGTTGGACGCTTCAGACAGCCTGAAACCGTGCTCCACCATGTTGACCATTTGGCCCAGCTCGGGCCGGGGGTCGAGCAGGCACATGCCCGACTTGAGCGCATAAGCGTGCGTTCGCTCTTGGATCACGCTGGCGCCTTCGCCGTAGTCTTCGCCCACCACGATCAGCACACCCCCGGTCACACCGGGCGATGACAAATTGGACAGCGCATCGGCCGCCACGTTGGTGCCCACAATCGACTTCCAGGTGACTGCGCCGCGAATCGGGTAATGGATGGACGCACCCAGCATGGCCGCCGCCGAGGCTTCGTTCGAACACGCTTCCACATGCACGCCCAGCTCGTCCATGTAGGGCTTGGCCTGCACCATGACATCGAGCAGGTGTGAAACCGGTGCGCCCTGGTAGCCGCCCACATAGCTCACGCCCGACTGCAGCAGCCCCTTGGTGATGGCCAGGATGCCCTCGCCGTGAAAGACCTCGCCCGCGCCCATGCGCAGGGCTTTGATTTCTTCGTGAAATGAAACTTCCAAAGCACGCTCCTTGTGTTGTTGTGCCCAGGTCAGGGACAGTGCCAGGCCATCTTACTTATAAGTTTATTCAATGTGCTGAATAACGTTCATGCTTCAAATATATGAGTTGTGGCCAGTCATCTTGGTTACAGCAGACCCCGCTGCCAGACGCCACCATGCGCCATCCCCCCAACCAACAGGAGTCGAGAGATGAGCAACAGACGACAGTGGATTCAATGGGCCGGCCTGAGCGCCGCTTCGCTGGGTTGGATGGACCGCGCATGGGCCGGACCATTTCCTGAAAAACCGATCAAAATGATCGTGCCCTATCCAGCGGGTGGTGGTGCCGACCAATGGGCCAGAATTGTGGCCGGCAAGGCTGAGAAATTGTTGGGGCAGCCGATCGTGATGGATTACAAGCCCGGTGCCAGCACCACCATTGGCGCAGATGCTGCCGCGAAAGCGCCCGCCGATGGGTACACCGTCCATTTGATTGACAGCACCGCTTTTGCCTACGTGCCCAACATGCGCAAAGTGTCTTATGACCCGCTCAAGGCCTTCACGCCTTTGGTCCATTTGGGCGATTTGCCATTTGTGTTGGTGGCCCACCCTTCTGTGCCTGTTCGCAATCTGCAAGAGCTGATTGCCTTTGCCAAAGCCAACCCCAACAAACTCAATTGCGCCAGCGCAGGGGTGGGTTCACCGCATCACTTGATTGCCGAAATCTTCAAGCAACGCGCGGGCATCTCCATGAACCATGTGCCCTACAAGGGGGCTGCTCAGTACATCGCCGATTTGTTGGGCGGTCAGGTGGACTTGGCCGTTTCAACCCTGGGGCCGGCCATGCCGCACATCCAAACAGGTCGCTTCCGTGCTTTGGCCGTGTCGACTGGCAAGCGTTCGTCAGCCATGCCCGATGTCCCCACCATCGCCGAGCAAGGTTTTGAAGGGTTTGATGAAAAACCTTGGAACTGCTTTGTGACCAACGCTGGTGTGCCCGCTGAAGCCCTGGACCGCTTGCGCTCAGCCTTTCGCGCCACGCTGGATGACCCCGAGGTGATTCAGGCTTTGCGCAAGACAGGCGTTGAAGAAGTGGGACGCATGCCCCTGGCCCAGATCAGCGAGCAAATGCGTCTGGACCATGTAAAGTGGGGCGATGTGATCCGCCGCGCCAAAATCACCATGGACAGTTGAACCAGCGGGTTAGGCCTTCGGCACGCGCGCTGACTTCAGGCTTGAGGTCGCGCCTTGTCGCGGTGCTGATCAAACACCGCGCCTTGCTGGAACAAAGCCTCGGTGTCTTGGGCTGAATAGCCAAGTTGGGCCAGCACCGAAGCCGTGTGTTGGCCCAGCCAAGGCGCTGGCGTGCGAATGCTGCCCAGTGCACCGCTGGATTTGATGGGCAAGCCCAAGGTCTTCATGGGGCCAATGATGGGGTGATCGATGTCGTGCACCATTTTCCGTGCCAAGACATGGGGGTCTTTCAGGGTTTGCTCATACCCAAAAACCGGACCGCCAGGGATGCCCACCGCATCCAGCAGCGCCACCCAGTGGGCCGTCGTTTGTTGCGTGGTGACCGATTCAATGTCGCGTTCTAGCGCATCCACATGCTTGACCCGCAGGGCCTGTGTCCGGTAGTCCGGGCGTTCAAGCCAGTCGGGTTGTGCGATGACTTTTTCGCAAAAAGCCACCCACATTTTGTGCGTGCCTGCCCCCACGGTCACATACCCGTCTTGTGTGCGGTAGGCTTGGTAGGGTGCAGAGCGTCTGTGCCGCGTTCCTGTGGCGGTGGGGATTTCACCAGAGCCAAAAAATGCCCCGAATTCCCATGGGGTCCAGGCCAGCCCCGCTTCCAGCAAAGAAGTCTCCAGGTACTGGCCTTCGCCAAAGCGCAATTTGCCAATCAGGGCACCCAAAATGCCCGACAGGGCCGTGACGCCGCTGGCAATGTCGTTCATGGCAATGCCCACTTTCGCTGGGCGCCCGCCGGGCTCGCCGGTCATCATCATGATCCCGGACATGCCTTGGGCAATGATGTCGTAACCCCCTTTTTGGCCATAGGGCCCGGTCTGACCAAAGCCCGACATGGACGCGTAAATCACACCAGGGTTGTGCGCGCGTATGCTCTCGTAGTCCAACCCCATGCGCTTGATCACACCGGGGCGGAAATTTTCCATCACGATGTCGGCTTTTGCCGCCAACTGGTGGGCGATCTTGAGACCGGCTGGGTCTTTCAGGTTCAAGGCAATGCTTTTTTTGTTGCGGTTGAGCACTGCAAAACAATAGGACTCGCCATTGACTTGTGGCTCAAATTGGCGTGAGGTGTCGCCTTTGTCGGCGTTTTCGAGTTTGATGACATCGGCCCCCATGTCCGCCAGGACCATGCTGCAGTAAGGGCCAGCCAGAACGTTGGTCAAATCCAGGACACGCAGGTCAGACAAGGGCAGTTTCATAGGAGGACTTTCGTGAATCAGCGAGAAAGTTTCAGCGGCCAGTGAACACCGGTTTGCGTTTTTCCATGAAGGCGGTACGGCCTTCGGTAAAGTCGGCGCTGTTGAAGCACTGCGCCACCAATTCGTCGCACAGGGCGAGATTGCGCAAAGCTTCGTCTTTGACGATTTCGCCCACAATGGTTTTGATGGACGCCACGGTCATGGGCGCATTGGCCGCAATGGTGTCGGCATAGTGCGTCACGTAAGTCAGTAACTCTTCTTTGGGCACCATGCGGTTGATCAAGCCCATGGATTGCGCCTCCATGGCACTGAATTGACGAGCGGTGAAAAAGATTTCCTGCGCAAATGAAGGGCCCACCACGTCCACCAGTTTGCGCACGCCATCAAATTCATAGCCCAGCCCCAGTTTGGCTGCAGGCACAGCAAAACGCGCGTTGTCGGCCGCAATGCGGATGTCACAGTTCAAAGCCACGGCCACGCCGCCGCCGATGCAATAGCCCTGAATCATGGCCAAGGTGGGTTTGTTGAGTTTTTTAAGGGCCTGCATGCCTCGATCGGCCACTTCGTCGTAATGACGGGTGGCCTGCGCCGAGTCACGCTGCTCGGCAAATTCCGAAATGTCAGCGCCCGAGACAAAGGCCTTGTCGCCCGCCCCCTGCACCACCACCACGCGAATGTCGTCATCGCGCGCAAAGTCGTTCGCAATGTCTGCCAGTCCTTGCCACATTTCAAGTGACACGGCGTTGTGCCGGGCTGGGTTGTTGAAAGTGATCCACCCGACATGTTTGTCTTTGCGGGCGACCATCTTGTCTGTTTTCAAAAGGATCATGAGGCGACTCCAAAGGTATTTTCTCCAGTATGTGCCGCAACGGTTTGCGCAAAGGTTACCCGTGTGACAGACGCCCAAGAGGGGTTGGGCCACCGACCAAGCCAAAGCGCCACCTCCACACGGATGATCTAACGGTGCAAAATATCAACCATGATCGGTATGCATTAAATGAATATCAAAGACTTGGACCTGAACCTTTTGCGTTTGTTTGACGCGGTGTGGCGCAGCCGCAGCGTGAGCCTTGCCGCTCAGCAACTGGGCATGTCGCAACCTGCGGCCAGCCAAGGGCTGGCGCGTTTGCGGGCCATGTTGGGTGATGCCCTGTTTGAGCGCAGCGGCTCGGGCGTGCGGCCCACGCCGCGCGCCGACCGGCTGGCGCAGGGGGTGCAAATGGCCTTGGCCACGATCGAAGAGGCGCTGAATGCGTCGCAGGTGTTTGACCCGCAGCGTTCGGCGCGTGTGCTGCGCGTTCACCTGAGTGACATTGGTGAAGCGCGTTTTTTACCTGAGCTGGTGCTGACCTTGCAGCGCCTGGCGCCGGGCATTCGGCTCGAAGCCAGGCCTGTGCCGCACGACCAAATTGGGGCAGCCTTGGACAACGGCCAGTTGGACTTGGCGATCGGGTTCTTGCCCGAGGTGGTCGACACCTTGCAGCAGCCCTTGCTGAGCGACCGCTATGTGGTGCTGATGCGCCAGGGCCACCCGGTGGCCAAACGATGGGGCCAGTTGCAGAAAAAGGCTGGGGTGTCTCCCGATGCAACGCATGCCTTGTTGGCAGAGTTGGAATTTGCGGCTGTTCGCACCCACGCCGACACCCTGCGTATTTTGGAGCTGATGCATTGGCAACACCGCTTGCGCCTGACGGTGAGCCATTTCCTGTCACTGCCTGGCATCGTGCGCAGCAGCGATTTGGCGGTGCTCATGCCGCGCAATTTTGCGCAAGGCTTTGCACAGGCGGGCGAGTTGGCCATCATCGAGCCCGATTTGCCCTTGCGCGATTTCACCGTGTCCATGCACTGGAGTCAGCGCTTTGACAAAGACCCCTGTCAGCGGTGGTTGCGCGAGAACGTCTCGCAGTTGTTCAGTTCAAGCCAGGACAAAGCATGAGCACTTTCAAACCTTACCTAAGCGAAACCGAATCGCCCAGCCGCACCGAAATGCAAGCCCTGCGCGGCCTGACTTTGCTGGAATTTGGCACCGACTGGTGCGGCCATTGCCGCGCGGCACAGCCCTTGATCGCTCAGGCTTTGGCCACGTCCACAAATTGGCAGCACTTGAAAATCGAAGATGGCCCGGGCCATGCACTGGGCCGAAGCTACCGCGTCAAGCTTTGGCCCACACTGGTGCTGCTGCGCGATGGGCAAGAAGTGGGGCGTCTGGTGCGGCCTGCAGATGCGCCCGGGATTGAAATGGCCATGTCAAAGGCGTGATGGGGTGGGCAGCAGCCTGCTGAGGGATGCGAACTGTTGCACGGATTCCGAGGTGCGATTGCGCCATGCATTTGCGTGTTTCAAAAGCCCGTCGCAGTTTGATTCAACAGAAGCTGTTCGCCTTCAACCCAACAACGCCCCTGCATCCTCGTACCAGAAGAGCAGTGCGGCGTCGTAGCTTTCCCACACACAGCCATTGCAACCGCGCCCGCAGCACGAGGTGGGCTCGGGTGGCGGCTCCCTGAAGTCGTGGCCTGCGGCTTGCAGGCGCTCTTGAAATTGCGCAATGCCCCGGCGCACGGACGCGCGCTGGGCCTCGTTCGGATCGATGATGGGGTGCTCGTTGTCGCTCATGTCTGATGGTCGATGTTCACGGCTTGCCCCTGCACCACGGTGTGCGCAATCAAGCGCTCATCGCCCAGCACGATCATGGCGAACAGCCATTCGGCCAGGGTTTCGGTTTGTGCGGTGCGCCTGGCTAAAAGGGGCGTGGCCTTGGGGTTGAGCACCACAAAGTCGGCTTCGCAACCTGGTAACAGGTTGCCCACCTTGCCGTTCAAGTCCAGCGCAGCGGCAGCGCCCGCCGTGTGTTGCCACCACAGGTGCTCGGGCAAGAGGCTGATGCCCGGGCGTCCCACACTTTGCCGGGCGACGGTGTAGGCCGCATGCATGGTGTGAAACGGGCTGAAGCTGGTGCCGCCGCCCACATCGCTGGCCAGGCCGTAGCGCAGACCGGCCGCGTCTGAGGCGGGGTAGTCAAAGAAGCCGCTGCCCAGAAACAGGTTGCTGGTGGGGCTGATGGCGGCGGTAGCCCCTACCTCGGCCATGCGTTGGCGGTCGGTCTCGTCCAGGTGAAGGCAATGCGCGTAAACCGCGCGCTGGCGCAACAGACCTGCGCGGTCGTACACATCGAGGTAGCTGCGTGCTTGCGGAAACAGTTCATTCACCCAGCGGATTTCATCGAGGTTCTCCGCCACATGTGACTGGATCCACACGTCGGGAAACTGTTGTGCGATCTCGCCCGCGCCGTGCAGTTGGACCGCTGTGCTGGTGGGCGCAAAGCGCGGCGTGATGGCGTAGCCCAGGCGGTCCACGCCGTGCCAGCGGCGGATCAGGTCTTCGGTCTGGCGCAGGCTCAAGTTGGTGTCGGTGTCGCGCAGGCCATCGGGGCTGTGGCGGTCTTGCAGCACTTTGCCCGTGATCATGCGCAGGCGGCGCTTTTGCGCCTCGGTCATGAAGGCTTCGACCGACTCGGGGTGAGCGGTGGCAAAACACAGAGCGGTGGTCACGCCGTGACGCATCAGCTCGTCCAGAAAGAAGCTGCTCACCTCGTGCGCGTAAGTCGGGTCGGCAAACTGCTTTTCGTGCGGAAAGGTGTAGTGTTCCAGCCAGGGCAGCAGGCCGTCGGCGGGCGAGCCGATCACATCGGTTTGCGGGTAATGGATGTGCAGATCGACAAAGCCCGGTGCGATGCACAGACCTGGCCAGTGCGTCATGGGCAGGTCGGGGAATTGCGGGGCCAATTCGCGGTAGGTGCCGATGGCCTGGATGCGCACGATGCCATCGGCGCTTTGAGCAGTGACCAACAGCCCATCGGTTTCGTAGCGCGGCTTGGGGTTGTGCGGGTCAGCAAACCACAAAAGTCCTGCGCGCCAGCCTTGTAAGTTGGAATGGGAGGTCATCGGTCGAACAAGCTGAAGTCAAGGGGTCAATCGGCTCAAATGAAGGGGGATCAGACCCCAGTCAAGGCATTTAATTGGGATCTGACCCCAATTAAATGATGGCCGTCATGGGGCAAGGATAGCGTGCAGCACACGCTCGGGGGTGGCGGGGGTGTCCAGGTGAATCGGTTTGTGGCCGGGGCGGGTCGCGCCGATGGCGTCTCGCAGGGCCTCGAACACGCTGATGGCCAGCATAAAGGGCGGCTCGCCCACGGCTTTGCTGTCGCCCACATTGTCTTCGCGGTTGGCCTCGTGCCACAGGTCGATGTTGAGTTGTGCGGGCATGTCGGCAGCGGTGGGGATTTTGTAGGTGCTGGCGCCTTTGGTCAGCAATTCGCCCTTGGCGTTCCACACCAGCTCTTCGGTGGTGAGCCAGCCCAGTCCTTGGGCGAAGCCGCCTTCGATCTGACCGATGTCGATCTCGGGATGCAGCGAATGCCCCACGTCGTGCAGGATGTCGGTGCGCAGCACGCGGTATTCGCCCGTGAGCGTGTCGATGGCTACTTCGCTGCAGGCCGCGCCATAAGCAAAGTAATAAAACGGCCTGCCGGTCAGTGTCGTGCGGTCGTAGTGGATTTTGGGCGTGGCGTAAAAGCCGTCGCTCCACAGCTGCACGCGCTGGCCATAGGCGTATTGCACCGCTTCGCTGAAGCTGCGCTGGCGCAGGGGTGTGATGATTTGGCCGTTTTCAAAACGCACGGCCTCGGCTTGGCACCCATCGGCCTTGGCGATGCATTGGGCAATGTTCTGGCGCACCTGCAACGCGGCGTTTTCGGCAGCGCGGCCATTGAGGTCGGTGCCGCTGGACGCCGCCGTGGCGCTGGCGTTGGCCACTTGGTCGGTGTCGCTGGCGCTGGCTTGCACTTGGGCGGCAGGTAAGCCCAGCACACGGGCCACCAGGCCACACACCTTGGTGTGCAGGCCCTGGCCCATTTCGGTGCCGCCGTGGTTCACGCGCACGCTGGCGTCGGTATAGACCGAAACCACGGCACCGGCTTGGTTGAATTGCGTGGCGGTGAAGCTGATGCCGAACTTGACCGGCGTGAGGGCCAAGCCTTTTTTGAGCACATGGTTGGACTGGTTCCACCCGTTGATGGCTTGGCGGCGTTCGCGGTAATCGCAGCGCGCGGCCAGCTGGGTCATCAGCGGGTGCAGGATGTTGTCCTCGATCTTCATGCCGTAAGGCGTGGTGTCGCGCTTGTTTTCACCATCCGCCACCCCGTACAAATTGGCCATGCGCACATCGAGCGCGTCCAAACCCAAGTGCCGGGCCATGTCGCCCATGACGGTCTCGATCAAGAGCACGCCTTGCGGCCCACCAAAGCCGCGAAACGCGGTGTGGCTTTGGGTGTGGGTTTTGCAGCGGTGCGAAGTGACGCACAGGTCGCTCAGGTAATAAGCGTTGTCGGTGTGGAAGATCGCGCGGTCGGCCACCGGGCCGCTAAGGTCGGCGCTGTGACCGCAGTGCACCAACTGCACCGAGTCGAGCCCCAGCACCCGGCCTTGTGCGTCAAAGCCCACTTGCCAGTCGTGGCTGAAGGGGTGGCGCTTGCCGGTGATCAGGATGTCGTCGCCACGGTCGAGTCGCATCTTGACCGGGCGGCCAAACTTGTGCGCGGCCAGCGCGGCCCACACAGCCAAATGTCCGGCCTGCGTTTCTTTGCCGCCAAATCCGCCGCCCATGCGCCGACACACCACGCGCACCTGTGACAGCGGGATGTTCAGCGAGTGTGCCACCCAGTGCTGCACCTCACCCGGGTGCTGCGTGCCGCTGTGGATCAGCCAGTGGCCGTTGTCTTGTGGAATGGCATAAGCGATCTGACTTTCCAAATAGAAGTGCTCTTGCCCACCGATCTCTAAAGTGCCTTGCAGCCGGTGCGGTGCCTTTTCCAGCGCCTGCGCCGCATCGCCGCGCTGCACCGTGACTGGGGGCAACACAAAGCTGCCCGCTTGCAGGGCCTCGCGGGCATGGAGCAAGGGCGTGGCTTGTGTGATGTTCAGCCGCATCTGGCGGGCCGCTTGCCGTGCTTGGGTGTGGCTGTGGCCCACCACCAAGCCCATCACCTGGCCCACATGCATGAGCTGCGGTCCGGCAAATATGGTTTCGTCGTGCACAAAGGTCGCCAGCAGCGGGTCGCCGGGGATGTCTTGTGCTGTGACCGTTCCCATCACACCGGGCGCGGCCAGCACCAGTTCCAGATCCATGGCAATCAGTTGGGCATTGGCCACCGGGCTCATCATCGGCGCGGCATGCAACGTGCCTTCGACCAGCGGCAAATCGTCGATGTAACTGGCGCGGCCTTGTACCTGCGCGGTGGCACTTTCGTGGAAGCGGTGGGTGCTATTGCCTTGGGCTGTGGAGGAAGGCGTTTTCATGCCAGAGCCTCCAGTCGAACGGTGTTGTGCTCCGTGCTCTCCAGCCAGGCGCGGCGCAGCAGTTGCCCCAGAATCTGGCGGCGGTAATCGGCGCTGGCGCGCAAATCGCTGAGCGGTGAAAACTCCTGTGCGATGGCACGTTGTGCCGCTGCCAAAGTGACTTCGCTCCAAGGCTGGCCGATGAGCGTGGCTTCGGTCTGCAACGCCCGTGTGGGCGTGGCGGCCACACCGCCTGCGCCGATGCGAGCTGCGGTGACGTGAGCATCTTGCACATGCAGTTGCACCGCCAGGCACACGGCCGAGATGTCGTCTTCCTGCCGCTTGGACACCTTGTAAGCGCCCAACCATTCGCCTTGGGCGGGGCGAGGCACCACCACCCAGGCCAGCACCTCGTCGGCGGCCAAAAGGCTTTGGCGGTAGCCGGTGTAAAACCGGTCCAGGGGCACATGGCGGTGCACCGCTCGGCCCTTCCTCCAGGCCATCAGCACCACCTGTGCGCCGAGTGCGATGAGCAGCGGCATGCTGTCGCCAATCGGTGAGCCGTTGGCCACATTGCCGCCCAAGGTGCCCGACTGGCGCACCGGCCATCCCGCAAAGCGCTCGCCAAACGGCATGATCACCGGCCGGTCAGCGGCCAGCGCTTCAAAAGCGTCCTGCAAATTGACGGCTGCGCCGATGGCGATGTGTTGTGGGTAATGCACCACCCGGCGCAGCTCGGCCACGCGGGTCAGGTCAATGATCTGCGGGAGGCGGCGCAGGCCTTGTGTGAGCCAGAGCCCCGCATCGGTGGCCCCGGCGATCAATTGCGCTGTCGGGTGTTGACTTCGGGCTTGCAGCAAGGCGGGCAGGGTGCTGGGGCGCAGGTAGTTAGCTCCGGTTTTTTCGGTGTCCGCCAACTTTTGCAGTGCGGCCACGATGGCTTTTTCGTCGACGGCCTGCCCAGGCTCCGCGCGCAGGCTGCACGCCGCTTGCACGATGGGCCGGTAGCCGGTGCAGCGGCACAGGTTGCCCGACAGGGCTTGGTGGGCGCTGTGGCTGTCCACGGCCTGGCCATGCGCCACCGTGCGCTGGTACAGCGCAAACAAGCTCATCACAAAACCGGGCGTGCAAAAGCCGCATTGCGAGCCGTGGCACGCCACCATGGCTTGCTGCACCGGGTGCAACGTGCCATTGGGCTGAGCCAAATCGGCAGCCGTCCACAGCGCCATGCCGTCGATCGCGTGCGCAGGTTTGATGCAGCTGTTGACGGCGTGGTAATGCAAATGCCCGTCCACCGCCTCGGCCACCACCACGGTGCAAGCCCCGCAGTCGCCCGCCGCGCAGCCTTCTTTGGAGGCGGTCAGGCGCAGGTCCTCGCGCAACAGGTCGAGCAGGGTGCGGTCTGGTGGTACATTGCCCAGACTCATCACTTCACCGCGATGCCATAACCGCAACGCACTGGACGCCAGCGGTACAAATTTCAGAGGAGAGACAAGCGTTTTTGACATGGCCGATGTGTCTTTGAGGATCGAATGATCCTAGGATAAACCCGGGGTTCACCTATGGGCAAATCGCCATAACGCTTATCTGAAAATGAATATGAAGCAAGCGCATCTTTTCGACAAGATCGATCTTCAACTCATTCGGACCCTCCACACCTTGTTGATCGAACGCAGTGTTTCCAAAACCGCCATGCGACTGGGGCAGCAGCAGCCTGCCGTGTCGGTGGCGCTCAAGCGCCTGCGCGAGTTGACTGGCGACCCGATTTTGGTGCGCGCAGGCACCGGCATGGTGCCCACCGATGTGGGCCTGCAGATGTTGGGGCCGGTCTCGCAAATTTTAAAGTCTGCCGAAAGCCTGTTTTCGCCAATTCGGGTGTTCGATCCGGCCCATGCCTGCGAGACCTTTCGCATCGCCGCCAGCGACACGCTGGACCCTTTGTTTTTGCCCGCGCTCATGGCGCGCATCAAATCACTCGCTCCCGGTTGCGGGGTCGAGGTGCATGCGCTGTCGGGCCAAGCCCAATACGCACACGACCTGGGCCAGGGCCTGATTGACGTGGTCATTGGCAATTGGGCCCAGCCCAGCGAAGAGCTGCACCGCGCCCAGTTGTTTGAAGACGATGTGATGTGTTTGGTCAGCAGCAAGCACCCGGCGGTGCGGCGTGGCTGGTCGCAAGACGACTGGCTGGCCTGTGAGCACATTGCGCCCACCCCGGCTTATCCCGGCTGGCGCGGCGTGATCGACGAGCACCTGGACCGGTTGAACCTGTCGCGCCACATCACCGCGCGCTGCGCCCACTTTGGCCTGATGCCGCGCATGGTGGCATCGAGTTTGCTTGTGCTGACCACGGGCCGCCAGTATTGCCAGCGCTTTTTGCGGGGCGCTGAATCGCAGGGTGGTTTGGCCCTGCTGCCTTGCCCGGTGCCGTTTCCCAAGATGGTTTATTACCAGCTGTGGCACGAACGCAGCCACAGCTCGGCCGCTGCCAAATGGTTGCGGGAACAGGTGAAAATCAGCGCTGACCAATTGCCCCATCCCCAAAATTTCAACATGACATGACCACCCCTCTTTTGTCTTTGCAAGGCATCACCAAACGCTACCCCGGCGTGGTGGCCAACCAGGGCGTGTCGCTGACTGTGATGCCTGGCCAGGCCCATGCCGTGCTGGGTGAAAACGGCGCGGGCAAATCCACGCTGATGAAAATCATTTACGGCTCGGTCAAGCCCGACGAGGGTCAGGTGTTTTTCAAGGGTCAACCGGTCAGCATCCGCAACCCGCAAGAAGCGCGCAAGCTGGGCATCAGCATGGTGTTCCAGCATTTCAGCCTGTTTGACACGCTGACAGTGGCCGAGAATGTGTGGCTGGGATTGGACAAAACCCTGAGCCTGGCCGAAGTGACCGAGCGCATCGTGGCCAAGGCCAGCGAATACGGCCTGGACCTGGAGCCCGAGCGCCCGGTGCACACCCTGAGTGTGGGCGAGATGCAGCGGGTGGAGATCATCCGCGCCTTGTTGACCGAACCCAAGCTTTTGATTTTGGACGAGCCGACTTCGGTGCTCACTCCACAAGCGGTGGAGAAGTTGTTTGTGGTGCTGCACAAGCTGGTCAGCCAGGGCGTCAGCATTTTGTACATCTCGCACAAGCTGCACGAGATTCGGGCGCTGTGCAGCGCCTGCACCGTACTGCGTGGTGGCAAGCTGACCGGCGTGTGCGACCCGCGTGAAGAGTCCAACGCCAGTTTGAGTCGCCTGATGATCGGGGCCGAGCCACCGGCTTTGCACCATGTGGCCCGCGAGCCGGGTGCGGTGGTGTTGTCGGTCAAGGGCCTGAGCTTGACGCGGCAAGACCCGTTTGGGGTGGACCTGGTCGGCATGGATTTGCAGGTGCGTGCGGGCGAGGTGGTGGGCCTGGCGGGCGTGTCGGGCAACGGCCAAAAAGAATTGATGTGGACTTTGTCGGGCGAAGACACCCGGGCGGGCTTGCAGTGCGGCGCTGCCAGCGTGAGCTTGTTGGGCCAGCCAGTGGCGGCCCTGGGGCCGGTGCCGCGCAGGCAACTGGGCCTGCACTTTGTGCCCGAAGAGCGGTTGGGGCGGGGCGCTGTGCCCTCGCTCAGCTTGTCGCAAAACCTGCTGCTCACGCGCAGCGAAGCCGTGGGCGCGGGCGGTTGGGTCCGCATGGGGGCGTTGGCCGATCAAGCACGCGGCATCATCGATCGCTTTAAGGTCAAGGCCGCTGGACCGCAGGCGCCTGCGCAGTCGCTGTCGGGCGGCAATTTGCAAAAGTTCATTGTGGGGCGAGAGATCAGCGCGACCCCGAAGCTGCTCATCGTCTCGCAACCCACTTGGGGCGTGGACGTGGGCGCGGCGGCGCAAATTCGTGCCGAAATTTTGGCCTTGCGCGACGCGGGCTGCGCGGTGCTGGTAGTCAGTGAGGAGTTGGAAGAATTGTTCGAGTTGTCTGACCGATTGCATGTGATCGCCAAGGGCCGTTTGTCGCCCTCGGTGGCGCGCACCGAGGCCACGGTGGAACGCATGGGCGAGTGGATGAGTGGATTGTGGCCCGACGCCCAAGCCCATGGTCAAGTCCAGGAGACGCAGCATGCTCAAGCTTGAAATGCGGCCGCAGGCCTCGCGCCTGTGGACTTATGCGTCGCCCGTGTTGGCGCTGGTGCTCACGGTGCTGCTGGGTGTGGCGCTGTTCATGGCGCTGGGCAAAGACCCGGTGCGCGGACTTCAAATGTTCTTTTGGGAGCCCATCAAAAGTGGCTACGCCTTGGGCGAGTTGATGGTCAAGGCCACGCCTTTGCTCATCATCGCTTTGGGTTTGTCGGTGTGCTTCCGGTCCAACGTGTGGAACATCGGAGCCGAAGGGCAGTTTGTCATTGGCGCGGTGTGCGCCGGGGGCATGGCGCTGCTGGCGGACAAAGACACGGGCCGCTGGATCGTGCTGGCGGTGTTGCTGGCGGGCGTGCTGGGCGGCATGTTGTGGGCGGGCCTCACGGCGCTGCTGCGCGACCGTTTCAATGCCAACGAAATTCTGGTCAGCCTGATGCTGGTGTATGTGGCCGACATGGTGCTGAGTTATTTGGTCTATGGCCCCTGGAAAGACCCGGCGGGTTTCAACTTTCCGCAGTCCAAAACTTTCGAGGCGGTCACGCAGATCCCGCGTTTGATGGACGGCTCGCGCGTCAGCGTGGGCTTGTTGATGGCGCTGTTAGGGGCGGGCTTGTTGTGGGTGTTTTTGTTCCGTACCCGTGCCGGTTTTGCCCAGCAAGTGGGCGGACTGGCCCCGGCGGCGGCGCGCTATGCCGGTTTTTCTTCGCGCAAGGCGCTGTGGGTGGCGCTGCTCACGTCGGGAGGGGCGGCGGGTTTGGCGGGTGCGTTGGAAGTGGCCGGGCCCATCGGGCAGCTCACGCCTTATGTGCCTGCGGGTTACGGGTTTGCCGCGATCATCGTGGCCTTTGTCGGGCGTTTGCACCCGGCGGGCATGGTGCTGTCTGCGGTGTTGATGAGCATGTTTTACATCGGCGGCGAGTTGGCCCAATCGCGCCTGGGGCTGCCCAAGTCGATCACCGGCGTGTTCCAGGGTTTGCTGCTGTTTTGTTTGTTGGCGTGTGACACGCTGGTGGCCTACCGCTTGCGCTGGGTAGCTGCCGACAGTTCAGCGCCAAAGAGAGGAGGTGTGTGATGGAGTCGTATGCATTGCTGGTTGCAGCGACCCTGAATGCGGGCACGGTGCTGGCCATCGCCGCTTTGGGTCTGCTGATCAATGAAAAAGCTGGGGTGGTGAACCTGGGCGCCGAAGGCATGATGCTGTGCGCCGCCATCGCGGGTTTTGCGGCCGTGGTGCACACCGGCAACGACTGGCTGGGTTTTGCGGCGGGCATGGGCGCTGGCGCGGTGCTGGCCGCCATCTTCGGGGTGCTGGTGATTTGGCTGAACACCAACCAGTACGCCACGGGCCTGGCCTTGAGTTTGTTTGGCGTGGGCTTTTCGGCCTTTGTCGGCATTGGCTACGTGAAAGAAAAATTGCCCGATCGGTCTCAATTTGCCATTCCCGGTCTGGCCGACATTCCGCTGGTGGGGCCTGCTCTGTTCAAACAGCACCCGCTGGTGTACGGCGCCATGCTGCTGGTGTTGGCGCTGATTTGGTTCCTGTACCGCAGCCGCACCGGTTTGGTGCTGCGCGCCGTGGGCGAATCGCCCGCATCGGCGCACGCCTTGGGCTACCCGGTGCGCCGCATCCGCCTGGCGGCGGTGGTGGCTGGCGGTGCTCTGTGCGGCTTGGCCGGGGCGTACATCTCGGTGATCTACACCCCTCTGTGGGTTGAGGGCATGGTGGCGGGCAAGGGCTGGATCGCCTTGGCCTTGACCACGTTTGCCACCTGGCGTCCGGCACGCGTATTGCTTGGGGCTTACCTGTTTGGTGGCGTGACCATGCTGCAGTTCCATTTGCAGGGTGTGGGTGTGCAAGTGCCCAGCCAGTTGCTCACGGCGCTGCCCTACATCGCCACCATCGTGGTGCTGGCCCTGATTTCGCGCAACCCAACCTGGATTCGCTTGAACATGCCAGCCTCGTTGGGCAAGCCCTTTTATCCCGGTTCATAATTGCTTTTTTCCAACCCCCCTAAACCTGTTCAAAAGGAACTGACATGACAGACCTCTCCAAGCGCTCCATCGTCAAGATGGCGGCCCTGACCGCTGTGGCCGTCGCCGCACTGGTTGGCTGTGGCAAGAAAGAAGCTCCCAAAGCTGAAGCACCCGCTGCGGCCAAGCCTGAGCCCCTGAAGATCGCGTTTGCGTACGTCGGCCCTGTGGGTGACGGCGGCTGGACTTTTGCGCACGACAACGGTCGCAAAGAAATTGAAAAAGCCTTCGGTGACAAAGTCGTCACCACCTTCGTTGAAAAAGTGCCAGAAAGTGCCGACGCCGAGCGCGTGATCCGTGACATGGCGGCCCAAGGCAACAAGCTGATTTTTGGTACGACGTTTGGTTACATGGAGCCCATGCTCAAAGTTGCTGCGGACAACAAGGGCGTCAAGTTTGAGCACGCCACCGGCTACAAAACCGCTGAAAACATGCGCACCTATGACAGCCGCACCTACGAAGGCGCTTACATGGCGGGCGTGATCGCGGGCAAGATGACCAAGACCAATACCCTGGGTGTGGTGGCTTCGATTCCAATCCCTGAAGTGGTGCGCAACATCAACAGCTTTACCATGGGCGCGCAGTCGGTCAACCCCAAGATCAAGACCAAAGTGGTTTGGGTGAACGAGTGGTTCAACCCACCGAAAGAAACCGAAGCGGCCACCTCACTGATCAACGGCGGCGCTGACGTGCTGATGCAAAACACCGATTCGTCGGCTGTGTTGCAGACCGCCGAGAAAATGGGCAAGCGTGCCTTTGGCTGGGACTCCGACATGACCGCCTACGGCCCCAAGGCCCACCTGGGTTCGGCCGTGATCAACTGGGGCCCTTACTACGTCAAGGCCGTGGGTGAAGCCCTGGAAGGCAAGTGGAGCACCGGTTCGAGCTGGTGGGGCGTGAAAGAAGGCGCGATCGAGATGGTCAACGTGGCCGCTGACGTGCCGGAAGACACCAAAAAGCGCATCGCCGAGATCAATGCGGGTCTGAAAGACGGCAGCTTCTCGATCTGGAAGGGTCCGATCGTGGACCAGGCCGGTAAGGAAATGCTGGCCAAAGACGCGGTTGCCGACGACAAGTTCCTGGGCGGTGTGATGTTCTACGTCAAGGGCGTGGAAGGCAAGATCCCCGGCAAGTGAGGGGTGTGCTGAGTAGCCTTCGGGCTGCTGCTGAAAAAGGCTGTCCATGGACAGCCTTTTTTGTTGGAGTCCGTTCAGCGCGTTGAAGGGCTCAATTCACGCGCATCGGCCCAGCAGGCATGTGTCCCGCTGCTGATGCGGTGCGGCAAGATGATGCGCGCCACCGGGCCATCATCGATGTGCCGCGCATCCAGCACCACACATTCCGATTGATCGGTGTTCATGTCGGTCACAAAGCTCACCACATAGCCGTCGTCTTCGCTTTGGGCATCGTGGCAGGGGGCCATGGGAGATTCGCTGCCGAAACGGCCTTTGCCGAACAGGTGGGTTTGCGATTGGCCTGTGGTGTGGTCGTAGCGCAGGATGCCGTCAAACAGGAACGAACCCGGGTGCGCGATCATGTTGTAGGCATAGCGGTAAGGCTGACCCCAATGAGCGGCATTGATCATGCCGAATTCCAAATGCCTTTCATCCAGTCGCCTCTCTGAGCTTTGTCCGGTGCGCAGATTCAGCCGCCATTCGTACAAGGTGGGGCCGTAACGTTCAGGCCCCAAGGTGTTGCCAGAGTTGTCGTAGCCTGCCTTGGGCATGGGGGTTTTCTGGTGGTAGCCGTGCAGCACGATCTCGTCGCCTTCTTCCCAGGCATTGAGCCAGTGCAGCACATAGGTGGGGCTGGCTTCAAACCAGCGGATGCCGGTCTGGGGTGTGCCTCGCCTGGGCACCACAGCAAAACGTGAAGGATGCTGCTCAAAGTAGCGCAGCTTGTGTTTGCCCTGGGGCAGCAAATCTTCGTCCCAGTGCAGTGGGAAATCGTTGAGGATGGCAAAGTGTTCGGTGAACGCCATGTCATGGGGCAAACGCGGGCCAGGCAGGGGCACCGGCACATAGTGCACCAGCTGGTTGTGGCGGTCGACCTCACCATAGTGCATGTAGGGCGCTTGTTTGCTGTAGTTGAAAAACAGCAAATCGCCGGTGCGCGGGCAAACTTTGGGGTGGGCGCTGATGCCGCCATCGGGCAGGATTTGGCGGCCCCAGTCGTCCACGCCTTTGAACTCGAGTGTGCGGGCATCCAGCCGATAAGGCTCGCCGCATTGGTAAAACGTGGTCAGTGCCATGCCGGCATGCACGATCACATCGGTGGCCGAGCTGTCGCGCAGGCCACCGCGAGCACCCCAGCCCGGACGCAAGGCCAGCGAAGGTTTGTCGATCAGTCCAGCATACAAAGCCTGGCCTGCGGCTTGTTCTTCCATGAAGGCTTGTGTGCGGATGAAACGGTTGCGGTATTCGCAGCGGCCATGCTCAAAGCGCATCATGTGCAGCATGCCATCGCCATCGAACACGTGGAAGGTGCCCAGCGGCTGGTGCACCGGGTTTTGCGTGTTGCGCAGATAGACCCCGTTCAGGCGTTCTGGGATTTCACCAATGACCTGCAGGTCGGTGGCATTCAATTCCTGGTAGTTGGGTGTGAACGGCCCGGTCATCAGCGGATGCTTGTCTGGCACCAGGGTAGGCCGGATTTCCGAAATGAGTTCAGCGTGCATAGGTGGCTTTATGGGGAATGACCAAGGGCTCAAGGGTGTTTAAAGTTCATGAGGCCCATCGGATCGGTAAGGGCTTCAGTCCAGCACAATGCCGCCGATCACCTGGATGACTTTGCCCCAACGTTCTGCATCTTCCTTGAGCCAATTCCTCAGTTTGTCGGGTGTGCTTCCTGTCAAGGTGTAGCCCAGTGAAGTGAACCGATCAGACACTGAGGGATCATTCAGTGCCGTGATGGTGTCTGCGGACACCTTGTTCAAAATGGCTTGAGGTGTGCCTACCGGTGCGAGCAGACCAAAACGCGCATAGGTGCCCTCCATGGCGGGATAAGCCTGCTCGGTGAAGGTGGCGACATCCGGCAGCAAGGGTGACCGTGCGGGCCCGTTGATGGCAATGGCTCTGAGCTTGCCTGCCTTGATCTGGGATTGCGCTGTCGCCAAGTCGGCCAAAGTCAGTGTGATTTGCCCAGCAATCAAGTCGCTCACGGCGGGCCCTGTGCCTTTGTAGGGCACATGGATCATGTCTATGCCAGCCCCCTGATTAAAGGCTTCAATGGCCAGATGCGCTCCCGATCCCTGTCCAAAAGAGCCATAGCTTAATTTTTTGGGTTGCGCTTTGGCCAATGCCACCAGCTCTTTGAGGTTGGTGACAGGTGTGGTGCTGTTGACCAAAAAGGCAGCAGGTGCAATGCCTACGTGCGAGACCGGCGCCAGTTGCTTGAGCGGATCGTGAGGCAGTTTTCGAAAAATGACGGGGTTGATGACAAGAGGTGAGGCTGAGCTCATCAACAGCGTGAAACCATCCGGTGCGGCTTTGACCACGGCATCTACGCCGATGATGCCCGAAGCCCCCGCTTTGTTTTCGACCACCACCGATTGCTTCCAGATTTCGGACAGTCGCTGCGCCAGGGTTCGGGCGATCAGGTCAGAACCAGAGCCCGCCGCTGTGGGCACAATGATTCGCACAGGCTTGTCGGGCCATGGCGATTGCGCAAAAACCAAGCCAGTCAAACAGGCCAGAAAAATAACAAGCCAAGAGCGAATAACTTGTCGGGAAATTGTGACCCATGGTATGTCAAAGTGGTTCATTGGCTTCTCCCTTTTGTGGTTGAGTGGAAGGGTGCAAGGTTTCATGCAAATGGGAAATGCCGGCGGCGTCCCTGCCTGTCAACTCTGTCAATTCGTAGCTGTGACTGACATCCGTGTAATCCCGGTAACCCAAACGGGCCAAAGGCCTGATACGGCTGATGTCGATGCGCCCATCTTCGGTCAAGGCACTTTCTTCTATGTGAATTCCCACGACCTCAGCCACCAGGATCCATGCCGATGCGTCCAGGCTGCGGCCAGGAACATGCAGTTTTTGCGTCAGTCGGCATTCAAAGTGGACGGGTGAGCCTTTGACCCTGCGCGCTTGAACATGCCGTGATGGCAACCAAGGAATGTTCAAGGTCTCAAACTCATCGACCCCGGGTGCCATGTCTTTCGAAGAGCCCAACACCCAGTCCTTAAGGTCAAAGGTGGCCATGTTCCAGACAAACTCCCCTGTCTCGAGAATATTGGCGGCGGTGTCCTTGAGCTGTCCTGACTCTCTTGCATTGGCCGCCACCATCACGGTGGGTGGGTCCCAGGTGATGTTCTGAAATTGGCTGTAAGGCGCCAAATTGTGAATCCCACTGGCACTGACGGTCGAAATCCAACCGATAGGACGTGGCACACAACAGGACTTGAAAGGGTTGTAGGGCAGGCCAGAGACTTCGGATTGGGGCGAATAAAACATGATCGAGTGGCCTATTCGCTGGCCTTGAAGCCAGAAATTTTCACGGCTTCCTGCCAGCGTTTGGCGTCATTGCGGGTGAATGTCTGGAACTCAGCGGAAGTAAAGGGCAAGGGTTCGAAATCGATGGCGCGCCATTTTTCAATGATGGTTTGTGATTTGAGGACTTTCGAGAATTCGGTTTGCAGTTTGTTGATGATGGCATCGGGAGTTCCTGCAGGCGCAGACAAGCCCGACCAGATGTAGATTTCCAGATCAGGCAGACCCTGTTCGGTGAATGTGGCCACATTGGGCAACAAGGGCGAGCGCTGCGGGCTGGTCAGTGCAAGGACCTTGATCTTGCCCGATTCCACATGGGATTTGACAGCCATCAGAGGCAAAAAGGCAGCTTGTACCTGACCCCCCAGCAAGTTCTGAACGGCAGGTGGTGTGCCGTTGAATGGCACATGCACCATGTTCAGTCCGGTGCGCTGGTTCATGATCACCCCAGCAAAGTGCGAAGAGTTGCCGGCGGTGAATGAGGCATAGGAGACCCCACCGCTTTGGGTTTTGGCCCAGGCTACGAAATCCTTGACGTTGTTGGCAGGCACATTGGCCGCATTCACGGCCAAGACCAGCGATGCCCCCAAAAAACCAGTGACCGGTTTGTAGCTTTTTTCCGGGTCGTAAGGCAATTTAGAAAAGGTGTAAGGGTTGATGGTCATCATGCTGGTGTTGGACAGGAGCAGCGTGTAACCATCGGGCGCGGCCTGCATCACGTTCTGAGCGGCAATGATGCCGGACCCCCCGGGTTTGTTGTCCACGACAATGGGTTGGCCGGTGTTTTTCTTGAATTCCTCGGCCACCTGTCTTAAGGCGTTGTCCAGGGTGTTGCCCGGTGCAAATGGCACAACCACACGGATGGGGCGTTCTGGGAAATTGGGCGCCTGTGCAAGGGCTGTCCCCATGAACAGGAATGCGGCCAAGGCGAAAAGGGTAGAGCGTTTGTGCATGTGTTTCTCTCAAGGTAGATGGTTGGCTTCAGTGAATGAGGGACGTCAGGACTTTAGCGACCGCGGGCGCTTGCTGAACGGGCAGCATATGACCGCTTTTGGGAACGATGCAAGTTTGTGCATGGGGAATGCATTGCGCCAGTTGCTGGGTCAGCTGAGGCGGTGTCACCCTGTCGTGTTCGCCACACAAAAGCGCCACAGGCAGACTCAGTCGGGACAGTGCCTCACGGTGATCAGCGCGGCCCATGATGGCGCGTGTCTGGCGCAGGGCGGTTTCGCAACCCACCGACAACAGCATCTGCCGCAAGCGTTCCTGAACGGCTTCGCTGGCTTCGTGTGTTCCGAACTTCACGATGCCATCCACCACTTTCGGAAAATTGGCCTGCATGGCCGACATGGTTTTTTCACGAACAGTGCGACTGTCGTCCGACTCGGGTAGTGGGGAGGTTGACAGCAAAGCGGCTGCCGAAAGAGGCCTTTGTGGGTGAGCCAGCATCTCGATGGCGACATATCCGCCCAAAGAAAACCCCGTCACCATGACGGGTGTGCTCAGGGGAACATCGTCTAACTGCTGCCAGGCATCGCGGGCCATTTCGGCAATGCTTTCCTGAGTTTGTACATTGGCGATGCGCACTGTCCAGTCGCCCGGCAGACAAGGCAGCACATCGTCCCAGACACTGGCATCGTTGAGCATGCCGGGGATCAGCAGCAAGACCGGCTTCATGAGGTGACCTCGTTGGAGGCTAAGGTTTGTGGCAGGCTTCCAGAGGCCACCAATGCACGTAATTCCCGCTTCAGGACTTTGCCAACCGGATTGCGGGGCAGTTCGTCGAGCAAGATCAACTTTTCGGGCCACTTGAATGAAGCCACTTGTTTGATATCTTTCAGGTAGCCGACCAAATCTTGCAGGCTGATGTCTTGGCCAGGTTGAGCCACTACCACCGCACAAACACGTTCACCCATGACCGGGTCGGGCAGGCCAATGACCGCACTGTCGCGCACTTTGGGGTGGCTCATCAAAAGGCCTTCGATTTCTTCCGAAGAGATGTTCATGCCGCCCCGGATCACGATGTCTTTTTGTCGCCCGCAAAAGCGGTAGAACTGCAGTTCATCTCCTGCAATTTCAAACAGATCCCCGGTGCAGTAATAGCCTTGTTCATCAAAGGCCCGCGCGGTGAGTTCGGGGGCTTTGTAATAGCCGCTGAAAATGGTGGGGCCCTTGAAGCGCAATTCGCCCACGCGCCCTTCACTCAGGATGTCCTCGCCGGTGTCGATGTCGACCAACCTTGTCTGGATTTTCTGGGACACAGACATATTCCAGTTGAAGCCCGGCACGCCCATGCGGGGGAAATACAAGGCCCGTTGACGGCGTTCGGGCATGTCCAGCGGAGATGAACTCAAGGCCGCGCCTTCATTGGAGCCGAAATAATTGACCACTTCGATGTCGAACTGGGTCTTCATTTCCTCCATCATCCATTCGGACAGTGGACCACCACCCGAGCCCACGCTTTTGAGCCGGCTCAAGTCAACGCCTTGCATTTTTTCGGGTTGCTTGAGCAGCATGTTCAGCACGGCCGGCGCTGCCACGCTGTAGTCCATGGGGTGCGCGCGCAATTGCGCCACAAACACTTCCAGGTCAAAGGGGTGATGGTGGTGCAAGGTGCCACCCACGACCAGCCAGGCGGCCAGACTGGAAGACACCCCCGCCATGTTGACGAAGGGGAATGGAATCAACAATTGGGCACCCCGTTGCAATTGCCCAGCCTGGCTGACCGATTGTCCAGCGATCAACCATTCGTTGTGATTCCTGGGCACACCCTTGGAGCGCGCCTCTGTGCCGGAGGTCCAGCAGATGGTGAGCACATCGTGAGCGGTGACACCCATGTCGTGGCTGTGTTGGCGCAATTGCTGGGCGCTCCAGGTCGGCGCATCGGCCAGCAACTGGGACAAGCTCGTCACACCGTTTGGCAGGTCCTGTCCCAGCGACCAGATGTGCTGCAAGCCGTCCAAGTGTTTCGCGTGCGTGGCCCATTGCTGAGCCGCCGGGTAGTTTCCAATGTGCTGGGTGGTGATGGCCAGTTTGGCATGCGTGGTGCCGAAAACATGCGTCAGTTCATGAGTTCGGTATTGCACCGGTACGGGTGAGACCACGATGCCATTGATGGCGCACGCCAGATAAATCGCATGCATTTCCACACAGTTGGGCAGTTGCATGACGATGACGTCGTCCTTGCGCAGACCTTGCAAGTGAAACAAGGCGCAATAGCGTCCGACTTGCGTAAGTAACTGCGCCCATGTCCAGCTTTGGGGATCGTCGCCGCAGATGCTGCGACGGTTTGGGGGGTCCACGACCGCCATGTCCTGGGCTTGCTGCTCGGCCGTTCTGATGAACAGCTCGCCCATGGTTTCTTCGGTCCACCAGCCCTGCTCTACATAGGCTTTTATTTTTTCGGGTGACACCAAAATCATGTTTATTTCCAGCGGTTCAAGGTGTTCTGACTGACAAATGTGGCGTGAAATCCATGGGGCATGCGCCGTGGCAAGAGGATGCGGGCCACAGGGCCCTCGGCGATGCGTGCGCCTTTGCAATCGAAAACCTGGATTTCAGAGCGTTGATCATCCGGGTTCCAGACCGGGACCACCAAATACCCGTCGTCTTCGGATTGCGCGTTGTCACGTGGCGCAAAGCCGGGTTCGTTGTAAAAGTACTTTGGCCCTGCGCTGTAGGCCAAATAGCCCCCCGTGCTCAGGTCGTACTTGACCAGTCCCGGGAAGCGCGGCTCCTCTTTGCCGCCGAGAGGGAAGATGATGTTGTAGGAGTAGCGGTTCTTGCGCCCTTGGTAGAGGCTGTTGATGACCGGAAACTCGGTGTTGAGCACGTCATCGATCACACGCTCATGCGTTTCACCCGTGACCAGGTTGAAGCGCCATTCGTACAGCATGAAATCGCGCTGGCGCAGATGGATGGTTTTTTCCAGTCGACGTCCATCGGGCTGACCACTCTCATCTTCATGCAGTCGGTAGGGTGTGCCGACCATGACCACTTCTTCGCCTTCTTCCCACGCATTGACCACATGCAGCATGTAAGTGGGTTTGGCCAGAAACCACCGAATTTCATGGGCTTGCCCATAGCGCGGCAGCACGCCAAAGCGCGAGGGTTGGGAAGCATCAAAGCGCACTTTGTAACGACCCGCTTGCAGGGCCTCGGGGTCGGGGCGCAGCGGAAAGTCATGCAAGATGGTGTAGTGCTCGGTGATGGCCATGTCATGCGGCAAGCTGGGACCCGGCAGATCGACATCGATCTTGTGTTTGAGCTGCCGGTCTGGTCCGACCACGCCATATTGCATGAAGGGCGCTTGGAGGCTGTAGTCAAAAAACAGCAACTCTCCGGTGTGCTCATCGGGCCTGGAGTGCGCAGAGAGGCGGCTGACCGTCCCATCAAAGTCGGCTGGGCCCAGGGTTTCAAGCGTGTCAGGATCGATCGCATAAGGCATGCCGGAGCGGTACCACATGCTGATCAGGCGACCCGCGTGGTATTTCACATCGGTGTTGGCGGTGTTTTTCTGAGGTTCGTCGGGACGGTCTTTGCGCCAGGGTTCTTTCAGGCCCTTCCACAAAGCATGCCCAGCAGCTTGCTCTTCCTGCAGGGCCGCCGTTTGAACCCAGCGGTTTCGGTAAGTCACCTGGCCATTTTCGAAGCGCACGGCATGCAACATGCCATCGCCGTCGTAGGCGTGGTAACGCCAGTCGGGTGTGTAGTAAGCGTTGGGGCCATTGCGCACATACAAGCCATTGAGGTCCGTGGGCACCTTGCCAATGACCTGCAGGTTGGTGAACACGTCCTCCTGGTGGATGGGGCCGTTGTTGCCATCGAGTGCCGGAATGTCGTGCACCGGCAAATCATTCAGTTGCATGCTTTGTCTCCTGTGAGCCCCGTCTAGGGTAGGGCTTTTTTCAACACTCAGTCTAGTGAGTTACTGTTTTTGATCCTTGTCAAATTTCGATATATTGAATATTATTCTGCTATGTTGAATTCTGATGCCGCCATCCACCGCGTTCCAGCGGGCTTGCAAGAGTACGCTGGGGACAAGCAATTTGCTACCACCTTGGCCAGGGGCATGGAGTTGCTGCGGTGTTTTTCGCCTGAACAGCCGGTTCTGGGGAATAAGGATCTGGTGCAAAAATTGGGTTTGCCTGCTGCCACGGTGTCGCGCTTGACCTACACCCTCATGTGCATGGGTTATCTGACCCAGACCGAGCATTACGGCAAATACCAATTGGGATCGGCCGTGATTTCTCTGGGGTATCCCTTGTTGTCGCAGTTCACCCTGCGCCGACAAGCCAGGCCCTTGATGCAGGAGTTGGCCGAGGCGACGGGTGGGTCCATTTCCATCGGTATCCGGGACCGTTTGACCATTGTGTACATCGAGGCAGTACGTTCCTTCAACAAGCGGATTTATCCCTTGGAGGTTGGCACCAGCCACTCCATGGCCGGCACGGCTATTGGCCGTGCGTACTTGATGTCTTGTCGCCCGCCTGAGCGCGAGGCCTTGCTCAACCAGATCCAGGTCAAAAGTCCATTGGATTGGCAGCGCTACGGAGGCAAACTCATGGAAAATTTGCAGCAGTATCCAAAATATGGCTGTTGCGTTTCCGTGGGGGAAGTTTTCTCCGATGTTCAAGCCGTGGCCGTTCCATTGGGTCGCATCAATCGCGGGGAATTGGCCGCCATCAACTGCTCTTTTCAAGGTCGTGAACTCGATGAGACTTGGCTGCGCCAACACATTGCACCGCAGTTACAAGCCGTTGTTCGCCAATTGACGTGAGTCTCACTCGGCTTAATTTTTGAAGGGAATGGTCTTTGCTGAATCAACTTGAAAAACCCCTGTTGCCCCAAAGCACTTGGCGGAAAATCCTGTCTGACTTTGGCAGCACCTATGCCGCCAATGCGCTGATCGGCTTCATTTTTGCGGCCACAGGCCCTGTGGCAGTGATCTTGTCGGTGGGCACCCGGGGCGGCTTGTCTCCACAAGAACTGGCGTCCTGGGTGTTCGGGGTATTTTTTGTCAACGGCTTGGTGAGCTTGCTGATGAGCTGGCGATACACCACACCGCTGGCGTTTGGCTGGACGATTCCCGGCACTGTGCTGGTCGGTCCGGCCTTGCAGCACCTGACCTTTCCCGAGGTGATTGGTGCCTTTTATGTCACCAGCGCCTTGGTGCTGGTGTTGGGCTTGAGTGGCTGGGTCAAGCGTTTGATGGCGGCTTTGCCCATGCCCATCGTCATGGGCATGGTGGCTGGGGTGTTTTTGCGCTTTGGCTTGGACATCGTGCGGGCGCTGCAAAGCGATGTGGCGATTGCGGCCCCGATGGTGGCCGTGTTTTTGTTGCTCTCGGCGCGTGCCGATTGGGGCAAGCGCTTGCCGCCTGTCATCGGCGCATTGTTGGTAGGGGCTTTGGCGGTGGCGGTTTCGGGCAGGCTGGACGCCTCGGCCGTGGGGCAGCTGAGTTTGGCGCAGCCGGTCATTCAGGCACCGGTTTGGTCGTGGGCGGCCATGCTGGAGCTGGTGGTGCCGCTGGCCATCACGGTGCTGGTGGTGCAAAACGGGCAGGGCGTGGCGGTGCTGAAAAACGCGGGGCACGAGCCACCCGTGAATGCGATCGCCGTGGCCTGCGGTGTGGGCGCGGCGGTGAGCGCTGTGTTTGGCGCGGTCAGCACTTGCCTGACTGGGCCAACCAATGGCTTGCTCACGTCGTCCGGCGACAAGTCTCGCCATTACACAGGGGCGTTGATGTTTGGGGCGCTGGCCTTGCTGTTTGGCCTCATGGCGCCCACTTTCACCGGGCTCATGCTGGCCGCACCCAAAGAATTCATCATGGTGTTGGGCGGTCTGGCCATGCTGCGCGTCTTGCAAGGCGCGTTTGTGGCCTCGTTTGGCGCAGGCAAGTTTTCACTGGGCGCACTGGTCAGTCTGTTGGTCACGGTGGCCGACATCGGCCTGTTCAATATCGGCGCGGCCTTCTGGGGCCTGGTGGTTGGGTTTGCGGTGGCGTGGTGGATGGAGCGGGGCGATTTCCAGAAATCCTAAGGGATAGGCGCGAGTGAGTCATTCTCCGTGCTGAATCGGTACGCCTGCATGCTCTAAACAGCCAGCAGGCACCCGTGCTGCGTGTAAGCTGTGATGCACGGAGCTTGTCGCTCCAGCCTACCCCCATTAGTCGCCTGAGAAAGGGCCATCATGCTGGAACGCTTCATTCAAAACAAGCAACTCGATGCGGCCAAGCTCAGCGCCAAAAAGCTGCTGAGTGCAAGGGGAGAGGCCAATGCGCAGAGCATGGCCGTGAAACTGATCGACCATTACGAGCACCTGGACAAGCGCAGTCAGATCGACTTTTTTCATTTCCTGTCCAGCCAGTTCAACCCGGACCCGGCCATGGTTCTGGATGCGGCCAACAAATACAACGCTGATCGCAACGAGGCCAGTCTGATCCATTTGTTCCAGACCGTCGAGCCGCCTAGGCAAGAGCTGCTGCGGCGCGTGAACCGAGCGCCTGCTGGGACCTCCACCATCTTGAAGATGCGGCAGACTTTGCTGACCTATCTGAAAGAGCACCCGGCCTTTGCGGCCACAGATGCCGACATGCACCATCTGCTCAGCTCATGGTTCAACCCCGGCTTTTTGGAGTTGCACCAAATCACCTGGAACTCGCCTGCCCAGCTGCTTGAGAAAATCATTGAGCACGAGTCGGTGCATGCCATCGATGGCTGGGACGATTTGCGCCGCCGCTTGCAACCGGACCGCCGCTGCTTTGCTTTTTTCCATCCCCAACTGCCGGGTGAACCCTTGATTTTTGTCGAGGTGGCCTTGGTGCCCGGGATCGCCAAAGACATTGCGGGGCTGATACAAAAACAGACTCCGGTGGGCGAACCCAAAGGTTTCAAGGCCGCCATTTTTTACTCCATCAGCAATTGCCAACCCGGCCTCAAAGGCGTGTCCTTGGGCAATTTTTTGATCAAGCGTGTGGCGCAAAAATTGATTGAAGAGATGCCCTCCCTGAAAACTTTTTGCACCTTGTCGCCCATTCCCGGTTGGAGTGCATGGCTGGACGCGGGTGCGCCTTTGCCGGAAGAAAAACTCAGTTCGGTGCAGCGCCGCAAATGGCATGAAGCCCAAAAAACCCTGTCGGTGGGCGGCATGAACTGGGCCGACCGTCTGAAGACCGGCTGGCACCCCGATCGCTGTGCCGATGATGAAAAAACCGCGATCATGCGCCTGTCCGCCCTGTACCTGATGCACAAAACCCCCGAAGCCCGGGGCGATGCGGTGGGCAAGTTCCACCTGAGCAATGGCGCGACCCTGCACCAGATCAATTGGGCCGCTGACCTGTCCAAAAAAGGGCTGCAACAGGCCGGCGGCCTCATGGTCAATTACCTGTATGAACTGGACAAAGTGGAGGAGCAACACGAGGCCTTTAGCCAAAAGAAGGTCAGTTTTTCACGCGCCGTGGACAAGCTGGTTTAACAAAACGGTCAGTGTCTGAAGGCGCAGCGCGATGACAGCTTGCTTCGGGCCTTTGTCAAGCAGAAGACAGGCTTGGCATGTGATTCTGATAGTCTGAATCTGTCTTTTATTTTTATCGGGAAATTTCTTGTGAACGCACTGACTCTGAACCAAGCCCATCAAATTTTGCAAGGTGCCATCCAGGCCGCTCGGGCTGCCAATTACAAACCCATGGGCATTGTGGTGCTCGATGCCTCTGGCCAGTTGGTGGCTTTTTCGCGTGAAGACGGCGCCAGCATGTTCCGCTTCGACATCGCGCGCGGCAAGGCTTGGGGCGCTGTGGGCATGGGTTCGTCGAGCCGTGCGCTGGCCGAGCGGGCCAAGGACAACCCAAACTTTTTTGTCGCCTTGGCCGCCACCGCAGAGGGCAAGTTTTTGCCACAGCCGGGCGCTGTCCTCATCAAGGATGCAGCCGGTCACGTCCTCGGTTCTGCGGGCGCCAGTGGTGGCACAGGTGATGAGGATGAACTGATCTGTATCGCGGGCATCCGGGCCGCTGGCTTGGTGGTCGGTTAAGCCCATGGCCGCGTCCGGAAAAACCAAGGCGACTTTGCCCCGTGTGGGCGTTGTGGGTCTGGGCATCATGGGGGGCACCATGGCCGAGGCTTTGCTGAAACAGGGCTATGCGGTTTGCGGTTGCGACATCGATGCCAAGGCCCTGGCCCGCCTCAAGCGTGCAGGTGGCGTGTGCCTGAGCAGTGCGGCCGAGGTGGCGGGTCGATCGGATGTGGTGATCGTGTCTTTGTCGACCTCGAAAGCGCTGGCCCAGGTGACCGAATCGATCGCTTCTGTGCCCAAGGCGCAATGGGCCCACAAGCCCATCGCCATTGAGACCAGCACCTTGCCCATGGCGGACAAAGATGCCTGTGCCCAAGCCCTGGGCATGCTGGGCATCGTTACCCTGGATGCGCCCATCAGCGGCACGGCAGTGCGCATCAAGGATCGGGCCTGGACGTTTTTTGTCAGCGGCCAAGAAACGGCCTACCGCAAGGTCTTGCCGGTGTTGCAGGTGTTCACTGACAAGGTGTCCTTCGTGGGGCCTTACGGCAACGGGACCAAAATGAAGTTTGCGGCCAACCATCTGGTGGCCATTTACAACGTGGCCTATGCAGAATCCGTGACGCTGGCCCGCAAAATGGGGTTGAACCCTAAAGACGTTCTGGACCTCTTTGGCAACAGCCCCGTGCTGGGCACGGGCGTCATGCGGCTGCGGATGCCCATGATGTTGGAGCGTCAGTACAGTCCGGCGACCATGAAGGTTGAGGTGTGGCAAAAGGACATGCAGGTGATTGGCGACATGGCCAAGTCGGTGGACTGTCCGACCCCGCTGTTCTCGACCTGCGCCGCTATTTACACCAGCGCCATGGCCCTGGGGCTGGCCATGGAAGACACAGCGTCGACTGCCGAGGTCTTGTCGGCCATGGCGGGCATTGCACCTGCCAAGGGCCGGGGCAAAAAACCGCTCAAGCCTTGATTTTGGTTTGGGCTGTTGATTTGGCTTTGACTTTGGCAGGGGTCTTGACAGGACTTTTGACGGGTTTTGTTTTGACGGGGCGTGCCAGTTTTTTGGCCTCTTTTTCCGCCGCTTCGATCAAGGGCAACTCGTCGCGCACCGCCTTGTAGGCGTCCAGCGCGGCAGGACCGCCGCAGTAAAGGAAGGAGTGCAAAATCAGCTCGCGCAGTTCTTCGCGCGACACGCCATTGCGCACAGCACCACGCAGGTGAATCTTGATTTCGGCAGGTCGGTTCAAGGCGATGCACATGGACAGTGTGGCCAAGCTGCGCTCTTTCAGGGTCAGGCCTGGGCGGGTCCAGACTTTGCCCCAGGCGAACTCGGTGGCCAGTTCCTGAAAAGGCATGTTCAGGTCATCGGCGTTGGCAAATGAGCGCTCGACGTAGTCATCACCCAGCACTTTTTTGCGCATGGCCAAGCCTGCTTTGTAGCCCTCGGATGGGGGTTGAGTGCTGGGCTTCTTGTTGGTAGATTTTTTCATTGGATTTTCAATCTGCTTTGATGTTGGCCGAGCGCACGACAGCGCCCCATTTGGCGATCTCGTCCTTGATGTAGCTGGCAAATTGCTCGGGCGTGTCACCCACTGGCAAGGCGCCTTGTTGATTCAATTTTTCGGCCACATCGGGCAACTTGAGAATGTCCACAATTTCACGGTTCAGCCGCATCACGATGTCTCTCGGTGTCTTGGCCGGTGCCACGATGCCGACCCATGAGTAAGCTTCATAGCCAGGCAGCCCGCTTTCTGAAATCGTGGGGATGTCGGCCAGCGAAGGCACCCGCTTGGCGCTGCCCACGGCAATCGCTTTGAGCTGGCCCGATTTCACCTGGTTGATGACGGAGGGGATGCTGCTGTAGAGCATTTGAACTTGTCCAGCCAGCAAATCGGTCAAGGCCGGACCTTGACCTTTGTAGGGCACATGCACCGTTTGCACGCTGGCCATCGCGTTGAACAACTCGCCTGCCAAGTGGCCCGAGTTGCCGCTTCCGGGGGATGCAAAGAACAACTGTTTGGGCTTGGATTTGGCCAGGTTGATCACGTCCAGCGTTGTTTTGGCTGGAACCGAGGGGTGCGTGACCAGCAACAGTGGAAAGTTCACCATGTTGGTGATGGGGGCGAAATCCTTCAAAGGGTCATAAGGTAACTTTTCGTAGAGGCTGGGGTTCACGGCCATGGGCCCAGCGGCGGCCACAGCCAGGGTGTAGCCGTCCGCCGGCGCTTGCATCAAGGCCTGTAGACCCACAATGCCATTGGCTCCGGCCCGGTTGTCGATCACCACCTGCTGGCCCAAGCGTTCGTTGAGTTTTTGTGCCACCACCCGCGCAATTACATCGTTGCCACCACCCGGTGGGAATGGCACGATGATGCGGATGGGTTTGTTGGGAAAAGTCTGCGCCATCACAGGTGAGGCAAAAGCCAACAACAGGCTAGACAAAAGAGCAAACAGGGGCTTGGTCGTGCGGGTCATTGGAACTCCAGTGAGGTTGTGCAGATTTCAAAGAGAGATAACACCTGATACTTGCACAAAGACTGGAATGCGCTGTAATTTGGGCGACAAAACACAACAGGCTTTGCCGCAGACAGGGCTTTTTAATGGTCTCCCTGCACTGACACTTTCGGCCCAGGGTTTTGGATCCGGCGGTGCATGCAAAATAAGGCATGAATTCAATTTTGCGTACCTCGGTCAACACTGGCATCTGCGCCCTGCACAACCCCGCCGGCCTGCATGTGGGCAACTTCAAATGGATTCAGGGCCAGTGGAAGTTCAAGTCTGTGGGTTATGGGCTGTCGGGTCAGGTGATGCCCGGCGGCGGCCCTTTGACCGATCGGCACAACACCACGTTTGACCAACTGGACGAAGCCCTGATCCGGGCAGCGTTTTTCAAGGAGGATTGAGCATGTTCAAAGTCCACGCGGTTTCCGCTTCGCGTTTGCCCGAGTTGCTGCGCGCGATGCCCAAGGCAGAGCTGCACATCCACATCGAAGGCTCGCTCGAGCCCGAGTTGATCTTTGCGCTGGCCCAGCGCAACGGCGTGCAGCTGCCCTATGCCGATGTGGCCGCTTTGCGCAGCGCCTATGCCTTCACCAACTTGCAAAGCTTTTTGGATTTGTATTACGCCGGGGCCAGCGTGCTGCTGCACGAGCAGGATTTTTACGACATGGCTTGGGCGTACTTTGAAAAAGCCGCCGCCGACCATGTGGTGCGGGCCGAGCTGTTTTTTGACCCGCAAACCCACACGGCACGGGGCGTGACCATGGGCGCGGTCATCGAAGGCCTGAGCCGCGCCTGCCGCGATGCGCGCACACGATTGAACATCAGCGCTGATTTGATTTTGTGTTTCTTGCGTCACTTGTCCGAGGACGAGGCACTGGCCACCCTGGAAGAAGCCATGCCTTGGCGTGAGCACTTCATCGGCGTTGGGCTGGACTCGAGCGAGCTGGGCCACCCGCCCGAAAAGTTTACCCGCGTGTTTGCCCGAGCCCGCGAGCTGGGCTTGCACTGTGTGGCCCACGCGGGCGAAGAAGGCCCGCCCGCCTACATCTGGAGCGCACTCGATGTGCTGAAAGTCGAGCGCATCGACCACGGCGTGCAAGCCATCCACGATGCTGCGCTGATGAAACGGCTGGCCGACAGCCAAATGCCGCTCACGGTCTGCCCGCTGTCCAACCTCAAGCTGTGTGTGTTCAAAAACTTGGCCGATCACAACCTGGGGCAGATGCTGGACGCCGGTCTGTGCGTGACCATCAACTCGGACGACCCGGCCTACTTTGGTGGCTACCTGAACGACAACTATGTACAGACCTTTGCCGCGCTGCACCTGAACGCCCAACAAGCCTGCAGGCTGGCAGCCAACAGCATCGAAGCGAGCTTTGCGCCCGAGGCGGACAAGCACCGCTGGATGCATGAATTGAAAGCGTGTTTTCAGTCCTTTGTCGAGCAGGATTGAAAGTTTTGCCTGTCAAAATGGCGCGATGCTCAAGCAAGAATCCCAGCACACCGAATGGAAAGAAACCTGGCGCGATGACTACCTGCGTTGGGTGTGCGGCTTTGCCAATGCGCAAGGCGGTCGGTTGCTGCTGGGGGTGAATGACAAGGGCCAAGTGGTGGGCTTGCCCGACGCCGCCAAGTTGCTGGAAGACTTGCCCAACAAAGTACGCGACCTGCTGGGCATTGTGGTGGACGTGAACCTGCACACCGAGGGCGAGTTGCACTACATCGAGGTGGTGGTGCAAGCCTATCCCAACCCAATCAGCTACCGGGGTCAGTACCACATGCGCAGCGGCAGCACGCTGCAAGAACTCAAGGGCGCGGCGCTGGACCGCTTTCTGTTGGGTCGCCATGGCAGAACTTGGGACGGCGTGCCGCTGCCACAGTTCAGCCTGATCGATGTCTCGGCACCGGCCATGGCGCGGTTTCGGCAGTTGGCCCAACTACCTGAAGGCGGTCATTTCTTACGACGGGATTGTGCGGGTGGAGACCTTTCCAGTGCCGCGTGCCGCGCTGCGCGAGGCACTGCTGAATTCGCTGGTGCACCGCGATTATGCAGTGACCGCACCGGTCCAGATCCGTGTGTACGAAGACCGCTTGCGCATTTGGAACCCTGCGGTGTTGCCCGAGGGCTGGACCCTGGACACGCTGCTGGGCGAACATTCCTCCAGCCCGTACAACCCGGCCATTGCGAATGCTTTTTTCAGGGCGGGCGAAATCGAGGCATGGGGCCGTGGGGTGGAGCGCATCTTTGCGGCATGCGCGTCGGCGGGCACGCCCAAGCCAGTGCTGCGTTACCAACCGTTTGACATGTGGCTGGAATTCCCATTTGACCCCGCGTATTTGAAGGTGCTCAGGGCGGGGCAGGTGCATACCGAACAAGTCGAAGCCCAAGTCACCCCCGAAGTCACCCCCGAAGTGGTGCGCATGTTGAAGTTGCTCAAGGGCGAGATCAGCCGCGTTGAATTGATGAGCGCTTTGGGCTTGAAAGACGAAAAACACTTCCGTGTCCACTATCAGCAAACGGCTTTGGCCTTGGGCGTTCTGGAGATGACGGTGCCCGACAAGCCCCAGAGTCGACTTCAAAAATACCGACTGACGCCAGCAGGTCAACGCTGGCTTGCCAGACAGGCTTAAAACACACAAAGAGGGGGCGTGATGCGATTGGCATTTGTTTCAGATATTCATGGCAATTTGGCTGCTTTAGACGCCGTGATTGCTGACATGAGTCATCGAGAAATTCAGTGTGTGGTGAATTTGGGTGACAGCTTGAGTGGCCCATTGCTTCCCATCGAGACCGCAGCCCGACTTCAAAATTTGCCATGGCTGCATGTCGCAGGTAACCATGAGCGCCAGTTATTGAGCTTGCCGATCGAGCGTCAAAATTTGTCGGATGCATACACATCGGCTCAATTGAACCCGTTGGTCAAAAATTGGTTGACGTCACACGCTGACCCAGCGGACCCCCGGCTGCACACGGCACAAATTTGGCCTGAACAATTGGGCCATGATGTGGCGCTGTGCCATGGCAGTCCTCGCAGCGACATCGAATATTTGTTGGAAACACCAGAAGGCGAGTCGGCCCGCTTGGCAAACTTGGCAGAGATTGAAGAGCGTTTGGCGGGGCTGATGCCGGAAAACATCAGCTTGCTGGCCTGCGGACACAGCCATGTGCCAAGGACGGTTCGTTGGCGATCCAAGCTGCTCATCATCAATCCTGGCAGTGTTGGTTTGCCTGCTTACGACGACGATCACCCTTACCCCTTTTCACAGTTCCATCGCATAGAGAACGGCAGCCCCGATGCGCGTTATGCGGTGGTCGAAAAATCGGGAGGGGAGTGGTGTTGTGAATTGATCAGCGTGCCCTATGACCATGAGTCCATGGCGCTTTTGGCAGACGAGCGTGGCCGTCCTGACTGGGCGCATGCTTTGAGAACTGGGTGGATGCTCAGAGTTTGAATCAAGGAGAATTGACCATGTTGTTTGCCGTTTTGTTCACTGATCGGCCTGACCAAGCCGATTTGCGTGCCACGTATTTGCAGACCCACATTGATTGGGTGGCCGCACATCAGGCGCAAGTGCGCGTGGCCGGCAGTTTGCGTGAGCAGCTTGGGCAGGTGCCCAAAGGTGGCTTGTGGATCGTTGAGTCAGAGTCGAAAGAAAGTGTCCATCAACTGATGAAGAGCGACCCCTTCTGGACTTGCGGGCTGCGCCAGAGCGTGGAGGTTTTGCATTGGAGCAAAGCCCTGGACCAGCAGGTGCTGGTTTGAGGGGCTTGTTGAAGCCTGTGGATGGGTGCGCATTTGCGATAAACTTCAGTGCATGTTAAATACTTTTGTGTACATCAATCTTGTGAAAATCGTCCGCGCTCAACCAGCGCGTGGCCTGTCTTCATGGGTTTGTTTGCGTAAACGGTTCAACATGATGACCACCACAACCAACGCGGCCACCTGAGTTCGCGCGGGTGGCCTTCCTGGCTGCCCACTGGTGGATTCCCAAACAAACCAGCCCCGGCAGCTGGATTTCACTGTTTGGAGATTTTCATGATTCATGGTTCTTTGTTTCCCGCAGCATCGGATACATCCGATGTGTCAAGCGATGGCGCTTTGCGTGTGGGTTTGATGGGCACGGGTGTGGTGGGCTCTGGCACTTGCCAGGTGCTGGCACGCAATGCCGACCTGATTGCCCAACGCGCGGGTCGGCCGATCCGGCTGGTCATGGCCACTGCACGCAATTTGCTCAAAGCGGCTCAAGTGGTTGGGCCGGATGTGGCATTGGTCAGCGATCCCTTGACCTTGGTGCGTCACCCGGGCATCGATGTCGTTGTGGAGGTCATGGGCGGGGTGACACTGGCCAAGGCACTGGTGATGGAAGCCATTGCCCACGGCAAGCATGTGGTCACGGCCAACAAAGCGCTGCTGGCCGAACATGGGACGGAGATTTTTGCTGCGGCCGATGCACGAGGTGTGATGGTGGCCTATGAAGGTGCTGTGGCGGTGAGCATCCCCATCATCAAAGCCCTGCGTGAGGGCTTGGCTGCCAACCGCATCCTGGAGGTGGTGGGCATCGTGAACGGGACAACCAACTTTATCCTGACCCAAATGCAAGAGGCGGGGCTGAGCTTTGAGTCGGCTTTGCGCTTGGCCACTGAGCTCGGCTATGCCGAAGCCGACCCCACTTTGGATGTATCGGGTATGGATGCTGCTCACAAAACAGCCTTGCTGGCCGCCATCGCCTTTGGGGCTGATGTGCCTTTGGATCTGGTGCATGTCCAAGGCATCAACACCTTGGATCCGTTTGACATGGTGTGTGCCCAAGCGTTGGGTTACCGAATCAAGTTGTTGGGCATGGCCAGGCAGCGGTCCGACGCTCTGGAGGTGCGAGTGCATCCAGCCTTGGTGCCCGAGAAGCATTTGTTGGCGCAAGTACCGGGCGCGATGAATGGCATTTGGGTGAATGCGGATGCGGCTGGGCCCACGTTCCATTACGGTGCAGGGGCGGGTTCACAAACCACGGCCTCAGCGGTCGTGGCCGATTTGATCGATGTGGCCCGGCTGGGGTCTGCGGGCTTGTCTGCACGGGTGCCGCATCGCTCGGTGCCTTCGAGCGCGATTCGGTCATGGCCCATCTTGCCCATCGGGCAGGTGGCCTCGCGGCATTACCTGCGCTTTGCGCTGCATGGGCAGCCTGAGTGGTGGGCCTGTCTGACAGGATGGCTGCAGGAGTTGGGTGTGGATGCGCAGCAGTGCACGCATGTTCAGCACCCTGAGGATGCCTCGCGTGATGCGTGGGTGGTCTTGACGTCATCGCTCCCAGGCGATGTTTTGGTGGATGCGCTGGCGGGGCTGCGTCACATATCAGGAGGTCTTTGCCCCGTTGCTGTGTGGCGCGTACAAGATTTGGATTTGTGATGAAATTTTGACGAGCAGGACTGGTCTGCCATGTAAAATTCCACCCCGAAGCCCGCCGCCCCGGCGGGCTTTGTTTTGTTCAATCTCGGGGCCATGTAGAGGACTACCATGTATAAAAACCTCGCTGCCACGCTCGTGGCCGCCTGTTGTTTCTCATTCGCCGTTCAGGCACAAACTTCCACCCCAACGCCAGCCAAAGCTGCCGCGCCCATCAAGGCGGGTTTTGTCTATGTCTCGCCCATCACCGAGGCGGGCTGGACGCGCCAGCACGATGAGGGCCGCAAGGCCGTTGAGCGTGCTTTGGGCGATCAGGTCAAGACCACGTTTGTGGCCGATGTGCCCGAGGGTGCGGACGCCGAGCGGGTGATCCGCGACTTGGCACAGCAAGGCAACCAAATCATCTTCACCCCCAGCTTTGGTTACATGGAGCCCACGCTCAAGGTGGCCAAAGAGTTTCCAAATGTGAAGTTCGAGTCGGTCACCGGGTTCAAGACGGCGCCCAATGTGGCCGCGTCAAACGCCCGTTATTACGAAGGCCGCTATCTGGCGGGCATCGCCGCTGGCCGCATGACCCAAACGAATGTGGCGGGTTATGTGGCGGGTTTCCCGATCCCCGAGGTGCTTCAAGGCATCAATGCCTTCACCTTGGGCATGCGCTCGGTCAACCCCAAGGCGGTGGTCAAAGTGGTCTGGCTAAATGCCTGGTTTGACCCACCCAAAGAGCGCGAAGCGGCCATGGCCTTGTTCAACCAAGAGGTGGATGTGATCGCTTTCCACACGGGGTCCACTGCGGTGATGGCCGCGGCGCAAGAGCGCGGCAAGATGGCCGTGGCCTACCACTCCGACATGCGAAAAATCGGGCCTGATGCGCAGATCATTGCCGTGACCCACCAGTGGGGCGACTACTACACCGCCCGTGTCAAGGCGGCTTTGGCCGGCAGCTGGAAAACCGGCAGCGTGTGGGGCGGCGTGAAGGACGGCATGATCCGCGTCGGCGACTTTGGCCCCAAGGTGCCCAAGGCCGTGCAAGACGAGGTTGTGGCCAAGCAAAAAGCCCTGGGCACTGGCAAGTTGCTGCCGTTTGCCGGCCCGATCACCGACAACGAGGGCAAACTGGTGCTGCCCGCAGGCCAGGCCCTGAGCGACCCCCAGATCCTGAACATGAACTACTTGGTGCAGGGCGTGCAGGGGCGTGTCAGCCGTTGAGCCTCTTGCAAGCGGCCAGTCCGGCCACCCAAGCCCGGGCCAGCCCCTAAAATAGCGCGATTCAAGAAGGGCACACCATGAGCATCAAGAGCGACAAATGGATCCGCCGCATGGCGCAAGAGCACGGCATGATTTCGCCGTTTGAGCCGGGCCAGATCCGCCAGGACGCGACAGGTCAAAAAATCGTCAGTTACGGCACCAGCAGTTATGGCTACGACATCCGCTGCGCCCCTGAATTCAAGGTGTTCACCAACATTTACAGCACTGTGGTGGACCCCAAAAACTTCGATGAGCGCAGCTTTGTGGACATCGAAAGCGATGTCTGCATCATCCCGCCCAACAGCTTCGCGCTGGCCCGCACCATGGAGTACTTTCGAATTCCACGCAACGTGCTGACCATTTGCCTGGGCAAGAGCACCTATGCCCGCTGCGGCATCATCGTCAACGTGACTCCTTTCGAGCCCGAGTGGGAAGGTTATGTGACGCTGGAGTTCAGCAACACCACGCCGCTGCCTGCCAAGATTTATGCA
>CAIZHQ010000008.1 GCA_903932865.1 uncultured Burkholderiales bacterium
CGACAAAATCCAAAGCGCCCTCAAGCGCCTGGATGTGCCGCCCACCCAAGTGCTCATCGAAGCCAGCATCATCGAGGTCACCCTCAGCGACGAACTCAAATACGGCCTGCAATGGGTGTTCAATGACAAAGCGCGCGGCGGCCTGTCGGGCTCGGGCGTCATCAGCAACGTTGCCGGTGGCGTGTTGGGTGGGGCCGCAGCTGGCTTTTCCTACACCCTCAAAAATCCGCTGGGCGACGTGCGCGGCGTGATCAACGCCCTGGCCGACAAGTCGCTGGTCAACGTCATCTCCAGCCCCTCGCTCATGGTCATGGACAACCACACCGCCAGCATCGCCGTGGGCACCCAGCAACCCATCCGCAGCAGCGAAACCTTTGTCGGCGGCGGCAACAACGTGACCACCGCCATCCAGTACAAAGACACGGGCGTCACGCTCTCGGTCACGCCCTCGGTCAACGCCGGCAACATGGTCACCATGCAAATCAACCAGGCCGTGACCGACGTGGGGGCCGAAGACGTGACCACCGGCCAACGCAGCTTCTTGCAGCGCCAGTTCAACAGCAAAGTGGCCGTGCGTTCGGGTGAAACCCTGGTCTTGGGCGGCCTGATCCGCGACAACAGCACCAGCGGCAAAGCCGGCATCCCCTTGCTGCAAGACATCCCGCTGCTGGGCAAACTTTTCGGTGCCAACAGCAAAAACCTGGCCCGCACCGAGCTGCTGGTGGTCATCACGCCCCGTGTGGTGCGCAACGACGTGGACCTGATCGCCATTGGCCAGGAAATGCGCGAACGCATGAAAGGCCTGCCCCAGCAGTTGCCCGCCCCCGCCAGCTTTGAGCCCAGCGTGAACGAGCTCGCCCCCAAGCCCCAACCTGCGGCCCGAGCTGTACCAGCACCAGCACCAGCAGTGCAGCCAGTGCAGGCCCCCACCCCTGTCGCCCCGCCTGCAACCAGCAGCGTCCCTGCAGCCGCGCCGCGCTGAGGCTTGAAAACCAACCCGGCCACCCCTAAATGCGGCCAGTCTTAGGTGTTGGTCTGGCCAAAGCACCTGGGATTTGCAAGGGCATTGAAGCCCGACTTCATCCCCCTCAACCCATTTTGAAAGGAAGGAACTCATGCACGCCATCAACCGAAGATTGAGCCTCTCAGCCTTGCTGGCCGCAGGCGCCTTGCTGGCCGCCTGCGCCAGTTTGCAAACCAAGCCCGAAGTCAGCGTGACTGAGCGCGCTAACACGCGCTGGCAAGCCCTGCTCAAGGGCGACATGGCCAAGGCTTACACCTACAGCAGCCCCGGTTTCAGGGCTGTGGTCAACCTTGACGGCTTCAAGGGCCGCACCGGCATTGCCGGGCGCTGGCATGCCGCGCAGGTCGTCAATGTGACCTGTGATACCCCCGAGCGTTGTAAAGCCGTCATCAAATTGGAGTTTTCCGCCTTGATACCGGGTCGCGCCAAGGATAGAATCACCACGCACATAGATGAAACGTGGTTGCTTGAAGACGGTCAGTGGTGGATCTTCCAGAAAGTCTGACGCAACAACTTGTTTCAGTTGAGTGAACAACTTGACCTTGAAAACAGTTCAAAGCTCAGACGGGAATCTATGATGGCAAAAACACTCTTTATCAACCAAGTTTCAAGGGGAGGGGTCACTATCGAAGACGATTGACCTGACTTTTTATGGCCACCGGCAAGCGTGCAGTGTGAATATGTTGTATTTCATCAACACATTTCCAGAAAGCAGCACCCTCACCTGTACATCCCGCATACTCGGTGTGCTAACATTCTCACAGCGTAAAGACCTTAGGGTTGCGCTCAACAATCTTTAATGGAGTTTTTCATGAAAAAAAGTATTCTTGCTTCGAGCATTGCTGCAGCAGTGTTCGGCTTGGGCGCAACAGGTGCACAAGCTCAACAATTCAGTGTTCCCCTCAACGCTATTGGCGACATCCTGTTGGTGCCTTACTACACAGCCCAAGCCGAGAACGCGACGCTGCTGTCCATCACCAACACAGACATTGACAACGGCAAGGCCGTCAAGGTCCGTTTCCGTGGCGCAGCCAACTCTGACGACGTTTTTGACTTCCAAGTCTTCTTGTCGCCTGGTGACGTCTGGACCGCCAACATCAGCAAAGGTGCAGACGGCCGCGCCGTGCTGACCACCTCTGACAAGTCTTGCACCAAGCCCAATGCTTTGTCCGGTACATCGTTCCTGACAGTTCGCCTGGACCCTAGCCTGACCGGCGACGCACTGGCCAATGGCACACGCGAAGGTTATGTCGAAATCATCACCATGGCCGACATTCCTAAAGGTGGTACCACAAACATTGTTGCCCCAGTGAAAGTTAACCCTTTGTACACTGCTGTTAAGCACGTGAACGGCGTTGCGCCTTGCTCGGGTACCGCATGGGAAGCTTTGGACACATTGGCCCAGGGAAGTTCAAGTGCACCCGTTGATTACAGCGCCGTTGGCTTGACAGAACCTCGAGGCGGTTTGATGGGCAATTGGACCATCATCAACACAGTGAATTCTGCAGCTTGGGGTGGTCAGGCTACTGCACTGAATCACGAACTTGCACAAGCAGCGACAAAGACTATTACTTACTATTCGCAAGTCAATACGCCTGTTGTAGCGCCTCAAGACTTGACAGCTGATCCGTTGTTCTTGGCTGGTAACTTCGTGCATGCGTGGAGTGCTACCACGCAGGCTTTGGCCAATACATCTGTCACCACTGTTGCAGCCATCACTGCGCCTGGTTTGTACGATTTGCCTGACTTGTCAACACCCGGAACGACCGCTACTGTCTCCCCGACAGCTCAAGTGGTTGCAATTCAACAGGCACTGGCAAAAACAAGTGTGATTGCTGAATTCGCCACAGAATCAGCCATTGCCGGTTCTACAGACTGGGTGTTCTCGATGCCTTCGCGCCGTTATGCTGTTGCAATGGCTTACAGCAAAATCAGCGCCTCGGACGATGGCCGCCGTTTCAATGCTGAGTACCAGGGTACTACAGATTTTACTGGTAACAAAGCCGCTGGCCAATCGCCCACAGCAGCCTTCAACGGTCCTAACACTTCTGTGATCAACCGTTTGATCTGCGTTTCTGGTGCCAAGCCTGTGGCTTATGACCGTGAAGAAAGAACAGCCACTACCACCGTCGTGGTTTCTCCATCGGTCTTGGGCAAGCAGCAGTATTGCGGCGAAGTCAGTGTGTTCGCTTTCAACAACGGTTCAGCGTCTGCAGCCCTCAAGGCTTCGGTTGCAGTGTCGGCTGTTGACGTGACCTACAGCTCTGGCTGGGCTACACTGAACACCACAGTTACTGGTACAGACTTAGGAACTCCATCAGCCCCCACCACCCCCTCCATCCTTGGCTTGCCATTGCTGGGTGGCGCTTTCATGAAGGCTTCCAACGGTGCTCAAGGTTACGGCGTAACTCAAGCTTATCGCTATAGCAACGCACAGTAATTAACCACTAACGCCAGGGCAACCTGGCTCATGGTGAAAAAACGGAGCTTTGGCTCCGTTTTTTTTGCCCACTGTCCGTGAGATACTCGATCCTTTATAAACAGCTGAAAATTGAACTGTGTCATGACCAAGCTCGAAAAATTGACCCTTGTACTGGCTACTGGCCTGGTTTTTCAATGGGGTGTCCAAGCGCAAACCACCAAACAGGCATCTGCAAAGCCTGCAGAAAAAGAAAATGTTGTTGAAGTGCTGGCCACTGGACCAGACGGTCAAAAACTGACAGTGGCTGATATCTTGTCGGAAGTGAATAAAATGCCGTCGCCCGTGCGTGTGGAATTTCTGAAAAATACCGACAGCATCCAACAAGTGGTGCGCAACCTTTTGGTGCGTCGCATGCTGGCGCAAGAAGCTGAAAAGGCAAAGCTGGACCAAGACGGCGTGATCAAAGCCGGCGTTCAGGTGGCCAAAGAGCGGGTTTTGTCAGATGCCCGAGTTCGCGCACTGGATGAAGCCAATGCGCCAGACGACAAAGCATTGGAAGCATATGCCCGCAACAAATACCAAGCGAACATCGAAAAGTTCAAGGTGGCCGCACAAACCCGTGCCAGCCATATTTTGATCGAAAAAAAAGAACCCGATTCGATCAAGTTGGCCGAAGAGCTGATCGCAAAACTCAAGGCCGGCGCCAAGTTTGAAGACCTCGCCAAAGAACACTCCAAAGACCCTGGCAGTGCCGTGCGGGGTGGTGATTTGGGCTTTTTCGGTGAAGGCCGTATGGTCAAACCCTTTGAAGACGCCGTCAAGGCATTGGCCAAGCCGGGTGACATCAGTGCACCCGTCGAGTCTCAGTTTGGTTACCACATCATACGTTTGGACGAGCGCAAACCAGCCACCACCATGACATTTGATGAAGTGAAAAACCAATTGTTGCCCGAAGTGAGAGGAGAAATTCTGAGCCAAAAGCGGGCACTCAAGGTGGCAGAACTGGAGTCGAAAATCAAGTTCGACCGAGCCAGTATTGAGCAGTTTGGGAAAGAATCCTCGCAGATTTTCAATCCGAAATAAAAAGAGTTGAACCTTTTGATGCAACAGGTTCGCACTCAGGCGTCCAGCGCTCTGGCTTTATGGCCATTGCTTTGGAGCATGGTGCGGCGTGAAATGCAAAGCCGCTACGCCGGCTCTGCACTTGGCGCTTTGTGGGCTTATGTGCAGCCGCTGCTCACGGTGGCGGTGTACTTTTTGGTGTTTGATGTGGTGTTCGCCATGCGCATGGGCGAACAGGCCCCCACCGAGCGGGTAGGCACCTACCTGGTGGTCGGGGCCTTGCCTTGGCTGGCCTTTGCCGATGGCGTATCGCGCGGTGCGTCCTCGCTGATTGATTCGGCGGGTATTTTGCAAAAAAACGCCTTGCCGCCCGCGCTGTTTGTGTGGCGCAGCGTGCTGGCCAGTTGGCTGGCGTTCATGCCCATCATGGTGTTGTTGGCGGTGCTGTACGGCTTCATCACCGGCCACTGGCAAGCCATGGGCGCCATGCCTTTGCTGTTGGTGCTGCAATTGGTGTTGACCCTGTTGTGTGGCCATGTGCTGGCGCTGTTGACGGCCGCCACCCGCGACACCACACAGGTGCTGGGTTTTGCGCTGGGGGTGGGCATTTTCCTGTCGCCCGTGTTGTTTCCGCTCAGCCTGTTTCCGGCAGACTGGCAGTGGGCCTTGTACCTCAACCCCATGAGCGCGTGGGTGCTGGCTTACCAAAGCGTCATGCTGTCGGGCCAGTGGCCCGGTTGGCAGCTGTGGGGCATCATGGGTCTGTGGCTGGTGTTGTTGGCTGGGGTGTTGACGGGCTTGAGCCGCAACAGCCGCGAAGAACTGGTGGACTGGCTGTGAGCGCATCGCTCCCCGTGTCTTTGCAGGTGACGGGTCTGGGCAAATGCTATGGCGTGTATGCACGCCCTCAGCAGCGCTTGCGCAGGCTGCTGACGGGTGCTGCAGCGCCTCAACAGCACTGGTCGCTGAAAGACGTCAGCTTCAATTTGCACCAAGGCCAGTGCCTGGGCGTGATCGGTGACAACGGGGCAGGCAAAAGCACCTTGCTCAAGCTGCTGGCGGGCAGCTTGCAGTCCTCGCAAGGGCAGGTGCTGCGCACAGGCCGGCTCACCGCCATCCTGGAGTTGGGCACGGGTTTTCACCCCGAATTCACCGGCCGCGACAACCTGCAGTTTGCCGGGGGCTTCATGGGCTTCAGTGCTGCCGATATGAAGCGGCTCACGCCCAGCATTTTGGATTTCGCCGAACTGGGCCAGGCCATCGACAGACCGCTCAAAACCTATTCTTCGGGCATGGTGGTGCGCCTCGCGTTTGCACTGGTCACGGCAGTGCAGCCCGAGGTGTTGATCATCGACGAAGCGCTGGCCGTGGGAGACCAGCATTTTCAGAAAAAATGCGTGGAACGGATTGAAAGCTTTAGACAAAACGGATGCACCATTTTGTTTTGTTCGCACAGCCTGTACCACGTGCGCCAATTGTGCGACCAGGTGCTCTGGCTCGACAAAGGCCACGTTCGGGGCTTGGGGCGCACAGAAGAAATCCTCACCGCGTATGAGACCCATGTGCGGCTGCAAGGCGCCAGTGCGCTGCCCGAAGCCGCTGTGACTGCGTGGGAGGCCAAGACTGACAACCCAGCGGGCGAAGCCACGCCCAAAGCGCCCGCATTGGCTGTGGCGCAAGGCCAGCGGGCCGTGCATGCGGCCATTGTGCACGCCAGCATGGACGGCTTGACTGTGTCCGCCCAAAGCGGCAGACCCTGCTTGCAAACGCCTGATGTGCGGCTGACCCTGCGTGTGGTCACCCCAGACAACCAGCCGCCCAGCTTGGGCTTCATGCTGGAGCAGTACAAGGGGGTGGGCATCATGTCCTTGGCCACCCATGCCGAAGGCGTGGCGCCCACCGCCGTGTCGCACCAGCCGGGTCGATCGGAATGGGTCATGCACTTGCGCTTGCCCGATTTGCCTTTGCATTCGGGCACCTATGTCTGGAGCTTCTATTTGTTCGATGCGCAGGGCCTGGTGGTGTGCGATGAATGGAAAAACCACATTGTGTTTGACTGGATCAGCCCCAGCTTGACGCCGGGCCTGGTCAGGTTGCCGCACCTTTGGGGCTGAGCTTGCACGGGCCGTGGTCATGGTGGCGCCTACAGCTGCAGGATTTGCTGGAGCTGTTTTTGTTGCCGGGTTTGGCGGCGGTGTTGCCTTGGCGGATGTGCTTTGCCTTGTACCGTCAATTGGCCAAGTGCTCCTGGCTGTACCGCGGTGCCACCGATGCCGCGTGGCCGTGGGCCCAGCAAAGCATGCCCGGACTGGTTCAACAACAATGGGCCTGCGAGAGGCGTCTGCTGACGCTGGTGGACCATGCGGACTGTGTGTTGTCTTGCACCCGCTCGGCCCGTTGGGCCCGCAAACATGTGCAGGTCATCGGGCATTGGCCAAGGCCCGATTCGCCGCAGGTGATTTGCACCTTCCATTGGGGCGCGGGCATGTGGACTTTGCAGGCCATGCGCCAAGCGGGTTTGTCGGTGCATGCCTTGGCGGCTTCGCTGCAGGGCGCGCAGTTCGCAGGCCGCCCGGTGTTGCACCGCTACGCACGCTGGCGCACGGCGCAGGTGGTCAAGGCGCTGGGGCATCCCACCGTCGATGTGAGCACTTCCATGCGCCCGGTGTTGCAGGCCCTCAAACACCATCAAACTGTGTTGGGCGTGGTGGATGTGCCCGCGGACAACGTGGAAGCCAGTGTGGCCGTGCCACTGCTGGGGCACAGCGTGCAGGTGCCCAGGGGCCTGCTGCGGCTGGCGGCTGAGCGACAATTGCCAGTCACCTTGTTCACGGCGGGTCTGGATTTCAAAACCGGCCACAGAACCTGGGTGATCCATTCGTTGGGGGTGGTGCCCGATGCGCAAGCGCTGTTCGATGCGGTGTTTGGTGTGTTGAACCAAGCCATTGAGGCCTCACCCAGTGCCTGGCATTTGTGGGCCGAAATGCCCCGATTTTTACAAAACAAAGACTGAGACTTCATGCACACCAGTTCATTGGCGCACATGCGCCGCCTTGTCGACACCTACCTGAAGGGCCAAAGCGATTTGAACATCGTGGACATTGGCAGCTGGGATGTGAATGGCAGTTACAAGCCTTTGCTGTCAGAGCCTGGCTGGCGTTATTGCGGCGTGGACTTGGCGGCTGGCCCCAATGTGGATGTGGTGATGACATCGCCCTACCAACTGCCCATGGCCAGCCACAGCGTGGATGTGTTGGTGTCGGGCCAGGCGTTTGAGCACATCGAGTTTTTCTGGCTCACTTGGCTGGAAATTTGCCGCGTGGTGAAACCCGGTGGCCTGATCTTTTTGATTGCCCCTTCGCGCGGCCCCGAGCACCGTTACCCGCAAGATTGCTGGCGCTTTTACCCGGACGGCTTTCGGGCTTTGGCCCACTATGGCTCATTGGAGCTGATCGAGGTGTCCACCGACTGGGCACCGCATTCAGCAGAAGACAGCGCAGCTTGGGGCGACACGGTGGGTGTGTTCAGACAAGCGCCTATGGGTTGGGTCATGCAGTGGCGCAGGCGCCTGATGCAGGCTGTGCGTCAGTGGCTGTTGCCCGGTTACCGTTAATGGTCGAGAAAAAAGCTAATCGCGTCACGTGATTCTGAAGACAAGGTTAGATTTTGCCGTTGAAGCCAAAAAGTTCAGACCCAAAAGGCTCAAGCAGCAATTATCTGGCGTTGCTCAAGCAACCAACCTCATGAGCCAAGCATCTTCATGAAGGCTTGCTCAAGGTGTCGGGTAAAGCCTTCAGTGTCGTACAAGGGGCCAGAATTTTTGCCAGAGGCCAGGGTTTGTCTGGCGTGGGCCAAAGCATCAGGATGGGTGGCCAGATGGATGGCCTTGGCTTCGTAGGCATCGACAGTGGCACACACCATGTCGGCGCAATGAACTGCCTTTAACAAGCTGCTGGCCACCCGGCCTGGAAAAGTGGTGCCTTGCAAGGTCAACAAGGGCAAGCCTGCCCACAGCGCATCGCTGGCGGTGGTGTGGGCGTTGTAGGGCCAGGTGTCCAAAAACAAGTCGGCCATGGCGTGGCGGGCCAGATGTTCGTCGTTGGGAACACGCGGGGCAAGCACCAGGCGCTGGGCATCCACCCCGCGTTGCGTGGCTTCGCGCTGCAGGTTGGCCGCCGATTCGGGGGTGTCTTGCAGCAGCCACAACACGCTGCCAGGCACTTGCTGGAGGATGCGCATCCACACGTCGAAGGTGGCGGGGGTGATTTTGTAGTTGTTGTTGAAGCAACAAAACACAAAGCCCTCGGGCGGTAAGCCGAGTTCTTGGCGCGTGAACGCGCGCGGTGCGATGGTGCGCTGTGTATCGTTGGGCTGGTAGCAGCCGGGCAGGTACACCACTTTTTCGGTGTAATGGGCCTGACTGCTGGGGGGGATGACGGTTTCGTCGGCGATCAAATAATCCATGTACGGCGCGCCCATGGTCCCCGGAAAGCCCAGGTAGTTGACTTGCACCGGGCTGGGGCGCAATGCAAAAACATTGTTGCGGACACGACCGAAAAAGCCATTCAAATTGATGAGGATGTCGATTTGGCAGGCATGAATGAGTTCAGCCACTTCCAAATCATGCATGCGGCTGATGTCAATCAGGTGGTCGAAGGCATTTTTGATGCGAGCACGTCGGGGTGTGCCGTCGTCCCAGCCGTTGTCAAAAGCATAAATTTCAAAGCTATTTTTGTCATGCAGTTCCCAGACCTCAGTCATCAGGATAGAAGTGGCTTGTTCACGAAATTCACCGCACATATAGCCCACCCGAATTTTGAGGTGAGGCGGCCATGCAGGGTGCTCATAAGAAGACTGTTGGGTTGGATATTTTTCTTGAGATGCTGTGACAGCACAGACTTTTAGATGCGCTTCGTCATTGGCAATCGCTTGGTAGCCAAACGGCATCGCTGTAGGCTTGTGCTGTGCAACCAGGCCGTCTACTTTTTCATGCAGAGCCTGAAATCCCTTCCAGTCGCAACACAACATTTTGGCGTGCAGCAAGTTGCCCCAGCCATAAGGCAGATCTGGATCTAACTTCAGGGCCTGTTGGTAACTTTGTACGGCCTCTGAATTACGCTTGGCATATTCTAGAACTGCACCGCGCGCAAACCAAGCCAAGGCGTGCTCCGGGCGCAACGCGAGGGCAGCATCGTAAGTCTGAGCTGCATCTTCGTAGCGCATGCTCATCCCCAAGGTAGTGGCTTTGTAATAAAGCGCTTCAAAGAAATCAGGCTTTGAGGCCAGAAGCCGATCCGCTGTGGCCAGAGCTTCTGTGTAGGCCTTCAATTCGGAAAGTGCAGTTATCCGTGATAGGTGAAGATCGGTGAATTCAGGATTTATCTTGAGGGCTTGGTCGTAGCTGGCAATGGCTTCTTGAAAACGCAGCAGGCCTGCCAAAGCCAAGCCGCGGTTGTGCAGTGCAGAAACATGGTCTGGCTTGATGCTCATGACCTGATCGCAAAGGTTCAAGGCTTCATGAAAGCGCTTGAGTGAGAGCAACGCAGTGCTGGCGTTGCTCAGGAAAACTGGGTTCTGGGGTTCTATGGCCAGCGCTTGCACAATCTGTTTTAGCCCCGAGGTCGGGTCGCCAGCTTGTGAGGCCATGACACCCAGGGTGTGCAGGGCTGGCGCATACTTTGGGTTGAATTGGAGGGCCTTTTCGTAGGCCTGTTTGGCCTGCTTCAACTGTCCTTGTCGGTGAAAGGCCAGCCCTTGCTGGTAGAACAGTTGCGAGGTGTCCATGAGCCTGCCGAATTCTGATGGTTTATTTTCGTGCAGTGACCAAAAATCCTTGAACCGGTTTGCTTCTTTCTAAGCGCAGTTTGCGCTGCTCGATGGCGATGTCCTTGAACCCAGCAGACACCAGCAGTTGGTGAACGTGGTCTTGTTGGTGTGCGTAGCGCACCGAGCTTTGCAATTCGAAGGTTTTAACCTCAGGCGAAGCCGACTCGCATGAGAACACAAACCGTCCCCCTGCTGTCAGGATGCGTTGGGCGTTGGGTACCACGGTGGAGAGGTCGCCCACGTAGTTCAAGACATCCAGTGCCGTGATCACGTCGTAATGGTTTTCCGGGGTGGCTTGCAGCGCGTCCAGCACGTTGACCTGATTGAATTGCGCATACACGTTGTGGCGGTAGGCTTTCTCGATCATTTCTGCAGACAGGTCCACACCAACGATCACGCCATCAACCTGGCCCAAGCAGGCGCCCAGCAAGCCCGTACCACAACCCAGGTCCAGCACATCGACCTTTTTGTCGGGGTACCAAGCCATGATCATTTTGGCCACATCTTGGGGCAAGGTGTACTTCAAGGCACCGACCAAATGCTGGTCAAAGCTTGGGGCATAGTCATCAAAAATTCCCTTCACCACCGATGCAGGCAGGGTTGAGGGGGTATTCCCATCGGCCACGGCGCTGTAGTAAATGTAGGTCTCGTTGTGCGGGTCAAGTGTCAGCAGTTGCTTGGCATCTTGTTGTGCCAGGGTGGTTTGTGCGGTGTTGATGTATGCCATCAGGCGGTCCAGCAGCACGGCCTGTTTGTTGGGGTCTTTCTCAAGCAATTCAGAGTAGATTTGGATGGCTCTTTCGGATTCTCCGTTGTAGGTCAGTGCTTCGCCCAGCAGGTGTTTGAGGTGGGGCTGCTCGGGGGCCAGGGCACTGGCCTGCTCGGCCCACAGCAACGCCTCGGGGTACTGTTTGCATTTCAGGGCAATGACCGTGGCACGTCTGAGCAAGTCGGTGTTGAGGCTGTTGTCTTGCGTGGCTTCAAAAATGGCTTTTTCAGCGGTTTGCACGGCCAACTGAGCGGGGCCTGGTGCTGCGTAAAGCATCGGCATGCGTGCCTGCTCTTGGGCCGCATAAACATCCGCCAGCCGAATGGTGGCTGGCGGCCAGCCGGGGGCCAGTTCCACTGCTTTTTGTGCCGCCGTCAACATGCCTGACGGGTTGTTGGCCGCTTCGGCCAACACCGAGCCGAGCAAAAACAGCCGAGGGTCTGTGGGTGCGGTTTTGGCCAGGGTGTTGAGCATGCGGGCTGCATCGGGCAAACGCTTTTCGCCGATGAGTTTTTCGACATGTTGGAGTTGGCTGACGAACTCTTTGGCGCGGAGGGTGGAGTTGCTCATGGTGGTTTGGGGTAGGCAAAAGACAATCTTTGAGTCTAAAGCCAAAATGGCCAGTGTGGCCAATCCGTGTGGCCAATGTTCCAAGCCATTGGAGCGGGCTTTTAGAATGGCGGGTCAGGGCCCACAAAAGGCTGATGGATCGCACCCATTGGCAAGACAAGACGGACGGTATGAGACATTTTCCCCACATAGATCTGCTGCGCGCCTTGGCGGCCTTGTTGGTGGTCCTGTACCACATGGATGCGCTGGGCAGTTTGGCTTTGCGCGGCGATGTGTGGTGGACTGTGCCGTTTCGCTATGGCTGGGTGGGGGTGGACTTGTTTTTGGTGATCAGCGGTTTTGTGATCACCTTGAGCGCAGCCAAGGCCCAATCTCAAAAGCCCGAGGGTTTTCGCTGGCCCTTCATGCAAAGAAGACTCCGGCGTTTGCTGCCTTTGTACGCATTGACCAGCCTGATCTTTTTGTTCTTGGTGCGGCCCGAGGTGTTGTTGCGGCCTTGGGAGCAGTTGCTGCCCATCTTGGCAAGCCATGCCTTGTTTTTGCAAAACATGAGCCCCCAGACGCACGGGGTGATCAATGGGGTGACTTGGTCATTGGCCCTGGAGATGCAGTTTTATGTCTTGTTGGTCGGAACCATCGGGTTTTGGTTGCGTCTGGGCGCATGGCGCACCCTAGGCATTTTGGTGCTGTTGGCCTGGGCCTGGCGTTATGGCAGCACCTTGCTTTTGGTGCCTGGCGAGGCGGTGCCGCATTTGCAGGTGATTTACACCACGCAGTTGCCGGGCACGCTGGATGCCTTTGGCATCGGCATTGCCCTGGCGGTGTGGGTACACCAAAGTGACGGGGCATTGCCCCGCAGTTTGCGGCCTGGGCTGCGCAATGCGCTGGTGTGGGCCGCTGTTGCGGGGGCCTTGCTGACCGCTGCAGCGATGCTGTTATTGCGCCAAAATTACTGGGCGCACACAGGCATGGTGGTTTTCTGGCGAACACTGCTGGCGCTGGGGTTTGGCACCGCCATGGCGGCCATGTTGGCTTGCCCTTTGCCCAGCGGCCGCTGGATGAGGCCATGGCATTACTTGGGTGAAATCAGCTACGGCATTTACCTGTGGCACTTTTTGTTGCTGCTGGCTTTGCTGCAACAGACCACGCTGCGAGGCTACGACTTGTTGTGGGTTTTGCTAGCGGGCACCCTGACTTTGTCTTCGCTGTCTTGGCACCTGATGGAAAAGCATTGGTTGAAAAAGTGATCAACCCATCGTTCGAACGTTGCCGCCGCCCACGGTGACGTGGTTGGCCGCGTCGGCTTCGGCCAGGACGATCTGGCGCTGCCTTTCTGCGGCTTTGGCTTCGGCCATTTGGGTTTTCCAGTCCCCCTTCCACTCAGCGACATAGCTGGGGTTCATCGCGCTGCGTTGTTCGGCGCGGTTGAGTTGTGTTTCAGCTTGTGAGATCAGCACGGGGTTGCTCAAGGGTTCCGTGATGCCTTGCTTGGCCCAGACTTCTGCGATGGTGCCTTGTCCAAGGGGGTTGGGTTGGGCGCCCTGCCATTCGATGAAGTTTTTGACGGCGGCTGAAATGGTGGCAGCTTCGGGGGTGACCGTGACGGGCGCTGTGCTTGCGGCGCTTTTCTCAGGGGTCGCAGGGGCTTCAACGGTGCTGCTTTGTTCGGTTTTGGCGGTGGTGGGGGCCGCCAGGGATTCGTCGACTTGTTTCAACTGAGCGCCAAAAACACTTGTCTCGGCGACTTCGGCAGGCGCGGGGGCTCTGGGGATTGCGTTGGCTGCGGCCGTCATGGGTCGGTTGATGCCATTGATGGTGATCATGGTGTCTGTCCTAGGGTGTGTCGGGTTGGACTGTGATGGGAACAGACACATGAATGCAATAAGCGGGCCAAGCCAAAGTGGCAATTTTTTGCCACCGCTGTGGCAGCCGGGCGGGTCAGTTGGCGGGCCGGGCCGTACCGTTGCCAAGCGGCGGCGCTGGCGGGGCCTGCAGGGTTTGTCGCAGGCTTTCAAATAAGACGTGGGATGCGTGTTGGGTGTTGCGCGGGCTGAACGAGAAAAGATTCAGCCCTTCACCGGTGTGTTCGTGCGCTGGGGTGTCCATGAAAAAGGACAGGAATTGGGCACCGGCGGCATGGTGTTGCCGCAATACGGTGGTCAGCTCGGGTGCGGTCATGCCCCGCAGCGGGTGAAATTCGGTGATGCCGTATTGGCGGTGTTTTTCTTGCTGCAGCCAGCCGCGAAACGAGGGGCCGTAACTGGTTTCGCCATACAGGCTGACGCCCAGTTGCAGCTGGGTTTGCGGTTGCAGTGAGGTGCGGACTGCGAATTTGTCGGCATCCCAGCCGGGGTTGAACTGGGGCACGATCTGGTGGGTGTAACGCGGTGTTTGGGCCAGGCAGCCTGAATCCAACAGCTGGTTGAAGTGTTGCAAATAGGCCTGGACCTGGCTTTGTCTGAATTGAAGCCATTCACGCGCCAGGGGGTTGTAGTAATAGGAGGCCAGCTCACGCGGCTCATCGGTGTAGCTTTGGATGCTGGCGGGCAGGGCGGCCATGGCGGGTGCGGGCACCGAGGGGGCCGCTTGCAGGGGCGACTGCTGTCGGTCACCGATCGCCACATGGCGCGTGGACAGGTGGTAAAGGCTGCCTCCGCCCAGGCTCAGGCCCAGGTCGATGCGGTGGATGCCGGGGGGCCATTGGCTGAAGTCCAGGTCGTGACGCCAACCGACGTTGGCGTGGCCAAATTCGGGCTTGGCGGCCAGCACGTCTTGCCGGTTCAAGCGGACCGGGGTTTTGGCGCTGAGGCGGCCATTGATGAACACGTGAACCTGGGCAACCTGGGCCGCTTGCGGTACGTGTACCCAGCCGGTCAGGGGCAGCAAACCGCTGGCAAAGCTGTCCTGGTGTTCATGAAAGTGTTGGAGTTTTTCGACTCGAATGTCTTTGCTGGGCGGGCGCACGTCTTGCCAGCGGGCATGCGCGCTGCCCATGGCCTGGTTGAATTGGGCCAGGGAGACATGGCGGCGTTGAAGAAAACGTTGAAATGCCGCTTCAGATGCGGGGCTGTGGTCGCTGACCCGGTAGGGAGAAGCAAAGCCCATGCCGTTTTCGAAGTGGGGAAACAGGTGGTGCACTTCACCCAGCAAGGTGATGGCTTGGATGTTTCGCCGCACAGATTCAGGGCCTGCGCAAAGGCGTTCGTTCAGGGCGCGAACGACGTCTTCGCGCAGCGCGGTGATCGGGTTGTCCAGCCTGGCCACGCTCCAAGGGTAAAGCGGTTGGCCGTAATAACGGTCGATGGCCATGGGGCCATCGCGTGTGAACGACAGGTTGTCGGGGTTTTGGGCCAGGGCTTTTTCTGCGGGGGCACCGGTGCTGAAGTGGGTCGAAAACAAATACAGCACCAAAGGCTTGCCGGTTTGTTCAATGGTGCGCACCACTTTGTCGAGGGCCTGGGTGTCGACCTGCCATCCGTTGGGGCCTGGACGGAGAAAGTTGAGCAAGGGCACTTTGAGGGTGTAACCCCATGACCAGTTGGGGTGTGCTGTGGCCAAAGGGGTCAGGGGCGACAAGGTGGCGTTGACCCAGTCGGCGGCAGAACCTTGGGGGCCCAGGCAGTTTTTCAACAGGCTTTGGGGTGCCGTGAGGGGCGGACCGGATTCGGTTTCACTCAGCAAACAGGGTGTTAAGTCCATCATGGGGGCCAGCAGCATCGGCCGGGGCTGGCTTGGGCTGGGAAGTATGGGCGTGATCAAAGGCAGTGCCAGCAGGGTGCTGAGCACGCAGCCTGACAAGAGCAAGGCCAGGCCGGTGGCGCGGTTCATCTCAGCAACATGGATTTGATGCGCCTTTGCAGGTGCAAAGGCAGGGCTTTGACCAGGGGCGCGAGCAAGGACGCGCTTTTGAGTTTTTGCAGGGCGCGCAGGACGAGTGATTTGCCAGCTTGCACAGGGCTGGCCGCTGCAGGGGGGGCTTGGCAAATGGCCAGGGCCAGTTGGCCCAGGTGTTCGGTGGTGGGTGGGGTGGGTGCGCGCAGCCCTTGCAGGTAGTGCAAGCGGTAGTCAAAGTCATGGCCCATCGGGCTGGGCAGCAGCGGCTGCACAGGGGGAGTGGGGCCTTGGCCCGTGAGGAAGTTCTCTTGCCGGATCTGCTCGAAAAAAGCAGCCCACTGGGTGGGGGTTTGCTGCCAATCGCACAGCCATGACCAGGGCCGTTGGGCCAGACGTTCGGCAAATGCGCCCAGGGTGGGGGCGACAACTGGCAGGCCTTGTTCCAGGCAGGCGCTCAGGGTGTAGCTGTAGGTTTCGGGCCAAAGGGCGGGGAACCAGGCCACATCGGCTTGCAGCCCGTCCAGCAATTGGGGCAGGTCGGCATCGGCGTAGGGGCCGTGCACCGTGAGCCGGGCTGCGGGTTGGGTGCGC
>CAIZHQ010000009.1 GCA_903932865.1 uncultured Burkholderiales bacterium
CACCGTCACCATCAACCCCAGCGCAGACCTGCAGGCCAACAGCAGCTACCACGTCTTGCTCGCCTCGGGCGTGATCAAAGACCTCGCGGGCAACAACTACGCCGGCATCACCACCAACACCACGCTGAACTTCAGCACCCCGGACACCACAGCGCCAATTGTCATTACCTTCAGCCCCGCAGATGAAGCCACCGGGGCAGCCATCGGTGCCAACATCGTGGTCACTTTCAGCGAAGCCATCCAGCGGGGCACGGGCTCCATCGTGCTCAAGAACGCAGCCAACACGGTGATCGCCACCTATGACGCAGCCACCAGCGCCAACCTGAGCATCTCGGACAGAACGCTGACCATCAACCCGACGGCCGACCTGAGTTACAGCACCGGCTACAAGGTCGAGTTTGCAACAGGCAGCATCAAGGACTCTGTCGGCAACAACTATGCTGGCACCACCTCGTACAACTTCACCACCGGCGCTTCAACGGCCAACACAACGCCATCGACTACCCCTGCTGTGTCGGTTGTGACGCTTGCCAATCAAATTTTGATTGATGGATTAATGGGTGATTACAAATGGTCTGCTGGTGGCAACAGTCAAACCACCATTACATATAGCTTTCCATGGACGCAAGGCAGCAGCACTTTTGCAGGACCAAATGGTTCCAATTATTCATCGGAAAATGAACACAATGCCACAACCAGATACAGCTTCAATTCAAATCACATAACTGCAGCAACTGAAGCGCTCAGTGAATGGTCCAATGTTGCAAATATTAATTTTGTTAAAGTTGATGACAATTCGACTTCGGCAGGCACATTAAGATTTGCATTTTCAAGCGTAGTGAATGGCCAAGCTTGGGGGTGGGCATACATGCCTTGGGGATATTGGCCAAATTCTGGTGACATTTGGATTGCTTCAAACTATTACTCAGCAACCGACTGGAACCCTGGCGATTACAATTACATGGCATTGATGCATGAAATTGGCCATGCAATAGGATTGAAGCACTCTTTCGAAGCACCTGTTGTATTGCCTTCCAGCGTCGAAAATAGACTGTACACCATCATGTCGTACACCGATCCGGCTAAAAATATTTGGCCCATCGCTCAATATGTCAATGGCGTGGGCAGTTGGTTAAGTTATTCCATTGATCCGGAAACACCAATGGTATTGGATATATTGGCAATTCAATATCTCTATGGTGTCAATTATAATTACAGATCGGGCAATGATGTTTACACGTTTGATCCACTCAAGCCATTTTTCAAAACCATATGGGATGGTGGCGGGGTTGACACAATATCGATACAAAATTTCTCAACGGATTGTAAAATTGATCTGACGGCAGGGTCATATTCATCGCTTAAGTATATTTATCCTGCGGGCAGCAATAGGGGCGGGGCCACCGTGACGTATGACGGCACCAACAATCTAGGAATCGCCTACAACTGCACCATTGAGAATGTCATTGGTGGCTCTGGTAAAGATCAGATCATTGGCAATTCTGTTTCCAACGATCTCTCAGGTGGTGCGGGCGATGACTCCATTCAAGGGGGTGAGGGCAATGACACCGTGAGCGGAGGCTCGGGAAACGATTCCATCAACCTGACAGAGGCGACTTCGGCCACAGATGTCGTCATCTTCTCAGGCGGAACCGGCACGACTGGCACCGTTGCACGTGTCACTTCCCTGGGTCTCGACACCATCACCGCCATCAATCTGGGAACGAACACCACGGTCGTTGATCAGTTGCAGTTTTCTGCAGCCGATTTCGGCATTGCAGCGGGCGCAGCAACACGCGGTTCTTCGATGGCCATCAGTGGCGTCACAGCTGCCAACAGCGATGGCAACCTCTATATCCTCACGACGGCGCCAGCGGCGACTGTTGTAGATCTCAATGGCACCCACAGTGCCAACAGCGGTGCGATCGTGTGCGTGGGCGCTGCAACGGGGACGGCGGGGGTCTCTGTTTGGTTCACCACCAACGAGGGTGCATTCAGTTTAGCCAACTCGGTACAAATTGCCACCCTTGTCGGGGTGAACACGGCCAATCTCAATGCAACAGACTTCGCGTTTATCCCCTGAGCATGCTGACAGCGCATGGCCATTGGCGAAAGTTGACTTGCTGGTTGAACATGCGTCCAGAAATTGTTCAAGAGGGTGGCTTTAAACCCCACGATGTCTGCCCACGATACTGGCCTTGAAACTCAAAACCCCATTGCGCACATGCGTGGTGTCAGCAAGCTGATTGTTTGCGATCAGCTTTTTCGCAAGCGCATGAATGCGAACATCCCCATCAAGCTGGCCATCAAGATCATGACCCACTTGCTGAGTGTCGGGATTTGGGTTGTGCCGATCGTGAAGAATTCGCCAAATGAGAAGTTTGCGTTGGCAATCGAAGCACCAAAGGTCGCCGTGATTTCTGTGGTGTTGTCTTGCGTCAGATCTGCATATCTCACCACCACACCAGCCCCAGTGCCAACAATCCCATTGGCATTGTTTGTCAGGCTTGATTCATGGATCGTGACGTTCGCATTGGTGCCCGCCACAGACAAACCATTGCCACATCCGGTCAAATCAACATTCATGAGATCAACTTTGACAGGGGTTGAGGCTTGAATTTCAAGACAACTTTGCCAGTAGCCGTTGATCTTGACGTTTTCAATTCTGACACTCCGTGCAGAAACAATCCGAATGCCAATCCGATTGGAACCTGACAAACCGTTGAGTACCAGATTGCGCAAAATCACAATGGCGTTTGGCCCGGCATTGATGGTGATGGCATCCAGATTGAGGTTGTTGAGTGGGCCCATCGTGGCGATATGGAGTGCGCCACCATCAATGGACACCGACTGATTGATGATCAAAGCGGTAGCTGTCGTCGGATCATTGGCATCGACCACATCGAATTCACCCGAATCCAAAGCATTGATTTCGCCTGAATCCGCTGTGTTCAGTAGTGCACCCATGAACGTTTTGCAGGGCGCTGTTCGTGTGCATGGGTTGGTGTCTTGCCCTACCCCTGCAACCCATGTTGTAAGTTCTTGGGCAAAAATTGACGCACTGGCCAGGCTCAGCACTGCCAACAAAACCATCCTCACGCATTGAGCGCAAAATTGACTGCGCATTTTGATCAACGTGATGAGTAAGTCAGTGTGGGGGCGCCGTCCGTCCCGTTGCCAATGAGTCTGTTGTTTGAATAAGAGCCGATGTTGGCATTGTTCAAAATTTGTAACCCGATCAGGTTATCGACCAGCGTTGAATTCGAAAGACGTACCAATGTGTTCGACTGATCAGCACTGATGGCGGCGGCGCTGTTGAGCACCATTCTGGAACGCTCAACCGTGACTTTGGGGCCAAATGCCCCGCCTGCAAACAAACCATTCCCACAGTTGCTGAGAGCCGAGTCGATGACAAGAATTTTTGTCCCACTGTTGCTGGGTTGAATTCCTACACAGTTCGCACTGAAACGATCGATGCGCACATTCTGTAAGCGCAAACTTTTTCCAGAATTGAATCGAATCCCATCAATCCCACTGCCTACCCCGTTGATGGACAGATTACGAATGATCACTTCATCTCCTGCACCCGCGTTGATCGTGATCCCATTGGTGCCTGACACCAAAATGCTTGATATTTGTCCGCCGCCATCAATCGTGATGGCTTTGGTGATGGTGACGCCACCAAAGCCTCCGGGGTCGAGCGCATCGATTTCACCACCCGCAGCTGTTTTTGAAATAGCACCAGCAAATGTTTTGCAAGGGGCGGTCCGACTGCAAGGATTGGCATCATCACCAACCCCAGAGACCCAAGTCCTTGTGGCTTGAGCTTGCGCGGGCGCAAATGTGCACAAGGCTGCAACTGAAAATACGGCGCAAAAAATATATTTCATTTGATTTAATCTGAAAATCTCAATTTATAGTAACAGATTTAAAGAAAATATCAGTTGTCTTGACCCCGGCACCCGGTACCGTCGGCATGCCGAATTTGCTGCTCGTTTTGCCCTGATCAGCTGTGCGGGCACAACGCCCGACGCATTGTTCGGGTGCTCAGAATTGTGGTCATCAAACCATTTCGGCAGCTGCGCCATCACCGTTGGTGAGTCCGTCCGAACCGCCTGTTGGTCGAGGTTCTCACACCACCGCTTCAGTCCATCTCAACATCAACACACACCGCTGCTCTTGAAGGCCACTTTGCCTTCGTGCTTTTTCGTGCCGGCGGGCTTTTCACCCTGCCCGTACAGTTACCAGCGCTGAGGACATCGCCATGTCCATGGCCATATTCCTGTTCATTCGTTGAGGCAATGCCCAAGGGAATGTGTTTCAAGGCGCTCAGTCACGGCATGCCCATTGGTACATCCATGCAGGGACCATGGGCAACAAAAAACCCACCGAAGTGGGTTTTTTGTGAGAAAGCCTATGGCATTCGCCATCATGAACGCCGATGGCGCACAAAGGCCAACAACCCCATCAAGCTGGCCATCAAGATCATGGCCCATTCAGACAATGTAGGGATTGGGGCGGCTGCAGATGCGGCAGGAACGACATACGTAAACAACGTGTTTTCCGCACTGATGCCCGTCAGTGTGGTGACCACCACGCTGGCGGTGCCCGGAGTGCCGTGGTGCCGTGGTGGCGTGGTGCAAGTGGCAGTGGTGCTGTTGATCACGGTGAATGCCGTACAGGCCACACCGCCCACGGTGATGCTTGTTGCTCCGGTAAGGTTGCTGCCCGTGAGGGTGATCGGCGTGCCGCCCAAGGTGGTGCCACTGGCGGGCGAGATCGCGGTGATCGTCGGTGCTCCTACCCCTTGCGCATGGCCAACAGTCAGGTAGAACATGAAGGCGATGGGTGCGAAAATTTTCAATGGATTCATGTTCAAATGCCTCAAAATGATCACTAAAATATAATCATATCAAATCTGAGTGCTCATTTTTACTTGCATTGACCAACTTGTCGTGAGGGCACGTTCGACCTCGTTGGGCGATCAGTACCCCGGTTACAAACAACCACTGAGAAAATCACTTTTTAAAAAATGCCAACACAATTCAGTGTTTTGCTAGGCACTGAACGGCGCCGCTTGCAGAACTCATGCAGGGGTGGGCACAGGGTCAGTCCAGACTCCCGATGAGCAAAAAAAAAGGGCCTCGCATAGAGGCCCTATTAAAAATTGTGTGAAAACAGCCGTTGAAATTTTGCTTCTAAGACTGCTCAACTTTGACATCAACGGCGGCGCAAGCGCACAAAAGCCAACAACCCCATCAAGCTGGCCATCAAGATCATGGCCCATTCAGACAAAGTAGGGATCGGGGCGGCTGCAGAGGTGGGGGGAACTACAGGAGCGAATGAAATCACCGAAACATTATTGGTATTTCTGTTCGCCATGTACGCTTGACTACCATCTGGTTTGAATGCAATGACGCCAGATGCATCCAAGATAAGAGGATCGCCAATTCCATCACCTCCAGCAAAGGTACCGATAACGGTATTGGTTGCTGTATCAATGACCGAGAAGGTCTGGTCTGCAGAGTTGACCACAATTGCTTTAAGGCCATCGGGACTGAAAGCGATGCCCGAAGGATCGCTACCGACAGCAAAGGTAGAGCTGACGGTATTGTTCGCTGTATTGATCACCTTGACGGTAAAGTCAGATGAGTCCATCACGTACGCTTTGTTCTCTGTGGGACTGATGACGATTTTTCTTGGATCAGTGCCGACGGGAATGTTGGTGACGATGGTGAGGTAACCGGGTGAAGTGGGATCTGTATCAATGACCGTGATGTCCGGGGTGCCGCTGGTCACCACATACGCCCTGCTGCCATTCGAATTAAAGACTATGGAACGGGGAAATGAGCCGACGGGAAAGGTGCTGACGACGGTATGGTAAGTGGGTGAAGAGCTGACTGTATCAATGACCGAGATGGTTCCGGCTGTATCGTTCACCACATACGCTTGACTCCCATCTGGTCTGAAGGCTATGTCAGTGGGCGTGGTGCCAACGGGAATCGTGGCCGAGACGGTGTCCGTGGCTGTATCAATGACCTGAATGGTATTGACAATATTATTCACCACATACGCCTTACTCCCGTCAGGACTGAAGGCGATGGCAACAGGCGCGGTGTCGACAGTGATGGTGCTGGTGACGGTATTGGTGGATGTATTGATGACAGAGATGCCACTTATCGTACCAATGAAACCGATTCCAGTCCCCACATATGCTTTACCCCCCAAAGGGCTGAAGGCGACGGCAATAGGATAGACGCCGACGCCAATGGTCCCGATGATCGTCTGCGCTTGCAGGGGTGCGGACAGACAACTCCCTATCGCGGCAAGGCACACCATGCTCTTGAAAAGAGCACTTGTTGTCGTCGACAAGGCCCCCAGCCGTTGCAAGACGACTTGGATTGCGGCCGAGTATGACTTTCCTGCAGTTGGTAAAAGTTTCATGATGAGTCTTATAAAAATGAAAGCGTCCCAAAATTTTTTTGATGCGCACTGGAGTGCAGCTTAACCTATCACCTGTTGGGCTAACTCCTATTTATATTTCTGAAAATTCCTGACTTTTCATGAAAGGCTGCGCAACTTTGACATCAATAGCGGCGTAAGCGCACACAAGCCAACAACCCCATCAAGCTGGCCATCAAGATCATGGCCCATTCAGACAAAGTAGGGATCGGGGCGGCTGCAGAGGTGGGGGGAACTACAGGAGCGAATGAAATCACCGAGACGTTATTGGTGATCGTGTTCGTCACATACGCTTTCAAACCATTGGGACTGAAGGCAACGCCAACAGGTCCTCCGCCGACTGGAATGGTGCTGATGACGGTATCGGCGGCTGTATCAATGACCGAAAAGGTCGCGTCACCGTGGTTGACCACGTACGCCCTGGTTCCATCAGGGCTGAAAGACACACCTTTAGGATCAGTGCCGACAACAAAGGTGCCGATGACGGTATCTGTGGCTGTTCCTATCACCGTGACGGTACCGCCAACGTTCGTCACATACGCTTTCAACCCGTCGCGACTGAAGGCAACCCTAACAGGTTGTGAGATGGCTGCAATGCTGCCGACAACGGTATCGGTGGCTGTATCAATGACTACGACGGTATTGTCACGATCATTGATGACATACGCTCTGGTTCCATCAGGACTGAATGCAACGTCACGAAGACCACGTGAGAGGTTGATGGTGCCGATGACATTGCCCAGTGCAGCATCAATCACCGTGAGGATACCGTCATCGTAGCTCGGCACATACGCTTTACCCACTGTGGGACTGATGGCAATAGAAAAAGCATTTTGTGCGCCGACGACGATGGTGTGGACGATGGTATTCGTTGCTGTATCAATGACCGAGACGGCACCGTCGTTACGGTTGACCACATACGCTCGACTTCCATCTGTCAGCAAGCCTATGGCCAAAGGTCCTCCGATGACGGTAATGGTGTCGATGACGGTATCGGTGGCTGTATCGATGACTGAGACGGTATCGTCACCAAAGTTTGGCACATAGGCACGACTCCCACCAGGACTGAAGGCTACAGTGTTTGGATTGCTGCCAACGCCAATGGTGCTGGTGACAGTTTGCGCATGCAGGGGTGCTGACAGACAACTCCCTATGACGGCAAGGCACCCCATGCTCTTGAAAAGTGAACTGGCCGTCGTCGCCAAAGACCTCAGCCATTTCATGGCAGTTGGGTATGCGGCAAAGCGTGGGGTTTCAGCGGTTGATTGAAGTGGCATTGCCCATTGATCCTAAAAAAATCGCCCTTGGTGTGAACATTCAGATGCGCGCCTGAGAACAATTCGGTCTGCCAAGCACTGTGCAAACACCGTTAGACATGCGTGCAACTGCAGCGTGGTGAAAGTCAGAAAACGTAATTATAGTATTATTTCCAAATTTTTCAATAAACCTTTGAATGGTTTATTGGGAGTCAATCACGCAACCGATGTCTTGTGCATACCGCAAAAAATCAAATTCATCACGCCCTGCAACAATGTGCGCATCATGCAGACGGTGCATCCGTTCGCATCAAAAGACCACCGCGGCAAAAAAACCTGCAGTCGCGGTGAGGGTGCGTCGGGTGTCGAGGACGGCACGGGCTGGGACGGGTTTCATGTCTTTGACTGGGTTTCATGTCTTTGGCTGGGTTGCAGGGGGCAACAGTCGACCCTGAGCGAACAGTTTGATTGTGTTCCAGAGGAGCACTGCAAAGACCAGATTGGCAACGCCAAACAAGATGGGCGCCAAAAGTTGCCAAAGCTGCTCATCTGGCGCCCGCGCCCACAGGCGCAGGCCCATGCTGGCCAGGGCCATGACGCCGAAGCTGAAAGCCCAATAACTGGGCGCAAAGTCCGCTTGCAGGGTCCATGGCAACTGGCGCACCGCGAGCAATGCCTGGTACAGGCCATAGCCAAAAAGCATCAGTGCCATCAGGTCAGGGGGGCCCGAGGTGAGTGACAGATAGCCCAGGCCGCCCACCACGGGGGGTGCCAATTGAATACCTTGCAAGGGCCGCAGCGGCGGCTCCAAAAAATCCAGGGTGGCTGCTCGGGCCATGACCATGGAGTCCAAGGCCAACCAAGAAAACAAGCCAGCGCCCATAAACAAGCCCGCCAAGGTGGGCCAACCAAAACTGGCACAGGCGGTTGCGGCCACAAAATTTTGCGCCACACTGGGCAGGTAGACCGATGCGTTCACCGATTCGGGCGTGCGACCGCCTTGCCAAAAGCGCCCCGCCCACCACAGGCCCAAGACCAATTGGGTGCTCAGACCCAGGGCCAACAAGCCCCACGCCAATTCGGGCATGCTCGGCTTGAGCGTGATGGCAGCCAACAAAGTTGACACTGGCAGCAAGGCGGTCATGGCGGACTGCACCGGATGCTTGAACTCGTCACGCACCATTTGAGGCTGCGCCCATGTTTTGTGAACATAGGCTGCCAGCAAGACCAGCCACATCACCACACCCAGAGCACTGGACAAGGTCACCACCCAAGTGGGCAGTGGCCACACCAGCGCGACGGCTTGCCAACTGTGCCCCCAGGCCAGTGTGCCCACAGCCATGCTGAAAAAGGAGACGGTCATGTTCATGGGCTGGGAGGCGACGGCATGACGCTCAGGTGGTGCAACTTGACCCATACTTTGGCACCTTGGTCGCCGGTCTGTGCACGCAGCCGGCTGCCCGGGGGCAAACGCAGCCACGACTGCGCGGCCAAGTCTTCACTGCCGTGCCTGAAATGGCCACTGAGCACCAAAAACTCTGCGCCCTTGGGCAGTGCCAACTCCAGCACGGACTGGGGCGCCCATTCTTCGATGCGCACATCTTCTCGCGCATCTTTGTACAAGGGCGAGACCTGCACGCCGGGCCTTTGGGCATCGTCGATGCGCGCCATTTTGTCGGTGTGGACAACCACATGGGCGCGGTCTTGCGGGTCAAATTGCCAGAGTTTGACAAAGATCGTGCAGCCCAGGGCCGAGCCCGGCGTATGGCGGCTTTCGGGTGGGTTGCGGATATAGGTGCCCGCCGGGTAGTCCCCATTTTCATCTTGGAAGACACCGTCCAACACCAGGAACTCCTCACCCCCGGTGTGGGTGTGGGCGCTGAAATGGCTGCCCGGTGCGTACCGCACGATGGTGGTGGCCTGCGCCACTTCATCACCGAAGCGATGCAGCATGCGGCGTTCGACACCCGGCATGGGCGAGGCGATCCAGTCTTGCTGGGCAGCATGGACCAGGGCGGGTTGTTGGAGATTGGCATTGAGTTGCATGGTGATTTACTCCTCATCGTGTGCAAGGGGGGCGCTGTGCAAAGCCAAATTGGGCAAGCTGCGCTGCAAGTGCGAGACGGCTATTTCTGCCGCTTCCAAGGCACCTTCCAGGTAGCCGCCGTAGTTGGGCGACTGCTCGGTGCCCGCCAACCAGACGCGTTGCGCCCATGCTGAAGGCAATTGCGCCACCTCGTACATCGGGTGGTAAGACAATGGGCGCAGGTCCTCCCTGGCCGCCGTCAGCGGCTCCTGCGCCCAGTCTTGCACCGCACTCCACAAGGGCTGTGCAGCCTCAGGCCCAAACAGGCGCACCAATTGGGCAATGGCCTGTCTTTGCAACTCCTCTTGGCCAATGCCTGCCCGGTAGCTGGGCGAGGCCCCGACAAATCCAAACAACGCCGCCGATTGGCCTGTGCCATCGGAGGCGTCGTGGATCTCGGACATGGGGCCTCGGTGGCTCATGCCATTGCCAGACAAACCGGCCTCGCGCCAAAAAGCCTTGGGATAAGCCGCGACAAACTTGGCTTGCCCCGCCATCCAGGTGGGTGTGGCACGCATGTCCTGGAGCAGCGCATCCGGCCATGCGGGCTCCAAAGCCATGTCCTGCGCCAACAAACGTGGCGGCACGGTGACGATCACCTGCGCGGCCAATTGCGACCACTCTCCGCTGGGGTCTTGCAAGCTCAGCTCCACCGCATGGGGGCGCAGCTGCATGCCCTTCACCCGGGTCTGCGGTTTGAAATGCACCCGCTCATCGAGCTGCGCATGGATGGCCTCCACCAAGCTTTGCGTCCCGCCTGCCATGCGGTAGGACGCAGGCGACTGTTCCCAACTGCTTTGGTGTTTGTGAATTTTGCCGTCTTGGCCTTCCACCACCGCAGCGCCACGGCTGTGCTGCGGGAATGCAGCCACGCCGAGTTGTTTGAGCAATTTTTCGATGCGCGGGTTCATGCCGGGCCAGAACCAAGAAGGCCCCAAGTCCAAACGGTGGCCTGCAGCGCTGGGGGACTGGCTGAGCACGCGCCCGCCGATGCGCTCGCGCGCTTCGATCAACAAAACGCGGTGCCCCGCTTGCTGCAACAACCAAGTGGCGTACAGGCCGCTGAGGCCTGCGCCGACAACGGCGATGGGATGTGACATGTTGTGCTTCCTTTCAGACCTGCGAGCTCATGGGCCGCAGATCGAGTTCATGGGTCCAAGCGTTGGAGGGTTGGTGAAAGAGTTGCCAATAGACCTCGGCCAAATCGGCCGGGACCATGCTGCTGTGCTGCTGCGCCGACTTGAAGCGTTGCTGCGTTTTGTCGGACCAAATCAAACCATCCAAAACGGTATGCACCACGTGGATGCCATCGGCCGAGTGCTCGCGTGCCAAGGCCTGGGTCAAACCGCGCAGCGCAAACTTGGCACTGCTGAAAGCAGAAAACTGCGGCCCCGCCCTCAAACTGCCTGAAGCCCCACTGAAAATCAGGCAGCCGCCGCCTTGCGCTTTCAGACGCGGAATGGCCTGATGCGCCACGTTCACAGCCGTGAGTGTCATGGAACGCCAAACGTCTTCAAAGGTTTGCGCAGAGGTGTCTAAAAACGCCTCGCGGTGGAACTGCATGGCGTTGTGGATCACGCCCGCCAGAGGCTTGTCGGGGTCCAGGCTGTCGAACAAAGCGTGGGTGGCTTGCGCGTCACTCAAGTCGGCATGGGTGTGCCCTTGGCCACGACGCGACACGCTCACCACATGGTAGCCCCCTGCACTGAACCTGTTGGCCAGCGCCTGCCCCAAGCCACCGCTGCTGCCCGCAATCAAAACGGTTTTGCCTGTCATTGGATTTCCTTGATTTCTGACCACGCCCCATTTCTGGCAGCGCGGTCATGCGACATCTGTATTTGAACCCGATGAAGGTGATTCAACGGCCTTCATCGGATGGGCTCAGGGTCTTAGCCCTTCAGGCGCTCTGCCAAGGCTTCGGCCAAAGGTGGCGCAGACGCAGGGCTTTGTCCCGTCATCAACGGACCATCCACCACCACATTGGCTTCCCAGTTGGCTTTGCTTTGGTACTTAGCACCACGGCCTTTGAGCTCGTCTTCCAGCGAGAACAACAGGTGCTTGAGCAATTCGATTTCCGTATCTTCGTCGTTCTTGAAGCCGGTCAAGCTCACACCTTTGACCAAGTACTCGCCGCTTGGCAATTTCACGTCGCGCAAAATGGCGGGCGCGTGGCAGACCATGGCGATAGGCCGGTTGCTGGTGTAGAAGTCTCGGATCAACTTGATCGCGTGCGAATCGTGTGCCAAGTCCCACAGCAAGCCGTAACCGCCCGGGAAGAACACCGCGTCAAAGGTGTTGTAGTCAACGTTGCGCAATTTGCGCGTTTCTTTGGCCGCGTGCAAAGCCACCTCGTCGGTCAAAAAGCGACGGGTGTACTCGGTGGTGAAGGGTGCTTTCATGCTCAGCCAATCGATGGGCGCTTCGCCGCCATCGGGCGAGGCCAACACCACCTCGTAACCGGCCTCGGTCAAGATGTAGTAGGGCGCGGCCAACTCTGTGAACCAAGTGCCCGTGTGCTTGCCGCTGATGCCCATTTCGTCCACTGAGGACATGACCAATAAAACGCGTTTTTGTTTGTTACCTGTGCTCATTTTCATACTCCATTAACCGCCTGTGCGGCTTGACTTCGAAAACAAAGATGCGTGAACCCTTTCTCGCATCCTCCCTTGCTGCATCGGCTGATACTTTTCAGCAGATGTTGCTCTTTTTGAAAAAACTACCTACCAGAAGGTAGTTTTATCAGTTAAAAAAACGACTCACGCCAAACCCGAAAGAAACAAATCTCCCAGGCGGCGCGGCCCCATCGCCGTCGGCACGCTGCGGCCCACCAGCATGGCCCCTTCCAAGAGAGACAAATAGCTGACGGCCAATTCAGACGCTTGGTGCGGGCTGCGCAATGAACAGCTGCTCAAGCCCTCTTGAATCACTTCACGCAACCAAGCCAGGTTGAGTTGGAAAAACCCCTGCACCTCGGCGTTGACGGCCGGGTCCAGTGAATTGGTCTCTGCCCCCAACATCCCACAAACACAGATGTACTTGCTGTTTTGCGCGGCTTTTTCAAACAAATCTGCATAAGCCTGCAGCCGTTCAGGCGCTGTCTTGAGCGTCACCACAATCTGTTGCAATGACGCTTCAAACTGATGGCTGTAGCGTTGAACCACCGCCACCCCCAAATCGGCCTTGGAGCCAAAGTGGTGATGAACACTCGCCTTGCGCATGCCCACGGCTTGAGAAATGTGCTCAAACGAAAAACCGTTGTAGCCCACTTCTTGGATCAAGTCTTGGGCCGCGTCCACGATGCGCAGAGCGGAAGGAGAAAGTTCTTTTTGCGGGTGCATGGTGCTGCTTTGCTTGTCTACCTATCAGATGGTAGACGAATTATACACCCGGTAAATAAAGCGTGTCAAATCCCATTTCGCCTGACTGCCAAATTCCTTCCCAAACCCGGTCATGAGTGACGCTGACCAACACGCCTTTGAGCGTGTCTCCCTGTCTACCCACGCCGCTTCAGATTGACAGCGCCCCCAAGGGTGGCTTGGACAAAGAAAAACCCGCCGAGGCGGGTTCTTTCAACAGCGCTATTTCACTGTCGTCGCATTCTGACAAAAGCCAACAACCCCATCAAGCTGGCCATCAAGATCATGGCCCATTCAGCCAGGGTGGGGATGGGGGAAGCCTCACTGATTGGGGGGGCAAATGAGATGACTGAGACGTTATCGTTGCCAAGGTTGGTGACATAGGCTTTGCTGCCGTCAGGACTGAAGGCCACGGAAGTAGGAGCGATGCCGACGGGGATCGTGCGTATGACGGTGCCGCTTGCTGTATCGATCAAGGAGACGGTACCGCTTCCTGCGTTGACCACATAGGCTTTACTGCCGTCAGGACTGAAGGAAACCCCGAGAGGACCGGTGCCGACGGAAATGGTGTTTGTGACGGTGCCGCTTGCTGTATCGATCACCGAGATGGTATTGCTGCCAAAGTTCGCCACATAGGCTTTACTGCCGTCAGGACTGAAGGCAACGTGATAAGGCAGGTCGCCGACGGAGATGGTTGTGACGGTATTGTTTGCCGTATCGATCACCGAGACGCTATCGCTGTTAGCGTTGGCCACATAGGCTTTACTGCCGTCAGGACTGACGGCCACGTGTTGTGGACCGGTGCCGACGGGGATGGCGGCGCCTGTGACGGTGTTGCTTGCTGTATCGATCACCGAGACGTTATTACCATTTTGGCTCGCCACATAAGCTTTGGTGCCGTCAGGACTGACGGCCACGGCATTAGGAAGCACGCCGATGCCGGTAGTGATGGTGGTGATGACGGTATTGCTGGCTGTATCGATCACCGAGACACTTTTATCGAAAAAGCCCTTGTTCACCACATAGGCTCGAGTGCCGTCAGGACTGAAGGCCACATGGACAGGACTGTTGCCGACGGGGATGGTGGTGCCTGTGGGGGTATTGCTGGCTGTATTGATGACCGAGACGCTACCGTCGCCGCCGTTGTTGTAGTTCACCACATAGGCTTGACTGCCGACAGGATTGAAGGCCACAAACTGAGGATCGTTGCCAACAGGGAAGGTGCTGGTCACAGTTTGCGCATGCAGCGGCATAGAAACACACAACCCTGTGATTGCCATGCATCCAATCGTCTTCAACAGTGCTTGGACATTAGACGTCAAGGCCATCAGCCTTTTGAGGACAGCTTCAAAGCCAGAAGTCACGGGCGCGATGGGGGTTTCCCCGGTGGATGAACTTGGGGACACAACAGGCGTGTGAAGCAACCTCAGCACCTGTACGTTGATTGGTGTAAAACTGATGAGCATGATAGGAGTCTTTTTTAAAGAAAATATGGCAAGCATGGGTTGAAATGTTTGCACAATTCCAGCAAAGCACATTGGCCGACGAGTGGTAAATAATATATATTATTTTAAACATCAACTTTATTCAGCAACAACCAAAATACAATTTTTTACATATTTTGATGCCATTATTCAATTGTAGCTATTTGTTAAAAACTATAATTTTATCGTTTTTACGTTAATCTCGCCCGACAAAACCCCAAAACGCAGCGCTGACATTTCAAAGCCCCCGCGCCGGTAACGGGTGTCTGTTGTTGTGCCCAATCGGTAGGGGATGGTGGGGCCCCTGCGATTTGAGCCCACGCCAAAATGGTGATCACCAAAGCAGACTTTCATTGAATATGAAAAGTCCTGCAAGTCCAGTTGAACTGCCGATCAAAACTTCTTGCCATACAGCGCACCAAGGGCGGATTCACAAGTGTGGCGCATCAACCGCCAAGGCGTCACAAGACTTGATCGTCCCTTCCCTTGACCAGGCGTCTGCCAGCGGCCCCCCAAACGCCCCTTTCGGGGCGTTTTGCATTTCTGATGCTTTTTAAGACCGACCCACCAGCATTGCCTCCACCAGCTCTTGCACCGCCAGCGCTTCTTCGGCCGTGGCCAGTTTGTGGGGCTGGCCGCGCAACCACAAGTCCGCTTCGCTCAGTTGACGCTGCAAGGCGCTGGTGCGGGGGTCTTCGGTAGACCAATCCAGGGCCTCCACCCAGGGGCCACCGTCTGAGCGCCACAGTTGATAAAACTCGCGGAACTGGTGGTTCGTGCGGCTGCCGCGCACCGTCACTTCTTGGCGATCGGGCTGTTGACCGCCGGTGGTGGCCATGACCGTGACAGGCCTCCCATCGGCCGTGGTCAGGCGGGCCAGCAAGTCCAACTCGCACAGACTGGAATCTTGAGGGTAACGGGGAGACGCGTGCTGCAAGCTCAGCGGACCCAAAAAGCGACCGGCTAAAAACAAAAAATGCGAAATCACTTCACGGGTGTAGCCCCCTTCATGGCGCAGGCGCAGCCAATCGGCATCCTTTTGCCAGGCGCGGGGCCAGGCCGGATACTGGACCACGATGTCGATGCCCAGCAGCGCGCCCGTTTCCCCCGCGTCCACGGCGCGCTGCAACGCTTCAAAGCCCCTCGACGCGGCTTGGGTGAAGTTGACCACGCCCGGCAAACGGGCCCGCCGCAGTTGGGCGACCAAGTCTCGGCTTTCGGCGTTGTCGGTGCCCAGGGGTTTTTCCATGAACACGCCCTGCCCCGCTGCAGCAGCCTGCAGTGCATAGGCTTTGCGCGGGCCTGGCGGGCAAGCCAAATAAACCACATCGGCCCCGTGCATGGCCAACTCGGCACTGCTGGCCAGCGGCACCGAGGGCAGGGTTTCATGCATTTTGGCCACAGAGGCGGCCGCTGGGTCCCAGACCCCCGACACCTCAAATGCGGGATGTTGCAGCGCGTTTTCCAACATGCGGCGGCCCATGATGCCCAGGCTAATGATCGCCAATTTGTGTGTCATGCTTTTCTCCTGTGGGTGGCTAGCTTAACAAGGCCCTCGCAACACCAGGCCAGCCTTCACATCGCACATGCAAGGCAGGTCTGCTTGACGCAGGGGTGTCGCGAATGCTGCTGACTGGCGTGCTGCAAAGACGTTAAATGACCTGATTCATCCATCACTGAGGAAATCGTCATGGTGCTTTCGCATTGGGTTCACCATTCCATCCGCCCAGCAGCCAAGCTGCTGCTGGCCGCCAGCTGCTGCGCTGTGGCACTGATGCCCGCTTGGGCGCAGACCCCCACCGACACCACCAAGGTCCGTGTTCAAACCATGGCCCAATCCCAAACGCCTGCCTTGCTGGACACCCTGAAAACCCTGGTCTCCATCGAGTCGGGCAGCCGGGATCTGGAAGGTCTTGAAAAAATCAGCCTGCTGATTGGGCAGCGCTTGCAGCAAATGGGCATGGATGTCAAAACCATTCCCACCCAGGCCCCAGATTTCCACCCCCAACTCAAGGGTGCCAAGCTGGGTTCGGTGGTGATGGGCACCAAAAAAGGCAAGGGCCAAAAGAAAGTGCTGTTGATCGCCCACATGGACACGGTTTACTTGAAAGGCATGGTGGCCAAACAGCCTTTCCGCATCGATGGCAACCGGGCTTATGGCTTGGCCATTTCGGACGACAAAGGGGGTGTGGCCTTGATTTTGCACACCGTGCAGATGCTGCAAGATTTGGGTTTTGACGATTACGCCGAGCTGGCCGTGGCCATCAATGGCGACGAGGAAGTGGGCTCGGCGGGCTCCAGCGCCTTGCTGGTCCGATTGGGCGAGGAATACGATGCGGTGATGTCTTTTGAAGGCGGTGGCGTGGACAAAGACATGGTGCGCCTGGCCACCAGCAGCATTGCCATTGTGGAAATGAAAATCACTGGCAAAGCCTCTCACGCCGGAGCCAACCCCGAAGGCGGGCGCAATGCTGTGTATGAATTAGCACACCAGATGCTCAAAACCCGCAATTTTGGCGATCCGGCCAAGGGGCTCAAGATCAACTGGACCGTGGCCCGCGGTGGCGATGTCCGCAATGTGATTCCGGCTTCCGCCAGCGCCATTGCCGATGTGCGATCGCTGTCGAACAAGGACTTGGACTTGATGGAGGCCAGCCTGAAAGAAGCCATCAAGGACAAGTTGATCCCGGACACCCAAATTGATTTGAGCTTTTACCGAAGCCGCCCAGCCTTTGAAGCCACACAGGCCTCTCGGGTCATGGCACAGCATGCCTTGGGCATTTTTCAGGAAATTGGCCAAAACCTGTTGGTGCAAGAGCGTGCCACAGGCGGGGGCACAGATGCGGCTTTTGCCGGCTTGCGCCCCAAAGGCGGCGTGCTGGAGAGTTTTGGACTGCGGGGTTTTGGGGCCCACTCGAATGACGATGAATACATCTTCATCGACTCGATCGCGCCACGGCTGTATTTGTCCACACGCATGGTGATGGATGTCGGCAGCGGCAAAGTCAAATGGTGATCCTGCACCCGCAGGATTGAGCCCAAAACCCATGCGCCTGCCTAGGCGGCGCGTTTTTTAAACACCATGCCATGTCACGTCATTTGATATTCATCACTTTTGGGATCCTTGTGAGCTTGATGGCCCCTGGGTCCGTCGCTTTTGCGCAGGACTTTCCTCCCAAAAAAACCATCAGCATGGTCGTGGGCTTTGTGCCCGGCGGGGCGGCCGACACGGGTGCCCGCATCATTGCCAAAAAACTGGGCGAGAACCTGGGGGTCGCTGTCACGGTTGAAAACAAAGCCGGCGCTGGCGGCAACATTGCCCACCAATACACCGCAACAGGCCCAGCGGACGGCAGCGTGCTGCTGTTCGGTTCGGTCGGCCCGCTGAGCATTGCCCCCAACATGATGAAGCTGCCCTATGACCCAGTCAAAGACCTGGCCCCGCTGACCATGGCGGTGAACTTTCCGAATGTGCTGGTGGTGCACTCGGGCACGGGCATCAAGACGTTCGCCGAGTTCATCGCCGCCGCCAAAAAAGACCCCGGCAAACTCGATTTCGCCTCCACCGGCCCAGGTTCTGCCTCGCACCTGGCAGGCGAGTTGCTGAACGACATGGCCAAAATTGACACACTGCATGTGCCCTACAAAGGCGGCGCCGCTGCCTTGCAAGACCTGTTGGGTGGCCGCGTGGCCTCTTGGTATGCCACTTTTGCCACGGCAGCGCCTCACATCGAGGCCGGCAAAGTGATTCCTCTGGCCAGTACCGGCACTCAGCGCCTGGGGGGGTTGCCGCATATCCCCACCATTGCCGAGTCCGGCTATCCCGGTTTCAGTGCCACCAACTGGTACGCTTTTGTCGCCTCATCCAAAGTGCCCGCCCCGGTGCTGGAACGCTGGAATGCGGAATTGGTCAAGGTTTTGTCAGCGCCCGATGTGGTGGAGCAGTTGAACAAGCACGGCCTGGTGCCCATGCCCGGCTCGCGAGAAGACTTGGCCCGTTACATGGCCAAGGAGACGGCCACTTGGGGGCGCATCATTCGGGAGCGGAAAATAAGCGCACAATGATTGCGTGTTGGCCATGAACCTCGAAATGTGTTGAGGATAAAAGTGGGTCAAAAGATTCGATAAAATCGGCCGTATGGAAAAAAACCAAAGCCCTTTTGCTTCAGCTTACCTGCGATTTCTCCAGTTGGCCAAAGTGGTTCAAGCCTTGCCAGATGGTCAGGCCATAGATGCCAACGAATCGGCTCTGTTGCAGTCGGTGGTGCTGCGTTGGTACGAAAACCAACCCATGACGGTGCGCGAAGCGATTGGACTGGCTGAACTGGGTTCTCCCGCCACCTTGCACAAGCGCATCACGCGACTGCGTGAAAAAGACTTGCTCAGCGCGCTGAACCAAGAAGGCGACCGTCGTGCCAAATTCCTGATTCCCACCCAGCGCACCCTGGATTACTTCCAGGATCTGGGCCGCTCCATGCAGCAAGCTCACCAAAACCCGATCACATGATCCACGGCGTCAGACATGCCTTGGAATCCACAGCGCTGACCCTCATCAGCGCTGTTTTGTTTGTGGGCTTCTACCAACTCAACGATTTGATTTTTTCGATTTTCGAATACAGCGAAGGCATCAGTTGGGTATTTCTGCCCGCAGGCTTTCGGGTCGTGCTGGTCCTGGTCATGGGCTTGCCAGGTGCCTTGGGGCTGATGCTGGGCAGCTGGTTCATTGACCGCGATCTTTTCACGCAAAAAATGGCCTTACTGGCGCTTTTGAATGGCGCAGTGGGGGGCTTGACCCCTTGGTTGGTGATGAAATACCTGGTCCGCCTTCAGTGGCTGGACTCGAAATTGCAATCGCTCAATGCGCTACAGCTGTTGAAAATAACCTTGATCTTTGCAGCCGCCAGCGCCTTGGCCCACCATTTGGTTTGGCAGCTGCTGGATCGGCCCCACCTGAACATTTGGGTGGACATCTGGCCAATGTTCATGGGCGACGCATTGGGGGCTTTGCTGATGCTTTACGGTTTCAAGTTTGTGCTCGACCGGATCAGCTCCCAATCATCCCTGCGCGCTCACTGAGCCTGTGCGCTGTCGCTGTTTGACAAGAACAGGGATTGCAAGTCGCTCAAGAAATCAAAGCCTTTTTCGGTGGGCCAGACCCGGTGCAGGTCGCGGCCAATCAAGCCCAATTTTTCTGCTTCTTTCAATCCCGCCTGGATGCTGTTCATGGCCAGACCCGTGCGTTCCACATAGTCAGCCACAGCAAACCCACCACGCAGGCGCAGGGCGTTGAGCATGAATTCAAACGGCAAGTCCTGGCGTGACACCTCGGTGCTTTGCGTCACAGGCTCGCCCTTCATGGCCTGCTGCATGTACAGCGCAGGCTCGCGGTAGCGCACTTGCCGCAGCACGCGGTGCGCAAAACTGAGCTTGCTGTGCGCGCCCGCGCCAATGCCCAAGTAGTCACCGAACTGCCAATAGTTCAGGTTGTGCGAGCACAGGTGGCCTGGCTTGGCATAGGCCGAGACTTCGTAACGATCCAAGCCCGCCAAGGCCGTCAGTTCAGTGATCCGGTCCATCATCTCGTAGGCCAAATCGTCCTCAGGCAAGGCAGGCGGGAACTTGGCAAACACGGTGTTGGGCTCGATGGTCAGGTGGTAGATCGAGATGTGCGGCGGCGCAAAGGTCAAGGCGGTCTGAATGTCTTGTGTCAGGCCCTCCAGCGTCTGACCCGGCAAGGCGTACATCAAGTCCAGGTTGAAGGTGTCAAACACCTGCGCGGCTTCGGTCACAGCGGCCAGCGCTTGGTCGCGGTCATGCACACGGCCCAGGGCTTTCAGGTGCGCATTGTCAAAACTCTGCACGCCCATCGACAAGCGGGTGATCCCGGCTTGGTGAAAGGCCTTGAAACGGTCTTTCTCGAAAGTGCCGGGGTTGGCTTCCATGGTGATTTCGGCGTCAGGTGCCAAGCGCACGCGGGCACGGATGCCCGAAATCAAATGGTCAATCGCTTCGGGCGAAAACAAGCTGGGTGTGCCACCACCCAAAAACACGGTCTGAATACTTCGGCCCCAAATCAGCGGCAAGCTCGCATCCAGGTCGGCAAACAAGGCATTGATGTAGGCATCTTGTGTCGAGATCGGATCAGCGCCCTCACGCAACTCGTGCGAGTTGAAGTCGCAATAGGGGCACTTCTTGATGCACCAAGGCAGGTGCACATACAGCGACAGGGGCGGCAAGGCGTTCAGTTGCAGCACGCCCGGGCGCATGGCGTGCACAGGGTCCATCATCGGGTTCATGGCGCAGCGCTGTCCAACCAGCGTTCACGCATCAGCGTCAGCATGGCCTGTGCGGCGCGGCCGCGGTGGCTGTGGGCGTTCTTCACCTCGGGGGGCAACTCGGCAAAGGTCTTGCCAAATTCGGGCAGGTACATGACCGGGTCAAAACCAAAACCGTTGGTGCCCCGCCGTTCAGGCGTGATCTGCACCACCACCCGGCCCACGGCAATCAAGGGCTCCGGGTCGTGAGCGCTGCGCACCGCCACCAGCGTGCTGACCATGGCGGCGCGGCGGTTGGTGATGCCTTGCATTTGTTCCAGCAAAGCGGTGACGTTGGTGTCGTCGCCTTTGGGGTAACCGAAGCGGGTGGCGTAGTAGGCCGTGTCCACACCCGGCTGGCCGCCAAAGGCATCTACACACAGGCCCGCGTCGTCGGCCAAGGCGGGCATGCCGCTCAGCTGCGCTGCGTGGCGGGCTTTGGCCAGGGCGTTTTCAACAAAGGTCTTGAACGGCTCTGCGGCCTCGGGAATGTTCAGCTCGGACTGGCGCTCCAGCGTCATGCCCAGCGGCGCCAACAGGGTTTGGAGCTCGGCCAATTTGCCTGCGTTGTTGGAGGCGAGAACGATTTTCATGTACGCCATCGCCAGGGGTTCAGGCGCTGAACGTCAGGGTCTGGGGTTGGTCGTGCGCTTGCTTTTGCAACTGCACCAGTTGCGCAATGCCCTTTTCGGCCAGCGCCAGCATGCCGTCCATCTCGACGCGGGTAAAGGCCACGCCTTCGGCCGTGCCCTGCACTTCCACAAAGTTGCCCGCACCGGTCATCACCACGTTCATGTCGGTGTCGCAAGACGAGTCTTCGGGATAATCCAGGTCCAGCAAGGCGGTGCCGTTTTTCAAGCCCACCGAGATGGCGGCCACGCGGTCCAGAATCGGTGATTCGGTCAGTTTGCCAGTCGCGATCAACCAGTTCACAGCATCCTGCGCTGCGACAAAAGCACCCGTGATGCTGGCCGTGCGGGTGCCGCCATCGGCTTGCAGCACGTCGCAGTCGAGGTGGATGGTGCGTTCACCCAGTTTTTTCAGGTCAAACACGGCACGCAGCGAGCGGCCAATCAGGCGCTGGATTTCTTGCGTACGGCCGCTTTGCTTGCCGCGCGCGGCTTCGCGGTCGCCCCGGGTGTGGGTGGCGCGGGGCAGCATGCCGTATTCGGCCGTGACCCAGCCCTCGCCGCTGCCCTTTTTGTGGCCCGGCACTTTTTCTTCGACCGAAGCGGTGCACAGCACGCGGGTCTGACCAAACTCGATCAGCACCGAGCCTTCGGCGTGGACGGTGTAGCCGCGGGTGATGCGCACAGCGCGCAAAGCGTCGGCAGCGCGGCCGGAACGAACAGAGTTGGATGTCATGGGTGTGTCTTTGGCGAGTGGTGTGATGCTGGCTTCGGCAAGCGGTATGGGCGAGTTTGCGATAATGCGCTGTTTCATGCTTTGCCAAGCCCTTCAAGGGCTTGGGTTGAGGCAATTGCCCCAAGCCGGTGTTCGGCCTGCGGCGCGAAGGAACCAGTTCAATGTCAGTTTACAGTATGACCGGCTACGCCAGCGTGCAGCACAGCCCGCTGCCCGCAGACGGCGAAGCCCCTGCCAGCGCGGCCCCCAACGCCCGCCTGGGGCTTGAAATCCGCTCGGTCAACAGCCGCTTCCTCGACCTGAGTTTTCGCCTGCCGGAAGAGCTGCGCCAGCTCGAACCGGGTCTGCGCGAGCTGATCACCCGCCAGATCAAACGCGGCAAAGTCGAAGTGCGTGCCAGCCAGGACGACGGTCACAGCACTGCCCTGCCAGTGCCCAACCACCAAGCCCTGCAAAAAATCGCGGCCTTGCAAGACAAAATTCAGGATTGGTTGCCCGGTGCCCGCGCCCTGAGCGTGGCCGACGTGCTGCGTATGACGGAAGGCAGCTCAGGCCAAGCCGCCCCCGACGAAGCGGCCTGGATGCAACTGGCCACCCAAGCCGTGGACGCCCTGCGCGAAGCCCGCGCCCGCGAAGGTACCCGCCTGACCTCGATGCTGCAAGGACACATTGAACAGTTGCGCAGCCTGGCCGAACTGGCCGTACCACTGGTGCCCCAATTGGTCGAACAACAGCGTCAGCGCTTTTTAGAGCGCTGGAAAGACGCCATGGCCCTGGCCGATGGCAGCCATCTGCCCGAAGTGGCACAAGACCGGGCTCTGACCGAGGCCACGGCCTTTGCGATCCGCATCGACGTGGCCGAAGAATTGACCCGCTTGGGCTCACACCTGGAAGAACTCAGCCGCCTGCTCACCAAGGGCGGTGACATTGGCAAGCGCCTGGACTTCTTGATCCAAGAGCTGCACCGCGAAGCCAACACCTTGGGCTCCAAATCGGCCGTGCTGGAGATGACCCGCATCTCGGTCGACATGAAGGTGCTGATCGAGCAAATGCGCGAACAAGTCCAGAACATCGAATAAAGAGCCTCAGCATGGATTACCCAGGAAACCTGTTTGTCGTGGCCGCCCCCAGCGGGGCAGGTAAGTCCAGCCTGGTCAAGGCCTTGATGGAGCTCGATTCGCGTGTACACCCCACCGTCTCGCACACCACCCGCGCCCCAAGGGGCCAGGAAAAGCATGGGCGGGAGTATTTTTTTGCATCGGACCCAGAGTTTGACGGCATGGTGTTGGCCGACGCCTTTGTCGAGTGGGCCCATGTGCACGGCCAGCGCTACGGCACCTCCAAAAAGATGATCGAGGAACGCATGGCCCAAGGTGCAGACGTGATTTTGGAGATCGATTACCAAGGTGCCCTGCAGATCAAGAAGATGTACGCCAACGCGGTGTTGATTTTCATCTTGCCGCCCAGTTGGGAAGAGTTGCGCTCGCGCTTGGAGCGCCGGGGCGAGGATGCCCCCGAGATCATCGAGTTGCGCCTGCAAAACGCCGCGGTGGAGATGGCGCAGGCCAAGGAGTTCGACTTCGTTATAATCAATGAAGTATTTGATCGCGCTCTGTTTGACCTCAAAGCGGTGGTTCACGCCCAGCGTCTCAAGTACCACGTTCAACGCCGCGCTCGGCCTGACACCTTTCAAGCCCTCAAGATGGCTTGACTCCCCGCACAGACATTTTCAAGGAAACCTCATGGCCCGCATCACTGTTGAAGATTGCCTGGAACAGATCCCCAACCGCTTTCAGCTGGTTTTGGCCGCCACCTACCGCGCTCGCATGTTGAGCCAGGGTCACACGCCCCGTATTGAAAGCAAAAATAAGCCTGGCGTGACCGCGCTGCGTGAAATTGCGGCAGGCAAAGTCGGCATCGAGATGCTCAAACGCGTGTCCTAAAATTCCGAAACCCGGGTCGGTCTGGTCTGAACCAGCGCCTCGGTCCAACGGCAAAACGCCCCAGTGATGGGGCTTTTTTTTGGCTGTTTCCAAGGCCCTCCATCGCTTGCGTTACATTGACGCCATGAGCGCAGTCATGCCCAAAACCCCAAAAGCAGGCACCAGCCTCACCAAAGCACTGGACCCTGCTGCTGCCAATGCGGCCGCAGCGAGCTTTGCTGTGCTGGAAGCGCAACTGGGCTACCTGAGCGAAACCGAAACAGAGATGGTGCGGCGGGCTTACAAATATGCTGACGAAGCCCACCTGGGCCAGATGCGTAAAAGCGGTGAACCCTACATCACCCACCCGATCGCGGTGGCCGGTTTGTGCACCGAATGGAAGCTCGACGCCCAGGCGCTTGCCGCCGCCTTGCTGCACGATGCCATGGAAGATTGCGGTATCACCAAGATCGAGTTGATTGAGCGTTTTGGCTCACCCGTGGCCGAGCTGGTCGATGGCCTGACCAAGCTGGACAAGCTCGAATTCAACACGCGCGAGGAGAACCAGGCCGAGTCGTTCCGCAAAATGCTGCTGGCCATGGCCCGCGACGTGCGCGTCATCCTGATCAAGCTGGCCGACCGCACCCACAACATGCGCACCATGTCCGACATGCCTCGCAGCAAGTGGGGCCGCATTGCCTCCGAAACGCTCGAGATCTACGCGCCCATTGCGCACCGACTGGGCCTGAACCAGATCTACCGCGAACTTCAAGACCTGTCGTTCAAACACCTGCTGCCCTGGCGCTATGCCGTGCTGTCCAAAGCCGTGACACGCGCACGCAACCGCCGCCGCGATCTGATCCGAAAAGTACAGACCGATGTGGAAGCCGTGTTTGCCCAGGCCCACATGGATGTGCGCATCAGCGGCCGCGAAAAGACGATCTACTCCATCTACAAAAAGATGGACGAAAAGCACCTGAGCTTTGCACAAGTGACCGACATCTATGGCCTTCGGGTGATCGTGCCCTCGGTCATCGACTGCTACACCGCTTTGGGCTTGCTGCACCAGATTTACAAGCCTTTGCCTGGAAAATTCAAGGACCACATTGCCATTGCCAAGGTCAACGGTTACCAGTCGCTGCACACCACCTTGGTCGGACCGTCAGGCGTGAACGTCGAGTTTCAGATGCGAACCGAGCCCATGCACCTGGTGGCCGAATCCGGGGTGGCCGCGCACTGGCTGTACAAAGAACACGAATCGGCCAGCGCCCAATCCGAGCGCTTGGGCACGCAATGGCTGCAATCGCTTTTGGACATCCAGACCGAAACACGCGACGCCGCCGAGTTTTGGGACCACGTCAAAGTCGACTTGTTTCCCGATGCCGTGTATGTGTTCACCCCCAAGAGCCAGATCATGGCCTTGCCACGGGGCGCCACTGTGGTGGACTTTGCCTACGCCATCCACAGCCGGGTGGGCGACCACGCCATGGCCGCCCGCATCAATGGCGACCAGGTGCCGCTGCGCACCGAACTCAAAAACGGCGACGTGGTCGAGGTGATCACCGCACCTGTTTCGGCACCGAATCCGGCATGGTTGGGCTTCGTCCGCACCGGACGAGCCCGCTCCAAGATTCGCCACCACCTCAAGACCATGGCACAAACCGAGTCGGTGGACCTGGGTGAAAAACTGCTGGCGCAGGCTTTGCGTGCCGAAGGCATCCACCAGCTGCCGGCCAACGACGAAGCGCACCATCCGCTGTGGGAAAAACTGCTTCGCTTCACGGGCAACCGCAACCAGCCTGATTTGCTGATGGACATTGGTCTGGGCAAACGCATCGCCACCATCGTGGCCAAACGCCTGACGGCGCTCTTGTCCGAGTTGGGCCAAAAACCTGATGCATTGCTGATGACCCGTGAACGCTTTACAGCGCACGAGTCCATCTCGCAAGGGTCCATCACCTTGGACGGCAGCGAGAACGCCTCAGTGGTTTATTCGCGTTGCTGTCGTCCCTTGCCCGGAGAAGATATCGTGGGCTACCTGGGCCGAGGCGAAGGCCTGGCCGTGCACACCCGAGATTGCGCCACCGCACGCAAACTAGCGCACAAGGACAGCGAACGCTTCATCGGCGTGGAGTGGTCTGACGAATTGAGCCGCAGCTTTGAGACCACCATCACCGTCACCGTGATCAATGGCAAGGGCGTGCTGGCCCGCGTGGCCGGCGCTCTGGCCAGCGGCGAAACCGACATCGTGCACGTGGACATGGGACAAGAGACGCCCCAGGACACGGCCGAATTGAAGTTCGTGGTGGCTGTTCGAGATGTGTCGCACCTGGAGCAGGTGCTGCGACACCTCAATCGCACCCCCTCGGTCATCAAGGCTGAGCGACAAACCAACAAAAACCAAGGACAGGCCTGATCTTGTTCAAGCGCAGGTCATAGGGCTACACGGCCGCCCCAGGCGCCGTTGGATAACTCACCTGCAACACCTCGATGTCGATCACCCCTGAGGGCGTGAGCAGTTTGAGTTCATCGCCTTGGCGTGCCTTGAGCAAAGTGCGCGCAATGGGCGAGACCCAGCTGACTTGGCCTTGCAAACTGTCGGCTTCGTCAATGCCCAAAATGGTCACTGTGCGTTCTGTGCCTGAGGCTTCTGCATACGTGACCGTGGCACCAAAGAACACCTGATCGCTGCCATGGTGCACCCCCGGGTCGACCACTTCAGCGATCTCCAAACGCTGAGTCAGAAAACGGATGCGCCGATCGATTTCACGCAAACGCTTTTTGCCGTAAAGGTAATCGCCGTTTTCTGACCGGTCGCCATTGCTGGCTGCCCAATGCACGATCTCGACCACCTTGGGGCGCTCGTCATCCATCAAGGTAAACAACTCGGTCCTCAAACGGGCATAGCCCGCAGGCGTCATGTAGTTTCGCGCACCCGAAGGCAACGCCGGCAAGCCCAGTTCCTCGTCATCGTCGCCGTCGGACTCTTTGGTGAAGGCTTTGCTCATGTCTTGGTGTTCAATGGCAAAAATGGTCGCCGCCTGCAAGACAACCGCTTGGAGAACGCGTGATGTGGCAAGAAAAAAAAGAAAAAGCCCACAACTTTCGCTGTGGGCTTTCTGATTTTTGGTGCGGCTGGCAGGAATCGAACCCACGACCCCTTGGTTCGTAGCCAAGTACTCTATCCAGCTGAGCTACAGCCGCATCATGCAAGGTATTATAGCAAGCTTTTCAGGGCACTTTCGGGCTGCTCTTCAATTTATTGCCACGACACGGCCGACATGTCGTTGGCAAAAACAGGCGAGCTGGACCACAGGCCTTTGAGGCCTTTGCGGTACACCGCCGTGTTGGTGGCATTGAACAAGAACACGTTGACCGCATCCTTGGCAATCATGCGCTGCATGTCGCCAAACAATTGTGTGCGCTCTTTAGCCTGCGTGGCGGCCGCATGTTTGGCGGCCAGGTCACGAAAGCCCTTGCTGTCATAACCCCAATAATAGGCAGCGTCCGCATAGTTCATGTAATCCAATGGCTCGACGTGGTTGATCACCGTCAGGTCAAAGTTGCCCTTGAAGGTGCCGCCCAGCCACTGCGCCCATTCCACGTTTTCAATTTTGGCGATGATGCCCACCTTGGCCAGTTGGGCTGCGAGGATCTCGCCACCCTTGCGGGCATAAGGCGGTGGGGGCAGAGTCAAGGTCACGTTCAACGGCGTTGGCACACCGGCTTCCTTGAGCAGCGCTTTGGCTTTTTCGGGGTCGAAGGCGTACACGCCCGTCAGGTCAACATAACCGGCATCGGTCGGCGCCATGTGGCTGCCAATGGGTTTGGCCAGGCCTTCAAACACGCCGTCGATGAACGCTTTCTTGTCGATCGCATGCGACAGGGCGCGGCGCACACGCACATCGTCAAACGGCTTTTTGCGGTTGTTGATGGTCATGATGCCTTTGCCGGCCGTGCTGCCCAGCTCGACCACAAAGCGCTTGTCGGACTGGAACTGTTTCAGGCTTTGTGGGGACTGAAAGCGCGGCATGCCGTCGATGTCACCCGCCAGCAAAGCCGCCACTTGGGCGGCCGAATCGTTGATGAACCGGAAAGTGACCTTCTTGACCTTGATGGCGTTGGCAGCGCGAAAGCCATCCCACTTGGACAAAGTCACCGCCGTGCCCTTGGCCCAGCTGTCGAGTTTGTAGGGGCCCGTGCCCACGGGCTTGGTGGCGGCATTGGCCGCGCTGTCGGGGTGCAAGATGACCGCTGTGTTTTCACCCATGCGGAACAAGAAGTTGCCATCGGGCTTGTTCAGCACCAGCACCACGGTGTGCGCATCCGGCGTAGAGATGTGGCTGATGTTGTTGAACACCGCGCCTTTGGCTTTGTTGGTGCTCTTGGCGTCTTTGGCGCGGTCAAAGCTGAACTTGACAGAGGCCGAGTCGAAAGTTGCACCATCGGAAAACTTCACGCCCTTGCGCAGCTTGAAGGTGTAGGCCTTGCCGTCGGCGTCCATCTTCCAGCTCTCGGCCAGCAAGGGGGTAATGGACCCATCGACGTTGATTTTGGTGAGGCCTTCGAGGATGTTGTAGTGCACCACCTCGCCGATGGCGGCAGCGGGGGCCATGGTCGGGTCCAGGCTGGTGGGCTCCAGGATCATGCCCAAGATCACGGTGTCTTTGCGCGACTGAGCCTGCGCCTGCAAAGGCGCCCATGCGATGCTGGCGGCCAGCACGGCCACAGAACAAACGCCCACGGTGCGGCGGCTCAAAGGATATGGCTTGTTCATGTTGTCTCCTGTTTCAAAAAAAATCTTCGCGATGACCTGGCACCGCGGCCAACAAAGCGCGAGTGTAAGGGTGCTCGGCTTGCTCGAAAATTTGCTCTGCCGGGCCTTGCTCGACCACGCGGCCCGACTGCAAGACCAGCACATCGTCGCACATCAAGTTGACCACCGCAAGGTCGTGACTGACCAGCAAATAACTCAGGCCGTACCGGTCTTGCAGGTCCATCATCAAATTGAGCACCTGCGCTTGCACGGAGACATCGAGCGCGCTCACCGGCTCATCGGCCACGATCAATGCGGGTCGGGTGATCAGGGCGCGGGCAATGGCGATGCGCTGGCGTTGCCCGCCCGAAAACTCATGCGGGTATTTGTCCAGGTCGGCGGTTCTGAGGCCCACCTCGCTCAGGGCCTGGGCGGCTCTGTCGCGCCACTCTGAGCGCGAATCCGCCAACTGGCCCAAGGACTGAATGGGTTCGGTCACGATGGCCAGCACTTTTTGGCGCGGGTCCAGTGAACCATAAGGGTCTTGGAACACCATCTGAAAACCACCGCGCAACTGGCGCAAAGCCTGTCCATGGGTCTGGTGCACATCGGCGCCCTTGAACACCACCTGGCCCTCGGTGGGCGTGTCGAGCGCCATGACCAAGCGCGCCAGGGTGGACTTGCCTGAACCGGACTCGCCCACGATCCCTAAGCTTTTGCCCGCTTGCAAGGTAAAGCTCACATCGGACAAGGCCTGCACGCCCGCTGGCTGCCACAGCCCTGTGCGGGGCAAGGCAAAACGCCTGCCCAAGTGCTGCACTTGAAGCAGCGTCGCAACGCTGGTCGTCTCGCTCATGGCCAGCTCCAACGTGGACAACTGACCCAATGGCGCGTTTCGTCTGCGGTTTTGCTGGGGATGCTCTGTGCCTGCGGAGGTGTCAGGCGGCATTCATCCACCGCCAAGCTGCAGCGGTCCGCAAACGCGCAGCCTGCAGGGAAGTCCATCAACTCAGGCACGCTGCCGGGGATCGTGGTCAAGCGGGTGCCGCGTGCCAACCCCAAGCGGGGCCGCGCCGCAAACAGGCCCCGTGTGTAAGGATGCGCCCGGTGCGCAAACAACTCGGGCGTAGCCGCACTCTCGACCACCGCACCGCCATACATGACCATGACGCGGTCTACTTGATCTTGCATCAGGCCCAGGTCGTGGCTGATCAAGAGCAGCCCCATGCCGTCTTCGATCACCAGTTGCTTGATCAACGCGAGCACTTCTTTTTGCACCGTCACATCGAGCGCGGTGGTGGGCTCGTCGGCAATCAGCAAGTCTGGGTTGCAAGCCAAGGCGATCGAGATCATCACGCGCTGGCGTTGCCCGCCAGACAGCTCGTGCGGGTAAGCCCCCAGCCGCTCGCGCGCCCGGGGCAGCTGCACCCGTTCGAGCAACTGCAGGGCACGCGCCTTGGCATCGGACTCCCCCAACTGCCGGTGCAAGCGCAGCGGTTCTGCAATTTGCTTCCAGATCGGGTGCAGCGGGTTGAGCGCCGTCATCGGCTCCTGAAAAATCATGGCCATGCGCGCACCACGCAATTGACACAGCTGAGGCTCGGGCAGGCCCAACAGTTCTTGACCTTGCAGACGAATCGACCCGCTCACGCGGGCGCGTTCGGGCAGCAAACCCATCAAGGCCAACGCGGTGAGCGATTTGCCGCTGCCGCTTTCGCCGATCAGCCCAACCGTCTGGCCGCGCGCCATTTGCCAGGACACACCGCGCAAAGCAGGTGCCCAACCCCGCGCTGTGGGCAAGCTCACGCGCAAATCATCGACTTGCAGCAAAGGCTGGGTGTTGGCGAGATCGCTCATGTTCACCTCTGCCGCGCCAGCCGGGGGTCGAGCACATCGCGCAGGCCATCGCCCAGCAAGTTCAGCCCCAGCACCGCCAGCGCAATCGCAGCGCCCGGGTACACCGCCAACAAAGGGGCCTGAAACATCTGCGACTGCGCCTCGTTGAGCATGCGGCCCCAGCTCGGCTGCGGCGGCTGAGTGCCCAGGCCCAGATAAGACAACGCCGCTTCGGCGAGGATCGCGATGGCGAACTGGATGGTGGCCTGCACGATCAGCACACTGGCGATGTTGGGCAAGACATGCGCCAAGGTGATGGCCAATGGTCCTTTGCCCGCAGCACGCGCCGCCGCCGTGTAGTCACGCGCCCAGACCGCGTTGGCCGCGCCCCGCGAAATGCGGGCAAACACTGGGATATTGAAAATGCCAATGGCCACAATGCTCACCACCAAACCCGGCCCGTAAATCGCGGTCAGCATGATGGCCGACAGCAAGGCTGGAAAAGCAAAGGTAAAGTCCGAAGCGCGCATGATGACCTCTTCGATCCAGCCTCGCCGCGCCGAGGCCAGCAAGCCCAAAGGCACGCCCACTCCCAGGCCAATGCCCACTGCAATGAAACCCACCAGCAAGGAGTTTTGACTGCCCACCAAGAGCAAGGAGCCAATGTCGCGCCCCAGGCTATCGGTGCCCAACCAATGCGCTGCGCTGGGCAATGCCAATTTATTGGGTATGTCGATGTCCCCCACCGGGTAAGGCGACCAGAACAGGGACAGCACTGCGCACAGCACCATCAGCAGCACCATGGCCCCGCCCGCCACAAAACTGGGGTGGCGCAAGGCGCGTCGCCCAACGGTGTTTTTATTCGGCATGGCCCGCCTTCAATCGTGGATCGATCCACGCATACAGCACATCGATGCAGAAGTTGATGAGGATGACCAATGCGGCCAGCAGCATGACCACGTCGCGCACCACGATCAGGTCGCGGTTGGCAATGGCCTGAAAAATCAGCCGCCCAATGCCGGGCAACACGAACACATTTTCAATCACGATGGCGCTGGTGATCAAGTTGCCAAACTGCAACCCCATCACCGTCAGCACCGGGATCATGGCGTTGCGCAGCACATGGCCCCACAACACCCGGCGGCGGCTCAACCCCTTCGCCCGAGCGGTGCGCACAAAATCTTCGCGCAAGGTGTCGAGCACGGCCGAGCGGGTCACCCGCGTCAAGATGGCCGTTTGCACCGCCGCCAGAGCCATCGCGGGCAAGAGCAAGGCCTTGATGCCCTCGCCCACCCCACCGCCATCGTCCTCGGCCCAGCCCGGAAAACCGCCCGCGCTCACCCACTCCAGGTGCACCGCGAAGAGCAAGATCAAAAGAATAGCCAACCAAAAATTGGGCAGGGCCAAACCCAACTGGCTGAGCGTCATCACGCCCACATCGCCCGATTTGTTTTGCTGCGAAGCGGCATAAATGCCCAGCGCCAGCGCCAGCGCCACCGTGAGCCCCATGGCCATCACAGCCAGCGGCAGCGTCACCTGCATGCGCTCGGCCATCAGCAGCGCCGTAGGGGTGTCGTAAGAGATGCTCAGGCCCGTCTGGCCCTGCAACATGCCACCCATCCAGCTCAGGTAGCGGGTGGCGGCGGGCTGGTTCAGGCCCAGCTTGTCTTCCATCGCCGCGATCGACTCGGGCGTGGCTGTTTCGCCCAAAATGACCTGCGCGGCATTGCCAGGCAGCAACTCCAGCACAGCAAACACCACGACCGATGTGGCCAGCAAAGTCAGCACAAAGCTCAGCAGCCGTCTCAAAACAAACAGGGGCACGCGCTATCCTTGGGGTCTGTGAGCAACGATGAACAGGGTTTTCAATGGCATCGCAAATGATTGTAAACAGTGGCCAAGGTGCGATTGTGGGCTCCATTGTGGATGTCCCCGGGCTGCAAGTCGGTCACTTCACGATGAGCGAACGCTTGACCGGCTGCACGGTGGTGCTGGCCCCCAACGGCGCGGTGGGCGCTGTGGATGTCCGCGGGGCCGCCCCGGGCACCCGCGAGACCGATTTGCTGGACCCGGCCAACCTGGTCGACAAAGTGCACGCCGTGGTGCTGAGCGGCGGCAGCGCCTTTGGCCTCGACGCCGCCACAGGCGTGGTGCGCTGGCTCGATGCGCAGGGTATTGGCTTTGAAACCGGCTACGGCCGCGTGCCCATCGTGCCTGCGGCCGTTCTGTTTGACTTGCCCGTGGTGCGCGAGGGCGACAACCCGAAAGCACGACCGAACGCTGAGGCCGGTTACGCCGCCTGCCAAGCGGCATCGACCGCGCCACCCGCAGCAGGCAATGTGGGCGCAGGCGCAGGGGCCTGCGTGGGCAAACTCTTCGGTCTGGACCGCTGCATGAAAGGCGGGATTGGCAACGCCAGCGTGCGCGTGGGCCCTTGGGTGGTGGGCGCCTTGGTGGCCTGCAATGCGGTGGGCGATGTGCTCGACCCCGCGACAGGCCGGGTGCTGGCCGGTGCCCGCACGGCCGATGGCCGCAGCCTGCTGGACACACAACGCGCCTTGCTGCAAGGCGAGCGCGGCAACCGCCCCCTGCCCGGCACCAACACCACCATTGGCGTGGTGGCCACCAACGCGACGCTGACCAAAGCCCAAGCCAAGCGCCTGGCCATGAGCGCTCACGACGGCCTGGCCCGCAGCATCCGCCCCGCGCACACCACGCTGGACGGTGACACCTTGTTTGCCATGGCGACAGGCACTGAAACCAGTCCGGTGGATCTGATGCTGCTCACGGTGATGGCCGCCGAGGCCACAGCGCTGGCCACGGTCGATGCGATTTCAAAAGCTCGGACAACGAGCACCACCTCCGGCGCCATTCCTGCGGCGATTGAATTTGGCGAGGAATTCGGCCCCCATGAATCCGACTAACGCCAAGTCAAAAGGTCCGCAGTGTCATTCCCAGCCGTTTGGCCTGTCGGGCTTCATACGATAGAAACTCGTCCGTGATGTTGCTGCCGCGCACGCCGCCTCGCACCGAGCCGGCATCAATGTCACCAAAATACTCTTTCCAAAGCAGCGGCAATCTCTGACCCTGGGGCAGGCTCAGCCAAAGGCGCAACAAATGGCGCTTGAGCTCAGGTGCTTCGTGGTCTTCAAAATTGGTGCGGGAATGGATCACCACATAATTGTTGAGCAGTTGCATGTCACCACGGTCAAGTTGCATCGAATAACAAAATCGTGGATCGGGTAACAAAACGTCCAGCAAATCCAGCAACGCGATCTGTTCCTCGGTTAACCGGGGCACCTCTGGAAAATCACGTTGGGCAGCTGTGACATTTTTACGATTGGCACGCAAAGAGAAAAATTCAGGGTCGTCGCCCAAAATGGGGCACTTGTAAAACGGCGGTTGTTTGGGATCATTGGCGCCCTGGTAGCTGTAATAAAAGGGCTGCTGCATCACAGGAATCAAATCTGGCCTCAGGCGTTTGACCTCGTTGACCACCGCGATGGAGCTGGTCACCATGCTGGTCCCACCCGATTTGGCGGTTTGCAGGCACAGCAAGGCCACCACGTCACACGAGTCCACATGGAAATCCAAGCCCGCATTGGTGTTGTAGCCCCGTCCATTTTTGACCTTGTAACTGCCCCCCTCATCCCGGACATCGTTCATGACCTGGCTGGCTTGGTTCTGCGTCCTGGCTACACCCACGTTCAGGCCAATGCCCCAATGGGCCAGGCGGGCATCTTCGACAGACCACCGATGAACAGGGAACCCCTTGATCAGGCACATGCCGAAATCTTTTTGCGTGACATCAAATGCCCGATCAATGGCATCTTGGGCCGCCCCTGAAAGCGGAAAATCATCAGCAGTCATCTGCAGCCAATCTTTACCCGTTTGACGGGCATGCGCCAAAGCCTTCTCAAACCCTTCAATCGCCTCAGAATTCAACCAATGTACCCATGAAGAATCATGACGCAAATCCTGCGCCAACCAAGGTCTGGGCATGGGATGAATTGGAGTGGGGGTCGCATGCATTGAACGGTCTCCTGGGGTCAAAACTCTGCCGAAAGATTCGACAAAGGACATCATAAAAACATTCTTCATCAATAAAAAACACATTTCGTTGAATGCTACTTAAAATATTCTGATGAAGTTTTCTTTCTTTGAAACGCTCCAAGCTGTTCTTCGAACAGGCAGCTTGAGTCGCGCCGCAGACGAAATGAACCTCACACCCAGTGCGGTCAGCATGCAGATGAAGCAGGTGGAAGTTTTTTTCGGACAGCCTCTTTTTGATCGCTCGGGTTTGCAGGTCAAGCCCATGCCGTTTGCACACGAGGTGGCCAGTGTCATGCAACTGCCCATGCAACAAATTGAGCAGCTGCGGCGACGCAATTCCCTACAAATCGAAGGCACGATACGCTTGGGCGTCATTGAAAGCATGCAAGCGAGCTTGCTGCCCGGCGTCATTCAACACCTTTTGAAGAAACACCCTGCGCTGCATTTGAAACCCGCAAGAGGACGCGCCGTTGAACTCATCGCGGCCGTCAAGGCCAATGAGCTGGATGCTGCGATTGTGGTTCAACCCGTCAAAGGTGGATCGCAACGCCTGCATTGGCAGCACCTGTTCAAAAACGAATTGGTGGTCATTGCGCCGCCAGCCGCCAAGGCCACCAAAATACACCAGCTGTTTTGTGATTACCCTTGGATCCGGTTTGATGCCAGCACCAGCACAGGCAAATTGGCGGCACAGTGGATCGGTCAAAATATGCCGCAAGCACAAAGAAGCATGGATTTACCGTCTGTCCATGCGGTCTTGTCCATGGTCAATGCCGGACTGGGGGTGTCGATGCTGCCGTCGATTGACCCCCGCATGATGATGGCTTATCCCGTGCGGGTTTATGCCATCGGCAAAGGGGCACCGGCGTTGAATGTTGTTTTGCTCACCAGAAAAAATGAACCCAACACCCGCTTGATGGACGCCTTGTTTGAATCCATCCAAGCGGCCTCCATCATCAGGCCCAGCAAGGCTCATTGAACACCGCTGCAAGGATTTCATGCATTACGATTTGACAGATTTGCGTCTTTTTTTTCACGTCGGCGAGCAGTTGAATCTGACACGGGCAGCCGAAAAATGTTTTTTGTCTGTACCTTCCGCCAGCTTGAGGATCAAGCAACTTGAAGAAAATTTTCAAACGCCATTGATGCTTCGGCAAGCCAAGGGTTTGCAGTTGACCCAAGCGGGCGAAGCCATGGCCAATCACGCCAAACTTGTGTTGCAACAATTGGAGGTCATGCATGCCGATCTGAGGCCTTATGCCCTGGGCGTGAAAGGGCGCATCAGACTTCAAGCCAACAGCACGGCCACCAACACTTTTTTAGCCAAGGCCTTGTCGGCTTTTCTGAACGACAATCCCGACATTGACATTGACCTGGAAGAATTGCCTTCGCGTGACATCATTTCCTCGGTCGCCAAGGGGGCGGCCGATTTAGGCATCGTGGCGGGTTCTGTCGACGCCGACAAAATTGATGTGGTCCCGCTGTATGCCGATGAGTTGGTGGTCGTTTGTCATGCGGGCGCCGCCATTGCCAACGAAATTTCGGTGAAATTGTCTGACATTCTGGACGAATATCGTTTTGTGGGCCTCAATCAGTTCAACTCCATTCAGTCATTTCTGGACCGCAAAGCCCACAGCATTGGCAAGCGGGTGAATTTGAGAATCCAGGTGGGAAATTACGAGAATGTCTGTCAAATGGCTGCTGTTGGCGTGGGCATTGCCATTGTTCCTCGGGCCATTGCGCTGAGCCATGCGAAGTCAAGCGGCTTGCGCATGATCCCCCTGGAAGATCCTTGGGCAAGGCGACAAATCAGCCTGGTCAAGCAGCAGCAGCGGATGCTGCCCCAATTCAGCGAGGATTTGATTCACCATTTGAGATTGGCCGCCAGCCAAGCGCCAACCTCCGCCATCAAACCGGCGTGAGCCACCCGTGACGATCGGGCGTCAAACCCCTGACGGTTTCAAAATAGATTTTTTGCATGCTGCGGGTCTGCATTCCGATCGTGCCGTCGCCCACCGGCAAGCGGTCGATCTGAACGACCGGAATGATTTCCTGACCCGTTCCACATAAGAATGCTTCATCTGCAAAATACAACTCGCTGCGGTCTATCTCGCGCTCCACAACAGCCCGCCCAGTGGTCTCCTGATACAGGGTGATGACGGTGTCTCTTGTAATGCTTTCCAAAATGTTGCTGCCGATATGGGGCGTGATGAGCTTTCCATCACGCACCATGAAAAAACAAGCAATCGGTGCTTCAGACACTTTGCCGGATGGCGTCAACATCAAGGCACCGTCGTAACCATCGGCCTTGGCTTGCAACTGCGTCAATCGGGCATTGTGATAATTGGCCGTTGCCTTGACGCGGGGTGGGCTGGCGTTGTCAGACAATCGGCTCCAGGAACTCACCCCCAGAATCATGCCCGTGTCTGCAAATTTGGGCCGCTCCCGAGGGGATGCAGCAGCGGTGTAACCCACAGGCCCCGTTTGGGCCATCAAGCCCAATGCTTCGATGTACACCAGCAGACGAATGTAGACATCGTCATCGGGTTCGTTGGCGCGTATCAAACTCGCCAGTTCCTGTCTTATTTTTTCTGGATCAAACACGTGGTCAAACCGCATCACCTTCATCCCGGCCTGCAATCGCTTCAAATGCTCCGCCAAGCGAAATATCTTGAATTCGCCCGTGACCGGGTTTCGATAGGCACGAAGCCCCTCAAACAAGGCTGTGGCATAGGTCATGCCCAACGTCATCGGATGAACTTTGGCCTCTGCATAGGGCATCAATTGCCCATTTTGCAAAATGATATTGGCTTGCCACATGACGTTCAATCTTTCTTGAGGCCCAGCTCGGGAATCAAACGACCCATCTGACGGTACACCCCCGTCACGGATGCCGTGAACTCAGCATGCCCCTGATAAGCCGTTGTTCCTTTGAGCTTGTTGACCAAGTCTGCAAATCCAGCGGTTTTGACCATGTCCGCCGCTGCGGCATTCCACTCTTTGATCACATCAGCAGACATGCCTGCGGGTCCGGCAACACCGTAAAAAATCGGCACTGAAATCGGGAAATTCAATTCTTTGTAAGTGGGTACGCGAGGGTATTCAGGGATTTTGTCGGGACCACTTTCGGCCAAAAGCCTGATCGTTCCAGCAGCTGCGTGTGGAGGGAATTCAGCAGCAACCAGCGCTTGGATCTGCCCTCCCAGCAAGCCGTTCATGGCATCGGCGCCGCCTTTGTAGGGCACATAAGTGGCTTGAATGCCTGCAGCACGGAATGCGGCTTGAGTGGAGATGTGGGTTCCACCGTTGGTTGCCGCTGTTGACCAGAACAACTTGTTGGGGTTGGCCTTGGCCCAAGACATCAACTCTTCAATCGTCTTGTGGGGTGAATCCGATTTGACAAACAGCGGCTGTGCACTGACCAATGTCTGGAACAAGTAGGTGAAGTCCTTGGCCGCGTCATAGCTCACGGTCTGAAAATACGGCGCAACGGTGAATGGGCTGGTGGTCGCCAACGCAACGGTATAGCCATCGGGCTTGGCCCTGGCCAAGAGCCCTGCCGCAATCGTTGCGCCAGCCCCGGGTTTGTTGTCAACCACCACCGGCACTTTCCACCGTTCCTTCAGGTAATCAGCGATCCAACGGGATGAAATGTCACCCCCACCACCGGGCGCAAAACCGACAATGATCGTGATTTGTCGTGATGGAAATTTCTCTGGCGCTTGGGCTTGCGCCGTGGTGAATGCCCAGAGCGATGCCATGAACATCACCGTTTTTACAATTGAAATTGACATGCTGGTCTCCATTTATTGATTGACAGACAAAACAAGTCCTGCACGCTCAATGGCAGCGTCGAGCCATGCAGGCGAAATAAACCCTTGCGCTATGGAAGCGATGCGCAAACTCTCTTTCTCCATTTTCTTGACCACTTCTTGCGCAACAGGGGCGACGGATGAAAAGGGAACGACCACAACACCATCGTCATCCCCTACGATCAAATCGCCAGGATGCACCGTCACACCGGCACAGTCCATGGTCGTCTGAAGCCAAGCTGGCCCATCTTTTCGGCACTGCTGCGCATAAACACAAACCGCAAATACGGGCCATGGCTCAGCACGCAATTTTTCCGCATCACGCACAGCACCGTTGAGGACAATGCCGGCAAGCCCTTTGTGCATGGCGGCCATCGCCATGATTTCACCCACGGGAGCGCCCAAAGCGCCGCCCGATTGCTCCGCCACGATCACATCGCCAGCCTTGGCCTCTCTGACCGCCACATGCATCCCCAGATTGTCTGCAGGCGGCAGTTTCAGTGTGTAAGCGGCTCCGAGCAAACGCATGCCGGGTCGTAAGGCGCGGACCGATGCGTGCATGACATGGCCCGGACCCAAAACATCGCTGATGGTGGCCACGGGCAAGTGGCGATAGGCCTCGATGAGGTCCATGGAGGGGCGTTCGAAAGCAGGTCCAATCGTGATCATGCATCAACCCCGCATGGCTTTGAGCTGGTGCGCATACCCCGATGCATCAATCTGCACATCGATCAGGCAAGGCCCATCCGCATCGAGTGCGGTTTGCAGTGCTTGGGTGTATTGGGCTTCATTGTGAACCGAGAAACCCAACCCACCCAATGCTTGCATGGCCCCCGCAAAGTCATGCTTGCCCCAGCGTACGCCCCGAGTCGGCAATTGCCGACTTTGTTGTTTGATGTCAATGAGCGACAGTGCACTGTCGTTGAAAACAACCACCACGACCTTGGCTTGTGTCTCGACAGCCGTGCACAATTCGCCCATGCACATCATCAAGCCACCATCGCCGGTGAAACACATGACGGCTTGAGAAGGATCGCCCAATGCACAGGCAATGGCTGCGGGCAATGCGAAGGCCATGGATGCCAGTCCGTTGGAGATCAGCACGTCGCCTGGTCGGGTGCTGGGAAAAAATGCGGTGGCGGAAAACATGTGTGCGCCTGCATCCACCGACATGCGAGGCACGATTTTTTTGTCGGCGCAGGCCTGCGCAGCCAATTGCACCACTTTGTCGGGTGCCACACCAAATTTCACAGGCGGGTAGGCCAACTTCTCTTGCACTTGGGTTCGAATGTTTAACCATTCAGAGGGTTGCCAGCCAGATGGGTAATCAAGGAGTGTGGCATTCAATTGACCCAGGATGGCATCCAGAGAACCCGTCACTCTGGCCTCAGGTTGGACATAGTGCACACGATGCTCGACCTTGGAAATCTCACACACCGCTTTGCCATAGCGCCAGGGTTGCAAGATCATTTCAACCGGGTCCAATCCAATCAAGACCATCAGGTCTGACTGCGCAATACATTCCGCCTCTTGGAGTCCACCCGTAAAAACACCCACGACCTGAGGATCTTCATCGGAGACCACCCCTTTGGCTTTATAGGTCGGCAAGACAGGGCAGCCCAGCAATTGCGCCAATTGCCGGACTTGCTTTGCATTCTGACGGGCCTCCAGCCCGACGATCAAAACAGGTTTTTGGGCATGGCTCAGGAGTTTCTGAACGGCTGCAAGATCTTCTGATGAAAAGGCAACAGGGTCGGATGGTTTTGGAGTCACAGCTTGATCTGGCAGCGCGCGTTTAGCCGCTTCACTCGTCAACTCGATGTGCACCGGTCCAAAAGGCGCAGCAGCAGCCAGCGCCAGCATGGCGTCGATCTCAGCCACAGGGTCAGGTCCTTCAAGACGGCTGAAACCTTTCACCACAGGGGCGAACATACCCTTTTGATCGAACACCTGGTGGGTGATGTAGGCCAATTGCTTGGGCGTGAAACCATCGGTGATCACAAGAACGGGCGCACGATCCAGCGATGCGTAAGCCACACCATTTGCGCCATTGGCCACACCAGGCCCTTTGGTCATGATGGCCACGCCCGGGATGCCTGTGGTCTCGGCCATGGCACCCGCCATCATGACGGCTGCATTTTCCGACTTCGTCAAGACAAAATCAATGCCCAACTGTGCTGCGGCTTCGATCACATCCAAGGAAGAGCCGCCACCGGGCAATCCGAACATTCGTTTGACACCCGCTTGACTGAGCGCTCTTGCCAGCGCTTGGGCTGTTGTGATGGTGTTTCCCATGTCAAAGCCTTTCATCGACGGATATAGGGATTGGCGGCAGGACCGCCGGTGTATATCCAAACGCTCTTGACTTGCAAATAGTCATAAATCGCATCCAAGCCGTTTTCACGCCCCATTCCAGAAGACTTGAAACCCCCAAAAGGTGAGGTGTAACTGGTCGAACGGTAGATGTTGATCCAAACGGTGCCCGCCACCAACCGGTTGGACATATCGACCGCACGGCGCAAATTCTCAGTCCAAACACCTGCCGCCAAGCCATACTGCGTGCCATTGGCAATGCGGACGGCGTCGTCATCGTCCTTGAATTTGATGACACTCAGTACGGGGCCGAACACCTCCTCCTGCGCAATGCGCATGTCGGGCGTCACGTTCACAAAAATGGTGGGTTGCACAAAGAATCCTTTGGCTCCTTCAGGCCCCTGAGCCACCGCCCCACCCATCACACATTGAGCGCCTTCGTTTTTGGCAATCTCGATGTAATCGAGGACCTTGCGGTACTGCGGCTCGGTGGTGATGGGGCCGAGCTGCGTATCTGGCGACATGGGATCGCCAAATCGCGCGGTGCTGGCCAATGCCACCAACTTTTCAACAAACACATCGTGGATCGATTCGTGAACCAGCAAGCGAGAGCCTGCAATGCAGGTTTGTCCGCTGGCCGCGAAGATGCCCGAAATGGCCCCAGACAAAGCGTCCTCGATGCGAGCGTCTTCAAAAACGATGTTGGCCGACTTACCGCCCAACTCCAAGGTCACATGCTTGAAATCAGCGGCTGCGGCCACATTGACCCGCCGACCGCCTGACTCACCGCCCGTGAAGGCCACTTTGCGCACCAAGGGGTGGGTCACCAAGGCCTCGCCCACATCCGCCCCCAAACCGGTGACCACATTGATCAGACCTGCAGGCAAGCCCGCTTGGGCAGCCAAGGCAGCAAATTCGAGCGTGGATGCAGAGGTGTATTCAGAGGGTTTGATCACCACCGCATTGCCAGCGGCCAAGGCAGGTGCCACCTTCCAGGCCAGCAACAACAATGGGGAATTCCAGGGTGTGATGCAGGCGGTCACGCCGATGGGCTCATAGCGCGTGAAATTGAGCACATTGGGCTTGTCAATGGGCGGCACCGCGCCTTGTATCTTGTCTGCGAGGCCTCCGAAATAGCGAAACCACTCAACCAAATACTTACACTGGTTGCTCATTTCAGCGTAGAGTTTTCCGTTGTCACGTACCTCAATTTCTGCCAAGCGTGGCGCATGCTCCAGCAACACATCGGCAAAGCGAACCAAGGCCTGACCGCGCTGCGAGGGGGTCATGCGCGACCATGCCCCTTGACGCATGGCCCGCTCGGCGGCCTGAACCGCGCGATCAACGTCCTCCAGGTTTCCCAGTGGTATTTCGGCCCATTTTTCGCCGGTGTAAGGGTTGACCGAATCCAGCCAACGCCCGGACGAAGGATTGACCCACTCACCGTCCATGAACATCGCATAACGTTTCATTTGCCCGCTTTCAAGAAGACTGAAGGGGAAGGTCAATGCACAAGTTCCAATGCGCGTCGACAGATACCCGTGCCAAGTGAGGCACTACCACCGTAGATTCACGCTCTTCAATGATGGCAGGGCCTTCCAAAACAGCACCAACCACCAACAAATGCCGGGCATAAACCGGGGTCGTCACGAAACGTTTGCGCTGCACACAAAAGACGGGCCGATGACCTTTGAGCGCAGGTTCTGTTTGGGGCGACGCCGTTTCATCCACTGCATCGGCCACTTGCAGCAAATCGGGAGAAGGGCCTTGCACCACCACGCGCCAAGACACCACTTCGGCGGGTGTATCTTTTTCGGTTCGACCATACAACTGTTGGTAGCACGTCGAAAAACCATGCGCCATTCTGGCCACCAGATCGGCCATGGGCGAGACCATGTCTACGGGCACCTCCACCTCATACCCCTGCCCCACATATCGCATGGCAGCACTGACCTTGACACGGCACTGGTCTGTGGTCAGGCCAGAATGGGACATCATCGCAAGGCCCTTGTTTTTCAAGTCTTCAACCAGCCCTTTCACTGCGGCGGTATCGAGTTGCGTCAAGGCTGAAATCTGCGCCTTGACAAACTGAAATGACATGGGCGAAGCCAAAAAGCCAAAGGCCGATGCCACACCAGCACCGCGCGGTATGAGAACGTGGCGCATGTCCAGTTTCATGGCCACATGGCAAGCGTGAACGGGTCCAGCCCCGCCAATGGGCACCATGGCGTAATGGGATGCTTTCAGTCCCTTTTCCAGCGCATGGATGCTGGCGGCCTGGGCCATGGCTTCATTCACGGTTTCATGAACGCCAAATGCCGCATCCACGACAGACAACGACAAGGGTTGAGCGATTTGCTTTTCGATGGCATGGCCAGCAGCTGCCAGATCCAGTTGCATGTCCCCCCCCAAAAATGAACCTGCATCCAAATAGCCCAGTACCAGGTCTGCGTCTGTGACCGTCGGATCGAGGCCACCCTGTCCATAACAGGCGGGACCGGGGACAGCACTGGAACTGTCAGGCCCCACCTGAATCAAGCCCAATTGATTGACCCTGGCGATGCTGCCACCGCCCGAACCGATCTCAATCATGTCGATCGCCGGCACCTTCAGGGGGATGCCACTGCCTTTGCGAAAACGCTGCAAGCGCGCCACTTCAAAATCGTTGATGACCTGTGATTCAGAGCCATTGATCAGGCATGCTTTGGCCGTCGTGCCGCCCATGTCAAAACACAGAACATCCTTCAAACCGGCTATTTTTCCGATCAGCGATGTGGCTTGCACGCCACCGGCAGGCCCTGACTGCACCAATCGAATTGGATAGGCCATGGCGGTCGTGTAATGGACCGTTCCGCCATCCGATTGCATGAGGTACAAATCTTTTTGGAACCCCATGGCTTTGAGACCCTGGATCAAACCCGATATGTATTTTTCAAACAAGGGCTGAACATACGCATTGCAAACCGCCGTGGCCGTCCGCTCGTATTCGCCAATTTCAGGCATGACTTCGCTGGAAATGCAAATGGTCACATTGGGCAGCAAGGTCTGTAAGATTTCTTTCGCCTTCAATTCATGCCCATCGTGTCTGAAGGCGTGTAAAAAGCAAATGGCGACCGCTTGAGCCCCGGCATCCCGAATTTGCCTGGCGATGGGCTCAAGCGCCTCGACGTCCAAGGGCTCGATCACAGCGCCATCAAATGCCACCCGTTCCTTGACCTCGAAACGCAGTGATCGGGGCACCAATGGCTCAACCGGGGTTAAGAATAAATCATAGATGTCGTAGCGCCATTCGCGGGCAATTTGCAGCACATCCCGAAAACCTTGCGTGGTCACCAATGCCGTGACAACACCTTTTCGCTCGATCAAAGCATTGGCGACCAAGGTGGTGCCATGAATGATGTTGTCCACTTGCTCGGGCAATACCCCATTTTTTTTCGTGATCAGGGACACGCCAGTCAACACACCTTGCGAGGGATCGTGTGGTGTTGTCAGCACCTTTTCGTTGACCAAATGACCATGTGAATCGATCATGACCAAATCGGTGAATGTTCCACCGATGTCCACCCCAATCCGGTAAGGGCCTTTCATGGCCATCGGTTCACTGCTCATGAGGTACTGCCTTTGCTTGCATTCAGCATTTTTTGTATTTCGGACTCCGCCAAACCGTAATCGCGCTGTGCACTTGCCACCGAAACCACGCCGTCGAGCAGATCCCTTTTGACAGCCGAACGCTCTCGCAAATGAGCAGGCGACATGCCGCCACCCCCTGGCGTCTCAAACGTCACGACCTGACCCTCTTTCATGCTGATGACCGACTTGGCTGGGATTTTCACGCCATCCAACAAATCAAGCCCTGCAGCCCCATCGAGCCCACCCAGAAATCCTCGTGGCGGATGCTTGACCCGTTCATGACGGATCATGAAGGTCAATGGTTCGGGCGACAGGGATTTGAATGCAATGCGCTGTCCCAATCCCCCTCTGTGCAAACCTGCACCACCACTGTCCACCAGCAAACTTTTTTCAGTCACCAGCATCGGGGTCTGATTTTCAAATTGCTCAATCGGGCTGTTGGCGACATTGGTGGGAAAACTCAAACAGGCAGGACCATCGCTGGTGGCTCTGGCACCGTAACCACCACTCATGAAAAACATCTTCACAAACTTGCGTTGGGACCGATCAACACCTTTGAAATAGACATTCCAGATCGGTGATCCGCTGTCGGCAATGATTTTGGTCGGCATCATTTTGGAGAGCGCTCCAAAAATAACAAACGGCAAATAATGCCCAGACAGATGCCGGCCCCAGACGGGCGCAGGCCTGGTCGGATTCACCAAACAGCCCTCAGGAGCCAAAATGGTCAATGGCCGCAATCCGCCATCGTTGTTGGGGGACGAGGGATCAAAAGCACACTTGACGGCATAGGCACTGTAAGCAAAAGTGAAATTCATCACGGAGTTGATCGGCTTATCGATTTGAGCATCTGTGCCTGAATAATCAATCACCAACTCAGAGCCTTTTTTCCGAACATTGCAACAAATCAACAACGATTTTTCGAACCCATCTGCCATGACCTGATCATCGAACTCACCATCGGGCATGGATTCCAGCATTCTGCGCATGCTGTTTTCTGAACGCAGCAAGATCTGATCGGTCACCGCCGTCAAATCGTCGATGTTTTCTTGTTGCAGCAAGGCCAACAATTTGATTTGGGCCAACTCGTAGGCGGCAAACTGCGCACGGATGTCCCCCAGGGTTTCCAAAGGCTCTCGCAAATTTTCCTTGATGAAAGAAACAACATCCTGATTTTCTTCACCCCGTCTGCAAATCTTGAGTACCGGAATGCACAAGCCTTCCTCGTAGGCATCTTTGGCAAAAGGATTGGGGGCACCGCCAATGTCAACGGTGTGGAAGGTGGAACCCACAAAAGCCACCAACTGAGCACCGCGAAAAATGGGGCGAACCATGGTGATGTCGTTCAGATGCCCGGTTCCCAACCATGGGTCATTGGAAATCAAGACATCACCAGGCTCCAGCGTCTGCTGGGGATAGCGTTCAAGCATGGCTGCCAAAGTTCGCGGCATCGTTCCTAAAAATGAGGGAATCGATCGGGATGACTGCGCGAAGACCCTACCATTGGCGTCCATCAAAGAGCAAGCCAAATCCCAGTTCTCACGAACGACCACAGAAAACGAAGTGCGCACAAACGTTTGCGCGACCTCATCCATCAGGCCCGTCAAACGTTGCCAAACAATTCCAAGTTGCAGTGCGCTGATGCTTTTTCCCATGAATGACCCAATCCATTGCAATTGAGATTGTGACCAGCCAGCAGAACCAAGACCATTGGGCAATCACAAAGTCTCATTTAGCGACAGGCTAAAGTCTCACGCTGTCCCATAAGGGTCAACACCCATGTTCATGCCCTTGCCGAGTTGCGCACTCTCTACCTACACTTGCTTTTCGTTTTACACACCACGGGGCAATTTTTTTATGAATCGCATTTGGGCAATTTTGATTGGGCTTTTGGCGTTTTCTGCACAAGCCCAGGATGCCAACTACCCCAACAAACCCATCCGCTTGATCGTAGGCTACGCACCCGGTGGCGCCACCGATATCGTGGCGCGGAGCATTGCCAGCAAGCTGCAAGAAACGCTGGGGCAAAACGTGATTGTGGAAAATCGCGCGGGTGCAGGCAGCAATATTGCTTCCGAATTTGTGGCCCGCAGCGCGCCCGATGGTTACACCTTGCTGTTGGGAACGATCGCCAATGCCACGAACATGACCGCTTACAAAAACCTCGGCTACGACACCATGCGGGACTTCATCCACATCACCCAAACCATGACTGCGCCGTCAGTATTGGCTTTGCATCCTTCAGTCCCGGCCAAAAATCTGCGCGAATTTGTTGCATTGGCCAAACAAAACCCAGGAAAGATGGCTTTCTCTTCCAGTGGAAGCGGCGGGTCACCCCACTTGGCAGGCGAACTTCTGAAGCTGCGAGGCAACATTGATTTGATCCATGTCCCCTACAAAGGCGCAGCGCCAGCCATGTCAGATTTGCTGGGAGGCCAAGTTCAAATGAGTTTTCAAACCGCTTTGTCAGCGATTCCCCATCTGAAAAGTGGCAAGCTCAATGTCATCGCAGTGGCCAGCAAAAAACGAATGGGCGCCCTGCCCAACGTGCCCACCATGGCCGAAGCTGGCTTCGCTGACTTTGAGGTTTCAAGCTGGAATGGCTTGTTTGCCCCAGCCAAAACGCCTACGCCCATCGTGAATGCTTTGTACAACGCCACCATCAAGGCACTGCAAACCCAAGACATCAAAGAAAAAATGGAAGCTCAAGGGGCTGAACCCGTCGGCAGCAGTCCTGAAGAGTTCAAAGCCTTTGTGAAGGCCGAAATTGACAAGTGGGAACAAGTGATCATCAAGTCGGGCGCGAAGATGGACTGAGTCTTGACGCCCAAGAAGCCTCATCCAGATGTCGTGGCCAAATCATTGGCCAACAGCAGGCACACACAGCGTGCGAAGGTACAACCCTGGCTTTTCGCGACCGTTCATGCCCTAGCGTAAAGCTTCAGGAAGTCGCAAATGCAAACCGGCAGACTTGGCCCAAGGGTGTTCACGCCGATCCAAGACTGATCACCTGGTTGGGCGGCCTCACAACAAGACCCGGGAGTTTTTTGTCTGTATCAGGTCGTCAGACCGTGCTAGCGCAGGTGCTTCAGCGTTGCCTCTACCAAAGCCTGTGTAGAGTCAATGAAGCGCAATGGGTCTGTTTCCAGTTCATGCTCCATGCCCAGCGGTATTTCTGTACACCCCAGAATCACGGCATCAGCGCCTCTGTCAAAGAGCCGATAAGCGGCCTTACGCAACAGAGCGCCTCCTGCTTCTAAATCTCCGGCTTTGACGAAAGCAATGCCAGGCGATATCAGGTCAGTAAAATCTTCGTTCATCGGCGTCATGGGCTGCAGATGCAGTGCCGTCAGCCGCTGCGTGTAAATACCCATGCGTGCGGTACCTTCTGTTGAAAGTACGCCGATCGTACGTGCCTGTGGATTGCGTGCCAGTACTTGCTGAGCACTGCTGTCCACGATGTGCAGAAAAGGCATTTGGGCTCTGTCCACCAAGTCTTGATACCAGCAATGAGCGCTGTTGCATGGCATGGCAATGACTTGCACACCCGCGGCATTCAGGAAGTCCACGGCGGCCAGCAATTGTGGAAGTGGGCTGGGACCTGAACCTAAGACTGATGCCGTTCGATCCGGCGTGGTGCAGTCACCAAACAAGAGGGTGGGTATGTGTTGCTGGTCCGTCTGGGCTTGGGTGGACAGGGTCAGTTTTTTCAGAAAATCTGAAGTGGCTAAAGGGCCCATACCACCGATAACGCCTAGCCAACCAGCAGGCAATTTGGGCACAGAATGCAGTGATGTCATAAGTTAGGGTGATCCGTTAAGTGGGCTGTGGCTCTTATGTACCGACTGATTTTGGCGCGGCAAAATCATCTGTCGGTGATTCACCTCCTGTGACAAGCACTGATGCAGCGCAGTTGCCGTACACGATGGCCAAGGTCCTGAAGGAATCCACAAAAGGGTCGGCGGCAATGAACAACGCCAATGCAGCCTCAAATGGAAGTTTGAGGGGCACACACACCATGGACACCAGCGAGATGGTCAGAACGCTGGTGGTGCCTGTTGAAGCCAAAGCCGCCAAGATTGAAGCGAAGACAATGAAAATGTAATCAGTGATACCCAAATCAGTGCCGTACATTTGCGCTACGAAGACCGTGCAAATGCTGAAGTAAAAGGCAGGACCAAAGCGGAACATCGTGACGCCCAGGGGCATGACCAGCTCAGTACCAATCGAGGGTGTTTTGAGATTCCGGGTCAGCGCATCGATGGCCGATGGAATGCATGTGACGCTGGATCGGGTTGTCACAGCCAACAAGGCGGGCTCACTCAATGCACGAATCACACGGCCAAAACCAACTTTCAACTTGAGAGAAATGGCCAAGGTCGCGGCAAGACACAACACCACTGAGGCCGCAATTTGGGTGATGACAAAGTCCTGCATGGCCAGCAAATAGTCCACACCTGATTTGGCCACTTCAGAGGACACGATCGCAAAGACGGCAATGGGCAGCGGGTAGATGAACCAACGCATCAATGTTTGGCATGAGCGATAAATGAAGTCCAAGCCTGAAGCAAATTCATCCTTGGTCGTAGCGGTAGCACCTGCTGCAATTCCGAAAATAATGCTGAAAATCAACACTTTCAGCGTATCACCCAAAGTGAGTGCTTCAAAGATATTGGAGGGGATGTACTTGACGGCAGCTTGGATACCCGTGGCTTTGTTGTGAGTCAGTTCTGATGTTTCCGAAAGTGAAATTTCCAGATTGGCCGCCACAGCCGACTTGCTTGATCGAACAACTTCTCCCAGAGTTGATCTGGATTCCCCAGTTGTCAAGGAACCAGGTTTCAATATCAAGGCCAAAGCCAAGCCGAGACAGGCAGTTAAAACCAAGCCTAGTGTGTAAAACAAGGCTATGCGGCCCATGTATTGACGCGCAGCATCCGACTTGATGAGTTTCGCTATGCTGCTGATGATGGCTGACAACAAAAAGGGCAGCACCACAATCTTCAGCATGCTCAAATAGACATCGCCCACGGGTTGTAGAGACAGCGCCCATTCAGGACTTGTCAATCCAAACACCAGTGAAGCCAGAACAGAGCCCAGAATCAGCCAAGGACTGCGAAGCAACGCAAGAAAATCTTGCCAAGGGGAAAGTTTGTGAGCGCTCATATCTTCAAATTGCCTTTGTATTTTTCAAGGATGCCGTCGACGGTCAATTTGGTGGGTTCATTGGCGATAAACAGATTGGCGACTTGCTGCAGTTGAGCAGCATCCCGATGAAAAACCATGCCCAGCGAATCACGCGTGTCTGTGAGCGTTGCCGTGCGAAGCACCAATGAAGACTCTGGCCGAACCCGCGCGAGGCGCTTGATTTCAAGTTCGTCGCGGTAGGCGCACAGCACATCTCCTTTGATCAACGCATTCACCAATTCAGGCCAATTGGGTAGTTCGCGAACCTTGGCCTTGGGAAAACGAGTCCGGGCAAAACCGGCAAAGGAAGACTTCTCGATCACACCGATCTCACCAGTCCAGTTTCTCAACTCGGTTGCGAGATCTCGACCACTCAATGCTTTGGCAAGCTCAACTCGGTTGAAAGCCAAGCCATGGCGCAGCAACAGGTAAGGGTCAGAAAATCTGAACCGCACTGCCCTGGGATAGGTGATGGAGATCTTCGAAATCGCCACATCGATTTCATTGCGATCGAGGGCTTCCACGACATCATTGAATGTCTCCGCCTCACGACGAATCACCAATTCGACGCCCAGGGCATTGGCCAAATTTTGGGCGGAATCAACATCCAGACCCGTGGGACCGTTGGTCGAAGTGGAGAAGAAAGGCGGGCTCTCGAACTTGCCCATACCGACCACAAGTTTCTTGCTGTCCAGAATTCGCTGAATGTCATGGTAGAAGGGCGTGGTCTTGGTGGCCCATGATGCCAACGGTGTACTTGATGCGAAAGATGTCAACCCTAATTTCAAGAGTTTTCGGCGCTCGGCCCATTGCTTGTGTTGCATCGTATTTTGCCAAGATGTAAATAAATGTAATTTTAAACAATTTGAAATTACAATTACGTGAAATTATTGTTTATCTTAAAATATGCAGTCGTGTGCTGTGTTTTAATTTTCCCCAGCACGTGTATTGACAGCGTGTACTCTTCAATGAATCGCCCCAAATTTCGTGGAGCCCAGTGGGTTTGAGTTGAGACTTCGGTCTCGTTTGAGCTCGGCGGTGAACCCGTTCGGCCGGGTACAACCCATGGATCGTGTCGGCAAGGACGTTGTCATGGCTCTCATCACGGCTGCCCATTGAAGGCTCTGTTCCTGCCTGGGCCAGGCGTTCGGTACAGAAAATTGCAACGTATCGCCAGCCCTGCCCAGTGCTGACGCAGGTGAAGTGCCACACCCACAGCAGGTAGGGTTTGGGTTGGCGGACTGCACAGCACCTGAGACCCGACGCAGCGATTTGCGACACTTGGAACAACGGCTCGACTCCATAGTCCTCATGGTTTTGAGGTTCAAAATCCCTCAGGCGTTGCGTCGGCAGCCCCTCTTCGCTTGTCACAAAAAGCACTGGCGTGTTGTTGGCTTGCGTTGGCTTTGCGCAGTTCTTTGACGCCACGCACAAGGTCTTGGAACCCCGCTCGTCAGAGCTGAAGCCATCGCACGCATACCTTCTTCAACGTCGTGCTGGCGAACCCAATCGTTGAGGGTTTGCGGAACGCAACCGATCTGGGGTGCATTGGACTGCATGGTGGTCCTCAGGGCGGTGACCCTCGCGATGTTCGAACGCCATGCAGAAGGCGAGAGCGCATACCTCCGGTGAAAATCGGTTGGAACCCTGCCGCATGGCGTCATCCACTAAAGGCGTGGTGCCTCCAAATTCTTTGGTTTTTTACCCAGATTCAAACACCTTGCCGCATGATTTCAGCACAATCGACAGTACAGGCGACGGTCACCCGTTGGATTTCTTCACTTTATCACTGCATTTTTTTTTGAGTAATAATTAAATAAATTAAA
>CAIZHQ010000010.1 GCA_903932865.1 uncultured Burkholderiales bacterium
AAGGCTGTGCGTTGGAAGATTGAATTGGCCTCTGGTGAGCCTTTTGGCATTGCCTGCCTATGGGATCGATGGATAGATCCGGTATCCGGCGAATTGGTCGTCAGTTTCTCCATGCTTACTGTCAACGCTGACGAACACTCAGTCATGAGCCAGTTTCACAAGCCTGGCGATGAAAAGCGGACGCCCGTCATCATCGCCCCTGATCTTCATGACCAGTGGCTTTCAGCCGATACAGATCAAGCAACTGAGCTAATGTCTTTGACTCATATGCCGGAATTGAGGGCTATATCGTTCCCATTGATTAACCAAAGAAGCAGCCGTAATGATCTGATTCGATGACCATCAACGCGTCATCGAGTTCGGTAGCCTCGAACATGGGGTCATAAGACTTCCACTTACCGCTTGCACGCATCCAATAAATTTGCCATTGCTCGGTCGCTTTGACGAAGCGGAATTTGGCCATAGGCTGCCGCGTGACTTCGCCTGGTGCACCTTGCCAAGCGGGCCGCACTTCAATGATGATCACAGCTTGACCATCTATTTCGTAGTCGTAATCGACAGATTTTTTGAGGTGAGGGGGAACACGGTTGAGGCACCACTGGCCAACTACCTGATCGATTTCACCGATATCTTCTATGTTGAAGGCCATTTTATTTTTGACTTCCTTGAATCAAGAGCATCAAGCGTCCTCTGGGGGCACAGTTGATTTAAGTTCCCGCATCTTGATCAATTCGGCGGCAGTGATTCGTACAGGCTTTCCATCTACAGCAACGATGATGGCTGTGTTGGTCCTTATGGCGAGATCTTCGGCAGATTTTGCTGCGCGATGGATGGCTGCATAAGATCCGGCCAAATCCGGATCTTTTGAGTTACGAATATCCTTTGGGTCAAACATCAAATATCTCGAATATCAATCCAAACCGAGCCAAACCGCAGGCTACGCGTCCAGACTGATGACTTTTCACAACCAAAGGCGCTGCGTAACCAGGATAGGCTTCATCTGGATAGCCAGAAGGCAGATCAACACCCAGGTTTTCCTTAACCCATTGCGCTCGTTTGGTTGGCGTGAAATTGGTGCACACGTACTGAATTCAAAAATGTGGATGCCAACTGGTCTGACCCATCACTTCCACCGAAGGTCAAGTTTTCTGTTGTGCGCGGCACAGTCACGCAGATAAAGATTGATCAGGCTTTTGTACGGGATTCCGACCTGTTCAGATATTCCTTTGAAGTACCCGATCAAGTCTTCGTCCAGCCAAATAGTGATCTGCTTCACCAGCTGCGACGCATAAGGATTTTTGCGCGCATTGGTGAAGTCGTATTCTTTTTTCATAGTATGTGGAGGACACCAAGTCACTCAACAGACAGCTCAACTTTGCACCCAACACGTGATGCCAAAGTGATGAGCATATCGAGGCTGAACTTTTCAGTCTTACCGCTCAAAAGATCACTCACCCTGCTTTGAGCCACCCCAAAGCGTTGAGCAACTTGAGCTTGAGTCCAACCTTCTGATTGGACAATAAGGCGAACGTGGTTTACCAGCTCCGCTCGCATCTCCATAACCTTGGCGTGCGCTAAATCACCCACCTACCAACTCCATAGCTAACTCGCGGGGGTTGTCTGTGCGTTCGCTCACGTCTAGCATTTCAATGCCCAGCACTTTTCCGTCGACGTCGTAGTCAAACACAACACCAGGTCGAATTTCTTCACTCTCGGCCACAGTGCCTGCACGCAAGCGGATATACATGGCATCGGCTTGCTGGTCGTATTCAATTTTCATGGTGAAACCCCATACTTTTGAAACTTGCTAGTTGCCATCACAGTGATGACCAACACAACTACATCACCTTCGCTGATAACTCGAAGTAATTGCTTGGCACCGCTTCGTTCGATGAAACCTTGCGACTCAATACGTCCATGGTCGGCGGATATTTGCCGAACAGGATTTTTTATCGTCGCCTCAACCTCCTGCTGGCTGATACCACGCTCAATCATGCGGGCTTGAGCATGTTGTGTGTAGGTGATTGTCATGCAAAAATTATATAACTACTTTAATAATTTGCAAGAGAAAATTTAATATTTACTTGGCAGCATGATGACCCAGTGCTCTCCGTCCCAGCAGGCGTAGAGCGTTTGCTCGGCCAGTGGAAAATCACTCCTGGCTCATCCCATGAGCCCACCCATCCACTACCATCACAGTATTGATAATTTTGTGAGTTTTGGCCATGCATTTGCCGAACAGGCTTGTTTCTCCCTTTTTGGCCATATTGCTTCTGTGCTCGATTTCGATCACTTCATTCGCAGCGCCACCCAATTCTCGCCAACTCTACGAGCGCATTCGCCCGTCTGTCGTGGAGGTGGTCACGAAAAACCGGACCAACTTGGGCGTTTCTTCCGTGGCCAGTGGCTTTGTGACCCACCGAAAAGATTGGGTCATCACCAACTACCACGCCATCTCAGATTCAATTTTTGAGCCGGACGATCACACCCTGCAAATTGTGTCGATGGACCAAGGCGAGCTCAAGGCCGAAATCGTGGCTGTCGACATTCAGAACGATCTGGCCATTTTGAAAGTTGAACAAGCCCTGCGGGTCCCCTTGTTGGAATTGCGTGAGACTTTGCCCGACCGTGGTGAATCGGGCTACTCCATGGGCAAGCCAGGCGGTTATCAACACAGCATCGTGACGGGTACGTTTAACGGCGTCACAGACAAAACCTCAACGCCATTGATCATTTTCAGCGGCGCTATCAATGGCGGCATGAGCGGTGGGCCAACCCTGGATGCGGAAGGTCGGGTGCTTGGAGTGAACGTGGCCACCAGTACTCAATACCAGTTGGTGGGACTGGCAGTCCCTGCTGAGGCTGTGGGTCAAATGATCCGCAGCAAGACTTCTCAAAAGCCCCCCAGTTTGGATGAACTGCGCAAGGACATCGCACGCCAAGTCAGCGCATTCAATCAACAGATCGTGATGCGTTTTGACCTTCCAACACACAGCGTTAGGCGACTTGGGCCGTTTCAGGTGAGAGGGGATATTTCTAGAGATCAACCTTGCTCTGCCGCTCGCAAAGACACTCCGAATGACCACTACAAACGTGTTGACCAACGGTGCGACTCTTCTACGAGCTTGTACATCTCGGACCAACAGAACGCGGGCCACATCGTCATGGGCAGTTTCTGGTTCAGCAGCGAGAAAATGAGCGCGCATGGCCTTGCACGATTGGTCGAGGATCAATTAACGCGCCTGCGTAACGTCAAAGACAACGATGGGCCTACTGCCGCTTGGAATTGCACTGAGCAACGCTTGAGGGGGCGTTTTGATTTGCCAATCCAACTGCATGCATGCAGACGTGCTGTCGAAAAACTCCCGGGCTTGTTTGACTATCGATTTCGATACACACCCTTAGTGTCAGGCCAAGATGCATTGCTGGTCGCCATCGGTATGTCTGGCTTTGATGATCAAAGCGCCCGCGCCATCTTGCTGAAAAGTATGGACAGTCTGAGCTTTACCCCGAAGGCTAAACCATGATGTCAAGACCTCTCATAGCCGCACCCGCTTTCATCCTGGCTTGGCTAGCAGCTCAACTGTGGGTCTATTTGCCAATCTACAGCAGCGCCGCCGATACAGCATTCATCACAAAGTTGATGGTTGAGGAGGTCGCCATTTTGTCTTGCTGGATCAGTGCATGGTCCTGGGTAACTTGGCAAGAACAAGGTCGAACAAGGCTTGCTGAACACACCATCATTGCAGCTGGTGCGTCCTTCATAGACGCAGCGGTTCTCAACTACGCCTTGCCGTGGATGTTCTTTAACTTGGGCTGGCCATGGCCCACTGACATACACAACATCCCAAATGCAGTACTAATAACGCTGACCGCATTGATTCACATTCACTTGGCAAGCCGCATTGGGTTGAATCTTCGCTTGTTTGCAATGTGGGTTGCTGGCAGTGTTTTAGCCATATCACTTGTGACGGCACACACGTGGGCAAAAAAGAATGATCAGGCTGCGGCCGATAAGTTGCCGTATTCCCCCAACATTTACGCCCCTGCTTTTGTCGTCACACCTGAGCACAAATTACGCGAAGGTTTGGAGCACATGTGGTCAAAATCTTGGAGTGATCAGTGACAATTAGGTCTGACCAGAGGACTTCTAGACCACCCTGCCTCTTTAAATAAAGCCTTTGATCGTCTCACTCCCCAGCTTTTAAGTCGGCAAACTTTTGCGCCATGGTGGGGTTGCCACGCGTTAATTTTTTAATTGTCACATCCTGAGCCTTGTCGTTGGCCAGTCGCAAATTCCGGTCGGTACCGATCAAGGCATCCTTGGTCTTTTGCAAATGGTCTATCGACTTGTCGATTTCATCGATGGCAGTCTGAAACCGCTTGGAAGCCAGTTCGTAGTTTTTACCGAACGCTGCTTTGAATGAATCCAGTTCGTTCTCGAAATTGGTGATGTCTATGTTCTGGCTCTTGACCAGGGCCAATTCAGACTTGTATTGCAAGGAGTTCATGGCCGCATTGCGCAGCAATGAAATTATGGGCAAGAAAAACTGGGGGCGTACCACATACATTTTTGGATACCGGTGGAACACATCCACGATCCCGGCGTTGTAGAGCTCGCTCTCTGGCTCAAGCAGGGTAACAAGAACGGCGTACTCGCAACCCTTTTCGTTGCGGTCCTTATCAAGTTCTTTGAGGAAGTCTTCATTCTTGGTCTTGGTAGCCGTCGTGTCGCTCTCGTTTTTCATCTCAAACATAATCGAGACAATTTCAGTGCCGGCGCTGTCAGATTCCCGAAAAATGTAGTCGCCCTTGCTACCTGAGCGCGCGTCGTTGTCTTTCTCGAAATGCGCTCGTGGGAACGCCATTGCGCGCACACGGTTGAATTCCGTTTCGCAATGCAACTCCAAGGTCTCGCCAATCATCTTGGTAGACAAACGGGCTTTTAAATCACGGAGGCGCTCGATCGTGTCCTCGCGGTCCTTGATCTGGGTCTCGTATTTGTCCTTGAGGGCTTTTTTGGCAAGCTCCATCTCCAATTCGGCACGCTCAAGTCCCCCTTTGAACTGATCACGCTCTTTTTCAATAGCGCTGACAGCTTCAGTAATGGCAAGCTTCTTTGCGGTCTCAATAGCATCGAGTTGCGCCTTCAGAGCCTGGATCTCTGCGTCCTTGGTTCCCGCCGCTTTTTGCAGTTCATTGAGCGACTTGGCCTTAGCCAGTTGAACGGCCGCTTCTTGGTCGTGCTTGGCTTGCTCCAGTTGATTGGCTAAGGAGTCGCGCTCTTTTTGAACTTGGCTCAAAGCCTCGTTGACAGCGAGCTGCTTAGTCATTTCGCCGGCATCCAGTTTGGCTTTCAGCTCTTGAATTTCAGCATCCTTGGTAGCCGCTCTTTTTTGCAGCTCACTGGCCGCTTTGGCCATGGCCAAATCGATGGCCGATTGCTTTTCTTTCTCGGCCAATGCGAGTCGATCGTGCAGTGCCTGGTCAAACTCACTGTCCCGGACCTGTTTGAGGATGTCCGCATACCCAGACTCGTCAATCTTGAATGCTTTGCCGCAGTGTGGGCAGTTAATTTCTTGCATGTTGTGATTCCAAGATTAGGCAGAGAGGCTAGAGTAGCTCTGAGATCCCTGGGTAAACTAAGATGCTTCTTTGCAACGTTGACCTGAAACAGTTCATCCAGTTGTGATGGTATATAGACAGCTATACGGATAAGCTTGGTATGCTCATCGCTTGTCCTTAGGCCACTCCATCCGCCCGATTGAATGATCCGATTTGAACGATAGATGTACAAGCCCTGCTGCTTGTTCCATTTACCAGGGCCTGAGGCATTCACGTGAGCTTTGGTGGATGAATATAGTGACTGGGGTGGCAGGATGTATGGCTGAATTTTGACTCTGTATATGCCTTCATTAAAGTCCAAAGGGATGTAAATCGGATCAAGTACCAGCGTATGCTTTTCACCTCGGGAATAAGGATCCCACGGAACCAATTTTTCGTTATTGATGTAAATGGCAATTCTTTTGCCTTGAATTTCCCCGGATAGGAAGCGATGAAAAACCATCCCCAAATGGATCTTCAGGCTTTCGGTCATTGATTCAGCTTGTTTCCTTGCGTACTCACCTGATGGATATTTGTATCCGAGTAATCTTCCAAGTCGCTCCCAAGTTACAACGGTTCCCCTTCGAATTTCAAATTTATGCTGACAACAGTGGCTTCCGCCTCGACCGAGTTGTCCACAATGTCTGCAACAGCATCTACAAACTCATAACCGATGTCTCTCAAGGACCGGATCAGCCGTTTGGCACTAGGAATCAATTCAACTGGCATTGGATTTCAGTCACGCACTGAGCGCAAAAAGGGATGTTTATCGGCAATCAACTTCGATGATACCTGGAGTACCTGAGACTTGGCGACCGTAGACGATGTGACTGATCCTCAGGGCGGGCTTGGCCACTGTTTCTCTAACTAGCAACTGTACACAAACACAGCTGACAAGCTAACTTATTGAGCCACCACCACGTTTAAGCTCACATTGCATTCAACGGGTAACTACTTTCAATACTTCGGAAAAACACCCTCGCAAGCATTTGTAACCAAGCCCTGCCCTTTCCGGACCATCTCGCTGACTGTTTGCCCCATAGTGATGTGCTTTGCGGTTTGCTCATTGGGCGTGTCGCCAAATCTTGTCATTGCCTTTGGGTTTAAGCGCATCTGCTCACCAATTCGCCACAACTTGGTCCTTGGGGCGTTGTGCTTTATGGTGTCATGTGCCTCAAGTACATCCAGATGCAGCTTGATAGCTTCGGGTGTGATTCGGCTTTTGTAAATTGACCATGCCTTGGGTGCCGAAGAAAGCATGCCGCTTTGCCCTTCGAGCAGTCTCATCTGCTGAACCAGAAAACTGACCTCATCGCCGACCAGTTCCGTAGGTGTTTCGTCATCGGCGTCTATAGTGATTCGGCAACTGGCCTTTTTTCGCTGAGCCACAAGCAACCGAACTTTGAATGTGGCTATGCTGCACCCAAAGTTTTCGCACCCTCGCTCATGCCACCAATCTCGCAAAGTTAAGTGCTCAAGGGAACCAAAGAGCTTGAAGGTATTGGCAGCCCCCTGCGAACCGAAGAGTCCAGTTCGACAATTATGAATGTACTGCTTGGAAAGTTTCAGACATCGAAACCAGACCTCCAAGTAACCGCCATAAATGAATTGCTCACTGCCCTTGGCGGAAACAGCGCCCGCATCCATCGCCGGCATGAATGGCTTTCCGCCATTAGCAGATATCTGAGTTTCCAACTTCATTTTTTCGAACCCCTCGAAAAAAGGAACTAACTCCCTGGCCCAAAACCTAACCTCAGCTTGTCGCACCAATCCTGGTCGACGGAACCCATGGTTATGAAATTTAACAGGAGTTTGAAATGAACTTAGAAAACACAAACATCGCCCCGCCCGCAGCAAATGGGGCACCCGTCGACACCCCGGCAACCACCACACCAGTGGATGAGTTTTCCTTTGGCCTGTTGATGAACCGAGCCTTGGGCGGCTCCGACAAGCGCCGGCCCAGTGACAAAAGTGCCAATGAAGTGCAGGTGGACATGATCCTGGGACAGGCCCAGAACCTGGCCAAGATGAACAACCAGTACGTTGAGACCTACGTAGTACGCGGCACAAAAGAGTTGTACGCACTGCTGGGGGCCATCTACAGCTATGCGCTGCAAATCCATGAATCCGTTTTGAAAGATCACATCCTGCAGCGCATGCGCGATCGGCTGGAAAGCGAGCACGACATCAAGACCCAGATCAACACACCTTGGATCACCACGGTGTTGCGCTTTATCCTGCCCACCGATCGCCAAACAGCCTACAACTACTCGAAGGTACTGCAGGTGGCGTACGAGGAAAACTTGGACGCCACTGAATTGCCTGGTTACATCAAGGACCGGGGTGGCATTGCCAAGATCACAGCCACCAAGGAAGACGCAGAATCGGCCAAGGCTGTGAAGGAACATAAGGAGGCCAAGACCAAACTGCTGCGCAAAATCTTACTGGCCAATGCCAAGGTTGCAGACACCGTGGTTCAGGTGGAGGACAAGTTCGTGCTCAACACCGTGGGCGAAGGCAAAAAGGAAGGCACCTTTGAATTCGCAGTGTGCGTGAACCCCATGGGACAAGAGCGCCGTGTGGTTCGCTTCATCCGGCTCAATGAAGCCATGGAAACCCAGATCCTTGCCATGGTGGCTGAAGCCAGCCTTTCTGACGACTTGAAAAGCATGGAAGACAAACTGGATGTGCTGCGTGAGAAATGGGGCATTACATCCGGTTGGGGCATGCAACCTGGTGACAAAGGTTATCAGCCTGCAGGACTGCCTGCCCTCAACTCAACTGTGCAGCCAGAAGCCATGATCAATGCGCCTATGAATGCCACCGTCGCTGGCGTCACGGTTAAAGAAGCCATGTTTTAACTGCAAGCCTGATCCCCAGCCGATGAGGATCTGGGGATCCTTCAAACCCATTAGGAGAATCCAATGAGCGAATTTTTAGGACCCCGTGGCAAAGCAACTGTGATCTTGATGAAGGCCCACTTTGACACCGAGCTTCCCAAGTTGAAAGATCTGAAAAGGATCTTGTCAATTCCAGACGGCAGGTACTACAAGAGCCGAGGCAATTTCTCCAACAGCATTCATCGGCTAACAGACCTGCTGGGAATCGTTGCCCGAATAGAAAAGACGGGAAAGAAGCAATCAGACTTTCGCAGCTCAGATTTTTTGATCACTGTTGCCGAAGTTCATTCCAACCTGTTCATGAAACTTCAGTACGACGCTGAAGTCATTGAAGGCTTCAATCTGACTGAGCAGAATTTTGATCAACTAGCCAATCTCATCGATCATTTTTACGAAATCCATTCAATGATTCAGTCGGTTCAATACATGTCCCGAACCCTTGAAGATCAAAGAGACACTGCTGTTGAAAAGGGTTTCACAGACATAACTCTATTGCAGCCTGATGTGAAATCGTTAAACAAATTACTTGAAGGCTACGGTGATGCGCAACTGGCCATCATCGAAAAAGCCATTCTTGATTGGTACGAGTCAAACCGATGGAAGGTCGCCTCACCTTTCAAGAAAGCATCTTCCGCCGAACCTGAAGATGAGACTGAAACTGTGTGATTTTTGTCCTGCAAATAGCAGTCGAATTTGCAGGGCGATTCTTTAAGCGATTGATCGTCTAAAAGCCACAGATCAACCCAAGCTCTTCCGCTTTCAGGTTGACTGGCCAGCTGTTCAGAAAACAAACTTTATGAATACAGCAGAGAAATTGACATGCCACGCGCCATTGAACCCGACTCACACGAAAGGCACAGGTCTGTGCCCATCAAGGAAACCATCACGCGAATTCCAGGCTACCCACGCAAGCTGGTGATCTTCAAGATTCCAGCTTCCAGCTACTGGTGGGTCAGGTATTACGCCGAGAGCCACATCTTCAAACGCACCACCAAGACCGAAATCAAGCGTGACGCGTTGGAAGCAGCCAAACGTTTTTACGACGACATCACCATTCGCATAAGGGGTGGCAGCTTTGAAGGCTTGCCCATCGAGGTCAACGCGGCAGAGGTTGTGACCTTTGCCAAGGCCACCAAGATGCTGATGGACAGTGAACTGGCCAAGCTCAATCGCAGCCAGCTATCGAAGATCAGTTACGACAACATGCAGCTGCGCTACGACAAACACATCCTGCCCTTTTTCGGCCAAACGGATGTGCTCAGCATCAACTACAAAATGCTGGATGAGTTTTTGCAGAAGCTATCCAACCAAGTGCCCAAGCTGAGTGTTTCCACACTTGGGGCATACATGGGGCTCACCCGGAAGGTTTTGCAGCACGCTGCCAGACACAGCTTCATCCAGCATATTCCCGAGTTTCCCAAGGTGGGCATTGAGGACAAGCCGCGAGGCTGGTTCAACGTGGGCGAATACAAAGAAATCACTAAGGTGGCCAAAAAGCTGGCTGGCAAGAAAGTCGAGTGGCGAGCACATTCAGAGGAGACCAAGGGCTCCTACTTTTGCGAGCCTAGTGGTAAGTTAGGACCCGCTGATCGCTTGATCAAGCGCATTGAGATGACCAAGGACTTGGCGGACCTGATCGTGTTCATGGTCAACAGCTACATCCGCCCTACTGACATCCGCAACATGCAGCACAAGCATGTGGAGATCATTCGTAGGGAATGGACTTACCTGCGGCTTAGCTTGCCACCCAGCAAGGGGCACACGTTTCCCATCACCACCATGCCATGGGCTGTGAAAGTTTATGAACGCATAAGGCGTCGTCAGGTGCTTGAACTGGGTCGTGACATTCACCCCGAAGACTATGTGTTCATGCCCGAAGCGGCATCACGCGACAACGCCATGAAGTTGCTGGCAAGGCAGTTTGAGATCGTGCTGGAAGTTACCGGGTTAAAACTGAGCACTGCTGGTGAAACTCGTACCTTGTACAGCCTGCGTCACAGCAGCATCATGTTCCGATTGATGTTTGGCCGCACTGTGGACACCTTGACCCTGGCTCGAAATGCTAGGACCAGCCCAGAAATGATTGATCGCTTCTACGCCGCCCCACTACAAGGTGAGATGAACGTGGGCGAGTTGCAGAGTAAGCGGCGGCCACGGCCTTGGGAATAACGGATTAGAGTTGACGATAGCTATGCAGCGATATCAGCCATTCCAGCAGAGCTGGAAAGTCTTAGACATTTCTCAACAGCAGTCCTCTAGGCGGTTGTCTATTGATTTGAGAGAGTGCCAAGCATTGGCATATCACTTGATAACGCTATACGCTGCTAGCGCAAAGTTTGCTCCCCAACAGCATCCGTAATCACAACAACATCTTGAAGGTAATGACCAACAAGGCTTTCAAACTGCCAGAGTCATAAGACTGGCATTGCCCCCGGCTGCCGCAGTGTTGCTACTGATACTACGCTCGCTCACCAGCCGCGCTAGCGGCACGACGGCATCCCCCGGGCACAGGGCCGTGAGCGTGACGATGGCCCCCGGGCGCTGGGCCAGTTGTGCTTGCCAGTGCAGCGTGGCGGTGGCGTCGCCGTGCAGCAGGGCCGCATCCACCGGCTGGCCATGGCGGGGGTCTTGCAGCGTCACCTGGATTTGCACGGCTGCAGGCAGCTGTGCATGTTGCGCTCGTGCGCTCAGGGGCCACACCGCACGGCTGCCCACGGCCAGCACGGCGGCCAATTGGGTCAGGCGGTCGGCATCGGCGCATGCTTGATCGCCCGTCAGGCACAGCACCCGCGCACGGGCTTGCACACGGTAGACATTGCGCTCGCCCGTGGGTCCGCTCAAGGTGGCTTGCAGGCCCGCCGGGCTGGCCGCTGCAAACTGCGCACAGGCATGCGCGAGTGGCAAACGGGCTTGGGCCACCGCCCAGTCGTGCAGGGCTTGCAGCGCAGGCGTGGCCTGGGGCAGCGCGGCCGCACCACTGGCCTGCACGCTGCGCAAGGCGGCGTTCTGCGGGCAACATGCCAACAATCGCAAAAGGTACAACGGGCCACCCGCCTTGGGGCCGGTACCCGACAGGCCTTCGCCGCCAAAGGGCTGCACGCCCACCACCGCGCCCACCATGTTGCGGTTCACATAGACATTGCCCGCATGGTTGTGGTCAATAACTTGCGCAATGGTCTCTTCTATGCGCGAATGCACGCCCAACGTGAGCGCAAAGCCGGTGTCGTGGATGGCTTGCAGCAACGCGGGCAGTTCACGGCGGGCGTAACGCACGATGTGCAGCACCGGGCCAAACACTTCGCGCTGCAGTTGGGCAATGCGGTCGATCTCGATCAAGGTGGGCTGCACATAAGTGCCTGCGGGCAAGGTGTCCAATGCGTTGGCGCTGATGCGGTGCACGGTACAACCCGCTTGCTGCGTGGCGCAGATATGCGCTTCGATGCCTGTGCGGGCTCGCTCGTCGATCACCGGCCCCATGTCCACCGCCAGATGCGCGGGCGCACCCATGCGGATTTCGGCCATCGCGCCTTGCAGCATCTCAATCAGGCGGTCAGCCACATCGTCCTGCATACACAGCACACGCAGGGCCGAGCAGCGCTGACCGGCCGCCTCAAAGGCCGAGGCCATGGCGTCGGTCACCACTTGCTCCAGCAGGGCCGACGAATCCACCACCATGCAGTTTTGGCCACCGGTCTCGGCGATCAAGGGCACAGGTTGGCCATGCGCGTTCAGGCGCTCGGCCAGCGCCGCCTGCAGCACGCGGGCGGTCCCGGTAGAGCCGGTGAACAGCACACCTTGCACGCGGGCGTCGCGCACCAGTTGCATGCCCACCTCGCGGCCCTGGCCTGGCAGCAGTTGCACAGCCGCCCTGGGCACGCCGGCTTGCCACAAGGTCTGCACGGCCAGCGCAGCAATGGCGGGCGTGGACTCGGCCGGTTTGGCCAGCACTGGGTTGCCCGCTGCCAAAGCCGCTGCCACCTGTCCCATAAAAATCGCCAGCGGAAAATTCCACGGGCTGATGCACAGCACCGGGCCCAGCGGTGTGTGGGTGCTGGGGTCAAAGTCGCGGCGCACCTGTGCGGCGTAGTAACGCAAAAAGTCCACCGCCTCACGCAGTTCAGCCACGGCGTGGCCCCAGGTCTTGCCTGCTTCGCGCACCAGCAAGGCCATCACGCGGGGTGCATCGGCTTGCAGCAGATCAGCCGCATGGTCGAGCAAGGAGGCGCGTTGAGCGGGGGGGGTGGCGACCCAAGTGGGGGCGGCTTCGCTGGCCGCTTGCAGCGCAGTCTCCACATCGGACGGGCTGGCGTATTGCACTGTGCCCAGCACGTCGCTGTGGTCGGCGGGGTTGCGCAGGGTGTGGATGGCACCCCCTGCGGCGGGTGATGCGGTCAGAGGCGTCACCGCAACAGGCTGCACCTGCGCTTGCATGTCCACAGCCAATTGGAGTAGCGTGGGTTCGTGCGCCAAGTCCGGGCCGCTGGAATTGCGGCGGGCCGCGCCATACAGCTGCGCGGGCAGCGCAATTTGCAGATGCGGCTGCCCAGGGCTGGTGTCTTCACGCTGGGCATCTTCTTCGGTGCGCGCCACCGGGTCTCGCACAAGATCACTGATGGAAACGCCCTCGTCGCCCATGCGGTTCACGAATGAACTGTTGGCCCCGTTTTCGAGCAAACGGCGCACCAGATAAGCCAACAGGGTTTCGTGCGTGCCCACCGGGGCGTAGATGCGGCAAGGGCGCTGAAACTGTCTACCCCCACGCAGGCTCACTTCGTGTAGCCCGCTGCCCCCCGAGGGGGTGCTCGCACCTTGGGACGGCTCGGCGGCGCTCGCTCGCCCGACCACCTGCCGGTACAGCGGCTCCCCCATGCCGTGCAGGCACTGAAACTCGTATTGGCCCGGTGCGTAGTCGCCGCGCAGGTCTTGGGCCATGTGCACGATAGCCGCCAGTGTGTGTGCGTTGTGCGTGGCAAATTGCGGATACACAGCATCCGTTGCTGCCAGCAGCTTTTGCGCACAGGCCAGGTAAGACACGTCGGTGTGGTGCTTGCGGGTGTAGACCGGGTAGTCGCTTTGCCCGTCGAGTTGGGCGCGTTTGATCTCGCTGTCCCAATACGCGCCTTTGACCAAGCGGATCATCAGCCGGTGGCCTGTGCGGCGGGCCAAGTCGACCACGAAGTCGATCACGAAGGGGCAGCGCTTTTGGTAGGCCTGGATCACAAAGCCGATGCCGTGCCAGTCCTGCAGACTGGGGGCCAGGCACAGCGCTTCAAGCAGGTCCAGCGAGATGTCCAGGCGGTCCACCTCTTCGGCGTCGATATTCAGCCCCATGTCGTAATGCCGGGCCAATTCGGTGAGCTGCAACACTCGTGGCAACAGTTCATCCATCACACGCTGGTGCTGGGCGCGGCTGTAGCGCGGGTGCAGGGCCGACAGCTTGATCGAGATGCCGGGGCCGTTCACCACGCCTTGGCCGTTGGATGCCTTGCCGATGGCGTGAATGGCGTTTTCATAGGCCTGCATGTAACGCTGCGCGTCGGCTTCGGTCAGGGCCGCTTCACCCAGCATGTCATACGAATAACGAAAGCCTTGCGCTTCCATGGCGCGGGCGCGGTGCAGGGCCTCGTCAATGGTTTCGCCGGTCACGAACTGTTCGCCCAGCATCTGCATGGCCAGTTGCACGCCCTGGCGGATCAGCGGCTCACCGCTTTTGCCAATCAGCCGGGTCAGTGATGCCAGCAGCGCACCCTCGCTGTGCGTGGCCACCAGCTTGCCCGTGAGCAGCAAGCCCCAGGACGCGGCGTTCACAAACAGCGACGGGCTGCGGCCCACATGCTGGTGCCAGTCGCCCTGGCCAATCTTGTCGCGGATCAGCGCGTCGCGCGTGGCCGCATCGGGGATGCGCAGCAGCGCCTCGGCCAGGCACATCAGGGCCACGCCCTCTTCGCTGGACAGCGCGTAGGTCTGCATCAGGCTTTGCACGCGACCGGCGCGCCCGCCCAGTTGCGGGCCTTTGCGCATGCCCTTCACCAGTTGGCGGGCCAGCGCGTCGGTGCGTTCGGCTTGGGGGCCGCTCATGCGGGCGGCGGCCAGCAAGGGGGCCAGGGCCTGCGCTTCAGGCAAGCGGGTGGCGCGGGCGATGGCTTCGCGCAGGGCGCTGCGCTCGGGCATGGGGCCGCCGGGGGTGAAGTGGGCGCCGGGGCTGCGCATCAGCTGAATAGAAGTTGCAGGAGCGTTCATGGTGGTGACCTTGCGGGTTGACATGAATAGCCATCATCCGGATTTAAAAACAAATATTTCACCAAAATATTGGACATTAACTGAATAATATGAATCATGAATACCGAAACACCGTACATCGACCGAACCGACCGCCGTATCCTCGACCTGCTTCAGCGCGATGGCCGCATCAGCAACCTGAAGCTGGCCGAAAGCGTGGCCCTGTCACCCACGGCGGTGCTGGCGCGTGTGCAGCGCCTCACACGCGAGGGCTTCATCCTGGGCTACGAAGCGCGTCTCAACCCTCTCAAGCTGGGAGCCGGGATGATGGTATTTGTGGAAATCCTGCTCGACCGCACCAGCCCCAATGTGTTCGAGCAGTTCAAGGCGGCGGTGCAAGTGCGCCCTGAGATCATGGAGTGCCACATGGTGGCCGGGGGCTTTGACTACCTGCTCAAGACACGCGCCGCCGACATGAACGCCTACCGTGAATTTGCAGGCACAGTGCTGTGGCAGCTACCTGGCGTGCGTGAGACGCGCACTTATGCGGTCATGGAAGAAGTCAAAAACACGACGGTACTGGCGCTATGAGCATGACCACCCTTAGCTTGATTATGGTTTTTGACGCGCAGTGCTTGCTGTGCAACGGGTGGGTCAAGTTTTTGCTCAGGCACGACCAGCGCGGTGTTTTTCGTTTCGCCGCCATTCAGGGCCGTACAGGCCAAGCCTTGCTGCAGCAAGCGGGCTTGCAGGTCGAGGGTCTTCAAACCTTACTGCTGGTGGATGGCCCCACCCGTTGGCAACACACGGCTGCCATCTTGCGCATCCTGCACCATCTGGGTTGGCCTTGGCGTGCTGCTTGGCGGGGTTGGCTTGTGCCAGCCGTGCTGCGCGATGCGCTTTACTGCTGCGTGGCTCGCCACCGCTACAGAATTTTTGGGCGAACAGAAACTTGCTGGTCCTACCGCACGATGTAGCAGTGCGATTTCTGGACTGAGTGCAGAGGCTTAAGCCTCAAGTCCTTAGGCCATGGCAAAACCTGTCAGAACTATCAAGGTTGCAATATCATGCCCGCCACTTAGCACGTGTGGCAGACATAACTGTGCGAACGCGCTTCAATACCAAATAACCCAAGGCTTTATTTTCGAATGGCAGGAAGATTTAGCTAAGCACCGGTTTATCAATCGGTAGCTGCGTGCCCACGCCAAATTAGGAGATTCAATGTTTCGCAGCTCTTTCACTCTACCCGTATGTTGTTCTTGGAAATGAAGTTGCTCCAATAGGACAAATCAGCTGCTGCACGACGCTTGATTTCGACCTCTCCACCAGATATAGGCAGCAACGATAGTTCGTTCAATTTGGCTTTAACCAGGGGGTCTGCCATGATTTGCTGCATAGCTGCGTTGAAGGTGGCTACAGCCTTATCGCTCATACCAACAGGGCCAACTATTGCATACCAGCCGGGCATGGCAGGTACATCCAAGCCAGCTTCTTTAACTGTTGGGACTTGGGGCCATTGAGCAATACGACCAGCTCCGAGTACCGCCACAGCATTGACTTTACCTGCCTGAACTTGCGGTAAAGCAGGGCCAACGACACTCACCATCGCGTCAATTTCTCCGGCCAAAACGGCTGTGAGTGCTGCAGCAGAACCCTTGTAGGGTACGTGCAACAACTTTACGCCGGCTTGCGAAGCGATCAATTCCATGGCGATGTGGGTGGAGTTGCCAATGCCCGCACTGCTGAATGTCAAATTCCCGCCCTTCTTTTTTGCTTGCTCGATAAATTGGGCTAACGTTTTGATACCGCTCTTGGTACTTGTGACCAAGACAAAGGGCGTGTCAGCGACAGGCGATACATAAGTGAAATCCTTTGCTGGGTCGTAAGGCAGATTTTTGTACAACGCCGGATTGAAGGCTAATTGAGAAACGCCAGAAAGTACGAGGGTGTAACCATCAGCAGGGGCCTTGGCCACCGCTCCCATCGCGACCATACCGTTGGCGGCCGGATTGTTCTCGACAATGACCGGTTGTTTGAGATGCTGCGCCAAGCGATCGCTCAACATGCGTGCAATGACGTCTGAACCAGAACCTGGCCCTTGTGGTACAACAAATTTGATTGCACGGTTAGGCCAAATCTCTTGCGCCAAAGCGCCAAATGGCGTCGCAAAAAAAGTGACTGCCGCCGTGATCATCGCCAACAATTGACTAGAAAATAATGTGTGCATGAAAGTGCTCCTTAAATAGGTGTTGAAATCAAAATGTCGCTGTAGGTTGTCGAACAGGAAGTTCAAACCAGGTGGCATTGGGGCCGAGAAACAGTTCCAGTCGTGGCGGTCTACCATGAGGCACGGGAGTGGCATGGCCGGCGTCGCTGCCTGTAAGCGACAGCCTGATCCTGCTGCCAATGGCAAATGTCCAAGACACGGGCAACAAAGAAAACGTCAATCTGGCTGGCTCGCCTGGGTTGAGTAATTTGGCCGTCGCACGGTCGTAATTGTTAACAGGCCAAGTAGCCACGTAATCCGGTGACATCGACAGTCCCTCGCGATGCAATGCGCGGAATGAACCTTCCGTGACATAGCGGGCAGATCCGTCAGGTAACACCTCGCTTAAATAAACATATACGGCCGCATCAGTTTGGGACGATGCGAGCAAGAGATGAGCGATGACGTGACCGGTTAGTTCGACAGTGGTTTTAAGTGGGGCGCTGTCGTAGCAAAGGTGATCCGCTTGCTTATCAGTCCAGTCGGGGTAATAGTGCTCAACTGCGGTGGCCCCCAAGCGCTCAAACCGCGTCTGAGTACCCGAAGAAATCGAGAAATCAACTTGGTAGCTATGGCAACCGTTTTGAGCATCAGGGTGCGTTGTCAATGCCCCTTGAGCATCCGGGTACAGCTTTGCATTGCCCTCAAAAGGCGGCCATGTATTAGATGACTGCCACTCCTCTTGATGAATGGTGAAGTAGTGGACAGGCTCTTCTTGATCAAGCCCTGTGTCCAAGCCCCGCAGGTGATGGTCAAAAAAGCGCAACACTTCTGCCAACAAAGGAAAGTCTGAACCATTTTGGCTGCGCCACGGAGATACATTGCTGCGAGCGCCGTGGTCCCAGGGGCCAAGCAGCAAACGGTGATGAGGACCTGGAAGAGTGAGAAAGCGAGTGATCGCTGAGTTACTGTACCCCGCGCCATCGTACCAACCTGAGATTGAATAAATGGCGACGTCTTTGGGTATCTGACTGCTGTAATAGCCCGGACTGCACACGTCGAGAGTTAGTTTAGGGTCGTGTAGCGCAGCGTCGTGTTGGAAGGGCATCTCACGAACCAAGTCGTTAAGCCGACAGTTGCTGCGGTGCTCATGGATCGCTGCAGCTAATAAATGTCCATCCTCATCGCTGTCCACGGGCTGGGGGCCCGCCAACAAGGGGTTGCCGTAATAAGCAAAACTGGCAAGCGCTGCCCGATCATCTTGGTCTAAGGCGACCATCAATTCGTCGTAGCGCCCGGTCCATACCGTCGACAACATGCCGCCAACGTACATCTGGTCGGTGTAGATGTCCGTCACAGCGAAGAGGGGGGCGATGGCCTTGACCGCAGGGTGACCAGTACTAGCCAGAAACACTGCTGCGGCACCAAGGTAAGAAATACCAGTAGAGCCAACGACTCCGTTAGCCCAAGGCTGCTGAACGATCCATTCGACGACCTCACCGTAATCGTCGCGCTCTTTGGGTGAACGCAGCGCGTCACGAGTGCCAAAACTGGCACCCGTACCACGCACATCGACGACCACCACAGCGTAGCCATGGGGCACAAAGAAGTCCCTGTAACGGCCGCAATTAGGACTGTTCTCAACCGTCGGATCTTGGGTCACGAACCGCCGGTAATAAGGCGTGAAAACAACGATAGTGGGAACCTTGTCGACAGGCTGTCCCACCGTCAGCGGAACAGGAAGGTACACATCGACCGCGATTCGACAACCGTCCCTCATAGTGACGTAGAGCGAGAACGGCTTGGACGGAACCGAGTAATAGGTTTGGCGAGTAGCCAAATAGCCACTGGGTGAAAGGCGCCAAGCGCCGGGTGTGGTGTCGCGATCGGACATAAAACCTGTCATGCATGTTGTTGAGGCTCACTGATAAAGCCCATGTGACATTCTCGAGAGGGACGGACTGTCTGAAAAATGCGAAATATGAATGAAGCCATAGACTTTTCCTATGGCTAGAGTCCATGGGGTGTGCCTGCTGGCCGCCATAATGGTGAGATGGATATTAAGCAACTCCGGTATTTCGTGAAGGTTGTCGAGCTTAAGAACATCACGGCAGCAGCTCAAGCGTTGTTCATTGCACAGCCTTCTCTGAGCCAACATATGGCCAATCTAGAGGCAACACTAGATGTCAAACTTCTCAACCGCAGCGTCAATGGAACTACACCCACAGTGGTGGGTGAATTGTTTTACCAACATGCCAAAAACATCCTCCGCCAACTCGAGGAAGCTCAAATCGCCATACGCATCGAAAGCCAGACGCCGTCGGGCCGCGTTGCCATAGGATTTCCCACCAGTACTTCACGTATCGTCGCTGCGTCGTTGCTAGAGCGACTGCATGAACGCTATCCGCTGATACAACTAGAGTTGGTCGAAGCCTCTAGCGGTGAACTCGCAGGGCTGGTGGCTTCTGACCGTTTGGCTATGGCTATCACAATGAACGCCCGACTCGACAAACGTGTGACCATTGAGCCGCTTTTGCAAGAAGAGCTGTTTGTTGTCCTTGCACCCTCACCAAACCTCCCAGCTCGGTTGGACGTTAAGACCTTGTCAGAACTGCCCTTGTTGCTGCCAACTTATCCTAACTCTGTACGGGTCATCACCGAGCGTTTATTTGTTGAGTGCCATCTCAGTTTCAACGTTATCGCTGAAACGAGTGCCGTGGAAATTTTGATACTAGCCGTCGAGCGAGGCCTTGGTGCGACGGTACTACCCTTCGCGGCATTTGCACTGGCACAACAACATGGCCGCGTAGTAGGCATACCAATGAAGGGGAAGCCTTTGGTTCGAGAGCTTTCCTTGAGCCTTTCAACTACTGCAGCGCGCAGCCCCGCAGTCCAGTGTGTGCGGAATGTGTTGCTCGATGTGATCAAGGAGGAAATTTGGGCAAACCGTTGGCTCGGCGTTGAATTAATAGAAGTTACCTAGGTCAAAAAATGTCAAGACCCATTTGGAATTTATCTTTGCCGGACTAGATGTCAAAGCAAATATTCGATCACGTTTACCGTTGGTCTGTTGCGTAAAGTTCTGATAAGTAGCGGCCTTCGTTGCAAGCATTCTCTTTTCTACGTTCGACTGCTTTTCTGGCTCAATTGGATTCGACGCCAAACATGCGACAGACCGCTTACAGCCTTTAGTGACTGTTTGCGCGCATAGTCTGCGTAAGGCAGTGCTCTTTTGCAGCTGGCACCCGTGCGGCGCTCAAAAAAGCCCTACAGCGCGTTTTTTCTTGGGTTCGCTGGGCCAAGTAGCTGGACTCATTTCAAAACAAACGTAGCGTTTTTTTCAAGCTGAGCACAGCGTTAGCTGCGTCTGCGCAGAGGCAAAAAGCAAGGCCGCATTGACACCATGCTGGCGTCACTGAGAACAGATTGAATTAGGCTTGTTTGACTGTTCCGAAATCTATGAAAAGACATCGAAAAATCTATGAGAAGTAGTAAACCCGGACCATACTACTTTGAACATAAGAAAAAGCACTTAGAGTTTCCTCTAAGTGCTTGATTTCATTGGGAATTTTTGGTGGGCGATGCAAGTTTCGAACTTGCGACCCCTGCAGTGTGAATGCAGTGCTCTACCCCTGAGCTAATCGCCCTGCGCCGTTCAGCGAAGACAGCAATTATGCCATGAAAAACTGGCCCATTTGACTCTCAACAGTTGAAAAGTCGCCGCCAAACGCATGGCCTTTTGGCCGATGGGGCTCACGCCGACTGAGCCAGACGCCAAACGGTTTTGCCGCCACTCGATTTGTCCAGTTGACTCAACACGTCATCGTGGGCCGCCAACTCTTGCGCATTGGCGGGAAGTACCGACAAAACATAGGTACTCAGGTCCATTTGTATCTTCACCGACTCGGTGTTTGTGGGTGCGTCGCCCGCATCGATCAGCAAGGCCTCTTGGCCGCGTGTCATGTTGATGTACACGTCGGCCAGCAACTCGGCATCGAGCAAAGCGCCGTGCAAGGTGCGGCCAGAGTTGTCGACTTCGAGGCGGTCGCACAGCGAGTCGAGACTGTTGCGCTTGCCGGGGAACATTTCCTTGGCCATGGCCAGGGTGTCGATGACGTTGCTGACATAGGCCTTGAGCGGCTTCTTGCCCGCACGCTCCAGTTCCTTGTTCAGAAAACCCACGTCAAAAGCCGCGTTGTGGATGATCAACTCTGCATCGGCGAGGTATTCGAGGATTTCGTCGGCCAGTTGCGCAAACTTGGGTTTGTCTCGCAAAAACTCGTTGCTGATGCCATGCACCTTGAGCGCATCTTCGTGGCTGTCGCGCTCGGGGTTGAAATAAAAATGCAGGTTGTTGCCGGTAAGCTTGCGGGCTAACAGCTCCACACAACCGAGCTCGATAATGCGGTCACCGCCTTCTGCCGAGAGGCCTGTGGTTTCGGTGTCGAGAACGATTTGACGCATATCAGGCCTCAGTGGTTTTCTTTGGCGTGGTTGATGGTGTAGCGGGGGATCTCGATGACCAGATCGCTCTTGGCCACAAAAGCCTGGCAACTCAGGCGCGAGTTGGGCTCCAGGCCCCAGGCGCGGTCGAGCAGGTCTTCCTCAGTTTCTTCCATCTCATTGAGGCTTTTGAAGCCTTCGCGCACCACCACATGGCAGGTGGTGCAGGCTGCGCTCATGTCACAGGCGTGTTCGATGTTGATGTGGTTGTCGAGCAGCGCTTCGCAGATGCTGGTGCCGGCAGGCGCGGTGATCTCGGCGCCTTGAGGGCAGTATTCGGGGTGGGGCAATATTTTGATGACAGGCATAAGGGTGTTCGCAGGTCGAGTCGATGGGGGTGCGCTCAAAGCGCTTGGACGTTTTGCCCCGCCAAGGCTTTTTGGATGCTGTGGTTCATGCGCTCGGCCGCAAAGGCTTCGGTGCCCTTGGCCAGCGCTTGGGTGCAGTCTTCCAGCGCTTGGGCGTCTTGTTCTGTTTGAACGGCGGCTTGCAAAGTGGCCATCAGGGCGTCGATGCTCGCACGCTCGGCATCGCTCAGCAACTGGCCATCAGCGGCCAAGGCGCTGCGCGTGGCCAGCAGCATGCGGTCGGCGTCCACACGGGCTTCCACCAGCGCGCGGGCTTTCATGTCGGCCTGCGCGGTGGTGAAGCTTTCTTGCAGCATGGTGGCGATCTGATCGTCGCTCAGGCCATACGAAGGCTTGACGTCGATGCGGGCTTCTACGCCACTGATTTGTTCTTTGGCACCCACGTTCAGCAGGCCATCGGCATCCACCGTGAAGGTGACGCGGATGCGGGCGGCACCTGCGGCCATGGGCGGGATGCCGCGCAATTCAAAGCGAGCCAGGCTGCGGCAGTCTTGCACCAGATCGCGCTCGCCCTGCACCACATGCAGCGCCAGCGCGGTCTGCCCGTCTTGGTAAGTGGTGAAGTCTTGCGCCATGGCGGTGGGGATGGTCTGGTTGCGCGGGATGATGCGTTCGACCAGGCCACCCATGGTTTCGATGCCCAGCGACAGCGGGATCACATCCAGCAGCAGCAACTCGCCTGCGGCGTTGTTGCCTGCCAGCTGGTTGGCCTGAATGGCCGCGCCCAAGGCCACGACTTCGTCGGGGTTGAGGTTGTTGAGCGGGGCTTGACCAAAGAAGTCCGCCACGGCCTGCTGGATTTGCGGCATGCGGGTGGAGCCGCCCACCATGACCACGCCTTGCACATCGTCTTTGGCCAACTGCGCATCGCGAAGCGCTTTGCGCACGGCGGTGATGCAGCGGGCTGTCAGGGCTTGGGTGGCTTGCTCGAAATCTGCGCGGCTGAGCTGAGCCGACAAACTGCCGGTGGACAAGGCGGCATTGAGCGTGACGGCATCGGCGCTGGTGAGTGCTTCTTTGGCGGCGCGTGCCGCTGCCTTGAGCACGGTTTTGTCTTCGGCCGTGGCTGCCTGCAATCCGGGCTGACGCGCCATGGCGGCATCGGCCAAGGCTTGGTCGTAATCGTCGCCGCCCAAGGCCGAGTCGCCGCCCGTGGACAGCACTTCAAACACGCCTTGCGTCAGGCGCAGGATGGAAATGTCGAACGTGCCACCACCCAAATCGAACACGGCATAGACGCCTTCGCTCGCGTTGTCGAGGCCATAGGCAATGGCCGCGGCGGTCGGCTCGTTGATCAGACGCAGCACATTCAGGCCCGCCAGTTTCGCGGCGTCTTTGGTGGCCTGTCGCTGGGCGTCGTCAAAGTAAGCGGGCACGGTGATCACGGCACCGTACAGGTCGTCGTTGAAGGTGTCTTCGGCGCGGTAACGCAGGGTGGCCAAAATTTCGGCACTCACTTCCACAGGCGATTTGGGGCCTTGCACTGTCTGGATGCTGAGCATGCCTTGCTCACTCGCGGTGAACTCGTAGGGGAGCTTGCTGCGGTCAGCGATGTCTTGCAGGCCACGCCCCATGAAGCGCTTGACCGAGGCGATGGTGTTGACCGGGTCACTGGCAGCAGATTGCACTGCGTCAAAACCGATCTGGCGGCCCTGCCCCGGCATGAAGCGCACGACCGAGGGCAGAATCACCCGGCCATCGTCGTCAGGCAAGCATTCGGACACGCCGTTGCGCACCGAAGCCACCAGAGAATGGGTGGTGCCCAAGTCGATGCCCACCGCAATGCGGCGTTGGTGGGGGTCGGGCGACTGGCCCGGTTCAGAAATCTGCAGTAACGCCATGGTCAATCAGGGGAGGTCAGGTCAATCGGTCGAGTTTAGCGTTCACTTCTTGCGTGAAGCGCTCAATGAACATGAGCGCCCTCACCTGCCCCACAGCTTGCGCGGGGTCTTTGGCCACATCCAGCAAATCGCCCAGCGTTTGTTGCACACGGCGCTGCTCTGCGGCCACTTCATCGGCCAGGGCCTCCAGGCCGTCGACTGACTCGGTGTCTTCCAGGCTTTCACGCCATTCCATTTGCTGCATCAGGAATGCGGCGGGCATCGCCGTGTTGTTTTCTGCCTGCACGGGCGCGCCTTGCAGCTCGCACAAATAGGCGGCACGTTTGAGAGGGTCTTTCAGCCGCTGATAGGCCTCATTGATGCGCACCGACCACTGCATGGCCACACGCTGAGCAGCGGCACCTTCGGCTGCAAAGCGGTCGGGGTGGGCTTCGCGTTGCAGGGTCTTCCAGCGGGCATCCAATTGAGCGCGGTCCTGTGCGTATTGCACGGGCACATCAAACAACTCAAAGTCGTTGGCTTGAAGCGAGATCACACGCGCAGGGCTCAGACGCGGAAGGACTCACCGCAACCGCAGCGGTCACGCTCGTTGGGGTTGTTGAAGCGGAAACCTTCGTTCAGGCCTTCGCGCACAAAATCAAGCTCGGTGCCATCGATGTAGGCCAGGCTTTTCGGGTCCACCAGCACCTTGACGCCATGGCCCTCAAAGACCACATCTTCAGGGGCGATGTCGTCGACGTACTCGAGCTTGTAAGCCAGGCCGGAGCACCCTGTGGTCTTGACCCCCAGGCGCACACCGACACCCGAGCCACGTTTGGCCAGGTACCGGGTCACATGCCGCGCAGCAGCGGCTGACAGTGAGATGGCCATGTCAGTTCAGGTGTTTCTTTTTGTAGTCTTCCACGGCCGCCTTGATGGCGTCTTCGGCCAAGATGGAACAGTGGATTTTGACCGGTGGCAGCGCCAGCTCTTCGGCGATTTCGCTGTTCTTGAGGGCTGCAGCCTGGTCCAAGGTTTTGCCCTTGACCCACTCGGTGACGAGTGAGCTGGATGCAATGGCTGAGCCGCAGCCATAGGTCTTGAAGCGTGCGTCTTCGATCACACCAGTAGTCGGGTTGACCTTGATTTGCAACTTCATCACGTCACCGCAAGCCGGTGCGCCGACCATGCCGGTGCCCACGCTGTCATCGCCTTTGTCAAACGAACCCACGTTGCGGGGATTTTCGTAGTGGTCAACCACTTTTTCAGAATATGCCATGGTGTTTTCTCCGTAATCAGGTCAATGTCAACTCAGTGAGCAGCCCACTGAATGGTGCTCAGATCGATGCCATCTTGGTGCATTTCCCACAGGGGGCTCAAGTCGCGCAGCTTGGCCACGTTCTCGCGGATGGTCTTGATCGCATAGTCGATGTCCTCTTCCGTGGACCAACGGCCAATCGTCATGCGCAAGCTGCTGTGGGCCAACTCGTCGCTGCGGCCCAGGGCGCGCAAGACATAGCTTGGCTCCAAGCTGGCCGAAGTGCAGGCCGAACCCGACGACACCGCCAGACCCTTGATGCCCATGATGAGTGATTCGCCTTCGACGAAGTTGAAGCTCATGTTGATGTTGTGCGGCACGCGCTGGGTGGCGTGGCCGTTCAAAAACACCTGTTCCATGTCGCTCAGGCCGTTGATCAGGCGGTCGTGCAAGGCGCGCGCCTTGGCATTGTCTTGCGCCATTTCCAACTTGGCGATGCGGAAGGCCTCGCCCATGCCCACGCACTGGTGGGTGGGCAAAGTGCCCGAGCGCATGCCGCGTTCGTGACCACCACCGTGCATTTGCGCTTCGAGGCGAATGCGGGGCTTGCGGCGCACATACAAAGCGCCAATGCCCTTGGGGCCATAGGTCTTGTGCGAGGCCAGGCTCATCAGGTCGATGGGCAGCTGGGCCATGTCGATCTCGACCTTGCCGGTGGCTTGCGCGGCATCGACGTGGAAGATGATGCCTTTTTCGCGGCACAGGTTGCCAATCGCGGTCACATCCTGGATCACGCCGATTTCGTTGTTCACGAACATGACGCTGATGAGGATGGTGTCGGGGCGAATGGCGGCTTTCAAGGCGTCCATGCTCAACAGACCATCGGCCTGCACATCCAGGTAAGTCACCTCAAAACCCTGGCGCTCCAGCTCACGCATGGTGTCGAGCACCGCTTTGTGTTCGGTCTTGACGGTGATCAGGTGCTTGCCGCGTGACTTGTAAAAATGCGCAGCGCCCTTGATGGCCAAATTGTTGGACTCTGTGGCGCCGCTGGTCCAAACGATTTCGCGGGAGTCGGCGCCAATCAGGTCAGCCACTTGCTCGCGGGCCTTTTCGACGGCAGCTTCGGCCTCCCAGCCCCAAGCGTGGGTGCGCGATGCGGGGTTGCCAAAGTGTTCACGCAACCAAGGCACGATGGCGTCCACCACGCGAGGGTCGCAAGGGTTGGTGGCACCGTAGTCAAGGTAAATGGGGAAATGGGGTGTGGTCATGGTCTGCTCTTGTTCTGGAATCAGGGTTTGGCGAACATGTTGCCCAAGTCAAACACCGAGTTGGGCACATTCACGCGGATAGGCTGGCTGATCGGCATGGGGGCAATCGCACGCTTGAGGCTGGGCTTGTTTTCAACCACCAAACCTTTCGCCAATTGGTCGTCCACCAACTTTTGCAGGGATACCGAATCCAAAAACTCCACCATTTTGGAGTTCAGCGAAGCCCACAGGTCGTGCGTCATGCAGCGGCCCTCGCCACCGTTGCAATTTTCTTTACCGCCGCAGTGGGTGGCATCAATGGGCTCATCCACAGACAAAATGATATCGGCCACGGTGATTTCAGTGGATTTGCGGCCCAAGGTGTAACCGCCGCCAGGGCCACGGGTGGACTCCACCAAGTTGTGGCGGCGCAACTTGCCGAACAACTGCTCTAAATAAGACAAAGAAATCTGTTGGCGCTGGCTGATGGCGGCCAAGGTCACAGGGCCCGCGTCTTGGCGCAGAGCCAAATCAATCATGGCGGTGACGGCGAAACGGCCTTTGGTGGTGAGACGCATGGCAGGCTCCTGAAGTGATGGGGCGTTTGGTCCGTGTCCTGCAAAAGCAGGTTCCCGACTAAACAAGTCAAGTATAGCCCAATCCCGATTAAAACACTCGGGTTATGGGGTCATTTAGGCCCGGATCAGCGGCACGATGTGGTCGCCCCCTGCCGCGCCAAAAGCCTGCTCCTTCAGAACGGTCAGCTGGTCGCGCACTTGGGCGGCTTTTTCGAACTCCAGGTTGCGGGCGTGCTCCATCATTTGCTTTTCCAGTTGCTTGATGGCACGGGCGATGTCTTTCTCAGTCATGTCCTCCACCTTGGCCCGTTGCACCGCTGCTTGCTCCAAGCGCTCGGCTTCTTTGCCCGATTTTTCGCTGTACACGCCGTCGATCAAGTCTTTGACCTTTTTGACAATGCTCTTGGGCGTGATGCCCATGACCTCGTTGTGTGCCACTTGCTTGATGCGGCGGCGCTCAGTCTCGCCCATGGCTTTTTTCATGGACTCGGTGATGCGGTCGGCGTACAAAATCGCCCGGCCGTTCAGGTTTCGGGCAGCACGGCCGATGGTCTGAATCAAGCTGCGCTCGGAGCGCAAAAAGCCTTCTTTGTCGGCGTCCAGAATCGCCACGAGCGAGACTTCGGGAATGTCCAAGCCCTCGCGCAGCAAGTTGATGCCCACCAGCACATCGAAAGCGCCCAGGCGCAGGTCACGCAAAATTTCCACCCGCTCCACCGTGTCCACGTCGCTGTGCAAATAGCGCACCTTGACGCTGTTGTCGCTCAGGTAATCGGTGAGCTGCTCAGCCATGCGCTTGGTCAGCGTGGTGATCAGCACCCGCTCTTGCTTGTCCACCCGGATACGGATTTCCTGCAGCACGTCGTCCACCTGGTGGGTGGCGGGACGCACCTCAACCTGTGGATCGACCAAGCCCGTGGGGCGCACCACCTGCTCGACCACTTTGCCCGAATGCGTCTTTTCATAGTCGGCGGGCGTGGCCGAGACAAAGATGCACTGGCGCATGCGCTTCTCAAATTCTTCAAACTTCAGCGGCCGGTTGTCCAAGGCGCTGGGCAAGCGAAAGCCGTATTCCACCAGCGTGGTTTTGCGCGCCTTGTCGCCGTTGTACATGGCGTTGAGCTGGCCAATCATCTGGTGGCTTTCGTCCAGAAACATGATGGCGTCGGGCGGCATGTAGTCGGTCAGCGTGCTGGGCGCGTCACCAGGTGCCGCGCCCGACAAATGACGGGTGTAATTTTCAATGCCCTTGCAGTGCCCGACTTCGGACAGCATTTCCAAATCGAAACGCGTGCGCTGCTCCAGGCGTTGCGCCTCGACCAGCTTGCCCATGCCCACCAGTTCTTTCAGGCGTTGGGCCAACTCGATTTTGATGGTCTCTACTGCCGCCAGCACCTTGTCGCGTGGCGTCACATAGTGGCTGGACGGGTAAACCGTGAAGCGCGGGATTTTCTGCCGAATGCGCCCAGTGAGCGGGTCGAACAACTGCAGGCTGTCGATTTCGTCGTCGAACAACTCGATGCGAATCGCCAGCTCGGAGTGTTCTGCCGGGAACACGTCAATGGTGTCACCTCGCACCCGGAACTTACCTCGGCTGAATTCCATGTCATTGCGCTGGTATTGCATGCGGATCAGCTGCGCGATCACATCGCGCTGGCCCAGCTTGTCGCCAGAGCGCAGTGTCATGATCATGCGGTGGTAACTCTCGGGCTCGCCGATGCCGTAAATGGCCGACACGGTGGCCACGATCACCACATCGCGCCGCTCCATGATGCTTTTGGTGCAGCTCAAGCGCATCTGCTCGATGTGCTCATTGATGGCCGAGTCTTTCTCGATGAACAAATCGCGCTGAGGCACATAGGCCTCGGGCTGGTAGTAGTCGTAGTAGCTCACAAAGTACTCGACCGCGTTCTTCGGGAAAAACTCACGGAACTCGCTGTACAGCTGAGCCGCCAGCGTCTTGTTGGGCGCAAACACGATAGCGGGCCGCCCCAGTTGAGCGATCACATTGGCCATGGTGAAGGTCTTGCCTGAGCCGGTCACCCCCAAAAGGGTTTGAAACACCTCGCCGTCTTGGACACCCTCGACCAACTGCTCGATCGCCACCGGCTGATCGCCCGCGGGCGGGTATGGTTGGCACAGCTCAAAAGGCGAACCGGGGTAGCTGACAAAGCTACCTGCAGCGTAAGGATCCGCATCTGGGTTCGCTTCAACAATGGAAATGGGAGACAAGTTGGACATCTTTTCAAATCAGCCGCTGGTGAAATCAGCGACAAAGGCCCGTTAAAATCAGGGGAAACCCGAAAGCCTAACCGAGGATCGGGTTTCCTGCCACCACTGAACACAATCCAAGGACTTTCCATGTCTCTGTTTTCCGCCGTCGAAATGGCCCCCCGCGACCCGATCCTGGGTCTGAATGAGCAATTCAACGCCGACACCAACCCCAACAAGGTCAACCTGGGCGTGGGCGTTTATTTCGACGACAACGGCAAATTGCCCCTGCTGCAGTGCGTGCAAGCCGCCGAAAAAACCATGATGGCCACGCCCACCGCGCGCGGCTACCTGCCGATAGACGGCATCGTGGCGTATGACAGCGCGGTCAAAGCCCTGGTGTTTGGTGCCGAGTCGGATGTGGTCAAGGCTGGGCGTGTGTCCACCGTGCAGGCCATTGGCGGCACGGGCGGCCTGAAAATCGGTGCCGACTTCCTGAAAAAAGTCAGCCCCAAGGCCAAAGTACTGATTTCCGACCCCAGTTGGGAAAACCACCGCGCCATCTTCGTGAATGCAGGTTTTGAAGTCGAGAGCTACACCTATTACGACGCGGTCAATCGGGGCGTGAACTTCGAAGGCATGTTGGCCAGCCTGAACGCCGCGGCCGCGGGCACCATCGTTGTGTTGCACGCCTGCTGCCACAACCCGACCGGCTACGACATCACTGCTGCCCAATGGGACAAGGTCATTGCCGTCGTCAAGGCGAGAAACCTCACCGCCTTTTTGGACATGGCTTACCAAGGCTTTGGCCACGGCATCCAAGAGGACGGGGCCGTGATCGGCAAGTTTGTGGCTGCGGGCCTGAACATTTTTGTGTCGACGTCGTTCTCCAAGAGCTTCAGCCTGTACGGTGAGCGTGTGGGCGCCTTGTCGGTGGTGGCTTCTGACAAAGAAGAAGCCTCGCGCGTGTTGTCGCAACTCAAAATCGCGATCCGCACCAACTACTCCAACCCACCCATCCACGGTGGTGCGGTGGTGGCGGCTGTGTTGAACAATCCCGAACTGCGCGCCCAGTGGGAAAGCGAACTGGCCGAAATGCGCGTGCGCATCAAGGCCATGCGCCAAAAACTGGTGGACAGCCTGAAATCCGCTGGCGTGCAACAGGACATGAGCTTCATCACCACCCAGATCGGCATGTTCAGCTATTCGGGGCTGACCAAAGACCAGATGGTGCGCCTGCGCAGCGAGTTTGGTGTTTACGGCACCGACACCGGCCGCATGTGCGTGGCGGCGCTCAACAGCAAAAACATCGATTACGTCTGCGCATCGATTGCCAAAGTCGTCTGATTGCCCCTCTTCCAGACTGAAATCCAGTTCGAAACCGCCCCTGACGGGGCGGTTTCTTTTTGGACGGTCAGGAAGGTGACTGTCAATTAGGGGGCAAACTCAAAAAATACCAGCGGGTCTCCTGTAGTATTGCTGCAGCGCACCATTTTGTTGCAAGGGAAACTGTCACATGCTTTATCAGATTTACGAAACGCAACGCTCGATCATGGAGCCTTTTTCCGATCTGGCCCAGGCGGCAGCCAAGCTCTACAGCAACCCCCTGAACCCCATGGCGCAAACGCCTTTGGCCCAGCGCGTGTCCGCTGGCTACGCCCTGATGCACCGTTTGGGCAAAGACTACGAAAAACCAACTTTTGGCATCCAGACCGTCAAGGTCAACCAAACGGACGTCGCCATCCATGAGCGCATCGAGATCGACAAGCCCTTTTGTGAGCTGCGCCGCTTCAAGCGCTTCACGGACGACCCGGCAACCCTGGCACTCCTCAAAAGCCAGCCCGTGGTTTTGATGGTAGCGCCTTTGTCCGGCCACTACGCCACGTTGCTGCGCGACACTGTCAAAACCATGCTGCAAGGCCACAAGGTCTACATCACCGACTGGAAAAACGCCCGCTTGGTGCCCATGTCCGAAGGCGAATTCCACCTGGACGACTACATCAACTACGTGCAGGAATTCATCCGCCACCTGCAGTCCATCTATGGCCACTGCCATGTGGTCAGCGTGTGCCAGCCCACCGTTCCGGTATTGGCGGCCGTGTCCTTGATGGCCAGTCGTGGCGAGAAGACCCCGCTGACCATGACCATGATGGGTGGCCCCATCGATGCGCGCAAGTCGCCCACCGCGGTCAACAACTTGGCGACCAACAAAAGTTTTGAGTGGTTCGAGAGCAATGTGATCTACCGCGTACCGGCCAACTTCCCAGGTGCCGGTCGCCGTGTGTACCCCGGGTTTTTGCAACACACGGGTTTTGTGGCCATGAACCCCGACCGCCATGCCAAAAGCCATTACGACTACTTCAAGGACCTGATCAAGGGCGACGACACCAGCACCGAAGCGCACCGCAAGTTTTACGACGAGTACAACGCCGTGCTCGACATGGATGCCGATTACTATTTGGAAACCATCCAAACCGTGTTCCAGGACTTCAAACTGGTCAAGGGCACTTGGGACGTCATGGGTGTGGACGGCAAAGTGGAGCGCGTCCGCCCTCAGGACATCCAAGGCACGGCATTGATGACTGTCGAAGGTGAGCTGGACGACATCTCGGGCTCGGGCCAAACCCGCGCTGCACAAGACCTCTGCACTGGCGTGCCTGCCGGCGAACGACAACACCTGGAAGTGCCTGGCGCAGGCCATTACGGCATCTTCAGTGGACGCCGCTGGCGCGACATCGTGTACCCACAGGTGGTGAAATTCATCCAAGCTCATGCTGGCCATTCAAAGGCCAATGCCCCAGCCAAAGTGACCGCCAAAGCTGTGGCTGCCCAAGCACCCGTCAAAACCCGTGTCAAAGCGGCACCTGCTGCCAAGCCAGCGGGCAAGGCTGTTGTGCCAACCGCCGTCAAAGTCGCTGCCAAGTCCAACGCCAAAGCGGCACCTGCTGCCAAAAGCAAACCCGGTGTCAAAACGCGCTGGGTAGAGACCAAGAAAAAAGCCTGAGGCCCATGCCCACTTCCAACCGAACAGCGCCTGATGTCCGGGCGCTTTTCTTATGGCTGAACGATGCCTTGCCCCAAACGCAGTGCACGCGTTGCGGGTTTCCGGACTGCGCCAGCTATGCCATGGCCATGGCCGAGGGGCAAGCACCGATCAACCAATGCCCGCCAGGCGGACAAGAGGGCATACAGCGGCTTTCAGCGCTGACAGGCCTGCCTGCCATACCACTCAACCCCGAACACGGCCAAGAGGGGCCACGCCACGTGGCCATCATCGATGAGGCTTGGTGCATCGGTTGCACGCTGTGCATCAATGCCTGTCCGACCGATGCGATTTTGGGAGCCAACAAAGTCATGCACACCGTGATGGAGCCTTGGTGCACGGGGTGTGAATTGTGCATCCCGGTGTGCCCGGTGGACTGCATTGCGTTGGAAAACGTCACGGGCACGCGCACAGGCTGGGTAGCATGGTCCGCGCAAGAGGCCCAGACCGCACGCACACGCTATGAGTCACGCCAAAAAAGACTTGTGCGTGAAGAGGCTGCCCACCAAACCCGAGTGATCACCGAGGCGGAACACACCTTGGCCGACTTGCCTGCCCACACCAAAGGCGCAGACAAGCCGCCCGAAATGGACCGCAAAAGGGCCATCATCGAAGCGGCGCTGGCCAAAGCAAAAGCCCGCCAGACCGGAGCCTGACGGGCCTTTGAGAAGCTTGCTGGTGGAGGCTGAAGCCACCGCCCTACAAAGCGCTGCAAGTCGGACCTTCAGGCTCAACCCAACTCAATGCGCGTTGGCCGCCAACGCGGCAAATGCACCGACCACCTCGGGCGGTGCCTGCACCAATTCGATCAACACGCCCTCGCCGCCAATCGGAAACTCTTCGTTCGCTTTGGGGTGCAAAAACGTGATGTCAAATCCAGCAGCGCCCTTGCGTATGCCACCCGGCGCAAAACGTACACCTTGTGACGTGAGCCAATCCACCGCCACTGGCAAGTCGTCAATCCACAAACCGATGTGGTTGAGCGGCGTGGTGTGCACGGCCGGCTTTTTTTCAGGGTCGAGTGGTTGCATCAAATCAACCTCGACCTTGAAGGGACCAGAGCCGATGGCGCAGATGTCCTCGTCCACGTTCTCGCGTTCACTTTTGTAGGTGCCGATCACCTCCAGGCCAAACATCTCGACCCAGAGCTTTTGTAAACGCCCTTTGTCAGGGCCACCAATGGCAATTTGCTGGACGCCCAGAACTTTGAAGGGACGCGGATGGCTCATTATTCAAACTCCACGATCATCTGGTCCACTGTCAGCGATTCGCCTTTGGCAGCGACCACCTTCTTGACCACGCCGTCTTGCGCCGCAAACAAAACGTTTTCCATCTTCATGGCTTCGATCACGGCCACGCGTTCGCCTGCTTGCACCTTTTGACCCACCGACACGGCCACGTCGACCAAGAGGCCAGGCATGGGCGACAAGACAAAGCGGCTCAAGTCGGGTGGGGCCTTGTAAGGCATGAGCTGGTGCAGCTCGGCCATACGGGGAGACATCACCAGCGCTTGAATGCGGGTACCGTTGTGCTGCACTTGCAAAGCCAATGGGTTCTTCAAGGTACCACGCTCGATTTGCGCGGTGAAGGGCTTGCCATTGCAAGTGCCTTCGATGCGGATGTCGTTCAAGCGCGAGTTGCTGGCGATGGCGTAGGTTTTGCTATTCACCGTGATCTGCGCTTCGCCGTGCTTGCCCGCAAACTCGTCCACATGCACGGGCACATAACGGTTGTTGCCCGCTTTGCCCAGTTCCACCACGGCGTAGTCTTGGCCAACTTGCACGTCGTAACCTGGCAACTGACCACTCAAACCCGCGGCACGTTCGCGCGACTTGCGACGAACGAAGGCCGCCAGGGCGGCCAAGAAGTCGTGGTCTTCGTGGGGCACATCTTCGGCGCGAAAACCATGGCTGTATTGCTCGGCGATGAAGCCGGTGTTGAAATCACCCGACACAAAACGAGGGTGTGCCAGCAAAGCGGCCTGGAAGGGAATGTTCGAGCTGATGCCGCGAATGACAAAACCGTTCAGGGCTTCGCGCATTTTGGCAATTGCGTCGTTGCGGTCTTTGCCGTGCACAATCAACTTGGCGATCATCGAGTCGTAGAACATCGGAATCTCGCCACCGTCTTGCACGCCAGTGTCCACCCGCACACCGTAAAGTTTGGCGGTGTTGCCTTGGAACATGGTTTGTTTGGGCGTCTGAAAGCGCACCAAGCGGCCAGTAGACGGCAAGAAGTTGCGGAACGGATCTTCGGCATTGATACGGCACTCGATGGCCCAGCCGTTGCGCTGAACATCTTTTTGTTCCAAAGGCAGCTTCTCACCGGCAGCCACGCGGATCATCAACTCTACCAAGTCGAGGCCAGTGATGGCTTCGGTCACGGGATGCTCCACCTGCAAACGGGTGTTCATCTCCAAAAAGTAAAAGCTCTGGTCTTTGCCGACCACAAACTCCACCGTTCCGGCCGATTGGTATTTCACCGCCTTGGCCAATTGCACCGCTTGCTCGCCCATGGCTTTGCGGGTGGCGTCAGAGATGAAAGGTGATGGCGCCTCTTCAATGACTTTTTGGTGACGGCGCTGAATCGAACACTCTCGCTCGTTCAAATAAATCACGTTGCCGTGGCTGTCACCCAGTACCTGAATTTCGATGTGGCGGGGCTCTTCAACAAACTTCTCGATGAACACACGGTCATCGCCAAAACTGTTGCGCGCTTCGTTGCGGCAAGAAGTGAAGCCTTCCAATGCCTCCTTGTCGTTGAAGGCCACGCGCAGGCCCTTGCCGCCGCCGCCTGCCGAGGCTTTGATCATCACCGGGTAGCCGATGCCCTTGGCAATTTCGACGGCTTTTTCAGCCGTCTCAATCGCGTGGTTCACGCCGGGAATGCAGTTCACGCCCGCAGCCCCCGCCAGTTTTTTGGACTCGATCTTGTCACCCATGGCGGCAATCGAAAAATGGCGTGGGCCAATGAAGGCAATGCCCTCTTCTTCGCAGCGCTTGGAGAACTCGGCGTTCTCGCTCAAGAAACCATAACCTGGGTGGATGGCCTGGGCACCGGTGGCTTTGGCGGCTGCGATGATTTTGTCGGCCACCAGGTACGACTCGCGCGAAGGCGCGGGTCCGAGCAAGACGGCTTCGTCGGCCAGTTGCACATGGCGTGCCTCTTTGTCGGCTTCGGAGTAAACGGCCACGGTCTGGATGCCCATTTTGTGGGCAGTGGCGATGACGCGGCAGGCGATTTCACCGCGGTTGGCGATCAAAATTTTGGTAAACATGTTCTTCTTCTCCTTCGGGCTTACAGCGGAATGTTCCCGTGCTTGCGCCATGGGTTGTCGAGTTTCTTGTCTTTGAGCATGACCAAAGAGCGGCAGATGCGCTTGCGGGTTTCGTGCGGTTGGATCACGTCGTCGATGAAGCCGCGTGCACCTGCGACAAAGGGGTTGGCAAAGCGGGCTTTGTATTCGGCTTCTTTGGCGGCCAGCTTTTCAGGGTCGCCCTTGTCTTCGCGGAAGATGATTTCCACCGCGCCTTTGGCACCCATGACGGCAATTTCGGCATTGGGCCAAGCAAAGTTCACGTCGCCACGCAAGTGCTTGGAAGCCATCACGTCGTAAGCGCCACCATAAGCCTTGCGGGTGATGACGGTGATTTTCGGCACGGTGCACTCGGCGTACGCGTAGAGCAGCTTCGCGCCGTGTTTGATGATGCCGCCGTACTCTTGTGAGGTGCCGGGCATGAAACCAGGCACGTCCACAAAGGTGACCACGGGGATGTTGAAGGCGTCGCAAAAGCGCACAAAACGGGCCGCTTTGATAGAGCTTTTGATGTCCAAGCACCCGGCCAACACCAGGGGTTGGTTGGCCACGATGCCCACGGTTTGACCTTCCATGCGGGCAAAGCCGATCAGGATGTTTTTGGCGTAATCGGGTTGCAACTCAAAGAAATCGCCATCGTCCACGGTTTTGACGATGAGCTCTTTCATGTCGTAGGCTTTGTTGGGGTTCTCGGGCACCAAAGTGTCGAGGCTCATGTCCATGCGGCCTGATGGGTCACCACTGGCGCGCACCGGTGCTTTTTCGCGGTTGTTGAGCGGCAGGTAGTTGTACAGGCGGCGCAGCATGAGCAGCGCTTCCACGTCGTTCTCAAAGGCCATGTCGGCCACGCCACTCTTGGTGGTGTGCGTCAAAGCGCCGCCCAACTCTTCGGCTGTGACTTCTTCGTGCGTCACGGTCTTGACCACTTCGGGTCCGGTCACAAACATGTAGGACGTGTCTTTGACCATGAAGATGAAGTCGGTGAGCGCTGGCGAATACACCGCACCACCGGCCGATGGGCCCATGATCATGCTGATCTGGGGCACCACGCCGCTGGCCATGACGTTGCGCTGGAACACGTCGGCATAACCACCCAGCGAGGCCACGCCCTCTTGAATGCGGGCACCGCCCGAGTCGTTCAGGCCAATCACGGGTGCGCCGACTTTCATGGCCTGGTCCATGACCTTGCAAATCTTCTCGGCGTGCGTCTCGGACAAAGCCCCACCGTAGACGGTGAAGTCTTGGCTGTAGACAAAGACCAAACGGCCATTGATCATGCCGTAGCCCGTCACCACGCCATCGCCGGGAATCTTGTTGTCCTGCATGCCAAAGTCGGTGCAGCGGTGCTCGACAAACATGTCCCACTCTTCAAAAGTGCCTTCGTCCAGCAGCACTTCGATGCGCTCACGCGCGGTGAGTTTGCCTTTGGCATGCTGCGCGTCGATGCGCTTTTGCCCGCCGCCCAAGCGGGCCGCGGCGCGCTTTTTTTCCAGTTGTTCAATGATGTCTTGCATGGTGGCTCTCTCTTTTCTTCAGGAAGATTCGAATTCAACCCAGTGCTTGGTAGGCGCTGAGCAGTTGACGGGCAGCCGTGGACGCGGCGAGCTGACCCGCGGCGACTTGCTGGCTGAGTTGGGGCAGCAGCGTTTGCACACGCGGCTGCGCCCGAAAATTGTGTTTGAGCCCAGCGTCGATGCGCTCCCACATCCACGACAGGGCTTGGTGCTGGCGTCGCTCGGCCATGCGGCCATTGGCTGATTGCAAGCTCTTGAATTCGGACACGGCCACCCAGAATGTGTCGACGCCCTGACCCAACAAGGCGCTCAGCTGCACCACCTTGGGGTGCCATTGGGTCGCATCGGCGTGCGCGTGACCCGAGCCGCCGTGCATGCCCAACAACTGCAAAGCGCTGGTGATTTGCAACTCGGCGCGGGTGGCGGCCATGGCATCGAGGTCGGCCTTGTTGATGACCACCAAATCAGCGATTTCCATCACGCCTTTTTTGATGGCCTGCAAATCGTCGCCCGCGTTGGGCAGCTGCATCAGCACGAACATGTCGGTCATGTTGGCCACGGCGGTTTCGCTTTGGCCCACACCCACCGTCTCGACGATCACCACGTCATAGCCTGCGGCTTCACAGACCAGCATGGATTCACGAGTTTTCTCGGCCACACCGCCCAGCGTGCCACTGCTGGGGCTGGGGCGGATGTAGGCACGCTCATGGACGCTGAGCAATTCCATGCGGGTCTTGTCGCCCAAGATGGAGCCGCCCGACACGGTGGAAGACGGATCGATGGTCAACACCGCCACCCGGTGGCCCTGCGCAATCAGGTGAAGGCCCAGCGCCTCAATGAAAGTGGACTTGCCCACACCCGGCACGCCGCTGATGCCCAGTCGGAACGATTTGCCCGTGTGCGGCAGCATGGCGGTGAGCAACTCGTCGGCTTGGGCGCGGTGGTCCGTGCGGGTGGATTCGAGCAGCGTGATGGCTTTGGCCATGGCACGGCGCTGCACAGGCGAATCACCTTGAAGCAAACCTGAGAGCAACTGATCCGGTGTCACGGCTGAGTCCTGTCTTTGGACATCAAGCCAAAGCCTTCTTGATCTGCTCCAGCACATCTTTGGCGCTGACCGGAATCGGGGTACCGGGGCCGTAGATGCCTTTGACGCCCGCTTCGTAGAGCATGTCGTAGTCTTGGCGCGGGATCACACCGCCCACGAACACGATGATGTCATCTGCGCCCTGCTTCTTCAGCTCGGCAATGATGGCGGGCACCAGGGTTTTGTGACCGGCTGCGAGGGTGGACACGCCCACGGCGTGTACGTCGTTTTCAACCGCTTGGCGAGCGCACTCTTCGGGGGTCTGGAACAACGGGCCCATGTCCACATCAAAACCCAGGTCGGCAAACGCGGTGGCGACCACTTTGGCCCCCCGGTCGTGGCCGTCCTGGCCAAGCTTGGAAATCATCACGCGGGGGCGACGGCCCTGGGCGTCGGCAAAAGCGGCGATGTCGGCTTTGAGTTGGTTCCAGTATTCCATGGTGTCTCCCACGTTGTCGCCGTCGTCGTAGGCTGCGGCGTAAACGCCGGTGACCTTTTGCGTGTCGGCGCGGTGGCGGCCAAAGGCTTTTTCCAGCGCGTCCGAAATCTCACCTACCGTGGCGCGCAGTCGCACCGCCTGGATCGACAAGTCGAGCAGGTTGCCTTGGCCCGATTCGGCCGACGCGGTCAAAGCGTCCAGCGCGGCTTGCACCTTCGCGCTGTCACGGCTGGCGCGAATCTTGGCCAATCGTTCGATCTGACCGTCACGCACACGCACGTTGTCAATGGACAAAGTCTCGATCGGGTCTTCTTTGGCCAGCTTGTATTTGTTCACGCCCACGATGACGTCTTTGCCCGAATCGATACGGGCCTGCTTTTCAGCGGCCGCCGCTTCGATCTTGAGCTTGGCCCAGCCGCTGCCCACCGCCTTGGTCATACCGCCCATGGCCTCGACTTCTTCGATGATGGCCCAGGCCTTGTCGGCCATTTCTTGCGTCAGGCTCTCCATCATGTAGCTGCCAGCCCAAGGGTCGATCACGTTGGTGATGTGGGTTTCTTCTTGGATGATGAGCTGCGTGTTGCGGGCAATGCGCGAAGAAAACTCGGTGGGCAACGCAATCGCTTCGTCAAACGAGTTGGTGTGCAGCGACTGGGTGCCGCCAAACACGGCCGCCATGGCTTCGATGGTGGTGCGCACCACGTTGTTGTAGGGGTCCTGCTCGGTGAGCGACCAGCCCGAGGTCTGGCTGTGCGTGCGCAGCATCAGGCTCTTGGGGTTCTTCGCGTCAAAGCCCTTCATGATGCGGCACCACAGCAAACGGGCTGCACGCATCTTGGCGATCTCCAGATAGAAGTTCATGCCCACCGCCCAGAAGAAGCTCAGGCGACCGGCGAACTCGTCCACGTCCATGCCCTTGGCCATGGCGGTCTTCACGTATTCTTTGCCGTCGGCCAGGGTGAAGGCCATCTCGAGCGCTTGGTTGGCACCGGCTTCTTGCATGTGGTAGCCCGAGATCGAAATCGAGTTGAACTTGGGCATGTTCTTGGCCGTGTACTCGATGATGTCGCCGATGATCTTCATCGACGGCTCGGGCGGGTAAATGTAGGTGTTGCGCACCATGAACTCTTTCAGAATGTCGTTCTGAATGGTTCCAGACAGTTTGTCTTGCGAGACGCCCTGCTCTTCGGCCGCCACCACGTAGCCCGCCAGCACGGGCAACACCGCGCCGTTCATGGTCATGGACACGCTGACTTTGTCCAGCGGGATCTGGTCAAAGAGGATCTTCATGTCCTCGACCGAGTCGATGGCCACACCGGCTTTGCCCACGTCGCCCGTCACGCGAGGGTGGTCGGAGTCGTAGCCGCGGTGCGTGGCCAAGTCAAACGCGACCGACACGCCCTGCCCGCCTGCAGCCAAGGCCTTGCGGTAAAACGCGTTGGATTCTTCGGCGGTGGAAAAGCCTGCGTACTGGCGGATGGTCCAGGGGCGCACGGCGTACATGGTGGCTTGTGGGCCGCGCAAAAAGGGCTCAAAGCCCGGCAACGTGTTGGCGTAAGGCAGGTTGACCGTGTCTTCAGCGGTGTACAGCGGCTTGACGACGATGCCGTCCGGCGTCTTCCAGTTCAGGGCGTTCACATCGCCGCCGGGGGCGGATTTGACCGCTGCTTTTTGCCAGACTTCCAGGTTGGAAGCGTTGAATTCAAAGGATTTGGAGGTCATGGCGCTGTGCTTTCGGGACAAAAATGGCTGAGCCGGATTTTGGCAGCCTGGGGCTGCCTACTGGCTGACAAGTACCGTGATTCATAATTATTGATGCAGAATATTTTAACCGGCTTACAATTGAGTATCTGAAAAAGTTTCTGTCAACGCCTCAAAAACCGGTTTCCCCGGCACGCCACGCCTCATGTCCGCCCTGTCCCTCGCCCCCCGCGCTCTGTACGAAGAAGTTGCCGAACTGATGCGGCAGCGGATTTTTGCGCGCGAAATGGAGCCCGGCAGCTGGATTGACGAGTTGCGCATCGCCGAGGCGCTGGGCATCAGTCGCACCCCCCTGCGCGAAGCCCTGAAGGTACTGGCCGCCGAAGGCCTGGTGACCATGAAGGTGCGCCGAGGCGCTTATGTGACCGAGGTCAGCGAGAAAGACCTGCGCGATGTGTACCACCTGCTGGCCCTGCTCGAATCAGACGCCGCCCGCGTGGTGGCGCAAAGCGCCAGCTCTGAACAAACAGCGCAAATCGCAGCCTTGCACCAGAACCTGGAAGAGGCCGTGGGCAACCGCGACCGTTTCTTCGAGATCAACGAAGCCTTTCACATGCTGCTGCTGGAATTGGCCAACAACCGCTGGCGCGACCAGATGGTGGCCGACCTGCGCAAGGTGATGAAACTCAACCGCCACAGCTCCTTGTTCAAGGAAGGCCGGATTGAACAATCCTTGGCCGAGCACCGGGCGATTGTCGAGGCACTGAAGGCACGCCAGCCAGAAGTAGCCGCCGAACGCATGACCGCTCACTTCTTGAACGGCCTGCAGGCCGCCCAGTAAGCGATCCAAAGACTCAGGCGCGCTTTTTGGCGGGGCCACCCGACAAAGCGCCCAGGAATGCCAGAACGAAGTTGCAATCTTCATCCTGCAACACGCGCATGTCGCCCAAAGCCACGGGGGCCACATAACCACGGATGACTTGAAGTGCAGCAACGCGCTCATCGATTTTGACCACCACGGCACCCGCCAAACGCTCCAAGGCGGGCGCATCCAACGTGCCGTGATCTCGTTCGCTGAGCAACAGCGCGATCTCGGCCAAGGTGAAACCCAGATCCTTCAGATGCCGAATCGCCTTGAGCCGATCCTGCGTGTCACAGCCATATTGGCGATAACCGGCTTCGGTTCGGCTTCGGGGCGCAATCAAGCCCGCATCCTCGTACAAGCGCAATTGGCCGCGGGTCACGCCAGCGGATTTGCACAAGACGCTGGTGGTCTGCAAGGCCTTGAAATCATGGGCGGTGGTCAGAATTTTCATATTGCGCCCATGCTAAACCCGGCACCCAAGGACCGGGTCAAGGAGATTTCAAAGGCCTTTGACAAAACAATCGCTTGACATGGCACCAAGGTACCGGGTTTTCAATGCGTTCTTCAACACCCGCAACAAGGAAGTTCGCCATGAACAAGCACCCAACACCCCAAAAAACAGCCCTCATCACCGGGGCCTCATCGGGCATAGGCCAGGCGCTGGCCCATCACTTTGCACAAGACGGCTACCAACTCGTTCTGGCTGCCCGCAGCGTGGCCAAGATGCAAGCCCTGGCCGACGATTTGCAGCAGCAATTCAAGGTACAGGTCACCGTCATAGGTGCAGACTTGGAAACCGAAGCGGGTGCCGTGCAGTTGCACGCCGACATTCAGGCACACGGCATGGTTTTGAGTGCCTTGGTCAACAACGCAGGTTACGGTGGATTTGGCGAGTTCAGGGACACGCAGCTCAGGTCCGAGCTGGCCATGATGCAACTCAACATGAACACGGTGGTGGTACTGAGCAAGCTGTTCCTGCCAGATTTGCTCGCAACGCGCGGCAAGATTTTGAACACCGCGTCCACGGCGGCATTTCAGCCAGGGCCTTACATGGCGGTGTACTACGCCACCAAGGCCTTTGTCTTGAGTTTCTCGGAGGCCCTGGCGTGTGAGCTGGAAGACACCGGCGTCACGGTGACCGCGCTTTGCCCGGGCCCCACAGCCTCGGGCTTTCAAGACAAAGCCCAACTGGGCAACTCAGCCCTGATCAAAGGCAAGAAACTGCCCACATCCAAACAGGTGGCCGCCTTGGGTTACCGCGCCATGCAGCGCGGCCAGCGAGTCTATATACCGGGCCTCATGAACTGGGCCATGGCGCAAAGCATGCGCTTGACGCCGCGCAATCTGGCCACCAAAGTGGTGAAGATTTTGACCCGCCCCATCGCTTGAGAGCTACGCCATGATCCACCAATTGAACAACTACTTCAGCGCAGAAAAGCAAGAAAGCGTGATCTTCATCGCCGTGGGAATGGTGGCCATTGGCGTGAGCGCCTGGCTTTGGATGAACGGTCATCGGCTGAAATCCATGGCCTACCCGCTGGTCATCATTGCGCTGATGCAAATGGTGGTAGGCGTGTCGATTTACCTGCGCACCGACAACCAAGTCGCCACCCTGAGCGCGCAACTGCAGCGGGAACCTGCGGCACTGAAGGCCCAAGAAATTCCACGCATGCAAACGGTTATGAAAAACTTTTCGATCTACAAGGGGGTCGAAATGGTGCTGCTGATCCTCGGGCTGGGCATGCTTGCTTTTTGGCAGCGCTACGACCTCGCAGCCGGAATCGGTATCGGCTTGGTCTTGCAGTCGGCTTTGACGCTGACGCTGGATATCTTCGCAGAAACCCGAGGATCCAGTTATTTGTCTGCCCTGCACGCCATGCCCGGCTGATGCATGGGGCATGGCCTTGAGACCCGCGGCGCTCGTTCAGTCGGTGACCACCGCGCCCCGCGCCAGCGCAGCGCGGGCCGATTGCCAGACTTCACGCGGCGGCAAGGGTTTGAGCTTGTGGTCACTCCAGACCTGTCGCCACAAACGCCCGCCGCGCTGGCCGTGGTACAGGCCAAGCATGTGGCGGGCAATGGCGTACCAAGGGCAGCCGTCTTCGGCAAAGGTACGCTCCATGTAGGCCACCATGGCCTCTTCGACCGCCTCGCGGCTGGGCACCTCGTGGGGGTCGCCGTGAAATGCAGCGTCCCAAGTGCCCAAAAGCCAGGGGTTGTAATAGGCCTCACGCCCCACCATCACGCCATCGGTCTGCTGCAAATGGTGCGCAATGTCTTCGTTAGTCTTGATGCCGCCGTTCACCGCAATCACCAGCGATGGAAAGTCTTTTTTGAGCTGATAAGCCAGCTCGTAACGCAGTGGCGGGATCTCGCGGTTTTCTTTCGGCGACAGGCCGTCGAGCCAAGCATTGCGGGCATGCACGATGAAGACACGGCAACCGGCCTCGCTCACCGTGCCCACAAAGTCGCGCACAAAATCGTAGCTCTCGATGCGGTCCAGACCAATGCGGTGCTTCACCGTCACCGGCACATCCACGACATCGAGCATGGCTTTCACGCCATCGGCCACGGTGCGCGGCTCGTTCATCAGGCAAGCGCCAAACGCGCCGCGCTGCACCCGGTCACTTGGGCAGCCGCAGTTCAGGTTGATCTCGTCATAACCCCACTCCTGGCCCAGCTTGGCGGCATGGGCCAAATCGGCCGCATCGCTGCCGCCCAATTGCAAAGCCACAGGGTGCTCTTCGGCGTTGAAGCGCAGGTGCCGCTGCACACTGCCGTGGCGCAAGGCACCGGTGGTCACCATTTCGGTGTAGAGCAAGGTGTGGCGGGTCAACAGACGGTGGAAAAACCGGCAATGCCGATCGGTCCAGTCCATCATCGGCGCAACGCTGAGTCGCCACGGGCTCAGGGGTGGATGGCGGCTGTTTTTGATTTCTGAAATGGGCTGCATGGAAGGCATTTTTGAACATGTTGTGCAGACGCACGGCGCACGAAGTCAAGATTTGGATCGCAAGGGTCAACCGGTTGGAACACCCAGACCGAAGGCATGGACGACATTCTCGCAGCTCCCCTGCGAGGGAGCCCACCCATGCTGGCGCGGGCAACCTCCTGATGCGCCAACGTCACCAACAAGAGCCGGAAACTGTGGCCGGGAACCACGCAACCCAGGACAGCGGGTCATCGGTCCATGGCTTGGAGCCTGCGACAATCTGGGCATGCATCATTCATCTTTTGCCCCCCTCCAAAACGACAGCTTCTTGCGCGCCTGCCTGCGCCAAGCCACTGACCACACCCCCGTCTGGCTCATGCGCCAAGCCGGGCGCTACCTGCCCGAGTACTGCGCCACCCGCGCCAAAGCCGGCAGCTTCATGGGCCTGGCCACCAACGTCGACTTCGCCACCGAAGTCACCCTGCAGCCCCTCGACCGTTACCCGCTGGATGCGTCCATTCTGTTCAGCGACATCCTCACGGTGCCCGACGCCATGGGCCTGGGCCTGAGCTTCGCCATAGGCGAAGGCCCCCGCTTTGCCAAAAACGTGCGCGACGAAGCCGCTGTGGCAGAACTCGCTGTGCCTGACATGAACAAGCTGCGCTACGTGTTCGACGCGGTGACCAGCATCCGCAGGGCGCTGAACGGCCGCGTGCCCCTCATCGGCTTTTCCGGCAGCCCTTGGACGCTGGCGTGCTACATGGTCGAAGGCGCAGGCTCGGACGACTACCGCCATGTCAAAACCCTGATGTACAGCCGCCCGGACCTGATGCACCGCATCCTGACCATCAACGCCGATGCGGTGGCCCTGTACCTGAACACCCAAATCGAAGCCGGTGCGCAAGCCGTCATGGTGTTTGACAGCTGGGGCGGCGTGCTGGCCGACGGCGCGTTCCAAGAATTCAGCCTGGCCTACACCGCCCGCG
>CAIZHQ010000011.1 GCA_903932865.1 uncultured Burkholderiales bacterium
CGCGGGCGGTGTAGGCCAGGCTGAATTCTTGGAACGCGCCGTCGGCCAGCACGCCGCCCCAGCTGTCAAACACCATGACGGCTTGCGCACCGGCTTCGATTTGGGTGTTCAGGTACAGGGCCACCGCATCGGCGTTGATGGCCAGGATGCGGTGCATCAGGTCCGGGCGGCTGTACATCAGGGTTTTGACATGGCGGTAGTCGTCGGAGCCTGCGCCCTCGACCATGTAGCAGGCCAGCGTCCAAGGGCTGCCGGAAAAGCCGATGAGGGGCACACGGCCGTTGAGCGCCCTGCGGATGCTGGTCACCGCGTCGAACACGTAGCGCAGCTTGTTCATGTCAGGCACAGCGAGTTCTGCCACAGCGGCTTCGTCGCGCACGTTTTTGGCAAAGCGGGGGCCTTCGCCCATGGCGAAGCTCAGGCCCAGGCCCATGGCGTCGGGCACCGTGAGGATGTCGCTGAACAGAATGGAGGCGTCGAGTGCATAACGGTCGAGGGGCTGCAGGGTGACTTCGGTGGCGAAGTCGACGTTGGTGGCCAGGCCCATGAAGCTGCCGGCTTTGGCGCGGGTGGCGCAGTACTCGGGCAGGTAGCGCCCGGCTTGGCGCATGAGCCAAACGGGGGTGTGGTCAGTGGCTTGGCGCAGGCAGGCGCGCAAGAAGCTGTCGTTTTGGAGGGGGGCAAAAGTAGTGCTCATACCGCCATTGTCGCAGGGCGCCAGGACGCGGCACTGTCCGGCGGGCGTCAAAGAGGGCATGAATGGCGGGTGGCCAAAGCAATGGGCGCTCTTCACCGTCATGGTTCAGCGGGCAGGCCGAAGGGCCGCGCTTGCGGTGACGTTCAACGCCCAGTGCTCAGCGCCTGCAGCGCCTCTTGTACTTCGGTCAAGCTGGGCAATTCGGACAGCAGCACGGGCGCACGATCCGGCGCGTACAAGGCATACACCGGTACGCCGCTTCGGCCCAATGCCGTGAGCGCTTGGGTGATGGCGGGGTCTCGGCGGGTCCAGTCGGCACGCATCAGCACCACTTGGCGGGCTGCAAAGTCGGCCAGCAGCTTGGCATCGGCGAAGGTGGTTTTTTTGTTGTACTGGCAGGTCACGCACCAGGCGGCGGTGAAGTCCACGAACACCGGGCGACCGGCGCTCAGTTGCGTCTGCACGTTCGCTTCTGACCAGGTTTGCCACAGGGGCAGGGCGGCGGCGTTGGTTCCGCTGGCGCTGCTGGCCGATGTGGCTGAAGGTGCCATTGCAGGTGCTTCACGCAAAGCCAAAGGCAGCCAGCTGCTGCCCAGCCACAGCAAAGTGGCCAGAGCCAGGCCACCCATGACCCAGCGCGTTCGGCCTGTCAGGCCCAGGGCCCACGCCAGCCAAGCCACCGTGAGCAGCAAAGCCAACAGACCGCTGGCCCCGTCGATACCGGTTTGCTGACCCAGCACCCACAGCAGCCAGATGACAGTGGCAAACATCGGGAAGGCCATGGCTTGGCGGAAAGTCAGCATCCAGACCCCAGGGCGTGGCAGGGCGCGCACGATGCCGGGCCACCAGCTGGCCGACAAATACGGCAAGGCCATGCCTACCCCCATGGCGGCAAAGACCAAGAGCGCCTGCCAGACAGGCAGTGCAATCGCCAAGCCCAGCGAGGCGCCCATGAAGGGCGCGGTGCAGGGCGAAGCCACGGCCACGGCCAGCACGCCCGACATACCGGCGTTCACCGTCGGGTGGCGGCTTTGCAAAGACGCCAAGCGGTTGGGCAGCATCTGCCCGAATTCAAACACACCCGCCAGGTTCAGGCCCAGCACGGTGAACAACAACGCCAGAGCCGCCACCACGGGAGGTGACTGCAACTGAAAGCCCCAGCCGAGCTGCTCGCCAGCGGCCCGCAAGGCCAGCATGAGGCCGCCCAGCAACAGGAACGACAGCACCACTCCGACGGTGTAGGCCATTCCGGCGGCGCGGTGTTGGGCTTGAGTGGCATCGGCCTTGGCAAAGCCCAGCACCTTGATGGCCAGCACCGGAAACACGCAGGGCATCAGGTTGAGCAGCAAGCCGCCCACCAGCGCCCCCAAAATGGCCAAGGTCAGGCCCAAAGCCGTGGTGCTGGATGCTGCTGGTTTTTGCGCAGCGCGTGCATTCTCAGCCAACGCCTTGGCCAGCGCGGGGGAGATTTCGGCAGGCGCGGCTTGTGCCAGTGCTGGCCATGTGCCTTGAACGGGCGTTGTCAGCTCAAAAGCAGGGGCTTGGGGGGCAGACTCCGGCCCCGTCGCGATGACCCAGCGCAGGGTTTGGGGGCTGTCGCCGCGCTCTTCAGACACCGGAATTTGCGCCTGCCAAACCGCACCTTGCCAGTTTTGCGTCCAGTCTTTGCCCTGCACGGCCGCGTTGTGCACCACGCTCGCGGTAGCCGGGAAAGCGCTGAGCGTCTGGCCACGCCAGCTGACGGGCAGGCCGTGCACGCGCAAGTTCAGTTGCCGGCCATCGTCCGACAACGTGGTCTGGCCACCGGTGATCCAGGTACCGCCTTGCTTGAGCTGAGGCAGCGTCTGGGGGCTGAGTTTTTGCGCTGCGTCGAAACCTGCCGCGTACGGTGTTTGCGTTGCGGCAGAGGCCAGGTTCAAGCTCATGCGGCCTTCTTGCGGGATGCATTCTTGGCGGCACACCAGCCAATCGGCTTGCAATTGGAGGGTCAATGGCCCACTGTCCGGGAAGCGGAAGTCAGCGGCCACCTTCACGGGCACCGCCAGCAGCACTCGGCCTTCGTAGCCATAGTTGGCCAAGCTGCCAATGGGGAATTTTTTGGGCAAAGGCCAAGCGATCGGGCCGGCTTGCAAACCTGCAGGCAGCTGCCACTGCAACTGGGTGGGCAAGCCCGAGTCGCCCGGGTTTTGCCAATAGGTGTGCCATTGGGGCTGGTGTTCGATCTGCAGGCCCAGCCAAAAGGTTTGCCCGGCCTGGATGCCTTGGGGGGCATGCAATTGCAACTCGGCCCGCACCTGTGCGGTGCTGACCACATGGGAGGGGCCGCTCAGCAAGGCGTTGGTGGCTGAATTGCTGGCGCTCGCCTTGGAGGAAAACAGGGCGCCGGTTTGCGCCAGGCTGGGCACGGACACCCATAAAAGCGTGCACATGCCCAGACCAAGCACCCCACTCTGAAACGTGGCCCAGCCACGCGACAACACGGAAACTTTCACGCCAATCCTTCTTTGTGGCCCCGAACACTTGAAGCGGAACCTTCTGCGAAAGGCACTGTACACGGCCGCGCTCCATTAAGATGCCCAACATGCAAAACCCTTCGCGATTTTGGGCCGACTGGACCACCCTCGATTTTCAAGCGCTGGCGCATGCACGGACGATGGCCGTGTTGCCCGTGGCCGCCACCGAGCAGCATGGCCCGCACTTGCCGCTGTCGGTGGACACCGATTTGGTCAATGGTGTGGTTTCGGCTTGCTTGCCGCTTTTGCCAGCCGACTTGCCGGTCTTGTTTTTGCCCACCCAAACGGTGGGCCTGAGCCCTGAGCATGCGCGTTTTGCCGGCACTTTGACACTCAAGGCCGAGACCGTGATCCGTTTGTGGACCGACATTGGTGAGTCGGTGGCGGCCAGTGGCGTGAAAAAGCTGGTGCTTTTGAACGCCCATGGCGGTCAGGTCAGTGTGATGGACATCGTGGCACGTGACCTGCGGGCCCGGCTGGGCATGCTGGTCTACAGCGTGAGCTGGTTCAATTTGCCACTGCGCGATGCACAGGGGGACGATGTCAATGCGCTGTTCCCGCCCGAAGAGCATCGCTTTGGCGTGCACGCGGGGGACACCGAAACCTCCATGATGCTGGCGCTGCGCCCGGATACCGTGCGCATGGATCGGGCGCAGAATTTTCAGTCCACCTCGCAAGACCGCGCTGAGCGTTTTGAAATTTTGGGCAACGGTAAAAGTGCCAAACTGGGCTGGCAAATGCAGGACTACAACCGCCATGGAGCGGCGGGCAATGCGGCTGCGGCCACGCTGGCCAAAGGGCAGGCTTTGCTGGACGCCTCGGGACGGGCGCTGGCGCAGTTGTTGGTCGAGGTCGACCAATTGCCCACCCATACGCTCAACGACCAGGTTGGCTAAGCCCCAGCGGGCCGAAGTTCAGAAGCGAGGCAACACCAAATCGCAGTGTTCGCGGCTGACATTTTTGGGGTATTCGCGGGTCGTGTCGATGCAGCCGCCTTGCGCATACACCCCCTTGGGGTCGCGCATGCGCAGCATGCGTTCGAGCACGCCGGCTGCAGCTTCGGGATCAGCTTGGGTTTGCGCCACCAAGCGTTCGACCACCGATTCGTCCATCTGAAGCTCGCCTTGCGCATCGGTGTAGACACCGTCTTTCCAGTGGAAGATTTCGATGGCTTTGGATTCGAGGGTGAAAGGCGTTTCCCGTTTCCAGAAGTTGCTGAACAAGCCGCCGCCCATGTACATGACCCAGGAGCCCTCGTAGCCGGTGACGTCGGATGAGCGCTCGTCGGGGTTACGAAACCACAGTCGGTCGCCCGGCACATAAAAGCGGGCAGGCAAGGGGGCTTCCATGCTGCCGTACTCGACCAGAAACACCTCGTGAAATTGACCCGAGCGTACCGCGTGACGTTCGTTCAATTGCTGCAACTCGGCCAGCAAAGCCGGGTGGTGCGCCTGCAACTCTTGCGCGATGCCCAGCAAGATCACGTATTCGGTGGCGCGGTAGCACGAGAAGTCGTACAGCTTGCCAGTGGCCTCGGGCTGCGTGGCCGCGATCAGAGCTTGAATCAGTGGGCGACCTGGCTTGAGGATGAAGCCGGGGTCTTCTTCGTAGTGCCAGTCGGCCTCGGGGCGCTCGGCCGCTTCGGTTTTGAAGGCCAGCGCGGTCAATCGGGCGGCCAAGGCCATGTTGCGCCTGACCCGGACATGCGATTTCAAAGCCTCCAAGTTGGCAAACCGGAATCGGTGGGGTGAACCCAACAGGGCCACCCATATCTCTCGCTCCAGTGCCCAAGCCGCATCGGCGTTTGGGGCACCTTCTAGGCTGCGGTGCAGGTTCAGGCTGTCATGCCCGGGCATGTGGTTTTGCTGGAATTCGTGCTGCAAGCAGGCCACACAGGCCACCGTGCCGTCTTCGAGGGGCTCAAGCAAGGTCTTAACCGCCGATTGCAGGCCCCATTCACGCAGGTCCGCGCTCAGTTGTGCTGCCAGGCGATCGGCCTGATCGGCGGGTGTGCGGGTGAGCTCAACGCCGCCTTCCAGCGTCTGAAGGGCGAGCCTGGCGGGCGAACAATTCATGTCGCCTATTTTGCCCGTCCAATTGCAAGGTTTTCCCTAGGGATTACACCCAATTTTTTTAGGGAAATGCAGGGTTTCAGGCGAAGGTGACCCAGTCCTTGTGCACGTCGCTGTCCAGATGCGGCAGGGTGTTGTAGGTCAGCAGCATGTGCCGCTTGGGGTTGAAGACGAATTCGGTCAGTGCCGTGTTGCGGATGCGCAGGTTCAGCTCGATGGTGGTTTCTGGGGGGGTACCCAGTACCCTGCCTACGGCTGTGGAGATGGGACCACCGCTGGACACGATCATCACATCGCCCGAGTGTTTTTGCCGCACATGGTCGAGTGCGGCTTCGATGCCGCCCACAAACTCGGTATAACTGGGCATGCTGCGCGGCTGGGTGCGCCCCGCCATCCAGGCCTGCAAGGCGTCGCGCAGCAGGCGAAAGTGGTGGCGGTACAACTCGGGCGTGTCGGGCTTGGCCAATGGCTCGGGGTGGATGGATTCGATCAGCGCGTGGCTGTCGTATTCGTTCAGGCCCGGCCAGACGGCCGGGGAGTGCGTCAGACCCGCACCTTCGGCAATGCCTTCCCAGGTTTGCCGGTGGCGCTTCAAGCTGCCCATCATCACGGCTTCAATCGGTTGGGCCTGCAACTTGGGGCGCAAATACTCGCCCAGTCGCACAGCCTGTTGACGGCCCAGTGGGCTGAGTTGATCGTAATCATCAGCCCCAAAGGAGGCTTGTCCATGGCGGACCAGATAGAGAGTTCCCATGGGCGTCTATTGTGGTGGTGGACGTGCGCCGGTTTTGTCCCAAGAGCGACCTGGCGTTTTGGGTCTGGAATGGGCCAGCCATTCACCATTTGCGTTAGGGTTGACGCGCTGGCTGAGTTTCCATCGCGACAAAGAGCCAGGTCCTGTGGCCTTCAGGTGCGCTGTTGCAGCACTTGGCACAGGGTGCTGGCGTCCACATTGCCACCGCACAAGGTGGTGCCCACCACTTGCCCGCGCAGTTGTTCGCGTTCGGACCACGCGGCGGCAAAACTGGCAGCGCCTGCACCTTCGGCCAGGTTGTGGGTGTCGGTGTAAAGGTCGCGCATGGCTTGGGCCACCTGTGCATCGCTGACCTGAACCACGCGGGCCAATCCAGCCTGCAAAATGGTCAGCGCTTGTGGGTCGGCGCGGCGCACCGCCATGCCATCGGCCAGCACGGTGCTGACTGGGGCTTCGACCACGCAGTTTGCCGCCATCGAGTCGAGGTAAGTGGTGGCGTGTGCGCTGACCACACCCACCACCTTGACAGGGTGGCCAAGCGCTTGTTTGGCCGCCATCGCGGCGCAGGCACCCGAACCGAGTCCAATCGGTACGTAAAGCACATCGAGCTCAGGGACAGCCTGAAAAAATTCGAGCCAACCCGTGGCCACGCCGAGCACCAAGGCCGGGTGGTAGCTGGGCACCATGTGCGCACCGCTTGCCTGTGCCAAGCTCAGAGCGTGTTCGCGGGCGGCCTGAAAGTCATGACCCTGTTCGATGAGCTGCGCACCCAGCGCCCGCATGGCGGCATTCTTCTCGGCGGAGTTGCCCAGTGGAACCACGATGGTGCAGGCCACCCCGTGGCGTGCAGCCGCATAAGCGATGCTCTGGCCATGGTTGCCCCGGGTGGCGCTGATCACTTTTGGGGGCATCTGGCCTGAGCGGGCCAAGTGTTCAAAATAAGTCAAGCCGCCGCGCACCTTGAAGGCGCCCACCGGGGTGTGGTTTTCATGCTTGACCCAGCAGTCGGTGCCCAGCCGCTGGCTCAGGGTGTTCCACCGATACTGGGGCGTGGGGCCAAAGGCCATGTAGATGGTTTGCGTGGCCGCTTGGATCTGGGCCAGTGTGGGCAGGTCGGTGTGCATGGTGGCTCCGGCAGTTCAAGGCATCGGGTTCACGGGGTCACAGACGCACGCTGCCTTGGACGCAACCAACCACATCGCCGCCCACCCAAACTTGGCCTTGCCCGTCTTTAGAGAGGAAGACCTGCCCGGCGCGGCCCAGCACGGTGCCTTGGCGGGCGCTGTAGTGGGCGGGCATGTGGCCTTCGGCCATCAGCCACTGCGCCAGTGACGCGTTCAAGCTGCCCGTGACCGGGTCTTCGGTGATGCCGACCGGGGCGGCAAAGGCGCGCACTTCCAGATCGGTCGGGTCGTTGGCGATGCCCTTGGCGGCGGCAAAGGCGCGCGCCTCGCGGTTGGCGCGGCGGATCAAGCCGTCCGCAACGGGTTCACGCTTGGCCGCCAGACCGACCTTGGTGTTCAGGCGTTTGAGCGCCGCGTGGTCCGGCTCCAGGGCGAGCAGGCTGTCCACCGAGGCGATCAACAGGCCCAGCCAGTGCGGGCCGTTGTTCAGGTCTTGCGCGGCCAGCACTTCGCCTGCCTGCAGGCCCAACGCCACCAGCACATCGGCCAGCAGGGCTGGCTCGGGTGTCTGGCGTTGCAAGGGGGGCGCGGCAAAGGCCCAGCGGCCGTCGACCGATTTCAAACTGACCAGACCCACGCCACATTCCTGGACCAGTTGGCCGCTTTGCCGGGGCTGGCCGCCCGCCGCCAACCAGGCGTGGGCTGTGCCCAGCGTCGGGTGGCCCGCAAACGGCAGCTCGGCCCCCGGCGTGAAGATGCGCACCCGGTAGTCGGCCCCGTTCGCCTTGCCTTCGGTTGTGGGCGGCAGCACAAAAGTGGTTTCGCTCAATTGCGTCCAGGCGGCAAAGCTTTGCATCTGTGCGTCAGACAGGTCGGTGCCGTCCAGCACCACGGCCAGCGGGTTGCCCAGAAAGGCGGTGTCGGTGAAAACGTCCACTTGTTGGAAGGCGCGGTTTTGCATGGCCGTGGGGGTCTTTCAAGACAGGGGTAAATCCAGCACGCCAGCGGCACCGGGGTGTTGGCACAGGCGGTCGTACCAGCTTTGCAGATGCGGCCATTGTGCGCGGTAGGCGGGGCCATGGGGCGGCAGTCCCCACCAACGGTGGATTTCGCAGGCGATGGGCATGTCGGCCATGCTCAGTGCTTGGCCGACGACAAAGGGCTGGTGTTCCAGTTGTGCGTTGAGCAGACCCAAAAGCGGTTCGGTGGCGGCCACCGAGGCCGCGATCAGATCGGCCTGCCTTTGCGCCTGCGGTGTGCGAATCCACTGCACGAAGGCCACGCCGCTGGCCCGGTTCAAGGTGGTTTGCTGCCAGTCCATCCATTGTTCAGCGTGAAAGCGTGTGGGCAGGTCGGCCGGGTAGAACCGCCCCTCTCTGGCGCACAGGTAGCGCACGATGGCATTGGATTCCCACAGCGTGTAAGCCCCGTCCTGGAGAACGGGCACCATGGCGTTGGGGTTCAGCGCCAAATACGCCGGTGTATTCACAACGCCATACTGCAGGCCTGCATCGAACCGTTGAAAGGGCAACCCCAGCATTTGCGCGCAAAGCACCACCTTGCGGACATTGATGGAGCTGATGCGGCCCCAAATTTGAAGCGTGCTCATCAGCGGGGCATCGATTCTCGGACGGCCGCTGCCAGTGCGGTCATGCCGATGGAGATCTGGTCCACGGTGGCGGTGACAAAAGACAGGCGCAGTGTGCTTTCGTCGGCCCCCTCGGCATAAAAGGCAGAGCCGGGCACAAAAGCCACGCCTTTTTCCACCGCTTTGGCCAGCAAAGAAGTGGCCTTGAGGCCCTTGGGCAATTGCACCCACAAAAACATGCCACCCACCGGGCGGTTCCACGTCAGGCCCAGCCCGGCCATTTCGCGCTCGAGCGCGGCCAGCATGGCTTCGCACTGCTGTTTGTACAGGGCGCGGATGGTGGGCACATGGCGCTCGATGAAGCCGTCTTTCAGCACTTCAGCCACCATGCGTTGGTTGAAACTGGGCGTGTGCAAATCGGCCGCTTGTTTGGCTTGCAGCAGTTTGGGGTAAAGCGCTTTGGGCGCGACCAAGTAACCCAGGCGCAGACCGGGGGCGAGAATTTTGGAAAACGAACCCAGATACACGCTGCCGCCCGGGTGGCGTGAACTCAGCGATGGGGCGGGTGGCGCGTCAAACCACAGGTCGCCATAGGGGTTGTCTTCGACGATGGGCAGGCCAGTCTCGATGGCCACCTGCGCCACGGCGGCGCGCCGTTCTTCGGTCATGGTGCGTCCGGTGGGGTTCTGAAAGTTGGGCAGCAAATAGACAAAGCGGGCTTTGTCGGAACCGGTGCCGATTTTGGCGCGCAGGTCCTTGGCGTCCACACCATGGTCGTCGCTGTCCACGCTCACCACCGTGGGTTCCATCGGGGTGAAGGCTTGCAAAGCGCCCAAGTAAGTGGGGGTTTCGACCAAGATGCGGCTGCCCGCGTCGATCAGGATTTTGGCCACCAGATCGAGGCCTTGCTGGCTGCCGGTGGTGATCAACACCTGGTCGGGGCTGACGTTCATGCCTTGCTTGAGCAGGTCTTGTGCCACCCATTCCCGCAAGGGCGCATAGCCTTCGCTGGCGGCGTATTGCAAGGCGGCTTTGCCGTCTTCTTTCAGCACGCGCTCGCAGGCTTCGCGCATGGCGGCAATGGGGAAGGTCTGCGGGGAAGGCAGGCCCCCGGCAAAGCTGATGATGCCGGGCTTTTCGGTGACTTTAAGGATCTCGCGGATCACCGAGGGGTTCATTTTTTCAGCGCGTCGGGCCAAGGTCCAGTTCATGGGGGGCTTTCTGGGGTTGAACTTGTGGTCTGTTGGGTGAATCGGGTTCGTGGATCATGTGGCTGGGTTGTTTGGTTCGCGCTCGCCACCCGCGTCGCCGTAAAAATCACCCAGGTCACAAAGTCTGGGCTGAAATCTTCAAAGTGGTGTGGTGCACCTGCGGGCACAAACAGCAGATCGCCGATTTGAACTTGCAGTCGTTCACCGCACAAGCAGAAGATCGAGCGGCCGCCCTGCACCACATACAGTTCGTCTTGGGTGTGTGGCTGCTGGATGTCGTGACCCAAGCCTGAGCAGGCAGGCACGAACAGTTCTGCGCGCATGCTGCCGTGTGCCATGCCGCTGACAAAAGGTGTGCCCAGCGGGTAGTTGGCACTGGCAGTTTGGGGCAGCGCCGCCAAAAGAGATTGAAAGTCGGCTTTCATGCTTGCACTTCTTTGGGTGTGGCCATGCGCCTTCCCATGAAGACTGTGGCCGCTACGGCCAGGGCAAAGCCCAGCGTCATGGCGTCCAGCGACTCGCCCAGCAAAGGCACCGCGGCCAGGATGCTGATGAAGGGTTGCAGCAATTGCAGCTGGCTCACCCGCAGCGGGCCGCCCAGCGACAGGCCTCTAAACCAGGCGAAAAAGCCGGCCCACATCGAGAACACACCGACATACAGCAGAGCCAGCCACGATGTGGGCGCTATTGTTTGGTCGGGCCAGGTGAGCCAAGCCCCGGGCAGTGTGACGGGCAGGGCCATGACACACACCCAGCTGATGACTTTTTCTGCGCCTAGGCTGGCCGTGACTTTGGCACCGGCCACATAGCCCAGCGAGGCCGCCAGCACCGCCCCCACCAGCAATGTGTCCGCCCAGGTCAGGCTAAAACCGTGTCCAATTTGGGCGGCGCGCAGCAGGCTGTAAGCCGCGACCAAGGCGCTGCCCAAAGCGGCAAACACCCAAAAACCCAGGCGCGCGCGTTGGTGCATGAGCCAGGCTGCGGCTGCGGCGGTGGCCAGCGGCAGCAAGGCGGTGATGACGGCGGCGTGGCTGGCCGTGACGTGGCGCAGCGCCCAGCCCAGCAGCAAGGGGTAGCCGATCACGTTGCCCGCCAGCGACAAGCACAAAGGTCCGCGTTGCTCAGGCCGTGGCCAAGGCGCACGCACGGCCAACAGGTACACCAGCGACAGCCCACCCGCCAGCGCGGCCCGCGCCCAAGTCACGAACCAGGGCGACATCTGTGGCGCGTCTGCCGTGCCGGTGGCCAGGCGCGTCATGGGCAAGGTGAGCCCAAAAATGACCACGCCCAGCAGGCCGAGCCACAGGCCCAGGTTTTCGCGTTGTTGCTTGCGCGCGTTCATGGTCGTGTCAATCCGTGCATCCCGCGTCGCTTCAGCCGACACTGTGCCGCAAGCCGTTCAAAATCCACAAGGCCGTAGCCGCCAGCGCTGCTGACATGCAGCGGTTGAACACCAACAAACGGCGGCCGTGCGCCAGCCAGTGCCGCAGCATGGAGCCCGCCACCGCGTAGGTCAGGTTGCTGAAAAACCCATAGGCCACCATGATCGGCAAGAGCATCAATGTGCGCTGGCCAGCGTCTTCATGACCTGCCACCCAACCTGCCACGATGGCGAGCGCCAACATCCAGGCCTTGATGTTGAGGAACTGCAGGCCCACGCCTTGCACAAATCCCACCTGAAGTTTGGCGCTGTCGGCCTGCTGCAAACTGCCGGTTTGCCACAAGCGCGAGGCCAGCCAGAGCAAATACCCGGTGCCCAGCGTCACGATGCCCCAACGCAAAGGCGGGAAAGCCACCACCAAGCCGCCCAAACCTGTGGCGCACAGCGCGAACAAAATCCCCCAGCCGACAGGAACCGCAAATACAAAACGCATGGCGCGCTTCAAGCCGTGGTTGGCGGCCATGGCGGTAGACAAGGTGGTGTTGGGCCCGGGCGTGAAACTGCTCACGGTGGCCAGCACCAACAGGGCGCTGAGTTCGGAAGACGTCATGGGTTCAAATGTAGTGCTGAAATGAGTACAGTATCGGTACAGTTTACAAGTTCATTTTGAGAACTGTATGGTTTCTTTTGCCCGTACACCCGTTGGACTCTCGCCCATGTCTTTGCTCAGCCGTGTATCTAGTCAACCGTTGACCGAACAACTCGCACAGCGTTTCGTGGCGCGCATGCACGACCAGTTGCTGGTGTCGGGTGCGCGTTTGCCCTCGGTTCGGCAATGCGCGCAGATGCACGGTGTGAGCGCCTCCACCGTGGTGGCCGCTTACGATTGGTTGGTGGCGCAAGGCTGGGTCGAGGCGCGGCCCCACCGGGGCTTTTTTGTGCGTGACCGTGTGCAGCGCACGCCTTCAGCCCAGACCGCATCCAGCGAATCGCCCAGGCCGCCACCTGTGAATGCCGCCAGCCTGATCCGCGGCATGTTCCATCAGCCCAGCGCACAGCCGCAGCCGGGCATGGGTGTGTTCCCACCTGACTGGCTGGACGCCGATTTTTTGACCGCCGCTTTGCGCAAGGTGGTAGCCAGTCCGGCCTTGCGCGAGTCGTCCTTGCGCTACGGTGAGCCGCAGGGCGACACGGGTTTGCGTGAGGCGCTGTCGTCCAAGCTGGCCAGCATGGGCTTGCATGCCGCGCCGACTCAGTTGATCACCACTGTGGGCGCCACCCATGCGCTCGACATCATCAGCCGGACCTTGCTGCGGCCGGGCGATTGCGTGATGGTCGAGGAGCCCGGTTGGGCCATTGAGTTTGCGCGCTTGCAAAACCTGGGCGTGCGCATCTTGCCCGTGCCGCGTTTAGAGACGGGGCCCGACCTGGAGGTGGTCGAGCGTTACGCGCAACTGCACGCGCCCAAGATGATGGTCAGTGTGTCGGTGCTGCACAACCCCACGGGTTACGGTCTGTCTTTGCCCGTGGCGCACCAGTTGGTGAATTTGGCGCACCGCTACAACTTCCATGTGGTTGAGGACGACACCTACGGCCACATGGCCCCGGCGCACGCGGTGCGCTTGTCGGTGCTCGATGGCTTGCAAAAGACGATTTACGTCAGCGGCTATGCCAAGATCCTCGCGCCCAGTTGGCGGGTCGGTTACATGGCGGCTCCCGCAAATTTGAAAGACGCGTTTTTGGACACCAAACTGCTGTCCACGCTCACCTCGCCGGTGCTGTTTGAGAAAGCGCTGGCGCTGTGTTTGGCGCAGGGTTCAATTCGGCGTCACACCGAGCGGTTGACGCAGTTGCTGGAGAGCGCCCGCAGCCGCAGTGTGCAACTGGCGCTGGCGCACGGCTGCCAGTTTGTCGCGCCGCCGCAGGGTTTGTTTGGTTGGGTCGATGCGGGGGTGGACACCGATGTCTTGGCGCTGCGCATGCACGATGCAGGGTACTTGTTGGCGCCCGGCTCTTTGTTTCATGCCGACCGGCGTCCGGGCTCGTTCATGCGGGTGAATTTCGCCAGTACCCAAGATGACCGGTTCTGGCGCGCCTTGGCCAAGACGCGCGCTGAACTGGTGTGACGTGTTGCCTTATCGGTTGGAGAGAATTTCCCAACGCTCCATGGCGGTCAGCAGCAGGTCGTCGATCTCGGTGTCGCGCCTGAAGAGTTGTTGCGCCAGCCCCGGGTCGCGCTGGTAAACGCTGCCATCGGCCAATTGCGCCCGGGTTTGCGCCTGTTCTTTCTCCAGAGTTTCAATTTTGGCGGGCAATTCGGCCAACTCGCGTTGCTCTTTGTAGCTGAGCTTGCTGCGTGCGGGCGTGGCGGCGGTCATGGGGGTCGCTGCAGATGGAGTGGTCGCTGCTGCAATTGGTGGCGTTGAGCCGCCGCGTGGCGCGGCTTGTGCGCGGATGGCTTGCGCGCGTTTGGACTGCACCAGCCAGTCCTGCACCGAGCCTTCGTATTCGCGCCACAGGCCGGGCTGGTCCGGGGCGCTTTCGCAGGCGATGATGCCCGTCACCACGTTGTCCATGAACGCGCGGTCGTGGCTCACCAAGAAGACAGTGCCTTCGTAGGTTTGCAGCAATTCCTCCAGCAGCTCCAGGGTTTCGATGTCCAAGTCGTTGGTGGGTTCGTCCAGCACCAACACGTTGGCTGGGCGCGCAAACAAACGCGCCAGCAGCAAACGGTTGCGCTCACCCCCTGACAAGGAGCGTACGGGCGAAGTGCCGCGCGCGGGGGAGAACAAGAAATCGCCCAAGTAGCTTTTCACGTGCTGGCGTTTGTTGCCAATCTCGATCCATTCGCTGCCGGGGCTGATGAAGTCTTCCAGCGTGGCGTCCAGGTCCAGCGCATCGCGCATCTGGTCGAAGTAAGCCACTTCCATCTTGGTGCCACGGCGCACTTCGCCGCTGTCGGCTTCGAGTTCACCCAAAATCAGTTTCAGCAAAGTGGTTTTGCCTGCGCCGTTGGGGCCCAGCAAGCCGATCTTGTCGCCGCGCAACAAAGTGCCAGTGAATTTCTGGATAACAGTGCGTACGGATCCGTCGGGTTGGGTGAAGCTTTTGCTCACATCGGTCAACTCGGCCACCAGCTTGCCGCTGGGTACGCCCGAGGCAACTTCCATGCGCACATTGCCCACTTTTTCGCGACGCGCAGCGCGCTCGCCACGCAGGTTTTGCAGGCGGGTGATGCGGCTTTGGCTGCGGGTGCGGCGCGCTTCGACGCCTTTGCGGATCCAGATTTCTTCTTGGGCCAGCAGTTTGTCGGCTTTGGCCTGAATCACGGCTTCTTGTGCCAACTGCTCTTCTTTTTGCACTTGGTAGGCCGCGTAATTGCCCGGGTAAGGGCGCAGCTTGCCGCGGTCCAGTTCGACAATCCGGGTTGCAATGCGGTCCAGAAACGCGCGGTCGTGGGTAATGGCGATCACGCTGCCTTTGAAGTCAATCAACAAGTCCTCCAGCCAAGTGATGGCGTTCAGGTCCAGGTGGTTGGTGGGTTCATCTAACAAAAGCACGTCCGGGCGGGTCACCAAGGCTTGCGCCAAAGCCACGCGCTTGCGCATCCCCCCTGAAAGCGATTGCACGACTGCATTGGGGTCCAGTTGCAGCCGTTGCAGGGTTTCGTCCAGCCGTTGTTCCCACCCCCAGCCATCGCGCGATTCGATTTGCCCCTGCAAAGTGTCCAGGTCGCCCCGGCTGTGGGTGTAATCGTCGATCCATTGCACCACTTCGGCCAAGCCCTCACGCACAGCTTCAAAAATGGTGTGCTCAGCCACGAGAATGGGTTCCTGCGCCACGTAAGCGATGCGAACGCCTTGCTGCACATGAAGATTGCCGTCGTCTGGGCGCTCCATGCCCGCCAGAATTTTGATTAAGGACGATTTGCCTGTCCCGTTGCGACCAATCAAGCCGATGCGCTCAGTCGTTTCCAAAGAGAAGTCGGTGTGATCGAGGAGGGCGACGTGACCAAAAGCCAAAGACGCGTTCATGAGTGTGAGTAATGCCATGGGCGCATTATCCCGGGGGCGGCTGAAAAATTAGCCGAAAAATTCAAAAAGATGGTTAAGGGCCGAAAAACTGTGTCACAATCGAGGGCTTCGCTGCACACAAAGCAGTTTTCGCAAGAAAGCCAAAGCAGGCAGCGAAGAGGTTTTTGAGAAGATCGCAAGGATCGAAAAAATTTTCAAAAACTTGACGCGGCCTTCAAAAGTGTGTCATAATTCAAGGCTTCGCTGATCGCAGCGTAGCAAGACGAGGTGATGAAAATTACCTTAGGTTCTTTAAAAATATACAGCCGATAAGCGTGGGCGTTTGATGGTGATTGCCAAGTTCTTCGGAACTTAGCTTTAATTAGCTAACAAACGCTCATGAAGTAAAAAAGATGTGGAAATCAGAGATGGTGACCATGTCGATTCCAATTTATGAGTTGCTTGAGACTGTTAAAGGTCGAGAGCGAAAAAAATCAAGATCGAACTATAGAGTTTGATCCTGGCTCAGATTGAACGCTGGCGGAATGCTTTACACATGCAAGTCGAACGGTAGAGGGGGCAACCCCTTGAGAGTGGCGAACGGGTGAGTAATATATCGGAACGTGCCCAGTCGTGGGGGATAACGTAGCGAAAGTTACGCTAATACCGCATACGATCTAAGGATGAAAGCGGGGGATCGCAAGACCTCGCGCGATTGGAGCGGCCGATATCAGATTAGGTAGTTGGTGAG
>CAIZHQ010000012.1 GCA_903932865.1 uncultured Burkholderiales bacterium
ATCGCCTTCGATGTGATCACGGATTACAGCAAGGGGCAAAGGGGCACGGGTGATCTTCTTGATTACACGGCGGCGCTGACCCCTGGTGGCAGTGCCCAGCTAGCCACTTCCAGCCAAGCCTTGATCAGTTCAAGCACAGGTGTTGCGACGTTTGCGGCCAACTCGGGCACGGCCATGGCCGACGCATTGGCCGATATTGCTGCTCGGTTTACGGCAGCAGGGGATTCGGCAGGCGAGTTCGCATTCTTCCAAGTCAACAGAGAGGGTAATTACTACATGTTGATCTCTGACGGCATCGCCGGGGTCACCGCCAATGATGTGGTGATTCAACTGGTTGGCGTGACTTCGATCTCGCAAATTGACCTGAATCAAGGCAACCTGACCATTGTCGTCTGAGGCCCCCGACACCTGTCCTCCTTTGAGCCGAACACAATCGTTCGAACGAAGACCGCCAATTTTGGAAAATGGCGGCTCTGACGACCACACGATTGACCGACGAGCAGTTCATCGGTTCTCAATACCATAGGGGGCACAGGTCAAGGCCCTCCAAGTCATCGCTTGGCGTGAACTGCAAGATGGCCCTCTTGGGCGGCAGGGTTGGGTTTGAGCGTTTGCATGACAACAGCCTCACTGGATTCACAAAGATGTTGAGCGGCAAAAAATTGCCCATCACTGCGGACAAGGTATTCCGACACCTCAAAAATAAAGAGGTGTGCAATGCTGGCGTGTTCAGGTTTATAAAATTTTAGTTTTAATATTTACATGGCATCAATTATGCTTTTTCAAAAGCAAACTTTGGACAAGCCATGACAAATTTACATTCTGACTATCTGACCCGAGGCGCATTGCAAACTTTGAATTTGGGCGTGCGAGAAGCAACCAAATACAACGAACAGTTGTCTACAGGCGTTCGCATACACAGTGCCTCTGACGATGCTGCACGATTGGCAATAGGCAACAAACTCATGTCGCAGCAACAAGGGGTACTGCAGGCCACCAGCAACTTGCATGACGGCATTTCATTGACCCAAACGGCAGAAGCTGTTTTGGGTTCCATCACAGAAGTTTTCCAACGCATGCGTGAATTGGCCGTACAAGCAGCCACGGGCACCTTGACGAACGCCGATCGCAGCCACTTGGACTCTGAGTATCAGAACCTCAAAGTCCAAGCGCTCAACACGGTCGAGACGACAACCTGGAACGGACACCGCCTTTTCAGCGAACTTTCACCCACATCGTTTGAACTTCAGGCAGGTCCCAATCCCAACGACAAAATAACAGTCACCATTCCACAAATTTACGCTTCGGGCGCGTTGGTTGGTTTCGCCAATGGTGATTTTGAATCCGACGCAGTGGGTGACACTTCTGTAACGGGCTGGACAGTGGGCAATAACCGTGTCACTTTGGATGGCCAATCACAGATTGGGGGATGGCCAACTCCGACGGATCTCACCAAACCCGCTTCAAGTGGTGGCGATACCGTCCCCATGAACAGTGGGACATTCAATACACAAATAGTGACGGCAGACAATCCTTTGCGCGGCAGTAAAAGCCTACAGCTTGAATCCACCAACGCCAACGTTGCAAGCGGCTACGGCATCATTCATGGCCCTTACATCATCAGCAACGATTCGACTCCATTGAAAACTGGTGAAACGGTTTCTTTCGATTGGAGAGCACAGGGTGGGCAGGATTCATACGATGTGTACGCCTACCTTCTCAACGTGGACAACGGTTCAACCATCAATCTATTGAATGAGACCGGAAGTTCATCGAGTTGGGCCACGAAAAGTCTCTCAATGCCTGAGAATTCAGACGGAAATTATAAATTCGTCTTTGTTTCTGGCACCTATGATGAAACGGGTGGTCGCGCATTGGGCGCCAGGTTGTTGGTGGACAACATCACAGCCCCGCCGAGGGCTATTGCCACTCTGAACGGAACCAACATCACCTCAGCAACCAGTGCATCAAGTTCAATCACTGAAATTGATCTGAATATCCAATCTGTCACATCTGCACGCGCATCATTGGGAGCATCTGTCAACCGCATCATCCATGCAACAGATTACCTTGCAGAACTTGCGGTACAGCTCGCAAACTCACGCAGTCAAATGATCGATACGGATTACGCTGAAACGTCGAGCGATTTGGCACGTGTGCAAAGCCTTGATGTTGGTGCCACTTATGTTCTCAAACAGTTAAGACAAAACAGCCAGAACTCCATCAACATGATTCGGTCCAATGACAACCTGTTCAAGGGTTGATTTTTGGGGTTGGTTCATCGGACATTTTGAATTCAAGTGGGTCAATAGAATTTTTTCAAAACGGCACTTGAGTCACATTTCTTAAGCGCGAACAACCCGCCGGCGGCCCGAATTGAGCTGGGAAAAATCTTAGCCGTGCTTTCAAAAAGCCGCCACCAACATCGCTTGGCGGCAGATGGGAATTTTCAGGGGAACTGGCAACCCCATCATCGGGCAAAGACTTGGGTCCAAGACACGGCGGGCAGGCAACGCCAACGGGGATGCTGGGCCATCAAAAACCCATCAAGAATCAGCCTTGAAGCCAAGCGCTGAAACCAAACGCCGCGCCATGTCCGAGTCTTCGGCAAGACGTCGCGTGTGCTCAGCGGTGGTGCTGGCTTCCAGGTTGGCGGCCAACGGTGTCACAAAATCTCGGATGTCTTGCTGGTTCATGGCCAGGCGCAGCGCGGCATTCAGGTTCTGCCTGACCGCCTCGCTCACCCCTGCGGGCGCGAAGAAACCAAACCATTCGCGCACCAACAATTCGCCAAGGCCTTGCTCGCGGTAAGTGGGCACATCGGGGGTGAAAACCGCCCGATCGGGGCCTGAGGTGGCCAAAATCCGGATCTTGCCGCTTTTGTGGTGCTGCACCCAATCGCCCAAAGGCGACGACATGCCCGCGAGTTGCCCGCCCATGACCTGTGGAATCGCGGGGCCAGAGCCCGCAAAAGGGACGTTGGTGATTTGGAAACCACCCAGCATGGCCAAGCGACCCGCCAGCAAATGGGGCATGGAGCCCGCAGCAGGATTACCGATGCTGGCTTTGCCGGGATTGGCCTTGGCCCATTCGACAAAGTCCTTGATGTTTTTGACCGACTCGGGCACAGCAGGCCCCACCACGAAAGCATGGTCGGTGGAATGCCCTATGCCAAGGGGGGTCACATCGGATTGCGCGTAGCTCAGCCGGGTGTAGGAATGCGGGTAAATGGTCAACATGGAAGCGGGCGAATACAAGATGTGGGCCCCATCGGCCGCCGCAGACTTCAGGGTGGTGACGCCGATCTGACCACCGGCACCGGGTTTGTTGTCCACGATGACGTTGTTGGCGTAAGCACCACGCAGTTTGTCAGCAATCCGACGGGCAAAGGCATCGGTCGTACCCCCGGGCGGGAAACCCACAATGATGCGCAGATTTTCCAGGCGAGTTTGCGCAAAATTGGGCAGAGGGGTCAGGCCCAGCATCGTGGCTGCAGCGCCTTGCATCAGTTGGCGACGGTTGGTCATGGGTGGGGCTCCTCAATTCGTATCAGTGGGAAAAAATCCAGCGGATTGAAACACCTTAAACGAGATTTTTACAGAGGGTATTCACTGAGCGTGGCTCATGGCAGGCTTGTGAGCCTTCTTTGCACTTGGCCCAACTCACCCAACTGTGCGCGCTTCCAGGGTAGGTCACGGTATCCATCAAGTCACCGCCACCGTTCGGATAAAAATGGCGACAGTTGCCAATGTCAGATCGCGGATCTTTCTCTGTTGAATAAAACCGCGTCGGCGTGTGGGGTGCATTGGCTTTGATCGGATGCGCCTTTCTGCAAAGTGGCCATTTCCGGTCACGGTCTTGAATTGGCGGCCATCCTGACCCATCAACCTCCATGTATGGCCCTCAATTTTTAGAAACTTGAACCACAACATTTTGAATGCTACAACATGCCATGATGGTCAATCTTGATAGACAACTTCCCTAGAATTCAGCCCTCAACCGATGAACGACTCAAGGAATTCCATGCGCCAACTCATCCGAATTTTCCAAGTGGTGAGTTTTTTGGCCTTTTGCGCGCACGCCACAGCGCAACCGACTCCCCTGCCCAGTCCCACTGTGGCCCGGGTGATTGTGAAGTTCAAGGACGATGGTAATTTCCTGAGGCAAGCTGCAGGGCTCCAGCGTTCTCTAGCCTTGTCAACGCGTCTCGGGCTCAGCATCACGCAGGGTCATGAAATCGCCAAGGGCCATCAAGTGCTGACGTCCAAAGGCCTGAGTTCGGAACAATTGGCGGATCGACTTTCTCAGCTTGATGAGGTGGAATTTGCTGAGCCCGATGCGCTCAAAAAAATCAATGCCTTCACCAATGACCCGGTGTTCCCCAACCAGTGGTACTTGCAGAACACGCAAGCTTCAGCATCGAACTTCACCGCGGCCTGGGAACTGGGCACGGGCGCTGGCCAAACCGTGGTGGCCGTGCTGGACACTGGCATCACGGACCATCCGGATCTGCGGAACAAGTTGGTGCCAGGTTACAACTTCATCTCGGATCCTGTGCTGGCCATGAACGGCATGGGTCGATCGGCCAACCCGACAGATCCTGGCGACTACATCGACGCCGCTGTGCGCAATGACCCCGCCTTTGTCAGCGGCTGTGGTGCAGAAAATCTGGTCTTCGATACGCACAGCTCATGGCATGGCACCCAAGTCGCCGGCTTGATTGCAGCCCAAACCAACAATGCCTATGGCATGGCGGGCGCTGGCTGGGACCTGAGGATCTTGCCCGTTCGCACACTGGGCAAATGTGGGGGGCGTGACTCCGATATTTTGGCCGCCATGCTTTGGGCTGCCGGCATTCCCGTGCCGGGCGTTCCCAACAACCCCTACCCTGCTCGCATCATCAATTTGAGCTTGGGCAGCGCAACACCGTGCTCCAAGTCTTACGCCTCAGTTTTAGCCCAATTGGCAGGCAAAGCGGTGGTGGTGGCGGCCGCGGGCAACGACGGGGGGCCAGTGGGTTCACCCGCCAATTGCGCTGGCGTGTTGGCCGTTGCCGGCTTGCGCCATCAAGGGGACAAAGTAGGCTACAGCAGCTACGGCAAAGAAGTGGGCATCAGTGCGCCAGCGGGCAATTGCATCAACACAGAAGTCAACCAGCCTTGCTTGTTTCCCTTGCAGACCACCACCAATTCTGGACTCAAGGGCCCGGTTGAGCCAGCCATGACGGACGAATTCAACTACACCGTTGGCACCAGTTTTTCAGCCCCGCTCGTGTCAGCAGCCGTCGCACTGATGGTCGATTTGAATCCTGCATTGACGCCCGCTGAAACAACGGCCAAGATCAAGGTGGCCGCTAAGCCTTTTGTCCAGGTGCCCGGTCGGCCGGTGTGCGAGAGCAGCAACGATTTGAGCCCCTGCAATTGCACTTCGGCCGTTTGCGGGTCAGGCATGCTGGACGCCCTCTCCGCCTTGCGACTGGCCAGCCCGCAAGCACTGGCGGTGCCCGAGTCAGGCTGGTGGTGGAATTCCAACGAAAGCGGCAGTGGCTATTCTGTTGAAATTCAAGGCAACCGCTTGTTCTTGGCGGCCTTCACCTACGCGCCTGACGGCCGCGCTGTCTGGCATGTGGCCGCAGGCACGTTGTCACCCGATGGCCGTTTTGTCGGTGACCTCACGGAATACGCGGGCGGGCAAAGCCTGGTCGGCCCTTACCGAGCAGCGCAAGCCAAAGGCAACGTGATGCCCATGCAACTCGAATGCGACACCCCCGTCTCATGCAAAATTTCTTTGGGCGCACGCAGGATTGACATCACCCGATTCCGATACGATGCCGCCGAACAAGCGGCCAAAGCACCCGAAACGGGCTGGTGGTGGAATCCCGATGAAAGTGGCCGGGGCTTTTTCATCGAAAGGCAAGGCAGCACCCTATTTCTCGCAGGTTACATGTACGACTCCGCAGGGAATGCGGTCTGGTACATCGCCTCTGGATCGACCACCGAATTGAGCCTGGGAACATCTTGGTCTGAATACGCCTATGGGCAAACTTTGACGGGCCCTTATCAAGCGGCGCGATTGAAAAGCAATGCGGCAGGAACCTTGAAATGGGTGTTCAGCAGTCCACAAACGGCTGTGCTGACCCTGCCCGGTGGCAGGGCGGTGTCCTTGCAGCGGTTTGAGTTTTGATGGCCGGGTCACCTCACCCCTCTCGCCCGCATGTGCTCTGAACGAGTTGTGCGGCAGAACGCAACGAAGCCAGGGCCCCTGTGATCAGTTGCCGATGCAATGGGGTTAGAAGACCTTGATTTTTTCTCCCTTGGTCTTCCACCCAAGGGCTCATTGCAGAACCAAGCGCCCCTGGTTGTTGGCAAAGTCAATGGTCGCCGAGTGCCAATCCAAATTGCCCATTGAACTCAATCGAAAGCGACTCTGGGTGGTGATTTCCAATTGGTTGCTGCGGGCAGGGTAGGTTCGATCGATTAAATTGAAGATCACGGACGTGGGGCTATCGTTTTCCACGACATAACTGTGAATGTCAATTTCATATTTTTCGGATTTGCCAGTGTTGTTCCAATGCGTCCAAGTGCCCAAGGTGCCAGTGTCACCGACTTTGAATGAAAGGGGCTGTGATGTTCTGACGTATTCGCTGTAGGACCCATCAGAATGGGATTTTGCCAACTCTACAAAGTTCATATCGTAATAGGTGATATCGACTTGTGTGCCCCCTAAATTCATACTGCAGTTGGACAGATTGGAAATACGGGTCGTCCCGACAGCGTAAACGGCCTGTCCATTCAAGGAGGTTTTGGCAGCAGGTGATTCCGTGATGGAAAACGTCCCTTTGCAATCGCCCGTCACATTGAAAGTTTTGCTGGCACCTTGGAGTATTCGATTTTGAAAGGCTGTTTTGAAGTCGTAGCTAGGAAGATTTTCTTTTTTGACAACACCAGACATCTTGCCTTTTTGGGTGCAGTTGCGGTCGAAACTCGTGCCGTTCACAGTGAATGAAAAGTTCAAGTAATCCGCCTGAATGGATAAATCGTCAAAAGTCATTTTTGCACTCCACCCACCTTCGCATGTTGCCGTGCCAACTGCAACGCCCCTGGATCCTGCAGGTTGTAATGTCATGGCTGCAGTGCACATGCTGGAGCCATCCAAATCACTTACTGAGAACGTAAAGTTGTTTCCCGGTCCCTGTTGACTTTTGATGTTTTGAATCTTGGTTGTTGTGCCATTCAAACTGGGATTTTCGCAATTGTCAGTAGACGAAGTATTGAGAACTGTCCAAGTCTGATTCAAATTGGGACTGGCAAAGCTGAACCGTTGCAAAGCCATGCTCCCGCTTTTGTTGTCGTAGCTGTAGGTGAGCGTGGCATCAGTGTTGGAGTTGAAAGTGAGCGTTGCCGTGCCCACGGCGGTTTGCTTGACCAGCGCGGGGTTGTAGTTGGGGCCCGGCACAGGGCCCGTGCCGCGGAACAAAGTGCCGGTCAGGGTGTTGCCATTCAAGACGCCGCCCATGGTGAGGAAGCTGGCCTTGGTGTCATCACCGTAGTTGAACCATGCGACAAAGACAGAGTCGTTTTGCTGGCCGACGTTCAGGCCCATGCCGCTTTGGGCAGGGTTCCACCACCAGTCCTGGTAGTTGTTGGTGGCGTGTGAGAGGCCAGAGGCCAAACAAAGGCCCCAGGTGATGAGGGTTTTGATCATTGTTGTGCAGGGGTGAGGGTTGGAAAACACTGGACTCGCGGGGTTGGGGGGTATTGAGAGTCAACGTGCTGTCATGGCCTTGCCCACTTCCAGCGTCCCTTGCTCTGAACCCGAGCGGGGCACGATTTCACCTTGGCGGTCGGTCACCTGCGCCATGGCTGCAGCCAGGCGATCGGCGGTGTCGGCGCCGGTGCCCAAGTGCACCCCTTGTGTGAGCGTGATGTGCGCCACCTCGAAGCTGCCAGCACCTGCGCAAATGATGGTGCGGTTGGGGGCGTCGTCGCTGGCCATGACCAGCATGGCGGGCACCACGGCGCTGGGGTCCAGGGCTTGCAACACGGCTTCGGGCATCAGGCCTTCGGTCATGCGGGTGGCCGCGGTGGGGGCCAGGCAGTTGACGCGGATGTTGTGCTTTTCACCCTCGATCGACAGGGTTTGCATCAGGCCCGCCAGCGCCATCTTGGCCGCACCGTAATTGGCTTGGCCAAAATTGCCATAAAGCCCGCTGGACGAGGTGGTCATGACGATGCGCCCGTGGTTTTGCGCCTGCATGAGGGGCCAGACGGCTTTGGTGCAATGCACCGCGCCCATGACGTGCACATCCATCACCAGCTTGAAGTCGGCCAGTTCCATCTTGGCAAAGCTTTTGTCGCGCAAGATGCCCGCGTTGTTGACCAAAATGTCCACCCTGCCCCAAGCGTCCACGGCTTGCTGAACCATGGCTTTCACGGCTTCAAAGTCGGTGACCGATGCGCCATTGGCCAAGGCGTCGCCGCCCGCGGCGCGAATTTCATTGACCACGGCCTGCGCCGCCGACACCGAGCCGCCCAAGCCATGCACATCGCCGCCCAGGTCGTTGACCAGCACCTTGGCCCCGCGTGCGGCCAGCGCCAGCGCGTGCTGTTTGCCCAAACCGCCGCCGGCGCCCGTGACGATGGCCACGCGGCCTTTGAAATCGATGCTCATGTGTTTTCCTTGTGACATTGAAAGACTGGGCCGCCCGGGTGAATCTGCTACTCTGCCTGTCCAGACCCCGCTGCCCGCTGCGCACTGAATTTAAACCAGCCCCAGGGCCCAGACTGTTCCCCAATTGACAACTTTATGGAATTGAACACCGAAATCCTGACCACACCCCCTTTGGACGCCGCCACCGTGGTCATGCTGCGCGATGGCCCGGGTGGCTTGCAGGTGCTGCTGATGCGCAGGCACCAGGCCTCGAACGTGCTGGGCGGGGTCTATGTGTTTCCAGGCGGCAAACTCGACCCGCAAGACCAGCACCCCGCTTGGTTACAACGCCTGAGCCAAAACAGCGCCACCTTGCAAGAAAGATTGGGCGAACCCGATATCCCTGCCGCACGCGCCTCGGGCCTCTTTGTGGCGGCCATGCGCGAGGCCTACGAAGAGTGTCGGGTGCTGCTGGGCTGCGCCCAGCACGCAGAGCCCATGGCACAATCTTTGGCTCAGGCTCTGCTCAGCGGGCAGAACTGGCACGAAGCTTTCGAGTCCCAAGCACTGACTTTGCAAACCGAACCTCTTTTACCGTGGTGCCGCTGGATCACACCGCGTCAGGCCTCGGTCACCAACAAGCGCTTTGACACCCGGTTTTTTGTCACCCACGTGCCCGACAACCAGTTGGCTGAACACGACAACTTTGAGGCCACAGAAGTACTTTGGATACGACCCCGTCAGGCGCTGCAGCGCTATTGGGACCGCGAAATCGAGCTGGCTCCGCCCCAGATCATGAGCCTGGTGCACCTGAGCCGCCACCAAAACGCCCAAAGCGTTCTGGCCGAGGCGCAAAGCCGCCGCCCCCCGGTGGTCGAGCCTGAGCCTTTTGACCAGGACGGCATCCGCACCATATGCTATCCCGGCGATCCGCGCCATTCGGTCCGGCAGGCGGCCTTTCCAGGCCCGAGCCGATTGATGTTCAAAAACAAACGGTTTGAGCCCGAATTGGGCTTGGCCGCTTTGCTTGACTAGAATATGGGTTAACACGTTTCATTTTCTTACGTGATTTTTGTATTCACTTGCTACTTCGTCTCATGAGCCAAACACCTCAGCCGATTTACTTGTCCATTGAGCGGGCCATGGAATTCATTGGTGACGCCGATGGGGTGTTGTCCCTGCTCAAGACGCTGCAGCAAACCCTGAGCGATGATTTGCCCCAGCTGCAAGAGTTGCTGGACAAAGGCGATGTGTACGCAGCCAACCGCATCCTGCATCAGCTCAAGGGCTTCACGCCCGTATTTTGTGTGGACAGCCTGGTCGAACAGGTGGTCATGGTCGAAGGCCTGAGCAAGCACGGTGAAACCACCGAGGTGCGGACCGCTTATGACCAACTGGCCCCACAACTTGAAGACTTGCGCCTGGAAGTGATCGCACACCTGAACAGCCAGGCCCAGGCCTGAAGCCCCAAAGCTCAGCAGACGCTGACTGTTTGCGCCAACATTGACAACGGGCCCCGCGGGGCCCGTTGTCTTGACCAAAGCCGCTGATTACTTCAAAGCCTTGAAGCGCACGCGCTTGGGCTTGGCACCCTCTTCGCCCAAACGGCGTTTCTTGTCGGCTTCGTACTCTTGGTAGTTGCCGTCAAAAAACACCCACTGGCTGTCGCCTTCAGCGGCCAAGATGTGGGTGGCAATCCGGTCCAAGAACCAGCGGTCGTGGCTGATGACCATGATCGAGCCTGCAAATTCCAGCAGCGCATCTTCCAAAGCGCGCAGAGTTTCCACGTCCAAGTCATTGGAGGGTTCGTCCAGCAGCAGCACGTTGCCGCCTTCGATCAGGGTTTTGGCCAAGTGCAAACGGCCGCGCTCACCGCCCGACAACATGCCGACCTTCTTTTGCTGGTCGCCACCGTTGAAGTTGAAGCGCCCGCAATACGCACGGCTGGCCATCTGGAACTTGCCGACGTTGATGATGTCCAAGCCGCCCGAGACGTCTTCCCACACGGTTTTGTTGTTGTCGAGGTCATCGCGGTTCTGGTCCACAAAAGCCATGCGCACGGTTTGGCCGATCTTCACCTCACCGCTGTCGGGCTGCTCTTTGCCCGCGATCAGCTTGAAGAGGGTCGATTTACCGGCACCGTTGGGGCCGATGATGCCGACGATGGCGCCCGCAGGCACCTGGAAGCTCAGGTTGTCGATCAGCAAACGGTCGCCAAAAGACTTGCTGACGTTCTTAAACTCGAACACCTCATTGCCCAGGCGCTCGGCCACAGGGATGAAAATTTCCTGGGTCTCGTTGCGTTTTTGGTAGTCGTAATCCGACAACTCTTCAAAGCGTGCCAGACGCGCCTTGCTCTTGGCTTGACGGCCTTTGGGGTTGGCTCGCGCCCACTCCAACTCTTTCTTCATGGCCTTGGAACGCGCGTCTTCGGTGCGCTGCTCGGTGGCCAAACGGGCGTCTTTTTGTTCCAACCAAGACGAGTAATTGCCTTTGTAAGGAATGCCGGAGCCCCGGTCCAATTCCAAAATCCACTCGGCGGCGTTGTCCAAAAAGTAGCGGTCGTGGGTGATGGCCACCACGGTGCCCGAAAAACGCTGCAAGAACAGTTCCAGCCAGTCCACGCTTTCAGCGTCCAAGTGGTTGGTGGGCTCGTCCAGCAACAGCATGTCGGGGCGTGACAGCAGCAAGCGGCACAAAGCCACGCGGCGTTTTTCACCGCCCGACAGTTTGCCGATCACCGCATCCCATGGGGGCAGACGCAGCGCGTCGGCAGCGATTTCAAGTTGGTGCTCTGAGGCATCGCCAGCCGTGGAGATGATCGCTTCAAGCTTGGCCTGCTCGGCGGCCAGGGCGTCAAAGTCAGCGTCTTCTTCGGCGTAGGCGGCGTAGACCTCTTCCAGGCGGGCTTGCGCGGCCTTGACTTCGCCCATGCCGCTTTCCACCGCTTCGCGCACGGTCTGCTCAGGGTCCATGATGGGTTCCTGTGGCAGGTAACCGATCTTCAGGCCCGCCATCGGAATGGCTTCGCCCTCGATCTCTTTGTCGATGCCCGCCATGATCTTGAGCAAAGTGGACTTGCCCGAGCCGTTGGTGCCCAGCACGCCAATCTTGGCACCAGGAAAGAAAGACAGTGAAATGTCTTTGAGGATGTGACGTTTGGGCGGCACGATTTTGCCCACCCGGTTCATCGAAAATACGTATTGAGCCATGGATACCCACCTGAAAAAATACCATTAAGGGGGCATTATCCCTGCTTGGCAAGGCGAAGCCGCGAATGTGCGGGGCTGAGCTTATGGGAGCGACACCTTCTTGACAGGCGCAAGCTGGTCCGTGTGGGCGCGACGCTCGCGTCGCGAAGCTCCTGCGAGCGGATGTCATCCCCTCAAGGTGGAGGGCTTACACCTGTCGTTGCGTCTGCACGCCAAGACGGTTGGAATACTGCACCAAGCTGTCCAAAGCCTCCAACATCACCCAAGCGCTGCGCTGGCCATAAACCTCGGCCCGCAGCCAATCGCATTCGGCGTCCAGCAGCGCATCGGTGGCCAAGTGGCACCACCACACCCGGCCTTCGCCGTCCCAGCGGTAACCTCGGGCCTTGAGTTTGTCTTTGGACTCGAAGGGCGCGCCTGTGGCCCGTAATTTGTACCGCGTCTGCCTTGCCCCAGCCAGCAACCGGGACAAGCCGGTCTGCCCGTCAGCCAAAGGTGACGACAACACCTGCAGCAAAGCATGGCAATCCACCTGTGCCCTGTGCGCGTCGTAAAACCAACCGCGCGCGGACGCCAAAAACTCCAGCTTGGCCGAGCTGCTGCCCTCTTTTTTCCAGTCGATGCCGAGAAATGAGCACCCCCAGGACTTGGTCGTAAAGATGGGCCAACGGGCCTCGACAAACGGGCGGTCAAAGCCAGCGTTGTGGGCCACGACCAAATCGGCTTGCTCCACCAGCGCCTTGACAGCACTATCGTCGATGCGCAAACCCTTGACCATGCTGTCTTCAATGCCCGTGATCTCGGTGATCTGGGCCGGAATGGGCTTGCCCGGGTCTTCAAACGACTCGTAAACCGTGACCGGCCCCACGGGCAAGCCCGTGGCGGTGTCGACCATCACCGACAGCATGGCCAGCTCGATCACTTTTTCGGTTTGGCTGTCCAGTCCGGTGGTTTCGGTGTCCAGCACGATCACGCGGCGGGTGTCTTGTCCGTTCAAAGGCCCGTAATCGCTGTGCGGTACCAAACGGCGCAACACCCGAAAGTCGGGGTGCTTCGCCAGGATTTGGGCCATGGTTTCGGGGTCTGTGACGGGGTCGACCGGCGGGTCGAAAAAACTCATTTGTTGGGTTGCAGTCATGCCCACAATTAAACCGCGACTTCAAGGGCCTGTGACAAACAGCACGCATGAATGTGGCCAATGCCCGCCCGCACGTCAGTCGAGTTTGATGCCCAGATCCACCGCCAGCTTGATCCACACAGGCACTTCGACTTCCCAGTCTTTGCGGGTACCCGCCAAATTTTTGGGCTTGTTGGGAATAGCGAAAGTTTCGCGCAGCTTAGCCGCCTTGTCGGTGTTGGACCAAGCCACGGCTTCGTCGGCCAGCCGTTTGAGCACGGCTTCGGGCGTACCGGCTGGAGCCACCAAAGGCAAACCGCCCTCCAAAGTCACGAGTTTGGCGGTGTCGCCTTGTTCCATGAGGGTGGGCACATTGGGCAGTTTGGGTGATCGGTAGCTGCCTGTGACGCCAATGGGGCGCACGCCACGACTGGCCACGGCATTGAAGGCCAAGTAACTGCCGACTGCAATTTGCGATTGGCCAGAAGCCACGTCGAGCCACATGGGGGCTTCGCCACGGTAATGCACCGACTGGATTTGCGTGCCGTGCACCCGGTTGGTTTGGTCGGCCACCATGTGGGGGTAGGAGCCCGGCGCGTAAGTGCCCATGGAGACAGGGTTCTTTTTGGCCCAGGCCACAAATTCGGCCATGTTGGTGGCCGGGATCTTCTCGTTGATGCCCACCACCAGCGGTCCCGAGGGGAACACGGTGACCGGGGTCAGGTCCTTGTCGAGGTTGTAGGGCAGCTTGGAGTACAGGATGCGGTTTTGCCAAAAGGTGCCCGAGGTGCTCATGACCAAGGTGTAACCGTCGGCGGGCGATTTGGCCGCCGCATCGATGCCGATGATGGCCCCGGCTCCGGGCTTGTTGTCGATGACCACGGGCACACCCAGCTTGGCAGACAGGTGCTCGCCATAGCTGCGGGCCAGGGCGTCGGTCAGCCCGCCAGGCGGGAAAGCCACAATGATCCGAATGGGTTTGGCAGGCCACTGGGTTTGCGCCCAGGCGTTGACCAGCGGGCTACCAGCGGCCAAAGTGGTGGCCGCCACAGCGGCCGTTTGAAGAAAGGAGCGGCGGTCAGAAAAAGGCTTCATGGTCATGCGCGTGAGCGGTAAGTAGATGCCTTGAAGTCTAGCGGCGCCACGACATGGTGGGCATTGGGGTTTGAACCCATGACCTGATCTTTGGGCATCCGCCAAAGGCTTGCGTGACTTTGTGCGACAATAACTACCGCTGTGGACTCCAGTTGCCGCAGCATCAGCACTCCTGCTGGGGCCTGACCTAGGCAACGCTCAAAACAAGCGCCTGCGGTTTCCATGCCCACCTTAAGACCTATCGGCCCACACTGGTAACTGCCAACAGCAGTTGAATGAGCCGATGCCTGCGCCGGACATGGCGCTCTGAAAAAATGAACTTTGATGAATTGAATTTGGCTCCGGCCCTCATGCAAGCTGTGCGCGAGCTCGGCTACGACACCCCCACCCCCATCCAGGCCCAAGCCATTCCCGCCGTTTTGGCCGGACAAGATTTGTTGGCTGGCGCGCAAACCGGCACCGGGAAAACCGCCGCGTTCACCCTGCCCATGCTGCACAAGCTGAGCCTGAGTGAACCGGGCAAAAACCGCTTCGGTGGCAAAGCCATCCGGGCCTTGGTGCTGACCCCCACCCGCGAATTGGCGGCGCAGGTCGAAGAGTCGGTGCGCGACTACGGCAAATACCTGCAGCTCGACTCCACCGTGATCTTTGGCGGTGTGGGCATGAACCCACAAATCAGCAAGATCAAAAAGGGCGTTGACATTTTGGTGGCCACACCGGGCCGTCTGCTGGACCTGCAAGGCCAGGGCTTTTTGGATTTGTCCAGCATCGAAATTTTGGTGCTCGACGAAGCCGACCGCATGCTCGACATGGGCTTCATCCATGATGTGAAAAAGGTGTTGGCCCTGGTGCCCAAAGACAAGCAAAGCTTGCTGTTTTCGGCCACCTTCAGCGACGAAATCCGCGAACTGGCGGCCAACCTGCTGAAGAACCCGCAAAGCATCCAAGTCACGCCCAGCAACACCACGGTGCAGCGCATCTCGCAAGTGATCCACCCCGTGGGCCGCAGCAAGAAAAAAGACGTGCTGCTGCACATCATCCAAAAGCACGACTGGAGCCAGGTGCTGGTGTTCACCCGCACCAAGTTTGGCGCCAACAATGTGGCTGACTTCTTGACCAAAAATGGCGTGAAGTCCATGGCCTTGCACGGCAACAAGAGTCAAACCGCCCGCACCCAAGCGCTGGCCGGTTTCAAGAGCGGCGAGATCCGCGCTTTGGTGGCCACCGACATCGCCGCACGCGGCATCGACATCGAAGACCTGCCGCACGTGGTGAACTTTGAAATTCCCAACGTGTCAGAAGACTACGTGCACCGCATTGGCCGCACCGGCCGCGCGGGCGCCAGCGGCGAAGCCGTGAGCCTGGTGTGTCTGGACGAAGAGGGCTTCATGATGGACATTGAGCGCTTCACCAAGCAAGAAATTCCGGTGCAACTGCTCGAAGGCTTTGGCCCCGACGCGGGCGAAGTGGCTGAGCCCATCGCCATGGGTCGCCAGACCCTGTGGGGCGGCGCAGGCAAGCCGCCCAGCCGCGACGTGATGGCCGCTGCCGCCAAGGCTGCACGCAGTGACATGATGCAGCGCATTCGCGACAACAAAGCCCCAGGCGGCAGCTCTGGGGGCCAGCGCCAGCCGCGCGCCGAAAACCAGGGTCAGCCTCGCCCTTCGCGCAATGGCCCGGCACCCTCACGCCGCAACAGTCCACAAGGTGCGCCCCGTTTTGAAGGCCAAGGCGATGGGCGCCGTGATGTTGGTCGGGACAATGGTCCACGCGGCCAGGAGCCGCGCGGCGACGTGCGTTTTGACAACCGTGGTGATGGCCAAGGCCGTCCCGCACAACGCGGCCCACGTCCGGAAGGTCGTGGCGAAGGCCGTGGTCCTAACCGAGGCGGGCAAGGCGGCGGCCAAGAGCGTCGCGAACACGATGGCGACGAGTTACCACGCCACATCGATCCGTTGAAGACCACGCAGTTTGCGCGCTTGGACTTGCCGAATCGCAAGCCTGTGCGCACCAGCGGCCAACCCGATCCAACCCGCACCAGCATCGACAGCTTGGCCAGCGGTGGTCGCCGCCATGGTGGTGGTGGCTATGGCGGAGGCAATCGTGGTGGCAATGGCGGCGGTGGCGGTGGCCGTGGTTTTGGCCGCTGACCAACACTGTCCTCAGATTTGTAAGAGCCCGCACATGCGGGCTCTTTTTTTGTCAACGTGAACCTCAGTCGCGCACGAACAAGGTCACCAAAGGATCGGGGCCCACTTGACGGCTCCAGTGGCCGTGCACGGCAGCATCAAACGTGGCACCCACGGGTAAGGTGTCGGCCGAGTAGAAAAAATCGCCCGGCCCAAAAATGCGCGAGCTGCCGTCCTGCAAAAAGATCTCCATCTGCCCGCCCAGCACAAACAACCACTGCGGGTTGCCGGTGCAATGGAAGGTGCTTCTAAAGCCCACCGGGCTTTGCCGCCATTGGACCCCCCCTGAAGGCATGAGGGGTGACAACTGGCTTTGGGGATTGCCCTCGGACAGGTCCAGCCAATCTTCGCGAAAACGGGCCCGACCATCTTTGTCGGTAAAAAGCACAACTTTTTTCAGAGCGGTCATGGGTGTGTTCGATCAAAAAAGAAGCTGTGATTGTCGCCCAACCAACGGCTTACAAGGGTAAGTCAGGATTCAAATATCACCAACTTTGGCTACAATGGTGTGATGATTGGATATTCCCGAGCCCTTCAGACAGTTCTGCATTAACTCAGTGCTCATTTACCTTATTGATCAGGAAATTTGATGTCTACCAAACCCGATGTGCTGGCCGTTGCCAAATTGCACCCCCTTTATCAAACCGCACTCGAGTCGCTGTACACCGTGCACGACCGCACCCATGTGACCGACCCGGCCGCCTTTGCCAGCCTGGCTGCCCGCATCGTGGGCGTGGCGGGCACGGGCGAGGCCAGCGTGCCCAGCGGCCTGCTCGCGCAATTGCCCAACGCCAAAGTGGTGTCGGTGTTTGGCGTGGGTTATGACGGTGTGGATGTGCCCGCAGCCATCGCGCAAGGCATCCCCGTCACCCACACCCCCGATGTGCTGACCGATGATGTGGCCGATCTGGCCATGGGTTTGGTGCTGTCGGTCGGTCGTGGCATCCCCCAGGCCGACCAATTTGTACGCGCAGGCCGCTGGCCTGCAGGCCCCATTGCGCTGGCCCGCAAGGTCTCCGGTGCCCGCATGGGCATCGTGGGGCTGGGGCGCATTGGCAAAGCCATTGCCCAGCGTGCCCAGGCCTTTGGCATGTCGATCGCCTACACCGCCCGCTCCGAAAAACCGGACTCTGGCTTCATTTTTTACCCCACGGCTGCCGCACTCGCCGCTGAGGTCGACTTTCTGGTGGCCATCACGCCTGGGGGCGCTGGCACGCTGCACCTGATCAACGGCGAAGTGCTGCAAGCATTGGGGCCGCGTGGCTTTTTGATCAACGTGGCGCGGGGCAGCGTGGTGGACGAAACCGCCCTCATCGCCGCCCTGCAAAACGGCACCATCGCCGGTGCGGGTCTGGACGTTTTTGCCAACGAGCCTCAGGTGCCTGAGGCCCTGTGGTCTTTGCCCAACGTGGTGCTGACACCGCACATGGCCAGTGCGACCAACGAAACCCGTCAGGCCATGGCGGACCTGGCCTTTGCCAACATGCAGGCGGGCATCAACGGCCAACCCCTGCGCTCCCCCGTACCCGAGTGCATGGGCATGGGCGCAGGTTCCCAAGGCCGCTGAGCATGCCCGCACTGCGACTCATTGTCATGGGTGTTTCGGGCTGTGGCAAATCCACCGTGTCGCAGGCCCTGGCTCAGCGATTGGGCCTGGACATGGTCGATGGCGATGATCTGCACCTGCCTGAAAGCGTGGCCAAGATGCGGTCCGGCATTGCCCTGCAAGACGTCGACCGTTGGCCTTGGTTGGACCGCATTGGCGGCCACTTGGCAGGCAGCCCCGACACAGGCCCCGGCCGTGTGGTGGCTTGCTCGGCACTGCGCCGCGCCTACCGGGACCGCATCCGTGCCCGTGCGGGCAAGGTCTGTTTTGTGTTTTTGAAGGGCGATTTCGAGCTGATCGCGCAGCGCATGCGCCAACGCGTCGGCCATTACATGCAGGCCGGGTTGCTGGGCAGCCAGTTCCAGACCCTGGAAACACCCGGCCCAGAAGAGACCGACGTGATCACTCTGAACATCGCCGAGCCAGTTGAGTTGCTGGTGGAGCAGGCCTTGGTCGCCTTGCAGGCCCATCGAAACAGCCTAGCGCTGCCCACTTCTGTTTGAGTTTTTGACACAAGGACACCCATGTTCATCCGTTGCGCATTTTTTCAGGGTCAGGTCAAACCTGGGCTCGAGGACACATTCAACCGCTACATCCGTGACAATCTGGTGCCCTTGTGGACACGCTTTCCGGGGGCCCAAGAAGTGCGCGTGCTCCGCCAAGTTGAAAGCGACACCAGCGATCCGCACTTTGGCATGGTGCTGGCCGTGCGCTACCCCAGCCGCGAGGCGATCGAGATCGCACTGGCTTCCGAAGTGCGCATGAAAAGCAAAGAGGTTTCCAAAGACATGATCGCCATGTTCGATGGCACGGTGTTCCACACCGTCTTCAGCGCCGAAGAATACGCACTGCCTACCGATTGATGCGCCATTGACGCCCGACACCATGAACGTTCTGGACAACTTTCAACTCAAGGGCCAACGCGCCCTGATCACAGGTTCCTCCGCCGGCATCGGCTTGGCGCTGGCCCAGGCGCTGGCACAAGCCGGAGCCCATGTCATTTTGAATGGCCGCACCGCCAGCAAAGTCACCGCGGCGCAACAGGCCTTGCAAGCCGAGGGCTTGTCGGCCAGCAGCGCCGTGTTCGATGTGACCGATGCCAACAGCGTGCGCTCTGCCGTCGAGCAGATCGAGGCCGAAGGGCCGATTGACATCCTGGTCAACAACGCGGGCATGCAAATTCGCGGTCCGTTGCACGAGTACCAGGACGCCGACTGGCACACCATCATGAAGACCAACCTGGACAGCGTGTACTACGTGGGCCAGGCGGTGGCCAAAAAGATGATCCCGCGCGGACGCGGCAAGATCATCAACATCTGTTCGGTGCAAAGCGAGCTGGGCCGTCCTGGCATTGCGCCCTACACCGCCACCAAGGGCGCGGTGAAGATGCTCACCAAAGGCATGGCGATTGACTGGGGCCAGTTTGGCATCAACGTCAACGGCATTGGCCCGGGCTACTTCAAAACCGAACTCAACCAAAAGCTGGTCGATGACCCGGCCTTCAGCAGTTGGCTGGTGGGCCGCACGCCCAGCCGCCGCTGGGGCGATGTCGCGGACCTGGGCGGCGCGGCCGTGTTTTTGGCCTCGGATGCCTCGCGCTTCGTCAACGGCCACATCCTCTACGTCGACGGCGGCGTCACCGCCACACTCTAAAAACCTTTTTCTCGAAGACCTCACCATGAAATCTGTTGTCTGCCATTCGGCCAAAGACCTGCGCATCGAGCACACCGAATTGCCCGCCTTGGGTGAACACCAATTGCGAGTGAATGTGGCCTATGGCGGCATTTGTGGCTCTGATTTGCATTACTACCAGCACGGGGGTTTTGGCACCGTGCGCATCAAGCAGCCGATCGCCTTGGGCCATGAAATTTCGGGCGTGGTCGATGGTTTCGGTTCGGGCGTTCAAGGTGCGGTCAAAGGCCAACGCATCGCCATTTCCCCCTCGCGCCCCTGCGGCCAGTGCCGTTTTTGCCAGGCGGGCCAGCACAACCATTGCCTCCACATGCGCTTTTACGGCAGCGCCATGCCCTTCCCCCACATTCAGGGCGCGTTCTCTGAGCAGCTGATCATCGAGGGCTACCAAGCCCACCCGATTGCCGACCACCTGAGCTTGTCCGAAGCCGCTTTGGCCGAGCCTTTGTCGGTGGGCTTACACGCCATTCAACGCGCTGGCAGCGTGCTGGGTAAACAAGTTTTGGTGACAGGCTGCGGCCCGATTGGCTCGCTGCTCATTGGCGCTTTGCGCCGGGCCGGTGCGGCCCGCATCGTGGCCGCCGACATCGCTGACTTGCCACTCAAGTGCGCCAAGGAAATGGGTGCGGACGAGACCATCAACCTCAAAACCCAACCCGAAGCGCTGGACAAATACAAAGTGGACAAAGGCCAGTTTGACGCTGTGTTCGAAGCCTCGGGCAGCGAAGCCGCACTGCGCGTGGGCTTGGACACGATCGTGCCGCGTGGCGTGCTGATCACCGTGGGCATGGGCGGCGACATCAGCCTGCCCATGACGCAACTGGTGGCGAAAGAAGTGGACCTGCGTGGCACCTTCCGCTTCCATGCCGAATTCGCCACGGCCGTGCGCTTTTTGAATGAAGGTTTGATCAACGGCAAACCGGTGATCACCGGCATCTTGCCCGTGGAGCGCGCCATCGAAGCCTTTGACCTGGCCGCCGACAAAAGCCAGTCACTCAAAGTACAGATTTCTTTTCAAAACGCCTGAAAATCTGGCGGTTACCAGTTCTCTCTAGAAAGTTCCCACCATGTCCAAAATCGCCCTCGTCACCGGTGCCAGTTCCGGCATCGGCAAAGCCTGCGCCCTGGCCCTGCTCAAAGAAGGCTGGCAAGTGGTCCTGGTCGGTCGCCGTGCCGAGGCACTGGCCGCTGCCGTGGCCGAAGCAGGACCCAATGCTGGCCACGCCCACGCCATCCCGACTGACCTGTCCAAAGAGCCCGAAGTCAAAGCCCTGTTCGAGCAAATCCGCACGCGCTTTGGCCGCCTCGATCTGGTCTTCAACAACGCGGGCATTTCCCTGCCTTACACCTTGCCGGGCGACCTGTCGGGCGACGAATGGCGCCGGGCTGTGGACATCAACCTGAACGGTGCGTTCTACACCTTATCGCATGCCTTCAAGCTGATGCAAGAGCAAAGTCCTCAGGGCGGCCGCATCATCAACAACGGCTCGATCTCAGCCCATGTGCCGCGCCCAGGTTCGATTGCCTACACCGCCACCAAGCACGCCATCTCGGGCCTCACCCGCGCAGCTTCATTGGATGGCCGCCCCTACAGCATCGCGGTGGGCCAGATCGACATTGGCAACGTGGCCTCGGACATGACACTCAAAATGGCCTCGGGCGTGCACCAAGCCGATCTGAGCATCAAGGCCGAGCCGCGCATGGACATGTCGGCCGTGGTCGAAACCTTCCTGACCATGGCGCGTTTGCCGCTGTCGGCCAATATATTGTTCACCACTGTGATGGCCACCAACATGCCGTTTGTGGGTCGCGGTTGATTTTTCAAGACCCATGTGCAAGGGGGCCCTCTCAGGCCCCCTTTTTCATCGGCTGATGCGCACCACCGCATCCGCCCGTTTGTGCAAGTCGGGCAGCAACTCCAGCCCCAAACCCGGCTTGTCGTTCAAGCTGATCATGCCGTTCTTCACTTGCGGCAACTCGGTCACCAGCTCCTTGTACCAACCGCTGTAAAAAGCGCGCACGCTTTCCTGAATGAGCGCATTGGGTGCGTGCAGCGACAAGTGTGTGGACGCCGCCCACACCACCGGCCCGGTGCAGTCGTGCGGGGCCACAGGCAGCTGCCAAGCATCGGCCATGGCAGCAATTTTGCGGGCCTCGGTCAGGCCCCCGCACCAGCTCAAATCCAGCATGGCCACGCCGGCCACGCCGGTTTGCAAATAGTCCTTGAAGCCCCATTTGTAGCTCAGCGTTTCGCTCGCACAAATCAGCGCCTTGCAGTCCACCGCGTACTGTTTGAGCAAGTCCAGGCTGTCCATGCGGATCGCGTCTTCGTGCCAGAAGGTGTCGAACTCTTGCAGAGCGTGTGAAATTTTTTGCGCCATGGGCAAGCGCCACAGACTGTGGAACTCCACCATGATGTCCATCTTGTCGCCCACCGCATTCCTGATTTTGCGGAAAGGCTCTAGCGCCGTGTTCAGGTCTTGCGGGCTGATGTACTGGCCATGCGACTTTTCTGCAGCCACATCAAAAGGCCAGATCTTCATGCCGGTGATGCCTTCACTCAGCAGCGACTCGGCCACTTCGTCGGCACGGTGCAAAAAGCCTTGCAGGTCTTCGTAAGGCCCGGCGTTGTTGCCCAAACCCCAGTTGCTGCTGGTCTGGTTGACGTTGCTGCGGATGTATTGGTAGCCCGCACAGGTGTTGTACACACGAATCTCGTCACGGCTTTTGCCGCCCAACGCCGTGTAGACCGGCATGCCTGCGGCCTTGCCAAAAATGTCCCACAGCGCGATGTCCACCGCCGAGTTGCCGCGTGTCTCCACACCGGACCCGCGCCAGCCCAAATAACCGGTGATGTCGCGCTGGCGGGATTCGATGGCCAGCGGGTCTTGGCCCACCAGTTTGGGCGCAACCCACTCATGCAAATAGGCCTCGACCGCCTGCGCCCCCATAAAGGTTTCGCCCAGTCCCACCAGGCCCTCGTCGGTGTGCAGACGCACCCAGATGATGTTGGGGAATTCACCCAGGCGGATGGTTTCGAGTTGCGTGATTTTCATGGCGTCACTCTTTTGAGTCGTTAAAAAAGCCCCACAGCGTTCGGCTGTGGAGCTTGTGAGTTCAGCAAAAATGCTGAGGGCGGGGCATCAACCGCCGCGTGACTTCTTCAACTCGTCTTGCACCACCTTGATAGCGTCCGCACCGATCGAGTCCTTGTGCTTGTCGTACACAGAAGCCACCCTGGCACGGATGCGGTTTTGCTCGGCTGCGCTCACCTCGTTGACCTGCATGCCTTTGGTCTTCAGGCTGGCCAGCGATTTCTCATTCAAAGCGCGGTTGGCGGCACGTTGAACTTTTTGGCCTTCCATGGCCGCTTCACGTAACACGGCTTGCTCTTGCGGGTTGAGCTGGTCCCACAGTTTCTTGCTGTAGAGCACCAGGAAAGGCGTGTAGGCGTGGCGTGTCACGCTCAGGAACTTTTGCACTTCATTGAACTTGGAGGTTTCAATGGTCACAAAGGGGTTTTCCTGACCATCGATGGTCTTGGTTTCCAGGGCGGTGAACACCTCGCCAAAAGCCATGGGCACAGCGTTGGTACCCAAGGTCTTGAAGGTGTCCAGGAAGATGTTGTTTTGCATGACGCGCACTTTGACGCCATCGAAGTCTTCCAGCTTGGTCACCGGGCGCTTGCTGTTGGTCAGGTTGCGAAACCCGTTTTCCCAATACGCCAGGTTCACCAGGCCTGCGGCTTCGAGTTTTGCATTGAAGTACCTGCCGGCCGCACCGTCGAGCACAGCATCCGCTTCTTTTTCATTGGCAAACAAGAAGGGCAAATCGAACACGCCCAACTCTTTGATGATGCCCACCAGCGGCGAGCTGGAAGTGCACACCATCTCTTGTGTGCCTGCACGCAAGGCTTGGGTGGCTGGCAAGTCGCCACCCGCTGCGCCGCCCCAGAAGGCGGTGATCTTCATCTTGCCACCGGTCTTGGCGGCCAAGACTTCTTGCATTTTCTTGACCCCCACGCCCACTGGGTGGTCTTCGTTCACACCGTTGGTGAACTTGATGTTGCGGTCGGCAAACTGCGCCATGGCGCTCGACGCCACCAGGAAAGTGCCCGCGATCAGGGCTACCAGATTTCTGCGTTTCAACATGAATGTCTCCTTTAGAAAAACACAGGGTTAAGAAATCATCTCAGCATCCATTTCATCGGCTCGATGACGATGGACGGAAAAGCAATCAACAAGGCCAGCACGCCCAACTGCGCCCACAAGAAAGGCAAGACTCCCTTGAAAGCGGTGTCCATGTTGATTTTGGCCACACCACACACCACGTTGAGCACGGTGCCCACAGGCGGCGTGATCAAGCCGATGGCGTTGTTCATGATGAACAAGACGCCAAAGTAAACCGGGTCAATGCCGGCCTTGAGGACCAGCGGCATCAGCACGGGCGTGAGGATCAGCACCGTGGGTGTGAAGTCCAGCGCTGTGCCCACCACAATGACCAAGAGCATCAACACCACCATGAGCAAGGTCTTGTTGCCCATCAGCGGCTCCATCATGCGGGCGACTTCGGCCGGGATGTTGGCCACCGTGATCAGCCAAGCGCTGACCATGGCGGCTGCCACCAAAAACATGATCACTGCGGTGGTCTTGCCAGCCATCAAGATCAGGCCATAGAGTTTGGACCACTGCAATTCACGGTAAATGAACGCACCCACCACAAAGCTGTAGACCGCTGCCACCACCGCCGCCTCGGTGGGGGTGAACACGCCAAATTTCATGCCCCCAATGATGAACACCGGCAAACCGAGCGCCAGGATGCCTTCACGCGTGGCTTTCAGTTTGTCTGACAGATTCATGCGGGGGCCCGGCTGCACGTTTTCGCGCTTGGCCACCCACCACCATGTCAAGCCAATCGCCACGCCCATCAAAAGGCCCGGCACAATGCCGGCCAGGAACAACTTGGTGATGGACACGTTGGCCGCCACACCAAAGATGATGAAACCAATCGAAGGTGGAATCACCGGCGCGATGATGCCGCCCGAGGCGATCAAACCGGCTGAGCGGCCCACGTTGTAGCCAGCCCGCTTCATCATGGGAATCAACAAAGCGGCCAAGGCTGCCGTATCGGCCACGGCTGAGCCCGAGAGGGACGCCATGATGACCGCGGCCATGACGGCCACGTAGCCCAACCCGCCCCTGAAATGACCAACCCAGGCCATGGCCAGGTTCACGATGCGGCGGCTCAGACCGCCCGCGTTCATGAACTCACCCGCCAACAAAAAGAAGGGCACCGCGAGCAAAGGAAAATTATCCGCACCATCGACAAAGCGTTGCGCCAAGATCTGGCTGTCGAAAGCGTTGATCATGCCGTTGCTGGCCATGTAGGCCATCAGGCTCAAACCACACACCAACAAGGCATAGGCAATGGGCATGCCCAGGGCCATGGCCCCCAGCAGGCTGAATACAAAGACGGCGATGGTCATGCGCGGCCCCGCACTTCTGGGGTCATGCCGCCGGGTGTCACTCCTTTGGGCTGCAAGTCATCGAGCACCACTGTGTCCTCGGACTCGACCACCATGACCAAATCTTCTTCTTTCAGGCGACCGGTCAGCAACAAGCGCAGTTGGTTGAGGTTCATCGCCGCCATCACGCTGGCCGTGACGTAACCGATCCCGTAAATCCAGATCATGGAAATGCCCACCACCACCGAGATATTGGTCACCTGGAGATCGTGCATCTTCCAAGTGCCCCAAAAGAACAGCACATTGCAGCCGAGCATCATCACTTCGCTCAAGAAGAAACACAGTTTTTTGCCGCCAAGCGGCAACCGCCGCACCAGTGTGTCCACACCCAAATGGCCCTTCTCGCGCATGGCCACCATGGCCCCGAGGTAGGTCAGCCAAATGAAACAATAACGCGACATCTCATCCGAGATTGAAATGCCCGAGTTGAAGCCGTAGCGCAGCACCACGTTGCCAAACACCATGACCACCATGGCCACAAGGCAAGCCACCACCAGAAATTCCAGCAGCTTGAAAAAAAGATCAATGATTTTTTGCAAGTGAAGCCCCTGATTTGGGAATGTTCATTTTGGCCATGGGTTTGGACAGGGCTTTGGGTTTGGCTTGGGTCTTGATCGGTGTGGCCATACCCGAGACCATCGGCAATTTTTTGCGAGACGAGAGCACCAGATCGATGTCGTCTTTGGCCCCTTCAATCAACACCATGATGGCGCGTTCGGCTTTGGCCGGTTCACGGGCAATCACGGCGTTGAGCACCGCACGGTGCAGCGGCAGCGAATTTTTCGGGCCGTCCTTGATGCGGGTGGAAATTTCAAAACTGGTGCGCAGCAGAGCGTTCAGGGCCTTGCTCATTTGCACCAACATGCGGTTGTGCGAGGCTTGCAACAACCCTTGGTGAAAACGCATATCGTACGTGACGTAATCGCCGCCTTCATCCACTGCTTTTTTCATGCCTGCATAGGCGGCTTCGATCTGAACAATGTCTTCACTGGTGGCGCGCTCGGCAGCCAATCGAACAGCAGCAGGTTCCACCACACGGCGAAGTTCTTGCAAGTCTTTCAAAAACTCGGGCGTGAGGCCGCACTGGGCTTGCCAGGTGACCACATCGGGGTCAAACCAGTTCCAGTCGGCATCGGGCAGCACACGCGTACCGACCTTGGGGCCGGTGAACAGCAAACCTTTGGCCACCAAGGATTTGATGACCTCGCGCACAACGGTGCGGCTCACGCCAAATTCCTCGCACAGCAAGGGCTCAGGCGGCAAGCTCGCGCCCACCGCGTAACGGCCCGACAAGATGGCGTGACCCAGCAAGTCAAGGGTGTTTCTGTGAAAATTTTTGGACATTGTCATGACGATCTTAACCTTATCATATGATGATTGGGTCCTCACTGACGACTCGGGAAAACCCTTGAAAACTCATGCTGGTGCCATTTCATTGTTCGCATGTCGCTGGTTTTACATGACCCGCTTGTTTTTTAATCGTCATACGATAGTATTTTGAGTTATCACGCTTTTTGACCCTTGACTGGAGACACCCTGTGAGCAACAACAACGGCAGCCCACCCCGCAAAAAACCCGAAGACCTGCGCAGCCAGCAATGGTTTGGCCGCCAAGACCGCGATGGCTTTGCCTACCGCAGCTGGGTCAAGGGCAAGGGCGTGCCGCACGACCAGTTTGATGGTCGCCCCGTCATCGGCATTTGCAACACCTTCAGCGAACTCACCCCCTGCAACTCGCACTTTCGCACCTTGGCCGAGCAGGTCAAGATCGGCGTTTACGAAGCCGGTGGCTTTCCCTTGGAGTTCCCGGTCATGTCACTGGGTGAGACTCTGCTGCGGCCCACCGCCATGCTGTACCGCAACCTGGCATCCATGGACGTCGAAGAGAGCATTCGCGGCAACCCGATCGATGGCGTGGTGCTGCTCATGGGCTGCGACAAAACCACCCCCAGCTTGTTGATGGGCGCATCCAGCGTGGGCTTGCCTACCATTGGCGTCTCAGGCGGCCCCATGCTGAACGGCAAATGGCGTGGGCAAGAATTGGGCTCGGGCACCGGCGTTTGGAGCATGAGTGAGCAAGTGCGCGCAGGCACCCTCAAATTGGCCGACTTCTTTGAAGCCGAAAGCTGCATGCACCGCAGCCACGGCCACTGCATGACCATGGGCACGGCCAGCACCATGGCCAGCATGGTCGAAGCCCTGGGCATTGGCCTACCGGGCAACGCGGCCTACCCTGCTGTGGACGGCCGCCGCAATGTGTTGGCACGTGACGCCGGGCGGCGCATCGTCGAGATGGTGCACACCGACCAGACCATCAGCCAAGTGCTCACCCGCGAAGCCTTTGAAAACGCCATCCGCACGCTGGCCGCCATTGGCGGCTCAACCAATGCGGTGATCCACCTGATCGCGATTGCCGGTCGCTTGGGTCTGAAGCTCACCGTGGACGATTTTGAGCGTTTGGGCAGTGAGCTGCCTTGTCTGCTGAATTTGCAGCCCTCTGGCGAACACCTGATGGAGGACTTCTGCTACGCAGGCGGATTGCCAGTGGTGATGAAAGAAATTGAGCACCTGCTGCACAAAGACATTGTGACTGTGAGCGGCAAGACCGTGGCTGAGAACAACGCCAACGCCGTCAATTACGACCCCCGCGTCATCAAAACGTTCGAAGCCCCCTTCAAAGAAAAGGCGGGCATCGCCATCTTGCGCGGCAACTTGGCACCTCGTGGCGCGGTCATCAAACCCAGCGCCGCCACCCCAGCGCTGATGGTGCACACAGGACGTGCCGTGGTGTTTGAAGACAGCCACGACTTTCACAAGCGCATCGACGACGAGAGCTTGGACGTCGATGAAAACTGCATTTTGGTGCTCAAGAACTGCGGCCCCAAGGGCTACCCCGGCATGGCCGAGGTGGGCAACATGCCGCTTCCCCCAAAAGTGCTGCGCAAAGGCATCACCGACATGGTGCGCATTTCTGACGCGCGCATGAGCGGCACGGCCTACGGCACCGTGGTGCTGCACACCACACCCGAAGCGGCTGCGGGTGGCCCGCTGGCCGTGGTGCAAAACGGCGACATGATCGAGTTGAACGTGCCCGAGCGCAAACTGCAACTGCTGATCAGCGATGAAGAACTGGCGCGTCGCTTGGCCCTGTGGGAAAAGCCTGCTCCGGCCATGAACTCGGGCTACTGGAAACTCTACATCGACCACGTGCTGCAAGCCGACGAAGGCGCAGACATGGACTTTTTGGTCGGGCAACGTGGCTCGGCCGTGCCCAAAGACAACCACTGATTTGCAAGGAAAAACCATGCGTATTTTGATCACCGGCGGTGCTGGATTTTTGGGCGCTCGCCTGGCCCGCGAGATTTTGAAACGCGGCCAACTCAACGGCCAAAGCGTGAGCGAATTGGTCATTGCCGACCTGTTCCCTGCCCCTGCTGACCTGCTGGCCGACGCACGCGTGAAAGGCCATGCAGGTCCCATGCTGGAACAAGGCGAGTTGTTCAAAAGCGGTTTTGACGGCGTGTTCCACCTGGCATCGGCCGTGTCGGGCGAGTGCGAACTCGACTTTGACCTGGGTCTGCGCTCCAACGTGGACAGCTCGCGCTTGCTGCTCGACAGCATCCGCGCTTCTGGAAAAGCCTCACGCCTGGTGTTTGCCAGCTCCGTCGCCGTGTTCGGCCCCGACGCCGCCAACCCCATGCCCGCCCTGGTGGCCGACACCACCTTGCCCACACCCCAAACTTCTTATGGCACGCACAAGCTGATGATCGAGTACATGGTGGCCGACTACACACGCAAAGGCTACATCGACGGCCGCGCCGCACGCTTGATGACGGTGGCCGTGCGCCCTGGCAAACCCAACGGCGCAGCTTCTTCGTTCTTCAGCGGCATCATCCGCGAGCCCCTGGCGGGCACGCCCACCACCTGCCCGGTGGATGCCACGGTGTCGCACCCCATCTCTTCGCCGGGCAACACCGTGCATGGCTTGATCACCGTGTTCGAGGCCAGCCGCGAAGCCTTCGGTGGCCGCATGGCGCTGAACCTGCCGGGTCTGAACGTCAAGGTCAGCGAGATGCTGGCCGCTCTGGAAAAAGTGGCCGGCCCCGCCGTGCGCGCCCACGTGACTTTCCAGAAAGACGAACGCATCGCCGCCATCGTGGACAACTGGGCCAAGGGCTGCACCTTTGAGCGTGCTCATGCATTGGGCCTCAGGGCCGATGCCAGCTACGAAGCCATCATTGAGCAGTACATCGAAGACTGCAAAACCCGCCCGGGCTACCCAGCCGAGGCCTTGAACGGTTTGAAGTGAGCTTAAAAAAAGGCCGCCACGCGGATGCAGCGTGGCGGCCTTTTTTTCACACGGGTTCACCCCTTAAAAATGCGTGCTGATCGCCCCACTGATGCGGCCGTCGTCTTCGATGACCGCCATCCAGCGCCATTTGTCAAAGGTCATGCAGGGGTGAGAAATGCCCAGGGCCACGCGATCACCGACCTGTGGCCAGACTCCTTCGGCGTCAAACACCATGTGCGCGTGCTGGTCGCTGAGCGCCTTGACTTTCCACGATTCGGGCGTGGACTGCATCGCACCGGCACCGCTTTGTCCACTGACCGCCCAGCGCACGGGCATGGGCATGCACTGGTCAAACGACAGGTCACGCCGCCCCGCCGTCAAAATAGCCAGCCCCGGCTCGGGCACCGACTGCACCTTGGCCCACACTTCCAGTGCAGGCTGCAGCGACGCGTTCAAACCCTCTCGCGCCTCCACCAGCTTGAGGTAACGGGCGTAGTTCCAATGGTCATGCGTGACATAACAACCCGAGCGCAACACACCTTGCACCGGGCGACTTTTGACATGGGTTTTGAGCATGGGGATCACCAAATCAAACACCGCCGAACCGCCGGCCGTGAGCAAGACCTCGTCATCGCCCCAAAGGTGCTGTTCATCGATTTGTTGCACAAGGGACTGCACGCCGCGCACAAGGGCGCTCACGGCTTCCATGTCGTGGGCACTGTCGCATCGGCCCAGCCCACCCTCGTAGCACTCCACCCCACCCAGGCGCACCACGCCCGACTCGGCCATGGCTTGGGCCAGAAGCAAGGCTTGTTCGTGGGTGCGACAGCCCGTGCGGTAGCCCGCGATGCCCAACTCCAAAAGCACATCCCAACAACGCGGCTGACCGCGCCGAGCGCCCCAGTCGGTCAAGGTCCGCAATTGCGCCAGCGAATCGACCAAAAACCAGACACGCGCTTGCGGGTGCTGTCGCAACAAAAGATCCAGCCCATCCAGATCGGCATCGGATACCAACTGGTTAGCAATGATGGCGCGCTGCGCCCCGGCCGCCAGGCCCACGCGCAGCTGGTGCACATTGGCAAAAGTCAGGCCCCAGGCCCCAGCTTGCAGTTGCATGCGAAACAACTCGGGCGACATGGTGGTCTTGCCGTGCGGGGCCAGGGCGACGCCTTTGCGCTGCACAAAGTCCTGCATCCAGGCCAGGTTGTGCGCAAGCGCCGGGCGGCGCAAAACGGCCACCGGGTAAGCCAGCGCGTCATCGAGCAAGCGCCAGCCGCGTGCGCCGAGCTGAGACACCGCGCAGGGCTCCGCCGCCAAGGGAAAGCCCTTGCAAGCTGCGTTCAGTACAAAATCGTGTTCCATGTCGCTTTGCTCCATTCACCGCGTGGACAATTTGGCTTCGATTCTCCCACCGCGCACTGAGCCCTTTGTGCATTTTTTGTCATGACAAACCCCTCCAAAACCCTCGACATCGTGGCCCTGGGTGAGGCCATGGTCGAGTTCAACCAAACACCGGGACAAGCCCCCAACGAGCCACCCATGTACCTGCAGGGTTTTGGGGGTGACACCAGCAATGCCGCCATTGCCGCTGCCCGAGCGGGCGCACGCGTGGCCTACCTGAGCCGCTTGGGCACCGACCGCTGGGGCGAGCGCCTCCTGGAGCTCTGGCAGCGCGAAATCGTGGACACCACCAGCGTGCTGCGCGACGCCCAAGCGCCCACCGGCATGTACTTTGTGAGCCACGACGCACAAGGCCACCACTTCAGTTACGCCCGCGCTGGATCGGCCGCCAGCCGCATGCAGCCGACAGACCTCGCGCACTGGCAAGAGGCCATCGCCAGCAGCCAGTGGCTGCACCTGTCGGGTATTTCGCTCGCCATTTCCGCCTCGGCCTGCGACACGGCTTTGGCGGCCATGGCGCAAGCCCGCAGCAGCGGCACGCGAGTGGCACTCGATTGCAACCTGCGTTTGTCGCTGTGGCCTCTGGCCCGTGCGCAGGCCTGCATCCGCCACGCCGTGAGTCTGTGCGATCTGTTCTTGCCCAGCCTGGAAGACATGACTGCGCTCACCGGCCACACCCAAGCGGCCGACATCATCGCCTGGAGCCATGCCCAGGGTGCCGCGCAAGTGGTGCTCAAACTGGGCAGTGACGGGGCGCTGGCCAGTGACGGCCACATCCAACGCCGCGTGCTGGGCCATGCAGTCACGGCCCTCGACGCCACGGGCGCGGGCGATTGTTTTGCAGGTAACCTGCTGGCGCGTTTGTCAGCAGGCGACGACTTGTGGGCTGCCTCCGCTTATGCCAATGCCGCAGCCAGTTTGTCGGTGCAAGGCTTCGGCGCGGTCGGCCCCTTGCCACGGCGCAATGACGTGTTGAACACTTTGATGAAAGCCGCACGGCCATGAACACTTCGGCACACCAAAGGCCCTTGATCGCCATCGACTGGGGCACCACTTCCTTGCGCGGTGCGCGGCTGGGCCCAGCCGGTCAAGTGCTTGAATCGCGCGATTTTCCGCGCGGCATCCTGACCGTGCCCACTGGCCAGTTTGAAGCCGTGTTCCACGAACTTTTTGGCAACTGGATGCAAGACCCGGATGCCCTGTGCCTGATCTCGGGCATGGCCGGCAGCCGCCAAGGTTGGCAAGAAGCGCCCTACTGCCCCTGCCCCGCAGGCTTTGCCGAACTGGGCCAGCACCTGCTGTGGCTGAAGCCCGGGCGCATCGCTCTGGTGCCCGGCCTGAGATGTTTGGGCACAGACGCCCAGCACACGCCCGACGTGATGCGCGGCGAAGAAGTGCAAATTTTTGGGGCTCTGCATTTGGCCGGACGCGACAACGCCACGCTGGTGCTGCCCGGCACGCACAGCAAATGGGCACAGGTGCAAGGTGGCCGGGTCACAGATTTTCAAACCTTCATGACCGGCGAGGTGTTTGCGCTGATGAGCCAGCACTCCATTTTGGGCAAGACCCTGGACCTGACCGGGGCCTTCGATGAAGCTGCTTTCTTCCAAGGCCTGGACCAAAGCCAGCAACCAGGCAGCGTGTTGCACCACTTGTTTGCGGTGCGCACCCTGGGCTTGTTTGACCGCCTGAGCGCAGCCCAATTGCACAGTTTCTTGTCAGGCCTGCTGATCGGCGAAGAGCTGCGCACCCAGACCGTCAACGCCGGTTCAGGTCCTGTGATCCTGATCGGCAGCAACACCCTCACCCGGCGCTACAGCCTGGCCCTGCAGCACCTGGGCTTCGCCTGCCAAAGCCATGGCGCCGAAGCCACCTGGGCGGGCTTGTTTGCGCTCGCATCGGCATGCTGAGCTTCACAAATCGCCCCCCCTTGAGACGCCTCCCTGTAGGAGCCCATCCCGTGGGCGATGAGCGCAGCACACGCCCTGAAACAACGATCACCACCTCAAAATGACACCCCACACCAACCCTGCTCAAACTCTGGCGCATGCCATGGCTCAGCTTCCCTTGATCGCCATCTTGCGCGGCCTCACACCCGCGGAAGCACTGACCATCGGCGAGGCTTTGGTCAGCAGCGGCTTTGCCATCATCGAGGTGCCGCTGAACTCGCCCGAGCCTTTACACAGCATCGCCGCACTGACTCGGCAATTTCCGCAAACCCTGATCGGCGCAGGCACCGTGCTGAACGCGCAGCAGGTCAAGGACGTTCACGCGGCAGGCGGCCGCCTGGTCGTGGCCCCCAACTTCAAACCGGCGGTGGTCGCGCAGGCCTTGGCCCTGAACATGGTGGTGCTGCCCGGCGTGGCCACGCCCACCGAGGCCTTTGCCGCGCTCGACGCCGGAGCCCACGGCCTCAAACTCTTCCCGGCCGAGATGATTTCACCCGCCACCGTCAAAGCCATGCGGGCCGTGCTGCCCAAAGCTGCGGCCTTGATGCCGGTGGGCGGCATCACGCCTGACAACATGGCCGTTTACCGCGCCGCTGGCGCAACTGGTTTTGGTTTGGGATCGGCTTTGTACGCGCCGGGTCGCAATGCAGAGCAAGTGCGCTCGGCAGCGCAAAACTTTGTCAACGCTTTCAGAGGCTGATGTGATCAGGCCCATGGGCTGAATCGGCCCGAACAAGCCAGGGCGTAAGCGCCCCATCAAGCCTTCTCGCCCAGCCGCCCATCCCTGAAATCCGCCAGCGCCTGGTAGATCTCTTCTTTGCTGTTCATCACAAACGGACCGTATTGCACGATGGGCTCCTTGAGCGGTTGGCCTGCGACCAGAATCAATTTCGCGTCGGTACTGGCCTCGATCACCACCCCGTCGGCTTGCGGTGTATTTTTCAAAATGGCCATGCGCTGCATGCGCACAGCCTGACCACCAATGCCAACCTCGCCCCGGTACACATAGATGAAGGCGTTGTGCCCTGGGAGCAGTGTTTGCTCAAAACGTGAACCCTGGGGCATGTGCACATCCAAAAACACCGGTTGGGTGATGTCGCGGCTCACCGCGCCCTTTACGCCATGGCTGTCTCCTGCGATCACCGTCACGTCCACGCCTTGCGGCGTTTGAAACTGCGGCAGTTGCGCGTTCTGGAAATCGCGGTACCAAGGCGCTTGCATTTTTTCGCTGCTGTGCAGGTTCAGCCAGAGCTGAAAGCCCTCCATCACGCCTTGGTCTTGCTGCGGGATTTCGGAGTGGATCACCCCCTGGCCTGCGGTCATCCATTGCACACCGCCGTTTTGCAGCAGGCCTTCGTTGCCCGCGCTGTCGCGGTGCAGCATGCGCCCGGCGATCATGTAGGTCACGGTTTCAAAACCCCGGTGCGGGTGGTCCGGAAACCCGGCGATGTAGTCGTCCGGCTTGTCGCTGCCAAAGGCGTCCAACATCAAAAACGGGTCGAGCCGGTGCTGCAGGTCCTGCGTGAGGATGCGGCTGAGCTTGACGCCCGCGCCGTCTGACGTGGCTTGGCCAGTGACCAGGCGCTCGACGGTGCGCGAGACATTCACGGTGTGGAGGTTGACAGCATGGGGCACATCCGCTCCTTTTCAAAAAACCAACGATCAACCGGGACGGTGCAAGGCGCAGATTTTGTTGCCATCGGGGTCGCGCAGGTAGGCCAGGTAGAGCTTGCCTGCCGGGCCTTCGCGAAAGCCGGGTGGGTTTTCGCAGGTGACGCCGCCGTTGGTCACACCCGCTGCGTGAAAGGCATCGCCCTGCTCAGGGGATTTGACGGCGAAGCCAATCGTGCTGCCGTTGCCGTGGCAAGCGGGCTCGCCGTTGATGGGGGTGGTGATCCCAAAAGTGCCCGTGGGGCTGCGGTAAAAATAACGGTTGTTGTTGGCCACGCCCGGGCCATAGCCCAAGGTGCCCAACACGGCGTCGTAAAACTTTTTAGACACTTCCAAGTCTTTCACACCCACCATCACATGACTGAACATTGCGCTCTCCTCATAGACCCGTTGCCGGGCGAAATTATTGAACTCCCATCGTAGCGGATACCGAACGGTCTGGCCGGATCAAGACTTTTTCAAACCCTGCCAGCGCTCGTGTGCTGGCCCTTGCAAGTCAGGTGGCAACTGGTGTTTGGCCTGCAGGTAGTGGTGGGTGTAGACGTCCAAATAAGCCTGCAGGGTCTCGGCCGCTCGCATTTCGCCCGCCAGTTCCAGACAGAGCGAAGCCACTTCGCTGGTGCAAAAGTGATCGTCACGCCTGGAGCGGCGCAGTTGGTAGCGCGAAACCTGTTCGGGGTTCAGGCTGAGCACCGGCAAATGGTTGAGGTAGGGGCTTTTGCGGAACATCTTGCGGGCTTCGGGCCAGGTGGCATCCAGCAGGATGAACAGCGGGTGCTGGCCTGCGGGCAGGTCAGGCATGTCGCTGACCACCCGCTCGGGCGCCACAAATTCGCCCGGAAACACCACAAAGGCCTGCCACTGCGGATCGGCCAGCAGGGCCAACAAAGCCGGTTCCACCTCGGTGCGGGCCCAGCCAAAGGCAAAAGTGTCGGGCACCACATCGGCGATCAGCCAGCCGGTGTTGCTGGGTTTGAGGGGTTCGATGTCTGCCATCAGCAAACACATGCCCGATTGCGTGGGCAGCTCAGGGCGCAAAGCGCAGATGCAGTGGCTGGGCACCAAGCGGCAGCCGGGGCAGCGCTCGCCCTTGATCCCGCCACGCGCCAAAAAGGGTTTGGCGCTGCGGGCCAGGCGCTCGGTGCGCAGGCGCGAGACGGCGTGGGGCGCTTTCAAAGCCGAGGCTGTCTTCAAGCCGAAGGCGTGGCCATGCGCAGTCGACGGGCCGCCTCTTCGTCACGCGCATCGTCGATCTCGCGCAACACGGCCGCCATGTCCACGTTGGCAGTCGCGCGCTCAAAATGGCCCGTGAGCGGCGTCTCGTTGCTGAGCAAACCGGCTTGGTACAGGCTCCAGATTTCAGGGCCGAAGTCGGTCTTCAAAAGTACAGGGGCAAATTGCCCAAAGAAGTCGCGCAGGTTGTTCACATCGCGCAGCAGCATGCGCTGGGCGTGGTTGTTGCCGGCCGCGTCCACCGCTTGGGGCAAGTCGATGATGACGGGCTCGTCCACACCGGGCAGATCGCCCTCACCGGGGATGTGCGCCAGCAAGATGTTGAACTCTGACAAATCTCCATGCACCACACCCGCACACAGCATGCGGACCACCTCGCCGATCAAGGTGGCGTGGTGCTGCAGCGCTTGCGCGGAAGTAAAGGCCACATCGTTCAGGCGCGGCGCGGCGTCGCCGTGCGCGTCGGTGACCAGTTCCATGAGCAGCACGCCGTCAAAGAAATTGAAAGGCCGAGGCACGCGCACACCGGCTGCTGCCAGGCGGTACAGGGCGTCCACCTCAGCGCTTTGCCAAGCGGCTTCTTGTTCCTGGCGGCCAAACTTGCTGCCCTTGGCCATGGCACGGGCTGAGCGCGAGTTCTTGACCTTGCGGTTTTCGGTGTAATCCACCGCCTGGCGGAAACTGCGGTGGGTGGCCTCTTTGTAGATCTTGGCGCAGCGGGTCTCGTCTCCGCAGCGCACCACGAACACCATGGCCTCTTTGCCACTCATGAGCTGACGCACCACGGTGTCGATCAGACCTTCCTCGAGCAAGCTTTGCAGCCGCGGTGGTGCTTTCATGGGGCGGCTTCAGCGGATCAACAAGGCCCAGCCCGCATGCTGGTTGGCCTTGTTGTTTTCGTATTCCCAGGACGCACCGCAGCGGTCGCAGCGGTAACGGGTGAAGCTGGCCTGGCCATGGCCATGGCCATGGCCACGATCTTCGCGGCTGTGCGTGCCTTGAACCAGTTCGGCGTGGCCAGGGGCTTTGCGCCAATGGCGCTGAATGCCCGCGCAGGGTTCACACAAAACGGGTGCTGAGCGCTGGGACGCGCTGGGGGTTGATGGGGTCATGAGGGGGGGATTCCTGGACAATGCCTGCGGGGGCGATGCCTGCATTGTCGCCGCTCCCGCTTGCATGTGACAGACCGCCGATCCAGACTGTGGCAGCATGGCCCCCAATTTGATGCAACCGCAAGGAGTCTTGAACATGTCAACACCCCCTAACCTGTCCAACGCCCTCTCATTTGGCCTGCAAGGCCGCGTGGTGATCGTCACTGGCGCAGCCAACGGCATTGGCGAGGCCTGTGCGCGCCGCTTCGCCGCCGAAGCTGCCCATGTCATCTTGTCTGACGTCAACAGCGAGCGCGGCGCTGCCGTGGCCGCCGAATTGCGCAGCGCTGGCCACAGCGCCGGCTTCATGACCTGCGACGTCTCGCGCAAGGCCGATGTCGATGCCCTGGTGGACCATGTGCTGCAGGCCTTTGGCCGCATCGACGTGCTGGTCAACAACGCGGGCATCTTCCGGGCGGCCGACTTTCTGGACGTGACCGAAGAAGACTTCGATGCCGTGATCAACGTGAACATCAAGGGCTCTTTCCTGATGGGCCAGGCCGCGGCCCGCGCCATGAAGAGCACCGGGGGCGGCGCCATCATCAACATGAGCTCGGTCAACGCGGTGCTGGCCATCCCCAACATCGCCAGCTACAACGTGAGCAAAGGCGGCATCAACCAGCTGACACGCGCCATGGCTTTGGCCCTGGCCGACTTCGGCATCCGCGTGAACGCGGTGGCGCCCGGCACGATTGCCACCGAGTTGGCGCGCCAGGCGGTGCTGACCAGCGAGGCGGCCGAGAAAAAAATCATGATGCGCACGCCCATGAAGCGCCTGGGCGAGCCCGACGAAGTGGCCAAAGTGGTGGCATTTTTGGCCAGCGATGCGGCCAGCTACATCACCGGTGAAATCGTCACCGTGGACGGCGGGCGCATGGCGCTCAATTACACCGTGCCGGTTTGAAGAAAGTCCCATGTTGTGAACACATCCTCTTCCCGCCTCGACGCCTGGTTGGCGCAAGAAAAAGAGATACGCCAGCGGCTGGATGCTGGCGCCGGGCCCGGCGTGGCACGCCCAGACCAGGTGGCAGGCAAGACCGGCTTGGAGGTCATGCAAGGCCTGCTGAGTGGCGAGCTGCCCTACGCCAGCATCGCCAAAACACTCGACTTTGTGCTGATCGAGGTCAGCGCAGGCCAAGCCATTTTTCAAGGTGCTCCAGGCTTGAACCACATGAACCCGCTGGGCACGGTGCACGGCGGCTGGTTTGCCACCTTGCTCGACTCGGCCCTGGGCTGCGCGGTGCACACCATGATGCCGCCAGGCCGCGGCTACACCACGGCCGACCTGAGCGTGAAACTGGTCAAAGCCCTCACCCCCAAAGTGCAGCGCGTGCGGGCCATTGGCCAAGTGGTGCACTGCGGCCGCCAGTTGGCCACTGCCGAAGCCCGTCTGGTCGGGCCCGACGGTACCCTGTACGCCCATGCAACCACAGCCTGCCTTGTTTTTGAAATGCCTTCACCCACAGGAAATAAACCATGAGACTCCTTCACACCATGCTGCGCGTGGGCAACCTTCAACGCTCGATCGACTTCTACACCAATGTGATGGGCATGAAACTGCTGCGCACCTCAGAAAACCCCGAGTACAAATACTCGCTGGCTTTTGTGGGTTACGGCAACAACCCGGATCACGCCGAACTGGAGCTGACCTACAACTGGGGCACAGAAAGCTACGACATGGGCACAGCTTACGGCCACATCGCACTGGGTGTGCCCGATGCCTATGCCGCGTGCGAAAAAATCAAAGCCGCTGGCGGCAAGGTCACGCGTGAAGCGGGCCCGGTCAAAGGCGGGAGCACGGTGATCGCCTTTGTGACCGACCCCGACGGCTACAAGGTCGAGCTGATCCAGCGGGCCGAATACGCTGGTGGACAGGGTTTGCGCTGAACCCACGGAGGATGAACATGATCGACTTGACTGGCCAACGCATCCTGGTCACCCAGGCCAATGACTTCATGGGCCCAGCCCTGTGCCATGGCTTGCAGGCCTGCGGTGCCGAAGTGATCGCCGACGAGCGCCTGCTTGTGAACCCACAAGATGCGCAAGCCGTGATTGAAGCGGCCGGGCCGCTGAATGCACTGGTCATCAACCTGGCACTGCCAGCGCCGTCCACACCCGTCACGCAGATCGACGAGGCCGAATGGCGGCAGGTGTTTGAAGTGATGGTCGACCCCCTGCCTCGCTTGGTGCGGGCGGTGGTGCCCGGCATGAAGGCCCGCGGCGGCGGCAAGATCGTGGTGATGGGCAGTGCCTCGGCTTTGCGGGGCATGAAGCGCGCCGCCGCCTACAGCGCAGCGCGTGGGGCGCAGCTGGCCTATGTGCAGGCGGCTGGCGTGGAGCTGGCCCCCGACAACATCCAGCTCAATGCGGTGGCGCAAAATTTCGTTGACAACCCCACCTACTTCCCGCCCGAGGTGCAGGCCAACCCACGTTTTCAGGAGCGCCTGAAACGCGAAGTGCCGCTGGGTCGCCTGGTCAAGGCCGAAGAAGACGCCCGCTTTGTGGCCTACCTGTGCAGCGAAGCGGCCAGCTGCTTTGTGGGCCAGGTCTTCCCGATGTCGGGTGGCTGGGCGGTGCGCTGATCGAGCGCAAACCTCAGCGCGCTAACTGGCTGGCTTCGCGCGCCAGCGTTTCGATGCGCGCCCAGTCGCCTTGGGCCAGCGCTTCGGCTGGCACCAGCCACGAGCCGCCCACGCAGGCCACATTCGGCAAACTCAAAAAGTCCAAGGCATTGCCCGGCGTGACGCCGCCCGTGGGGCAAAACTTCACATCAAAAAACGGACCACTCCAAGCCTTGAGCATGGCGGGACCACCTGCCTGCATGGCGGGGAAGAATTTGAGTTCGGTGTAGCCGTCTTCTTGGGCCATCATGATTTCGCTGCCGGTGGCCACCCCGGGCAAGAGCGACAAACCTTGGTCACGGCAGGCCTGACCCACCGCGCGGGTGTAGCCGGGGCTCACGGCAAAGCGGGCACCGGCTTTGGCCGCTGCGGCTGCATCGGCGGCGCTGCGCACCGTGCCTGCACCCACCACAGCATCGGGCACTTCTTTGGCGATGGCTTCTATGCAGGCCAGCGCCTGCGGGCTGCGCAGCGTGACCTCCAGCATGCGGATGCCACCCGCCACCAGGGCGCGTGCCATGGGCACGGCATGCGCCAGATCGTGGAGCACGATCACGGGGATCACCGAGGCGTCCTGCATGACTTGCCGGGCGGTCAAAGGGGCATTTGAATTCACAGCCATGAGCAGGCTCCTTCTTCGGCTTTGAGGGCGTGACGGCGCATGTTGGCAAACAGTTCACGGCCCATGCCCACACCATTGGCAGCGCGCAGTTCAGCAGGCATTTGGGCCAATGGGCGCGCAGCCCATTCGGCCTCGCTCACCAGCACTTGCAAAGTGGCAGCAGTGACGTCCAGACGAATCAAATCGCCGTCTTTCACCTTGGCCAGCGGACCACCGGCAGCGGCTTCAGGCGAGACATGGATGGCGGCGGGCACTTTGCCCGATGCACCGCTCATGCGGCCGTCGGTCACCAGCGCCACCTTGAAGCCCTTGCCTTGCAGCACGGCCAGCGGCGGGGTGAGTTTGTGCAGCTCGGGCATGCCATTGGCTTGCGGGCCTTGCCAGCGCACCACACAGACGATGTCCCGGTCCAGTTCGCCCGCCTTGAACGCGGCTTGCAATTCGTCTTGTGAATTGAACACGCGGGCAGGGGCTTCGATGACATGAAAGGCTTCAGGCACGGCCGAGATCTTGATGACGCTGCGGCCCAAATTGCCTTGCAAAAGCTTGAGACCGCCCGAGGCGCTGAAGGGGCTGGACACGGGGCGCACGACGGTGTTGTCCTTGCTGGCACTCACCTCCTGCCAAACCAGTTGGCCATTTTGGGCAGAAGGAATGCGCGTGAATTCACGCAGGCCACCGGAACGCACCGTGAGCACATCGGCGTGCATCAGGCCAGCATCGAGCAGCTCGCGGATCACATAGCCCGGACCACCTGCGGCCTGGAAATAGTTCACGTCTGCGCTGCCATTGGGGTACACGCGGGTAAGCAGCGGCACCACGTCCGACAGGGCCGAGAAGTCATCCCAGTCGATCACGATGCCCGCCGCACGCGCCACTGCCACCCAGTGGATCAGGTGGTTGGTGGAACCGCCCGTGGCCAGCAAGGCCACCATGGCGTTGACGATGCAGCGCTCGTCCACCAAGCGGCCAATCGGCGTGAAATTTTGGCCCTTGACCAGCGCCAGCACCGTGCGGGCCGCTTCGCGGGTCAGCTCGGCGCGCATGCCCTCGCCCGGGTTGATGAAGGCGGTGCCGGGCACATGCAGGCCCATGGCTTCGAGCAGCATTTGGTTGCTGTTGGCCGTGCCGTAAAAGGTGCAGGTGCCTTCGCCGTGGTAAGCCTGGGACTCGGCTGCCAGCAGTTCGGCGCGACCGACCAAGCCTTGCGCCGCTTGCTCGCGCACTTTGGACTTTTCGTTGTTGGACAGGCCGCTGGTCATGGGGCCAGCAGGCACAAACACCGTGGGCAAATGGCCAAACTGCAAAGCCCCAATGAGCAAGCCGGGCACGATCTTGTCGCACACGCCCAGCATCAGGGCGGCGTCGAACACGTCGTGGCTGAGCGAGACTGCAGTCGCCATGGCGATCACGTCGCGGCTGAACAAGCTCAGCTCCATGCCCGGCGTGCCTTGGGTCACGCCGTCGCACATGGCGGGCACACCGCCGGCCACTTGGGCCGTGGCGCCCAGCTTGCGCGCCTCGTCTTTGATCAGGTCGGGGTAATGCTGCAGCGGGGCGTGGGCCGAGAGCAGGTCGTTGTAGGCGTTGACGATGCCGATGTTGGGCGCGCGTGGGGCCACGACTTTGATCTGGTCCAAGGCTGTGGCGCGGCCCTTGTCAGCTTCGGGCATGGCGGCAAATGCGTGGGCCACGTTGGCGCAGCCCAGGCGCTGGGCCCCGGGTTCTTGGTTGATGGCTGCCTCTACTTGCTGCAAATAGGCTTTGCGGGTGGGGCGGCTGCGCTCAAGGATGCGGGCGGTGACGACCACCAATGTCGGGTGAAGAGTCATGTTTTGACGCCGGTTGGGTCGTGGTAACAAAATTACATGCCCGATGGTAACCGCGTTGCCCTACTTTAGCGCGTTTGGCGAGTGACAGACAGGGTACAACTCGCTTTCAACGGTTGAGAGCCGAAAAAAAACCCGCCGAGGCGGGTTTTTTGCAGGCCCGTGACGTATCACTTGGCAGCGGATGCGTTCGCGGCGGCGGGCGCTGCAGAGGCGTCCGCTGCAGGCGCTGATGCGTCAACTGCAGGCGCAGAAGCTTCGGCTGCTGGCGCTGTGACTGCCGCTGGCACTGCAGGTGCTGGTTTTTTGCTTTTGGCAATGCCAAAGCCGACCGCCAGGCCCACAGCCAGCAAGACTGCTGCTGCCACAACGGCCAAAGCCACGGGTTGGTTGTCATCTTCTTGGGTCGACATGGGTTTTTTCTCCGAAAATAATGCAGTTATTGTAATAGGGCCTCGTTGCACATGACCGACACCCACGCCGACACAAGCCGGGCACCCGCCACTGACATGTCACCCACGCACTTCAAGGGCGATTTGCTCGACCACTTCCGGGCGCAAACCGCAGGGCAGGATTTGTGGGTGTTTGGCTACGCCTCGCTGCTGTGGCGCCCCGAGTTCGAAGCCCAGGAGCAGCACCTCTCACGCGTTTGGGGCTGGCACCGTGCCCTGAAAATGTGGAGCCGTCTGAACCGGGGCAGCCCCGAGTGCCCAGGTCTGGTGTTTGCCTTGTTGCCCGGCGGCAGTTGCCAAGGCGTGGTCTACCGGGTGGCCAGAGAGCAGGCCGACGAAGTGTTGGTGCGGCTGTGGGAGCGGGAAATGCCCATGGATGTTTACACCCCCAGCTGGCTGCCCTGTGCCACCCCACAAGGCACGGTCCGGGCTTTGGCCTTCACATTGCCCCGCAGCAGCCCCAGCTTCACGGGGCATTTGCCAGCCGAGCGCTATCGGCAAATTTTTCAGCAAGCTTGCGGCCGCTTTGGCACCACGCTGGACTATGCGATGCAGACCTACCGCAGCCTGCAAGACCACGGCATCGAAGACCGGGCCTTGGCGACTTTGCTGCGCCACGCCGACTGAGTCCATATACTTGCACCATGAACATCGCCGACCTGCGCAAGAGCTACGAAAAAGCAGAGCTCAACGAGAACGCCTCGCACGCCAACCCCTTGGCTCAGTTTGAGCAATGGCTGCAAGAGGCCATCACCTGCGAAGTGCCCGAACCCAACGCCATGACGCTGGCCACCGTAGCCAGCAACCTGCGCCCCAGTACGCGGGTGGTGCTGATCAAAGGCTGTGACGCGCGCGGCATCGTCTGGTACACGAATTACGACAGCCAGAAAGGCCAAGAACTGGCGGGCAACCCCTTTGCGGCACTGCAGTTCCACTGGGTTGAGCTTGAGCGCGTGGTGCGCATCGAAGGCCGGGTTGAAAAGGTCAGCGACGAAGAAAGCGACGCCTATTTCCACAGTCGTCCGCTCGATTCACGCATTGGGGCATGGGCTTCACCACAAAGCCAGGTGATCGACGGGCGCACCGTGCTGGTGACCAACGCCGCCAAATACGCTGCGCAATTCATGCTGCAGCCGCCACGCCCACCCCACTGGGGCGGTTATAGGCTTGTGCCCGACCAATGGCAGTTTTGGCAAGGCCGCAAAAGCCGTTTGCATGACCGGTTGCGTTACACACCCTTAGGCGATCAGTGGTTGCGCGAGCGGCTGGCGCCCTGAAGCCGGCACGACGAACCAGCGCCTCACGGTGATGCGCTGGGCTGTCCTGGTTGGATCAGGTTGGCAACAAGGGCAGCAAGGCCATGGCAAGAGAGATGCCCAGCAGGGCCATCAACGTCGAGATGGCCACGGCAGCGGTGACGGTGTCTTCTTCTTTGTGGTAACGCTGCGAGAACAAAAACACATTGGCCCCTATGGGCAAAGCGGCGGCCACCACCATCACCGTCAATGCCAACCCCCGCATGCCCAAGGCCCAACCCAAAGCAAGCATCAGAACGGGGTGCAAAACGGTCTTGACCCAAGACAAACGCACCGAAGCTGAGAGGTTTTTGCCTACGGGGGTTTGTGACAACGTGATGCCTACCAGCACCAGTGCGATGGGGCCAAAGGCGCTGCCCAGCAGTTGCAAAGGTTTGTCCACCACCGAGTGCAAGCCCCAGCCGGTTTGCGCGTACAGCAAGCCCACGATGATGGGCAATGGCACAGGGTGCAACACTGCGCTTCGGATGGCCTGGCCGACGGTGCGCCACAGTTGACCTTTTTGGCCAGAAGCAGCGGCTTGCTCGCTGGCCATTTGCAACTCCAGCACCACGGTGGCCATGGTCAGCAGCACCAGCGCATGCAAGGAGATGAGGGTGAACAACAAAACCTGCCCCGCCTCACCATAGGCCAGGCCAATCAGGGGCACGCCGATCATCAAGGTGTTGCTGAAGATGCCAGCCAACGCCAACACCGAAGCGCGCGAATCGCGACCATAGGCGACCAACATGGCAAAAAACAGCACCGCCGCCACCAAAAAGTATTGGAACACCGGGCGCATGTCCAGGCGCTCTAGGTGCACCGAACTCATGGTGCGAAACAGCAGCGCTGGCGTCAGCACCAGAAACACCAAGTTGGACAAATCGCGCACCGACTCGGGCCGCATGAGCTTGGCCTTGCCCGCGACAAAGCCCACCAAGATGAGCAGCACCACGGGCAAAAGAGAGGACAGGACGGGATGATCAAGGTTCATCGCTGGATTATCCCGTCCTGACTTCGTGTCACTTAAGCGGAAACCACGTAGCGCCGCCCCTCAGGCGACGCCACGCAGACCCTCAAAACGTGGCCTGAACCCCAAATTTCAAGCTGCGCCCCGGCAAAGGCGACTTGCCAAAAGCGGTGCTGGTCAGGATGGAGGTGGCGCTGTAGGCCAGTTGGTTGGTGAGGTTGTCCAGGCGGGCAAACCAGTTCAGCACCGTGGCGTCCAACTTTTGGCGGTAAGACACGCTGGCGTTGACCAGGGTGTAAGACCCCGTGGCCACGCTGCCTTCGGGCACGCGCTTTTGCGCGGCATGCCAGTCGGCCCCCAGCTTGGCGCGCCAAGGCCCTTGGCCATGGACCAGCGTCGCGCCCACACGCAAGGGTGCGATGCGCGGCAAGGGCTCGCCGGTGCTGGTGTTGGTGGCCCGCACGGTGTCGGCACGCCAGTCCAGATCGAGCGTCGTGGTGTTTTGCCACAGACGCTGACGACCGCTGGCCTCCAAGCCTCTGAATTGGGCCTTGACGCCTTGGTAGCGCTGCACGGGCAAATCGTCCTCCACGTCCTGCGTGTTCATCAGGCCAATGTAGTTGGCAAACTGGCTGGCAAAGGCCGTCACATTGGCACTGTTGGGGCCGGACTTCCACTGCACACCTGCATCCAGGCTCTTGGACTTTTCCAGACCCAGGTCTTTGTTGCCGATTTCCCAGGCGTGGGTCGCCAGGTGTGGGCCATTGGCAAACAACTCGTAGTCTTTGGGGGCACGCTGTGTCAAGGCCGCGTTGCCGGTCAAAGACCATGCGGGAGAGAGCTTGAACACCGCCCCAGCAGCCACGCTGAAGGGTGTGAACTTTTGGGTGCCGATGCCCTCGTCAAAACGGTCCAGCTCGGGGTTGCCCAAGGATTCGACCCGCACCGACTCCCAACGCGCCCCGGCCGTAACTTGGCCCCAATTGGTAGGCAGCTCTTCGTGCACAAAAAGGGCTTGGCTGCGTGTGCGGCTGAAGGGCGCAAAGGCTTCGTCACCCACCGCAGAAAAGCGGCTCGATTCGGTCTGCACACCGAGCACACCTTGCCAACCGGACAGCGCGCGATGGCGCGCCTCGATGCGCAGGTCTTGCCCCTTGTTTGAAAAAACGGTTTCAGGCCCACCCTTGAAAAACTCGGTATGCCGGTAATCGGTGTGGCTCAGGCGGGCTTTGACGCTGTCAAACCAGCCTGGCAGTTGGCGCACTTGCCCCTCCAGCGCGTAGCGGGTGGTCTTCATGCCAATCGTCACTTCGTCTTCGGCCACGGTGCCGTAATCGCTTTGGTAGGTGTTGACCGATGCGCCCAAATAGCCGTGGTCCCAAAAGGTGCTGACCCCGAAAGCGCCACCCCGGGCGGTGCTGGCGGAGTTGCAGATGCGACGGGCATGGCGGGTTTCACCCGTTTTGTCGCAAGCCAATGACACCGGCACGCGCACATCGCCCGTGCGGCGGTCAAAACCGTCCACATGCAAGGCCCAGCGCTCGTTGCCGCTCTCCACCAAGCCCGCCACGCTGCGCTCGTCGTTGCCCGTGCCCGCCTGAAGTTGGGCCTTGCCCAGCACGCCCGAGATCGGCGCGCGCGGGATGCGGTTGTCGATCACGTTGACCACCCCGCCCACGGCGCTGCCGCCATAGAGCAAGGCGGCCGGGCCGCGCAGCACCTCAATTCGGTCGGTAGACAACACGTCCAAAGGCACCGCGTGGTCGTAGCTCAGCGCCGAGGCGTCGAGGCTAGAGGCGCTGTTGTTCAGCACCCGTATGCGGTCGCCATCAAGACCGCGAATGACGGGGCGGCTGGCGTTGGGACCAAAGTAGGTGCTGGACACGCCGGGCAAACCATTCAAGGTTTCGCCCAAAGTGCTTTGCCCGCGTTCGAGCAGGTCGGCTCGGCCCATGGTGCTGACGGGCACGGTGGTGCTGTCGCGGCCCAAGGGGTTGCCGGTGATGACGATTTCGCTGGGCACACCCGGTGCGGCGTTTTGCGCCCGAGCATTTGAAAAAGACAAAGTGGCCAAGCAGGCATAAGCCAAGGCCGAAAGCTGAAAAGAATGTGTCATGACAATGTGATTTGGAAAACAAGAACAGGCAAGCGCCTTCCGTCACAGACGGAAAGCCAGCCAGACAAGATCAGGGATTCAAATCAACACAGGCGGCGCACGGGCTTGCGCCGAGGACCAGAGGTCTTGGTCCGGAGAAAAAGCCACCCGAAAAATGGGGGGCACCATGGCCACCCTCGGGGCCAGGCTGGGTGAGCACGGAGCACTCAGCCGTTCGGCTTGGGACAGGTGGTCCAGCACACGGCACAGATCGGCGTCGGCCTCGTGGCCCAGGGCGTGCGAGTGGCCTTCGTGCGCTTGTTCATCTTGCTCATGCCCAGCATGCGCATGTGCCTCGTGCAGCACATCCGGCGAGGAGATCGCCTGCCCAGACCCGTGCTCAATCCCATGCCACTGACCCCAAAGTGGGGCCCAAAGCAAGGCAGCCACCAACAGGGTGTGCAGCCAAACTGGCAGCCGTGAACGAGAAAAGCTCATGAAGGGCGGAGTGGACTGCAACGCATCAATGCACGTGCTTCATGCCGCAGTATTTGCCCAGCGCCAGACCCTTGCATGCGGCTTGCAGCTCCTTGGTGCATTGGTCCGGTTTTTTGCCGGACTCCAGGCATTTGGCAGCCGCCTCGTGGGCTTCGGCCATGGCGCGGTGGCGAGCAATGTCCTGCTCGACCTCTTTTTTGGAGTGTTGCGCCATAGCCCCCCAGGACAAGCTCATGGCAACAAGAAAAAAAGCAATTTTTTTCATGGATTTTCTTGAAGTGATTTGCAATGCAGTGGTAAGTTTCGGAGCGGGCATCGGCCGATGCCCGCAGCGCCATTGTCACTCACGCACCAGACGTGCAAACGTCTTTTTGAATTTGGCCACCTTGGGCGCGGCCACGGCCATGCAGTAACCTTGATAGGGGTTGCGCTCAAAGAAGTCCTGGTGGTACTCCTCGGCCGCGCTGTAATTGGCCAGCGCCAGCACCTCGGTCACGATGGGCTGGCCAAAGGCGCGGGCCGTCGTCAATTCGGCGACCATTGCCCGCGCCTCTGCGGCCTGCTCGGGTGCGGTGAAGTAGATGCCACTGCGGTACTGGGTGCCGGTGTCGTTGCCTTGGCGGTTCAGCGTGGTCGGATCGTGGATGACAAAAAAGATTTCAAGCAGCTCGCGGGTGCTGACCTGCGCGGGGTCGTACTCGAGTTTGACCACTTCGTTGTGGCCGGTGCGGCCGGTGCAGACTTCATCGTAGGTGGGGTCCACAGTTTGGCCGTTGCAATAGCCCGACTCCACATCGGTGACACCACGCACCTTGACGTACACCGCCTCGGTACACCAAAAGCAGCCTCCGCCTAAGATCAGGGTTTGGGTCATATGGGTTCCTTGTTGAACAGGTTTGAATTATCCGTGAGGCAGCAGCCCGCTCTGTACCGCTTGCACAAAGTCCTCCAGCGCCGCTTGGTCTCGGTCGCTGCGCCACAGGCAACGGGTGTCGTAACGTGCATCGACCGCACGCAGCGGTACAAACACCGCGCCCGCCAGCGCCGACTGCTGAAGGGCCTGCGGCACCAGCGCCACACCCAGGCCTTGAGACACCACGGACACCACGCTCAACCAATGGCGCAGCTCATGCACCACCTGCGGCATCCAACCGGCCTGCTCGCACAGCATCACGATGCGCTCGTGGTAATCGGGCGACACCGTGCGGGACACCACCACCAGGTCTTGCCCGGCCAGCGCCCCCAGGCCGATGCTTGCACGCCCCGCCAGCGGATGGCCAGAGGGCAAACAAGCCACCAAGGGCTGGCTGGCGACCAAAATCTGCTCGAAACCCGGCGGAACGCGGGGCGTGTGCACAAAACCGACATCCAGGCGTTCGCGCAGCAAGTCCGACAGCTGTTCCGACGAACTCAATTCGCGCAGCACCAAGCGCAAACGCGGGTGGCTCGCCTGAAAGCAACTGAGGATTTGCGGCAGGCCGCAATACAGCATGGTCCCGGCAAAACCGATGAGCAGCTGGCCCGACTGGCCCTCGGCCACATCGCGCGCCTCACGCGCCGCCGCACTGGCCTGTGCCAGCAAAGACCGGGCGGCGGGCACAAAAGCCTGGCCTGCCGCCGTGAGCTGCACGCCCCGGCTGTTGCGGTTGAACAGCTGCGCGCCCACCGAGGCTTCGAGCTGCTGGATGTTCAGGCTGAGCGGCGGCTGCGAGATGGACAAGCGGTGGGCCGCGCGGCCAAAGTGCAGCTCTTCGGCCAGCATGAGGAAATAGCGCAGGTGACGGAATTCCATGAATTAAAATAATGTATTGATGTATAGACAATCAATATTAGACAACTATTCATCTCGCCATCACAATGGCTATCAAGATTTTTCACGGAGACACCCACCATGGCTACGCCCAAAAACACTTTCAGCTGGGAAGACCCCTTCCAGCTCAGCGCACAACTGACCGACGACGAGCGTCAGGTGCAAGAAGCCGCCCGTGCCTACTGCCAGGAACGTCTTCTGCCCCGCGTGACCGACGCCTTTTTGAAAGAAACCACCGACGTGGCCATCTTCCGCGAGATGGGCGAGCTGGGCCTTTTGGGGGCCACCATTCCCGAACAGTACGGCGGCGCGGGCCTGAACTACGTGTGCTACGGCCTGGTCGCGCGCGAAGTCGAGCGCGTGGATTCAGGCTACCGCTCCATGATGAGCGTGCAGTCTTCTCTGGTGATGCTGCCCATCAACGACTTTGGCAGCGAAGCCCAAAAACAAAAATACCTGCCCAAACTGGCGCGTGGCGAGTGGATCGGCTGCTTTGGCCTGACCGAACCCAACCACGGCTCCGACCCCGGCAGCATGATCACCCGTGCCAAGAAAGTGCCCGGCGGCTACAGCCTCAGTGGCGCCAAGATGTGGATCACCAACAGCCCGATTGCCGACGTGTTCGTGGTCTGGGCCAAGGACGATGGAGGCCAGATCCGTGGTTTTATTTTGGAAAAAGGCTGGAAAGGCCTGAGCGCTCCCGCCGTGCACGGCAAGGTCGGCCTGCGTGCCTCGATCACCGGCGAGATCGTCATGGACGAGGTGTTTTGCCCCGAAGAAAACGCCTTCCCTGAAGTGCGCGGTTTGAAAGGCCCCTTCACTTGCTTGAACAGCGCCCGCTACGGCATCGCCTGGGGCGCCTTGGGCGCTGCCGAAGACTGCTACACCCGCGCCCGTCAGTACGTGATGGACCGCCAGCAGTTCGGCCGTCCCTTGGCCGCCAACCAGCTGATTCAGAAGAAACTGGCCGACATGCTGACCGAGATCAGCCTGGGCCTGCAAGGGTGTCTGCGCCTGGGCCGCATGAAGGACGAAGGCACCGCTTCGGTGGACCTGACCTCCATTCTCAAGCGCAACAGCTGCGGCAAGGCGCTCGACATCGCCCGCATGGCACGCGACATGATGGGCGGCAACGGCATCAGTGCCGAATACGGCGTGGCCCGACACCTGGTGAACCTGGAGGTGGTCAACACTTACGAAGGCACGCACGATGTGCACGCTTTGATTTTGGGCCGTGCCATCACTGGGATTCCTGCTTTCTCAAATTAAGGCTTGGAACCCAACAAGTCAAAGGCTGCCCATGGGCAGCCTTTTTTTGTTGCCAGCCCAGAGTACGCTTGTGCCTTGACGAAGACCTGCGCAAACCGTACATTACTAACCATTCAGTCATTAAATCACCCGTGAGCAACGCCGACCCCCACGCCCCCCACAAACGCGAACGACGCAAACAAGACCGCCCGGGCGAATTGCTCGAAGCAGCGCTGGACTTGTTTGTCGAAAAAGGCTTTGCCGCCACCCGAGTGGAAGAGGTGGCCTTGCGGGCTGGCGTGTCCAAAGGCACTTTGTTTTTATACTTTCCCAGTAAGGAAGACCTGTTCAAAGCCGTGGTCCGCGAGAACGTGGTCGCCCCCGTGGCCCAAGGCGCGGCCGAAGTGGCGCAATATCAGGGCAGCGCCAGCGAATTGATCGAGTGGATGATGCTGCAATGGTGGCGGCGCTACGGTGCCACCAAGGCTTCAGGCATTTCCAAACTGGTGATGAGTGAGGCCAACAACTTTCCGGACCTGGCTGATTTTTTCCGCACCGAAGTCATCACGCCCGCCCACGCCTTGGTGCGCAGCGCCTTACAGGGCGGCATTGACAAGGGGGAGTTCCGTGCCGTCAATGTGGAACTGACGCTGCACTCGGTCATGTCCCCTTTGCTGTTTTTGGTGATGTGGAAGCACTCCATGGGGCCGTGCTGCCCCAGCCATGAGCAAATTGACCCGGAAGCCTTCATCTCGCAACACGCACAATTGTTGGCCCGAGGCCTGTCGCAACCCTGATCCTTACCGGATCACACCCGTCTCACCATGAAAAAATCAACCCTTTGGATCCTCTCGGCCGTGGCGCTGGCCGCACTCGTCGCGGGCGGTACCCGCTGGGCCAGCCAACGCCAGGCTGCCACAGCCCCGGCGACGTCCACTGCCGCCGCGGTGGCCAGCATCGAGCTGGCCGCCTCCGACGTGTTCACCGCCCGGACCCAAACCCTGAGCTTGGGTATCGCCGTATCAGGACCTCTCAAAGCCACCCACAGCGCCGTGGTCAAGGCCCGTGTGGCCGGTGAGCTGCAAGAGCTGAACGTGCGTGAAGGCGACCGCGTACAAGCTGGGCAGGTGATCGCCCGCATCGACCCCTCTGAATACCAAGCGCGCGTGCGGCAGGCGCAGCAGCAATCCGATTCAGCCAAAGCCCAGGTGGACATTGCCCAGCGCCAGTTTGACAACAACCAAGCACTGGTGAACCAAGGCTTCATTTCGCAAACCGCCCTGCTCAACTCCCAGGCCAGCCTGAACGGGGCCAAGGCCACGCACGCGGCGGCAATGGCGGCACTGGACCTGGCCGACAAGTCACTGGCGGACGCCACGCTGCGCTCGCCACTGACGGGCGTGGTGGCGCAGCGCCTGGTCCAACCTGGCGAGCGCGTGGCCATCGAGGCCCGGCTGGTCGAAGTGATCAACCTCTCGCAACTGGAGATGGAAGCCGCCCTGACAGCCGAAGACGCCAGCCGCGTGCGGGTGGGCATGACAGCGCAGTTGCAAGTGGAAGGCGTGGCCAAGCTGGTGCCCGCCAAAGTCTTGCGCATCAACCCCAGCGCCCAAATGGGCAGCCGCAGCGTCGTGGTTTACTTGGGCGTCCAGGGCCGCGAAGGCTTGCGCCAAGGGCTGTTTTCCCAGGGCACCCTGGAAACGCAAAGCCTGCAGGTGCTGGCCGTGCCCGTGAGCAGCGTGCGCATCGACAAACCGCAGCCCTATGTGCAGGTGGTGCAGGAAGGCCTGGTGCGGCACATCACGGTGCGGACCGGCGAGCGCAGCGAAGGTGAGCAACAAAACCTGGTGGCCGTGACCGGTGTGTCCGAAGGCCAGCAAGTGCTGTCGGGCAGCGTCGGGGCTTTGCGCGAAGGGGTGCAAGTCAAGTTCACGGCGACGGCCAAGTCAGGTTTATCCCCGACTGCGGCGCAGGCCACCGCCGCCAGCACACCGAAATAGCAGGGTTGACAGCATGTGGTTCACCCGTGTCAGTTTGCAAAATCCGGTGTTTGCCACCATGGTCATGTTGGCCTTGGTGGTGATGGGCATCTTCTCGTTCCAGCGCCTCAAAGTCGATCAATTCCCCAACATCGACTTTCCGGTGGTGGTCATCAGCACCGAGTACCCCGGCGCATCGCCCGAAATTGTGGAGAGCGAAGTCTCCAAAAAGATTGAAGAAGGCGTCAACTCGATCGCCGGCATCAGCGCCTTGACCTCGCGCAGCTACGAAAACCAGTCCGTCGTGATCATGGAGTTTCAGCTGCAGATCGACGGCCGCAAAGCCGCCGAAGATGTGCGCGAAAAAGTCGCCTCGCTGCGCCCTTTACTGCGCACCGAGGTCAAAGAACCCCGGGTGCTGCGCTTTGACCCTTCCAGCCGCGCCGTGTGGTCGCTTGCCGTGATTCCGGAGGATGACAAACTCAACGCTGTGGAATTGACCAACTGGTCAGAACAAGTGCTCAAAAAGCGGCTGGAAAACGTGCGTGGTGTGGGCTCGGTCACTTTGGTGGGCGGCAGCAAACGCGAGATCAACCTGTATTTGCAACCGGGCAACATGGAGGCCTTGGGGGTCACCGCCGAGCAGGTGGTGGCCGCTGTCCGCAATGAAAACCAGGATTTGCCCGTGGGCGCGATCCGCTCGCTGGAGCAAGAGCGCATGGTGCAAATCAGCTCGCGCATGCAACGGCCCGAGGACTTTGGGCGCATCATCGTGGCCCGCAAAAATGGCACCCCCATTCGCTTGTCGCAAGTGGCCAAGGTGCAAGACGGCGCGCAAGAGTTGGAAAACCTGGCGCTCTACAACGGCCAACGCACGCTCTTGATGTCGGTGCAAAAGTCGCAGGATGAAAACACCATTCAGGTGGTCGATGGTCTGGTCAAGGCCGTCGCCGAGTTGCATGGCCAGCTCCCGCCCGGCGTCAAGCTCGAGCCCATCACCGACAACTCACGGCCTATCCGCGTGTCGGTGAACAACGTGCGCCAGACCCTGATCGAAGGGGCCATCCTCACGGTGCTGATCGTGTTTTTATTCCTCAACTCCTGGCGCTCCACGGTCATCACCGGCCTGACGCTGCCGATCTCGCTCATCGGCACCTTCATGTTCATGCAGATGTTCGGCTTCACCATCAACATGATCACGCTGATGGCTTTGAGTCTGTGCGTGGGCCTCTTGATCGACGATGCCATCGTGGTGCGCGAGAACATCGTGCGCCATGTGCAAATGGGCAAAAACGCCTACAAAGCCTCTCTGGAAGGCACGCAAGAGATTGGCCTGGCCGTGCTGGCCACCACCTTGTCCATCGTGGCAGTGTTTTTGCCGATCGGTTTCATGGAGGGCATCATCGGCAAGTTCTTCCACGAGTTCGGCATCACCATCGTGGCGGCTGTGATGATCTCGATGTTTGTGAGCTTCACGCTCGACCCCATGCTCTCGAGCATCTGGCACGACCCGGCCATAGACACACACGGCAAAAACCAAGCGTCCGTCAGCTTTTACGACAAAACCATTGGCCGCGTGACCGGCTGGTTTGACCGGAGCACCGAGCGCCTGGCCGATGGTTACCAAGGCATCTTGCGCTGGGCGCTGGTGCACAAAAAGTCCACCGTATTTCTGGCGCTGGGCATTTTCGTGGCCAGCGTGTTCATGGTCCGGCTGCTGGGCACCGAGTTCGTGCCCAAAGCTGATTTTTCTGAAACCTCGGTCAAGTTCGAAACCCCGGTGGGCACCTCGCTTGAAGCCACCGAAGCCAAAACCCGCCAGGTCGAGGCCATCTTGCGCGACTTCCCGGAAGTGCGCTACACCGTCAGCACCATCAACACCGCCAATGCGCAGGGCAAGAACAACGTCAACCTGTACATCCGTCTGGTAGACCGCAAGAACCGCAGTCGCACCGCCGACCAAATGTCTGCCGTGCTGCGCGAACGGCTCAAGCAAGTGCCCGGCATCGCGGTCACGCACACCGGTTTGCTCGACGCGATTGGCGGCAACAAGCAAGTCGAATTTTCGCTGCAAGGCCCCGACCAAAAAGAGCTGGAGCGCCTGGCGGTGCTGGCCTTGGCCAAGGTGCGCGACATTCCGGGCTTGGTGGACCTTGATTCGAGCGTGAAACCCAACAAACCCGTCATAGGCGTGGAAGTGCTGCGCGACGCGGCATCGGACTTGGGCCTGGGCACGGCGCAGTTGGCAGGGCCGCTGCGCATCTTGGTGGCGGGACAAACCGTGGGCAACTGGCGCGCCCCAAACGACCAAACCTACGACGTGAACGTGCGACTTGATCCGCAGGCCCGCAACAGCCCGCAAGACCTGGAACGGTTGCCCTTCACAGTGACCGCTCCTGATGGCAGTCCACGCACCGTGCGCTTGGGCCAGGTGGCCCACGTCAGTGAGACCACGGGCTCCAACCAAATCAATCGGCGCGACATGATGCGCGAAGTGGCCTTCAACGCCAACGTGTTTGGACGCTCTGCAGGCGAGGTCTCAGCCGATGTCCGCAAAGCCATGGACAGCCTGAGCCTGCCACCCGGCTACCGCTACAGCTTTGGTGGCTCGACCAAAAACATGGGTGAGTCTTTTGGCTACGCGTTATCGGCCCTGGCCATGGCGGTGATCTTCATCTACATGATCTTGGCCAGCCAATTCAAAAGCTTCTTGCAGCCCCTGGCATTGATGACATCCCTGCCCCTGACCTTGATTGGCGTGGTGCTGGCCCTGATGGCGTTTCGCTCGACCTTGTCGATGTTCTCCATCATCGGTGTGATCATGCTCATGGGCCTGGTCACCAAAAACGCCATCTTGCTGGTGGACTTTGCCATCCGCGCCCGAGAAGATGGTTTGGCCCGCAGCGAGGCTTTGCTGCTGGCCGCCAAAGTTCGGCTGCGCCCCATCTTGATGACCACCTTGGCCATGATTTTTGGCATGGTGCCGCTGGCCTTTGCGCTGAGCGAAGGCGCCGAGCAACGCGCGCCCATGGGCCAGGCCGTCATTGGCGGTGTCATCACTTCGTCGCTGCTGACGCTGGTGGTGGTGCCTGTGGTGTATTGCTACATGGACGATCTGGCCCAATGGTTGCGAGCCAAAGCAGGCTTGACCCCAGCCCCTCAGGCTCAGGACACGCGTGCCCCTTAAAATCAACGGATATTCGACCAAGACCCCCGCAGGAGTAAACAACATGGATCTGAACCAGGCCCGCTTCAACATGATTGAGCAGCAAATCCGCCCTTGGGAAGTGCTGGACCCACAAGTGCTGGCGCTGCTGTCCACCGTTCGCCGCGAAGACTTTGTACCCCTGGCACACAAGGCCTTGGCTTTTGTCGACATGGAAATACCGCTGGGCACCCCGGCCCACCAGGTCATGCTCGCCCCGCGAGTGCAAGCGCGTCTGCTGCAAGACCTGGCTGTGCAAAAAAGCGACAAGGTGCTGGACATCGGCACCGGCTCTGGCTTCATGGCTGCCTTGTTGGCCCATCAGGCGGCCAACGTGCTGAGCCTGGAGATCGATCCGGCATTGGCCGCGCAGGCCCAAGCCAACTTGCAAAGGGCCGGTGTGACCAACGTGGTGGTGCGCACCGCCGATGGCAGCCACGGCGCTCCCGCCGACGGCCCGTTTGACGTGATCCTGATCAGTGGTTCCGTGGCCGAAGTGCCGGCCGCCTTGTTGCAGCAACTCTCCGTGGGGGGGCGCCTCGCCGCCATCGTGGGCGACGAACCCATGATGCGTGCCACCCTCATCAGCCGCACCCATGACAGCAGCTGGACCACCACCGAGCCATGGGACTGCAACGCCCCACGCCTGTCCGGCTTTGTCGAGCCCTCACGCTTTAAATTCTGAGACCACCATGCAGCAAATCTATCCAGCCCAAATCGCTGAATGGGCCAGCCAACAGGACCAGCGCCCCGTCTTGCTCGATGTCCGCGAGGGCTGGGAGGTTCAAACCGCCAGCGCCCAGCCTGAAGGCCTGGACCTGCTGCACATCCCCATGCAAACCATTCCAGCACGCTTGCACGAACTCGACAAAACCCGCCCGATTGCCTGCCTGTGCCACCATGGCGGGCGCAGCATGCAAGTGGCCAGCTTCTTGATGCAGCACGGCTTTGAGGTGGTCAATGTGGCTGGCGGCATTCACGCTTGGTCGGCGCAAGTAGACCCCAGCATTCCCGTTTACTGAGCCAGCTTTTGGCCTGATGTGGGCCCGACATTTTTTTTACAAAGACACGCCATGAAACTGCGCACCCTGCCCCTGACTTTGGCCTTGATGACCGCCTTCGCAGGCACTGCCCAGGCCCAGAGCCTGGCCACCCTGTTCGAGGCGGCCAAAGGCCACGACGCCACGATCAAGGCCGCGCGCTCGCAGTATGAAGCCGCGCTGGCCAAGGCCGAGCAGGCCAAAGCCTTGCTGCGCCCCACAGCGGGTTTAGGGGGCAATCTGTCCGAGTCCACTCTGGACAACCAATCCAATGCCATGGGCAGTGGTGCGTTCGGCACCCGAAGTTTGTTGGTCAGCGGCAGCCACCCACTCTATCGCCCGGCCAACCTGGCCAGCTTCGCCCAAGGGATGAAGCAAGTCGACTTGGCCCAGGCCCAGCTCAAAGCGGCTGAGCAAGAACTGATGGTGCGCACCAGCCAAGCCTACTTTGACGTGCTGACGGCGCAAGAAAGCCTGAGCTTCGTCAAGGCTCAAAAGACAGCCGTTTCTGAACAGTTGGCCGCGGCCAAGCGCAACTTCGAAGTTGGCACCGCCACCATCACCGACACGCGTGAAGCCCAGGCCCGTTTTGATCTGGTCATAGCGCAAGAAATCGCTGCCGACAACGACCTGCAGGTCAAACGGTTGGCACTCGACCAAACCGTGGGCAACGCCCAGGTCAAGCCCCTTGGCTTGCAAGCTGAGGCCGACATCGCCCGTCTGCACAGCGGAACCATCGATTCATGGGTGACCCAATCCGACGCCAACAACACCAGCCTGACACAGGCCCGCATTGCACTTGAAGTGGCTCAACTGGAAATCGACAAAGCCAAAGCTGCCCTCAAGCCCACCTTGGACCTGAACGCCAGCTACGGTGTGACACGCTACCGCAACGGCGCGCTCACTCAACCCAACACCAACGCCGCCACCATCGGAGTGGCCTTGAACATGCCGCTGTACACCGGCCAAGCCAGTCAAAACCGCATCCTGGAAACCGTGGCCCTGCAAGACAAAGCCCGCAACGAACTGGAAGCTGCCCAACGCAACGTGGCCCAAGCCACCCGCACCGCCTTTTACGGCGTGCAATCAGGCCTGAGCCAGATCAAGGCCCTGCAAGCGGCGGAAGCCTCCAGCCAAAGTGCCTTGGACGCCAACAAGCTGGGCTACCAAGTGGGCGTGCGCATCAACATTGACGTGCTCAACAGCCAAAGCCAACTGTTCCAGACCAAACGCGACCTGGCCAAAGCCCGCCACGATGTGCTGCTGGGCCAGCTGCGGCTGCGCCAGTCCAGCGGCACGTTGCAAGACGCAGATTTGCAAGCGGTCAGCGGCTTGCTGCAAAAATAAGCGTCATCTCCCTGCCGCCGGGAACAACGAACTCCTGGCTTCCTAGGCCGGTATGGCTTCAGAGCATTCCCGCGATGGCCTGGGCATAACGCTTGGCAGCACCCCGGCTTTGGGCCACCCAATCCAGACCTTTTTGTCGGGCAATGGCCAGTTCAGTGGGCTGGCGCAACCAAGCCACCACCTGGTCCAGCGCGCCGTCCATGTCGCTGACGCGAATCGCAGCCCCCGCTTGCTGGGCGTTTTGGGCGGCCTGTGCAAAGTTGAAGGTGTGCGGGCCCATGATCACCGGGCAGCCAAAGGCAGCGGCCTCAATCAGGTTCTGTCCACCCAAAGGCATGAAACTGCCACCCAGCAATGCCATGTCGGCGCTCTGAAAATAAGCAGGCATCTCGCCCAAACTGTCCCCCAGCCAAACTTGAACCTTGTCTGTTTGAACAGGCAGCGGCTGACCCAATTTCCAGTTCGAGCGCCGAACAACGCTCAGCCCCTGCGCAACCACCCCATCGTGGACTTCGTCAAAGCGCTGCGGGTGTCTGGGCACCAACAACCAGACCACGCCCGCCGCCCGGAACTCGGCCAAACGAGCCGCATTGGCCATCAAGACCTGCAGCCACAAAGCCTCTTCACCTTCGCGGGTACTGGCCAGCATGACCACCGGGCAAGTCACCTCTTGGCGAGACCATTGTTGGCGCCAGACCTGGGCCAATGCCAACGCATCGGGCTGGGGCTGCAAATCATATTTGAGGTTACCCAACACCGCCAGCACCGTGGCGCCCAATTGCCCAAGGCGCGCCCCATCTTCTGGGCTTTGTGCCCATACCGCACTCAAGCCCCGATAAGCCGGACGGGACAACCAAGACCACCGCAAGCCCGAGCGCAGCGACTTGTCGTTCAGCCGGGCATTGGCCAGCGCCAAGGGCACCCGTGCCTGCACGCAAGCTTGCACCAGCGCAGGCCAGACCTCGGTCTCCATCAGGATGCCCAAGCGAGGCTGGTGGTGCTGTAAAAAACGCCGGGTGGCCTCGGGCGTGTCCCAGGGCAGCCAGGCCTGTGCATCGCCTGGGCGCAACAAAGACTGACCCTGCGCCCAACCAGTGGCGGTGCTGTGGGTCAACAGCAAGCGCATGCTGGGCCAAACACCGCGCAAGCCCTCGATCAGGATGGCCGCAGCCCGCGTCTCCCCCAAGGAGACGGCATGTACCCAGATGCGCCCAGGCTCAGGCGCAAGGGCATCGTAAATGCCAAAGCGCTCGGGCATGTTCATCAAATAATCAGGCTCTTGCAGGCCACGGCGGCGAAGTTTGCGGCGCAGCAAGGGCTGCAAAGCGCGCATCATGACGCCGTAGGCCCGCAGCGCCAGACGTTCTGTCCAGGACAAGTCCATCCCCATCAACGCCTGGAGGCCTGGTCAAACAACTGCTGGTAGACCCGGCCAATGCCCTCGGCCTCCTTGGCCAACGAGAACACCTGCGACACCCGCTCGCGTGCGGCTTGGCCCATTTGCACGGCAGTAGGCAAATCGGCCAACACTCTTCGCACGGCTTGGGCCAGACCGGGCGCATCGCCGGTATCGACCAGCTCGCCCGTGATGCCGGGAAGCACCATCTGGTCAAACGCCCCGGTGCGCGAACACACCAGCGCGCAACCGGTGGCTGCCGCCTCAAAAGGGGTCAAGCCAAAGGGTTCGTAACGCGGGCAAGCCACGCACAGCAGGCAACGTTGGTACCACCGGTGCACCTCGCCAGCGGGCACTTCGCCCAGAAACACGATGCGCTCCGAGAGACCCGCCTGAGCAATCTTGTCGATCAGATCTTGTTGATAGGCTTGGTGCTGAGGCTGTGCCAGCCCGGCAATCACCGCAGTGGCACCCGGCAGATGGGGCAGCGCCTCGATCATAGCGTCCACAAACACATCGCTGCCTTTGTCGGGCCGTACACGACCAAACACCCCAATGCCGTACTGCCCGGGCAGCCCTGAATCGGCCCAGGCCTTGAGCTTGTCGGGCGAAGGCGCAAAGCGCGACAGGTCAATGCCGTGAGGCACCACGGCGGTGGTGTTGGGTACAAAGGAGGCCGCCAGCGGCGTGGTCGAGATGACCGCGTCCATTTTGGAAATCAGCCAGCGGGGAAATCGCCCATGCAAATGTTGCGCGGCCGAGGTGAAAACCAGTTGGATCGGCAAGCGCAACACATCGCGGGCAAAAATGCCCAGCATCATTTCAGGGTCGCGCCGCACATGCCAGATCCGGAACGCCCGCCCCGGTGGCGGCTGGCGCGACAAGGCCAGGGCCTGCCCAACAGTCATGCCTCCCACGCCATTGGACAGGGTGGTGCCGCAATAGCCCAGACGCCATTGGTGCATTTGCACAGGGACCAAGGCGTTGATGGTGGCAGATACACCCGTGTAACGCTGTTTGATGTTGAAGACAATGACGTCGGGATTGGGGTGGAGCACGGGGTCCGAGGTTGAGTGGGTATCGGCAAATTATAGGGAGCGCTGTCGGGCCCGGGCGGCGAGCCGACCAGAGGCAACCCCTGCAGGTATATTTGGCCCACGATTGGAAAACGCCCCGGATGAAAACCTACATTTTGAATTTGCCCTCAGCACTGGAGCGCCGCAAGTTTCAGGCCCAACAAGCAACGCACTTGGGCCTGGATGCACAGTTCATCGATGCGCAAACTCCGGCTGACATTCCCGATGCGTTTTTTCAGTCCCACGCCTTTTCCTGGGAGCGCCCCATCAAAATCACCGAAGTGGCCTGTTTCATGAGCCACCACCAAGTGTGGCAACAAATTGCCGAAAGCCACGACCCCGCCTTGGTGCTGGAAGACGACGCCCTCCTGGCGTACAACACGCCTGCGCTGCTGAAGGTCTTGGATTCTCTGGAGGGGGTGGACCACATTTCACTCGAAACCCGGCAACGCCAAAAACTGCTGGCGCGTCGCTTCAAACCCATTGAAAGTCTGAATGCCCGTTTGCACCCTTTGCTGCAAGACCGCACGGGTGCCGCCGCCTATGTGCTTTGGCCTGCTGGTGCACGCTTGCTGTTGGCCAAATTCGAGCAGCACGGCATGGGCCTGGCCGATGCGTTCATCTCCAGCACCTATGCGCTGAAATCGTGGCAAACCGTGCCGGCCTTTGCCATACAAGCCGACATGGCCTCGGCTTATGGCGTTTCATGCCCCATCGCGCCCCACTCCTTGATTGCGCGCGAGAAGGTGCCCAGCCCACCCACCCGAAGCAACTTGCACGACCTGCAATTCAAGTTGCGCAGACTGGTTGCACAACTGCGATTGGCCGTTCGGTATCTGGGTTGTTTTTGGCAGGCCCGCCGTCAATTTGTCGGGATTGACAAAGCGCAGTTCTGAATCAAGGACGCCAAAAACGACGCCCCAGGAGCTCGAGTTTGTTCAGAATCAATGGCAACCAACGGGTGCGGTAGGCATTGAACTTGTAGGGCTTGCGCACCGTTGGGTCGACCGTGTCCACGAAATCTTCGGCAAAGGGGTACACACCCAAATCCCTTTGCGAAAACGCCAAGGAGGCCTGCGGGCTCATGTCCTGAAAAGACTTGACCCGGTTGCCCGACATTCTGACGGCCAGCTTGGCCCCGAAAGTGAGCACGCGGCCGCGGTAAGCAGGCTCTTCGGGGATGTAAAAAACCCAAGGTTCGGCCGCTTGAACCATGTCCCCAAACAACCGGGCGGCCAAGGCCCCATTGCCCTCTTCCGAATCCGCAAACTGCCAACCACTTTGGCGCAAACGCGCCACATGCAGCACCGCGATGTCCGCGTACTTCTGCGGCACTCTGCCCGTTTCAGCGGGGTCGGCAGACCAGCGATAACAGCGCAACCCAGCATCGGGTTGGTAGCGCTGCTGGAAATAGGCTCTTTTGCTGCCCTTCAAGAACAAGGGACTGATGAACACGGTTGACGGACTTTGATCAAAGATTTGGTGAATCCTTGACAGCTCCTCTAGCGCAAAAGGCCTCACCACCTGCAGGTCGTCTTGCAACATGAGCAGGTAATCGGCCTGAGTCGCATCCAAAGCAGCTTGCATGTTGTTGTAGTAGCCACCATGACGATTCTCGCCGGCTGACTTCATGTGCAGCACGTGCTCACCCAAGCTTTGCAAATACGCCACGGTGTCTGGTTCATCGCTCCCGTCGTCATAGACCGTCCAGCCGATCCCGGGCATATTGCGCTGCAAAGAGTCAACGCAATTTTTCAGGTAGGCACCCCGATTGAAAGAAAAAATGGCAACGTCCAAGCGGGGTGAGGTCATGTCGGCCAACCGTTCGTGTTCAGGCCCATTGCATTCAAAAATTCAAGCATGTCGTTGCGCTCTTGCGCATCCGAGTAAGTTTCAGCCAACGATCGAATGGTGGAAAAGGGCAGGTCAAACTGCTCGGCTTGGTCGATGGCCTGCACTTTGTCCAGCACACGCCGGGCGAATCCCGCAACGTCGCCGGAGGCCACTTCCTCGAAAATTTCGGGCAACCAGTACTCCTTGGCACCTTGCCCGGTGTAACCGATGACCTGATTGCCACTCAAGGCGGCTTCCAAGGGCGGCAAGGGACAGCCCTCAAAATGGCTGAAGGCCATGAAGATCTTGGACCGCTTGAGCAAAGCCGCGACCTGCTCTTCATTCATACCATCGATGGGCACTATTTTCCAATGCGCGGGCAAATGGTGGCGCAGAAAAAACAAGACTTTGGACGAATGGTCAGCCAGCTTGCGCGGCATGTAAGTGATGATGTTTTCCTTGGACTGGTCGGGCCAAAACCGCCGGGCATCCACCGAATAATGAACGCGCAGTATTTTGTTCTCGACCCCAGGGAACGCCAGCGCCACGCAGCGGCTGGCATCGTCTGAAATGGTCAATATGCAGCGCGCCGATTGGTAGGCCCGATCGAGATCTGCAGGTTGCCCTTTGGTGATGTAGTAGCCGTTTTGCACATAGATGGCATAGCTCACCCCCATGCTCGCCAATTGCGTACCGTACTTCCGCGCCCAAAGTTCAGGGATCACCACCATGTGCTTCTGGGCATCAAATGCACCTGCCACACTGGAAAAAGAAGGCTTTCCCATCCATCGGAGTTTGAAAAATGCCCTCTTCAAAGGTACCTGCGCATCAAACCAACGGACACGGAAAAACCAGGTGTTGGGGTGCATCACCGCAGCGGAAAACCCACGCGCTTGACCTAATTTGTGAATCAATTCAGCTTGTCTGTAAATGACTTTGACCCCACCTATGGCTTTTTTGATCGCAGGGCACAAAAAAATCAGTTCCATGCTGACTCCTTGGTTTCTTGGGTGGCCAAGATGATCAGCCCCAAAAGGATCACTGTCATGGCGCAGAAAAAATACCGAAAGGCATTGCGGCCCAAAGCGTTGACGGTCAGTCCAAATTCAAAGTAAAGCGCCACCAGCAGCATGCCCAACAAGGCATAGGCGAAGGTCGATGCCCCCTGCTTTTGGTAAAGCCAAAAACCGGCGAACACACATCCATACAAAGCCAGAACAGACAAAACACCGACCATGCCAGACACTGCCGCATAGTGCAGCAGGTCATTCTCAAAAACTGGCGCAACGCCGACAGGCACATTGAATGGTTTCAAATGATCTGCGAGCATGGACAGCGCCTCTCCCCCAGACCAGCCAAGGATGGGACGCTGCGCAAAAAGCTGTAAGGCATACGACCACAACTCCAGACGAATGCTGACCGACCAATCGGTCACCTGACCCGTCTCAAACCAGTGGTGAATCTTGCCCCAAACGCCTTCAAGCCGTCCCCGCACCAAGTCCTCGGGTGCCAGCCACACGCCCTTGGCCACCAAGACCAAGATCAACACAACACCCAGGCATCGCCAAATGACCGCCTTACCCGCCGTGACTCGCCAAACAAACACCAACAAGACCATGATGATCGACAACCAGCCCCCCTTGGAGCCACTGAGCAAAGAGCCCCAAACGCCCAAGGCCGCGCCGCATGACAAATAAACCAGCATCCAGCGCTGGTTTTTGGCTTGCTCGAAATACAGCACCCCAAACAAGGCAATGCAAGCCAACACCACCGACAGATCCCCAAAAATAATCGGGTGGCTCATGGCCCCCATGGCACGCCCCGTCAACAGCACCAGACTTTCATAACTGGCCAATGCGCCAGCCAGCACCGCAGCAGTCGCCGCACCCATCCACAAAACAACAGGCTGCAAGCGGGCTTTGAGCACACCATGCAACATCAAAGGAGCCAGCAAAAAAGGAATGAACGCCTCGTAATGACCGGGTCTGTAGTCATACCAAATTCCCAAGAAAAAGCCCACCCCCACAAAAATGGCAAAGCCCATGGTCATGATGCGCACCACAGGACTACCCCAGACTTGGGCCAGGTCGGTGCGCAAGTCCTTGAATGACCACAAACCCATGCCAGCCAAGCACAGGGCCAACAGCATTGGCCCACCCGGCATGACCAAGACCACAGACAGGCAGGCAAAAACCAAACCGTTGTGGATGCGTTCACGCTGCGTCAACGAAGCCATGTCAATGCGCAACATGGGGTGTCCAGCGCATCAAACCCATCCACCGACCCCACATGCGGCAAAGGCGTTTGGGTGAAAACAACAAAGCCCGCAGTGGCAATGCCAAACCGGTGCTCCACAGCAAGCGGCGGCGCTGAAGGAGCGCTTGCGACAGCGTGCCGTGTTTTTGCTCAAAAATGAGCTTGGACTGGGCATGGTGGAATCCGCGCACATATTCGCTTTTCCAGGGCGCATGTCCCTTCACCGAACCTCGCGAGCGGTGCAAGGCTTCGATGGACGGCACCACCACCATGGGCAAGCGGGCCTTGAAAAGACGCAGGCACAGGTCATCGTCTTCGTAATAAAGGAAGAAGTTTTCGTCAAAAAATCTGACTGTGGCAAACCGGTCCATCCGCAACAGCATGGCCGCACCACACACGAAACCGACACAAGCTGGCCCAGCGGCAGCCGGCCCCCGAGAAGTCCACAGGGTGTGCGGCCAGCGGTAATTCACTTCGGCTTGGCCCCTGGCTCCCACCAGTTGCGGCGCCAGCAAAGCAGCCTCAGGCATCTCCTGCGCCACGTCCATCAGCGCCAGCAAGGCCTCTGATGTGATTTCACAGTCGGGGTTGAGCAAAAATGCGAACGGCGTGGTGACCCGTTCCAAGGCCCGGTTGTTGGCTGCGCCAAAGCCCAGGTTGATGGGGTGCGCCAACACTTGGGCCTGAGGCCACAGGGCGCGGGCCTGCCCGGGCGTGCCATCGTTGCTGGCATTGTCCGAAACGATGACGTGTGGGCAGTGCTGCAACAGGGGATTCAAGCCTGCCAGGCAATGGGCGCTGTGGTGGGTCACCACCACCACCGTCACATGTTCCAGACCAAACATGGGCATGCTCAATGCGCCGCCGCCTGAATCTGGGCATCGGGCTTGACCGAGCGCAGCAGCGCGAGCATCTCAGCCTCGATGCGGTGCAGGGCACCCTCGGTCTGGCCTTCAAAGCGCAACACCAGCACCGGCGTGGTGTTGGAGGCTCGGATCAGGCCAAAGCCATCAGGCCAGTCCACACGCAGGCCATCGATGGTGAAGACTTTGGCCGGTGGCTTGAAGGCATTGCCAGCCAGCGCTTGCAGGGCGCTGGTCACGCTGTACGGTTCGCCTTCGGCGCAGGCCACGTTCAGCTCTGGCGTGCTGAAGCTGGTAGGCAAGGCGTTCAGCACCGCGTTGGCATCGGGGGATTGGCTGACGATTTCGAGCAAGCGGCAACCGGCGTAGGTGCCGTCATCAAAACCGTACCAACGCTCCTTGAAGAAAATGTGCCCGCTCATCTCGCCCCCCAAGGGGGCCTGCCCGCCTGCGGCTTCAATGGCCCGCATTTGGGCTTTGATCAGGGAATGACCCGTCTTGTACATCAAGGGCTTGCCGCCTGCGGCCTCGATGGCCGGGGCAAGGCGCTGCGAGCACTTCACGTCAAACAAAATGGTGCCGCCAGGCACGCGCCTGAGCACGTCTTGCGCAAAAAGCTGCATCTGGCGATCCGGGTAAATGTTGCTACCGTCTTTCGTGACGATGCCCAATCGGTCGCCGTCGCCGTCAAAGGCCAGGCCCAATTCGGCCCCGCTGGTTTTGAGAGCCGCGATCAGGTCTTGCAGGTTTTCGGGTTTGCTCGGGTCGGGGTGGTGATTGGGGAAGTGGCCGTCCACCTCGCTGAACAGCTCGATCACTTCGCAGCCTAAAGCGCGGAAGATGCCGGGGGCCGAGGCCCCCGCAATGCCGTTGCCCGAGTCGATCACGATCTTCATCGGGCGCGACAACTTCACGTCACCCACGATGCGCTGCGTGTAGTCTGACAACACGTCCAAATGCGTCACCTTCCCGCCGCCCGGCAGAAGCCAGGTTTCATCCTGCATCATCTGACGCAGACCTTGGATTTCGTCGCCGTAAATGGCGCGGCCGCCCAGCACCATCTTGAAGCCGTTGTAGTCCTTGGGGTTGTGGCTGCCCGTGACCTGGATGCCGCTTTGGCAAGCGGTGCTGGCCGCAAAGTAGAGCATGGGCGTCGTGGCCAAGCCGATGTCGATGACCTCTATGCCTGCGGCCACCAAGCCACGGATCAGCGCGGCCGACAATGCGGGGCCACTCAGGCGGCCGTCGCGCCCCACCGCCACCGTGCTTTGGCCTTCGGCCAGCGCCCGGGTGCCAAAGGCCTTGCCCAGGCCCTCAGCCACTTGTTCGTTCAAGGTCGGGGGGACCACGCCGCGGATGTCATAGGCTTTGAAGATCGAAGTGGTGACTTGCATGGCTTATGGGATGGGTCGGGGTAGGAGCGTTCCAGACTGGCCGCTGGGAAGATGAACGCCCTGTATTGTAGGTGCTCAGCCTCGCCTGCCTGCCCCAACCACAGGTCCGCAAACGGCACAACTCGCCCAACAGGACAGCGCCTTTTGTGGCTAACATGGCCTGTATGAAACGCCATGCGCTGCCTACCCTACAAGTCCAACCAGAATCGGCAAAAGGCCTGGACCGGGACCGCTGCTACCAGGCCCTGTCTGAAAGAGACGCCGCCTGGGACGGTATTTTTTTCACCGGTGTCACGTCTACCGGCATTTATTGCCGTCCCGTCTGCCGGGTGAAACTGCCCCGAGTGGCCCATTGCCAATTTTTTGAAACGCCAGCCCAAGCCGAATCCCATGGCTTCAGGCCCTGCCTGCGCTGCCGCCCGGAGCTGGCCCCTGCGCGGCGCCATTGGTCCACCACCGACGCGCAGGCCGTTGTGGCCGAATTCGCGGCCCAGCAGTTGCACATGGCCATCGACCATGGCCGCAAACCCCCAACCATGACCGCCTTGGCAGCACAGCTGGGCGTGAGCGATCGGCACCTGCGCCGCATGTTTGCGCTGCATTGGCAAGTGTCGCCGGTGCAATACCTGCAAACCCAACGTCTGCTGCGGGCCAAGCAATGGTTGCACGACAGCCCAATGTCCGTGGCCCAGGTGGCCCAAGCCAGTGGTTTCGGCTCGGCCCGGCGCATGTATGCGGCGTTTTCAAACCATTACCGGCTCAGCCCGGGACAACTTCGCCCTGCCCGCACGCAGCGCCAGGCCGCATCCGTTAGCGGCACGCCACTGGCCCTGGTGCTGCACTACCGGCCACCGTGCCAGATCGCGGGGCTATGGCAGTTTTTCAAAACCCGTTCGCTGGAGGGCATGGAGAGCTGGAGCGGCGAAGGCCCGCAAGCCGAGTTGCGCCGAACCGTGCGCTGGCCCCATGGCGCCAGCGTGATCATCGGCTGGCTGTCGGTACGCTGGGATACCGTGCACCCTTGGGCCCATGTTCGCGTCAGCCCCAATTTGCTGCCCGTGCTGCCCGCTTTGGTGGCGCAGGTGCGGGACTGGCTGGACTTGGATGCCGAGCCGGCCGCCATCGCGCAAGTGCTGGCACCCGCATTTCCACACGCCATGGGCCAGCGTTTGCCGGGGGGCCTGGATGGTTTCGAGCTGGCCGTGCGCGCCATCCTGGGTCAGCAAATCACCGTCAAGGCCGCACGCACCCTGGGGCAGCGCTTGGTTCATGCGCTGGGCACGCCTTGCGAAACGCCGTGGCCTGAACTGAACAGGACTTTCCCCAGCCCTGCGTGCTTGGCACACGATGAAAACGCCGCGCACATGGGCAGCTTGGGTGTGGTGCGCCAACGGCAAAAAGCGATTCAGGCCCTGGCACAGGCGGTCGAATCGGGCGCCCTCCTACTGCATCCACAAGCCCCCCTAGAGGCCACTTGGCAGGCGCTGATGGCCTTGCCCGGCATCGGCCCCTGGACGGCACACTACATCGCCATGCGCGCCTTGCGTTGGCTGGATGCTTGGCCCGTGCAAGACGTGGCCTTGCAAACCGCCTTGGGCGTGCGCCAACACCCCCAACCCACGCAGGCATTGGAACAACTCGGGCAGCCATGGCGACCTTTTCGCAGCTACGCCCTGATTGCGGCTTGGCAAAGCCTGTCCTCCTTACCCCCAACAAACCCATGAAAACCATCTCCACGCAACAACTGAACGGCCCTTTGGGGCCCATGATCTTGGCCGCATCGCCGCAAGGCCTGTGCGGCGTGTGGTTTGAAGGCCAGCGCCATGGCCCAACCGAGGCCCGAATGCAAAGCTGGACGACCGACAGAGCGCACACGCTGCTGCAAAACGCCGCGCAACAACTGCTGGCCTATTTTGCAGGCGAATTGACGGCGTTTGATGTGCCTTTGGACTTGTCGGCAGGCACGCCTTTTCAACAATCGGTCTGGCGCGTTTTACGCACCATCCCGTCGGGCATGCATCAAAGCTATGGCGATGTGGCCGGTCAATTGAACAATCCCAAAGCAGTCCGCGCCGTGGGCGCGGCCGTGGGGCGCAACCCGGTGAGTATCATCGTGCCTTGCCACCGCGTCTTGGGTGCCGGTGGCCAACTCACAGGTTATGCAGGCGGACTGTGGCGCAAACAGGCGCTGCTGCGGCTGGAAGGCCTGACCGGCATTTGACTCCTTCTCGATGAATTCCTCTGACGCCAAAGGCTGGCTGGCCGACTTTCTGATCCTGGCCGCTATCTGGGGCTCGTCCTTTTTGTTCATGCGCGTCGCCGCACTGGAGCTGGGTGCATTGCCTACCGCAGCCATTCGGGTGGCCATTGCATCGCTCTTTTTGCTGCCACTCATGCTGGCCAAAGGCCATTGGCAGGCGTTGCGTCAACACTGGAAGCCCGTGCTGTTTGTAGGCGTGCTCAACAGCGGCATTCCATTTGCCCTGTACTCTTTTGCGGTGCTGCACATCACCACGGGTTTTTCATCCATCCTGAACGCGACCGTCCCCCTTTTTGGTGCGGTCGTGGCCTGGCTCTGGCTGGGCGACAAGCCCAGCCTGTCACGCACGGTGGGTTTGGGCCTGGGCTTTGGCGGTGTCTTGCTGCTGGCCGGTGGACAAGCGAGCTTCACGCCCAACGACTCGGGCGTCGCCCCCGCTTGGGCGGTGCTGGCCTGCCTGGCCGCCACCACCTGCTATGCCCTGGCCGCCAGCTTCACCAAAAAACACATTCCCAGCCTGCCGCCGCTGGTCACGGCCACTGGCAGTCAGATTGGGGCCACGTTGGCCTTGGCACTGCCTGCGCTGTGGTTTCGCCCCGACCACTGGCCCAGTGCCTCGGCTTGGGGGGCATTGCTGGTGGTGGGCGTGATGTGCACCGGCGTGGCCTACATCCTGTATTTCAAGTTGATCGACAACTCGGGACCTGCACGGGCGCTGACGGTCACTTTCTTGGTACCGGTGTTTGCCATCGTCTACGGCGTGCTGTTTTTGGGTGAACGTGTCACGGCCTGGATGCTGCTGTGCGGTGCGGTGATTTTGCTCGGGACCTCGCTCTCCAGCGGACTGCTCAAGCTGCCGGGGCGTTGATTCGTGGGTACAGCGTGACAGGCTTGACTCGCTGCACATCGCGCGCCCTGAGCTGGCCACACCCCCCATCCACATCCTGCCCCGCAGACTGGCGCAGCTTGGTCAACACGCCGCGCTGGTGCAGCGTGCGGGCTATTGCCGCCGCCTTCTCCCAACTCGGCCTTTCGTAAGGCAAATCGGGCACAGCGTTGTAAGGGATCATGTTCATCAGCGCGTATTTGCCTTGCAGCAAGCGCACGATGCCCTCGATCTCTTCGGCGCCGTCGTTCACCCCCTCGATCAGCGTCCACTGGTACTGGATCGGGTAACCCGTAGCGCGGGCATAGACCTCGCCTGCCTCGACCAGATCCTGCGGGTCAAAGCGCGGGGCACGCGGAAGCAGTTGTAACCTCAAATCGGCCCGCGTGGTGTGCAGCGACAAAGCCAGTGCAGGCTTGACGCGGCCTTGCGGCAAGCGCTCAAACACCCGCGGATCGCCCACGGTGGAGAACACCAAATTCTTGTGCCCAATATTGCCCACCGTGCCCAGCAGCTCCATGGCCTCCATCACCGCGTCCAGGTTGTGCGCGGGCTCACCCATGCCCATGAACACCACTTTTTTGACGGGTCTGAGGGTGCGGGCCAGCGCCACTTGCGCCACGATCTCGGCACTGCCCACCTGCCGGATCAGGCCCTCACGCCCGGTCATGCAAAACACGCAGCCCACCGCGCAACCCACTTGGCTTGAAACGCACAGACCGTCGCGCGGCAGCAGCACGCTTTCGACCGTCTGCCCGTCTTGCAATCCGACCAACAAACGGGCCGATCCGTCTTGCCCCGGGTGCTGCTCGCGCAGCGTGGCCAGACCAGCCAGCGTGGCGCTGAGCGCGGGCAAAGCCTCGCGCACCGCCATGGGCATGAAGCTGTGCAGCGGCCTGCGCCCGCTGTCCTGCGGCTTGGCCTGTGCCCAAAGACGCAGGACGTGCTGCTCGTGAAGGGCGTTTGCACCCCGAGCACGCAAGTGGTCGCGGATGTCCTGAACGCTGTGCATCAGGCCTCCGCTTCAGTAATGCGGCGGGATTTCGTCGCGCAGGTTGCGCATTTCGGCGCCGCCGCCCGACTCAGGAAGACGGTCACGCATCTGGCGCAGCTCCTGGATCAGCGCGTCAATTTGCTGCTGCTGTCGATAGACCTGCGCATTGAGCTGGTCGAGCAGGTCTTCGGTGAAGCCTGCCTTGATTTCCAAGTCAACCAGGCGGCTTTCAATCGGGGTAGGAATGTCCATGGCCCGTATTGGACATGATTTCGACATGGAATTGCCAAGCATGCGGGCCTTCTTTTATAATCAGCGCCATCGCCGAGTTATCTGAACTACTTGCAGGGCGATTCATAAATTCTGCTAAAGCGTTCGCCAGGCTCCAGGTTTTCAGGGTCGGCAACGCCGATAAACCATTGAAACAAAGGAGCTTTTTTCATGTCCAGCAATTTTCTCTTCACCTCAGAATCCGTCTCTGAAGGCCACCCCGACAAGGTTGCCGACCAGATCTCGGACGCAATCCTTGACGCCATCTTCGAGCAAGACCCCCGCAGCCGAGTGGCCGCTGAAACCCTGACCAACACCGGCTTGGTCGTGTTGGCCGGAGAGATCACCACCAACGCACACGTCGACTACATCCAAGTCGCTCGCGACACCATCAAACGCATCGGTTACGACAACACCGAATACGGTATCGACTACAAGGGCTGCGCCGTGATGGTTTGTTACGACAAACAATCCAACGACATCGCTCAGGGCGTGAACCACGCATCTGACGACCACCTCAACATCGGCGCGGGCGACCAAGGTCTGATGTTCGGCTACGCCTGCAGAGAAACGCCTGAGTTGATGCCTGCCCCCATTTACTATGCCCACCGTCTGGTTGAGCGTCAGGCCCAGTTGCGCAAAGACGGCCGTTTGCCTTTCTTGCGTCCCGACGCCAAGAGCCAGGTGACCATGCGCTATGTGGACGGCAAGCCCCACAGCATCGACACCGTGGTGCTGTCCACCCAACACAGCCCTGACCAGTCCGAAACATCGACCAAGATGAAGGCCAGCTTCACCGAAGCCATCATCGAAGAGATCATCAAACCCGTGCTGCCCAAGGAGTGGCTGCAAGACACCAAGTACCTGATCAACCCCACCGGCCGTTTCGTCATCGGTGGCCCCCAAGGTGATTGCGGCCTCACAGGTCGCAAGATCATTGTTGACACCTACGGCGGCGCCTGCCCGCACGGTGGCGGCGCGTTCTCAGGCAAGGACCCATCCAAGGTGGACCGCTCAGCAGCTTACGCTGCTCGTTACGTGGCCAAAAACATCGTGGCTGCTGGCTTGGCAACGAAGTGCCAAATTCAAGTGGCTTACGCCATCGGTGTGGCACGCCCCATGAACATCACGGTGAACACCGAAGGCACAGGTTTGATCGCCGACGACAAAATCGCCGCCTTGGTGGCCGAGCACTTCGACCTGCGCCCCAAAGGCATCATCCAAATGTTGGACCTGTTGCGCCCCATCTACAGCAAGACCGCTGCTTACGGCCACTTTGGCCGCGACGAGCCCGACTTCACCTGGGAGCGCACCGACCGCGCCGCTGCATTGAAGGCAGCAGCAGGCCTGTAAACCAGCCGGCGTTTGGCCTCCCCGACCGCTCAACATCCGTTGAGCGGTTTTTTTACGCCTGAGAACTCTTGCGCACATGCACCTGAGGCACACGCCCCGCGTGCCATTGCCCCCCCAAGGCACGCTCGATCTGTGCGGCCAGTTGCAACAACATGCCGTCGTTGGCCTGCTTGGCCTGCGCATGGATGCCCAAGGGCAAGCCGTTTTCTTGCCAGGCCATGGGCAGTGAGATGCCCGGCATGCCACACAGGTTGGTCAACGGTGTGTACGCAAAGTTGCACCACAAATGGTTAAACCAATCGAGCACCGAAGGGTTGTCGCTGGTGGTCAAATATTCCACCGTGCCAATTTTGGGCGTGGGCAATGCGGTGATGGGTGTCAAGATGATGTCCCAGTCTTCAAAAAACTGTCCGAACGCACGCGAGGTGGTGTTGAACACCGCCTGCATGCGGGCCCGCTCGGTGAAGCTGGTGTTCAGGCCCATCTCCCAAATCTTGATGTTGATGGGCTCGACCAGACCCTCAGGCGGGCGCGCCAAGCCCCGAGGGGCCAGCAAGTTGGAGATGGTTTGCGCGAAGTTGCTGATGTAGCAAGTGGTTTGCGCATCAAACGCCGCCCGAAAATCCACCTCGGGCATAGCCCAATCCACCTGGTGGCCCAACCCCTCCAAAAAGCGCCCCACCCGCTTCAGTTCAGCCACAAAATGCGGCACTGCCCGAAAGTCACCCCACTCGTGCGACAGTGCAATGCGCAAGCGCGGTGGGTCACGCTGGATCAAGGCGCTGTAGGGTTCGGGGGGCGTCCAGTAAGGCATGAACTCCCCCGGCGCACCACCGCGGCAGTGGTCGACAAATGCGGCCGTATCCCGCACCGTGCGGCTTTGGCAGCCTTGGGTCGAGACCAAACCGGTCAGGTCCGACGCCGCAGGCGCGATCGAAAACACCCCGCGCGAGGGCTTCAAACCGATGTTGCCATTGGCTCCGGCCGGGATGCGGATCGAGCCGCCCCCATCGGTGGCGTGCGACAGCGGCAACACGCCCGCCGCCAAAGCCACTGCCGTGCCGGCCGAAGAGCCGTAGCTGGTGTACTCGGGATTCCAGGGGTTGCGCGTGACATAGACGGCCGGGTTTTCGGCCGAGCTGCACACACCAAACTCGGGCGTGGTGGTGCGGCCGATGATGTTCAGGCCCGAGCGCCGAATTTGTGACGTCAAAAAAGTGTCTGCCGTGGCCCGGTTGCCGCGCATCATCAAGGAGCCCATTTCCTGCAATCGCCCCTTGAGGGTGGGACCCAAGTCTTTCATGAAAAAAGGCACGCCTGCAAAGGCCCCGTCTGGATTCATGCCGTCTAGGAGCGGTTCGGCCACCGCGTCGTCAAACAGCTCCACCACCGCGTGCACCGCCGGGTTGATTTTGGCCACCCCGGCCGCGGCCTGGGCCGCCAACTCAGCCGGTGACACATCACCACGCCGCACGCATTCAGCGAGCCCTACCGCGTCGAGCTGAACCCACTCTTGCCACGTCATTGCCAAAGTCATTGCTGCCATCCTTGCCATTGCATTGCCCACAGGTCAAGCCAATTTGTCATTGCGCCGCCCACCACGCCATTGTCCAGGGGTTTGCGCTTGGCGTTTGAGCCTCAGGTGACCACGGGCCCCCAAGGGATTTCGCAGGCAAAAAAAAGCCAACCCCGAAGGGTTGGTTTTTCCTTTATTGGTGGTGGATGGTTCACCACTCAGGAACTTTCTATTCGCACTCAATCATGCTAGCGGGTACTAGAGCATGAATGCGAGGTGGTGACTTAGACCCACCCGACAGGTAGATCTTACATCGGCACACTTCACCGACTCAAGTTCAAATCCGACTTCAGGAATTGAACCCAGATCCACAAGTGCCAATCAACCTCATATAACTTCCCCCTCGCGGGGCCTCCGTTATCCCATCAATCGGGCGATGTTTCCAGTTCCTCAACTGACTGGAGAACATCCATGACCAAGCTTCGCTGCGCCCACTGCGGCATCCGCTTTACCCCTGCGCCCCAGGTACCGAACCAGGCGTACTGCTCCAAGCCCGTCTGCCAGAAAGAGCGCCGTCGGCAATGGCAAAAAAGCAAGCTTCAATCCGACCCGGATTACCGGGACAACCAGTCGCGTGCGCAGAAGGCATGGACAGACAGGAATCCGGAGTACTGGCGCAATCACCGTCTGAACAGACCTGATTATGGAAATCCCCTCCCCGGCGAACAAGCTTTAGACGCCCCGGAGCCTGGAAATCAGTCCGTCAAGATGGACTCGTTAAATCCACCCCAAATCCTGAGCAAAGCCTTGAAGGACGGGGTTTTCAGACTCAAAGTCCTAGCCGAACCGGATGGCGTCAAGATAGACGTGTGGATTGTTGAACTTTCCAGCATCCATGAGGGCTCCAGCCCGATTTCGCGTCGCGTCAAGAGATGACCAGATAGCCACACAGAGGTGCACAGGCTACCTTAGAGGTCCGTGTACTTCTGGCCTCCCTAGCCGCCTCACTCTTGTAGGAGGCCGAGGGATGGCTTGGCTACAAGACACAAGAACAACAAAACGACGATGAAACATGGCACAACTTCACGACGGGGTCGCAGCCCAGAAATCAATCTTCAAGGCGGTCAAGTACGTCCGCATGTCCACCGAGCACCAACAGTACTCGACGGAGAACCAGGCAGACAAGATCACCGAGTACGCAGCCAAGCGTGGGATCGAGATCATCCGGACCTATGCCGATGAGGGCAAGAGCGGCTTGCGCATCGAGGGTCGCCTAGGGCTGCAGGAGCTGATCCGGTTCGTCGAATCTGGCCAGGCCGACTTCCAGATCATTCTGGTCTATGACATCAGCCGCTGGGGGCGGTTCCAGGACGCCGACGAAAGCGCCTACTACGAGTACATCTGCCGACGGGCTGGGATTCAGGTGGCCTACTGCGCCGAGCAGTTCGAGAACGACGGTTCCCCTGTGTCCACCATCGTCAAGGGCGTCAAACGGGCCATGGCAGGCGAATACAGCCGGGAGCTGTCCACTAAGGTATTTGCAGGTCAGTGCCGCCTGATCGAGCTTGGCTACCGCCAAGGAGGCCCCGCTGGATATGGCCTGCGGCGCGTACTAATCGACCAGACCGGCTCCATGAAGGGTGAACTCACCCGGGGCGAGCACAAGAGCCTGCAGACCGATCGTGTGATCCTGATGCCCGGCCCAGACACCGAGGTTCAGACGGTCAACCAAATATACGAGTGGTTCATCAATGAGGGGATGGTTGAAGCGGAGATTGCCAAGCGCCTTAATGGCCTGGGGCTCACAACCGACCTCGACCGCCCTTGGACCCGTGCCACGGTTCACCAGGTGCTCACCAACGAAAAGTACATCGGCAACAACGTTTACAACCGCATTTCGTTCAAGCTCAAGAAGCACCGAGTGGTGAACGTCCCTCAAATGTGGATCAAAAAAGAGTCGGCCTTCGAGGCGATCGTCCCATCCGAAGCGTTCTACACCGTCCAGGGGATGATCCGTGCCCGCTCCCACCGGTACACGAATGAAGAACTGATCGAGAAGCTGCGCGCCCTGTACCAGAGCCGGGGACTGCTGTCCGGGATGATCATCGATGAAACAGAGGGCATGCCATCCACCTCGGCGTATATCCAGCGGTTTGGCAGCCTGATTCGTGCCTACCAGACCGTTGGCTTTACCCCGGATCGGGATTACAGGTTTCTGGAGGTCAACCGCTACTTGCGGCAGATGCATCCTCAGGTGGTACGGGAAACGGAGCGACAGATCGAGGACATCGGTGGCAGCACCGAAAGAGACATCGGCACCGACATCTTGAAGGTCAACCGTGAATTCACAGTCTCCATCGTGCTCTCCCGATGCCAGACGTTCGATTCCGGCAGCAGACGCTGGAAGGTTCGGTTCGACACCAGCCTGCAGCCTGACATCACTGTTGCCGTTCGACTCGACGAGACCAACCAGGCGCCTCTGGACTATTACCTCCTGCCCAGACTGGACTTTGGGGGAAGCGGGTTCAACTTGGCCGATCGCAACAGCATCGAGTTCGAGAGCTACCGCTTTGACAGCCTGGACTACCTGTACGGCATGGCCGAAAGAACCCGCGTAAGGAGAGCAGCATGAGCGAGCAGACAAGACAGGCCACGTTAAAAATGATCCCGATCGCATCGATCGAAGTGCTCAACCCCCGAGAGCGAAACCAGCGGATCTTTGACGACATCGTGGGCAACATAAAACAGATCGGCTTGAAGAAGCCCATCACGGTCACTTCCCGTCCCAACGCTGACGGTGAGATGCGGTACCTGCTTGTCTGCGGTGAAGGCCGAATGAAGGCATTCAAGTCACTTGGCGAGACTGAAATTCCGGCTATGGTCATCGATGTGGACGACGATGATGCGTTCATCATGAGCCTGGCCGAGAACATCGCCAGGCGTCAGTGCCGCACCCTGGAGCTGCTCGCAGGCGTTCAAAGACTCAGGGATCAGGGCTATGACAAGAAGGCTATTGCCGAGAAAACCGGGCTCAGCGTGGAATACATCCACGGCATCCTTCAACTGCTCGAGCACGGCGAAGACCGTCTACTGATTGCGGTCGAGTCTGGAAAAATTCCCCTGAACGTCGCCCTGGACATCTTCGGTGCAGGCAACGACGACAAGGTCATCCAGCTTGCACTGCAAGAGGCCTACGAGTCGGGTCACCTACGCGGCAAACAACTCATCAACGCTAGGCGCCTGATTGCCAAACGTCAAACTCTTGGCAAGTCCATGCGCAAGCGGATCAAGGTCAAATCCACAGCGGAGGTTACCTCTGCCAGCCTGATCCGGAGCTACCAGAGAGAGGTCGAGCGGCAAAAGCTCATCGTCAAGAAATCCGACTTCACTCAGCAACGGCTGATGTTCGTGATCGGCGCCCTACGCTCCTTGCTCTCGAACGAAAACTTCACCACCTTACTGCGCGCGGAAAAGCTGGACACGCTGCCCACATTCCTGGCCGAGCGGGTCTGGCCAACAGGACATATTGCATGAGCCAGATTGCATTGGGATTCATCCCCGACCCACTGGTCGTTCCTTTAGACAAGCTGCTTCCCAGCCGCAAGCTGCCGGAAAACATCAATGGAACCAAGAAGTACCGGCAAATCGTCGAGTCACTGCGCTCCATTGGGTTGATCGAGCCGCTGACCATTGGTCCATCAACGGATGGCGGATTGCACATCCTGCTGGATGGACACACCCGATTGATGGCCATGAAAGAGCTGGGGATTACAGAAGCGCAGTGCCTGATCGCCACGGACGACGAAACCTACACCTACAACAACCGGATCAACCGTCTCTCCACGGTGCAAGAGCACATGATGATCAAGCGGGCAATCAACCGTGGCGTCTCCCCTGAAAAGCTGGCCAAAAGCCTGAACGTGGACCTGAGCCACATCATGCGCAAGGTCAAGCTGCTTGACGGCATCTGCTCTGAGGCGGCCGAGCTGCTCAGAGACCAGGTGTTTTCTGCAAAGCTCAGCGATGTACTTCGCAAGATGAAGCCCACCAGGCAAGTCGAGTGCGTGGAGCTGATGATCTCGGCCAACAACATCACGATTCCCTACGCCGAGGCCCTTCTAGCCGCCTCCCCTGCCCACTTACTGGTCAGCGAGGTCAAGCCCAAGAAAGTCAAGGGCGTGAGCGCCGAGCAGATGCTCAAAATGGAACGGGAGATGGGCAATCTACAAGAGCAATACAAACTGGTTGAAGAATCCTATGGTCAAGATGTCCTCAACCTGGTCCTGGCCAAAGGCTATCTGGCCAAGCTGATTGAAAACGATGAAGTGTCGCGATACATCCAGCATTCACAACCAGATGTGTTTTCTGAATTTGTCACCATCGTCGAGACGGTCTCTCTCGACAAATGACCGGCGTACATGAAATCGATGAGCCAATCCTGGACCCGGACGATGCCTCTGGTCAGGATCAGGACTTTCACCGAAACAGTCCCCAGGGCGATCCAGCCTGCCTGTATGGACTTGTAGGTGAAGTCGCCCGCGCAGGCAGCGAGGGCAACGAGACCAATCCTTATGCGATTGCGGCCAACTTCCTGACCTACCTGTCCTGCGCGGTGGGCCGTGGGGTGTACCTGCAGGTTGGCAACACGGAACACCACCCTAGGCTTTTTAGCCTGCACATCGGGCGTTCTGGCCGAGGGCGCAAGGGTGACTCCTTGGCCCTTGTCCTGAAAATCAATGACGCTGTGCAGGCACTTGATCCCACGCTGTGCCCACAAATCCATCGGGGTGGCCTGTCTTCTCGAGAGGGATTGGCCACGCTCATCCACGACGGATTTCAGCATGGGAACCGGGAGGTTCCAGCCATTACAGACAAACGGCTGTGGGTTGTGGAATCCGAATTTGCCAATGTTCTGCAGCAATCCCGACGCCAGGGGAACACCCTATCCACCGCCTTGCGGGACTGCTGGGATGGCGTGTGCATCAAGCCTGCCACCAAGAACAATCGGATATTCGCCAGCCGACCTCATGTGTGCCTGAGCGGCGCCATCACACCCAATGAACTCACTGGGCTGATGTCTACCAAAGACCTGAGCAATGGCTTTGCCAATCGATTTCTCATGATCTGGGCAGAGCGAACCCGAATCACAGCCTTTCCAAAGGCCACGCCGCAGTCTACGGTCGAGCATCTGGCTCAGCAAACCCATGCTGTCCTGACCTTTGCCAATGCCAGCAACCATCTGGAAAGGAACCACACCCCCATGGAACTAAGCCCCGGCGCCAAATGGCACTATGGACAGCTCTACCGCGATGTTCTCTGTCAGGACCTTGGCAATGACCGGGTGACGGCTATTTTGGAAAGGCGAGCACCATTGTTGCTACGTCTTGGGATGCTCTTTGCGCTTTGTGACCTCACTACCCGGATTGAGGTAGAACACTTGGATGCCGCTCTGGCCTGGATTCGATATTTCACAGACTCAGTGCAGTACGTTTTCCTGTCGGCCAAAGATGAGCGACTCAGCACCAAGGCCAGTCAGCATGTGGAATTGGTTCTAAATTTTCTGACGAGAAACCCCTGTGCCACAAGAAGCGATATTGTCAGAAAATGCTTCCAAGGACATCTAAGCAAGGTGGAAATCGATGCCTGTCTTGATCACTTGCTAGGTCTGTCTCCGCCAAAAATCAAGGTCCAGGTCATGGCTCGATCTGATGGGTTACCTGGAGGGCCACGAAGAGCATACAGCCTGGTAAGCTGATTTCGCTTGGTTCGCAACTTCCCGCCTGATGCAACCTATTGTCATGAAAAGATTTTCTCTAAATTAGCTGATTTCGCACGTACATGACGGTTGCGTTGATGTCGTCAGGTAAGCGTAGCCGGGGCAGCCATTCCCAAATGGAGGGTCCAAGCTGCCTTCAAAATCTGAGCGTTCGTCATGGCACGCTGCACGCCCGAAGGCGGGGTACGGCTGATCGATTCTTGGTAATGCATTTCAAGAAAAACGCAGGCGGAGGGCAGTCAGCGCTATCTCAGGCGAAAATAGAATGAATAACCTTACCCCTACTCCAAAATGGTCATCTTCGGCAAAGACAGCGGAATCGCAGTAACCACCGTTCGGGTGCTGAACTTCCGTTCCCTCGCGAACGTAGAAGTCGAGCTAGGCGACCTCACAGTCGTCATCGGGGCCAACAACGCCGGTAAGACTAGCTTCTTGGACGCGCTGTTCGCTGCGATTGGTGCTGGAAGGAAACTTCTATCCGTCGACGACGTGAGGTTGGAGCCCGCCGAGGCCACGGCCCCCAAGACACGGGAAATCATGATCGACGTGAAGCTGCAACCAGTGGGCGACGACGGCAAGGTCCTCGACATCTACCCCGCTGGCAGCTTCTGGACGGGCCTTTGGGGGACGCCGGGCATAGCCGTGGACGCGGAGTTCAAGGAGTTCACCCCTATACGCACGACGCTCAAATGGAGTGCGGTCAAGGGTGAATACATGATGGAGCGTAAGTTCTTGAAGGAGTGGCGTGACTTCGGGGACTGGACTAACGCTGCCGTCCATGACCGGTTGGTAAGCGCAGCCCAGTTGGAACCCATAGCCCTGCATTACGTGGACGCCAAGCGTGACCTTGACGACGACTTACGCAGGCCCGGCTCATTCTGGAGGCGGCTCACGGAGGACTTGGGCCTGAGTGCAACGGACATCGCCTCGATGGAGACGACGCTCTCAGAGATAAACCAGACCATCGTCGATAAGAGCGAGATCCTCAAACACCTCAAGGAAAACTTGGCGGGCTTGCAGAAAGTGGTGTCGTCCGACAGCGGCGGGGTGGACATCGCGCCGGTCGCTCGCAAGCTTCGGGATCTGTCGAAGGGTGTGGACGTGTCGTTCAGCACGACTGGGGCTCAGTCCTTTCCGCTTGCGCGACATGGCATGGGCACTCGTAGCCTAGCGTCATTGCTCGTGTTTCGCGCCTTCGCCTCTTGGCGCAACAAGCAGGCAACGAAAGGCGGCGACAAAGTGCACTCGATTCTGGGGCTCGAAGAACCCGAAACACACCTGCATCCACAGGCGCAGCGATCGCTCTTCTCCCACATCAAGCAGATTCCGGGTCAGCGTATCGTCAGCACGCACTCTCCTTACTTCGCGGGGCAAGCGCAACTCGAAGAGCTACGCCTCTTCATGAAAAAGGGCGGCGACACGATCGTCACGCGGATCGACTTGACTCCACTCACCGACCCCAACGACGTGCGCAAGCTGCAAGAGACGGTCATCGACACTCGCGGCGACATTCTTTTCTCGCGCGGAGTAGTTCTCTTCGAGGGCCAGACCGAAGAGCAAGCCCTGCCGATTTGGGCGCAGGAATATTGGGGTAGCACGATTCATGAGCTGGGTTTCTGCTTCGTGCGGACTAATGGCACCGACTATTTCCCTTTTATCTGGCTCGCCAAGGCGCTTAGCATTCCTTGGTATGTCTTTGCCGATGGGGAGGAGCAGCCTGTGAAGGACCTAGACAGCGCGTTAAAGAAAGCAGGAGAGAAGAATTCAGCCAGCCACCCCAACGTCGTCGTCCACCCGAAGGGCAAGAATTTCGAGTCGCAACTCATCGACGAGGGTTATATGGCAGAGATCGAGCTGGCCTTGGACGCGATGAGCGGACAGAAGGGCTATCTTGACGAATACATCAAGGACAAGAATGGCCAGAAGGGAAGAAAGGGCGTCGTTCGCGACTACCAGTCCGCTGGGGGACGAGAGCGTGCGGCATTCGACGCGTTGTCCTCAGCCAAGACTAGCGTGTCCAAACACCTCGGGCACGTCATCACCGCCCACAATGATCCCGCGCGACGATTTCCGAAGACTATCGAATCGCTGCTCAAAATCGTCGGAGATGCGTACGAATTGAAGAAAGTGGAGGCCAAGATATGAATGTGCCATTCAATGCCAGGCTCTCCGCAGAGCAACGGGAGGTTGTCGAGCATGTAGAGGGCCCGCTCCTGGTCGAGGCCGGCCCCGGGTCGGGCAAGACCCGCGTTTTGACCGAACGCATCCGCAATCTCCTCACGAACGTTCCCGGACACTTCCGCGTGTTGGCTCTTACCTTCACCAACAAGGCGGCCGACGAGATGAGAGATCGGCTGCAAGACCTGGGTGACGACCGCGAACGCGCCTTCATTGGTACGTTGCACAGCTTTTGCTTGGACCTGCTCACCGAACGGGGCAGGCTCGTCGGCGTCGAAGGCCCCCCCAATATCTTCGAGCAGTTCAAGGACCGAAAAGATGTTTTGCTCAAAGCAATCGATGAAGACCCGTTCCTTTCGGACGAAATCGGACAAATAGAAGACGCCAAAGATCGTAACCGTCAGATTGACAAGTGGCTGATGGGCATCTCCCACATAAAGTCGCACCCGATTACTTGCGCAGTGATCGAAGATGAATTGACTAAGCGCGCGCTCGATGCTTATGAGGCGGGCATGCGGGCATGTAACGCCTACGACTTCGACGATCTTCTGCTCCTGACCTATCGCCTCTTGGTCGAAAATCCAAAGCTAGCGGATTTGTATAGACGCCTCTATCGCTTCGTTTGCATCGACGAAGCCCAAGACATGAACGAGGCCCAATACGCTGTGATTTGCGCGCTGTGCGGCGAAGGCTACAAGAACGTGATCATGGTTGGTGATCCGCGCCAATCGATTTACGGCTTCAACACGTCGAGCCCGGAATACATGGAGCGCTTCGGCGTCGAGTTCGGGGCAAAGCGAGTCGAGCTCACGGCGAACTACCGGTCGTCAAAGGCGATCGTCCGGCTTGCTCAGAGTCTCGATCCCAACTACATGGTGGCGATGCAGCTCCCCATAGAGGGAGCGGTCCAAGTCAAGATGGGCGCCGATGAGCAGGACGAGGCGCGACAGATCGCCGACGAGTTGCAAAGGCTCTTCGCCGTGGGACACCCCGATGTCGAAGGAGGCATTAATCCGTCCAAGTGCGCCATCCTGGGTCGCACTCGATTCGCGCTCTTGGAAATCGAAGCAGAGCTCAAAGAGCGCAGCGTCGCCTACTACAAGCGCCTATCGGCCAATCACGAGAACGAGTCGGCCTTGGTCGAGGAGTTTCAACTCGCGCTGCGCGTGCTGGCCAACCCGAGGGACCGCCTCCACATGTCGGCGTTGGCTAAAAAGTGGAAGGCTGCAGAGCCTGTATCGGCTCCGGACGGCTATATGCAATCGCTGCGAGCCATCGCGCAGGCGACGCAGTCGCTGAGTGCCCTGACAGTTTGCGAGGCCCTCGAGACAATGAGCGCTAGCCTGGCGCGTTTGGACCTGATGCCAGCGCTCAAGCGACTGGAAAAGTACGCGGACGGCCTGGAGGAGCCCGATCGGCTGGCGATCTACGAAGACACCGCCGTATTCCGACAAGAGTGGGATCAGTACCTCAGGGCGGCTAGTGGCTCAACTTCGCTCACGGCGTTTCTTAGCAGCAAAGCGCTGGGCAATACGCAGAAGGCGGCTCGCGAAGGCGTTGCTCTTCTGACGGTGCATTCTTCCAAAGGCCTGGAGTTCGACGTGGTGTTTCTGGCAGGGATGGCCGAAGGAACATTTCCCGACTGGAGGGCCTCAGGCGCGAAAGAAGAGGCAGAGGAGGTCCGCAACGCGTTCGTTGCGGTCACCAGATCCAAGCGACTTCTCTATCTAAGCTACCCCGCCACGCGTGTGATGCCGTGGGGTGGAATCCGCAGACAGGCTAAATCTCGGTTTCTTGCCAATCTCTCTTGAAAGCGATGCGTCATGCCGAGCGAACAGGAGTTCAGCGTCAAAAGTCCGATGTGAACTCGAGATTGAGCGTGACCAAGTGCCGCTCAGACGCGTCGCGGGCAAGTAAGCTGATGAGGTTGGCTATCGACTGTCCAAATGCTAGTCGTCAAGGGCGCAACCATCTTGGCCTCTTTGTAGATCGATTCGTCGAGTGCAGCGACGATTTCAGACGCTGGATGATCGGCGCTTCACACGCGGCTTTTATGCACAAGCACTCACAGAAGTTTCATTTGAAATCCAAGAACTGAACAGAATCAAGCGTTTTAGGTACAAGATTGCCCTGCGCCGTTCGGCGCATCACAGTGACTTGAGCTGCTGGAGAAGAACTGTAGCTGACATGCAATGGGCGATCCACCCCGTAAAAGTAAAGTCTGTCGAACGGAGTGTTCGAAACAATCCACTGAGCGACTTCAAGCATGTTCTCATCATCAACGCTGAAATCGACAGCAGCCCCTAGCCTGTCGCAAACTGGTTTTCCGAGACGATTGCATTCATGGCCAGCATGCTGATCGAGCTTGGGAGCAATACGACCGTCAATTTTTGCTGAAAGAGCTGGAGACGAAAAACCGTATGTCAAATTGATCCCGCCGAAATAGTCAATGACTGGATCCAAGATCAGGCTGCACAAATCGTAGAGTGCGTTGTAGGTGTCAGGGTTCAGGGGAATATTTGACAGCTGGAGTCTGGCTTGCGTCTCACCGCACTCGATCAGTTGGCGAAATTTGAGATTGAGTCCACATGATTGATCTAACGGTGGAATCCTGGTGCTGCGAACAAGCCGCAACCCAGAAATCTCCATTCGTTTTTCTTCTAGGGCCGCCTCCAGAATTTCTCTGGTTGGATGCGTCGTGAATTGATCCAGGATGCCGATGCATTCGAGCTGCTCATCAAATGCGACTTGTTCGGCGTATCCATCCATGTCCTCGTGCATGTATCGACTCTTGAAAAGCAGAGCAGAGGGTGGGTATTGCGGGGCTTGGTAGTCAAAGACATCGTAGTCAAGCTTACGAATATTCACTTTGACTCGCTTTACCAAGATTGGAATCGCGTGCTGGTCGAAATCATCGTACTTGAGAAGCGTCAACTTACCCGAACCGATATGGATCTTCACCAGTTGAATGGAGCTGATGTTGTTCCAGAGTAAGAGTCCACAGTTGATATAGGCACGCAATACAGCAGGTAACCTTTCGACCATTGAGACATGCAACTGAAGCGAGTGTTCTTCGTCCATCCAGCCAAGCCCATCTGCAGCAGCAGCTTTGCAAGCTTGCAAGATCACATCTGGCTTGCCGGAATCGAGGAGTAGCTTCAGGGCTTCAGCAGTGGCCGTCTTGTAGTCTCCGAAGAAGTGGCGAACATCAAACCGAAGCGTTGGCTCCAGGTCCTTGTAAGGAGATTTCTTTCCAAACTGTAGTGATGCGATGTAAAGCTTGATCTCGTCTGAACGGGTCTGTGCGGCTTTTTCTAGCAGGCCCAGGTCGTAATGAGTACGAATAAGCCTAAAAGCACGAGTTAGTGAAATCTTTTCCTGAATGTCGCTTAGTTGCGGGATTTCATGAATTTCGGGGAATCGACCCAAATCTAGAGTGAGCTCCCACAAAGTATCAAGCGTCGGGCGTAGCTCAATGAACTCTCGCTCTGCTTTGGTGAAACGGGGCTGCCGGATTTTTTCAATCTTCGATGCTCTAGGCAACCTCGGACTGAGCCTTGCACTCAACAACCTGCGTGCGACATTCGAACTCTTGTAGCGTCTTACAAGGAATCGTTGCTCCGCGTCCTTATCCCTGAAGACAAGAGCGATGCCTGGGCCGACCATGATCGGATCCTGGTCCAGAACCTTTTCAAGATAGTCCTTGAATTCGTCTTGCGAGAAGTATTTTTGGAAAGTGTTTCTGGCAGTCAGAAATCCATCCCGGTAGGGCTTTCCAGGACGATCATTCGTGTACAGCATGACCGACACTACCAGCGCAGTGGATGCAAGTGAATACGCTCTCTGAATAGCATCAACACGTTCTGCAGGATCTTCAATGACGTTGACCACAAACCCAAGATTCACCACGTCAGAGGCGATCAATGGTTGATCTTGCGCGAAATGTGGGTCCCAACCTGCACATCTGACACCTACGCTCTCAAGTCCCTTGAGATCATCCCCGCGTCCGCACCCATAGTCAAAGACAGAGATTTGATCGTTGATCAATCCATGACCGATTAGCAGTTGCACAGGAGCTGAAAGCGTACTTCGGCTGAGTGCTGTCAGGTGTCTTTGTACTTGTGCTTCCCCCAGAAATGTTGGGAGGTCAACCTCATCTTCAATTGTGTTGCCTAAAGGTACGAAGTGCTTGTTTTCGAGCCGGAACCCCTTTTCTGATATCAGTCGTTTCCAGTTTTCTCTGAACCCGATTGGTGAGGACGTCGAGAAGAATCCTAGGTCTTCAGCCAACTTGGTTGTAGCGACCCACCCCTCTCGGCCTGGATGACCATCAGCCACGAGCAGTTCTTTTCTGTGAAGAATTGGCGGGTTCAGTGAGCTTGCATAGGAACGAAACGTGACTAAGTTCCTGTGCAGATCAATAGCCCAAGCACCATTCAAGGTCGGAAAGGGATCTTCATCAAAGTCCAGGTACTGCAAGAAAGACAGCCGCTGCTTGTGCCGATTAATTTTGACCACATTGCAGGCAGCAAGGTCATCCTCGACCATCAGCTGAAGACCATCTTGCACGAGCTGATTTAATTCAGCATCTTGGCCGAGGTACGACAAATAATCAGCGTGTATGTAGAGGTCGTCGAGGACCTTTTTCCCAATCGAGGGGGAAGTCCTAGTGCTGCCAGCGGGTTCCATTTCGCCTTACCTTGTTGTCTGACTATGTCTCAAGAGTCAATTCAGGATGATCTTCCAAAACTCTTTGCGCAATCGCGTCTGGGTCGTCAGCCACTTCACTGTACGAGCCCAATTCATCTCTCATAGCTTTGACAGTGGCCATCACGACAGCACGAGGAACTTCCTGAATTCCGTAATACTCTCGTTGGCTCTCATCATCAAATACATCAAGAAGATTTTGATAGGTGATGTACTCTCCCCATGCTTTGGCGTCCAGACGAGCCGTGCTTGAGTGCTCAGAAATTTTCAGCTCTGCATCGCCCACGGTTAAATCACCATCAAACGGGATTGACCAGTATTGAAGATACTCTTTGTGCGAATCCTGTGCTGGCAGTTTTTTGGCAAATGCATCGAACTCAGATTTTTTTGCCTTCACTCCGACAATCTGAAGTTGAATCTCAAGGTAGTCATCCGTTCCGCGATAGGCGCGTACTAGACGGCCGTAGACAGCCTCCAAACACTTTGTCTTGACAATCTGAAGCGAAACATCCTTCGGCAAATACCCCAAGAAATACTCTCCAGAATCCCCTAAGCCGATAACTTTTATGGCATTCGCGTCTTGAGGGTTGTCCTGCTCATGTTCTAGGCGCAATGTCTGATTTAGATCATCAATGAACGCTATGGCTGCCTCACGCCGATGGCCCAAACCTTTTACCCCCATGTTTTGAAGGAATATTTGGTACCCTTTTTCGATCGGGGGAAGAAACATGCTGGCCTTATATGCGCCACGTCGATCCCCCTTTTCACGCAACTTAGTTGCTTCATTTTTCTTTTGATTTTTAGCTGCCGGTCTTTGATGCGGAACTTCTGCTTCTGCTGCTACTGTCTTGAGTGAAAAATTTTTCTCAGAAACAAAATTTCCCGGTGGCTCTGCAAGATTGTCTGAAACGATGAGCACAGGTTCCGGCGTATTTAATCTTTCTTTTTCCAAGGCTGAATGCTTTGCAGCTTCTGCCTTGTGGCTCTTCTTGCTACCGAAAAAAACCAGTAAGACCAATCCAACTGCGGCAATAGCAAGAAAGTACATCATTTGAAATTCCTATTTTCAACAATCATCTAGACGAAGAACAATCACCAGTCTGGATCATCATTGAATATTGCACCCCTACCTGTGGCGATATCACCAGTTCTGATGCTTCCGTCTGAACTCATCGAATCCCCCAGGCTGGTAAAAAGACTCCCATCACTTCCAACCACGGTGTTGTCACTTACCCGGGTGTAAACAGTTCCCTTAGTTGAAACGCTCACACCATCACTGACTTGATTGATGACATCTCCGTTGGTCGAAACCCATGTCTGATCGCTAACCTTGGTCAAAATCTCGCCATGGTTGCTGTCAGAAATCCCCAAAAGACGCTTAAAGAAAGACATCTTTGACTCCTTTTTTCGTGAAATACTCAGCCATGAAGCCAGCTCTGCAGGACTAGTCCCATTGCCAGTGTGTCGAGCTCACAGTACCGCAGCAGACCTCTACGCAAACTTACCCGGACTTCGGGCGGCAGATCTTCGAATTGCAATCTCAGATAGGCGTTGCTTGCCGCGCCACCTTGATTGATCCTCTCAGCTTCCTCACCCTCGGGTCCGAACTCGGCAACCAATAATTTGTAGGGATCGATGACTACGCCATCAACAGACTGCTGCCACCAGGCAACTCCGTTGAAATTCAAACTAGGCACGCCCCCCTCTGCACCATAGATGGGTTGCCCATAGGTGTTACGAAGAAATGCAGAGCTTTGTAAGACCGCTGGCAATACCTTCTTGATCGAGCAGCTCCCATTCGTGCTTGGATGAAAATAGTGCTTACGTGCAATTTCAGCCAGATCGACCATGGCTCGCGGACCATCTTTGGTAATGCCGTCAATGAATTCGATCAGTTCGCCCTTGTCCGCAGGCGGTTCAGCCTCGACGTTAAGTTGGTCTTTGATCGCGTTCAGGATCGAGTTTTCGTGATGGCTCCAGCGCATGATGGTGCCCTGGTCGTGCCGTAAGGCCTCGCGCAAAGCGCGAACGAATGCGTAGTTTGGGAACTCACCAAGCGTATCGGAGAGGAACTGTCCTACATGGCGCAGGCGCCCGTCGGCTTCGAGTACATGGTGCGAGAACTGGAATGCGACCTGCTCATAGGGTCGCCGTCCGGCATGAAATGGCAATGCAACGGAAGCCGTCTCAAAGTCGATCATGTGCAGCGGATATTTCCATTCACGCATCGCACTGTTCAGGCCAGCCCGGTCAAGGCAATAGCCTTGAGCTCTTGAGTCGGCAGGCAACCCTGCTACCTGTATCCACTGTCGCTCAGCGTTGCTCAATGGGCTGTATTCATGCTCTGTTAGCTTCAGGTCCTCTTCTGACACTTGGCTGAGCTTGCACACCCCCAGCTGAATCAGTCGGTCTTTGCCCCGAAAATTCCACAGATCCAGAACGGTGCCTTCCGAAAAATCCAAGTCGTTCCAGCCCTTTGCATCTTTCCAGCATTCATGAAATCCGCTGCGCTGTGTGGCTCCTAGCGGAGCCTTGAATTCGCATGCACTGCATTGGCCCCCGATGACGGGCGGCAACTTCTGATCAGCTGCATATTGCTGCGCCCACATGGATGCCAGCGCTTGTAGCATCCCCTCCCCGCCAGGAATCGGGAGAGGATTGGAAAGAACCTCACCAACCAAGTGGTCAACTGGCACGCATGTGAGAACCGAATCAGCCAGTCCAGTTTGCCTGGCCCGCTCATCCACTTGCACTTCAATGTTTCGCTCCTGCCGCTGGATCTTGAACCACTGATTCAGACCCGTGACAGTCGCTTTCTTACTCGTGTCGGGCATGAGCAGGTAGGCACTGACTGTAGCCCCTGGAAATGCCAACTGAATCACGAATTTCTGGAATGCCACGTCCTGGACATAGGGCAAGAAATCTCCGGAAATCGGGCTGCGTTTACCGATCAGGCTTGCGGGGTCACCAGAATATGACTTGGCCTTAACCTCGATGACTTCGATCACCTGGCCGCGTTTGACGAGGACGTCCACACGGACCAGATAACCTTTATGAACGATCGCTGGCTCGAACAGTGTGACGGTCTCTTGCTTGAGAAATTCAGCAGTCTCAGCAATAGCCTGATCCACCTGTTTGGTGCTGATTTCAATCCCATCGGGATATTTGAGCTTAGCCAACTCGCCAACCTGAAAACCACCATCGGCCAACATGGCCAGGAACTCGTTGTCATTCTTGGTGTTGGCGTACTCCGCTTTGCCTGTGTAGTAAAGCTTGGTCGGGCATTCAAGCGCCAGCTTGAAGCGGGATTTGGTCAGGTAGCGCTGGTTTGGCCCGGTATTCATCTCGGCCTCAACCCCGGACCAACCATCGATCGAGCAGCGGCCCTACATACTCTTTGCCCAGGTCGTGCCCTCCGCAAGGAACCACAGTGATAGGAATACCCGTCATCTGGCCAAATACCTGGACATTCGCTGGAATGCTTTGCCAGTCCTCTTCCCCCACATGAATTTCACAGTTGAGCGGTGTCTTGAACTGCCCCGCTTGCGCCAACTGTTTGAGCCTATCTGGCCGTGGTGGGGAAAAACTGGTCATTGCCTGTTCGTTGGTAAATTCCCCGACGATGGGCGAAAGCAGCAGGACCCGACCTACAAAAGCCGGTAGCTGGGCCTGCGCATGCAGGAACAAGTAAGAACCGAAAGAGTTGCAAACCACCTGGGCCTGCTCATGCCAAAAGTGTTCCTGCAGGTCCCGCATTACGGTCTGAAGCTGCTCGTCAAACGGCAAATTCCGGAAATCTCCCCTTGTCTCACGTCCCGTGACATCAAACCCTCGGTCCATCAACCCTTGGCCGAGGCCGGTCCCCAATTGCCCCCCATACCCGGGTAGGTAGTAGATGGTTCGAAGAGAGACCGACGGCATTGATTTCCTTAATAAAAGTTAAAAAGACCTGCAGGAAATCATGGCGGCGCTCCCAATGCGTTGATGCAGCTATTTGCTCATCTTACGAATTCTTAAGCGACTTGCGAGGCCCTCCGAAAGCGCTCCCATGACTCTCAACAAGAGGATAACTAGGCAAGCGACAAATCATGTCGTTTTTAGAATATTTCTAGTAAACTGAGCTCTGCGATGCACAAGCCCATCCACAAGCGACGCAGATTGTCGCTTGAATGCTTACATTAGAGGGCAAATGAACGATACCCTGATGCGCCAGTGGGCAATGCTGCGTCTGATCCCGAGATTTCCTCGCCGCATTGATACCCCCACCATTCACAGCCAGTTGCTTGGCCAGGGGATGGCCGTGTCGCTGCGTACGGTTCAACGTGACTTGAACAACTTAGCCACAACATTTCCGCTGGACTTTGATGAATCAAAGCCTCAAGGATGGTGCTGGCAAGAAGGCGCTAGCCAGCTCGATATACCCAGCATGGATGCTCACGCAGCACTTACGTTCAGTTTGGTCGAGCAGTACATGCAGAACATGCTGCCTAGATCCACTTTGAACCAAATGGCTCCCTGGTTCAATGCTGCTGTGGGCGTGGCGAACTCACAGGCTTCTTCCGTCAGCAAATGGCGCGACAAGCTTCGTGTGATACCACACACCCTTAATAAGGTACCTGCTCCGATTGATCCCGAGATTCAGGCAACCATTTACAACGGTTTGCTCAATGAGACGCAAATCCAGGTGACTTATAGAGCTATCACCTCCGGCGTTGAAGCTAAGACCTACCCAGTTCATCCTCTGGGGTTAGTCGTAATGGAGCAAGTTGTCTATTTGGTGTGCACCGTCAAGGAATACCAAGACGCAAGGTTCTTAGCCCTGCACAGAATTGACAATGCTGATTTGCTCGATCAGCCAGTTGTTCGGCCGATTGCTTTTGACATTGACGAGTTCATCTTGCGCGAGTTCGGCATACGCCTAGGCAAAGAACCCTTCAGCCTGGTTATCCGCGTACGTGGGGTACTGACAAAATATCTAGCCGAAACTCCGGTTTCTACCAGTCAACTCATGACTCCGATTGATGATGAATGGACGAGAATTGAAGTGGTCATTCAGGACACCGTTCAGTTACGGACTTGGATTCGTTCGCTTGGCCCTGACGCGATCATCGAACAACCCAAATTTCTTCAAGAAGCGTTTCAGCAGGAGTATGAATCATTGCTATCACAATACAACAATATCAATGCTTTCCTAAGTCCTGGAGAACAACCATCGAACTCGCCCGTCAACAGCTTGTTTTCCTCTATGCCGAGTAAGCGTCAATGAAATTCGAAGATCTCTTGTCAAGGGCGGACACTGCGCTCTCCAATTTGATGCCCGAAGGAACACTCAGCATTGTTACGGCCATCGACTCCAAACTCGCCTATCCGAAGAATTTAATCAAAGTTCTGCTTAAGCTAAGGCCTGCAGACGTACTGCTTGATGATGCAGCAACAAGAAATCAGCTGCTGCTGATGCTCTCTCCCAAAGAAGCCAAAGACCTGGCGACTGTTTTGAATTGGGACCAGAAAGGTGATGTCTATGCTTTTTTGGAGAAAAACAAATTCAAACGCGCACCAGATAGAGAAGCGCTTTTCGGTTTCTTCAATATCGAAATACCTGACACGGAGGTTAAGGAACTGACTCCATCGGTTGTCGATGTTTCGCCAGTTTTTGCACTCTTTCCCCATCAAGCTAGAGCACTCAGAAAAGTAGAGAGCTACCTAGCTCAAGAGCCTAGGCGAGCACTGCTGCACATGCCTACAGGATCGGGGAAAACGCGAACGGCCATGAATGTGGTGGCCAACTATCTGCGAGAAAGAGACAAAGGTGTTGTTGTTTGGCTTGCCCACTCAGAAGAGCTATGCGAACAAGCTTGGGATGAATTCAGAAAAGCTTGGGGTGCGCTGGGTATCCGCAATGTGCCCCTTATTCGATATTGGGGCCCTTATGAGGAAGACCTTCGCAATGTTCAAGACGGAGTGATCATTGCGGGTCTGAAGAAAGCCTACTCCCGACTGCTCAATGACGATGGGCAATTCAGGGCGCTTAGTACAAGGGATCCTCTAGTGGTGATGGATGAAGCTCACCAAGCGATTGCCCCCACCTACCAGTTAATCATTGATCAATTGTTACGCCCTATGTCTTCAGCGCAGTTGCTGGGGCTGTCTGCAACACCAGGACGCACTTGGAACGAGCCTGATGCTGACCGCAAACTCTCGGAGTTCTTTGCAACGCGCAAAGTGACGCTCAAGGTTGATGGCTACGACAATCCAGTATCGTATTTGATCAACCAGGGATATCTTGCAGAGCCGAAGTTCACGCAAATTGAGATCGCGGCCAATGTTGCCTTGACGTCCGAAGAGCAAGATCGGATTCGGGAAACTTTCGAACTCCCATCATCTGTTCTCGATAGATTAGGTGACAACGACCAGCGCAACTTGTTGATTGTTCACCACGCTGAACAACTACTAAAGCGACACAGTCGTGTCATCTTGTTTGCCGCATCTGTACGCCAAAGTGATTTGCTGGCGGCGGTTTTGTCCGCTAGAGGCCATTGGGCAGCAAGCATTACTTCAAAGTCCCCGAACGGACGAGCAGAGTCTATTGCCGCTTTTAAAGATGATGAAGATCGGCCAAAAATTCTTTGCAACTTTGGCGTCTTAACGACTGGTTTTGATGCGCCGCGAACCAGCGCAGCTCTCATTGCTCGACCGACTCTTTCATTGGTGCTTTACAGCCAGATGGTTGGGCGTGCCATGCGAGGCAAAGTTGCAGGTGGAAATGAAACGTGCGAGATCTTGACGGTGGTTGATACAACACTGCCAGGTTTTGATTCTGTTGTTGATGCGTTCTCTAATTGGGAAGATGTTTGGAGTGATAAAGATGAGTAAGGTTGAAATTGTCCCAGCTCGTTTGGCTGTTAAGGCCATGCGGGACAACGGTTATAAAAATGCGGCTTACGCGATTGCCGAATTAATGGACAACTCTATTCAGGCTGGTGCAAACCGTGTCGAATTGTTGTGCATCCAGAAGACTGATTTTGTGGAGCAGCGTTCGCGTCAGCGTATTGATCGAATCGCAGTGCTGGATAACGGCCGAGGCATGAATAAAGAGGTCCTGAGAATGGCCCTTCAATTCGGCAACGGAACAAACTTAGAAATCGCAAGTCAGACACACATGGGTAAGTTTGGCATGGGTTTACCAGCATCATCTGTTTCTCAGGCCAGGCGTGTGGATGTTTGGTCTTGGCAGAAGGGATTGGCATCAGCGATGCACACCTACCTGGACATACAGGAAATTGAGCGTGGAACTTTAGACGAGATTCCTGAGCCAGTTCCTACGGAGATTCCAAAAGAATGGCTGGGCTGGAGTAAGGAGTTTGGTGACTCTGGCACTTTGGTGGTTTGGTCCCAAATTGATCGCTGCATTTGGCGAACTGGCCGAGCAATTATTGAAAATTCTGAGCAGCTCATCGGTCGGATGTATCGGAAATTTTTGGAAGACGACAACGTCAAAATTCGTCTTGCTTGTATTGAGAGCGAAAGCCTCACATATTCAATCGATGAGTATGCTCGTCCTAATGATCCCTTGTATTTGATGGTTGGTACATCCACGCCTGCTCCATACGATGAGCAAGCCATGTTTGAGCCCTATCCAGATGCCAGCTCATATGAGACAAAACTGCCCATCAAGCTGGGCGATCAAACTCATTATGTGTATGTGCGTTGCAGCATGGCAAAGAAATCTGCTCGTGAAGGTGGAACAGCAGGCAACCGCGACTATGGTCGGCATGCGGCAAAGAACGTCGGCGTTTCAGTAGTTCGTGCAGGGCGCGAGTTGGAGCTAGATCCATCGTGGGCTTCGACCACGGATGCTCGAAATCGCTGGTGGGGTGTGGAGGTTGAATTTCCTCCTGCGCTTGATGAAGTATTTGGCGTAACCAATAACAAACAAAGTGCTCGCAATTTTGCCGAAGTCGCGAATTTGAGCTACGACGACCTGCTGACAGAGGGAAAAACTATCTCTGCTCTCAAGGACGAGATGATCAAAGATGGCGACCCCCACGCCTACTTGCTTGAAATTGCCGACTTCGTCAGAAAGCAAATCAAACGCATGTTTGATCTCGTTGATCAACAGCTCAAGAATCAAAGAAGTCGCGAAGCAAGACACGACACCACAGCGCATGATGCGGAGAAAGAGGCGACAGAAAAAACTCGCGAACGACAAGCGGCAGGCAAGCGTGGGGAAAGTGATGAAGGCGAGAGTAAGCCTATTGAAGAGCGCAAGAGTGATATTGCCTCAAGCCTTACAGAGCAAGGTTTGAGCGAAGACGATGCAAAAGAGATTGCAGAATCAGCAGTCAACGACTCCTTAAAGTATGTGTTTGCTGAAGCAAGTATTGACAGTCCTGCGTTCTTCTCGGTTCAGCCGCGCGGCGGCGCATTGATCATTACATTGAACACCCGCCATCCTGCTTATTCGCGACTCGTAGATGTCCTTGAGCGGGACAAGAAAGATCAAAGCACTCAAAGCCTTGAGGAACGCCTAAACAATGCGCTCAACGGACTGAAGCTTTTGCTGATGGCATGGGCACGCTATGAAGATGAACAAGACTCTGTTCGGCGCGAAGATGCTCAAGACGCTCGTGTGGACTGGGGACGCATTGCTCGGCGCTTCTTGGATCGCAGCGAATAATCAAACATGAGTCGATACTCTGAAGGTGAACAGTCATCAGCTTTTCCGTTTTCTGGTCAACTGATCGATGGAAAAACTGCGGCAAGGTGGCTTCTGGCCAAAGTAGGTCCCGCTCCTGCTGGAGTCTCTCTTTGCTCTGCATTTTTGAGATCAGAAGCACTACGGACTCTCTACCCTTCAGAGAACTCAACCCATGGCGGTCGCATACTTGCGCGGTGGAGATTGGGTGACTTGTTAAGCGGCGCATCAGACTTGAATGCATACCCACTAGCTAAGCAGTTAGGGCTTGCTTTTTATATCCGCCAAGATTTCCACGGGAAAGTTTTCTCTGTACCCGGAAGCGGAGTCATTGTCGGAAGTGCAAATGCAACGCTTTCTGGATTTGGCCTGAAAGAATCAGCCAATTCAGAGGTATGCACTCTAGTGCCTGATTCTAAAAAAAACCAAGCGCTCCTGGACGAAATTTTTGATGGTGCAATCGAAATGACAGATGCTCTCTTTCAAGAGATTTCATCTGTAGTTAGATCGGCGGTCATGAACACAACAGAAGAACTTGAGTGGCCAAGCGAGTTGCTTGATAGGCTGCAGAACCTGGAATTTTCCGGTCGGCTTCTACTCTCAGAGTGTTTTGCCTCTACGCCTGTATTTGATGAAGGCGGTGCACTCTCAAGCTTGGATGAGCGCGACTTGCACTTGTTAGGTCTTGTCGGCGTTGATCTGAATTCCGATACGCTAAGACGTGCCTTTAAAACAACTCGAATTTTCCGTTGGCTTGTGCACGCGCTCAAATCTTCTGGCGGGGAGCTTTACTTCGGATCTTTGACTGAGTCTTTGCACAGAACTCTATTAGATGACCCAGTTGTTTACCGTCGAGATGTGAAGATCGTTTTGCAAACACTTCTTCAGTGGTGTCAATTATTGGGAGGCGCTGGGGTGCTTATAGATCGCCCCAACCATTCCCAGCGCGTTCGACTTAGTTAATTTATTTGTGACAAACGAGGCAGGCCCCTCCACCTTCGTCGTCAAGATACAGGTCATCAAGGTCAAGGTTCTCTGAAGAGCATACCCTCAACGGGTTTATGCGCCGGTTTGCAAGCTCACGCTGCTTTCTTGCTTCGAAGTCTCGCTTAATTTGATCCATTCTTTCGGGTTTTTCCAACTCGGCTAGCGGTTCATTTTGCGACCAAGTGAATCGAGTCCCGTTATCGATGGCCGTTTTTTCCATGTTTTTGGCGTTTTCAAAAGCCTCTGGGTGACGCTCCTTAAGGCGAACCCATTCGATCTTCTGCTGGAAAAAACAAAAAGTACAACCACTGCGTGATCGCCAATCGTAGTACTTGGGAAGGCCGATACCTGAGGCTTCCAGAATGTCCAAAACATCCTCTTTGTTCAGTCCGTTTTCGCGGAATGGAAGCTTCACCTTTAAGTTCTTGTGGTGAGACTGCATTCCATCACGATGCTCTTCATCCGCTCTGATAGCGACGTAAGAAACTACTTCATCACCCTTGTTGAGCCATTCATTAACCCATGCCTTGAAGGGCTGGAGTTTAAGTTTGATAGTGCACCAGCGCGTTTGTGGCGATGGAAGAAAATTGCCATTGTGGCGTAGCCAAAATTTGAAATCGCGATCTGGATTGAGATAGTTGATTTTTCGACCAAGCAACCCTTCCAGCTTTCCAAGAAACTCGTACACCTCCGGTAGTTCTTCTCCCGTGTCAGTGAAGAAGTACTGAATGTCCAGCTCTGGAAAATTTTCGCGCATATAGATTGCGAGAGCAGCACTATCTTTGCCGCCAGAAAGACCAAGTACATGGTGTGTTGTCATGTTTTCACCTCATCTTTTTCAGCAACTTTAATGCCGATGTCGGCAAGCGTTGCAAAGATTAATCGTGGATCTACTTTTTCGAGGATCGGCAAAATCTGCGCGACTGCAGCATCAATTTTTGATTGGTCTGACTTAGAAACCTCAACAGTTCGGCTCAGGTCATTTCCTTGGCCAGCGGACAATACAAGGTTGAAAACTTTTCTGGCCGAATTACGCCCACGAAGACCTGCAAGTGCCTCTGCTTTGCGAAAGTCCATCGCTAGCGAGCCAAGCTGAATGATGGCGGCATCAAGGTCCCGATCTACCCAGCTATGTGAAGGCTTGTTGATAGCATTGCTGATCAGCGACTCAACGGCGGCATCTGAGTCCTCGAACTCCTCCAGTCGCGTTGCAAAGGACTCCAATTGAAAATTGCCAGTGATGCCCTTGACTGACTTTGCTCGATTACGTAAATCTTCAATGGACCCATTGCCATGCTGGAGCGAGTCCAAAACAATTTTCTGAATCTCACGTAGCTTTACAGGGTAAGCACTTTGCAGCTCAGAAATCACCGAACTGAGCTTCTCAACCAGATCGCCTTCGGAATCCGATCCAAGGATTGTGGGTAGGTCGGCGAACAAGACCTTGTTCGGGTCGCTTGCCTTGAGCAGCATCGCGCGCACTTCTTGTGCTGGATTTGAAACACTGTTCGTTCGTTTGGTCCAGTTGGGAAGATCAACAACGATAGAGACCAGTCCGCGAGCAGTATCCAATGGGGAAATTGAGCTTACATCAGCATTGGGCAGATGCGGAGCCAAAACTTTCTCAGCAATGGCCTTGGCAAGGCTACTCTTATTTTCACCAGCGGTGACATACTTGAACTTAATTAGTTTCGGATCATTTAGCAACTCATCAATGATCACTTCGTTAATGTTCGGAGTGAACACGTTGTCGAAATAAATAGCAATGTGCGCCTTATTTGCCAAGAAAAATGCCAAGGCAATAATTGGCATCACCCCTTTCTTGAGGCCATACGGGGCGCTTTGCCAGAGTGCATAGACTTCATGAAGGCCAAGCTTGTCATTGGCGTTCTTGAAGATCTCTTCTGTGTGATACCAGAGCTCAAGGTAGGTCGAACCTGTTTCACCGTCATCCTTTGGTTTACCAAAGCCCCAGCCCAGGCGACCTCGATTCATATGCAGACCTGGTGTATTCAATACTGTGTAGTAAAGGCCCGCATCTGCGGGGTAGCCTTCATACCCAAGTTTGGAAATGCCTCCGTCTTTAAGCATTCGATACATCAGCTCTCGACGAGCCTTGACGATGTTGCTTGAAAGCTCATCGCGGTTGATCAGCTCGCTGTTGATGATTGGTGTACTGTGATAAATTTTTTCAGCAACAGTTGATGCGATTGCAGAAACAGTCGAGTTCTTGTCATCGTTGAGTTTTTGACCTTGGCGCAGCCATGTCGCTGAGCGAAACGCATCGGCTAGCTCATCCTGAAGAGCGTTACGTAGGCTTGAAATTCTGGAGGTTAGCTCCCGTCTTGCTACGGAATCACCTTCAAGCTCTGTACGAGTTGTAAAAACACGCTCAGCTGCCGCCAGTTCGTGAGAAAGTTCAGTGACCCGCTTCCCGTTTTTGGACACTCCAAAAATGATCGGGGACTCACTGTTTTCCAATGAGATTTCTTGGATGCTCGTCAGGAATTGTTTGTCGGCAAGAGGGGTATCAGGAACACAAAGAACGAATGTTCCTACGCTGCCTGGCACAGCCTTGTAGTCGGAAATAAAGGTGGGCAACTCACCAAATGGAACGATGGTTTTACTGAACCAACGCATTGTTCCTGTCTCGTGGTAGAGCCTTTTGGCAATGACAGGATTCAAATCCGTGAGTTCCGAAATCAGCTTGCCGTTGAAGGCTGAAATCTCATTTCGGGTGCTGCTGATGGCCCCTTCGATATCGAAATCACTTCCCGCAAAAACACCATACGCATTCAGGTGTTTGCGTTCAATCAATATTTTCCAGTCAACGAGCTCGACCAGCGCCCTCTTCACCGCACTCTTGTCTGAACTGTTTACGCATGAAATGATCGTCTCTTCGTCCGCTGCAAGAGCAGCGCCGCTGCGAAACATTTCGATCAAAGCCACTGTTTTGGCCACATCGCTGTGTATTGCTTGCCCTTTTGCCTCGGCCCGCTCCACCGAGTCCACAGCCTGCGCCCAGCGATGACCATCTGGCGAGGCCAAGATAGCTGGCTCAGAGTTGGCCCTCAGGTAGTCCCAATAGTTTGACGGGCGATACATTGAATCGCCGGAAACCTGATGCGTTTGCAAAAATTCGGCAAAGCCAAGCGGCTCACGTGATGCCAGAAAACCAAAAATGCTACGTTCATTTTGACCAAATTTCCGACGAGAAATAGGCCCCAGCAACGAAGTAATTGCCGGGTGAAGTGGCCAGCACGCCAACAAGCTCTCGGCAAGATTCTTTGGGGCTGCAGGTCGACGAGTCTTAATGTTGTTGGCGATGACGGCACAAGCTTGTCGCGCATCAGAGACATCGATGTTCTCGGCTCTCGTAATCGATTGGCCGATCAGCTCAATTACTTCATCAGTTGCAGCAACCAAAGGAATGTCGATATAACGACCTTGAATCTTTGCCCAATCGTCACGCGTCTGCCTACCGAGTGCCGTGGCATAAGCTTCGAAAGGTTGATGCAAGATGCCGACAACGACAAAGTTACCGTTGGTTCGGCTGGCAGCTTCTGCCAATTGCTGGAAGAAGTAGATGTCCTCGGTGCTATCGAGGGCAGCGTTCTCCAAGAACTTGCCCAGCTCATCGATGATCAACAAAAGTCCCTGCTTATTGCTCTCTGCAAGGGCTACAAGCTCAGTGATTACGTCTGCATTTTTCTTCTTGGAGAGTACAGTGCCTGTTCTTTTCTCGATGGTTGAAATCAGTTGGTCGCGCACACTGATTCGCTTACCTACGACTGGAAGGACGGTCCAACCAGTGCCTTTGGCATCAAACGCTCTGTAGATTTTCGAATCACTTGGAAGTGCAAGTATTTTCTTCGCACGATCACGCAGTTTTTGATTTGGGCCGACTAGCGAGCACAACATCAATGCAAGAGACGACTTGCCTCCGCCATAGGGCCCCGTCCACGTGAAAGCTCTTTGCTTCGTTTCCAGAAGCTGCTGCGCCATACTTTCCAAAAGCGATTGGGCAGTTCCCTGGCATACGTAGCCAGAAAGCGCATCCTCACGACCAAAGTCATCATCGATTTGAATCGAACGCAAAAACTGTCGAGAAATTTCAACAACAGAGCTAAGAGTGTTTTCTTTCAGGGCCATGTTTAGTCTTTGCTGTATGCAATTTTGAGCAGCTTTTCCTTCAGTGCCTTGACGCTCTTTTCGGAATTATTTTTTAACGTAACTTGTCGCAGTCCGGCTTGCTCAGTCCATTGAATCTGTCCGTTCGTTATTTGTTCCAATGAAATTAGCCGCTCAGCAATGCCGTTTTCATCAATCTTGAATACGCGCCCAGGAGAGCCGTAGTCATGCGCCACACGATCAAAGGCCATGACAGACCCAGAAGCCTCAAGACGCTCCCAATAGTCGAGCAACGCATACCCGAAAATTCCATCGTGCAACGAGCGCTTAGCCCCTCTGCGGAACTCAAATGAGTCTTTTGAGTTGTGAACAATCAGTCCCAACTCACCCAGCAAAGGCTCACTCAAATCTTCAGGAGAGTCGCTGTTTGCTCGCGGAACATAGCTTCGAATGCAGCACTCCACATCTCGCTTCAAGGTTGCCTGCGAAATTTTTGCCTTGATGCTCTCCAGTTCGCCTGCAAGTGCCTTACCGATGAAGTCTCTGTCAAACACCTGTTGCACCACGTGATTGAACAGGTAGTACCAAGTAGTCGTCCGATCAGGAGTGCTAGCAAGAAACCAATGCATCAACCAAACAGTTGAGATGTTTTCGCAGTAGGGGTCTAGTCCATGAAATTCGTTGAACAGCGCATCCGCTACAGATGTCACCTTGTATGAGTCATTGCTCTCTTCGAGAACGTTGCAGGCAACGGCCCAAAAACGAATTGAGCTGACCATGTTTTTTCCAACGCCAAAGTCAACAATTGCTTCCTCATCAGCGAATATGTGCTTAGGCGCCTCGCCAAAATAAGGGCGGTTTTCTACGGCATCGAAGGCCTTTTTTAGCCACAACTGCCGCAGCGGAAAGGTCTCATGACCCGAGAACTGAGGCTTTTTTCCAAGGATCGAATCATTCATCAGGACATGATACCTCTGAAACTGGAGAGGTTCACCAGTTCATCCCCCTCCTCCCAAAAAACTGTTGTTTTATACATGCTTATCTAGTCTTTCGCCCCTTAAAGCAGCGTCCAAATTACCTTTCAAACTTAAGATTTGATTTATTCAATCTTTTAGAAATTAAGAAGTCAAAATTATCGAACTTTTGACGCAAGCGGGTTCCCTAAAGATGCTCGGCCTGAGCAAGATTTTTATGGATCAACAGTTGATTGCTTCTGATACCAGCGCTGCATTTCGAGCAGCATGAGAGTGGTTTGCGCAGCATCCCTGCTGAGCTGTTCGCAGCTCACCTCCCCCGCATCTCCTTGGGGAGCAAGTAGAGGGTCGGAGCGGGCTGGAGCAACTCCGGCGGGAGCTTCGGGAACGGCGGACAGATCCCTGCCACCGGCTGAGGGGATGTTGCACACCCCGCCAGTGCAACTGTCAGACTGGCGATCAGCCAGCAGCTTTGACCTTTTTGCGTATTCATTCGAAATCTCCTGCGTGATTTGAGCTTGGGTCTGCCGCACATCGGCAACGTGTTGTTCCTGCCTTGCCTGGGTCAGCGCGATCTTTTGCTTTTCGGCATCCCAGGCCTTCTGGACACGGGACTCGCCCATCTGCATCCCGCACAGCAGCGCCATGAGCAGAAGTAGTGCATTCAGGATGTGCAACCAGTTGGCCAGCATGAAACGGTTGAGCCAGTTCATGGGGCACCACCGTCCAAGGCCTGCAGGTTGTGCTGCTTGATGAGGCCAACAACTTTGTCCGCATATGCGGGGTCAGTCGCATAACCCGCCTGCGCCAGCGCCTTAGCAAAGGCCTGGGCAGTGGAGCAAGCAAAGCAAGCCTTGTAGCGGGGGTTGCGCTTGAGGAACGCGGCGTGGTCATCGATGCTGGCCTGCCAGCTTGGATACTTGCGCCAGAGAGCTGGGACCACCACCCACTGCCCTTTGATGAACTCCTTGGTATTCAGGGTCAGGGTCTGGCCGCGCCAGAGGCTGTCCGCTTTGATCCCAAAGAGGTTGTTGCCATTCTTAGCCAATCCAGACTCCCCCCAGGCGGACTCAAGGGCGGCTTGTGCGATCGTGATGCTGGCGGGAACACCCGTGGCTTTGGCTGACGCGATGGCGGCCGTGGTGAGCCGCATGATGAATTCACTGGGATTCACAGCATCCCCTTCACGTCCTTGGCCACCTCGTCAATGGAGTCGTCGCGGCGCTTGTCGATGAAGGCAAAAGTCCAACGCACCATAGCCCACCCAGGCAGGCCACAGGCAAAGATCAACCCACCCAGAGCACACAGTCCCATGGTTGAGAAGGCCCAATGGTGCAGCCCAAAGTGTTCGACTGTGATGGCACCGCCGCCAATACTGGACACCACGGTACTGATCAGCCCGACAGCCCACTCCCGTTTGTTGCGTGGCGGGGTCATCAACATGACCACTACGGCAGCCAAGGTGGCTCCACTGGCAGCCGCTGCGGCGGTTCCACCAAACGCTTTGTAGGCCACAGCTGCTCCGGCGACCCCACTGCTTGTAGGTTCTGGCATTCGTTTCTCCAAAAGAAAAGCCGCCAGGGCGAACCATGGCGGCTATGAACAAAGAAAAGTGAAAAAAGACAGCGCTCAGGTGGCGACAACTGCAACGGGAAACGGTCTGCGTTCTTGCTTTACGGGCACAACAGCGCCCATATCCCCGCCCGAATCGACAAACGCGAGCTTGACCACGTCGACCCCAGAGACAGAGTCATGCCGAATCGCGTCAGACTCGATGCGAGTGAGGATAAAACCTTGTGTCTGGTAGTACAGCGCTGCGGCCATGACAGCCAGGTTGTGAGAGAACGCGTTGTCACAGGCAGCATCCCAGTACTCTCCTTCCAGGAACAGGCATGCCCCCTTGCACAGCTGAACCACCGGGCAACGCGGGCATTGACTGCGGGTACTGAAGTGGTAGGCCGTATCGAGCGCGATGGCATCGAACTGATCGACATGACCGATCTTGTGATGGGTCGATGCGCTCATGTTCTGGCAGGTCGTGACGTTGCCTTTCATGTCCACGGCAATAGAGTCATCCCGGTCCATGCCGCACTTCTGCCCGAGGGCAATCATGGGTCTTGACTGAGCCTGCGCGCGCATGAATTCATCGACCTTGTCGCGCATCGTGCCCACCGCCATGCCTGAGCCGGTAACCAGTTCCCAGAACACCTGATGGAGATAGCGGTCGTGGTCGGACCCCTTCAGTGCCAAAGACATGCCGCCCTGGTCATAGGGCAGCATCACCTCCTCGGTGGCCAGCACAATGGCTTGCACAGGTAGATCCAGCTTTTCAGCAAAGAACTGGCGCACTGCCTTGAGAGACTGGTTGTGACGGTGCAGGACGGTATTGAAACTCATTCGGTCCAGCGGCATGCGCCGGGATACCCAGCGCTTGATCTGAGCCAGCATTTCTGGGTCATCCAGCGGATCGGGGCCTCGGAAGGACTGTGCAGGCCCGTCGTGTGACAGGCCAATGCCAATGTCCAGTATCTCCACCCAGGCCAGCTTTTCGTCATCGAAGAGCGAACCGTTGGTGACGATGGACAACTGGGCGTTGGGATACCTCGCCTTTACGGCTTCACCCAGTGGCTTGAGCAGTTTCCAGTACACAAAGGGTTCGCCACCCCAGAACTCGATCTTGACGCCAGCGCCCTGGCCGTCCTCTCCACCAGCAAACCAGCCCTCAAGTTGCTGCATGAATGGCAAGACGTCCTCAGGGTGGCCGTCAATGTCATGGGGCTGGTGAGCTTGCGAGCAGTACTGGCAGGCGTAATTGCACTTGAGGCCCAACTGCAGTTTTAGGTGCCGTATGGCTCTCGATTTGCCTGCCGGGTTGTTCGGGTGATGCGCATGCCAGAAAGGTTGCCAATGCATGTCTTGTCTGGGAAACGCCTGTGGCAGAGGCAAAGACTCACCGTTGTCGGCCCAGATCAGACTGGAATCTTCGGGGTCATAGATAGCCTGTCGTTCGAAACCATTTTTGCCATTGAGAGTGAGTGTGAATTTCATGGCAGGAGCTCCTCGAATGCGATTGCCTCAAATGCGATTGGATATGCCTCCCGACAGACCTGCGCAGGATCTGCGCCAGCCATCGTCTTGAGGTTAAAAACATGGCGACCAGAGACTTTTCCATCGGGATTGGTCACCAGCACCGTCATGCGCAGGTTGTTGTCATCGAGCTGGACCACATCCACGTCATAGCCAGGCCGGGTTTGCAGATTCAGATTCACGAGGGCTCTCCTTTGAGCTCGGTGTAAAGGTCAACATAGTTGTGTGAGGCCACCCGCAAGGTGACCACCAGAAGGGTTCGCTCCCCCTTGGCGTTGAAGGGATTAGTTTCGTGCCAGAGGCGCGAGGGGTGCAGGACAACGAGGCCTGGTTCGGTCTCGATGTAGTGAACCTTTTCCCAAAATGGAAACCCCGCCATCGGGCGGGGGTCTTGCAATATGAGTTCACCGTCACCGACGGTCCAGTCGCGTGCGCTGGGAGGACTTCGCCCCTGACCGCAGTCCAGGTACAGGCACAGCACATGGTCACAGGTATGGTGGTAATGCGGCTGCGCGCGCATGCCCGGCTGGTAGTGCACGGGGATGCAGCGCGCCTCGATCCTGAGATCCCTGGCATTGCGCACCCCATGTGCTCCCAGCAGGTAGTCGCGGTAGGTTTCTTCCACCCAACGTCGAAACCGATGCCAGACCAGGGGCGCATGCGATTCATGCTCGGCATGAAACAGGTTCAGCTGCACGCGCAGCCGCACATCCACCTCCGGCAACCCGTGCTCGGGCGGGTTAGCCTTGTGGTTATGAAACCGCTCGACGGTGAAGCGCCTAAGAGCTTCCATCTCGTCATGCGTCCAGGGCGCGGTGTCTTTCAGAACCGGGGTGGGCCAGAGATAGTCGATCAAGTTACACCTCCCGAATCCGACCCGGCACCCACTTCCGAGCCAAAGGCCACCGCGATGCGCAGAGCGTTGCAGTAACGGGACATGGGACGCGCGGCATGCGCCATGCAGCCATTAAGCTCCACCATCCGATTGGGTTTGACCAGCACGGCTGACTCGATCTCGCCCTGTGCATCGAGCACGACCAGGTCCCCGCCCCAGCCCGGATCCCACTCGGCCACGGGGTACCAGATCACGGATCTGGCCGTTTGCAGGAATTCGGCCGGGAAGTCCCTGTGCAGCGATGCCTCGTCGCCGAAGGCCTGCAAATTGACCCATAGCCGTGTGATCGAGCTGTCAGGAAAAAAGCGCTCCTTGACCTGCTGCGCTGCCATCGCCATGGGACCACCTCGGGCCACAAACGCATCGAACGTCAGCTCCGGACGCCAGGCCCCCGGGTCGTAGTGGTGCTTGTGGGTGCCAGGCAGCACGAAGTTGCGATGCCAGAACACACCTGGGGCTTCAGCATGGGCCTTCCAGCCGAACACCAGGGTCTGGCTCAGCAACCACTGCCGACACTCGGAGGCCTGCTCCGGTGCAATCAGGTCGTCAACTATGCGCATGGTGTTCTCCGGGAATAGCTTCAACACGGAACTCGAAATGGATTTCCACGCTCGCTCGCGTGCCGTTGTAGGGGTAAGAGTGGTGGGCCAGATAGCTTGGGAACACCAGCAGCATCCCTGGTTGGGGATGGATGATTTCCGAGCGCCAGCCTTCCCATGGCAACCTGCGGCTGCCGTAGGCGCCGCTGGGGTTGGTCAACACAAAGGCCCCGGAATAGTCCTGCCGCGCCGGATCAGGTTTGGCATCGCCATCTACCCAGTAAATGGCTGACAGGTCCGTGTCTTCGGCATGCAGTGGGATGAATTGCCCAGGCTGGGTGATCACCTCACGGGCTGTTTGCCAGACAGGAATGCAGCTATAGGTTTGCTCGATGGCCGCATGAACCTGAACCATGAGTGGGTCCAAGGCATCAGGCCAAGTGGTGTTTCCAATGAGCGACTCTCGGCTCTTTCGCGCCCAGGGTTGTCCATCCCGATTGAGCCTTTCATGAAAACCCATAGCAACTTCGATCATTTGATCGCGCTGTGCATCACCGAGGTGCAGGTATCCCTGGAAGATCCTTGCAGAAAACAGTTCGCGGATCATGAAAGCGTCACCTGCGCGTCGGCGCATCCGGGGTAGAACTTGAAGCCAGCCTTGAGGCGCACTGTGTCGCCTGCTGTAAGTCCCGTGGTCAGGACCGTTGCGGTTGTGGTGCCACCCTGTGTCTGGCGACGACTGATGGGCAGGTAGCCATTGACGCTTTCGAGGAACACTTCCGCGTCGCGGGTGCTAACGTCACCAATGCCATCGAGCATGTGGACCGTAAACACTGCCGGGTCACCCGCTCTCACCACAGCTGGAGGCGTTACCCGCAGGTCCGGGAACTGCATCTCACGCACCTGGGCAGAAGACTGATAGTCGGTCTGCTCCACATCCGAGGTATCTACCCCTTCGACCAGGCAACCACCGAGCGTGGGATGCAGGTTCACGGTGACAAAACACTCATCAAACGGGCTGTCGGCAAAGGGCACGTTGAAACCGGTCAGGAAGTTGCCGTTCCAGACATGCCCGGCAGCCTCGGGGGCTGTGAAGCGTGTAGACAGGGTGTAGACGTACAACGGCAAGGGGTCAATGAGGCGTTTTTCTGCCCAGCGGTAACCCGTCATGAAGGACTGGCGATCGGACCAGCCTCGGTTGTTGCGCAGTTCGCGGTAGATGAACAACTGCTCTGCCACCACCTGGTAGGAGTTCCCATTGACTTCAAAGTCTGGGGTCAGTCCCGAATCAGGCCTGTGACGCAAACCAAAACGCATGTGCACCTGCTCGGCGGTCTTGTCGATCAGGAGATGGATGGCGTAGTCCAGTGTGGTCGAGAGCTTGCCAGCGCGCACAAGAAAGACTTTCATGTGCACCTCCTTCAGCAGCAACCACAGCAGGCACAGTTGCAATTGCAATTTGTTCGGCAGTTGAAGGCCGTGTTGCCGCAGTTGCAGTTGGTGTAGCTGCCACAGTTGCAGTTGCAATTGCAGGCCCGGTACCAACGGTGATACTCGCCCCCGCCAATTTCATCTTGAGCCAGGTAGTAGGCGTCGTAGTTGTAGCCGGTGCTGGGCACAGCGTTGTAGGCGTAGGTCGTTCCTCCAGCGCCGTCGTATTGGGCCGAGTTGGCACAGTAGTTAAACCCCAACCCCCAGGTCCACCAGTTGGTATTGGAGGGTTTCCAATACGTATTGCTTGCGCAGTTTCCTGTCGGCAATATGCCGTTGCAGTTGCCCGCCAAGTCGTCGTAGTACTGGTTGCTGCGCCCCATCTCGCCGATGTCCTGACCATCGTTCATGCGATAGCCGGTGTTGCGAGCGTTGTCCGCCGCACCAGACTGTGACGAATAAATCACTGCACCAGTGCCCATGTACAGATGACCTGTCATCGTGTCACCGGCTTTGGCCAATCGACTCGACAAATCGATTGGTACGGTGGCATTGCCAGTGGCATCCGGTGCGTTGCCATTGACTGAGCGCACAAAGGCTGTGGAGTCATAACCATCGAGCTTGTCAGCGTCGGCGGCTTTGGCCGTGATACCCAGGTATGCCGTGTTGTGGTTGTGCCCCAGAGCTGCATATGCGGCATCGTGGTTGTGTCCACTCAGTGCAAATCCGGCGGAGTCAATGCCGTCCAGCAGATCTGCATTGGCCACCTTGCCCACCGTGGCCGACAGGTCAATGACCATCTTCCACGTGACGGGGCTGACCACGGTGAGGATGTAGAGCTTTTGCTCATCGGTCCTGAAACACGGCATACCCTGCTGCAGATTCACAGTTGGGAATGCCGTTCCACTGGAGAGTGACAATGCCGTCTTGTCGTTGTTCAGGATCTGCGACAGCGAGTCCGAGAGCGTCGTGGTCGACGGGATTTCGGTGTAGTTTTGCATTTAGTACCCTTTCAATACCCCTGGGCAACCCAAGAAATAGCTCCCGTTACGCGGGTTCCAGAGGTGTTTTCCAAAACGGCGATGAAACCGGTGGTGGTGACCGAGCCAAGAATTCGTGGGACGGACACCGTGGTGCCACCCTTGAAGGTCAGCGTGACTTCAGGCGCCACACGGAACTGCCTGCTGAAGACCACTACAACGCCATTGGCGGCCGTGACCACCTGTGCCGTGCCCCGGTCAAAGACATCGGGCACATCCACCGTCACCCTCAGGCCATCAATGTAGCCACGGTCGGCATTGCTGGAAGTCAGAATCGCTTTGAAGAGCGCGCGCTGGTAGGTGTAGTCGCCCTGGATGAAATCCCGGAAGTTGGTGTACCCGGGAGGATGACCGGACTCCAGGATGTCCATGAAGTCTTGCTCGGTGATCTCGGTACTGGCAACGATCATGTCGCTGATCACCCCATTGGCCCGGCGCCGGTACTGCTCGGCCAGGCCAAAGGCCTCACTGAGCTTGAGCGTCTGGGCACGCTTGAGCGCCTCGCCAATGGCAAAGCCTTCATTGATGGACCGCCGGTAAGCGACCGTTCGCCCCAGCGCTTCGGCAAAGCTGACGGCTTCCGAGATGCGCTTGACCTGCGACCTGGCCAGCGTGTCGCTCAGTCTGAAACTCTCAGCCTGGGGCTTGGTGATTCCCTTGGCGGATTTCTCGGCCAGGCTAAAGCTCTCGGACACCCTCAGGATGAACGCAATGAGGTCGGTGTAGGTCTCGGCCAGCGCCAGCGTCTCGTATTTACGCCAGATCATCTGCCGCGCCAGTCCCTCCCCCACCTGAAACACCTCGAACACGGCCTTGGTGCCGGAGCGTGCGTACTTTTCCGAGAAGGTCAGCGACTCGACGATGCGCAGCACATAGGCAATCAGATCGGTGTAGGTCTCAACGAAGTTCAGGGTTTCGAACTTGTTGAGCGCCACAGCCCGGCTGGGCTTTTCCGAGAACGTCAGGCTTTCGGAACTGCGCTTGATGCCCAATTTCTGGACCAGCTCGGCAAAGCTCAGATCCGTGGCCACGCTCAGGGCGTACACAGCTGGGTAAGCCGTTGACCAGTTCTTGCCTGCCGTGGCGCTGCTCCAGGCAAACTTTCCCGAAGTCCAGGTGTAGTTCGCCCCCGGGGAGCTGGAGACGTTGACGGTCTCTGCCATCTTAAGCGTCCGATCAGCTCATGGTGAAAGTGAAGACGGCAGTCAGGCTGTCGTCCACCCCTTTGTTCACCACCGGGAACACGACCCGGTCAAACATGGTGCCTGCCGAGGCTGCGTTGAACACTCCGGCTTCGGTCAGCGCTCCTGTGGCGTCGCCTGCCGGATAGCTGGCAGTGAAGGTGAACACCTTGGTGCCAGCCGTGTGGGCGTAGGTGGCCGCATTGCGCTTGATTTCAGTGACCAGGGCCGTCTGGGTAGAGGCAGCGGCCGTGGAGCCGGTGCCCACCGCAATCCAGCCCATGACGCCTGGACGGCTGGCTGAGTTGCCAATGGCATCGGCAACGAAGTCGAAGCCGCCGTTGACGATGATGTTGTCCTTGTGAACCACCTCGACTTCGCCCGTGGGCTTGGCAAGCAGCAGCGTGATCGAGCCCTTGATGCTCATGCCTTCTTCAATCATGGAGTTTTCCGTTTCTTTAAACAAAACGGGCGCTGCACCTTTCGATGCAACGCCCGGGTTGGGAACTGTAGTTTTGGTTCAGTAAAGCTTGAGTGCCGTGTAACCGGCTGTGGGGAGCAGTGGGCTGTTTGCGCTTTGAACTTCTGCACTCATCTTTCCGATAAAGAGCCTGCGCTCTGAGGCCGTCTGACACACGCCAATGCAAACTCGATCGCTCACGTTGACGGGGTATGGCACCACGATCCGGTTGAACAGGTGATCTTCCAGAAAGAAGCTGCCTGTCACCGCATCAAACCCAACGAGCAAGCTCACCCCAGTGCCCGTCGCCATCCAGATGACCGAGGTGGTGATCTGATTCGGAATGAACCAGAAGCTCACATGGAACACCCCCGGAATGTTCACGCCCCAGGAGACCCTGGTCGTGTCCTTGATGAGCACGCCGCTGCCGTAGCGCCCGTCGCCATAGCTCACACCGACGGCTTCACCGCTGGCGGGGTTGCCGTACCCAGCCAGTGCCCCATTGAGACGCCAGCCGTACAGCTCACCCGCCTGCAACGTGTCTTCCCGCGCCATCTGGAAGCGGGCCTCGATGCTTTTGAGAGCGCCGTCATAGGTCCACTGCCGTTTAGCAGCATTGCTGCTCCAGACATAGTTCGCCGTAGACCAGGTCTCCCGGTCGTCCAAAGTGGCCCCGATGCTGGCCAGCAGAGTGTTTTGCGCACGGTAGCTGGTGGGTAGATTCACCTCGAACAGGTATTCAGACTGCGCCACACCGCTGTCCATGCGCAGCACATCCAGACTGTTGACCGACTCGACCGAGGCGAAGTGTTTCACCCCGGGAAACCGGGTGGCTTGCGCATCGATGGTGACCAGCAGGTTGGCGTTCTGGGGCTGGGCCACCACGGTGGAGACGAAGGTGGCCTCCTCCGAGTAGATGCCGGGCGATGCGATCGCCTTGATCCAGAAATTGCGCTCACCGTCGAAGCCCGAGGGCAGCGTGAAGCTGCTGGACTTGACCTCGGCAATGAAGATCGAGGTGTCCCAGGCCGTGCCTTCGCGCAACTCATAGGCCACCACCTCCGGCTCGGCATTGGGCAGCCACCGAAACTCCAGCCGGTTAGCTGACTGCACCACATCGAACTGACGCACCGCAGCAGGCGCCAGCAGGGTCAACAGAAAGGTGGTGACGTGCTGGCTGTACTTGCCCGAGGTGTCGAAGGCCCGGATGAAGTAGTTGTACTGGCCAGATTCACTCTGGTCATGCACAAGCTGGGTACCTGCGGTCTGTCCAACCAAAGTGCCAGCATCCCAGCCGGTTCCCACGCGAACCTCGTACCCTGCCAGATCGGCATCGGTGTTGGCGCTCCAACTGAGCAGCAAATCGGTCGTGCGACGCAGCACCACAAAGTCCTGCACATCATCGGGCGGCTGCAACTTGCCCAAGATGGTTTGACTCAGCGTGGCCGATGCCCCAAGCTTGCCGGACACCCCCACAGCCCGCACGGTGAACACATAGTCCCCGGCATCGGCGTTGCGGATTTCCAGATAAGTGGCCGAGACTCGGGGCAGCGTGACGGTGTTGCCACCATTGACCCGGTAGCTCACCTGGTACTCCAGGGCCCCGAAGACTTGCTCCCAGCCCACCTGGATGAGCACCAGTGCCTGGTCCTTGACCCGGTACAGGCTCTCGGTGACTGATAGACCCGTGGGCGCCACTGGCGTAGTCGAGAGCACCGTGATGTCACGAGGCTGTAGAGCCAGGCCCTGCTCGATGGCGTCGTACTTGCTCGGGTTATGGGCCAACGCCGTGACCTCATGGATGCCCGGCTCGCTCTCGGCGACCTGCACCACCCTGAACAGTTGCGTCTCCACGTGCGTGGAAGCCAGCACCCAGATGGCACCCACCTGAGGTGCTGTGGAAAACGCACTGGTCACCCCGACCGTTCGGCCAGACAGAGATCCGACTTGGCGTTCCTCCACCGCTCCCGTGGGCAGCAGCACAGAGATGCGCCATGAACCGGCGGGCAGGTCCTGGTCCAGCGTGACGCTCACCGTGGTGGCCGCAGCGATGCGCCCTCCCAAGCGCAGGCCACCCCGGCTGCTGTCTGCAACCTTGATGACATCGCCGGGGCGAACAACAGCGCCCTCCAGCCCCGTGCGGAACGTGATGATTTCCGATTCGGACTGCTCGGAGTAAAGCAGCCACTTGCCCACCCGGTTGGCCTGGCCACGGGAGGTGCAGCCCATGGCCACCACATCAGCCTGCACCACGCCATAACGTGCAATGCCTGCCATGTCTTCGACGTATTCCACCTTCTGGCGGTAGAAATCATCGGGGTCCACCCAGCTGACCAGAGCCACCGTGTGTCGGGCTTTGGCAGACGACCCTTGGTATGCGAATTCGCCATCGATGACGTTGGCTGCCGTGAACTGGTAGACGGGGTCCTGGGGCGCATCCTGCGTGACCGTGATTGCTCCGCCAGACCAATAAGCCATTCCCCGAAAGATCGAGGCCATGTCTTGCACCACCTTGTAGGCCTGCTCGCGGCTTTGCAGGTACAGGTTACAGGTGAAGCGCGGCTCATAGCCGCCCAGCCCATTGGGCACAAGCTCGTCACAGTAGCGGGCTACCCGGTACAGCGCCCACTTGTCCACTTGCGACTCGGGGATAAAACTGCCCAGCCCGTAGCGGGTGCTGGTCACAAGGTCATAGAAACACCAGGCAGGGTTGTCCGTCCAGGCCACCTTGAAGGTGCCGTCCCAAACCCCGGTGTACGACCGGGTCTCGGGAAAGTAGTTCGAGGGAATCCGAACCCGCAGGAGCTTTAGGTCATAGCTGCGCCGAGGAATCGAGGTGAACTGCGATGCATCCACCCGCAGGGCCATCAGCGCACTGTTGGGGTAGCGCAGTTTGCTTTCGATGACCTCGGTGTAGGACTCCAGAAACGTCTTGTTCTGCAGGCTGGTCTGCGTGGAGTCAGCCGTGATGCGGCGCAGGCGCACATCCCAGGGACCGATACCAGTCAAAGGGATGTAGTAACTGCGCTGGTAGCGCGAGGTGGTCTTGCCCGAGACCGTGTCCGAGAGAACCTGCACAAAGCCAGCGCCGTGCGCCTGCACATCGATCGCGTAGCTGACCGAGGTGCCGTTCAAGTCTCCGTTTGTCGTGTCCTGCAGCGACAGGGTCGGGATGCTGACCTTGATGCGCACGGCATCCACATCCGGGTCGTTGATGGATCGCACCACCGGCTGGTTGGCCTTGCACTCCACACCGACGGCCACCTCGTTTTCTACCGAGGAAAAACCTGGAACGTAGCTTTGCTGCTGAGTGCCGGGTCGTGTTTCGAGTGTGACGCCAGTGAAGTTGTAGCTGCCATCCGGGTTCTGGATCGGGGTGTCGTCGAGGTACACCGAGTGCAGGCCAGCAGCCAACCCTTCGATCTCACCTTCGCAGACCAGATCCACCACTCGGGCGTAGGCCTTGGAGCGCAGGCTGTCCGGCGCTTCCTGCGCCACACGGGCGCTACCGCCTCCACCTTTGCCGCCACCGCCCGCGCCAATGATCAGAGAAGTGCCATGGGTGCTCATATCGGGATCTCATCCACATCAATGCCCGCGCTGATCACGGCCGAACCGACGATGAGGCGGCCATAGCCCACCGGCACAGGGTGTCCCTGCGCCGTGGTGTTGACCGCCCCGTTGAAGACATAACTGGGCTGGTTCTCAGGTCGCTCGGACGGGTCCTGCGCCTTGGCCGTTGGAGCAATCATCTGGGCCACACCTCCCAAGATCATGGATGTGCCCACCGAATACAAAGTGGCCTGGGACAAGAAAGAGCCTGCCGCTGCCCAGCCCATCGGGTTCCACCAAGACACTGCGATGAGGGCTGCTCCTAATAGGATCTGGCCTAGACCGTTACCACCTGCCCCTGATACGACCGGGGCGATGGTGATGCGTTGCTGGCCACTGGGCTCGTGCAACCGCTCCAAGCTCAAAGCATCACGTCCGGCCAGTACCCGGAAGCCCACACCGCGCTCACCTGAGGCCACAAGTTCTCGCTCAAAGCCGGGAAAGTTGGCGCACAGGGCGCGCACAGCCTCAGCGGCTGAAGCCACTGCCATCCTGTGGCGTCGCCCAAAGCGCTTGCCCAGTTCACCGAGAAGAAGAATCGTGACCATGCAGGAAATCGTGTCTCAAGGTGTGGGTAGTGATCTTTTGCCAATAGCCGCCGTACACATCCCGGCTGGACAGGCGGCCCTGCAGGTGGTGCAAGATGAGTCCGTCGCCCAGGTAGATGGCAGCGTGATTCGGTACAGGCGATGCGACTTGCATCAGCAGGACATCGCCCGGATTCATGTCGGAGGCCTCCACCACATGGAAACCTGCGCCAGCGAAGTTGTCCAGGTACAGGTTCCCGCCGCGCTTCCACCACTCGTCAAAGCGTGCGAAATTTGGCAGGTCAATGCCGCGCTCCTGGGCGTACCAGTCTCGGATCAGCGAGTAGCAGTCGAGCACACCATGGGACCATTCGCGCCCGACTAGCGGTGCGACATAGCCTTGCGGGTGCAGCACAGTCCACTGCGCAGCCGGGAAACTTGCAATGAACCAGGGCAGCGCCGTGGCTTCGCAAGCCACCCGGTCGGCCTGGCTAGGCTCAGGGCTCAAGTTGGGGTGGGAATGAAACACCCCCACGATCTCGCCGAGCTGGTCAGCGCACACATAGTCCTCGGGGTGGATCACGAACTGGTCAGTTCCCACACCGATGTTGCGGCAGGAGACATAGGTCTCACGCCCTTTGCGGATGACCAGCAGGCCACAGGCTTCGCGGGGAAACTCCCGAGCAGCATGGGCCAGCGCCAGCGTCTGGTTAACTTCAAGCATCACCGGATCAACCCCGCTGCAGGAAACCCGCCAAAGGGCAGTGCGGCGTTCGCCCCGAAGCGCTTCTGGCAGGACACCAGTCGTTTGCCACAAGCATCCTGTGCGCGAGAGCTCACGGTTTCGTCATTGGCATTGAAGTACGCCGTGCCGGTGTAACCACATTCAGAGCCACGGTAGAGCCAAGGACAGACGTTTTGCACGATCTGCCGCCGGGGCAGAGACACCCCTTCCAAATCAAAGGCAGCAGCTAACTCGAACTCGACCACCTCGCGGGTTTCACGCGACTTGCGGTCAATGAAATACACATCGTCGGCAAACTCGGCTGAAGGATCGGCCGTGGGGTTGGCCCCAGAGACAAAGTTCACCGCATCCAGGTACTTCAGGAGCGTGCGCTTTCTGGTGACTTTGGCCCCCACCAGGTCTTGGTAGGACAGGATGAGCGCGGTGATGCTGCCTGTGACGTTGGCCACCTTGAGCTTGGGGCGCGGCACCTGACCGTTGCCGTTGAACTCGAAGCCTTCGGCTTGAATGGGAAACGGCTCGTAGGTGTTGCCCTGCCAGACTACCTGACGGCGCAGCTCATTGGTACCCGCGTGAAACCGAACCACCCCCTCGTTGAAGAAAGACAGGTCCAGAACAAAGAGCTCGATGTCCGCACTCGGGGCCAGTTTCTGAATTTCTGAGGTGATCGCTTGAGATGTCATGACAGATCAAACACCTGCCTGAAGGTGGCGTGGATGTTTTCCAGATTAGGTTCTTCGATGCTGCGGCTCCACTCCTCACAGAGGAACTTGCCCACAATGCCGCTCGGGGTGATCCAGTCAAAGGACTGCACCGCGCCCCGTGCGCGCAAAAAGTTGTCGATCGCAGCAGCCTCTACCGTGGACTTGCCCCGGAACTCGAGAGACCAGACCTCGGGTTGGGTGTTGATGCCGAAGGCCAGACGCTGCTCGTACCCGTCCCCAAAGGAGACCTTGCGGACATTGGGTTTGACGGTGAGGGATGCCCCGATCGAGGCGATCCATGTGAATGTGGAGGTCAATGTCGCCATGAAAAATCCTTCAACAGATCACTGACGACGCGGGTCCAGCAGACCACCGGCCCGTTTTTGGTTGAGCAACTCCTGGCGCACTGCGCTGGAAATGGCCCGACCCAGTTCCTTACCTTCACCGGCATTGGTGGTCACCCCGCCTTCGACCACATTGACCGAGACGTTGAAAACGTCCCCGCCCCCGGCTGAGGACTGGTTCATGGTCACGGGAATCGAGCGACCATCGGGCAGCGGCACATAGGCCTCGGCCATGGAGCCCTCGCCAAAGACCGCCAACTGCGGCGTAGTGGCAACCCCGCCACTGGCATACGCCCGCAGCGGCAAGGGACCCGAAGAGGTCATGACTCCGCCATCCGCAAAGCCAAACAGACTGCCCAGCGCCTTGGCCATAGGGAGCGTGACCGCTCGCTGGATCTGGATGCGGATCAAGTCAGAGATGATGGAAGTGGCCAGCGACTTGAAGTCGAGCTTGCCGGTCATCACAAAGTTGGTGAGCGCATCCGTCATGCCGTTGAAGGCCTTGGTGGTCACCGCCTCTATCTGCTTGCCCACCTGCTCGGTTTCTTCACCGAGGGTGCGCAGCGCTTTGGCAAACCCAGCGCCTGGGTCTGACAACTCCAGCGCCCGTTGGCCCAGGAGCTTTGCGCCATCGGCCGCCTGGCGGGCAGCCTCTTCAATCCGGCGAAACGACTCGGCCAACTTGTCATTGCCGGGGGTGGCTTCCACCATTTCCCGGGCCTTGGCCGCAAAGTCGGCCAGCTCGTCTGCACTGGATTTTCGTGCAGCCGACAGACGGCGCAATGCGTCGATCTCGCTGATCGAGCCCGTCTCGCGCAGGACCTTGATCTGCTCTTCGGTCGAGCGCAACTGGCCCTGGCTTCTGGCCACCTGCTCTTGCAGGTCCTTGAGCGTTTCGCCGGGAAGCTTGATTTCGCGCTCGAGGTTGGACTGCTGAGCCTCGCGCTCGAGCTTTTCTCGGCGCAGGGTGATCTCCGAGAGCTTGTCCTGAAGTTTGAGTTTGTCCTGGGTGGTCTTGGCAACTGTTGCCAAGCCACGTCTGAGGATCGACTCCTCCTGCGCATACAGCTCTCCCAGGCGGTCTGTGAATTCCTGTTGAGCGTTCAGCCGTGCCTCGCTGGCTTCCTTGTAGCTGATGTAGCCCTGACCCTCATAGAGATCGATGATCTTTTGCCGGTCCTTCAAGAGACCCGTTTCCACATCAGTCAGGCCTTGCAGCTGCTTGATGTCGCTCTCGATCTTGGCCATGGCTGCAGCAGTGAGCGCGCCCGTGGCCGAGTTGTAGTTGAGCTTGGGCTTGGCGGCTTCACCGGCCGCTTCGGTCTCGCCACGGTTGATGGCGTCGAACCGCTCTTTGACCGCATCGGCCAGGAGCGGCATCTTCCACAGGTCAACATAGGTCTGGTTGGCCTTCTCGACGATCGCATTGCGTTTTTCCAATGCGGTCTTGAGAGTGGCCTGGTTCTCCTCGGAGAACGGGTTCAGCCCCTTGCCACCAGCGAGGAATGTGCCGAGCAATTCGATGTCGGCCCAGACCGCCTCGAAGCTGCCCATGACCGCCTTGGCCATCTGGATCACACCACGCAAGGCATCGATCACGATGGCAATGCCGTAGGCCGTGTCCTGCGCCCAGGTCTTGAGCGTGCCATCGTCGCGCAGCTTGACCATAGCATCGGCCGTGTTGTGGGTGCCCAGCATCACGGCTTTGAGCTCGCCGACCAACTCTTCAAGGGCTGGGAGCGCCGCCGTCACGATGGTTTGGGCCACAAAGTTGTGTTCGGCCCGCATCCGGCCCAGAGCTTTGGAGGCTTTTTCGGCCGATTCGATCTCGGCCTCGGTGAGTCGGATGTTGAGATCCTGGTTGGCGGCCAAGTCCTTGAGGAAAGGCAGCAACCCTGCCCCAGACTTGCCAAACAGTTCAAGCGCAATGGCCGTCTTGCCCGCCCCGTCCTCGAAGTTCGAGAGCTTCAGGGCAATGTCATTCATGACCTCGGCCGGATCGCGCAGGTTACCCCCCGCATCCTTGGCCTTGATGCCCAAATACTGCAGGGCCTGCGAGGCCCCTTTGGTTTCGTCATCGACTCCTGCCAGTCCCTTGGAGAGCTTGGTAAGACCCACCCCAATCTGCTCCATGGCCACACCAGAAATGGTGGCCACCGGCGCAAAGCCGGACAGAGCCGTGGCGCTTGCCCCGGTCTGCTCGGCCAAGTCCTGCAGGGCGGCCACCGTTTCCAGTGTGTGGGCCACCAACTCCTTGAGCGCCCCCACCGACTCGACACCGATGGCGATGGCAAAGGTGGTCTTGGCGACCTCGGCCACCTTCTCCAGGGAGCCACGCATGGATTCGGCGTGGCGCTCCAACAGCAGCGCACTCTTGCCCAAATCCTCGCGGAAATCGGCCGTTTCCGCTGCGAGTTTGATCACCAGGGAGCCGATATCAGCCATGTTGCTTGCCTACTTTATGCGCGAACTTTGTGCGCGAACATGGCCTTGAATCGGGCCACATTGAGCTGGGTTTCATCTTGAGGTTGGTGGGATTTCGGCTTTTCGAGGAATGGCATGAAGTCTTCAGGCTTGAATGGCGCCGCGTCCTTGGCACGGTGGGCATTTGCAAACGTGGAGGCCACCACACCCGATCTGTAATCGGCCCGGTAATCCCCAAAGGGCTCAAGCTGGTAGTACGCCATCCACTCGGTCAGCTCGTCCGAGCCCATCGATGCGAGCATCTTGCGCACCGGCAGGCCCAAAGCCAGCGCCAGCCGGAACACAAAGCGCCGCGAGGGATGGGCGATCAGTCGTTTTTTGCAGCGTCCACCTGATCGGCACCAATGCCGTTCAAGCGCTGGGACACAGCAAACACCCGATCCAGTGCCTTGGCACTTTTGCCGCCGAGAGCTGCGATGTCACCATCGCTGAAAAGGCGGCTGCCGCTCTCGTCGCACAGGGTGAGCGAGACCAGGCGGGCACGGACGTTCTCAAGGCGGCCCTCTTTGCCAATCAGGCTGGCCTCGAAAGCATCACGGTCGGTACCGGTCATGGTGCGCACCTGTACCTCGCCGCCCCACTCGGGTACTTGGACAGTTTCACGAGGCAGATCATCGCTCTGCAGGATTTGTTCACGGGTCAACATAGCGGCGTCTCTCTTTAAGCTTCGGTGATGTCGCCATCGATTTCGATGGTCACGGAGGCCTGCACGACCGCATCCACACCGCCTTGCACGCTGAAGTGCGTGACATAGCCATAGAAGGTCCAGGTGGCAGGGTTGGTGTCGGTGAAAGTGATCTTGAACTGACGTCGCACGCGGTTGGCGCGGTCGGTTCGCAGGCCCTGGTGCACCAGATCGTCGGGGTTGTAGTGCAGGGTCAGGGACAACTGCCCCTCGTCACGCAGGCCCACGCGCTTTTCCTTGGCGGTGGAGGCCAGATTGGTGACGTCGATCACGGCGGCCTGCCCGCCCGGTCCCTGAAACGAGACCACGTTGGGGATGGTTTCAAAGGCGGTGGTGCCAAACCGGGCAATGGCAATGCCTTGCGCGGTGATTGCGGTGCTGCTCATGCATGCGCTCCTTGTTTCACGGTGAACCCACCGGTCGGTGGTAGGTGTAGTCCACGCTCACCCGGTACAGCCGGGCCTGATCTTCAAATTCACTGAGCCCCATGCGCACATCGGCGATGGTGCTCTTGTCCGCCAGCAGCGCAGCCAGGACTTGGTCTTGCAGGTGCAAGGCCTCCTGGTACGTTCTGGCATAGGTGTCGACCTGCACGCGCACGCGCTGCAGACCATGCGGTCCATCGATGCCGAAGATGTGCTCCTGCACGATGGGCGTGTAGACGATGGCCGGGTACTGGGTGTTTTCTGCAGCGACAAGCGCGTAGACCTCACCACCGGCCAGATCCTTGATGGCATCAAAGAAGTCTTGCATGGCTATTTCCTGTAGAGGTTCTTGGCTTCCTGCTCAATGCGCTCACTCAGCCGGTCCTTCATGGCCTGCACCGCTTCGCGCCGCTTGGCTTCCAGGGCTGGCCGCAGGAACGGTCGCGCGCGCATCTTGCGAGTGCCAAACTCCACGAAGCGCCAGTACCAGGCATCCTGAGAAAGGTTGCCCTTCTTGCCTTGCTTGCGGAACTTCTTGCCGTGGCGCACCGTCACGAAGAAGGTCTGGCGCGTGAGACTGGAGAGTTCAGGGATCTGCTTCATGATCACCGAGCGCTTGAGCGTGCCCGGTGGTGGCTGGTTGGGCCCCAGGACCTCTGCCGCTTTGGGCGCGCGCATGCGGGCTTCATCGCGGATGACTTTGGCACCTGCATAAACCGAGACGCGCAGGCCGTTCTTGGCCACCCGGTCGGGCAATTCGCGCAGGGCTTTGGCCAATTCAGCCAAACCCTCGACCTTGAAGCGTTCATGTTTAGCCATCGTCCAGGCCCTCACTGGCCAGCAGGATGACCAGCACACGTTTCTCGTCCTCGTTCAGGGCCGAATGGATGTTGAAGATCCTCGACCGGTAGAGCACTCGGTACTGGGCCACCTGTTGGGGGTTATCAAAGATGCCCTGGTAGCGCACCGTGATCTGGTGCGTGAGTTCGGCCGAGATGCGGCTGGCGATCACAGCTTCACGGCCGGACAGGGGTTGGATATCGGCCCACACGGTGGCCATATCAATCCATGTACGGCTGGGGGCGCCCAAGCTGTCTTTGACGGTACTGGGGCGCTGGATTTTGATGCGACGGCCAAGCGTTCCGGCTCCGATCGGATTCATAGAAGCCTCATATCAAAGGTACCTTGTAGGGATCGAGCAGGCCATCGATGAAGGGCAAGGGGTCAATACGCCCCCGCGTCATCGATGCCACCTCCTCGCGGTGTACATACAGAGAGCCCACGCGCAGCTTGATCCAGGTCTTGATGCCTTCAGGCACTGCGGAAGCATTGCCATATCCAGCATCAAAGATCACGCTCACGGCCCCGATCTGAGGCAGGGCAATCGGCCAGATCTGCCCGAACACGGGGGTGATACGGGCTGGCTCGCAGGCGCTGTCGACGGTGTAGTTCGCTGCAGGCATCACTTGCCAGATGCCTGCCATGTCCAGATAGCGGATTTCCACCACCGACGTTACGGGCGACTTGGTGAGCAAGATGGCGTGCCCGGGCAGCGTGAAGGTCTGCCCTGCGGGCACACCCATCAGGCTGGGTCCGGGAAAGCTGTCGAGCACCATCCGCCAGCGCGCGGCGACTAGTTGCCGGTTGGTCAGGGTCTCGGCCGCCTGGCGGGCCGCCGAGATCAGGACCTGGATCAGGCTGTCGTCGTCATCGAAGTCCACCCGCAGGTGGAGCTTGGCCTCGGCAAGCGAGATGGGCTCCCCTGCGGGCGGAGTCATCAACTGCATGGGCATGTGATTACTCCACCCTCAGGCTCAGACCACCTGCGCGACCGCAGCCTGGTTGCTGGCATCACCCGGCGCAAAGCGGGGGTTAAAGCCCAGCAATTGCGCCGCAGTGAGGCTGGCCGCAACAGCCACCGTCAGCGACAGACGCACATAGGCGTAGCCGTTGGTGACATCCAGATCGTCGGGGCGCAGGTTGATAAGCGCCTGCTTGTTGTCACCACTGGCCTTGACGATCTGGGTGATGGCTTTGCCCGTCACGTCCTTGGCACCCGTGCCCGAAGCATCGGTGGCCTGCTGCAGCTTGGCGTCCAGCGTGGCACCCGTACCTAGGACGCCGCTTTGCACAAGCGCCAGCAGACTGTGGTGGTTACCCGCCGAGATCCAGCCGGTGGTGACAGTGCCCACAGCCTGGCTGGCAGGGTCGATGGTGGCCAGAACCGAGAACAGCTCGCTGCCTTTTGCATTGGGAAACATGTGATTTCTCCTTGATGGTCAGGCGCCTGATCAGCGAGCGCCCAGTTGGACAAAGGGCGACATGGTCGTGCTGCCCTTAGCGGGGGTGATCGGCGCAGCGATCTTGGATTGACCATCCATGCGGAACGTGGTGCGGAAAGCCGTGAGGTCCGCATCGAAGTACAGGTGCATGGAGGTGGCCGTTTGCATGCCACCAGCCTTGGTGATGGTCTGGTAGTACGAGAGGTCTGCCAGGAGCACATCGCCTGCAGATGAGAAGGTGTTGGCGTGCTGAGAAACAATCACCGGACGGCCAAGCAGCGTGCCGTAGGGCGAGACCTGAATACCACCCGGGTTCATGCCGGTAGGCAGATAGATCGGGTAGTTGCCCAAAGTCAGCGTGAAAAGCGCCGGGAGCACATCGTTGTTGACGATCCAGACCGACTTGCCAAAAGAGCCCGGCGGCAGGCGCGAGATCATCTTGGCCAGGTTCTGGGCCAACAGCGTCTGCGTGGCTTGACCCGACTCCTTGGCCACGGTCACCGTGGTGGCGTTGCTCATACAACCCACCGGCAGACCAGTGCCCGAGCCGAACAGAATCGACTCGTTGGTTTTCCAGCGAATGGAGGTGGCGATCTTGTCAGGCAGGTAGGTGGACAGGGCATTGGTGTCGTCCAGCAGCTCGTCGGTCACCGGCACCAGGGCCATGAGCTTTTTGAGGCGCAGGGTCGACAGGCCCAGCACCGGCTTGGTGCCGATGGCAGAAGCTGCTTCACCCTGCCAGTAGGCACGAATGCCGTTGGTGCCCCAGGGCGTGGTTTCGTCCTTGGGGAAGGCCATGGTGTTGCCCGTGATCTCCACGTTGTCGGTCATGGGCAGCAGGGAGTCCTCGCCCAAAGACAACTGGAAGATTTCCTGAGCGAACTGAGGCGGCACCAGAAAGCCGCCATCCTGGGCCGAGCCTTCGCTGCCGAAGGAGGCAGGCGCCACAGCATTTCGGCCCGAGCCGATCAGGAGGCGCTCATCGATGGAGGCGCCGGGGTTTTGCGCCTGGCGCACGGTCTTGAGGAAGTCGCCCACGCTTTTGAAGCCGTGCTTGGGGTCAGAGGCAGCGTTGTCCACCACCGTGATCACGGAGGCCGTGGTCAATTGAGAGGGGTGGTTCATCTGCGCCTCTTCAACGATCAGGGCAGCTTCCCGATCAATGGCTGCCGAAGTCGCTTCGATCTTGGCCTTGAGGGCTTCGAAGGCAGCGACCTCTTCATCGTTCATGTCGCGCTGCTCAGCAGCAGCGATGTCGGTCAGGGCGCGTGCGTCTTTGACCAGGGTGGCTTTGCGAGCTTGAAGCTCACGCAATTGCTTGCTCATTGGTTTATCTCCAGAAATGAAAAAGCCGCCTGGTCCAAATGACTCAAGGCGGCGACAGGGATCACGACCAACGGGTCGCAGGGGGGCGCAACCCTCAACGGAGGGCTGCAAGTGAACAGGATGAAATCAAATCAGCGCGAGAGCGTCCCGCGCCTGCTTGAGGCGCGATTGGCTTTTCTGCGACTGGCTGCGCACGGCGTTGCCTGTGACCTTGGCCTGCATGCGGGCCAGAACATCGTCGAAAGATGCGATGCCATCGACCATGCGCTGCGCCAGGGCAGCATCAGCGCCGAGCACACGGCCTTCGCCCATGCCGTTTCGGACAACGTCGACCGTGACACCTCTGCCCACGGCCACAGCCTGGATGAAGGCGTTGTAGTAGTCGTCCACACGAGACTGCATGAAGGCCTGGGCCTCAGGATCCAGCGGCACATAGGGGTTGCCTTCGACCTTGAACTTGCCAGCCGAGATCAGGGTGGTTTTGACGCCCTCTTCTTCCAGCGCTTTTGAATAGTCAAAGTGCGCCTGCCACACGCCAATGGAGCCCACCTCACCTCCAGGGGTGACGTAGAACTCACTGGCAGAGCAGCCAATCCAGTACGCCGCCGAGGCAGCCAGGCTGTTGGCCACGGCCACAACGGGCTTCTGGGCTCGGGCCTTGACGATCTCCGATGCAAGTTCGGCCACGCCATAAACGCTGCCGCCAGGGCTATCAATATCGATCAGGATCTGGCCCACCGTGTCGTCTGCCAGGACCTGGCGCAAGGCCGAGGTGAATTGCTGGGTACTGGTACTGCCGGGGCCAGAGATGTCATTGACCATGTTGCCCCGCTGAGTGACAACGCCGTACAGAGGCAACACGGCAATGCCAGAGCCCGCATTGGCCGCAGCCATCTGTTTACGGGTATCGCGCAGCACCCGCTCCGACTGGATCTGAAACATGGTCTCATCAGTTGGGGGCTCGCCCGCAGACCAGCGGGTCAAGACCCCGGCCATGGCCTGGAGCCGCTCGGGCATCAGGGCCCACGGGGTGGTCAAAAATTCGGAGAGCAGAAGTTGTCTGTTCATGTGTCTTTTCCTGTGTGAATGCCCAATTGAATGAGGGACCGGGACAGCGCCTGCTCATCCTCGAGTAATGGAGCGCCCTGCGCCCAGTCCTCTACTACCGATGGAGGCAGGCTAAAGGTCTGGGCGATCAGGTTGATTTCGTTGGTGCCCAGAGCGCCTTTTTTGCAGATGCGCCGGGCCAGGCGCTGGGCGTTGGACTCGACCAGCCTTCGAAGGCGCAGGCTCAACTGCTGGTCCTGCTCAGGGCTGGCATCAGGGCCTGTGGAATCGGCATCTGGGGCGGACTCGTTTTCTGCTTCCTCTGCGTCATCCTCTTCGACCATGTTCAGTGGCCTGAGCGGTTGATCGAGCCCCGCGATCGGGTTGAGGTTTTCTGAAATTCGGGCCTCGTTGCGGGTGAGCCACCCGTTCTGAATGCCGCTTTGGTAGTAAGCAGAGCGACTGGCCGCATCCCCTCGCATGAGGTTGGCAAAGTCAAACTCGATCTCTAGGGCGTCCCCATCAGGAAGCAGGTCAGCTTCGATTGAAGCCTCCCAGCGCTCCGCCCAGGGCGTCATGGTGTGCATGACGAATTCCAAGCTTTGCTGCTCGATGTTCGAGAAAGTCGCCCGGTCTAAATCAGCAATCATGTGCGGCGGCACACGGAACAGGCGGGCGATGTCCGTGATCTGAAACTTGCGCAGCTCCAGGAACTGGGCGTCCTTGTTCGTGACGCCCACCTCGTGGAACTTCATGCCGTTCTCAAGCACCAGGACCTTGCCCCGGTTCGAGCCAGACTGCGCGGCCTGGTAGGACTCCCGAAACACCCGCTTGGACTCCGGGTCCTTGAAGGTGCCGGGGAACTCGATCCAGCCCCCCGTGGGTTTGGCATCGTTGGAGAAGAACCGAGCTCCGTAGTCCTGCGCAGCCAGGGCCATGCCCAGGCTTTCTCGCGAGAGCTCAATGGGGCTCAGGCCAATCAGCCCATCCGAAGACAGGCCCCTCAGATGCCAGACCTCCCCGCGAGGCAGGACGATCTCCGAGCCCGCCTGATCCCGGATACGGTAACGGTAGTCACCAGAGGACAACAGCTCCATCCGCACCCGGTCGGGGTGAATCGGGATCAGCTCGGTGATCTCTCCCTGGCTGTTGGCCAGGATCTGGCAGAAGGCGTTCCCCCTCAAGGCCAGATGACCCTGCAGCATTTCACGCCACTCGAAAGGGTTCTGGTATCGATTAGGCCGTTTGCCCAGCAATTGGTAGAGCCAGTGGTCTGTCACCCTGTCCTTGCCACCGTCCTTGCGGGGCCGATAGACCACCAAGGGGAGTGACGCCATTGTCTCCGAGAGGATGCGCACGCAGGCGTAGACCGCAGCCAGGCGCATGGCCGAATCGGCCGACACACGCATGCCAGAGATGCTTCGAGCCGAAACAGGCTCGAAATAGAAGTCTCCCCAGGGGGAGCGATCACTCGAGGAAGCTCTGAAACGGTCAAAGAATTTGAAAAGGCCCATGACGTCAGAGCACCATCAACTCATAGTCGGATCCCAGCACCACCGATTCGCCCGGTTTGATCGCCCGAGAAAGGGCCATGATCAGTGCCACGATGCCGTCTATCTTGTTTTCTGGTCTTTCCTTCCTTGGATAGATGTTGTCTTTGACGTCCGTGTGGGCCACCACGTTGCTGGCCATCCAGGCCAGCACCGGGTCCCCGTCATGAACCAGCTTCTTTTGCAGGACCAAGGCCTCGAGCGTCTTCATCGGCTCGCTGAAGTTCAGCACCGTGGGGCGAACTTCGATCATGGGCAGGCCCTCGGACAACATGCGTGTGGACAGCTGCGTAGCCTGGAACGGGTCAAAGGCCACGGCTTGCACGGAAAACCGCGACGAGATGTCCAGCAAATCGGCTTCGATCCAGCTGAAATCGATCACGTTGCCCGGAGTCACCGACAGGCGACCGGTATGGGCCCAACCCTCGTACTGGCTGTTGCCCGCCGCCTGGACCGTGTCCTCAGGCAGGTAGTACTTGCCAAACACCGCGTATACGTCAGGTGTGTCGGGGTGCTCGAACACCATGACGAGTGCAGCAATGTCCGTCTTGCTGGCCAGATCCAGTCCGAGCCAGCAGGGCTGGCCCAGGAACTGATCGAGCTCGAGATCGGGGTTGGCACTGGCATCCCAGGACCGCATATCCATCCAAGCCGTGTCTGCACTCACCCATTCGTTGAGGTGCTTGGTCTTGAAGTTGTTGACCGCACTGGGCAACTGCATGGCCTTGGCCTGCAGGGGAACCAGAATCTCTTCACGCACAGAGATGCCCCAGTTGGGGTTGGCTTTGATGAGAGAGTCCTTGGCTGCCCAGTCATCACCTTCATCGAGTCCGTAGATGATTCCGAACTGGGAGTCGTCTTCGAACACCCGGTTGAGCAGCTTGGTGACAAAGCTTCGGACCTCGTAGCAAATGCCCGATCGATTGCTGCCAGCCGTGGTGATCACCCACAGCAATGAGTTGTCCCGCTTGCCGGTGCCGGTCTCCACCACGTCATAGACCGTTCGGGTCTTGTGGGCGTGCAGCTCGTCAATACAACCGAAGTGGATGTTCAGGCCGTCCAGCGTCGAACCCTCAGCCGAGAGCGCTTCGAACTTGGAGCCAGTCTGGAGCACATGCATGTTGTGCGCCCCGACGTTCACCGCAAACCGGTTCCGAAATCCCGGGCTCAGGCGCGCCATGGTCTGGGCATCGCCAAAGACGATGCGAGCCTGATCGCGGGTGGTGGCCAGGGAATACACCTCAGCGCCGCCCTCGCGGTCGGCTGCCAGCATGTACAGACCCACCGCCGACGACAAGGTGGACTTGGCGTTGCCCCGTGGCACCTCGATGTAGGACCGCCTGAAGCGGCGCTTGCCGTCTGATTTGACCCACCCAAAGACCGTGGACAGGATGAACACCTGCCAGGGCTCCAGAACAATCATCCGGCTGGCCAGAGGGCCTTTGACGTGGGGCAGTCGCTCAATGAAGGCGCACAGGTTGTCCGCGGGTCGGTAAGGCCTGCCGTACCGATCAAGCAGCTCCGGGTTGAACTGGTAAAGACTGCTCTTGCGTTTGAAGCGGATCAGGTCGTCGAGTTGGCGTTTGCAGGCTTTCTGAACCCATTCGCAGGTCAGGATTTCATGAGAGACAACGCGCTCAGCATATTGTTTGGCACTCGCGGCGTATGTGCTCATCCTGTGTCCCTTTGGGTCAACCCACGATGTCCTCCCAGAGATCGAGCTCCTCGCCCGGTCGCTCGTTTGGAATGGAGATGCGCGAGCGAGACGCTGGGGTGAACCCCATCTCGATCGCAGCCTTGGTCATGATCTGGGCCTGCTTGTTGGCAATGGCCAGATACGGCGACTGCATGGGCACACCGCTGTGGGGTGCCTTAACCAAGAGTCCCGTTTTGCCGATACCCGCCTGGGCCTGTCGGTACAGGTCTGCCGCGCAGGCCCAGATTTCCAGCACGGACATGTCCAGCTTGCGAATCAGGGTGGGCGGCGCGCATTCAAGCGCGTAGCGCCAAGCGGCCTTGGCCCCTTCTGGCATGTAGTCCGGAGGCTCGACCAGCAAGCCCTCTGGAATGGGCTCGTGGTAGTTGGTCCGGCATGGCTGCAAGGTCCCCTTGATCTGCTTGACTTGAGTCGGCAGTGGCTTGCGTCCGCCCATAAATCACCCGCTTGGTTTGATGTTCATTTGATGCACGGCCTTTGCTGCGCAGAGTCTTTGGAAAAGGGGATACCCCCCCTTGTTCAATTTGCACGCACAAAAATTTGCGCAAGCGTACGCATCTTGGGCGCTAGTCTGTAGAGATTCAGACCCCCTACCCCCTCAGGACGGTGCCTGATTGCGCAGGGATGCCGTCTCTGAGGCGGTCTTGGCGTTGTGACAGGGCACGCACAGGCTCTGCAGGTTTGAGCGTTCAAAGCGCTCACCGCCAAGCTTCACCGGAACGATGTGATCCACCACCTTGGCTGGCTGCAGCAAGCCCTTGGCCTGGCACCTGAAGCAAAGCGGGTTATCCCGTAACACCGCTGCACGTGTGTTGCGCCACCTGGCCGATTGATAGAAGCCGAGCTCTGTGTCGAACCCACGCCGCGCACGCCCGTACTCACGGTGCACTTGGGGCTGGTGATGGGTGCAGTAGCCGGGCACGTTCAGCACCTGCGCGCAACCCGGATATCGGCATGGAGTGGGCGCACTTCGCGGCATCTCAATCGGCTTTCAAGGAATAAGCGACAGCTCGAAAAATTGACTTGGCTTCATCTTGATTCAGAGCGTCAATCCATCACATTGGATTAACGAAAGGAATCACCCAATGAAACAAAACAAGGACCTGAACAACCTGCTGGAGCAGATCGCCAAAGAGCACTTGTTCATCGAAACGCTGGAAACGCAGCACCGTGATCGCCTGGACTTTCACGACGTCGCAGTCTGGTCCATCAAGGGCGCATTGGAGGCTGCTTACGCCGCAGGGATCGAAGCAGCAAAAAACACATCAACAACATCGAAAGGCAAACAATGAAACTCACGGACACCCAACGCGCGCTACTCGAAGCCGCCGCGCAGCATCCACAAAAGAAACTGACCAATTTCCCCGACACCCTCAAGGGTGGTGCACGCATCAAGGTGCTCACTGCCATGCGCAACGCACAGCTGATTGAGGCCAGCGCGTCAGAGCCCGAGGTGTACGTGGTCACAGCCACAGGGTTGCAAGAGGTCGGCATCACCACTCAGCCATCACGCACAACACGGGAAGGCACCAAGCAAGCCGTACTGATCGAGTTGCTCAGGCGCGCAGAAGGCGCAACGCTGCCGCAGATGACCGAGGCCACAGGCTGGCAGATTCACACCGTGCGCGGCGCGATGGCAGGCGCACTCAAGAAAAAGCTGGGGCTGGAAATCACCTCAGAGAAGCAGACCGGCACAGACCGCGTTTACCGCATCACCACCACAACCGTTTGAGGACCTCATGAACCCCATCTCTATCACCATCGAATCCAAGCCCACGACCATCAACTTTGATGGCCGCGAATTGCAGGTTCAAAAGCTCAGCATCCCGCTGCCCTTTGGCCGAAAGCCTACAGACATCTCAGACATTGCCGCTTGCGGCGTCGAGGCGGTCTACGTGACCGAGATCCGGGAGATGGACCCCGAAGAATTTGATGGCTTCAAATTGAACCTGGGCAAGTCACGCGACTGGCTCAAAGGCAAGGGAGGCAATTACTGGGATGGCCGGTTGTGCGTGATGGTGCGCGCACCTGGTCGCCCCTACTTGTTCATCGATCCATCCGGAGGAGACAGCGTTCGCTACCTCGCGCGTCTGGGCTGATCAGTCACAAATAAGCAACTGATCAGAAAGATTGGATGAATCGCTTTACTTCATCCCCAAGTAGAGCGTTCATAGAGGCATCGCAACAAGGACGAACCCATGCACATCAACACCACACCGACAACACAAAACGAGGCCTGGGGCTTTTGGGGAACGATGGGTGGTCACGCCTGCGTGGCCTGGCCCGTCGCCATGCAACAAATCGCCGAGGTCACAGGCGAACCTCTTGAATCGGTCCGGGCATTCCTGGACAGCAAGCAAGGCAGGCACTTCGCCGATTCGGTCCGAGACGGACTGGCCGCAGGCCTTTCGATCAACGCTACTGTCGCCCAAGCCATCGCCAAATGGATGGACTGGAAGATAGGCCGCATCACAGCGCGTGAAACAGGCATCCCACGAGGCCTGCCCTACCTGACCGGCTTTGTGATTCACTGTGGCTTGGATGAGGTCTGCTACTGAGCCACAGGCTCGGCATGTTTAGATGTAGCGGCGTTGGCAAATGAAACGCCATCGTCCTCACGTACCGCCTGCTGGCCGGTGTAGTCCTCCCAGCGTTTGATGATCACATCCACGAACTTGGGGTCAAGTTCAATGAGTCGAGCCTGACGCCCAGTCTTTTCGCTGGCGATCAGGGTGGTGCCCGAACCTCCAAACAGGTCCAGAACGATGTCCCGGCTCTTGGATGAATTCTTGATGGCCCGCTCAACCAACTCGACAGGCTTCATGGTCGGATGCAGGTCATTGACCCGGGGTTTGTTGTAGTTCCAGATGTCCGATTGGTCGCGATCTCCGCACCAGAAGTGGTCCGAGCCCTGCTTCCACCCATACAGGATGGGCTCGTACTGGCGCTGGTAATCCGCGCGCCCGAGCGTGAAGGTGTTCTTGGACCAGATGATGAACGTGGACCACTTGCCACCTGCCTTGATCCAGGCCTTTTGCAGGGTGTGCAGCTCGGACGAGCTCATGCACACGTAGCAGGCGCCCTTGGTGACCAGGAGCAGGTTTAGGCAGGCGTCGTAAAGGAACTGGAAAAAGCCATCGCCCAAGTCGTCGTTCATGATGCGCCGGTCTTTGCCCCGCATCTTGTCCTTAGCGCTGTTGCCGTAGTCCACGTTGTAGGGTGGATCGGTGAAGGTCATGTCTGCAAGCTGTCCGCCCATGAGGCGCTCGACATCCGACAGGACCGTTGAGTCGCCACATAGGAGGCGGTGGTTGCCGAGAATCCACAAGTCCCCAGGTCTGGAAACAGGATCTACTGGTGCTTCTGGGATTGCATCATCCTCAGTTAAACCACCGCCTGACTCGTCGCCGTTGAGCAGCTCTTCGAGCTCCTTGTCGGTGAAACCCATCAGGTCCAGATCAAAGTCGGCCGCCTTGAGCTCAGCCAACTCGAGTTTCAAGAGCTCGTCATCCCAGCCTGCGTTCTCGGCCAACCGGTTGTCGGCCAGGATGTAGGCCTTCTTCTGCTCGGGGGTCAGGTGGCCCAGCTCAATGACCGGCACCTCCTTGAGACCGAGCTTGCGCGCAGCCATCAAGCGACCGTGACCGGCGATCACGCCCTTGTCACCGTCCGTGAGGATCGGGTTGGTCCAGCCGAACTCGGTGATGGAGGCTGCAATCTGGGCAACCTGGGCATCGCTGTGGGTACGGGCATTGCGTGCATACGGGACGAGCACGTCCACTGGGACCATTCGGATCTCAGGATGATTCATGGGGAGTGACCGGTAAAATCGACCGCAAAACGAGAATGTTCAGCAGTGCAAATCAAAGTAGTTCGCGGGGTTCTGGCCCGCAAAAGCCCGACTGAGGCCACAGCATCCGGAGCAGGCTTTACGCCGCTGATTGCTGGGACCTACGAAGTGGGATCAGAAATTCATAGCCGTCTGGAAGTTCTCCGCGAGGGAAAACCGACTGTGTACCTGCCGCTGGAAAAGCTGGCGGAGTACGAGGCCTCTGGAGAAATCGAAGTTCATCGATAGGAGTCGGACAACAGTCAGTAGACGTCGATGTCATCGACTGTCTTTGACTCTTTCTCAACTTTTTTCGACTGTTTCGGGGAAGTTTCGGGGTGTCATCGACTGTGTGCGACTGTCATCACTGTCTTTGTACTCGTTTGTCCACCGTAGATGAAAATGTAGCTGCAAATCGGCGAAATGTTGCAGCGTGTTTTGGCTCCAAAAACCGCGCATTCACTTTTCAGATTGAATTGCGCCGCGCATGCACGCCAAAACACGCTAATTTCCTCTCTGGTTCGAATCCTCACAGTTTGGGTTGCGCTGACTGCCTGTTGAGCAGATCAGCCACCACCTGCATGTCCCGCTTCCAGCGTCTCCACGCCGTCGTACGGTCACAGGCAAAGCGTTTGCTGATCTCCACCCAGTCAAAGCGCTTGGCCCGCATCCACACCAGGTGCCGCTCATCGAGCTCGAGCATCTGCACCCAGCGCATGACTTCGAGCATGCGTTCCACGTCCTGAGGAGACGGGGGCGGTAATCGGTACACCTTGTGCGGATCCGGGTAGGCATCACTTGGCAGTATCACGATGGGCCAGGTGCTGGCGTAGCCCTGCACCATCACGCGTGGCAGGCGTCTGGCCGTTCTGGCCGCATCGACAAATCGGTCTGCCACCGTCTCGACTGTCCAGGCTTCAACCATGGCCACCTCCTCTGGTCTGAACAGGGCGCTGGCCATAAAGTCGCTCGCCAATGGAATGGATGAGCTGTCGCTCTAGGAAGTCAAGCCGCTCGTCTTCTTCCGAGACGACCAGGATGTGCTGCTCGCGCCACCCCTGGCGCTTGGCCGCCTCGACGTCCATGGGAGTGGCCTGCATGCGCCCAAGGGGCGATGGGTAACGTGCTGAAGGGATCTTCATACCTGCCCTCCAAACGAAATATTCCGATGCGCCGCTGGGAAGTCAAAAACGGACTTGTCCGGTTTTGACAATGGGTCTGACGCTTTTGACGGTACAAAACACTCCTTCTCTTTGTGCGCGTCTACGCGCCCGCGTAAAGAACCAATGTAATGACTCGTCAGTTGTGTCAAAGAGCCAATATCTGAAATCTTTTTCATTGAAATTTCCTCTCAATCATCGTTGTACGGATAGGACCGGGCAGGCAAAGAGGTGGGCTGTTTGAGGTCGATCCCCTGATAGCCACGCACGCCCATGGAGTTGCGCCACTTGTCAAAACGTCTGGCCAACAAGGCGTCTGAAAACCGGCGCTGCGTGCCTATGTACTCACCACTGAGTTCTGCCCACTGCTTCCAGTCGTTAAAGAGCGTGGCCGTCAGCGCCTTGTGATTGACGCCCAGGTTGCAGCGCTCTGTCATCCATCTGCCCATGGCGTCTTCGGCCTCGAAGTACTCCTCGGTCGCGCTCACAACAGACTTGGGCTGGCTCAAGCCTTGGCTTTGCCAGAGCAGGCAACCCTGGACGGCCCAGGCCATGATTCCGTCGCGCTCAGCCAGCAGCTTTTCGGTCAGGAGCGGATCGCGCTTTTCTGGAGGGACCGTGATCGTGAAAGGGATCAGGTGCATGCGGCGGCGCATGGCCTCATCGATGTTGCGGATCGCAGGCTTGTGGTTACCGGCAATCAAGAGCTTGAACTGCGGTCTGTAGGTGAAGAAATCTTGGTGCATCAGGCGCGCCGTGATGTCATCCCCACCCGTGATCGCCTTGATCTTGGATTCGTTCCAGCGCCTGCCTTGCTCTGTCTCAGTTGCCGATACAAAGCGTGCACCACGCAGACCTGCCAGATCGGTGGGGTGCCGGTCCGAGCGCGACTCCATGAAGGTGTCCATAGGAGCATTGGCGGCATAGTCGCCCAGCACCGTGGAGATCACGTTCACGAAGACCGACTTGCCGTTTGCACCGGTGCCGTACAGGAAAAACAGTGCGTGGGTGCTGATGTCGCCCGTCAGGCAGTAACCCACCACACGCTGCAGGTAGTCCTGCAACTCGTCATCACCCCCTGTGACGTTGACCAGGAAATTGCGCCAGACCGGGCAATCCCCTTGAGGGGTGGCCGTGGTCACCTTGGTCATGCGGCGCTCGCGGTCATGCGGACCACGCGCACCAGTGCGAAGATCCACGATGCCACCAGGCGTGTTGAGAAGCCAAACGCTTGAGTCCCACTCATCGACCGAGGCGCTGTGGCGCGGTTCGGAGCGCACAATGCGCTCGATCGCCGAGATGGTTCCAGAGCTGGCCAAGCGACCTTTGAGCTTGGTGCCATCGGCATGCACTGAGGCTGCCCGGCAAATCAGGCGACAAAGGTGCATGACATACAAGGCCTTGTCGATGTTCCAGCGCACGCCGTTCCACACAAGCCACTTGCTCCATGGTGCGCAGTAGCGCCATTCCTCGGCGAACTGGTGAGAAAAGGCCATGGCCAGCCCATCCTCGTTTGTGTAGTCGATCCCATCGACCAGCTGCATGGGCGTGTGTGCGTCGATCTGATGCACCACCGGCACGCGCTCGCCCACGGCAAGAAAGCCAGCGATGTCAAAGCCGTCTTGCACCGCATCGGCCACATCCCAGCCCTCGGGCTTTTCTGCCGGGGGCTGCAAGATGACGCAGGACTTGGCCCCAGCCTGCATGATGGCCTGCGAAGCATGGTCGGCATATTGCCAGCCAGGTTTGTCGCGATCTGGCCAGATCAGGACGTGCTTGCCAGACATAGGGGACCAGTCGGTTTTCTCAACCGGTGCATTAGCGCCGTGCATGGCCGTGGTGGCACACACACCCAGATCAATCAATACTTGTGCGCACTTCTCACCCTCCACCATCACGACCTGCTCAGCCTTGAGCATGCCCGGCTGGTTGTACAGCGGACGCGGCTCAGGTGGAGCCATCTTGCGGCGGCGCACATCCCATGGCCTGAACTCCTTGCGGCCCGGCTCTGGGTCGTAGCGGTACACCACGGCGATGAGTTTTCCGCTGGCATCCTGGTAATCCCACTTGGCTGTTGCAGGTCCCAGCTCATCCACTGCAGGGGCTTTGGCTTTGCTCGCGGCCACCGCGCTGACGGGCATAGCCGAGACGCGTCCGAGCCAGCCTTTAGCCCGTTCGAGCACCTGGGGAAACTGGGCCTGCACATCGAGGTTGTAGTAGCGGGCGATGAGGTCGAGGATGTCTCCGCCCTCACCCGTGGCGCGGTCGGTCCACAGCCCCACCTTAGGACCAGAGAGCAAAAGCTCCAGGCTGTCGCCCGGCCCTCCCATCACATCGCCCACCAGGTATTTGTTCTGGCGGCGCTTTCCTGAGGGCCAGATATCCAGAGCCAGCAAGGGCAGCTGGTCATTCAAGGCTGCGCGGATTTCATCCTTCTCTCGGGCAGCGTCAGCACCGTCCCCTGCCACCTTGCGGGTGTAGCCACCGGGGGCATCATTGAAGTCAAGCATGTGCACCTCCTTTCTGGGTTGTGCTCGTATGCCCGGCTTGTCGGGCTGCATAACCAACTTGCCACTTGTGCAGCTCGCGGATGCGATAGCGCACCATGCGACTGATCAGGTAGAACGGAATCCCCATCTCGGCTCGTTTACGAGCATCGATGAAGTAGTACAGGGGAAGATTCAGTGCTGTCGAGGCCTGCTCGGCCGTCACGAATGGCTCATCTGTGAAATCGCCGACCGAATGAACTGGCTGCGGCGTTGAAGAAATCATTGGATTGGTGTTGTTCATGAAAACAGTCTTCCCTGCAGGCGGCTTTCGCCGCCCGCATCGGTTGGTTTTTGAAAATTGAGGAGACGCTCCGCCGAACTCAGTTCATTGGCGGCGCATCCAGTTGCATGCGAACGGGCGGATACTTGCTGCGTTCGTGTTCCTGCACCATGGCCTCGACATAAGTCGTGACCACGGCATTGATCAACGCAAGGGCCTCTTGCTGGGTGTAACTCGACAGCGCTCGGTCCATACCGATCTCGCTGGCCGCCTCACCCAGTGGCTTGAGACACTGCTGCATGGCGGCCAGCTCTGCTTCGGATGGATCAATCACGCCTGCTCCCGTTGGCAGCTGTCCCTCGCGCTCGTGGTAGCGAACACCGACCGCGTACAGCCGATGGAAACAGGCCTGGCAGCGCAGCGAGCAGAAGATCCAGTCGATGGGGTATCGCTTGAGGTGCCCCACCTTGAAGCGCAGATCCACATGACCGAAGCCTTTGGCTTGACGGAAACACACCCAGCATTTCATGCAACCTCGCCATCACTGCGCCCATGCAGGTCGACCCTGCGCATTACTGGGGCGCGGGGTGTAGCTGGCCCCCGGCTGGGGGGCTTGCGCCGCTGCGGTTGGAACTGCAGTCGCTGGGGCACCACCAGAGCCTCCGCCCATGCCACCATCGCGTTGCAACTTGGCCTGCATCAGTTCTGCGTACTCTTTGTGGTCAGGCTCCATCACCAGACGAATGATGTTGCGGTACTCGCCCTGGCCATCCTTCTCAATGCCGATCCGGGCTGCGAACTCGGCCCCATCCAAGTCACCGAAGCTGCGAATCTGTCGAGCACGCTGTGCTTCGGGTGAGTTGTCATCAGGGTGGATATTGCGCGAGCTGTTGAGTACCGCCTTGATGAAACTGCGCCCCATCTGCGCCCAGGTCGGCCCCTTATTGGAATGCAGACCGACGTTGCTCCAGATCTTGCGTTTGGCAAACGGGCCTGTGAGCAACACGAACTCGCAAGACAGAAACACTGCGCCGGTTTCATCCGACGCAGTGGCATAGCCGCCTGTCCAGCCCTTGCTGGCGTCGTCATAGCCGCCGGGTTTTATGGCCATGCGCACCAGGGCCTGGGTGCCTTTGGGGATCAGGTTGAACTCGCCTTGCTGGGCATCGGCGTCATTGAAGTCACACCAAGCGCCCGGTGCGCCATAGTTCGAGGATTGGCCATGCGACTGTGCCTGGCTGTAGTTATCGTGGTTCATTGTGAAATTTCCTTTGTATTGAGAGTTAGGTTTGGTTTGCTTGGGAATCGGGTGGGCATGGCTCAGAGCTGCACCTCGCCCACCCAGCGGATCTGGAAGGTGGGTTCGGTGATCAGCTCTTTACGGGCGGGCTGGAAGGCCGCGCGCAGCAGCGGGTGCCAGCGGGCGTAGTCCTGCTCGGCCACCGAGAACTGGACTTGCATAAAGTCCTGTACGCGGTCACCAGCAACGACCATCCGTTCAGCGATCTCAGACAGGTGCTGCTGGTCCCAAACGATCTCTTTGGGCTGCGAGACATCGATCTGCAGGTCACCGTCATCGATGCGGAACCTGGCCGCCTCCTCTTGGCCAAGGCTCTCGGCATGGCGAATCTGATCGGCGTAGCGGATTTCCATAGCCCGGTTGATCCGGCCACGCATCTGCAGCGTCCAGTCATGGAGCTGCTGCACTGCGTTGCTGAAATGGGCCAGCTGGTCTTTGGGCAGACGGCTGATCTGGCTCTCGGAGAGGTCAGGCAACGCCGCCTGTTGCAATTGAAGGTGGTTCATGGAGGACTCCTCAGGTGGTGGAACGTTGCGAGGTGGAGACGTGCTGGACGCAGTTCTCAAAGGCAATCACGGCATTGAGGGGGTAGTTCACCCGCTTGCCGAGCTTCAAGTAGTGAGGTCCGCGCCCCTCCATTCGCCAGCGTTGAAGGGTCTTGGGGCTCATGCCCCAACGCGAGGCCAGATCGGCCTCACTCAGGATTTGCCGTGGGGGCATGGGTGGCTCTGGAGCCATGACGCTCAAAGGGTTGAGCATTGAACGTGCTGGTGTTGCTAGCAGCATGGGTCACTCCTTTCAGAGAGTTGAGGGACAACGCTGCTATTTCAAAAAATCAATAGGGAACTGATAAGGAACTGATCAAGGAACTTTGGCGATATCTCCAGTTCCTTATTCCCTAGACCTCATGCCTGGATCTCCAGTTGTTTGAAATATTTCTAGAAATTCACTCCGGAATGTTTTTTTCGCAAAATATTTCAAACATCTACGCTCAGGACCTCTTGCCATTGTTTGAAATATTTGCGATAGTTCATCTCAAATGCGAGTTTCTGAAAATATTTCAATCAAAGAGCTGCTGAGCAAGCTGGAGTGGGACACGCCATACGGTTCCCGCGACCTGCAGGCTCTGGGCTTACCTTCGACTGCTGCAGCCCGGTTGGCCCAGTCAGGCTGGCTCAAGAGATTGGGACGTGGCGTCTACCAAGTGCCAAACGCAAAACTGGACATGAACAAGGCATTGGCGTACCTGTCGCTCGAAGTTCCGGAGTTGCACGTTGGAGGGAAAACCGCCCTAGCTTGGCGAGGCACACGCCACAACCTTGCACATCAAGAACGGTTGAACTTGTGGGGCCTCAAGGCGGGACGACTCCCTGCATGGTTTACCGATCTGTTCAATGTCACCTACCAGTCAACCAGGATTTTTGACAACACCCTGCCCCCAGGGTTCGGTCTTGCACCACTCCCGGCAGGCAACCCGAAAGTGATGGTTTCCGTGCCGGAGAGAGCGTTACTCGAACTCTTCAGCGACACGGGCAAGCTTCAATCACTGGAAGAGACTTTGAACGTCGCTGAAAGCGTTCGGCACCTACGCCCTAATGTTCTTGAAACATTGTTGGCCCACACGACACGTGTAAAGGTAGTGCGGCTGGCCAAATCGTTAGCCGAGAGCCTTGAGCTACCCTGGCTTGAGATTGCAAAGAAACACAACGAGCGACTCGGAAGTTCAAGTCGTTGGATTGCTGTGACCAGGGACAAGAAAATTCTTCATCTCAAAAAATGAATCCCACCTACGTACAAACGGTCAACCTGCTGTTGGACATCGCCCCCACAGTGTTTCAAACCCCTCGATTTGCAATGAAGGGAGGAACAGCACTGAACCTGTTCGTTCAGGACCTGCCACGGCTGTCAGTGGACATTGACGTCGTCTTCATTAATCACCTGGCTGACAGAGATACAGCACTGGAAGAAATCGCCCAAGAGATTCAGCGCATTGAGGGAGCGACCGCCGAAATGGGCTATGAAACTCGAACCAGGAAAGTGCATGGTGGCGATGAAGTGAAGCTTGACATCTTCAGTGCAGAAGCAGAAGTCAAGGTCGAAGTGAATTTCGTTTTTCGGGGAACAGTCCTGCCGGTACAAACACGCTCACTGTCAGAAAAAACACAAGCACTGTTTTCCAAAAATATCCAGATCCCAGTGCTCTCGCCATCTGAACTTTATGGCAGCAAACTGGTTGCTGCGATGGACAGACAGCATCCACGCGATCTTTTCGACGTTCTAAAAATGTACGAAAGCTATGGGTTGACTCAAGAAATTCTGGACTGCTTTGTGGTCTATCTGGCTGGTCACAACAGACCCGTGCATGAAGTCTTGTTTTCTACTTCTCAACCAATGGAAGAGACTTTCAAAAACGAGTTTGTAGGCATGACATCAGAGCCCATCAACCTGGATGATCTGCTCAATACCCAGAAACGATTGATGACCGAACTTCCACAGGCGTTGACTCCAAACCACAAAAATTTCCTGTTGTCGCTGGTAGAAGCCAAACCAGACTGGTCACTTCTGCCGTTCACCCATTTGCAAAATATGCCCGCCATCAAATGGAAGTTACAGAATCTGAACAATCTGAAGTCAAAGAACCCGACAAAATTCCGATTGCAACACGAAGAGCTTGAGCAGCGATTTAAACAACAATAGCTTCGAGACCATTCCAGGTCGCGCAGTGGGCAATGAGGATGTGCGGATAGCACTAGGGGTTCGTACTGAAAAGCCCGGAGTATGATCTCCGCAACCTTTCAGTACACCGTTTGGGACACTTAGGGGAGACGCGGGTTGTGAAAATCGACATCCACACGCATACTAGAAAATGCAAATCTGGTGACGCACAGACGAGAGAGATTTCGCCGGAGGACTTCTGCGACGCGCTCCTTTCGACAGAAGTCGGGGTCGTGGCGATCACGAATCACAACGTGTTCGACCTATATCAGTTCCAGGCTATTCAGGAACTCATCAAGACGCGCGCACAGGTATGGCCAGGCGTTGAGCTTGACGTTTACGACGATCACGGCAAAGGGCATTTGCTGGTTATTACCTCGCCCAAGCGCGCGACGCAGTTCTTCGAGGCAGTAACCAACCTGACAAAGGGCCACACGCCGGACTCGTTCAAGGTGACAATTCCGGATGTTCTCGCAACGTTTGATGCCATGGAACCGCTCTATGTCGCACATTACAAGCAAAAGCGGCCGAGCGTATCGGATGACATGCTTGCAGTGCTTGAAGTGGGGGCACGTAACAAGTGGAGCATTCTTAAAGAGGTAAGCAATGCGATTTCAGCAGGCATTCACATTTCGCATGGCCGGTCTTCGATCTACGGCTCCGATGTCCATGATTGGGGGAAATATGTCGAGGGAGCCCTTGAGTTGCCTGAACTACGACTTCCCATCGATAGCTTCGAGCATTTTTGCCTGCTCTTGAAGAAGGATCCCACGACCATCAACACGGTAATGGATCGCAAAACCTCTGAGGAGCTAACGTTGGCTCCCTTCGAAGACGGGAAAAAGCTCACCATCAGGGTGTTCAACGACATCAACATCATCTTTGGACCGAAGGGGACCGGTAAATCTTGCATCCTCCAGGCCATCGCGAAGCACTACACGAAGATTGGGATAGATGCCAAGGTCTATGAGTCCGCCAGTGGACGCCTCAACGACATCTTTGACGTCAAAGGAAAGGGCTTGAGCATCAATCTCAACAACTACAGCATCAACTACTGCCAGGATGAAATTCAGGCGGTGCGTGCCGCTGTCGAAGTGGACGTCACGAGCGTGACCAAATTCAAAGCGTTCTTCGAGACCACTGTATCGAACAAGAATGCAAAGCTGATCCTTCTCAAGGATATCGATACTCAAGAGGAAGGGGACGCAGAGCGAAACTTCTCCAAGTACCACGACTCTGCCTCAAAGATCGCGGCCCTTACTGCGATAGTGGAGGAGGATCCGCTAGTAAAGAATGAGCTCAAGGACGACGAGTTCACCGAGCTGCAACGAATCCTCGGACTTCTTCTCAACCGACTCAATGCGAAGGAATGGTCCGGGTTTGTAGATTGGAAAGAACTCTCGTTTCTCAATTCGGCGATAAAGACCTTTCGGAAGGAAGTAGAACGTAAGACGGGGTCGCCCCAGAAGCCGACCACGACGGGCTTTCGCGACTACGCGATTAACCGCATCAAAATCGCTGCCAGTATTCGCGCGATTGCTAAGAGCATCAAGTCCGAGATTCCGGATGAAAAGGAAATCGTTGGCGACCTCGGCTCAGGAAAGGGTGAATTGAAGTTTGTGACTCACTTCCTCTTTCAGAACGGCAACGTTACGGACGGAGAGATGCTCAGCCTTTCGGGCGTGAAGAAGGGTGTTCAGAAAAGTTTTGCCAACGCTCTCCGCGAGGTTGGCAAGCACGTGTACCAGGACGACCTATTTCACTATGTCGCCGAGTTCAACGCCATCGAGGGGATCGATGATGTTAAAACGATCCATGAGTTGCTGCTGTTCAAGAGATATTTCACACTCGACGACCTGCCATATACGCCCTCAAGTGGCGAGGCGTCGATGGTGATGCTGCAAAAAGAGCTTGGGACCGATAGAGACGTCTACATTCTCGATGAGCCCGAGAAGAGCCTCGGGAACGAGTACATCAACGACGTGATAGTTCCACTCATCAAGGAGCGGGCGAAATCGGGCCGGCGAGTGTTCATCTCAACGCACGATGCCAATATTGCCGTGCGGACGTTGCCATACTGCTCGATTTACCGAACTCATGGACCGGAGGGGTACAGCACATTCGTAGGGAACCCCTTCACTAACAACTTGGTGAACGTGACAAAGCCTGAGGAGTTGCGTGACTGGAAGATTGTCAGCATGCGCACACTCGAAGGCGGCAAGGACGCATTTGGAGAGAGAGGGAGAATCTATGGTCACGCTTGATGCAACAGTTGACTGCGTTGAGGAAAAGTACTTCCTCAAGATTAGCGTAGAGGAAGGCCCTGTTACGATCCCGCTGTCTGATGACAATCCGAACGCGGTCAAGAGCGCTTTCAACAAACTCATTCAGCGGATCAGGATCGGTGATTTCGTCATAAAACTGGACAAAGATGGTGATGAACTGTTCTCTATGGTCGCCAATGAGTACCTCACTCAACTGAATCGTGAGATTCAAGAGGTGCGCAGTCAGATGAAGGAATACGGCCTAGTAGAGGCTGAGCGAATGCAGTAGGCCGACATGGGGAACGCTCTTTAGATGCGCAACGCCCGCTAAGCTAGCTTAGCTAGTTTAGCTAGCCAAGTATTTTCCACGATACGCGTCAAGTTTCTTCTGCATGCACGTCGATAGAAGTAGATAGGTGACGTCTACATTCAGTGTCGCAATTAGGCGTCTGCTGGATTGCAGGCTAGATTGCATATGAATTTGAGTTGGAGACGCGCAAAGTAGTCGGATCAATGACTGGGTACGGAAAGCCTTTTTGCATGCGAACTGGCATGCCGAAAAGTGTTGTCTCATCGACATTTTTCATTTTCCATTTGACTGCGAACGGCACACGATTGAGGCTCTTGTAGACCTTCAGCATCTGCGGTGGCCCTCCAATAAGGTGATGCACTTGCTCTCGATCAGGAGCTTCCAACATGTCGCACAAAACTTGAAAGGGCTCCATATTAATTCGATTACCCGACTTAAAGTCCTCGTTATTTACTAGGAGCTTAAGAAGTTTTTCTTTCGCGTGATCAACGTAGTCGCCTGCGAAGAAAACGGGAAGATCACCCTTCCGCCACGCGCCATCAGTCAACTGCCTTGCTACGAATGCCTTCTTTGCGCCTTCGTACTGGAATCTCCATATCTTGAAGGTCTTCCGAAACCAGCAGTAGCCTCCGAAGAGAAAATCAACTGATGGGATTTCGTAATCCGATTTGTATGCAAGCAAGCCGTTCATGGTCTTTACCAGGATGCTCTTAAAGACGTCCAGTCGTTGAAAACGACCCTCCATCTTAGGATTTGCATCTATCGCGTTTTTCAACTGAATCATCAACGGATAGGAGAACACCGTGTCTCCGGAAAAGCATATGGCACAGTCTGTTCGGTTGAAAGTGAAGATCTTCGGATTTGCATCCCATGAGCCGAAACTGCGCAGACGACTATCAGTGCAGAAGATGAGTTCCTCGGCTTGGCCAACGCGTCGGATCCAAGCGGTACAAATTGTCATACTAGCCTTGTAAGTTTCTCACCTGCACTATAGCCTCAGCACTGAAAAGTCCTACCTCTATTGAGTGCGGTTTTCGCTCGACATGAATTGTCTGCTTTGCGAGCATGATTCAGAAAGACCTCTCCAGGCCGACAGATGCTTATCTGATCACGTTGCCTGACTGAGTGTCCAGCAGCGCCCGAATGCACATTTGCTCATAGTTTCAAGCGATAAAGTCCATGTCGCCGCTGTCGGATGACCAGCTTCTCGTATGCATGAAGCGGGCCTTCATATTTAGGGTCACCACGATTGGATGTTTTTAACTTGAAAACATCCATTGGCTTTTCGCTGGCTAGACCGGCTTGCCGCATGAGAAATTCCGCCGACTGTAACTGGTGTCGGTACGCCCAAAGCGAGGCAAACAATCTGGCCTGAGCGTCGGTCAAGCGAATGGGCCCATGTGGCCAGCCATCCAAATGTACCCAAGCGAAGTCATCACTGAACGGCCCATGGACAGCTGCCGGAATGACCTTCCCGTTGGAATCGACAAGGGCGTCCGGATCGTCTCCCAGCAACCGTAGCGCCATGCCGTGCAGTGCGAAACGATCCTCCAGCTGCCACCAGGTTGCAGTTCCCTCCAGCGGATCCTGGGTCATGTGTCCCAGCGGTCTGGGTGTAATCACCCAGCTTTGGTTGCGTGGCTCGGGGCCATGAAAAATCCGTAGCCCGTGGCGCTCGACCAGATCAATCCGGCGAGCCAGAACCACCGGCCGCTTCTTGTATCGGCCAATGTCCCATACGCCGTCGACGATCGGCGATACAGCCGAATGCGGCGCAATGTCCAGCGCGCCGCGCAACCGGCGAATCAACCATTCATCATCCAACTGCCAACTGCGCTGACTGGCCGGGTCCAGCCGAAACGGACCACAGTCCGGGCACTGCACCATGAGGCAATCGTCATTTCGGAAGATTGGACCTCGGTACAGACCGCAAAAGGCGCACATGGCATCACTGGCGTTGATCTGGACTGGAACAACCGCTTTGGCCTGCTTGAGGACATGCAGTGCCTGGATTTCTCCATCATGAAGACCGCTCTCCATAGAGACACCGCCTCGCACGAAAAATAGAGCCGCTAGATTGATGGCTTGCTGGTTCAACGTGATCTCCATTCAAGCTCCTCACTCAAACAAGCCACCAACCAGAACCTTTTGCTTCGCAGCCTCTGGATCAGGTTGGAGCACCTGCTGCCCTTTGAGGATGCCCAACTGCACCAGATAACCCTCGAGTTGAGATCGGAGCTTTTCATCGAACTTGTGCAGGTTCAGGCGTCCCTTGCTTGTGATCTCAACACTGACCACCGGACGGCGGCTCTTGCCCTGCAAGGGTGCGAGGTAAAAATTGAGCACCGCCGCCTGGATCAACCAACCCCGAGTGAGCGGGTTTTCTGAGCCAAAGTAGTCGGCAAGCAGATCAGTCACGCAGCGCTGATCGCTGGCTGCACTGGCGGTGCATTCCATCTTGAGCTGACCACAGCCACTAACAACGGTCACACTCTTGACCTGCAGGCCGACGAAACCGTCATCTATCGCCTGCGGAATATTCATACCCAAGCGCAAGTTGGACAAATTAAGCCGAGGTGTTTGGATTCGCTGCGCATCGGCATCCACGCCCAATAAGTGCCGAGCAAATGCCTCGCACAGCATGGCGTGGTACTTAGCTCCACCCCGGATGATGGTGCGGGCCACACCGGTGGCCTGGGCGTACTCGAGAACCATGTGAATATTCGGACTGCCTACCCTACGTTGCAGTTGACTGCCCTCGAACTCCAACTTGGCCGTGGCCAGGTCCTTGGCGTGGATCGAGATCAATTGCGTGCCGCGTACCCGATCCAGCACATTGACCACGCAAACCTCACCGCACCCCAACTCCCGCTGGTAGAACCCTTTGATGGAATCGCTAAACGCGGCAATCGACGCCTCGTCGCGTTTGATGGGATGCTTGATTCCCAGATCGTGCTGTTGGGCTTGCTGACCGTGATGATCCAGGTATTCGATCTCGGCAGCCGCTTCATACAGCGCAGGGTGATTGACATATAGCCAGAACGCCCGGTGCAAGTCGCTCTTGCAAGCGATCAGCCCCATCAATTCCGTCGGTCGGTCATGCGCGGCCTGAAACATGGCCTGCTTACCCAAGGGGTGGGCCAGCAGCGTGCTGGCGTGCAAACCGGCCACGATGCGGTCACGCATGGCGGCATTCGGATGCATCTGAATCAACCCAACCAAGCTCTTGGAGGCTTGGACCGAGTCATGCCAGATCCACCCCTCGGGCAAAGGCATAGTGTGCCGCTCGATGAAGGTTTTGAGGGTGTCGTCGACAGGCAGGTTCAGCAGTATGTCGGCGTAGGTCTGAGGGCGGCTCATTCGTTGTCTCCTTTGTTGTTGTTTGTCTCGGCAATGAGGCGTCTCAGCCCCTGATCTGAAGACCTGGGACTTGGGATGAGTTTTGCCGGATTGCTGGATAAATATACAGCTTTTTACAGGTTTGTCAAAAGCACTCATGCAAGCCGCTTGGCTGCTGATACCGGCTCTAAAAGTCCAGGATTTATGCGGGATTCCAGCTCGTGACCCCCATTGGCCCGCCAAAACACGTTACCTCTGGAGGGGCTCACTCATACGATTTGTGGACGGTTTTTTCACCAAATCCCCTACCCATGACAGATCACCTGAACCCCTCCACAAACCACCTCGGCAAGCGCTCCGAAAAGAGCGGATTTCTGTCCCTGTCGCAGATCAGCGAACTGATGGCTCAAGGTGCTGTCAGTCAACACCAAATCCTGAGTGAAGCCCACAGCAGTCAGGTTTACGCCACTGAGCTGGACGAGTTCGTGGACTTCCATGCCTGGCAGAGCGTGAATGTGAACCCGTCTAAAGAACAAGGAGTTCACCCATGAAAACACGATCCATCACCCCGCGCGAGCAGCGCAGCCTCGATCAACTTAATGCCATCCAGAACAAGGTTTTAGCCCTCGATGCCTTAAAGATGCCTGATCTCTGGAAGGTCTGGGATGTGCACTTTCCGCGCCGTCCAATTCATCCCAACCGCAAATTCATGACCGCTCGTCTGTCACACCGATTTCAAGAGTTAGCCTTTGGCACATTGCCCCAGTCGACCCGAGAAAGGTTGGCCGACTACGGCAAGCAGCTCTCCAAGATCAAAAGCAAAACCCCACTCAAAGCGGTGGCCATGCCCGGCGCAACACTGGTGCGGGAATTCGATGGCAAGCAATACCGGGTTGAGGTGTTGGCAGACGGCCGCTACGAATACAACCGGCAAATTTATGGAAGCTTGTCCGCCATCGCCAAGACCATCACTGGAACACATTGGTCTGGACCTGCTTTCTTCGGCCTCAAAGCCAAGGAGGGAGCATGAGCATGTCGACACCAAAACGATGTGCGGTTTACTGCCGCGTGTCCTCTGACGAACGACTGGACCAATCGTTTAACTCCATCGATGCACAACGCGAATCTGGCTTGTCCCACGTCATCAGCCAACGCAATGAGGGCTGGGTCCCAGTACAGGACACCTACGAGGATCCAGGCTACTCAGGCGGGAATATGGAGCGCCCGGGTCTCAAGCGCTTAATGGCTGACATCAAGGCAGGCAAGGTGGACATGGTGGTGGTCTACAAGATCGACCGTCTCTCCCGCTCTCTGGCTGACTTCGCCAAGATGGTGGAGGTCTTTGACAAGCACCAGGTCAGCTTCAGCTCGGTGACCCAGCAGATCAACTCAGCCACATCAACCGGGCGCCTGATGCTCAACATGCTGCTGTCATTTGCTCAGTTCGAGCGCGAAGTGACCGGCGAGCGCATCCGCGACAAGATTGCAGCCTCCAAGCGTAAGGGCCTCTGGATGGGTGGTGTGGTGCCGCTAGGTTACAGGGTGGAAGACCGCCAGCTTCTGATTGACCCGCAGGAGTCTGAAACCGTGAACTGGATCTTTGACACATATGTCAGCACAGGCTCCACCACGCTCATGGTCCAGCAAATGAAAGAGCAGAACCGCTTGACGAAATCGGGACGACACTTTTGCAAGCAATCACTTCACAAAGTCCTGAAAAACCGGGTGTATCTCGGCATGATTTCTCACAAGGGACAGTTTTACGCTGGGGCCCATCAGCCATTGGTTGACCAGGCCAAATGGGACTGCGTGCAACAACTTATGGCGCGTACTAGCGAGGCCAAGAACCAGGCCACCTGGGCCATGAAGGCGCGCACCGAGTTTCTGTTGCGTGGTCTGATCTACAGTCCTGGCGGTGACCTGTATCTGCCAATGGCCACACAAAAGAAATCTGGGAAGGTCTATCGGTACTACGTGCACAACAAAAAGATGCACGAAGGTGCAAGCCAGAGCAGCATTCCGAACCAACCGGCAGAACCCCTCGAACAAGAGGTGACCAAGCAGGTGCTGGATTTCCTGCGCTCGGGCACGATGCTCACCCAATACTGGCATCGCATTCAGTCCATCAACCCCGGCATTGCAGAACCGCAGGCGGTCGTGCTCGTCTTGCAGCGCACCGCAAAGATCTGGGACAACTACTTTGATCAGGTGAAAAGTCACATCATCCGAAGCCTGGTGGAACGGATCACGCTGCATGAGGACGATACGGTTGAAGTCAGCTGGCGCACAGATAACTGGATATCTCTGCTGGAGACCATGAAGCCCAAAACAGTCGGCGCAGAGTTACTGGAAGTGGAGATGCCCGCATGAGCGAGACGACCACCAGCGACGACATGAGCGGTAACACATTTCGGATCACCACGCGCACCCCCTTCAAGCTCAAGCGCCGTCCAGGCATCAAATCAGTTGTGATGGCATCCGAAACGGCTGAGGGTAAATTGAATGGCGAGTGCATGGACAAGAGCAGCCAAATTGCCTTGTTCCAGGGACTCGCTCGGGCCCACTACTGGCAACGGCTTTTAGATACTGGCGAAGTCCGCAGCGGCTCAGAAATTGCCAAACTGGAAGGGCTTGACCCGAGCACAGTCAATGAACTGCTACGGCTGACGCTACTGGATCCATCGTTGGTGATGGACATCCTTGAAGGGAAACAGACACAGCAGATCAGCATGATGTGGTTCACACGCAATGCGCTCCCCAATCTGTGGCATGAGCAGTTATCGCGTAATCCTCTATCAAGGTAGTCTGTCGCGAAAGACTCAAATCGACCCATAGCGGCCGTTGGACCTATTGGTTGACTGAACGGTTTGTCACGAAAGCAGTCGTTCACTGATTTTTATTTTCAGGTCCGAAATAGAAAATTGCTCGATAATTTTTCTTCTCCAAAGCAGTCACGGCAACGATCATTTTCTAGAAATCGCTCACTCGCCAGTCGCTGTTAATTTTTTTGAATTGGCAACAACGACGTTCTGATCTGCAGACATTGAGTCGAAAGTGTCGCCAGAATTGCCATGTGCAAGAGAGCACCCACTGCCTAATAATCAGTGAAATCAAAACGGCAATTCAGGTCAGACATGGGCGTCCGGATATGCTCTTTTTAGTTCGCTTTAAGCGGTAGTCCGATTAAATGCGAGAGTTCTTCTAGCGCCAAACCAGGCACCGTATCGATCAACACCAGCCCTTGCGGTGTGCATGCTAGCGTGGCCAAGTCGGTGTAAACCCGTTTCACACAGGCTATGCCAGTCAGCGGGTAGGTGCAGGCCTGTACCAGTTTGCTTTGTCCTTGCTTAGTCAGCAAATCCATCATCACCCAGGTCTGCTTAGCACCAATTGCCAGGTCCATAGCTCCGCCCACGGCCGGAATGGCGTCGGGCTCACCGGTGTGCCAATTGGCCAGATCACCCGTAGCACTGACCTGGAAAGCGCCCAACACGCAAATGTCCAGGTGCCCGCCACGCATCATGGCAAAGCTGTCGGCGTGGTGAAAAAATGCACCGCCTGGCAACAAGGTGACGGGTTGTTTGCCTGCGTTGATCAGGTCGTAGTCTTCTTGCCCCTTGACTGGTGCCGGGCCCATGCCCAGGATGCCATTTTCGCTGTGCAGCAGTACTTCGCGGCTTGCAGGAATGTGGTTGGCTACCAGCGTGGGCTGGCCAATGCCCAGGTTGACGGTGGCGCCTTCAGGAATGTCTTGCGCCACGCGGGCGGCCAATTCGTCTTTGCTGCGTCGGGTGTAGCTCATGCCTTGATGCCTCCGGCCTGTGTGGCCACACGGTCGATCCGGACCACCGCCTGTACAAAAATACCCGGCGTCACCACCGACTCGGGATCCAACTCGCCCAGCGCGACTTGCTCGTGCACGGTGGCCACGGTTTTGCGTGCCGCCATGGCCATGATGGGTCCGAAGTTGCGCGCTGCCTTTCGGTAGGTGAGGTTGCCCCAGCGGTCACCGCGCTCGGCCTTGATCAAGGCCAGGTCTGCATGAATGGGCGTTTCGTAAACGTACATACGGCCATCTATTTCGCGGGTTTCCTTGGGCGAACCATCGGCGTGTTTGGCCAGCTCGGTGCCGTAACCCGTGGGCGTGAAAAAGCCGCCAATGCCCGCGCCTGCGGCCCGGATGCGCTCGGCCAGATTGCCTTGCGGCACCAACTCCAATTCGACCTGACCAGAGCGGTACAGGCCATCAAACACATACGAGTCGGTTTGTCTGGGAAAGCTGCAAATGATCTTACGTACCCGCCCCGCCTTGAGCAACGCTGCTAGGCCCTGTTCTGCATTGCCCGCGTTGTTATTCACCACAATAAGATCTCGGGCGCCCTGAGCAATCAGGCCGTCGATGAGTTCATCCGGAATGCCGGCCGTGCCGAAACCGCCAATCATGACGGTTGCACCGTCGGCGGTGCCTGACAGCGCTTCACTAACTGAAGAAACGAATTTGTTGATCATGACTTATGCGCCCCAATTAAGCTTAGCGAGCATGTCCATTTCTGCACAGCTCTTGGCATCTATTCAAAGACGCTTTCGGGACTTTTAAAACTAATTTATGGTTCAAGTGCTGGTCATCCTCAACTCTTTGGACAAGGAGAGCGGTTATGCCGGACATGGCGTTCATTTATGCAGGGATTGTTATAAGCCGAGCCGCTTCAGGGTTGCAGCTTTGGATTGACTGTCTTGGCGTAGCCGAGCCTCAAATCCACTGGCGGGCTTGAAATCAATGACCTGATTGGCGCGCTGAGCCCAGTCCCTGTAACTGCTCGACTGAATTGCTTTTTCGCAGCCTGACTCAAGCACATTGACCACATCGATGGGCGTGGAGGCAGGCACGAGAAGTCCTCCAAAGCTCAGCTGCACCACAGGCACACCCACTTCAGTCAACGTGGGCACTTGCGGGAATGCGGGGTGACGCTTGTCGGCATAAACAGCCAACAATCGCAGGCTTCCTGCCTGCAACTGCGGGTTGATGGAGCTGGCCAGCAAGGCTCCGAAACTCAGGCGTCCCGCCAGCAGGTCCTGCAGCATGGGCGCATCGCCTTTGTAGGGCACATGGGTGAGATCGATTTTGGCCGAGGCCTCAATGTCCGAGGTCCCGAGATGAGGAATCGAGCCTGTTCCCGATGTGCCATAACTGACCTGCCCAGGTTGGCGGGCTGCGTCTAGCAGCAAGTCGCTCAGCGACTTGTAAGGTGAACTGGCAGTGACAGCAATGGCAAAAATGTTGTCGAAGACTTGGCAAACCGGTTTGAACGAACCGAGCTGGTAATTGATTGTCTTGATTCGGTGAGGTTCACTGGTCAGGGAAACGGCTGGCGTGAACGCCAATGTGTATCCGTCAGCCTTTGCGCTCGCCACCGTTTGCAAACCGATGGTTCCGGCCGCGCCATCGCGGTTGATCACGCTCACGGGCTGACGCAGCACTTCGGATAACGCTTGCGCAAACTGGCGGGCATTGGCGTCCAGTCCCCCGCCAGCTGCGAATGGAACCACGAATTGAAGGGGCCGAACCGGAAAAGGTTCAGCCGCCCATGTGAGGGCGCTGGCCGCCAGCCCCCCTGCGGCCACGCCACAGGCCAAGTGTCGCAATAGCCATTGGAGGTACTTTTTCACATTGTTTCCTGTAGTGCAGCGAGAAGTTGGATTGCCGAGTTCAAGCGTCGTCGCGGATGCCGTTGCGCAGCGTGCCAATAGCATCCACCACGATCTCGCACACGTCGCCGGGCTTCATGAAAACCTGAGGCGTGCGTTTGTTGCCCACACCGCCAGGGGTACCGGTCACGATCACGTCACCGGGCGAAAGCGGAATGAAGGTGGAAATGTAGGCGATCTGGCGCGGGATGCTGTGGATCATTTTGTCGGTGGTGGTGTCTTGCAAAATCTGACCGTTGAGCACTGTTTGCACACGCATCACTTGGGCTGGAGCGATCTCATCGCTGGTCACCATCCAGGGACCGAAGCCACCTGTTTTGTAGAAGTTTTTACCCGGTGTCCACTGCGACGTAGCAACTTGCCAGTCCCGCACCGAGCCGTCGTTGTAGCAGCTGTAGCCCGCAATGTGGTTCCAGGCGTCTTCTTCTTTGATACGGCGCCCGCCCTTGCCAATGATCACGGCAATTTCTGCCTCGTAGTCCAGTCGATGCGATTCGGGTGGACGCACGATGTCTTGACCGTGCGCGACTTGGGAGTCGGCCAGGCGCAAGAAAATCACCGGGGTTTCTGTCACTTCCCGACCTGTTTCGAGCACATGCTCGCCGTAGTTCAAACCGATGCAAAAGATCTGACCGGGGTTGGGTATGACGGGCAACAATTGCAACTGCGAAAACTTCAGCGTCGGCTTGTGCGTCTTGGCCATGTCGGCCGCTGCTGCAAACAGGTTTTGAGCAATCAAAGATTTCAGGTCTGGGGCTTGCGCGCCCAGCAGTGGGGTGAGGTCCAGCACATCGTCGCCATTGACAATGCCATAGGAGGGCGCACCTTCGTTCAGGAAGCTAATGAGTTTCATGGGAGTCTTTCTTTCAAATGATGGTGGGAAATTCAGGGCATGCGGGCGCTGATGTCTTTGGCTGCGCGCATGACGAGTTGAGCCAACTTGTCCACGTCGATAACCCCCATGCGCTGAACCGATGTGACCAGCGAAAGGGCGCCGGCGATGGTGCCGTCGGCATGGTGCAAAGGCGCTGCCAACGCGGCCAGATTGGTTTCAAGCTCGCCGTTAGACAAGTAATAACCGGCCTTGCGAATCTGGCTGTAGTAGCGACGAAAGTCTGGCCACTCCGTGGGCAAACCCGCATCAGCCACTTCGTTCATACGTGCATCCAACAACTTATGCAAAGCAGTGGGCGTCCATCCCGCCAGAATCACTTTGGGCGCTCCGCCTTTGAACAGCGGTCGTGGACGTCCGCGGCCATAGCTTAGGTTTGCGGGTGCCTGGCCCAGCTCACGGTGCGTGTCTAACAACTGCTGGCCGTGCAGTGCGGAGACGACACAATCCAGGCCCGTCTGCGCAACCAATTCTTTCATGAACGGGATTCCATGTTGCAGAACGGGATCGGCCTGACGGATGTAATGGTCCAGCACGATGATGCGGGGCCCCAAGGTGTATTGAGAATCGGCGCTGTGCTGGAGCAGGCCGGACTCGGTCAGCATCCTGACATAGCGATAGCCCGTCGGCAGTGACACTTGCAGGGCTTCGCTGATGTCCTCAGCACTCCATTGCAGGCGTTGGTCAGAAAACAAATCCAGCACGCTGAGCATGCGGGACAGGCTGGAGTCGGCTTTGTCGTTCATGTGCTCAATGTACTGGCTCGGCTACATGGGGCAGGCACTGGCTGATCTCGTCGAGTTCTGCCGCGCTGCGGGCCACACCGGCGATATAGCGATCAGGTCGCAGCATGACGGCCGACATCTCCTGAGTTTTTAACCAAGCAACGATGTTCGGATCGGTGGCCGTGATGACAACCACGCCATGCGTGTGCCAAAGTTGGCGCGTCTCAGGGCTCACTTGGGAGAGCAAGTCAGGCTCGCCCAGCACCGCAAAATTGAGTCCAATGGCCTGATCAAGCAATCGTCCATCTTCCAATTGCGGCTGGGGAAATATTTGCGCGACAGGCGCAGCATCACCCAACCACACGCCAGCACCTAAGCGGGGTGAAGGAAATTCAAAAATCGTGGGTTGCCCGGCCTTGAATTTTGCATCGCGCTCGCGCGCAGCCTGCGGGTCGGTGGTCTGAATGATGTCGCCTAACTTCACCGCCAGTTCAATAAATGCATGCACATGAGGCGAGCGTTCGCTTTCATACGTATCGAGTAAGTCGTCGCTGGCTCGGCCGCGCAAAACAGCCTCTAATTTCCAGGCGAGGTTAGCCACATCGCGCACAGCGGCGCACATGCCTTGACCCAAAAATGGTGGCGTCTGGTGCGCGGCATCGCCGGCAAGCAGTAACCTGCCGCGTCGCCAGCCCTGAGCGATGATGGAATGGAAGGTATAGATGACCGCTCGCTCGATGTCGGCCTGCGCGGGTGTCACCCAAGGGCCGACCAACTTCCACAGCATTTCGGGTTTGACCATCTCGACCGGGTCATCGCCCGGCATCAGCATGATTTCCCAGCGACGCCGGTTGCCCGTCACGTTGCAATAGGTCATAGGTCTGACAGGATCGCAGTGCTGTACCGTGTGATCGGGCAGGGACGGCACATCGGCTTTGAGTCGCACGTCGAATACCAGCCAAGGCTGATGCAGCCCCAAATCGGTCATGGGGGCGTCCATCACCTTGCGCACCAGAGAGCGGGCACCATCACAACCGATCACGTAACGGGCTCGCACATTCATGCGTGCGCCGTTTTGCAAGTCTTTCACCTGCAGGGTTGCGCCTTGTTCGTCTTCTGCGATCGATTCAACTTCGTTCTGTTTGCGCACTTGCACACAGGCAAAGCGCTTCACGCCTTGGCGCAGCACGCCTTCGAGTTCCGGCTGATGAAAATAATGGTTGGTGGCGCAGCCGTGCGGGCCGCGCGCATTTGTGCCGCCCCGAATCAGCAAGGTTTCGCCCTGTGCATTATTGAAATGCATGCCCGTCAGGCCAGGCCGAGAGATGGTCTCAACTGCTGCACGCAGGCCCGCGGTTTCAAACACCCGCATGACTTCGCCGTCAAAGTGAATAGCGCGCGGCAAGGCATAGATCTCGGCATCTTTTTCGATGACGACGGTAGAAAGACCGTATTGCCCCAACAAATTTGCCAGGGTAGCGCCGGCTGGGCCGTAGCCGATGATGGCGACATCGAACACAGTTTCGCTCATGCCGAATAACCCATCAGACGTTCCATGCTGGCTTGCCATTCAGCTCGGCTCTGGAATCTGGGACGGCTACGCGCCAGTGTTTCGGCTTGAGCCATCACGATGTCGTCGCTGTGGTCCAAGTCAATCGGCTCGCGCAGGGGTTGTTCGCAATACCAAGGCATGTCCATGAAAACTTCAAGACGGTTGCCTTCTGGGTCGCGGAAATAGATGGAAATTGCATTGCCATGGGTGGCGCACACCAGATCCGTGACGTCGGGGTCGGCCGTCACGCGGTTACGCACTTCGCGCAGCGTAGCCAAGTCGGGCACCCGCAACGAAATTTGGTTGATCACGCTGAATGCCAGGTCAGTGGGGCGGCCTGTGGCCAACACGATCTGGTGATGTTCGGATGGGTCACGACTCAAGAACATCAGCTGAACTGGACCCAGGTCGCCACGGTCCGTCTCAAAAAAGCACATGACGTCTTTGTAAAAACGCGCCATTCGTTCCAAATCGCGCACATAAAAACCCATATGACTGAACGTCAACGCGTTCCGTTGACCCAGAGGATTCGACATGAACATCTCCTAAATTTTAAAAATTGAGCTGATTATATTGAATTGAATTCGCAAAAAACTAATGGTTTATCCCATTATGAGAATTTGATAATTTAATAAGAATACGGCATGACCATGGGTCTTGACCTCAATCAACATTAGGAGACTACTTTTATGAACAGCATCACCCGTCGAATGGGATTTACCGGCATCGCTTTGATTGCCATGACTGCTTTGACAGTACAGGCGCAGGATTACCCGAACAAGCCTATCAAAATCATTGCCCCATTCCCTGTAGGCACAGGGCCTGATGCCAACACCCGGGAAATTGCGCTGGAATTGATCAAAGTATTGGGGCAAACGGTGGTGGTGGAAAACCGTCCAGGTGCAGCCAACATGATTGGCATGGAAGTTGGTGCCAAGGCCGCCCCCGATGGCTATACGCTGGTCATGGGCTCCACCACTTCTTTGTCAGTGGTTCCACACCTTTACAGCAAGGTGCCATACAAGGCGAGTGATTTCGTGCCCATCAGCGTGGTGGGCTTGCTGAACACCGCGCTGACAGCGCACCCCAACGTATCTGAGAAAAACGCCAAAGAATTGATTGAGCGCTTGAAAAAGCAACCCGACAGCTTGGTGGCCGCCACCTCCGGGGTAGGCAGTTATTCGCATCTTGCTGGCGAATGGTTTGCCGCCAATGCAGGGGTCAAAATCAACTTCGTGCCCTACAACACCACCAGTCCTTACGCAGACCTCGTGGCCGGACAGGTCAATGTGATCTTTGATGCGCTGCCTGCAGCCATCGGTAACGTGAAGGCTGGAAAGCTCAAAATCCTGGCTTTGACGGGCAAGTCACGTCACCCCAATTTCCCGGACGTGCCAACTTTTGCGGAAGCTGGCCTGCCTGACTACAGCCCTACCGCATGGATTGGCTTGTTTGCACCCGCAGGTACACCCGCTGCGGTTGTGGCCAAGCTATCCGATGCAATGCAAAAAGCGGCCGGACAAAACCCGGAGTTGATGTCCAAATGGCGCTCTTACGGTGGTGAACTCAAGGCCCAGACACCTTCCGAGTTTTCTGCATTTCTCAAAACAGACAACCAGCTTTGGGGTCAAGCGATCCGGGGTGCTGGCATCAAGCTGGATTGAGGAATCCGAGCATGACAACACGACGTCAATTATTGCAAGCCTCAGGTGCATTGGCACTGGCTCCACTTGCCACGTATGGTCAAACGCCTGCCTGGCCCAGCAAGCCTGTTCGCCTGGTGGTGCCCTCTGCAGGAGGCAGCCCATGGGATCCGATCGCCAGGCACTTGGCTGAGCGTTTTTCAAAGGCCTTTGGGCAGCCCTTTTTTGTTGAAAACCGGGGTGGCGGCACGGGCTTGATTGGTATGGACCAAGTCGCAAAGAGCATTGATGGACACACCTTGGGCGTGATGTTCATGCCGCATGCGGTACTTCCAGCGCTGATGGAGAAAATGCCCTATGACACATTGAAGGATTTGGTTCCGATCAGCCAGACTCAGTGGACTTACAACGTCCTGGTGATGCGCAGCAATGTGGCCGCCAACAATATGAACCAATTGATAGAGTTGGTTAGAAAAAATCCCGGGAAACTGGTTTACAGCTCTGGGGGTACAGGCTCACCGGCCCATTTGATGGGGGAATACTTTAAGCAATTGACGGGCACATTCATTTTGCATGTCCCCTATCGCGGACCCGTAGCCGCTTTGCAGGGTTTGATCGGTGATCAATCCGACTTGATGTTTGCCTCCTTGGCCTCAGCGCTACCGCATATCCGAAGTGGTCGTCTGCGCGCCATCGCCGTCACCTCGACAGAGCGGTTGGAGGTATTGCCTGATACCCCCACTTTTGCACAAGCAGGCTTCTCAAGGTTTGATGTCCGTGACTGGGCGGGATTGGTGGGCTCGACATCGATGCCTGCCGGCGTTGTAGATCGCCTAAATTCTGAGGTTGCGTCCGCATTATCTGAGCCTGGGGTTGCACAACGTTTCTCGCAAATGGGTGTGTATGTTCACACCAGCAAAGCCAGCGCATTCGGTGATTGGATCCAACGCGAAATTCCCAAATGGGCGCAAGTGGTTCAAAAATCAAACATCAAGATGGAATGACATGCACATTGCTGCCCTCCACTCCAACGCTATTCAGGGCGCGCTCTGCGCCGAAGAGGAGCGCCGGCAGGCACTCCTGACGGGGGACTGGCTGACGTTGGACAGTTTGCTTTCGGACGATCTGGTTTATGTGCACTCCACCACGGCAAGAGATAACAAGGTCAGCCTGATGGCTAAATTGGAAAGCGGTGAACTTCAATATCTGCGGGTGAATTTTGAAGATCTGGATGCCCATGGTGCAGGCAATTGTGTTGTGATCACAGGACGGCTTTCTGCTGAAATCAGCAAGCAAGGTCAATCCAAACAAGTACGAAGCTTGTTCATGACTGTTTGGATTCTGGTTGATACCGGTAGTGCAAAACATAAGTGGCAACTGACCGCACATCAAGGCACGCCATTGCCCTTATGAACAGTGACAACGGCTCGCATATGACCAACTTTATTTTTATAGTGGCCGATGACCTTGGTTACGCCGATTTGGGGTGCTATGGCGGACGTGAGACTGAGTTCGGCCCCGTGTCTCCGGTGCTGGACCAACTTGCGGCCAACGGACAGCGGTACGAGAATGGCTACGCCAATTCCCCTGTATGTTCGCCCACGCGCTTTGCACTTATGACTGGGCGTTATCAGTACTGGGTTCGCGGGGCCAGCGAGGAGCCGATGCTGGGCAGCGCCAGGGGAAATCCTGAAATCGGTTTGCATCCTCACTTGCCAACGTTGCCATCGATGCTCAAAGACGTGGGTTATCACACCGCTTTGATAGGCAAATGGCACCTTGGCTTTCGCCCGCATTTTGGGCCAGAAAAATCCGGCTACATGCATCACTTTGGTCCAATGTCGGGTGGGGTGAGCTATTACGGTCACAACGCGCGCGGACCCGACTCCGACTTGGAGCTGGATGGTGCACCCTACGATGAGCCGGGTTACCTGACCGATCTCATTTCAAAACGTGCCGCGCAGTATGTACGCGACCGGGCCGCCAGCGGACAAAAGTTTTTTCTGAGCTTGCATTACACCGCACCACATTGGCCCTGGGAAACACGCGCACAGGGGCGCATCGATCCGGACATCGTAAAGAACCTCTTTCATTTGGATGGCGGCAATGTGGAAACCTACCGCACCATGATTCGCGAAATGGACGAGGGCATTGGCTGGGTGGTGGAGGCCCTTCGCGACACGGGTCAGCTTGACAACACGCTGATCATTTTCACCAGCGACAACGGTGGTGAACGCTTCTCAGACAACTGGCCCTTGGTCGGTGGCAAGATGGATCTGACCGAGGGTGGGATCCGAGTGCCTTATATCGTGCACTGGCCCCAAGGCGTTCATCAGCCAGGGTCGGTGTGCGCACAGCACTGCATGACGATGGACTGGAGCGCAACCGTACTTCAAATTGCAGGTGCGCATCTCCCTACAGGGCACGTTCTGGATGGGGTTTCGATGGAGCCCACCCTGAAGGACTGTACGCAGACATTTTCACGTCCTATGTTTTGGCGCATGAAACACAATACACAGCGCGCATACCGTGACGGCGACTGGAAGTACCTCCAAGTCAATGAGCATGAGTATTTGTTCAACCTCAGCCAAGATGCCCGTGAACGAGCCAATCAATCACACCGTGAACCTCAAAAATTGGAGTTCATGCGTGCTCAGTGGAAACAGTGGAATGAACAAATACCAGCTGTTCCACCCGACGCGGTCGTTCACCAAGCCTACACTGTGAGTGATATGCCTGCTCGATGAAACGTCTTACTTCGGGGTTGAATTTTTTAGAGTTCAGTAAATTTCTACTTAATTTTCTGCAAGTCAACTCTTGGGATCGCCAAATTTAACGATTGCTTTGCGCGAAAAGTTACGGCCGCCTTTAAATTTTCGAAGGGATTCCGGCAAGTCCTTGATAGGCGGCTTAGGGCCTGGCGGGAATGTGGGTTTAGATTTTGGCAAGTCCTGCACCTTTGGTGCTCAATTAGTCAGAGCAGTCAGTCGTAATGAATCGACTAAAGATGAATGTGCGGGCCAAAGCGGCCATTGATCTTTGAACCGTTAAAGGCATCGACGTCGCGGGAGCACTCATCGGACCAAGTGGGCTCGTTGTTTGCTATAGGCCAGAAGCCGTCAGCTAGGGGCGTTCCAAATAGTCATTCATAACCAAGGAATACCTGAAACAGCTACTTCGTAGCTACAGGGTATGGCTAGCTGTTCAACTTAAAGAGTTTACAAGACGCCTGCGACACTCTGCGTATTCCCGCTTGAACTGGGCCACGCGCTCGGCTGTGCTGACCACCGCCGTGATCGAGCCAATGCCCTGGCCGCAGCCCCAAATGTCTTTCCAGGTCTTCTTGGCGTCGCCGCCAAAGTTCATTTTGCTGGGGTCAGACTCGGGCAGATTGTCCGGGTCCAGACCCGCTGCACGAATGGAAGGCGCCAGGTAGTTGCCGTGCACGCCGGTGAACAGGTTGCTGTAGACCACGTCATCAGAATTGCAATCGACCACGGCTTGTTTGTAGTCCTCTGCGGCACGGGCTTCGTGGGTGGCGATGAAAGCCGAACCGATGTAGGCGAAGTCTGCGCCCATGGCCTGCGCAGCCAAAATGGCGTCACCCGTGGCGATCGAGCCGGACAAGGCGACCGGGCCATCGAACCATTGGCGGATTTCCTGGATCAAAGCGAAGGGGCTTTTCACGCCCGCGTGGCCACCGGCACCTGCAGCGACGGCGATCAGTCCGTCCGCGCCCTTTTCAATCGCCTTGTGGGCAAACTTGTTGTTGATGATGTCGTGCAGCACAACGCCGCCATAGCTGTGCGCGGCCTGGTTGATCTCTTCCCGCGCGCCCAGCGAGGTGATGATGATCGGCACCTTGTACTTCACGCACATGGCCATGTCGTGATCCAGGCGGTCATTGCTCTTGTGCACGATCTGGTTGATCGCAAAAGGCGCTGCAGGATTGTCGGGGTTGGCTTTGTTGTAAGCGGCCAGGGTCTCGGTGATCTCGGCCAGCCAGTCTTCCAGTTGCGCTGCAGGCCTTGCGTTCAAAGCCGGCATGGAGCCCACAATACCGGCCTTGCACTGCTCGATCACCAGCTTGGGGTTGCTGATGATGAACAAAGGCGAGGCGATGACAGGGAACTTCTGGGCAGCGAGCACTGGTGGTAGTTTTGACATGATCTGAAATATCAACTTTTTATTTTTTCGTATTTAAATGTGAACTGTCCAAGTTCTGCTTGCAAGCGAGTCCAATCTTGCGTACTGGCAGAAATCATTGCGACCAGACCGTGCTTAGCGTCTTGCTTCACTGAAAATGAATTGATCTTTACATTCAGAGCACTTGCTAATTCGTTGACCACAGACTCTATTTCAAGAATGCACAGTGCCGGTTTGAATATTTTTCCGATTGCAGTGACAGGCAACGAACTAACAATCCGAATGGCCTTGGGATGCGCCGCGCGTTCTCTGATGTTTTTCTGTGAAAACGTAAGCAAATCATGTTCGCCAATACTCATTTCAGGGCGCAACTGAACATAGGCCACTGGGATTTCGCCAGCATGGGCATCTGGCCTGCCCACTGCAGCACAGAGCGCAACTGCGGGATGGCCCGCTAATACCTCTTCAATTACTTTTGGGTCAATGTTGTGCCCGCCACGAATGATCAATTCTTTGGATCGCCCCGTCAGCCAAAAATAACCTTCGCTATCTTGGCGACCGAGATCACCCGTATTCAGCCAACGCTGTGAATATCCGCTGGCATCTGGAATTTCCAGCCACAATCCATGGTTGTGTTGTTCGTTAAGGTACCCCTCGAACATATTGGGTCCCTGAACTACCAACAGACCCACCTCATCTACTTGGGCATCACGCTGATATTGCCTTTCAGAGTCAATCAAAACCGCTCGCATTGATTGCCATGGCATGCGTACACCAATGGAACCAACTCGGTTTTCGGTGCCTGGTGGGTTGAGACTTGAGACGCAGCCAGCCTCGGTCAGGCCGTAACCCTCCAGTATTTTTATGCCTGTCTCGTTCTGAAAGCGCTTGAACAACTCAACAGGCATAGGCGCGGCGCCACAGACTGCGAATCTAAGGCGTTCCAGTCGTTGGGTTTTACGTGGAGTCTGTAATAAAGACGCATAAACAGTGGGGACTCCAGAAAACGTCACAACTTTGTGATGCTCACAAATAGACCAGAACTCCTCAATCAAGCCGGGTGCTCTGTAGCCTTGAGGTGTTCCAAGCAGCACATGCCCGCCGCTGGCAAAAAAGCATAAGCCAGTACCGATCTGAGCATTCACATGGAACAAGGGCAGGCCGCAAAAAACAGTGCTACCTGGGCCAACTGCGCTTGAACCAAATGTTTGAGCCAACTGCTGCGCATTTGCAATTTCAGTGCGGTGACTACGCTTGGCGATTTTGGGTAGCCCGGTGGTACCACCGGTGCAAAAGTACGATGCAATATCCTCCAGTTTCGGCGGCGCAAATGTGAGTTGTGTACGCGGTTCTCGTGCCATTTCGAGGTGAAAATTCAGCACGGGCAAACGTCCAATGCGCCTAGGCATGCGCCAGCGCGCCAGAGCTGACAAAGCTGTGCCCATCAGACCAGGCAAATGACCCAGCGGCGATACTGCCAATACACCTTGCAATGTGGGCACCTGCTCTGCCACAACAGATACCTGTTGCCATAACGTGGTGCCAGGTGTCGGAGCCAGCGTCACGAGCCATTTGGCACCGGCCGCCGTCATCAACTCTCTCAGCGCTTGACCGTCCAGAAGCGGATTCAGGGCCAATGCGATGCCGGCCGTCTCAGCGCCCCAGATGGTCCAGTGTGTTTCGGGTAAATTGGGCAATATGTAGGCAACCACATCGCCTCTTTGAACGCCAATTCGGCGCATCATGTTTGCTGTTTGTGTGATGCGTTCAAACCATTCTGAGTGTGTCCACTTTACTGCGCGGTGGTGATCCTTTGTGCGCATGAAAAATGACAGCGCGGGCGACTGCGGTGCGATCTGTGCCCCATGGCGCAAAAGGTCATAGGTACACTGAACGCCAGCAGGCAGCCAATCGCGGCTTTGTTCGATGGATTCAATGTCAGTCAGGGATCGAACGGCTGATTTCACGGTCATAAATCTCCTCGGTTCTTAGGCCCGCATGATGATGGGCAAGAAGTGCCCGTCGTCCACGCCGATTTCGCGCGCTATGCGTGTGTTGAGCTGTGCGTTCATACGCAACACGGTGTCGCGGTGTTCCGGACGCTCAGCCAGATTGCTGATTTCGCGTGGATCGGCTTGGAGGTCATACAGCTCGATGTCATTGGCTGCCAGCAACCCCTCCCAGCTCTGCGGATTGTTATGTTCGACAGGTTTGAAGTAGCGGGCGAACTTGTAGCGCTGCGTGATCAGGCCGCGCATGGCACCGCGTTGTTCGCGAATCGTCTCTCGCATCATCTCTAACATCGCGATCTGCCGCAGGCCGGGCGGGCGCTTTTGGATGCCATCAAAACGCCGCACATTCTGGTGATTCAGAAAAGTGAGACCGGTCCAATAGGCCAGGATGCCAGCTTCATCGCGCACCGTGGCACCGCCCGGGTGGGCGGCCAGACGGGAGAGGTCAAAACCCGCCATGCGAGGTAGCTGCTCCAGGTAGGCGCCGGTGTCGAGGCCCGCCAGGCCCAACAAAGTAGGCACCAGATCGGCCGCCGAAAACAGGGACTGGCTGCTGCGTGCCTGTGGCCCATCTGGATGCACTATGAACAAGGGCACTTCGCTGGCTTCGCGATAAATCGAAGAGCCTTTGCCGCGCAAACCGTGCGCGCCCAGGAACTCGCCGTGGTCAGAGGTGAAGACGATGATGGTATTGTCCAGCTGCCCGCTCTGGCGCAAGCCTTCCAGCACTATGCCCAGCTGTTGATCGCAGTCCCGAATGCAGTTGAGGTAGTAGTTTTGGAACTCACGCGCCACATCTTCGTTGTCGTAAGGCATGTGACCCAACGCCTCGTCCATAGTACTGGAGAATTCCTGCACTGCGCGCGGCTTGCCCGCACGGGAGGCAGGGCCCCAAGTGCCAAAAACCGGATAGCCCAGGTCCTGCTGGTACAGCGGCGTGCTGGGCGGGCGAGCACTTTCGTCGGGGAACTGCGTCACGCGCGAGCGTGTCATGGCATCGCCGGCCGTGTAGTACATGACATCATGGGGATTGACTAAGTTGACGGCCAGCATCCAGGGTTTGTTGCCCTGTCGGTTGCGTTGCATGAAGTCAACCGCGCGGCGGGCGATGATTTGATCGAGGTTAAGACCAGCGTAGGCGCCGTCGGCATCGCCGCTCAGCAAAGCTTCGTCGAACCCAAAGGAGCGCACCAGCGGCTGAACCTGCTCAGGACGGGCCGCCACCGTTTCGTTGAGCATGTGCGTAAGGTGCCATTTGCCGGCATAGCCGGTGTGGTAGCCCCCGTCCTGGAATACCGAGCCCAGTGTGGGCACATCGCGGCGCAGCCCCTCGGAATATGGCAGCGGCGTGTTTTCCCAAACACCAGTGTGCGGGGCATGAACGCCGGTGTAAATGGTAGACCGAGCCATCGAGCACAGCTGCGAGGTGGTATTTGCGTGCTTGACCTCGACCGCGCGTTGGCGTAGCCAGGCTCGGTTGGGACAATGTCGATCTATGAAGTCAGGGGGCAGCTGATCCCACGAGCGCTCCTGGTCGGTCAGGATGAACAGGATGTTGTGGGCCGTGCTGGGTGCCGGCCGAACGTCGGCGCGCGGCAATGCTGCTGCGCGCGCTCGGTAGGCGGCCAGACCTACGCTCGAGACGCCCAAGGCGGCGGTGGCCCCCAGCAAAGTTCTTCTGTGCAGCTTCATGCGCTCACTCCATCAGTTTGAAGGTGGTCCAGGGCGGTTTGCAGCAAGCCCTGTATCTGCGTGACCGGCCCTTCGGCAAACACGCAACGGTCTGGGCGCACGATACAGGCCCAGCCCAACGGCACCACGCGGGGCAAAAAGTTCTCGTCTAGGCACTCCACGCGCTCGCTGGCGGGCGCCAGGTGCAGGCCCTGCGAACGCTGGCACCACTGCCAAACCTGGCCGCCTGATGCGCGCCAACGCGCCAGCATCTGTGGCGAACAGCTGGCCGCAGGTGCATCACCGAAGGTGATGAGCGACCACTGCTGGCCCAGTACTTCGTCGCTGAGCGTGGGCTGTTGGGTCCAGGCCGGTCGCACCCAGCCTTGTGGGAATGTGGAGCCAGCCAACAAGCGGCGGTTGGCACGCTCGCGCACAAATAGGCCTTGATCGAAGGTGTTGTCGGGCTTGATCTTGAGGTCTTCGAAAAAGGCTCGGGTCTGCGGCAATAGGCGCATTGCTTTCATGAGCCCGTGCACAAGCAGCGCTTTTATCCAGTTGCTGGGCATAACAAGGCTACCCAGAAAGCGCGCCAGGTTAATGATCTTGCGTGCATGCGGTCTGCGCTCCTGGTCGTAGCTCTCCAGCAGGTGCGCGGGGGCGCGCCCCTGCACCACCGACGCCAGCTTCCAGCCCAGATTGGCCACATCGCGCAAACCCGCCACCAGGCCCTGGCCGGCAAAGGGCGGCGTGATGTGGGCCGCATCGCCCACCAAAAAGCAGCGCCCGCGCGAAAAGGCCCGCGCCTCGCGCGCATGGAAGCGGTAGACCGCGGTACGCTCGATCTCGATGTCTTCCATCCGGCACCAGGGCGCCAGCAGCTGGCGGATCGCCTCGGGGCTTTGCATGCGTTCGCGGTCTTCGCCCGGGTGCAGCATGAACTCCCAGCGCTGGCGATCGCCCGGGGCCACCATGTGCGGTGTGGGGCGGCGCGGGTCGCAAATGAATTCGCAATGGTCGATGGGATTGGGCACGTGCTTGGCATCGACGATCAGCCAGTCCTGCTCAAACGTTTCGCCCTCGAACTCCAGGCCGAGCTGTTGCCGGACCTGCGAGTTGGCCCCATCGGCGCCCACCACGTAGCGGCAGTGCACCGTGACGGTCTGGCCCTGCGGGTCTTGCAGCCGCACGCGCACGCCCTCTGCCTGCTGCTCAAAATCGATCAAGCGGTGGCCCAGCCAGGTCTGCACCTGCGGGTACTGGCGGATTTTGTCGCGCAGCAAGGCTTCGAGCTCGGGCTGGTAGAAGGTCACCAGCATCGGGTGGCCGTCGATGATGCCGGCCGTGTTGATGCGCGCAAAGCAGCCGTAGACCGGCGAGTAGTAGTGGACGCGCGGGATCGCGGTGGTGGTGAATTCGCCATCGCGCACCCCCAGCATTTGCAAGATGCGCAGCGCCTCGTTGTCCAGTGCGATGGCGCGGGGCTTGGTGAAGATTTCGGTGGCCTGCTCACACACCAGGGTCTGCACGCCGTGGCGGCCCAGCAGGTTGCACAGCGCCGCGCCCACCGGCCCCAGGCCGATGACCAACACATCGGTTTGCACAATCTTGTCGCTCTGCGTCATGGCGTAATCCCTGAAAAAAAGGTTTCGGAAAAAGCCGTGGCTGCGGCATCGCCCAGCAACACGGCTCGGCCAGTACGGCCAGCCAGCACGTGTTCAAACGCCCGTTGGCCCTGGGCCAGAGGCACTTGCAAACCCAAAGGCAAAGCCCACGGCACCTGTTGTAGCTCGCTCAGCAGCGCGTCCAGGTACTGCGCGTCGGGCCGAAAAACAGTCCAGGCGTATCGGCAGGCGGGGCCGGCCACTTGCTGTGCGAGGGCGCGGTGGCTGCGGTACGCGCGCCAGGCCTGCCCTGCACCACGCCACCAACCGAAATGGTCAAAGTGGCCCAGCAAAGGGTGTACGGTGCTGGCATGCCCGAGCGCGCCGTGCTTGAGGCGCTGCAGCAACCAACGCTCGTCGTCCCAGCTTGCGAAGTTGAGGGTGGCGTCGAAGCGGGCCGACACATCGCGCCAGCCGGCCTGGTCGCGGTCAACCACGCTTGTGGCGCCAAGCGAAAGGCACAGTGGCGCGTGCTCACCACGGCATATAGCGGTGACCTCGACGCCCCAAGCGTGCAAAGTGCGCACCGCCAGCTGCCCCAGTGCGCCCGATGCACCATGCACCATCACCTGCAGGCCGGCCGCTTGCGCAGGGTTCAGGCCGGCGCCCGCTAAAGCGAGCCGTGCCGTGGTGTAGCTGTAGGGCAGCGTGCTGGTGGCCACCGGGTCGCAGCCCGGTGGCAAAGGCCGCAGCAACGCAGCGTCAAGGTTGAAGCCGCTCGCATGGGTGCCGCCATGACCGTGGGTCGGGCGCAAACCGATCACACGCTGGCCTACGGCCAGCCCCTGCACTTGCGCGCCTACAGCCACGATGTCGCCAACCAAGTCATTGCCTAAGACCAGCGGGAAGGTGCCGGCCTTTTTGAGCGAGAGCAGACGCTGGCCGTAGCCCGTGGCGCGCTTAGCATCGATCGGGTTGACGCTTGCGGCGATCAGGCGCACCTGGACCTCGTGCGCGGCCGGTTCGGGCAACCGCTGCTTGACGGCCTGCAAGCGGGGTGGATCTGCGGGCGCCAGGGCCTGCAGTTGCAAGATGGGCATGGTCTTCACGGCGCCGTGATCAAGGTGTCTTGCTGGCCCAGGTCGATGGCGCCATCGTCGGTGCGGATGGTCGCGACGATGCGGTCGCCCGGTCGCAGGTAGGCCGGGTTGCGCAAACCCTTGCGGATGAACATACGCCACTTGGCGGCGTCGCTCATCAGGTGGCGCACCACCAGCATGGTGAACTTGCCTGGCGCGCGCGCGGCGCAGCCGGCCGGGGTGCCGGTGGCGATCAGGTCACCCGCGTGCATGTCTTGCAAGCCCGCCAGCTCCGTGAGAGTGGCTGCGGGCTGGTGGATCATGTCGCCGCAGTAGCCGTCTTGGCGTGGCTGGCCGTTGACGCTCAGACGCATGTGCAGCTCGGGCCAGCGCGCCCAGGCCTCGGGTTCGAGCAGCACCAGGCCCGGGCCCACGGGCGCGAAGCCTCGGTAGCTCTTGCCTTTGTAGAACTGGGTTTGCGGCAGCTGGATGTCGCGCGCCGAGAGGTCGTTGACGATGGTCACGCCGGCCAGCCAGTGGTGCAGCTGGTCGGTTGCGACCACGGTGCCCTCGGGTAAGGCGCGGCGCAGCACCAGGCCCAGCTCGACCTCGTAGTCGAGCAAGCGCACATGCGCCGGGCAGACGACGGGCGCATCGGCCGCCGTCAAACTGGACGCGGCCTTGGTGAACAGGGTGTTGAACGGGAAGTCGCTCAGTTGCAGGCCCGACTCCTGCACATGGCTGCGGTAATTCACGCCTTGGCACACCAGCTGCTGCTGGCGCGTGACCGGCGAGTGCAAGCGCACATCGGCCATGGCGATCGTGGCCGCACTTTCTTGCAGGCGCCAGATCTCGTCCCAATGCCGTTCGAGTACCTCGCCGGTGCTGGTGGCGGTGGTCTGCAGCGGGGCGATCTGCTGGCCAAACTGCACGCCCCAGCGGGCTTGCTCTTGGTGCGTGAAATGGATCAGGGTGCGGGGCATGGTGCGGGTCCTTGTGGAGTGTTCAAAGCCAGGGGCGTGCGGGCGCAGACAGGGCCTGGTCCATCTGCCGCAGGCGGGCGCCGGGGATTTTTTTGCGCAACAGCAGGCCCAGGATGCGAAGGGCGTTGCGCAGGTTTTTTGGGGGTTTCATTGATTGGGGTGCATCAGGTCCCCATGCCCAAATACCACCGAATTCCAGTTGCGAATACTGTGTTTCGAAATCTGCTGTGAATACATCACCGTCGGTGTAATGCTCGTACTCGAAGCCGTCTGGGTCGCGCCAATAGTCGAACAGCTGACTTCCCAAAAGGTGTCGGCCAATGCCCCACATATGGCTGTGACCTTGTGCACGCAATACTTGCTGCCCCTGCCCTAGGGCATCAATATCGGTCACTTCATATGCGCTGTGTTCGTACTTTTCTTCGATTCCGCCAACAATCACCAAACTATGGTGATCAGCAGGATCATTTCCCAGATCAAGTCTAAAAAATGTCAGAGCTGGCGATCCATCACTCAAGAACTGCACATCAGTTGGAATCAGGCCAAGAATGCGCATGTACCAGTGCGCCATGCTATGAAAGTCGACCGTTTGGAGTACCAGGTGTCCCAGTCGTAACACCTGTGCCGGAGTTATCGGTGTTCGAACCATGCGGTTGACGCGGCGGGTCTGTTTGGAGTCGTTTGTTTGCAAGGTCACTGGCTCCCGCTGAGGCATATCAGGCAATCTGGTTTGCCCTTGCAATAGCCAGACGGAGCGGCCACTGGGGTCATGCAACTCCACACCTCGTCCGCCACCTGGAATATTCGTTGCATCTATCCATTGAGCACCTGCCTCATCAACATAGCGCTGAAGCGATGTGTCGTCAGACACCACAAACGCTGGCCCTATAAAACGGTCTCGTGAACCCTTAGTTACCCAGCCGATGCAAGGACTACTTCTTGCTCCCCTTGCATATAAGTCTGTCGATGTGCGTGACACGATATGCATGCCAAAGTCACGCCAAAAGCATTCGATTGATTCCAGAGATCGCTTTTCCCAACGCAAAAATGCCAGCTCCGTTGCTGTTCCTAGAGGGGCGGGCCTAATTAAAGGTTGCACGAAGTCAGGTAAACGACTTTCATGCCATGAATGTGCTTGCCGTAGAAAGCTGGATGGGGTGCTCATTGATGTGTAGGTCTAAATTGTGTGCGTTCATAATAAACACATTGTCATCATGACAATATTGTCGTTTATACCTAGAAGACTATGTGGCTCACATCTGATCTATAGGTGTTGTTGGAGCACAATCAAGACATGCAAGAAATAGAAAATCACCGCAAACGCGTTGCTGCAGAGCGTCGAGAAAAAATGCGTGCTCGCTTGCAAGAATCAGCCCTGCAGCTAATCGCTGAGGAGGGTATTGCAACGTTTTCAATTGATAGACTGATCGTTCATGCTGAAGTCTCACGTGGTACTTTCTACAAGTACTACGACGCACCGCATGCACTGATTCGAGAGTTGGCCTTATTGATCTCGAATGAACTGATCAGCAATGCTGAAATTCTGGTCGTTCAAATTGAAGATCCTGCAGTTCGCATTGCTTTTGGTCTGCGGGCGTTGATGCACACTTGCCGTGCTAACCCTGTGCTTGGGTACTTCCTTGTCCATCTAGGCTGGCACGACATAACCCAGCAGCATCTGATGTTTGACTATGTCAAGAGGGATTTGATTCAGGCAAAAAAACTGAAGCGATTCAGTGAAGTCACCACCGAGCTTGCACTGTCCCTGATTGGGGCGAGTGCTATCGCGGGAATTCAGTTCATGATGAAGTCACCTAAAAAGCACGGCAACTCTCCCGAAGAAACAGCTGCTGCGATCTTGCGTGCGCTTGGCATGGGTGCTCAGGAATCGGAGCAGATTGCCAATTTGCCAATGCCAAAAATTCGGTTGCCAGACACCGGGCTAATTCACAGGGTGACCAATCTAGCTAGACTGCGGGTAGAAAAAACGAACTCTGATAAACTTGTAAGTCCTAGCGGACATCTCGCATAAAGCAGTTTTTTAGGGTCAAACTCAGCAATGAATTTGACCCCATGTGGTGCTTGATGACTCAGCACCATTCTTAATTTTTAGCTTAGGTGGTGTACCTGAGCCGGTTCATACACCGGTGTCGGGATTCCTTCATAGCGCGCCTTGAGCTGCAGGGCCATGAACTGCGAATAATGTCGGTTCTGGTGCAAATTTCCCCCTTGTATCCAAAGATGCGGTACCTGAGTGGGTTTCCACATGTTGCGCAGCTCACCCTCCCAGGGCCCTGGATCTTTTGGCGTGTCGGAGCCCAAGCCCCAGACCTTGCCCAATTTGTTGGCTACATCCGGCGAAATCAAATCACCAAGCCAGCGATTCATTGAGCCATAGCCGGTGGCATAGACGATGATGTCTGCCTCCAGCTCGGTGCCATCGGTAAGCACCACGCTCTTGGGTTTGATCTTTGCGATGTTCACACCACTCTTGAGATGTACGCTGCCGTTGGCGACCAACTCGCTGGCACCAACGTCAATGTAGTAGCCTGATCCACGGCGTAGGTACTTCATGAAAAGCCCAGATCCATCGGCTCCAAAGTCCAGCAAGAAGCCCGCCTTTTCGAGACGTGAATATAGATCTGCATCACGCTTTTTCATCTCCTCGTACACGGGGATGTGGAAGGTGTGCATGATCTTGTAGGGCACACTGGCGAAAATTAGATCGGCTTTATGGCAGTCGATTCCACTCTTTACGGCTTGCTCGCTGTAAAGACCACCCAGCGCCAACTCCATCAGAGAGTTGCTTGGTGCAATGTGGGTGCTGCTACGCTGGATCATGGTGGTGTCCACACCCTCTTCCCATAAAGCCGCGCAGATGTCGTGCGCCGAATTGTTCGAACCCAGCACAACGGCTTTCTTGCCTCGATAGTTTTCAGCCCCAGGGAATTTGCTGGAGTGGAATTGATCGCCGAGGAAACTGTCAGCGCCCTCGATTTTCGGCACATTGGGATAGCCCGAGACACCCAGCGCCACAACCAGCTCTTTCGGCTTGAGTGTGACTTCACGACCTTCGCGTTCAACGGTCACCTCCCACTCGCCGCGCGCTTCGTTGTACTGAGCTTTTTTGCAAGTGGTGGAATTCCAGTAGTTGAGCTCCATCACCTTGGTGTACATCTCCAGCCAATCACCAACCTTGTCCTTGGGTGCGAATATGGGCCAATCCTCCGGGAAAGGCATGTAGGGCAGATGGTCATACCAAACCGGATCGTGCAAGCACAAACTCTTGTATCGGTTACGCCAACTGTCGCCGGCTCTAGCGTTCTTCTCGATGATGATGGCGGGGACACCCAGCTTGCGCAGACGCGCACCCAGAATGATGCCTGCTTGCCCCCCGCCGATGATCACCACGTGGGGCTGCTTGCTGTATCCCAGCGTTCGCGCTTCTTCTTCACGGTTTTCCAGCCAGGTTTTTCGGCCTTTGTGTGGGCCGTGCTCGACACCTTTAGGACGTGTTTCCCCTCTGGCTTCTTCATGACCCTTGAGCTCGACCATGGTCGTCAAAAGTGTCCAAGCTTTACCGTCTTTCAGACGCAACAAGCCATTTCCACGAGCTATTGCTGTTTCAAATTTGAACCAAGCTTCGGTGATACCGTCTGCTTCGGTCGCTTCACCATCGATTGTCCAGTTGGCAGGTTTGACGCTGGGCAAAGTGCTGTCGAGCATCTCACGAATCTGATCCTGGCCTTCTGCTGTTTTCAAATTCCACGTGAATGACAGAAGGTCTCGCCAATAACAATCTTGGAGAAATAATTGGGCAGCACCTGCTGTGTCGCCTCGCTGAAGAGTGGCATCCCATTTAGAAAGCCAAGCTGTCGCCTTTTCTTGTGCAGTCATCCGTAAAGTCTCCTGTGTTGGTGGTATCACCCGTCTGGGGGCGACGCTTTCTATAGGCAAACCTTGTGCCAACACAGATGTGACAACTTGCTTACGGGAAAAACACTACTTGGACCAATGCAACATGAAAATGGCTCAAAAAAATGTCACAGCTGAGCTGAATATTCGCTTTCAACCTGCTCGCGCGTTACAGGTGTAACACCTGCTGTGACAATTTCATACCGATGAATGAATTCGAATGGGCCTCAGGGAAGTGTCGCGTTGCCGTCTTCAAAACCATCTGTCTTGTTGGGTGAGCGCAAGCCCAATCGTTCCATGCGGCGGTACAGCGTCATGCGTGACACTCCAAGACGACGAGCAGCAGCACTCATGTTCCAGCCGCTTAGACGCAACTCCTCCCGCAATAGATCTGCGGGGTCAGCAGCAGGGCTCCTCTCGACCTGGACATCGACTTCATCCTGGCAAGTCTTGTGAGCGATCTCGGTTGATTTTAAATCGCCAACACCTGGTTCTTGAGAGTAAAACGGCTGTTCTACACAGGTGATGGCCTGAGTTGTCGCATGAGGAGTCCATAAGCTCGAAAGATGTCCCGGAGGACGTCGCAAGAGGTATTCGGGCAAGTCATCCAAGGTGACCACGCCATCGATGCACAGTGCGCGCGCGCAGTCAAGAACGTTGCACAACTCACGCACATTACCCGGCCAGTCGTGCATCAAGAGAAGTTCCAGCGCGTCATCGCTCAAACTGACTTCGGGTTCGCCTCGCGGTGCGCACAGTTTCTGAATCAGCACCTCCAGATCGCGCCGTTCGCGCAAAGCCGGTAGATGGAAGTGCACGCCGTTTAGCCGGTAATACAGATCATCTCTGAACTGACCTGCCTTCACTGCTGCGACCAAATTGCAGTGTGTAGCTGCCACCACCCGAAGATTGACCGAGACGGGTCGGGTCGCGCCAACCGGCAGCACTTCACGCTCGGCCAAAACACGCAGAAGTCTTGCTTGCAATGGCAAAGGCATGTCACCGATTTCATCCAAAAACAGCGTGCCGCCATCTGCTTCCTGAATGAGTCCCCGCTTACCCCGTGTGCCTGCCCCTGAAAAGCTCCCGGGGAGATGCCCAAACAGTTCACTTTCGATCAGGGTTTCAGGAATGGCAGCGCAATTCACAGCCACAAAAGGTTGGCGACGGCGTTCGCTGCTTTCGTGGAGCGCGCGAGCAAAACACTCTTTGCCGCTGCCTGTTTCACCGGTCAGCAAAATATTGATGGGTGAGTTCACCAAGCGTGCAGCACGCTCGGTGATGCGGTCAAGCGTTGGGTCGCCCCCTGATAGTGCCGCCAATGGTGCGGGAACTGAAACAGTTTGTGCCGCATACGCGCGCATCGATGTCGCCCGAGGCGGTGGTGATGCGAGCAGGAAAAGCATGTTTTTAGACTTCGGCAAAGTCACCGCTCGCTGATCAACGGGTATCCCTGCCATGTACCGACCCAGGTCTGAGGGAGTTAAATTAATGACCGATGCAAGGGGTCGCCCGATTAGGCTGTCTTGACCAAACGCATTTCCAATTGTTGCAATAGTTGAAGGCTGTTCCAGCAGTAGTTGTGCTTGTCGGTTATGTCCAGCAATGCATCCAGAATCGTCAAGAGCTAGGAGATACTCCGGATTCACGTCCAAAAATTCAGGTGCAGTGCTAAGCCGCAACACCCAATGCGAGCGAAAGCGCTGCAGAAAACTTGCATTCTCTACATGTGCGGCGTACATCTTCACCATCTGGAGTGCAAGGTGCTGACTTTCCTTACCAGTCGGTGAGCTCAATGCTGAAATATCAAGGACTGCCTTCATACGTCCTTGATCATCAAATACTGGTGCAGCCGTACAAGTCAGGGGAATGTGGGTTGCATCGAAGTGATCATCCAAATGGACAGTCAGCGCCTGCCCGGTCGCAATACAAGTGCCCACACCACAGGTACCTGCGTGATGTTCGCTCCAATCCGCACCAAGATAGAGTCCAGCTTTGCGTAAGCTGGGCTCGAACACTAGATCACCTAGAAAATCGACGGTTACACCGCGGGCATCCGTCAATAAAACGCAATAGCCAAGCCCTGCCACCTGTCTGTACAGCGCCTCAAGCCCATGGCGTGCAATCTGGAGAAATATCTCCATTTGATCTTGGTGTTCGCGAAGCTGTGCATTTGGGAGTATCACAGCCTCCTGCATGCGTGTCGGATCTAACCTGTGTACGCTGACGCAACGGGTCCACGAGTCATGAATGATGCTGTCTTTGGAGGGAAGTAGCCTCAGATCACCTATTTCAACACCGGGCAAGGGCTTGCGGTCCAAGCCCACAGCCTGCATTACTTGCGTGATATGAGCTTGCTGTGCTGTAGCCATATGCTTCCTCATAATTGAAAAGTTCAAAAAATCTTAGATGAAACTTACGTTCTTGGACAGCAGAGAGAACCCGGATAAGTCAGTCAGACAAATATAATGTTATGCTCATTAATATTAATATATTAAAT
>CAIZHQ010000013.1 GCA_903932865.1 uncultured Burkholderiales bacterium
GGGATGGGCGTGTGCCACGCCCATCCCCCACGGGTTGGGCTCCTACAAAAAATTTGCGGGTTCTGGCCAGGGCGCATGCTTGTGCATGATGGCCTGGAACAGATCTGAAGCTTCAAATTTGGTCAGCCAAGACGCCAATGCAGGCCACGGCTGCGCTGCAAACCATGTCGGATCGGTGTGGGCATATTGCCGTACAAAGGGGGCGATGGCCGCATCGGACAGGCCGAAGTGCTCGCCAGCCAATTCAGGCTGTGCGCGAAGCCGCGCATCCAGCGTGTGCAACCAAATTGCCGCCGCATCGCGGTCGGCCACACCACTCTCCAAATGCGAGCGGTTGGGGTATTTGAAGCGGTCCAGTTGCTGCTTGAAAGGCCCGTCGTTGTGCGCGATCAGCGCCAGCGCATCGGCCATGCCCGCATCCGACGCAGGCAACCAGCCCAGTGGGTCGTGCTGGCGCAGGGCCCAGAACATGATGTCCAGACTTTGCTCCAGCACTTTGCTGCCCGCAGCCCCGGGCAGCCACAACACCGGCACCGTGCCTTTGGGCGACAGACTCAGCAGGTGGGCCGGTTTGTTTTTCAACACCACTTCGCGGTGTTCGGTGGCCATGCCGCTGGCGTGCAGCGCCAGGCGTGCCCGCATGGCGTAAGGGCAGCGGCGAAACGTGTACAAAACGGGCAGGGAGTTGACCATCCCGCCAGTTTAAATCGTCGCCCGGCTGCAAGCCCGATGCACCTGTGTCAAGATAAGCGTCCTCTTTTTGACACGGAGACCTGTCTTGAACAACGACCTGATGAACGATGCCCAAGCCCTTTTGGGCGGCCGCATGGACGCCAGCGGCACCACCCGCCGCGTGGCCTTGCAAGCGGCTCTGGGTGTGGGTTATGCCGCAGCCGCCATGCCCATCATGGCGCAGACCGCCATCAAAACCCCTTTGACTGGCTTGGTCTCGGGCGAAGTGACCATCGAAGTGAATGGCTTCAAGATGCCCGCTTACCGCAGCGCACCGGCAGGCAAGACCGGTTTGCCGGTGGTGTTGGTGATTTCCGAGATTTTTGGCGTGCACGAATACATCGCCGATGTCACGCGCCGCTTGGCTCAGGCCGGTTACCTGGCCATTGCGCCAGAATTGTTTGTGCGCCAGGGTGACCCCAACGAGTACGGTGAAATCGCCAAGTTGCAGGCCGAAATCATTTCCAAGGTGCCAGATGCTCAGGTGATGGGTGATTTGGATGCGACCGTGGCTTGGGCCGCAGCCAACGGCGGCAACACGGACAAGCTGGCGATCACCGGCTTTTGCTGGGGAGGTCGCATCACCTGGTTGTATGCGGCGCACCAGCCCAAGCTCAAGGCCGGTGTGGCTTGGTATGGTCGACTGGTGGGCAATGCCACGGTGCAAACGCCCGCATACCCGCTGGCATTGGTGGGCCAACTCAAGGCACCGGTGCTGGGTTTGTACGGCGCGGCCGACACCGGCATCCCCCTTGACACAGTGGATAAGATGAAAGAAGCATTGGCCCAAGGGCCTGCAGCGGCCAAAGCCAGTGAGTTCGTGGTTTATCCTGAGGCTCCGCACGCGTTTCATGCCGATTACCGTGGCAGCTACCGAAAGGCCGCTGCAGAAGACGGCTGGCAACGCTTGCTGGCCTGGCTCAAACGCCAGGGTGTGGCTTGAGTTTTTAAATGGCAAAAAGCGCCCTTCTGGGCGTGCGCGCTGAAAACCTGCCCTTCAGGGCGATAACTTTGAAAACCGCCCTTTGGGGCGGTTTGTTTTGGCGTGCAAGGCAATTCGTGGACTGATGATGACTTTTTTGGCGATTTTGATGGGCACTTTGGTGGCGGGCATCGGCAGCGTCTGGTTGGCCGCTTGGTTGAGTTTTGGCGTGCTCAGCCGCTACACCCAGCACATGCTCAGCCTAGCCGCCGGGGCCTTGCTGGCCACAGCTTTTTTGCACTTGCTGCCCGAGGCCTTTGAAAGCGAAGCCGGGGCCCACGCCTTGTTCATGACCTTGCTCATCGGCCTGGTGTTCTTCTTTTTGCTCGACAAGGCTGAGCTGTGGCACCACGGGCACGAACATGGCCACGGCCACGGCCATGACGGCCACGGGCATGGGGATGCACAGGCCTCAGGCCATGACCACAAAGCGCATGGCCACCCACATGCGCACCATGCCGAAGAGAAAGTGCGCGGTCAATGGGCCGTGCTCGCGGGCGACAGCGTTCATTGCTTTGGCGACGGCATCCTGATCGCCTCGGCCTTCATCGCCGACATGCACCTCGGCGTGATCGCGGCCCTGGCCGTGTTGGCGCACGAAGTGCCTCACCACATGGGCGATCTGGCTGTTTTGCGCCAGGGCAGCAGCAGCCGCCAGGCGGCCATCGTCAAGGTGTCGATGGCCGGTGCCATCACCGCTTTCGGCGGGGCGGTGGGTTATGTGCTGGTCGATGCCCTGCACGACTGGCTGCCGTATTTCCTGGTGGTGGCCAGCAGCAGCTTCGTCTACGTGGCCTTGGCCGATTTGATTCCGCAGCTGCAAAAACGCCTGTCCGCACGCGAGACGGCTGCCCAAATTCTTTGGCTAGGCTTGGGCATGGGGATGGTGTTGCTGGTCAGCAGTTTGGCGGGGCACCAGCACTGAGTTGAGCGTTCAGCCCTTGGCGCAGGGCAGACCGGGCGTGCGGCACCACTCGCTCCAGCTGCCGGCATATAGCGCAGTGGGGCCGAAACCGGCCAACTCCATCGCCATCAAATTGGGCACAGCCGTCACGCCAGATCCGCAGTGGTGCACCACGCTGCGGGCAGGGCGTCCAGCGAGTACCCGGTCCCATTCGGCTTTGAGCAGTTCCGGGCTTTTGAAACGGCCGTCTTCTGTGAAGTTCTCGGCAAAAGGTCGGTTGATGGCGCCTGGAATGTGGCCTGCCACGGGGTCCAGTGGTTCCACTTCGCCCCGATAACGGGCTCCGGCGCGGGCATCGACCACGGTTTGCGTGGGCTGACCCAAGTGGGCTGTCACCGTGTGGGTGAGCACCAACTGGCGCAGCGGTGCTTTCAATTCAAATGACGCTGGCGCAGGCGGTGTGAAGGGGCCCGATTCGCAGGCCCCGCCGGCATCCTTCCAGGCCTGCAAGCCTCCGTCCAGCACGGCCACAGCCTCGTGGCCCAACCATTTGAGCATCCACCACAAACGACCGCAGTAGGCGCTTTTGTTGCGGTCGTACACCACGACCTGCATGCCGTTGTCTACCCCCAGACTGCCCAGCCATTGGGCCACGGCCTCACGCTGAGGCAAGGGGTGTCGACCGCCATTCACGGCCAGGCTTTCCTCGTGCGTGCTCAGGTTCTTGTCTAGGTTGGCGGGCAAGGCGCCTGCGATGCGCACGTCTGCAAAAAAGCCACCCGCCAGCTCGGGTTGCATCAGGTCAAAACTGCAGTCAAAAATGGCGCAGGGGGTGCCTTGCGCCAGCAGGGTTTGCAATTGGGGGGCGTTGATCAGCAGGGTGTACATGGTGTGTCTCCAAGGTTCAGTGGTTTTCAGCGGGGGCGCTGGGCAGGGCACGGTTGCGCAGCACGGTGGAGGCGATACCGCTGGCCATGACGAGGGCCATGCCCAACCAGCCCATGAGCGGGATCTGGTCGCCAAACAGGATCAGGCCAAACAAGGCACCAAAAACAATGCCCGAATACTGCATGTTCGCCACCACCAAGGTCGAGCCCCGGCTGTAGGCGTTGGTCATGCACAATTGTCCCAACGCGGCCAGCACGCCAATGGGCAGCAACCACAGCACGCTGGGCCACACCCATGGACTCATGCCCGTGACCAGCATGAGCGCGGCGCCGACCACGGCAGTGCCGAGGGAGAAATAAAACACCGTGCGCGCTTCGGGCTCGTTCAGACGTCCCAAAGCGGCCACCTGCATGTAAGCCAAAGCCGCGATCAGGCCCGAGAGCAGACCGACGATGCCGGCAAACAACTGGTCTTGTTCGATGGTGGGGCGCAGCAGCAAGATGACACCGAAAAAACCTGCGATCACCGTCAGCACGATGGGCCCTTGCCGGGTCACGTCTTGCAGTTTGCCCATGACCAAAGTGCCGCCCACCAAAAATACCGCCACCCAGATGCTGCTCATGTAATTGAGTGTCATGGCGGTGGCCAGAGGCAGGTAGCCAATGGCGTAGAACCAGGCCGCCAGCGAGGTCACGCCCACCACCGAGCGCCAAACGTGCATCGTGGGGATGGGCGTGCGCAAGGGGACGCCCTGAATTCGGCACAAGCTGGCCATGAAGAGCACGCCAATCAGGCCGCGAAAAAAAACCAGCTCGAAGGCGTGGAAATGGGCCGATGCAAATTTGACGCAAACCCCCATCATCGAAAAGAACAATGCTGCCAAGATCATCCAGGAGGCTTGCATCGTTGCCTTCGGTTCAGATGGCGCGCATCTGGCGGCGGTACCACTCATGGAAGTGCTGCATGCCGTCTTCCATGGGGCTTTGGTAGGGGCCCACTTCGTTGTCGCCGCGTGCCAGCAGCGCTTTGCGCCCTGCGTCCATGCGCTCGGCGATCTCATCGTCTTCGATGCAGGTTTCCATGTAGGCGGCCTGCTGGGCTTCGACGAATTCGCGCTCGAAAGCCACGATTTCTTCGGGGTAGTAAAACTCCACCATGTTCAGCGTTTTGCTGGGGCTGATCGGGTGCAAAGTGGACACCGTGAGCACATGCGGATACCACTCGACCATGATGTGCGGGTAATACGTTAGCCAGATCGCGCCGCGTTCGGGCAATTGGCCATTGCGGTATTTCAGCAGCACCTCGTGCCATTTTTTGTAGGTGTCCGAGCCGGGCTTGCCAAAGCCGCCCGACACGCCCACAGTCTGCACCGAATAGTGCTCCTTGAACTCCCAGCTCAGGTCGTCGCAAGTGACAAACTGGCCGAGCCCGGGATGGAAGGGGCCGACGTGGTAATCCTCTAAGTAGACCTCGATGAAGGTCTTCCAGTTGTAGTTGCACTCGTGCAGTTCCACGCGGTCGAGCGCGTAACCGTCAAAACTCAGTTGTGTGCGTGGCCCCATGCCTGCCAAATCCGTGGCAATGTCACGGCCGTTGTCCTCGAACAGCAAACCATTCCATTCTTGCAACGGGTAGTTGTTCAGGTTCAGGCAAGGGTCTTGGGCAAAGTGCGGCGCGCCCAGCAATTGGCCGCTGGGTGAATAGGTCCAACGGTGCAGTGGGCAAACGATGTTGCCGCCTGCGCTGCCCTTTTGCTGGGTGTTCAGGTTGCCCCGGCCGCTGAGCATCACGGCTTGGCGGTGGCGGCAGACATTCGAGACAAGCTCTACCCCACCGTGGGCGTTGCGCACCAAGGCTCGGCCTTCGGCCTCATGGGGCAGGGCGTAATAGTCCCCCGGTTGGGGAACGGCCAACTGGTGGCCCACATAGCGCGGGCCTTGCCGGAAGAGCGTGTTCAATTCGCGCTGGAACAGCGCTTCTTCGAAATAAGTGGAAACTGGTAGTTGGCTTGCGGCCTGCTGCAGTTGAAGACTTAAATCAGACATGGGTGACCTGACCTAGAGACTCCCCCTATGAAGGGGCAGGAACAAAGCGCTGTATTCAAGGAAAACGGCGCAAAAATGACAAGGATACCCTGTCGATGAGCCGCGATTCTAACCCGGGGTCGCCACCTATTTGGGCATGGAATGCCATTCCGTTGGAAAGCCTGGGCCTGATGCTGAGCCAGATCAAACAGTCCATCCCCCCGAGGCGCGATGACTTGACGGGACCAACCGTCAGCCAAGGCCAGTCTTAAAGCCTAAAATCACTTTTTTTGCCGGAAGATCCCATGCCCAAGGCTGTTCAACCTGACCTCGCCGATGCCGTTGTGGCTAATCTGCCCGCCACTTACGAAGCGGCTTTGTTGGAGCTGGAAACTTTGGTGGGGCAACTCGAGTCGGGGCAAATGCCTTTGGACCAGCTGTTGACGGGCTACCAGCGCGGCGCTGTGTTGCTCGCTTTTTGCCGTGACAAGCTCAAAGCCGTCGAAGACCAAATTCAGGTCTTGGATGGCGGACAACTCAAACCGTGGAGTGGCGCATGAGCCAGTTGGACCTCAAAACATGGATGCAGCCGCACCTCGAGCGTGTTGAACATGCCTTGTCTGAAGGCATTGAGGCCCACTCACCCGCCGCTTTGGGCGAGGCCATGCGCTACGCTGTCCTGGACGGCGGCAAGCGATTGCGACCCTTGCTGGTGCTGGCCACAGCCGAGGCGGTGGGCAATGCTTCCAGCGGCCCGGCCGCTCTCAATGCCGCTTGTGCCATCGAATTGATCCACGCTTATTCTTTGGTGCACGACGACATGCCCTGCATGGACAACGATGTTCTGCGGCGCGGTAAGCCCACGGTGCATGTGCAGTTTGGCGAGGCGCAAGCCCTGCTGGCCGGTGACGCTTTGCAGACCTTGGCTTTTGAAATGCTCACCCCCCAAGACGCCAGCGTGAGCGCCGCGGAACAAGCGGCATGCGTGGGCCTGCTGGCCCGGGCTTCGGGCTACCAAGGTATGGCCGGAGGCCAAGCGATTGACCTGGCCAGTGTGGGGCAGCGATTGACGGAGGACCAACTGCGCCAGATGCACCGCCTCAAAACAGGGGCGCTGCTTTTGTGCAGCGTACAGATGGGCGCGGCCTGCGTGCCGGGTGTTCCAGCCCCAGTTCAATCGGCGCTCCAGCGCTTTGGCGAGGTCCTGGGCCTGGCCTTTCAGGTGGTAGACGATGTGTTGGATGTGACCGCCGATTCGGTCACCCTGGGCAAAACGGCGGGCAAGGACGAAGCCGCCGACAAACCCACGTACGTGGCGCTGATGGGGCTGGACGCGGCCAAAGCCTATGCCGACGCTTTGGCCACTCAGGCCATGCAGGCACTGGCCGACACCGGCTTGACCGAGACCCGTTTGGCCGCTTTGCGTGCCCTGACCGCCATGGTGGTCAACAGAAACAACTGACATGACCGATTTGCTCAAGAACATCGATGCCCCTGCCGATCTGCGCCGCCTGCAACGCTCAGAATTACCCCAATTGGCCGGCGAGTTGCGCCAGTGCGTGCTGGACAACGTGTCCAAAACCGGCGGGCACCTGAGCTCCAACCTGGGCACGGTGGAGTTGACGGTGGCTTTGCACTATGTGTTCAACACGCCCGAAGACCGAATCGTTTGGGATGTGGGTCATCAGACCTACCCGCACAAAATCCTCACGGGACGGCGCGAACGCATGCCCACACTTCGTCAGTTTGACGGCTTATCGGGATTTCCGCGCCGCGATGAGAGCGAATACGACACCTTTGGCACCGCCCACTCGTCCACCAGCATTTCGGCCGCTTTGGGCATGGCCGTGGCCGCGCGCCAAAAAGGCGAGTCTCGCCACGCGATTGCGGTGATTGGCGACGGGGCCATGACGGCGGGCATGGCCTTTGAAGCGCTGAACAACGCGGGCGTTGAGGAATGTAAATTGCTGGTGATCTTGAACGACAACGACATGTCGATCAGCCCTCCCGTGGGCGCGCTCAACCGCTACCTGGCGCAACTGATGAGCGGGCGTTTTTATTCGGCTGCGAAGGCCGGGGCCAAGAATGTGCTGAAAAACGCCCCGCCTCTGTTTGAGTTGGCCAAGCGACTGGAAGAACACGCCAAGGGCATGGTGGTGCCCGCCACGCTGTTCGAAAAATTCGGCTTCAACTACATCGGCCCGATCGATGGTCACGACCTGGAGTCGCTGATCCCGACGCTGGAAAACATCAAGCATCTGAGCGGCCCACAGTTTTTGCATGTGGTGACCAAAAAAGGCCAAGGCTACGACAAGGCCGAAGCCGACCCGGTGGCCTACCACGGCCCCGGCAAGTTTGACCCGAGTGTGGGCCTGGTGCCTGCGCTCACCCCTGCCAAAACCACCTTCACCCAGGTGTTTGGCCAGTGGCTGTGCGACATGGCCGAGAAAGACCTGCGATTGGTGGGCATCACGCCCGCCATGCGCGAAGGCTCGGGCATGGTGGCATTCCACCAGCGCTTTCCCAAGCGTTATTACGACGTGGGCATTGCCGAACAGCATGCGGTGACCTTTGCCGCCGGCTTGGCCTGCGAGGGACTCAAACCAGTGGTAGCGATTTACTCCACCTTTTTGCAGCGCGGCTACGACCAACTCATCCACGATGTGGCGCTGCAAAACCTGCCGGTGGTGTTTGCGATCGACCGCGCTGGTCTGGTGGGGGCCGACGGAGCCACCCACGCGGGGGCTTATGACATCGCCTACATCCGCTGCATTCCCAACATGAGCCTGGCCTGCCCGGCCGACGAGCGTGAGTGTCGCCAACTGCTCAGCACCGCTTACGCGCAAAACCACCCGGTGGCGGTGCGTTACCCGCGTGGGGCTGGCGTGGGCACTGAGCCCGGCCGCGATCTGGACACCTTGCCCTTTGGCAAGGGCGAAGTGCGCCGGCAAGGCGAAAAATTGGCCATCTTGGCCTTTGGCACCTTGCTGGCCCCTGCCTTGCAGGCCGCTGAAAAGCTCAACGCCACCGTGGTCAATATGCGCTGGGTCAAGCCACTGGATGTCGACTTGCTGGCGAACATTGCGCAAAGCCACGAGCACCTGGTGACGGTGGAAGAGGGCTGCGTTATGGGCGGCGCGGGCAGCGCGGTGGGCGAGGCCTTGCAAGCTTCAGGTCTGGTGCGCCCCTTGTTGCAGTTGGGTTTTGCCGATGAATTCATCGAACACGGCGATCCGGCCAAGTTGCTGGCACTGCAAGGCTTGGATGCTGAGGGCATCGAATATTCTGTGCGCCAACGCTGGGGCGAGTAAGCCGATCTCGAGGGAGCTTGTACGCATGTCCTGAGGATGTTGTTGTTGCCAAATACCCTTTAAATTTAATGGTTTAAAAAAGGGTAAACCCCTGTCTTTGGGGGTTCTGCAGTTTCCTACAATAGCCATCGACTTGTGAGTCAATGCCCGGAAGTCTCGGGTGTGTCTTTAATCTTCAACAGGAGTCCGTTCATGGATCGTCGTTCCGTCATTAAAAATACTGGTTTGGCTGGCGTGCTGGCCGCTGGTGCCGCGCCTGCCTTGGTTCACGCGCAATCGAACTTGCGTTGGCGCCTGACTTCGGGTTTCCCCAAGGCCTTGGACACCATCTATGGCGCTGCTGAAACCTTTTCCAAGAAGGTCAAGGAATTGACCGGCGGAAAATTTGAAATTTCAGTTCATGCTGCTGGTGAGTTGGTCCCCATGCCCGGTATCGTGGATGCGGTGAAAAATGGCACGGTCGAGATGGCCCACACCGCTCCTTACTACTATTTTGGTAAAGACGAAACATTCGCTTTGGGTTGCGCCATTCCGTTTGGCCTGAACAGCCGTCAAATGTCGGCCTGGATGTACGACGGCAACGGCTTGAAGCTGATGCGCGATTTTTACAAGCAATACGACATCATGAGCTTCCCTATGGGAAACACAGGTGCCCAGATGGGTGGCTGGTTCCGCAAGGAAATCAAGACGGTCAACGATTACAAAGGTCTGAAATTCCGCGTGGGTGGCTTTGCAGGCAGAGTCATCGAGCGTTTGGGCGGTGTGCCCCAAAACATTCCTGGCGGCGAGATTTACCAAGCGCTGGAAAAAGGCACGATCGATGCGGCTGAGTGGGTCGGTCCTTACGATGACCAAAAGCTGGGCTTTTTCAAAGTGGCGCCTTTTTATCACTACCCCGGCTGGTGGGAAGGCGGTCCACAACTGGACTTGTACATCAACCAAAAGGCCTATGACACCCTGTCGCCCGAGTACAAAGCGATTGTCGAGTGCGCCGCTGCGTATGCGCACACCGAAATGCAAGCCAAGTATGATGCGCGCAATCCAGGTGCCTTGAAGCAACTGGTGGCCAATAAAACCAAGCTGGTGGCATTCCCCAAACCCGTGATGGACGCGGCATTCAAGGAATCCATGGCCCTGTACAGCGAGTTGTCGGCCAAAAACCCCAGCTGGAAAAAAGTCTACGAAGACTATTCCAAGTTCCGTGCAGAGTCCAACTTGTGGTTCCGCTTCACTGAAGCGCGTTTCGACAGCTTCATGCAAAGCGCCAAACTTTAATTTGGGCCTTTGGTGGCATCTTTTGATGCTTGCCGGACCCATGCTGACAACCCCACCCTGTCAAAAGGGTGGGGTTTTTTGTTGACCGAAAAAAGCTTCAGCCCATCTGGATAAATTTCAAGCCACTGTGCCCTTCACCACATGCTTGCAAAGCGAGACCTCGACTTACAATCGCGCCTGATTCAAACCACGGAGATGCCAATGGGCTCTTTACTTTTATGTTCCCGCTGGATCGATGCACTCAATCTGAAAGTGGGCAAACTCACCGGCTGGTTGATTTTGTTGACCACAGCCATCAGTGCGGGCAATGCGATTGTTCGCAAGATTTTTGACATGAGCTCCAATTCATTGCTCGAAATCCAGTGGTACTTGTTTGCAGGCGTTTTCTTGTTGGGTGCTGGTTACGGCTTGCTGCGCAATTCGCATGTGCGGATTGACTTCATTTCAAGCCGGCTGACCGACCGTGCCCGCAACTGGATTGATTTTTGGGGCTTTGCCTTGGTGTTGACGCCCTTTTGCTTGCTTTCCATCTACCTGTCTTGGCCCTTGTTTGTGCAGGCCCTGGTGAGTGGTGAGATGTCTCAAAACGCCGGTGGTTTGGTTCGTTGGCCAGCTTATGCCTTGATTCCTCTGGGTTTTTTCTTGTTGCAGCTGCAAGGTCTGTCAGAGATGGTCAAGCGTTGGGCGTTTCTGCAAGGCCAGGGCCCCGATGTGTTGTCCACAGAAGAAGCACTCTCGGACGATCAAAAGCGGGCTGCTGAACTCGAAAAAATGACACAAGCTCAGGGAGACCGTTGATGGAAGCCTCGTTCCTGGCACAACAATTTGTGCCCCTCATGTTCGTTGGCCTGTTTGTCCTCTTGTTGACAGGCTTTCCAGTCGCGTTTGCTTTGGCCGCTTGCGGCTTGGGTTTTGGTTTTATTGGCATGGAAGCGGGTTTGTTCCCGGCCTCCTTGTTTCAGGCATTGCCCTTGCGGATCTTCGGGATCATGCAAAACGACACGCTTTTAGCGATTCCGTTTTTCACCTTCATGGGCATCATTCTGGAACGCTCTGGCATGGCCGAAGACCTGCTCGAAACCGTTGGCCAGGTCTTTGGACCCGTGCGTGGCGGTGTGGCCATTGCGGTCATCTTGGTCGGTGCCTTGTTGGCAGCGACCACGGGTGTTGTGGCGGCCGCTGTGATTTCGATGGGCTTGATCTCCTTGCCCATCATGCTGCGCTACGGTTACAGCCGAACCATTGCGACGGGCACCATCACCGCTTCGGGCACCTTGGCGCAAGCCATTCCGCCTTCCTTGGTGCTGATTGTGTTGGCAGATCAGTTGGGTCGCTCCGTGGGCGACATGTATGCCGGCGCCTTGATTCCCGGCCTGTTGCTGGTCGGTTTGTACATTTTGTTCATCGTGGTGGTGGCCCTTGTGAAGCCCGAGATGGTACCTGCCTTGCCACCCGAAGCACGCATTTACCGAGAAGACAACGGTGCATCAGGTCACCGCTCGCTGCTGGTCTTGCTGGCTCTTTGCGGCTTAATTGGCTACGTCTGGGCTCAGATTCATGACCAGGTCATTGGCGGCATGATTGGGCGTACACAGCCTGCAGCCAACGATGAAATCATCATCATGTCGATGACGGTGGCTTCTTTGACCGGTTTGGCCCTGTCGATCATCAACCGTGTCACCAAAATGGGCTTGCTCTCCAAACTGGCAGAGCAGGTCACATTTGTGCTGATGCCGCCCCTGATCTTGATTTTCCTGGTTTTGGGAACCATTTTCCTGGGTGTGGCCACGCCTACTGAAGGCGGTGCCATGGGGGCTTTGGGTGCGGTGGTGCTGGCTGTGGTCAAGCGCAAGTTTTCCATGGACTTGAATCGTCAGGCGCTCGACAGCACGGCCAAGCTGGCCTCGTTTGTGTTGTTCATCCTGATTGGCTCCACAGTGTTCAGTTTCACCTTCAATGCGGCCGATGGCCACATTTGGGTGGAGCATTTGTTCACCAACATGCCAGGCGGTGCGGTTGGCTTCTTGATCGTGGTCAACCTCTTGATCTTCATCTTGGGCTGTTTCATTGACTTCTTTGAAATCGCCTTCATCGTGATCCCGATCCTGGCACCTGTGGCCGAAAAAATTCTGCCCGCCATGGTGCCTGGCATGAATCCCGATCAGGTCATGATCTGGTTTGGCGTGATCATTGCTATGAACTTGCAAACGTCTTTTTTGACGCCGCCATTTGGTTTTGCACTGTTTTATCTGCGCAGCGTGGCTCCCAAGAACGACTACAAAGACCGCGTGACCGGGGTTTTGATTCCATTGGTCAAAACCACGGAGATTTACAAAGGCTCGATCGCCTTTATTTGTCTTCAATTGATCATGGTCGCGGCGGTCATCCTGTACCCTGACATGGTCACAGGCGGCATGGATCGGGGCACCCAACTCGATGCCAACGAGGTCATGATGCAATTGGAAAACTCTTCCAATTCGGGTGAACCTGGTGCCGACGATTCGCTCAAACCCGATGAGTCTGCCGAAGACGAAAGCAGTCAAAAGTCAGATGACGATGCGCTCAAAGCTTTGATGGCCACCGAGCCGAAAAAGTAAGGACAAGTCGTCTCTTGTGACCGCAAAAAAACCGCGCTCAGGCGCGGTTTTTTTGTGGGCAAGTGGTTTCAAGACAGGGGGCTCATCGCTGGGGCCACCACGGCAGACATTGCTTGAGCGATTGGATCTGACCGGCTTCTTCGTGCAAGCGATAACCCGTTTGTTGGCTCAGCAGGTGCTGCCATTCGCCGCTCTGCAAAACCTGCCGCAAGGCGATCACGGCCGGGTTGTTCAAGGCCGATTTCAGGCACACCAGCCAGTAGTGCTCTTGTGTCAGGGGCACAAAATCCAGTTTTTGGGCGTGCGCAGCCGATGCGATGCCCAGCCCCAAATCTGCGTGGCCCGATGCGATGCGGGTGGCCACAGCAGAGTGCGAGGGCTCTTCGTGGTCGTAGCCCGTGGGAAGGCTTGCCGATGGGGTCTGGTTTTCCAGCCATTGGTCAAGCAGCAATCGGGTGCCCGTACCCAGTGTCCGGTTGACCAGTCGCAGCTCAGGTCGTTTCAGGTCGTGCCAACCCGTGATGTTCAGGGGGTTACCCGGGGTCACCATCCAGCCTTGTTCACGGGTGGCAAATCCAATCAATTTGTGCTGGCCGGTTTTCAGCAAGGGCTTGTAAGTGCGGGCGGTCAAGGTGCTGGCATCGGGTTGCAAGGGGGCATGAAACCCCGCGACCGTGCATCGGCCTTCATTCAAGGCGCGAATCGCGTCTACACTGCCACAAAAACGCATGTCCAAGTGCAGTGATTGGCGGGCACTGTGCTCCCTGAGTTTGACCAGCGCGTCGTCGTGGCTGGCGTAGACCGTTAACAAATGGCTGCCAGGGTCAAAGGCCACTGCAAATGTTTTTTCCAGTTCGGCTTGCAAGGCGCTGATCTGCGGCGCCAGTCGGGCTTGCGCCTGTCGTTCGGCCCACAGCAGCTTGTCGGCAAATTCCGTCAGGCGGGCGGCCTGGCCTTTTTCCCAAAGGATCAAAGGCTGGCCGAGCACTTGTTCCCAGCGTTTGAGTTCGCCCCAAACATGGCGATAGGACAACTTCAAAACCCGGGCTGCGCCCGCAATAGAGCCGGTTTCACGCACGGCTTGCAGCATGTCCATCAAGGGGTTGCGCAAAGGGCTACTTTGGTCACGCTGCTCGGTTTGCGCTTGGTGGGGCGTCCAGCTGTAAGAGAGGTTGATGTGTTGCACAGACAGGAGTTTGCCTCATTCCGATGGGTCGCAGTCCCTTGTAATCCTTTGGCCTATGCAATGCATTTCATAACGGACATCCCTTAGAGGTTCAGCTGTTTTCGTCCAGTAGCATCCATGCCAGTTATGAACACTTTCACCGACAGCGTCCTGACGGCGCTGAACCTCGTCTCTTCTTTCGATCCTGCACTGTGGGTGGTGGTCACGCGCTCCTTGGCCGTCAGTGCCACGGCCTGCCTGCTGGCCTATGGCGTGGGCGTGGCGCTGGGAGCCTGGTTGGCGGTGTCGCGTTTTCGTGGCCGGGGCGCAGTGCTGGTGGGCCTGAACACTTTGCTGGCGCTGCCCTCGGTGGTGGTGGGCCTGGTGGTGTATTTGCTGCTGTCCCGCACCGGGCCTTTTGGCTTTTTGGGCTGGATGTTCAGCTTTCAGGCGATGGTGCTGGCCCAGTTCATTTTGGTGGTGCCGGTGGTGGCCGCGCTCACGCGCCAAGTGGTCGAAGATGTGGAGCGCCAGCACGGTGAGCAATGGGCCTCGCTGGGTGCAGGGCCTTGGCTGCGCAGCTTGTTGCTGGCTTGGGATGAACGATTGGCCTTGCTGACGATTGGTGTGACCGCTTTTGGCCGCGCCATCTCGGAGGTGGGCGCGGTGATGATCGTGGGCGGCAACATCGACGGCTTCACCCGGGTGATGACCACCTCGATTGCGCTGGAAACCAGCAAGGGCGACCTGCCCTTGGCGCTGGGGCTGGGCATGGTGCTGCTGGCGGTGGTGCTGTTGCTCAACACCTTGGTGGCGGGTTTGCGGCGTTGGGGTGAGGCGCGCCATGGGCGGCCAGTGGCGGCCGATGGGCTGGTGGGTGTGCAGCCATGAGCACCGTGCAGATCACGCTGGACGCTGTGAGCGTCCAGTTGGGGGCACAACAGGCTTTGAAGGACGTGAGCTTGCGCATCGCGGCGGGCGAGCGCGTGGCACTGGTGGGATCCAACGGCTCAGGCAAAAGCAGCTTGCTGCGCACCTTGCATGGGTTGGTGCCACCCACACAAGGGCAGGTGACTCAAGCGCCGGGTGTGCGCCAAGCCATGCTGTTCCAAAGGCCGCACATGCTGCGCCTGTCGGCCTTGAACAATGTGGCGTTGGGCTTGTGGCTGGACCGCGCCCGCGGCCTGAGTTGGTCGGCCGCCCAAGTGCTGGCACAGCAGGCTTTGCAACGCGTGGGCCTGCAGTCTGTGGCGCAGCAAAACGGCCGCCTGTTGTCGGGTGGGCAGCAGCAGCGCCTGGCCTTGGCCCGCGCCTGGGCGCGTCACCCAGATGTCTTGTTGCTGGACGAACCCACGGCCAGCCTGGACCCGCATGCCAAACGCGAAGTCGAAGCCCTGATGGCCGACTTTGCCAGTAACCAAGAGCGCCCCCTGACCCTGGTCTGGGCCAGCCACAACCTGGGCCAAGTTAAACGCCTGGCCACCCGCGTCATATATCTGGAGTTCGGGCAAGTGATGGCCGACTTGCCTGTGGCCGATTTTTTCAACCCTGCTGTGCTGGCTGAGCGCAGCCCGGCAGCCCATGCTTTTGTTCAAGGAGAACTTTCATGACCCATCCGATTTCATTGACCCGCCGAGCCCTGGTGTGTGCGGTTTTGGCCACCACTTCGGTCTGGGCGCAAGCCCAGTCCATCGTGATGTCGTCCACCACCTCGACCGAGCAATCGGGCTTGTTCGCGCACTTGCTGCCCGCCTTTAAAAAGGCCAGCGGGCTGGATGTGAAGGTGGTGGCGTTGGGCACGGGCCAGGCGCTGGACATGGCGCGCCGGGGTGATGCCGATGTGGTGTTTGTGCACGACCAGGCAGCCGAAGAAAAGTTTGTGGCCGATGGCTTTGGACTCAAGCGCTTGCCCGTGATGTACAACGACTTTGTGCTGATCGGCCCCAAGGCCGACCCGGCCGCCACCAAAGGCAAAGACATTGTGGCGGCCTTGGCCAAGTTGTCGGCCGGCAACGCAGCCTTTGTGTCGCGGGGTGACAAGAGCGGCACGCACGCGGCCGAATTGCGTTTTTGGAAAACGGCCAACCTGACGGACAAGAAAGGCAGCGGCTACAAGGAGTGCGGCTGCGGCATGGGCCCGGCTTTGAACATTGCGGCCTCTACAGGCGCCTACGTTCTGGCTGACCGCGCCACTTGGCTCAACTTCAAGAACCGCGCTGATCTGGCCATTTTGGTGGAGGGCGACAACCGCTTGTTCAACCAGTACGGCGTGATGGTGGTCAACCCCGCCAAGCATGCGCACGTCAAGCAGGCCGATGCGCAGAAGTTTGTGGACTGGATCACCTCGCCTACTGGTCAGGGTGTGATTGCCGATTACAAGATTGGGGGCGAGCAGCTGTTTTTCCCGAACGCGGGCAAGTGATTTGGGCTTTGTGCAAGCTCGATTGGCGATAGATCATTGGGGAGGGCTGTCAGGGGCCTGAAAGGTGCGTTTCAAGCTGAGAATTTTGAGGACAAGTCTGTCAAACATAGGGTAAATACGGATCGGTTTGCAGGGGCTTGCATGAACAATACCTATGCATCCCGATTCATAAGCGCGGGCTACAACAGCCCGTCACCTCACAGGAGATACACATGCAGAAAGTCCTGCACATCAATCCGGACAAATGTACCGGCTGCTTGCAGTGCGAAATGGCCTGTTCCTTCGAGAACTACGGCACCTACGCCACCTCCAAATCGCGCATCAAGGTGTTTGATTTTCATCACACCGGCAAAAAAGTGCCCTACACCTGCACCCAGTGCGACGAAGCCTGGTGCCTGCATGCCTGCCCTGTGGAAGCCATCACCGTGGACAAAGCCACCGGCGCCAAAGTGGTCAACGAATCCACCTGCGTGGGCTGCAAGGTCTGCACCATCGCTTGCCCCTTCGGCACCATCAACTATGTGCAGGAAACCGGCAAGGTGCAAAAGTGCGACCTGTGCGGCGGTGACCCGGCTTGCGCCGACGCTTGCCCGACCGGCGCCATCACTTTTGTAGACGCCAATTGGACTGGCATCGACAAGATGAAGCAGTGGGCTGACAAGTTGGGCAATCAGCCCTCGGCCTCTTAAATCCCCCCACAAGGAGCATCAACATGTCTTGGGCTGGAAAAATTCTTCGTGTCAACCTCACGGCTGGCACCGTCAAATCTGAACCGCTGAACATGGAGTGGGCCAAGGCCTACCTGGGTTCGCGCGGTCTGGGCAGCAAATACCTGATCAGCGAGATCGACCCCAAAGTCGATCCCCTGTCGGCCGACAACAAAATCATCTGGGCCACCGGCCCGCTGACCGGCACCATGGCCTCGACAGGTGGCCGCTACACCGTCATCACCAAGAGCCCGCTCACCGGGGCGATTGCCTGCTCCAATTCAGGCGGCTATTGGGGCGCGGAGCTCAAAATGGCCGGTTGGGACATGGTCATTTTTGAAGGCGCATCGGCCAAGCCGGTGTACCTGCACATCAACGACGACGAAGCCGAGTTGCGCGATGCGAGCCACCTGTGGGGCCAAAGTGTTTGGAAGACCGAGGAAATCCTCAAGTCCAGCTTGCAAGACCCGTTGCTGCGCGTTTGCAGCATCGGCAAGGCCGGTGAAAACGGCGTGCTGTATGCCGCTGTGGTGAACGACCTGCACCGAGCGGCTGGCCGCTCGGGCGTGGGCACCGTGATGGGCAGCAAGAACCTGAAAGCCATCGCGGTGCGCGGCACCAAAGGCGTGGGCAACATGCAAAACCCCAAGGCGTTCATGGCTGCGGCCAAGGCGGCCAAGAAAGTGTTGGCCGATAACGCCGTCACCGGCCAGGGCCTGCCTGCTTATGGCACGCAGGTGCTGATGAACGTGATCAACGAAATCGGTGGCTTGCCTACCCGCAACCACCGCGATGTGCAGTTTGAAAGCGCCAAAGACATCTCGGCCGAAGCCATGGTCACGCCCCGCGAGACCGATGGCAAAAAGCACCTGGTGACCAACCAGGCTTGTTTTGGTTGCACCATTGCTTGCGGTCGCATCAGCAAGATGGATGAGGGCCATTTCTCGGTCAAGAACAAGCCGGAGTATTGGGGCGCCAACGGCGGCCTGGAATACGAAGCGGCTTGGGCGCTGGGCGCAGCCAACGGCGTCAAGGACCTGGAAGCTTTGCAGTACGCGAACATGATTTGCAACGAAGAAGGCTTTGACCCGATCAGCTTTGGCACCACCATTGGTGCCGTGATGGAGCTGTATGAAATGGGTGTGCTGACCAAAGAGCAAATCGGTGTGGCAGCACCCTTTGGCTCAGCCGAAGCCTTGTGCGAGTTTGTCGACATGACCGCCAAGGGCATCGGTTTTGGCAAGGAAATTGGCATGGGCTCCAAGCGCCTGACCGCCAAATACGGCCACCCCGATTTGTCCATGAGTGTCAAGGGCCAAGAGTTCCCGGCCTATGACGGTCGCGTGATCCAGGGCATCGGCTTGGCTTATGCCACTTCCAACCGTGGTGCTTGCCACCTGCGCGGCTACACCATCGCCTCTGAAGTGCTGGGCATCCCGGTCAAGACCGAACCCACCGAGCACGAAGGCAAGCCCGAACTGGTCAAGGCCTTCCAAGACGCGACAGCCGCTTTTGACTCGGCAGGCATTTGCGTCTTCACGAGCTTTGCCTGGACGCTGGCCGACGTGGCCCCGCAGATCCAAGCGGCTTGTGGCGAAGAGTTCACCATGGAGCACTTGAACCACATCGGCGAGCGCATCTGGAACATGGAGCGCGAGTTCAACAACGCCGCCGGCTTCACCAAGGCCGACGACAACCTGCCCAAGCGCCTGATGACTGAAGCCGCCAAAACCGGCCCTGGCAAAGGCATGGTCAGCAAGTTGGACGAAATGTTGCCCAAGTACTACGACGCGCGCGGTTGGGATGGCGAAGGCCGCCCCACATCGGCCACCCGGGAACGTCTGGGGCTGTGATGCTCAGCCAGAGTCTCAGTGTCGCCTTCAAGGGCACCACTGGGTCTTGCTGAGATCAACGACGCAGCGGCTCTCTGGGGCCGCTGTTTCTTTTTTGGAGAACACCATGACCCACCACGTGATTTTGGGCGCAGGCCCTGCTGGCGTGATCGCCGCTGAAACCATCCGCAAGCATGCGCCGGGTGACACCATCACCTTGATTGGCGACGAGCCCGATGCGCCTTACTCGCGCATGGCCATACCTTATCTGCTGATTGGCAACATCGACGAGCGCGGCACTTACCTGCGCAAAAGCGACGCCCACTTTGACGAACTGTGCATCACTCAAGTCAAAGCCAAAGTGACGCGTGTGGATTCAACGGGCAAAACCGTGCACTTGGACAACGGCAAGTCATTGGCTTTTGACAAGCTCTTGATCGCCACTGGCTCGCACCCCGTGCGCCCCCCGATTGCGGGCATGGACCTGCCCGGTGTGCACCCGTGCTGGACGCTGGAAGACGCCCGCGCTATCCAGGCTTTGGCCCAACCCGGCGCACGTGTTTTGCAAATGGGTGCAGGCTTCATTGGCTGCATCATCATGGAAGCCTTGGCGGCGCGTGGCGTCAAGCTCAGCGTGGTCGAGATGGGCGACCGCATGGTGCCCCGCATGATGGGCCCGGTGGCCGGCGGCATGATCCGCGATTGGTGCGAGGCCAAGGGCGTGCAGGTGTTCACCGGCACCAAGGTTGAAGCCATCAGCCGTGGCGAAGAAAAAGGCTTGCTCGGCAAACTGGCCGCGGCGGTGGGTCTAGGGTCTGACGATGCCAGCGGTGCGCTGCAGGTGCGTTTGTCCAATGGCCAAACCGTCGAGGCCGATCTGGTCATCAGTGCCACCGGCGTGCGTCCGGCCATTGGATTTTTGAAAGACAGCGGCATCACCTGCCTGCAAGGCGTGTTGACCGACGAGCACCTGCAAACCAATGTGCCTGGCATCTATGCAGCCGGCGACTGCGCTGAAGCGTTTGACATGGTCAGCGGCAAAACCATCGTCAGCGCCATTCAGCCCAACGCCGCCGAGCAGGCCCGTGTGGCGGCACTGAACATGCTGGGTCAAAAAACCGCCCTCAAAGGCGTCACGCAAATCAACGTGCTGGACACCCTGGGTTTGATCTCGACCAGTTTTGGCAACTGGGAAGGCGTGGCCGGTGGCCAGTCTGCCGTGCTGACCGACAAAGCTGCTGGACGGCACTTGAGCTTGCAGTTCAAGGACGATGTGATGGTGGGCTGCAACAGCGTAGGCTGGACCGAGCATGTGGGCGTGATGCGTGGCCTGGTCGAAGGCCAGGTGCACCTGGGCGACTGGAAAGACCGCCTGCTGCACGACCCGACCAAACTGATGGACGCTTATCTGGACTGCGCGCAGGGTCAGGGGCGATGGAGTGGCGCCGCCGATGCACGTCGCCGCTGAAGCGACAATCTGCGCATGAACATCACATTCAAACTGTTTGCCACACTGACCGACTACTTGCCTGCTGAAGCCCGGCGCAGCAACCAGGTGACGCTGGACGTAGCGCAGGACACCCCCATCAGCCAGATCATCGAGCCCTTTGGCATACCCCCGAAGCTTGTGCATCTGGTGCTGGTCAACGGCAAATACGTCAATCCCGAAGACCGGGGCACCACCACTTTGGCCGAAGGCGACGTGTTGGCGATCTGGCCACCTGTAGCCGGCGGCTGAAGTCTGTAACGCAGGTATTGTTTTCGTGCAGTCCTTCTACCCCGAGCGCTTCGAGCGCGACATGGGCACCAGCGAATCGGAATGGCTAACGGCCTTGCCCCGCGCTCTGGGCAGCGATGACTTTGTGCTGGGCACCGGACAGGTGCGTGTGCAGGTCGGTGAAGGCCATCTGCAACTGCAATGGCACACCCTGCCGCCACGCGTGATCGCGCTGCTGCGCCTGCAGCGCTTGGCGGTCTCTTTTGTGTTTGAAGGCGTGGAAGAAGATGCGCGCCAGCGCTTCATGAAGCACTTTGATTTGACGATGCAGCGGGGTGGGGGTTGAGTGTGTGAGCGAGTGGCTGTAACAGGCTAAAAGCGGGTGCTGAGTATTGCGATCAGCCTGATGCAAAGCAGTCATTGACGAACGGAGATCGACAGGCTGCTATCTGGCGAGCACACCGTCAGAGCGAGCGCCCGCGGTGGGCTGGAAGCCGCCGCTCCTCGCGCAAAGTCAAAAGTCAGGTACCGAGCCAAAGCGACAGTCATCGTCTATGTGACACCACCCGTTAGCACGCCCAGCGGAAAGAGCTTTACTACGATTGCCTGTCTTGCAGGAGTGACGCCATCGGAAGAGTCTTCGTGTCTTCGGATACAGGGATTCCCCGATACGGAGGACCCACGCTCTCATGACATACTGAATTGCATTCCAGCTGAATTTAGACATCATGCAAACACCCATCACCACCTTGCGCTCCGACATCGATATTGCGCGCGATGCGACTTTGAAGCCGATTGCAGAGGTCGGCGCTCAACTCGGCATTCCGCTGGACTCCCTGGTGCAGTACGGCCCGACCAAGGCCAAAGTATCGATGGATTTCATTCGCACGCTCGAAGGCAGAAAAGATGGCCGGCTCATTCTGGTCACCGCTATCAGCCCGACGCCGGCCGGTGAAGGCAAGACGACCACAACCGTAGGCCTGGGCGACGGCCTGAACCGCATAGGCAAGAAGGCGATGAGCTGCCTGCGCGAACCGTCGCTGGGCCCGTGTTTCGGTATCAAGGGTGGTGCGGCTGGCGGCGGCTATGCTCAAGTTGTGCCGATGGAGGACATCAACCTCCATTTCACCGGCGACTTCCACGCCATCACTTCGGCGCACAACCTGCTCGCCGCGCTGACGGACAACCACATCTACTGGGGCAACGCGCTGGCGCTGGACCCGCGTCGCATCGCCTGGCGCCGCGTCATGGACATGAATGACCGCGCGCTGCGCTCGATCGTCAATTCGCTAGGTGGGGTCGCTAACGGCTTTGCGCGCGAGGACGGTTTCGACATCACGGTGGCTTCCGAAGTGATGGCCATCTTCTGCCTCGCGACGGACCTGAGTGACCTGGAGCGGCGCATCGGGAACATTGTGGTGGGCTATACACGAGAGCGTGTACCGGTAACAGCCCGGCAGCTCGGCGGCGACGGCGCCATGGCTGTGCTGCTGAAAGACGCTTTAATGCCCAACCTGGTGCAGTCCATTGAGAACAACCCGGTCTTCGTGCATGGCGGGCCGTTTGCCAACATCGCGCACGGTTGCAACTCGGTGCTGGCCACCCAGACCGCACTCAAGCTGTGCGATTACGTCGTGACCGAAGCGGGTTTCGGCGCTGACCTCGGCGCAGAGAAGTTTTTCGATATCAAATGCCGCAAGGCCGGCCTGCGACCCGATGCGGCGGTCATCGTGGCCACGGTGCGGGCGCTCAAGATGCATGGCGGTGTGGCGAAGGACGATCTCAAAGGCGAGAACGTGGAGGCGGTAAAGCGCGGATGCGCGAACCTGCGCCGCCACATCGACAACGTGCGCAAATTCGGTGTGGCGCCGGTGGTCGCCATCAACCGTTTCATCACCGATACCGACGCCGAGCTTCAGGCGGTCATGCAGGCAGCGCAGGCTGCGGGAAGCCAAGCTTTTGTGTGCACCCATTGGGCCGAGGGCAGCAAAGGCATCGAAGCCTTGGCACGCCACGTGGCAGACGTCGCGGACAGCGGCAAGGCCGATTTCAAGCCGCTGTACCCCGACTCCCTGCCGCTTTGGGACAAGGTCCGCCTGATTGCGACCGAGATTTACGGTGCGGCCGACATCGCGGCGGACGCCGCGGTGCGAAAACGCTTCAACGAGCTGCAGGACCATTACGGCCACCTGCCGGTGTGCATGGCCAAGACGCAGTATTCGTTCTCGACGGACCCGACCCTGCTGGGCGCACCCAGCGGCCACATCGTGACTGTCCGCGAGCTGCGGTTGTCGGCGGGTGCCGAGTTCATCGTCGTCATCACCGGCGACATCATGACCATGCCGGGCCTGCCCAAAGTGCCGTCGGCCAACTCTATACGTCTGAACGCCAGGGGACAGATCGAGGGCCTGTTCTGACGGGTTTCAATCCAACCCACGGCAATCACCTGAAGACCTTGCAGCATGGCCACGACTTCGGCTGAAAAGCTGGAGAATGTGGTCAACGCTTCAAACTGGGTTGAGCACAAAGTCAAAATCGAGTTGGTAACTGCCATCGGCCTGCTGCTGCCAATCGGTGACCAACGACTCGCGCACGCCAAACACAGCGTCCGATGTCAAGTAAGGGTCGTCTTTGCGAAAGACGTGGGTGATCAGGGTTGCGTAGCCCGGGGCCTCGATCTTGAAATGCAAATGTGCGGGGCGCCAGGGGTGCCTGGCCGTGGCCTCCAGCAATTGCCCAACCGGGCCATCGTGCGGGATGGGGTAGGGCATGGCCAAAATGGATTGGAAGTGAAAGCGCCCCTGCACATCCGATGTGAGTACCCCTCGGGCTTGGTGGTGAGTCCTGTCGGCGTATTGCACGTCGTACAGGCCTTTCTCATCGGATTGCCAAACCTCGATCCGCGCCTGGGCCACCGCTTCGCCTTGCACGCCTTTGACGCTGCCTCGAACCTGGCAGGGCTGCCCCTGCGCCCCGTTGGCAACATCTTCGCCCAGAGCGTAATGGGGTGCGTCTTCGACATGGAAGGGTCCGAGCACCGTGGCCTGGGTGCAGGCGTCAGGTTTATCGTTGTTCAGGACCACCGTCAGCATGGACAGGCCCAAGACATCGGACAACAAAATGAACTCCTGTCGCTGCGCGTTGGTGATATGACCGGTTTGGGTCAGGAACTCGATGCCCTTGAGCCATTCGGCCTCGGTCAGTTTCACCTCGCGCGCAAACCCGTGCAGGTGCCGCACCAGACTGCGCATGATCTCTTTGAGCCGGGGATCCGGGGTGTTGGCCAGGCGTTCAAGCACCGATTCGGTGATGTGGTTTGCGTTCAGGTTTTCCATGGCGAGGCGTTTTCCGTGAAAGGGGGTCACTCAATGGGTGTCTCGGGACTGACGGTCGAAGCCCGAACGCTGTCCGAATGTCATTATGATGAATTGAACGCACTGGCTCTTGGGCTTCGCGATCGGGCTTCATGATCGGGCCTCTCCACGGGAACGAGAAGTTCGGTGACGGTGCAACTCAGGAAGAAAAAAACCAGATGAACATGTCTTTGAAAGAGACCAAGCAAGGCCTGACCGACGCCGGAGACCCGATGGTGGTGGACGTGCTGATTGCCGGCGGTGGCCCCTTTGGCTTGATGCTGGCCATTGAGCTGGGGCGTCGTGGGGTGCGGACCTTGTTGGTGGACCCCAAACCGGGCACCGCTTTCAACCCGCAGGCCAATGCCACGCAGGCCCGCACCATGGAGCATTTTCGGCGTTTGGGCTTTGCCAACGAGATCCGGGCGCAGGGCTTGCCTGCCGATCACCCGACCGACATCGCGTATTTCACCCGTTTCACGGGCCATGAATTGGCACGCTTGCCCTTGCCCACGGCTGCGCAAGCAACCCAAGCCATCAAGACGATGCAAGGCTCCTGGAGCGCGGCCGAGTTGCCGCACCGTGTGTCGCAAAAGTTTGTCGAAAAGACACTGCTCAGTCAGGCACAGGCCTGCCCCTCGAATGATTTGCGCTATGGCTGGGCCTTGAAGCATTTCTCGCAAACCGAGGCCGGTGTGCAGGCGGTGGTGACGCCGGTGGCCGGTGGGGCCGATGTGACGGTGCATGCCGCTTATCTGGTGGGGGCCGATGGCGCGCGCAGTGCGGTGCGTCACCAACTGGGCATCGCTTGGGGCGGGAGCACCGGCATCAAGCGTGATTTCATGGGCGGCAAGATGTTTGCGGTGTATTTGCGGGCGCCAGATTTTGACAAGGCATTCCCCTACCGCAAGGCCTGGATGTATGTGACGGTGAATGTCCAGCGCCGGGCATTCATGGCGTCGGTCGATGGGGGCAGCGCGTTTGCATTTCATGCAGCGGTGCACGAGGGCGAGGATGCCGATGCCTGGACGCCTGCAGATGCCCAGCGCATCTTCAACCAGGCCATGGGGCAGGACATCCCGATTGAAGTCTTGTCGGTGGGCACCTGGATGGCGGGGCACGCCTTGGTGGCGACGACCTTTCAGCAAGGCCGGGTGTTCATTGGCGGGGATGCCGCCCACCTGTTCACGCCCACCGGCGGCCTGGGCTACAACACGGCCGTGGAGGATGCGGTCAACCTGGGCTGGAAGCTGGCCAGCGTGGTTCGGGGAATCGCGCCTGCGCGCTTGCTGGACACCTATGCCCAGGAGCGCATGCCCTTGGCGCACCGCAACACCGCATATGCACGACAGTTTGCCGACTCGGTGGGTTTGTTTGCGGCCACACCTGAATTGGAAGAGGCGTCTGCGGCGGGCGAACGCACGCGGCAAATGGCGTCAGAACACCTGAATGGGCATGTGCGCCTGGAGTTCAACATCCCCGGGGTGACGTTCGGCGGGCGTTACGACGGGTCGGCCATTGTGGTGGCCGATGGCACTTCACCTCCGCCCGATGCGGCCAACCACTACCAGCCCTGTGCTTGCCCGGGCGGACGTCCGCCGCATGCCTGGCTGGCCGATGGGCGCTCGCTTTATGACACGTTTCACAGCGAATGGACCTTGCTGCAACTGGGCCCGCAGCCTTTGGATGCCTCTGCATTTTTGTCGGCGGCCAGTCAATTGGGCGTGGACCTGAAGGCCGTGTCGCACAGTGCTGGTGATCTGCTGGCTTTGTACGAGGCGCCGTGGGTCTTGATTCGACCCGACCAAGTGGTGGCCTGGCGCGGCCACGACGACCAGCAGGCTTTGCAGGTGCTGCAGCAGGCGATGGGCATCGCCTGAGGCGATGGTGTGGGCCGTTCAGATCGCTGGCGCTGGTCTTCAGCTGCGCGCTGCCCACAGCGTGACGGTGTGCAGGCCCAGCATTGTCAGGGCCAGTGACCCCAACAGGTGCAAGCCGGCTGTGCCCACGGCCAGTGCAAAGCGGCCTTGCTGAAGCATGGCCACCACCTCGGCTGAAAAGCTGGAAAACGTGGTCAGTGCCCCCAAAAAACCGGTGACCAGGGCCAAGCGCCAAACCGGGTCGAGCTCGGGCAGTTGCTGGAACACGCCCACGCACACACCCACCAAATAGCCACCGATCAGGTTGGCCGCCAAGGTGCCCCAAGGCAGCAGGCCAGCGCTTGCGGGTTGGGGATTGAGCCACAGGCCCAGTTGCCAACGCGACAGCGCACCCACACAAGCCCCCAAGCAAATCGCGATCACCGTGAGCATGGCTTGGGTCCTTTCGGTTTCGGGCTACCGGTTTCTAAAACGGCGGATCTTCGTCGGTCGCTGCTGCGCCCGTTGCACTCGTCTTGAGGGTCGAATTCACCACAGTGCGCGTTGGGTTCGGCTGGGCTGGCTCGGCAGCCGCTGCACCCAGTTCCATCTCGCCACCCAGTGCCTCGATCAGGCTGTCGATCAGCGGCCCGAGCAAGCCAGTGGACAAGGCCACATCGGCGTCAAAGCGGTCTTCGTTCTTGTCGGTGCCCGACTCGTCCATCACGCCGTCGAGGTACTGCACTTTTTTCAATTGCAAAGTCTCGGTCAGCACAAAGGCCACGCGGCCGTCCCAGCTGAGCGCCAGTTGGGTGGGCAGCTTGCCTTCCATCACATGCTTGCGCACATCGTCATTGGCCAAGTGGTGCCGGGTGAAGCGCACGCTGGCGGCGTCTTCGCCCGTGGACTTGAGCACGGTTTCGCGCTCCACGGTCAGGTCGGCGGGCCACTCCTCAGGCGTTTGGGCCAAGAGCCATAGCGTCATGGCCGCTTGCGGGGAGGTCACGGTCTGGATCAAGGACACAGACAAGCCGCCCATCACGTTCATCAGCGCGGACATGACCTCGTCGGCCTTGCCTTGACTGCCTGCATTGAGCACCAAACGGCGGTTTTCCAAGTCCATCCACACCAGCACAGTGGACTGGCGCGCAAAGGCTTGCGGCAGCAGCGACAACAGCACGTCGTCCATCAGGTCGCGCTTTTCTTTTTTGCCAGGTTTGCGGCCGGTGGCAGCTTCGATCTCGGCAATGCGTTCGTCTACCTTGCGGCGCACCACGTTGCCGGGCACGGCCTTTGACTCGATCATGAGTTTCAAGATCCACTGCCCGGCCACGGATTCCACCAAGGGGCCATGCGCCTCGCCACGCGGGGGCACCCAGCCAATCGACTTGTCCTGGCTGGCGCCACACTCCACAAATTGCACCGGCTCCAGCGCCGCCTGCACATCGGCCAATGCGGGCGCAAAGCCCTCGCCGATGCGGTAAAACATCACATTTTTGAACACAAACAATTCCTTATCGCCCAAATGAACAACCCGTCCATTGGGACGGGTTGAATCATAGGGGATGAATGGGGCCCAACGGTCAGAGTTTCATCTGGGTGGGCAGCCAGGTCACGATGCCCGGCATAAAGTAAATCAGCAGCACAGCGCCCATCATCAGGAAGAACATGGGCATGGAGACGCGGGCGATGTAGGGCAACTGTTTGCCCGTCATGCCTTGCAGCACAAACAAGTTGAAGCCCACAGGCGGCGTGATTTGCGCCATCTCGACCACAAACACGATGAAGATGCCAAACCAGATCGGGTCGATGCCTGCTTTTTGCACCGTGGGCATCAACACGCCCATGGTCAAGACCACCATCGAAATGCCGTCAAGGAAGCAACCCAGAATGATGAAAAACACCATCAAGGCCATGATGAGTTCAAAACGGCTGAGCCCGAGACCACCGATCCATTCAGCCAGGTGGCGCGGCAGGCCGATGTAGCCCATGGACAAGGTCAAAAAGGCGGCGCCCGCCAAAATCAACGCGATCATGCAGTAAAGGCGAGTGGCCCCCATCAGGGCGTCTTTGAACACAGCCCAACTCATGGAGCCTTGCAGAGTGGACAGCACCAAGGCGCCGACCACGCCCACGGCCGCAGCTTCGGTGGCCGTTGCAAAGCCGGTGTAGATCGATCCCAAAACGGCCGCGATCAAGAGCACCACCGGGATCAAGCTGCTGGACGCTTGCAACTTCTGTACGAAGCTCATGGGGGCATCGCGTGGCGGAATCTGGTCGGGGTGACGCAGTGACCAGTAAATGATGTAGCCCGAAAAAAGACCCGCCAGCATCAAGCCTGGCAAGACGCCCGCGATGAAGAGCTGCGCGATCGACACATCGGCCGCGACACCGTAAACGATCATGATGATCGAAGGCGGGATCAAGAGGCCCAGCGTGCCTGAGCCGGACAGCGTGCCAATGACCATGTCTTCGGGGTAGCCGCGTTTTTGCAGTTCAGGCAAGGTCATCTTGCCAATCGTGGCGCAAGTGGCGGCACTCGATCCCGACACGGCCGCAAAGATCGCGCAGCCCACCACGTTGGTGTGCAACAAACGACCGGGCAGGGCCTGCATCCAGGGGGCCAGGCCCTTGAACATGTCTTGGCTCAGGCGCGTGCGAAACAGAATTTCGCCCATCCAGATGAACAAGGGCAGGGCGGTGAGGGTCCAGCTCGAAGCCGAGCCCCAAATCGTCACCGCCATGGCATCGCCCGCGGGACGCGCCGAGAACAGTTGCATGCCGATCCAGGCCACACCCGAAAGGGTCAAACCGATCCAGACGCCACTGCCCAGAATCAGAAACAAGGTCAGGACCAGCAGTCCCGCGATCATCAAATCATTCATGGCGGATCATTCGTTGCGCAGCATCTCGCCGCTTGCAGTGTCGGCTCGTTGGCCACGGATTTCCAGCACCAGCTCATCGACAAAAGCCAGCGCAAAAATCAGCGTGCCCAGCGCCATGACCAATTGCGGAATCCACAAAGGCGTGGCATCGTTGCCGGTCGAGATGTCGTGAAACTCGATGGACTGCCAAACCAAGCGGCAGCTGTAGAAGGCAAACAGACAAGCCAGCAAGCTGGCCAGACCCAGGCTGAAAATCTCCAGGCCCCGGCGTGCACCATCTTTGAACAAACCAAGCACCAAGGTGACGCGAATGTGTTCGCCACGCTTGAGCGTATGGGCCAGCGCCAAAAAACCAGCGCCAGCCATGAGATAACCGGCATAGGCATCGGTGCCCGGCACATGGAAATGGAGCTGCCGACTCAGGATGGACAGCAGCACCATGAACAAAAGGCCGCACATGCACAGCGCCGCCAAGACGGCGGAGCTGGCATAAATCGCGTTCAGCAGTCGGCGCATGGGTTCAACGCTTGTAGGCGTCGATGATGGCCTTGCCTTCAGCGCCTGATTTCTCCAGCCATTCCTTCATGATGGTGTCGCCCACCTTTTTCATGTCGGCCTTGAGCTGTGCAGAAGGCGGCGCAATGGTCATGCCGTTGGTTTTGAGGATTTCCAACGTGGTGGTGTTGACCTTGCGTGATTCGGTCCAGCCCCGGGTTTCAGCCTCGGCTGCGGCTTTGAGCAAGGCGTCCTGGGTGGCTTTGTCGAGAGCATCGAAAGCTTTCTTGTTGGCAACCACCGCGTTTTTGGGCAACCAGGCTTGCACGTCGTAGTAGAACTTCAGGTGCTCAAACAGCTTGCTGTCCACGCCGGTGGCACCAGACGTCATGGTCGACTCAACCACGCCTGTGGCCAAGGCTTGGGAAAACTCGGCGGCTTGCACGGTCACAGGTTGCGCGCCGACCAATTCAGCAATCTTGGCGGTGGTGGGGCTGTAGGCGCGCCACTTGATGCCCTTGAGGTCAGCCGCGCTGTTGATCGGCTTCTTGCTGAAAATGCCCTGTGGAGGCCAGGCCACCGAGTACAAAAGCATCATGCCTTGCTCGGCCAGTTTTTTCTCCAGCAACGGCTTTTGGGCCCTGTAGAGTTTCATGGATTCGTCGTAGCTGTCGGCCAGGAAAGGCAGGCCATCGGCACCAAAGGGTTGCCATTCGTTCTGGAAGTTGACCAGCAAAATTTCACCCAGCTGGGCCTGCCCGCCTTGCACGGCGCGCTTGATCTCCGGAGCCTTGAACAGCGAGGCGTTCGCATGCACCGTGATTTTGAGTTTGCCCGCTGTGGCCTTGTCCACATCGGCAGCAAACTGGGTCATGTTGACCGAGTGGAAATTGGTGGCGGGGTAAGCGGCGGGCAAGTCCCACTTGGTTTGGGCCGACACGAAGCCGGAAACAGCGAGCAGACCAGCCAGCAGGCTGAGGTGAAGGGCGCGACGTTGCATGAAAACTCCTCTGTAGATGTGGAATGAACGGTCAAACGGGCCGTGCAAGAAAGGTGCCCGCTTGGCGCGCGCATCGGGTGCATCTGGCTGGTGTTCACTGTAAGCAAGTTGGGGGTGGGCTGTGATCGGTGTTTTCCCTTAATGTCAACAAATTGTTGGCAAATTGTCATAAACGGACATAAACTTTAACTTCTCATTTGTCTGAACACCTCCAATGCCGCGCAAAAATTCAACAGCCATGGTGAACGCCAACCCCATCGTTTCTTCGGCCCATCTGGTCTCGCCCGACAGCGCCGAGATGAGCGAATTCGAGTTCGGCCTGATCGTGGCGGGCAACGCGTTTCACCGATGGATCATCCACTGCATGGCGGCTGCGGGCCTGAAGGATTTGACCCCGCTGGATGTGCTGGTGCTGCACCACGTCACGCACCGGGCCCGCGACAAACGCCTGGCCGATATTTGTTTCATCATGAACATCGAAGACACCCATTTGGTGAATTACGCCCTGAAAAAGCTGCAAGGCCTGGGCGTGGTGATGTCGCAAAGGCATGGCAAGGAAGTGACCTATGCGGCGACCGACGCAGGGCGCGCTTATGTGCAGCGTTACCGCGAGATCCGTGAGAGCTGTCTGATTGACGCCCTGAAGGCCGATGACGGGCTGAACCGCGATATTGGCGAATTGGCCCGGTTGCTGCGTGTGCTTTCGGGCATGTATGACCAAGCCGCGCGTGCTGCTGCTTCTTTGTGAGCCTGTTTTTTGAATCTTGATTGCTGAGTGACTTATGACCGAATCCCACACCACACCCGCTGGCCAAAACCGTTGGCAATTCTGGATCGACCGTGGTGGCACCTTCACCGACGTGGTGGGCAAGCGGCCGGATGGCGGCTTGGTGACGCACAAATTGCTCTCCGAAAACCCCGAGCAATACCGCGACGCGGCGGTGGCGGGTATTCGCCATTTGCTGGGCTTGCAACCCCGGGAGCCGGTCACGCCCGAGCTGGTCGAGTGCGTGAAGATGGGCACCACGGTGGCCACCAACGCGCTGCTCGAGCGCAAGGGCGAGCCGACGCTGTTGGTGACCACCCAAGGCTTTGGCGACGCACTGCGCATCGCTTACCAAAACCGACCGCGTTTGTTTGACCGCCAGATCGTGTTGCCCGAGCTGCTCTACAGCGCGGTGGTGGAGACGCAGGAGCGCGTTTCTGTGGATGGCGAGGTCTTGCAACCTTTGGACGAAGTTCATTTGCGTACTCAATTGGCGCATTGGCACCAACAAGGCGTTCGCTCGGTGGCCATCGTGTTCATGCACGGCTGGCGGCACACGGCACACGAACAGGCGGCGGCGCGTTTGGCGCGTGAGGTGGGCTTCACCCAGGTCAGCACCTCTTACCAAACCAGCCCGATGATGAAATTCGTCAGCCGCGGCGACACCACGGTGGTCGACGCGTATTTGTCGCCGATTTTGGGACGCTATGTGGACCAGGTGGCCAGCGAGATGCCGGGCGTGAAGCTGATGTTCATGCAGTCGTCTGGCGGCTTGACCGATGCCCATGTGTTCGCGGGCAAGGACGCGATTTTGAGCGGCCCGGCGGGCGGCATTGTGGGCATGGCCCGCACAGCCCAATTGGCAGGACACGACAAGGTGATTGGTTTCGACATGGGTGGCACATCGACCGATGTGTCGCACTTTGCCGGGCAGTTCGAGCGCGAGTTTGAGACCCAAGTGGCAGGTGTGCGCATGCGCGCCCCGATGATGAGCATCCACACCGTGGCCGCAGGCGGCGGCTCGCTGCTGGCCTATGACGGTGCGCGTTTTCGGGTGGGACCACAAAGCGCAGGAGCCAACCCCGGCCCGGCCAGTTACCGCCGGGGTGGACCGCTGGCCGTGACCGATGCGAATGTGATGGTGGGCAAGGTGCAGCCGAAGTTTTTTCCTTCGGTGTTTGGGCCACAGGCAAACCAGCCACTGGACGCCGAGGTGGTACGCGGGCATTTCGAAAAACTGGCCACGCAAACCGGCCGCGCTGCCGAGGACGTGGCGCATGGCTTCATCCAGATCGCGGTGCAGCAGATGGCCAACGCGATCAAGAAAATATCGGTGGCCCGTGGTTACGACGTGACGCGCTACACCTTGCAGTGTTTTGGCGGTGCGGGCGGGCAGCACGCCTGTTTGGTGGCCGACGCCCTGGGAATGACGCAGGTGCTGGTGCATCCGCTGGCGGGCGTGCTCTCGGCCTATGGCATGGGCCTGGCCGACCAGAACGTGATGCGCGAAGAATCGATTGAGCGGCGCTTGGATGCGGCCGCCATGCCCTTGATGGCCGAACGTTTGCAGGCCTTGGGCGAGTCCACGCGACAAGCCTTGCTGGCGCAAATGGGCGCGGATGCTGGCAGTGCCGACCGCATCGAGCTGCGCCAACGCGCGCACCTGCGCTACGAAGGCACCGACTCGGCGCTGGTCGTGCCTTGGGGCGATCAGACCCAGCTGGTGGCTGGTTTCGAGGCCGCTTACCGGCAGCGCTTTGCCTTTTTGATGCAGGGCAAGGCCCTGGTGGTGGAGGCGGTCTCGGTCGAGGCCGTTCTGCCCGGCGATGCGCCAGAAGAAGCCGTGTTGGACATGCATCCCCAGCGCGATGTGCCGCGCCGTGACACCGTCAAGGTCTATGCCGCCAACGCGCAAGGCGTGGCCCAGTGGCAAGACGCCGCGCTGGTGGTGCGCGAAGACATGCAACCGGGCGATGTGATCGACGGCCCAGCCATCATTGCCGAGAAAAATGCCACCACGGTGGTGGAGACGGGTTGGCAAGCGCGCCTCACAGCGCTCGACCATTTGCTGCTGGTGCGCGTGCAAGCGCGCACGGTGCAGCACGCCGCAGGCACGCAGGCCGACCCGGTGCTGCTGGAGGTGTTCAACAACCTGTTCATGAACATCGCCGAGCAAATGGGGCTGCAGCTGCAAAACACCGCTTACTCGGTCAACATCAAGGAGCGCTTGGACTTTTCTTGCGCCTTGTTCAGCGCTGAGGGGCATTTGATTGCCAACGCGCCGCACATGCCGGTGCACCTGGGCTCTATGGGCGAGAGCATCCAGACCGTGATCAAGGAGAACCAAGGCCGCATGCAGCCAGGCGATGTGTTCGTTTTGAACGACCCGTACCACGGCGGCACGCACTTGCCCGACATCACGGTGATCACCCCGGTCTATTTAGACGGCCACAAAGCCCCCGTGTTTTATGTCGGCTCACGCGGGCACCATGCCGATGTGGGCGGCTTGACGCCGGGCTCCATGCCGCCGTTTTCCACACGCATCGAGGAAGAGGGCGTGCAGATCAACAACGTCAAATTGGTGGATGCCGGGCGTTTGTGCGAGGCCGAGATGGTGGCGCTGCTGCAAAGCGGCGAATACCCTTCACGCAACCCGCAGCAAAACATGGCCGACCTGAAGGCGCAGATTGCCGCCAACGAAAAAGGCGTGCAGGAGCTGCGCCGCATGGTGGACCAGTTTGGTCTGGACGTGGTGCAGGCCTATATGCGCCACGTGCAGGACAACGCCGAAGAATCCGTGCGCCGCGTCATCACACGCCTGAAAGACGGGCAATTCACCTTGCCGCTGGACAACGGCGCGCAGATTCAGGTGGCGGTACGCGTGAATGCGGCCGAGCGCACCGCCGAGATCGACTTCACCGGCACCAGCGCCCAGCTGCCCAACAACTTCAATGCCCCTCGGGCGGTGTGCATGGCCGCCGTGCTGTACGTCTTCCGCAGCCTGGTGGACGACGATATCCCGCTCAACGCGGGGTGCCTGAAGCCGCTCAAGGTCATCATCCCCAAGGGTTCCATGCTCAACCCCAATCCACCGGCCTCGGTGGTGGCGGGCAATGTGGAAACGTCGACTTGCATCACCAACGCCTTGTTTGGCGCTTTGGGCGTGATGGCGGGCAGCCAGCCCACCATGAACAACTTCACCTTTGGCAATGCCCGGGTGCAGTACTACGAAACCATTTCGGGCGGCAGTGGTGCGGGTGGGCGTTTTGACGCACAGGGCCAATTGGTGGGCGGTTTTGACGGTACCTCGGTGGTGCAAACCCACATGACCAACTCACGCCTGACCGACCCCGAAGTGCTGGAGTTCCGCTTTCCGGTGCGTCTGGAGAGTTACGCGATCCGCCAGGGTTCGGGCGGCACGGGGCGCTGGCATGGCGGTGATGGCGGGGTGCGGCGCGTGTGCTTTCTGGAGCCGATGACGGCCGGCATTTTGTCCAACGGGCGGGTTCACCCGGCTTTTGGCATGGCGGGTGGACACAACGGCTTGCCGGGCATCAACCGGGTGGTGCGCGCTGACGGCAGCGTGCAGGAGTTGGCGCACATTGGCCAGGTCGAGATGCAGGCGGGGGATGTGTTTGAAATCCACACGCCAGGCGGTGGCGGTTTTGGCAAGGCCTGAACGCCTGCGCAGGGTCTCAAACCTCTGGCTGTGGACCATGCCTGCAGAATCGATCGAGGCGACAGGCTGGGTGTGACAGCGGTTGATTCAGTTTTTGATGGGCGTAGGTTTGGCGCTGGCATCCTCCGGTGCCGTCCCTGGTTTGGCGGTTTTGGCCGCAGCCTTGTCGGCGCTCACATCTTTGCTGGCAACGGTCTTTGTCTCAGCCTGTTTGACGGTGTACGCACTCCCTTGCACCCGCACACCCTGCTCGGACAGACTGTTGGCCTTCTGGGACCCCAGGCCTTTGACCCGGCTGGTGGCATCTTCCCAACTCTTGAACGGGGCTTTTTTGCGCTCGTCCATCAAAGCCTTGGTCAGAACTGGCCCTACGCCCTTCAGTGCGTCGAGCTCGACCTCAGTGGCCTTGTTTAAATCAATTTGCTGGGCCCAGGTCAGGCCCGCGAAGCCGAAAGCCAACAATGCACCAGTGATTTTCTTCAACATGTCTGCGCTCCTTGGTGTGACTGCAAAAATTTCCAATGAGGACCATTGTGGGAAAACGCAGTGGTCTTGCGAAGAGGGTTAATTGCCAATATGAAACAAAATACGCTAAAAAAAAAATGTGGAAACCAAGCGATCAACTGGCGTGATGTTCCAGCTTGCGACCAGCGATCAAGGCCGTGAAGAAGCCGTTGAACCACTGCAAATTCACAGGCTTGACCATGAAAATCGTGCCCTCTGGCAAGCCGCCGCGGGCCGCGATTTCGTCCTGTGATAAAGCAGAGATCACCAAACAAGTCATGCGTTGAAATTGGGTTGAGTTTTTGAGGGTGCGCAACAGCTCAAATCCATCCACCCCAGGCATGTTCAGGTCGGCAATCAGCACATCGGGTTGAATGCCGGCCATGTCAATGAGGGCCTCCAGACCGGAGGACATGGCTGTGCAATCTATGGGCATTTCGCAGCGGTTGCAGAAGTCCCGCACCATGTCACGGGTCACCGGATCGTCTTCGACCAGCAAAACCCGAAGACGGTATTCGCGGCTTTCACCGGGACTCATCAACATGTTGTGCTTTTTTTGGTACTCGCGGATCGAGGGCATGGAGATGCGGCGGTGCCCGCCTTGTGTCTTCCAGGCCTGGAGCTCGTTTTTTTCCACCAAAGTCTGGATGGTGCCCACCGACAAGCCCAGCAATTTGGCTGCGTAGGTGGTGCCACAGTAATCTTCGGGTGTGTCGGGTGTTGGATGTGTTTGCATGGCTTTATTTTAGTGATAAAAATGCTAAATGGTTAAAAAAGGATACTTAATTACCTTTATTGAAACATCTCGAAACACATTTATCGGAAGAATTCAGGAAAGCCGATGACTTCGTTTGGTGTGTCGGTCCCGTGCGCGACAAACTCAAAGCCTTTCCAGGTGTGGCGGCCCCTTAACATGACGACGAACTACAGGAGACCCTGAGATGCCCGCACACGTTGCTGTCTGGCCTGCCCGCCTGCCCGCCAAGATCACCGCGCCTGCCACATCCTTGTGGATGAACTTGGCCATCAGTGCCCTGCGGTACCCTGAAAAAACCGCACTGGTCTTCATGGGCAGGGTCTGGACCTACCGAGAGTTGATGGTCAGCGCCGAGCATCTGGCGGGGCAGCTCAAGACCTTGGGTGTCCAAGCAGGTGACCGGGTGGTGCTGGACATGCAAAACTGCCCCCAGCTTGTGATCACGCACTTTGCCGTCTTGCGCATCGACGCCGTGGTGGTGCCGGTGAACCCAATGAATCGGGCTGAAGAGCTCAAGCACTACATCACCGACCCCGATACGCGGTTGGCGGTGACCACGGCCGACCTGGCGCCCGAGCTGGCTCAGGCCAGTAAGGCTTTGCCGCCCGGGGATCGCTTGAAGCATCTGGTGGTGACTCAGTTCACCGATGTGTTTGACGCCAAGGTGGTGGGCGCTGAAGACTTGCCCGAGGCTTGGCACCCCTGGTTGCTTCCAGTGCGGGCTTTGCCCGAACTGGTGGAGGGTCAAGTGCACGCTTGGTTTGACTTGATGGCGGCTCCTGCAGTGGACCTGCCGCCGCCTCAGGCCAAGACGGATGACCTGGCCATCTTGCCCTACACCAGTGGCACCACCGGATTACCCAAGGGCTGCATGCACACGCACGGCTCCATCATGCACAACGCCATGTCCAGTGCTTTGTGGGGCAATGGCACGCCTGAAAACGTGACCTTGTGCGTGGTGCCCATGTTCCACATCACCGGCATGGTCAGCGTCATGCACACCAGCATTTTGCTCGGGGCCAGCTTGGTGCTGATGCCGCGCTGGGACCGCGATGTGGCAGGGCATTTGATCTCCAAGTGGTGCGTGACGCACTGGACCAATATCCCCACCATGGTGATTGATTTGCTGGGCAGCCCGCACATGGACCGTTATGACCTGAGCAGTCTGGTCTACATCGGCGGCGGTGGCGCGGCCATGCCGGAGGCCGTGGCACAACGTTTGCTGGAGCAGTTTGGGCTGCGTTATGTGGAGGGTTATGGTCTGACCGAAACGGCCGCGCCTTCACACACCAACCCACCCGATGCACCCAAAAAGCAGTGCTTGGGCATTCCGTTCATGAGCGTGGAGTCGCGCATTGTGGACCCTGAAACCCTGGCCGAATTGCCACCTGGCGAGTCCGGTGAGATCGTGATCAGTGGCCCGCAGGTGTTCAAGGGGTATTGGAAGCGGCCAGAAGCCACGGCAGCGGCGTTCTTTGAGCGTGACGGTTTTCGGTTTTTCCGCTCAGGCGACATGGGGCGGGTCGATGATGAGGGGTATTTCTTCATGACCGACCGCTTGAAGCGCATGATCAACGCCAGCGGTTTCAAGGTCTGGCCTGCAGAGGTCGAGGCCCTGATGTTTCGCCACCCGGCTATTCAGGAGGCTTGCATCATCGGAACGCGTGACGCGTATCGGGGAGAGTCGGTCAAGGCTGTGGTGGTTTTGCGGCAAGAGCACAAGGGCACAGTCAGCGAGCAGGACATCATCGACTGGTGCCGTGAGAACATGGCGGTTTACAAAATGCCCCGCGCTGTGAGTTTTGTCGACGCTTTGCCTAAAAGCGGCAGCGGCAAAGTCATGTGGCGGGCCCTGCAAGAGGCCGAAATGGCCGCCTTGCCCCCCGAAACCAAAACCACATGAGCTTGAAACTTTCCGTCCTTGACCAGTCTGCCGCCGCCCAAGGGCGCGGGCAAGACGCCACCATTCGCCAAACCTTGGCGCTGGCCGAGCAAGCCGAGGCCTGGGGCTACCACCGTTTTTGGGTCAGCGAGCACCACAGCCACCCCAGCATCGTGGGCAGCGCCCCTGAGGTGCTGATGGCGGCCATCGCAGCCCGCACGCAGCGCATTCGCATTGGCAGCGCGGGCGTGATGCTGCCGCATTACGCGGCCCTCAAGGTGGCTGAGCAGTTTCGCGTGCTCGATGCTTTGGCCCCGGGCCGCATTGATTTGGGCGTGGGCCGCGCGCCGGGCAGTGATGGGCGCACCGCGCAGTTGCTCAACCCGGATCGCAACGCCTCCGAGCGATTTCCCCAGCAGGTGATGGAACTGCAAGCCTGGGTGAACGGGCACAACCTGCCGCCAGGCCACCCTGGCCACAACGTCTATGCCTACCCGCAGTCGGAGACCGCGCCCGACGTCTGGATGCTGGGCAGCTCGGACTACGGAGCTCAGTTGGCAGCACATTTGGGTTTGCCCTATGCATTTGCCTACTTCATCACCGACGGGCAAGGCGCAGACGAGGCCCTGCAGATTTACCGCGAGACTTTCCGGCTCAGCGCAGCGCTGCAAAAGCCCCATGCTGCGCTGTGCGTTTGGGCCCTGGCCGCCGACACCGACGAAGAGGCGTTGCGCCTGTTTGAAAGCCGTGCCCGCTGGAAGATGGATCGCAATCTGGGCCGTATCGGGGCGCTTTTGCCGCCCGATGAAGCGGCACGTGTTTACAGCCCTGCTGAGCAGTTGGCGTTGCAGCGATTGCGCGAGTCGGCCTTGATCGGCTCAGCCGCCACCGTGGGCCGCAAGCTGCGCCAATTGGCGGCTCGACTCGAAGTGGACGAGTTGGTGGTCATCACCTGGACACATGACCCTGCAGCGCAAATGCGCTCTTACGAATTGCTCGCCCAAGAATTTGCGCTTGCGGCAAACTGCTGAACTTTGAATTTTTAACCCAAGGACTTTGTGATGTTCACCACTGCGATCGCTGGCAGCTTGCCCAAACCCGCCTGGCTGGCCGAAACCGAGAAACTCTGGCCCCAGTGGACCACCCAAGGCCCTGAACTGCAGCAAGCCAAGGCCGACGCCACGCTGCTGTGGATCAAGGCGCAAGAAGACGCCGGGTTGGATGTGATCGGTGACGGCGAACAGGCCCGTCAGCATTTTGTGCACGGCTTTGTCGAGCAGGTCGAGGGCATCGACTTTGTGAACAAGGTCACCATGGGCATCCGCAACAACCGCTACGACGCACAGGTGCCGCAAGTCATTGCGCCGCTGCGCCTCAAAGGCCGTGTTCACGCTTTCGAAGCCCAGTTGGCCCGCGCCCACACCACCAAAAAACTCAAATTCACCTTACCTGGCCCGATGACGATCGTGGACACCGTGGCCGATCGTTTTTATGGCGACAAGGTCAAGATGGCCATGGCCTTTGCCGAGCTGCTCAACCAAGAAGCGCTGGCGCTGCAAGCCGATGGTGTCGACATCATCCAGTTCGACGAGCCCGCCTTCAACGTCTACATGGACGACGCGGCCGATTGGGGTGTGAAAGCGCTTGAGGTGGCCGCGCGCGGCCTGACCTGCACCACCGCTGTGCACATTTGCTACGGCTACGGCATCGAAGCCAACAACAACTGGAAAAAGACGCTGGGCGACGAATGGCGTCAGTATGAAAAGGTGTTCCCAGCCTTGGCCAAGAGCAGCATTCAGCAAGTCAGCCTGGAGTGCATGCACTCGCATGTGCCGATGGAGATGATGAAGCTGCTCGAAGGCAAAGACGTGATGGTCGGCGTGATCGACGTGGCCAACCCGGCCATTGAAACGGCGGAAGAAATCGCCGACACCATTGGCCGCGCCTTGCAGTTTGTGCCCAAGAACCGATTGATCGCTTGCACCAACTGCGGCTTGGCGCCCATGAGCCGGGCCGTGGCCGAGGCCAAGCTCAAGGCCCTGGCCGAAGGGGCCAAGCTGGCCAGCCAGCGTTACGCTTGAATCTGAACACGCCATGCCCCAAGCCATGCTGCAACCCCCTCTGACTTCGCCGGACCTGCTGAATGCCACCTTGGCAGACCAAGGGTTTGCGGTGTTGGGCGCTGCCAGTGTGTGCGCATTGGCGGGTGTCTCGCTGGGCGCCTTGCAAGCGCTGCAACCCAGCTGGGACGACTTGCCGCCTGACCAGTACTTGAAAGATGGTGGGCGTTACCGCCGTCGGCGCCATGCCAGTTTTGAGGTCACGGGCGATCTGGCCCAGGCCACACCGCACCGCGCCCATTGGCAGCCCCTGTCTTACAACGCCTTGCATGGCGGCATGCAGCGCTGGTTTGAGCCTATGGCCTTTGAAGTGGTGCATCAAGCGGCTTGGTCCCAATTGTTATGCTGGTTGGCGCGTTTGGCTTCCAAAGCGCAGGGCGATCAGACCTGGTTCACCGAGGCGCACCAGTTTCGCATCGACACCACCGATGGCATTGGCCGGCCTACACCCGAGGGCGCGCACCGTGATGGGGTGAACTGGGTGGCGGTGTTTTTGGTGGGCCGCCACGGCATCAAAGGCGGCGAGACACGGGTGTTTGACATGGACAGCCCAAGGGGCCAGCGCTTCACCTTGAGTGAACCTTGGTCCGTGTTGCTGCTGGACGATACCCGTGTGATCCACGAGACCACGCCCATTCAGCCCGAACAACCGGGCGGCTGGCGTGACACCTTGGTGGTCACGCTGCGCTCGGGCGGTTTTTTGGACGAGCCCACGCGCTGAAGCAGCGCTGGTTCAACCCTGATCAATCGCGGAAGTTGTCGAAGGACAGCGGCAACTCGGTCATGTCTTTGCGCAGCAGCGCCATGGCTTGTTGCAAGTCATCGCGCTTGGCACCGGTCACACGCACCGCATCGCCTTGAATCGAGGCTTGTACTTTGATCTTGCTTTCCTTGATCAACTTGGTGATCTTTTTGGCATCTTCGGTCTCGATGCCGTTTTTCACCTTGATCACTTGCTTGACTTTGTCGCCGCCAATTTTTTCGACCTTGCCAATGTCCAGGAAGCGCACGTCCACATTGCGTTTGGTCAGCTTGTTGCGCAAGATGTCTTCAACCTGCGTGAGTTGAAATTCGGCATCGCCGAACATCGTGATCTCTTTGTCTTTGAGCTCGATCTTGGCCGATGTGCCTTTGAAGTCAAAGCGGGTGCCGATTTCTTTGGCAGAAGTGTCAACAGCGTTGCGCACTTCGGCCATGTTGGGTTCGCAAACGGTATCAAACGAGGGCATGGCGGTAAAAGTCCGAGGTTGAGAATGCGACAATTCTCCCATGAACTTGGAGAAAAACGTCCCTTTGCAGCCCTACAACACCTTTGGTATCGCCGCCAAGGCGCTGGCGTTGGTGCGCGTGCGCTCCGAAGCCGACCTGCTGGACGTGCTGGCCGACCCCGCTTTGGCCACTTTGCCCCGGCAAGTGCTGGGCGGGGGCAGCAATATTGTGCTCACGGGTGACGTCAAGGCGCTGGTGCTCAAAATCGAGGTGCCGGGCATGCGTTTGGCGGCAGAGACGGACAAACACTGGGTGGTCGAGGCGGGCGCAGGCGTGGATTGGCACGCCTTGGTCGCGTGGACGCTGGACAACGGCTACCCTGGCCTGGAAAACCTGGCCCTGATCCCCGGCACGGTGGGCGCATCGCCCGTGCAAAACATCGGTGCTTATGGCGTAGAGCTGCAAGACCGCTTTGCGTCTTTGGACGCCATGGACCTGTTCACCGGTGAGCTGTTCAGCCTGAATGCGGCGCAGTGCGGTTTCAGTTATCGTGACTCGGTGTTCAAGCACGCCTTAGTCGGCTCTTGCGGACCGGATGGCCTGGGCCTGGCGGGCCGTGCGGTCATCCTGCGGGTGCGTTTTGCGCTGCCCAAGCGCTGGAAGCCCGAACTGGGTTACCTGGACCTGGAACGCAAGATGGCGGAGACCGGCATCCACAACCCCGATGCCCGGCAGATTTTTGACTGGGTTGTGGCCATTCGCCGCGCCAAATTGCCCGACCCGGCGGTGATCGGCAACGCAGGCAGCTTCTTCAAAAATCCGAGCGTGACGCCCGAACAATGCGCCGACATCATCGCCCGCGACCCGAAAGTGGTGCACTACCCCATGCCCGACGGCAGCATCAAGCTGGCGGCAGGCTGGCTGATCGACGCCTGCGGCTGGAAAGGCAAAAGCGTGGGCCACGCCGGGGTTTACGAAAAGCAGGCCTTGGTGCTGGTCAACCGGGGCGGGCGCGAGAACCCTTGCACCGGGGGCGAGGTGATGACGCTGGCCAAGGCCATTCAGACCAGCGTGTACGAGCGCTTTGGCATTCGGTTGGAGCCTGAGCCGGTGGTCATTTGAGTCGGCCAAATGTTGATGGCTGATGCCAGTGCTGGCGGACCTGAATGGCCGAGCTGCAAAGCTGCACAATGTCAGCAGCGGTATTGAAATTAGCCGTTGTTACTGAGCAGTTGCGCCAGAACTTCGCGCGACAACACGCCATTTGCTCACTTCGTTGGCCATGAAGACGCCAAGCTCCTCAGCACTTGCGGGGACCGCCGTGGCCCCCTGTGCAATGAGCGATTCTTGAACACTCGGCTTGGCCAGCATCAACTTGATGGCATTATCGAGTCGGGAAATGATGTTGGAGGGTGTTCCTGCTGGAGCCAAAACAAAAAGACGCGGGGATGCATCAAATCCAGGAAAGGTCTCTGCCAAAGCCGGCCAGTCCGGTGCACTGATGAGCTTGCCAGGGCTGGTCAGAGCAATGGCTTTGAGTTTGCCAGCCTTGACTTGAACCAAAGCTGGGGGTGCAGACATGATGGCCAGCGGAATTTGGCCGCCGATCAAATCCGGAAGGATGGGCGCTGCGCCCTTGTAGGGCACATGTACAAAATCAAAATTACCCTGCTTTTTGAAAAGCTCCATGGCCAGATGATGGACGGTACCTACACCTGGGGATGCATAACTGTATTTGCCTGGATTGGCCTTGAGCAATGCAACCAGTTCATTCGTATTTTTGGCGGGCAAAGAGGGATGAGCGACCACCACCAATGGGGTGACACCGACCGAACCCACGGGGGCAAAACTTTTGATCGGATCGAAGGGCACGGATGCATAAATGGACGGTGCAATCAACAGACCCGTTTCGCCAAAAAGCAGCGTATAACCATCGGCGGGCGCTTTGGCGACGGCGTCCGCAGCCAGTGTTCCTCCAGCGCCTGCCCGATTTTCAACAAAAACCTGCTGCCCCAATGATTCAGTCAATTGTGTGGCAGTCAGACGAGCCAGTGCATCGGCGCCTCCTCCTGCGGCATATCCCACGATCAATCGGATCGGCTTGTTGGGAAAGGTCTGCGCGAATGTCGGGACCGAGACGAGTGCGAACAAGCAGCATACAAAGACGTAGATTTTTTTCATGGTGTCTCTCCTGAATGGTGAATCGTTGCCCTGAACAAGTGAAGCTTTCAAACTTTCAAGCTCATTGACTGTATCAGGGTGGGCTTCAATCAGGGGTTTGTGGGCGCCGCCAAAACCATGGCTCCACAGAGCAGACAACGAAAAACGACCCGAAGGCCGTTTCCCATTGAAGCTTCACAAAATCACTTCTTGCCGCTGCCTTCGAGTTTGTAGATGTGCGGACCGTCACCGGTCGATAGCAGGCCGGTGTGGGCGTAAATGCCCAGTTTGGCGCGGGTGTCGGTGATGTCCAGATTGCGCATGGTCAGCTGGCCGATGCGGTCCAGCGGGCTGAACGGCGCGTCTTCCACTTTCTCCATCGACAGGCGCTCGGGCGCGTAGGTCAGGTTGGGGCTGTCGGTGTTCAGGATGCTGTAGTCGTTGCCACGGCGCAGCTCCAGCGTCACGGTGCCGGTCACGGCGCGGGCCACCCAGCGCTGGGCGGTTTCGCGCAGCATGATGGACTGCGGGTCGAACCAGCGGCCTTGGTACAACAAACGTCCCAGGCGCAGGCCGTTGATGCGGTACTGCTCGATGGTGTCTTCGTTGTGGATGCCGGTGACCAAGCGCTCGTAGGCGATGTGCAGCAGCGCCATGCCGGGGGCTTCGTAGATGCCGCGGCTTTTGGCTTCGATGATGCGGTTCTCGATCTGGTCGCTCATGCCCAGGCCGTGGCGACCGCCAATTTCGTTGGCTTTGAGGAACAACTCGACCGGGTCGGCGTATTCGACGCCGTTCAGGGCCACGGGCATGCCTTCTTCAAAGCGCACGCTGACTTCTTCGGCTTTGACTTCAAGCTCAGGCTTCCAGAACGCCACGCCCATGATGGGGTTGACGATCTTCATGCCGCTTTGCAGGCTTTCCAGGTCTTTGGCTTCGTGCGTCGCGCCCAGCATATTGCTGTCGGTCGAATAGGCCTTTTCGGCGCTCATCTTGTAGCCAAAGCCGTTGGCGGTCATGAAGGCCGACATTTCGGCTCGGCCACCCAGCTCGTCAATGAACAGCTGGTCCAGCCAAGGCTTGTAGATCTTCAGGCTGGGGTTGGTCAACAAACCATAACGGTAAAAACGCTCGATGTCGTTGCCCTTGAAGGTGCTGCCGTCGCCCCAGATATTCACATCGTCTTGCTTCATGGCGGCCACCAGCATGGTGCCCGTGACAGCACGCCCCAGCGGCGTGGTGTTGAAGTAGGTGATGCCGCCGGTGCTGATGTGGAAGGCCCCGCTTTGGATGGCGGCAATGCCTTCGTGCGCCAGCTGGGTGCGGCAGTCGACCAGGCGGGCTTTTTCTGCGCCGTATTCCATCGCTTTGCGCGGAATTTCGTTGTAATCCGACTCGTCAGGCTGGCCCAAATTGGCGGTGTAGGCGTAGGGCAGGGCGCCTTTTTGCTTCATCCACAGCAGGGCGGCGGAAGTGTCTAGACCGCCAGAAAAGGCGATGCCGACTTTTTGTCCTTTGGGCAGGTTTTGCAGGATGGTGCTCATATCGTTTCGTTCGAGGGATCAACCGAAGTGGCAAATGTAGTGGTAGGGCTCGGTCACTCGGATCTCGAACTTGGAGTTGCCGGGGATGCTGAACTCTTCGCCCGCGCTGGATTTGATCCACTCGGCGCTGCCGTCGAGTTTGTATTCGCATGAACCGCCCACGCATTCCATGATCTCTGGTGCGCCTGTGTTGAAGGTCAGAGTGGCGGGCAGGATCACGCCTACCGACAACTTGGTGCCGTCGGCCAAGGTCAGGCCGTGGCTGACGCATTTGCCATCAAAGTAAACATTGGCTTGGGTGTTGACGGAGACGCCGTCGATGGTTTGGGTGGTCATGGGTGATGATTCAAAGGGGCGGGTTCATCCCGCGTCAATGGAAAAGGGCGTCGTCAGACGGCCTTTGTGGGCGTTCAGCCCACCATTTTAGGCCAGATGGCCGGTCCGATCAGAGATCGACGGTGAGCGGTGATCAGGAACTTTCAGCGCCACTGGCCGTGGCCTTGGCGGCGGTTGTGAACGTAGCCGTTGCTCCAACCCCAACCCAGATGGATGGTGGAGTAGACCGGTGGGTAGTTGCGGTAAACCGGGGTGGGCACATAAACCACCCGGGATTCGGTGACGGTGGGTGCCAGTGCAGTGGTGGTGGTCACCACCGTGTCCGCGGGGGCGACCGACTGGGGCATGCCGATGGGCGTGACTTGCAACTGGATGGTGGGGCCCGGGTCTTGTGGCAGTTGTACGCTGTACTGCTTGCCTGCGTATTCATAAACCACGTTGTAGCCGCTCAAACGGTTTTCGTATGCGGTCTGAGTGGTGCACGTGGTTTGGTTTTGAATCTGACTGCCCGGATTTTCGATCCGGTCACCCAGGATGGCGCCGCCCATGACGCCGGCCATGGTGGCTACGGCACGGCCTGATCCGCCTCCGATTTGGTTGCCGAGTGCAGCGCCGGCGATGGCTCCCATCAAGGCTCCTGCGCCGGATGTGGGGTTTTGCACAGCCACGGGAGTTTGCGAGCAAGTTTGGCGTGGCACGGCGACTTGTTGGTACAACGCAGTGCGGGAGATCACTTGTCCGATTTCCTGGGCCTGCGTTAATCCGGTTGCAGCGACTAAAAGGGTGGTCATCAGGGTTTTCATGATCGGTTTCTCCATCACATCATTGTGGACGAGTTTAGCGGGGGTTGCGGGGTTCTGGATGGCTGGAAAGTAAAGTTGATGCCGTGTCCATGGGGCGGCGTTGATGCAGACTTTTTTGTCGCCGTTGCCCTGCTTGGGGGCAGGCCTGCAGCGAGGCTCTGTTTTTTCTCAGGCAGGCCATTGTTCTGGCGTGAAGCCCACAGTGACCCGCCCCGAGGGCCAAGCAATGACCGGCCGTTTGATGGTGCTGGCGTGGGCCAGCATGACCTGCTTGGCGCTTTCGCTGCCCGTCACACCCGCTTGCACGGCGGCGTCCAACTTACGCCAGGTGGTGCCTTTGCGGTTGAGCAGGGTTTCCCAGCCCAAAACGGTCAGCCAGGTGTCCAGCTGCGTTTCGGGTACGCCTTGTTTTTTGAAATCGTGAAAGACCGCGTTCAAGCCCTGGTCGGCCAGCCAGGTGCGGGCTTTTTTGACGGTGTCGCAATTGGGAATGCCGTAAACAATGAGGTCCATGGGGCTTGGATGAAGTGAAAAGTGACAAGACTGCGCGACAATCGCCGCCATGAAGACTCTACAGGAATGGCTCGACTTGTGCGAGCAACTGCACCCGGTGGCGATTGACATGGGGCTGGACCGCGTGCAAACCGTCGCCGACCGCTTGGGGCTGCGGTTTGACTGCCCGGTGATCACTGTGGCGGGCACCAACGGCAAGGGCTCGACCTGCGCCATGCTGGAAGCGGTGCTGCTGCAAGCGGGCTACCGCACGGGCGTCTACACCTCGCCACACTTGGTGCATTTTGAAGAGCGCTGCCGCCTGCACGGCGAGTCTGCATCGGCCGAGGCGTTTGCCCAAGCGTTTGCTGCCGTCGAGGCGGTGCGCGGCGATGTCAGCCTGACTTATTTCGAGTTCAGCACCCTGGCCATCTTGCAACTGATGGCCCATGCCCATCTGGACGTGGCCATTTTGGAAGTCGGCTTGGGCGGACGGTTGGATGCGGTCAACATCATCGACGCCGACTGTGCGGTGATCACCAGCATCGACCTCGACCACATGGCCATTTTGGGCAACGACCGTGAGCGCATCGGCTTTGAGAAAGCAGGCATCATGCGTGCCGGGCGGCCGGTGATTGTGAGCGACCCGGTCCCCCCGCAAAGTGTGATCGACCATGCAGCGGCCCTTGGCGCTGAATTGTGGTTGTTTGGCCGTGACTTCAATTACTCGGGTGACAAGCAGCAATGGGCTTGGGCAGGACGCGATCGCCGCTACAGCGGCATGGCCTACCCTGCATTGCGCGGGGCCAACCAACTGATCAACGCTTCGGGCGTGCTGGCCTCTCTTGAAGCATTGCGCCAGCGCATTCCCGTGACGGCCCAAGCCGTGCGCAATGGCATGGCCATGGTGGAGTTGCCCGGGCGTTTCCAGATCGTGCCAGGGCAGCCGGTTTTGGTGCTGGATGTGGCTCACAACCCCCACTCGGTGGCCGCACTGGCGGCCAACTTGGACGCCATGGGCTTTTATCCCACCACCCACGCTGTATTTGGGGCCATGGCCGACAAGGACCTGTTGCCCATGCTGCAAAAGGTCAACCCGATGGTGGACAAATGGTATTTCACCGATTTGCCCTTGCCCCGTGCCGCCAAAGCGACCGATTTGCAGCACGCTTGGCAGGCACAAAACACCCGCACAGATGCAGCTTCCAGCGCGCACCCCGACCCCATGCAGGCCCTGCATGCGGCCATCGAGGGGGCAGACCCGGCTGATAGAATCGTTGTCTTTGGATCCTTCTATACCGTTGGCGGTGTTTTGAAAGACGGTGTTCCCCGTCTGCAAGCCAAACACCTCAGCCCCTGAGCACCTGCCATGGCGTTTTTCAAGTTCCGTTTTCCGGGTCAAGCGGCCACCTCACCAGCCACGGCCGAAGCGGTCGCGCCCGGATCGGGCGAGAGCATCGAGTTGGTGCGTCGACGCGCCCGCCATCGCCTGATCGGTGCAGTGGTCTTGGTCCTGCTCGCTGTCGTCGGATTTCCATTGATGTTTGACACGCAGCCGCGCCCTGTGGCGGTGGACACTCCAATACTGATTCCTGATCGTCCCACCAATGCCCCTTTGAAAGTGAATCAGACCCCGCCTGCGGATGCCAACCCTGCCCAACCTTTGTTGTCCGAAGCCAAACCCTTGCCAGTGCAAGAGGGGCTTGATGCGAAAGAAGAAGTGGTGCAAAGCGCCAAGCCCTCGCGTGCAGAGGAGCCCAAGCGAGCGCAAGAGTCTTTAGCCCAACCAACTGAAGTGGCGCCCAAGCCGCCTGAGGCCAAGGCCGAAGTCAAACCCGAAGTCAAAACCGCACCCAGCAAAACCGACAATCCTGAATCCGTGGCCAAGCCCAAAGACGATGGCAACAAAGCCCGGGCTTTGCTGGAAGGCAAGCCCCCCTCCCCCGGGAGCGAACGGCATTTGGTGCAGGTGGGGGCCTTCAGTGATCCGGCCAAAGTCCGCGAAGTGCGCCGCAAGTTGGAGCAGGCGGGTTTGAGTTCATTCATCCAAACGGTGGATGGCAAAGATGGCAAATCCACCACCCGGGTTCGGGTGGGACCCTTCAGCAGTCGCGAAGAGGCTGAAAAAGCCGCTGCCAAGGTTCGCAAACTCGAATTGTCAGCAGCCGTCTTGAGGATCTGACATGGTCATAGCCCTGACCGACTGGATTTTGTTGGCGGTGTTGCTGGCCTCCATGTTGGTGGGTTTTTGGCGGGGCCTGGTTTACGAGGTGTTGTCGCTGGCTGGCTGGCTGGCTGCCTTCATCCTGGCGCAGTGGTTGGCTGCCGACGCCGTGGCCTTTTTGCCTTTTCTCAAAGAAGCCGCGGCTCAGGTGCAGTATGCAGTGGCATTTGCCCTGGTGTTTGTCGCAGCCTTGTTTGCGGCCGGGTTGGTGTCCTGGCTGGTCAAAAAACTGGTGGAAACCGTGGGTTTGCGCCCGGTGGACCGAGCGCTCGGTGGCATTTTTGGGTTGGCGCGCGGCGTGGTGCTCTTGTTGGCCCTGACGGTGGTCCTGCAACTTTTGGGTTTGTCGAAAGAGGATGGGTGGCGGGGCGCTGTGGGCCCGGCCTGGTTGGACCTCACGCTCAATGGCCTCAAGCCTTTGCTGCCACAAGTGTTGGTCGATTATTTGCCTTGAACATGGCCGGGTGCATCGAATTTTTGAACGGATAAAAGTATGTGTGGAATTGTCGGCGTTGTCAGCAGCGCTCCGGTCAATCAGTTGATTTATGACGCCTTGTTGCTTTTGCAGCACCGGGGCCAAGACGCGGCGGGCATCGTCACGCAGCTGGACCGCAAGTTTTTCATGCACAAGGCCAAGGGCATGGTGCGCGACGTGTTCCGTACGCGAAACATGCGCAGCTTGCCCGGCAACTGCGGTTTGGGGCAGGTGCGATATCCCACGGCGGGCAATGCCTTCAGCGAGGAAGAAGCACAACCTTTTTATGTGAATGCCCCCTTTGGTTTGGTGCTGGTGCACAACGGTAACCTGACCAATGCGCACACGCTCAAGGCCGAGTTGTTTTCCAATGACCACCGCCACATCAACACCGACAGCGACTCCGAAGTGCTGCTGAACGTTTTGGCCCACGAGCTGGAAAAAACCACACGCGGTTTGCCGCTCAAACCCGTGGATGTGTTTGAGGCCGTGCGCGGTGTGAACCGCCGAGTCAAAGGCTCTTATGCGGTGATCGCCTTGATCGCTGGCCACGGTCTGGTGGCTTTTCGCGATCCGCACGGCATTCGCCCCTTGTGCTTGGGTCGTGGCGAAGATGGCTCCATCATGCTGGCCAGCGAGTCGGTGGCTCTGGATGGCACAGCCCATCAGTTTGAACGCGATGTGGCCCCGGGCGAGGCCATTTTTGTCGACCTGGATGGCCAAATGCACACCCAGTCCTGCGCCGAAAAAACGCAATTGAGCCCCTGCATTTTTGAGTACGTTTATTTGGCACGACCCGACTCCACCATGGACGGCATTTCGGTTTACCAAGCCCGCTTGAACTTGGGCGAGACGCTGGCCAAACGCGTGATCTCCACTGTGCCGCCCAGCGATATCGATGTCGTGATCCCGATCCCCGAGTCCAGTCGGCCCAGCGCGACCCAGCTGGCCCATTTGCTGGGCATCCCTTACCGCGAGGGGTTTGTCAAAAACCGCTACGTGGGACGCACCTTCATCATGCCGGGTCAAGCCGTGCGTAAAAAGTCGGTGCGCCAAAAGCTCAACACCATCGTGAGCGAGTTCAAAGGCCGCAACGTGCTGCTGGTCGACGACTCCATCGTGCGCGGTACCACCAGCCGCGAGATCGTGCAAATGGCGCGGGACGCCGGTGCTTGCAAGGTCTATATGGCCAGCGCTGCACCCCCCGTGCGCTTTCCCAACGTGTATGGCATTGACATGCCCACCAAAGAAGAGCTGGTGGCCCATGGCCGCAGCATCGAAGAAATCCGTCAAATCATTGGCTGTGACGCCCTGATTTACCAAGATGTCGACGCCATGAAAACGGCCGTGGCCCAGGCGCGTGTCAACGCAGCGGGCGCGCTGTCTGATTTTGACGCGTCTTGCTTTGATGGGGTGTACGTGACGGGCGATATTTCTGCCGACGACATCAGCCGTTTGAACCAAACCCGTCCTCAAGCCGAAGAGGGCGATGACGACAATTCGCGTTTGGCTTTGCCCAACGCCAGCGTGTGAGACAGAAACATGACCGAACACTCCCGATTTGACGATTTGCACATTGAAACCCTGGCCGTGCGTGCCGCGGTGGAGCGCAGCCAGTATGGCGAAAACTCCGAAGCGCTGTACCTGACCAGCGGTTATGTGCAGCCCACAGCCGAATCGGCCGCCCGGCGTTTCGCAGGCGACGAAGAAGGCTACACCTATGGCCGCTACGGCAACCCCACCGTGACCAGCATGGAAATGCGCTTGGCGGCACTCGAGGGCACAGAAGCCGCCATGGGAACCTCCTCGGGCATGTCGGCCATCTTGATGATGTGCATGGGCCTCTTGAAGGCGGGCGACCATGTGGTCTGCTCGCGCTCCATGTTTGGCTCGACCATCAAACTGATCGGCACTGACTTGGCCAAGTTTGGTGTGGAGTCCACCTTTGTGTCGCAAACCGACCTGAAAGAGTGGCAGGCCGCCATTCGCCCCAGCACCCGACTGCTGTTGGCAGAAACACCCACCAACCCCCTCACCGAGGTGTGTGATATCCAAGCGCTGGCCGATTTGGCGCACAACGCTGGCGCTTTGTTTGCGCTGGACAACTGCTTTGCGACACCCGCTTTGCAACGGCCAGCACAGATGGGGGCTGACATCATCACGCATTCGGGCACCAAGTATTTGGACGGACAAGGCCGCGTGATGGCGGGCGCGCTGTGCGCCCCGCAGCAGATGATCACCGAGAAATTTTTGCCGGTGCTCAAAAGTGGCGGCATGACACTGGCACCTTTCAATGCGTGGGTGGTGCTCAAGGGCCTTGAGACGCTGGACCTGCGGATGCGGGCCCAATCAGCCCGCGCGCAAATGTTGGCCGAATGGCTGGAAAAGCATCTCGCGGTCGCCCGCGTGCATTACCCAGGTTTGGCCAGCCACCCGCAGCACGACTTGGCCATGCGCCAGATGTCGGGCCTGGGTGGTGCGGTGCTGTCTTTCGATGTGAAGGCCGATGGCCCTGAACAAGCACGGCAGCGGGCCTTTCACGTCTTGGACCAGATGCAAATGCTCTCGCTGTCCACCAACCTGGGCGACACCAAAACCTTGGTGGCACACCCCGCCAGCACCTCGCACGGGCGCCTGACCGAAGCGCAGCGCCAAGCCGCAGGCATTGGCCAAGGCCTGATCCGCGTGGCGGTTGGCTTGGAGTACCCGCAAGACATCCAGAAAGACCTGTCCCGTGGTCTCGACTCCCTTTGATATGACCCACTCTGCCCCTACCCGCACCCGCTTTGCCCCATCGCCCACCGGCTTCATTCACCTGGGCAACATCCGCTCGGCTTTGTACCCTTGGGCCTTTGCCCGCGCCACGGGTGGCGACTTCATCTTGCGCATCGAAGACACCGACCTCGACCGCTCCACACAAGCGTCGGTCGATGTGATCATCGAGGGCATGGCCTGGTTGGAACTCAAGCATGACGAAGGCCCGTTCTATCAAATGCAACGCATGGACCGCTACAAAGCGGTGCTGGCCGATTTGATCGCTGCTGGGCATGTTTACCCGTGCTACATGAGCATAGAAGCCTTGGACGCGCTGCGTGAGCGCCAAATGGCCAACAAGGAAAAGCCCCGCTATGACGGCACCTGGCGTCCCGCCGAGGGCAAAATCTTGCCCGCGATACCGCAGGGCGTGAAGCCGGTGCTGCGCTTCATGAATCCGGTTGGCGGCTTGGTGGCTTGGGACGACAAAGTCAAAGGTCGCATCGAGATCAGCAACGACGAGCTGGACGACTTGGTGATCGCCCGCCCCGATGGCACGCCCACCTACAACTTTTGTGTGGTGGTGGACGACATTGATATGCAGATCACGCATGTGATCCGCGGCGACGACCACGTCAACAACACCCCGCGTCAGATCAACATCTTTCACGCCCTGGGCAAAGTGCCTCCGGTTTACGCCCATCTGCCCACGGTGCTGAACGAGCAAGGCGAAAAAATGAGCAAGCGCAACGGTGCCAAGGCCGTCACGGCCTACCGCGACGAAGGCTATTTGCCCGACGCCATGGTCAACTACTTGGCGCGTCTGGGCTGGAGCCACGGCGATGACGAAATCTTCAGCCGCGCGCAGTTTCTGGCGTGGTTCAACCTTGATCACTTGGGCCGCAGCGCTGCTCAGTTTGACGAAGCCAAACTCAAGTGGGTCAATGCTCAGCACCTGAAAGCCATGGACGACGCCGAGTTGGCCCTGCACGTTCAGCCTTTCTTGGCCAAGTTGTCGGTGGTGGCCGATGCGCGCTTGGCCAGCATCTGTGGTTTGTTCAAAGACCGCTGCGACACGTTGGTGGTTTTAGCGCAATGGATCGCTGCCTTTTATTTGGATGTTGTGCCCAATCCTGAGGAGAAAGCGTTGCATGTGACCGATGCCGTCAAACCGGCCCTGGCCTTGTTGGCCGACAAGTTGGCGACATGTCCATGGGACAAGGCATCGATTGCGGCCATGATCAAGGAAGCCTTGACTGAAACCGGCCTCAAAATGCCGCTCTTGGCCATGCCGGTTCGGGTGTTGGTGATGGGCACTGCTCAGACACCCTCGCTGGACGCTGTGTTGGCCTTGAGTCAACGTGAAAAAATTCTACAGCGCTTGAAAAACGCCTGAATTTCTGTCTATAATTCAAGTCTCGACACCAACGAGGCATGACGGCCAAGCAGCAATGCGCAACGTTGTACCAAAGGGGGTATAGCTCAGCTGGGAGAGCGCTTGCATGGCATGCAAGAGGTCAGCGGTTCGATCCCGCTTACCTCCACCAAAGTGTCGAGTTGATTCGCAAGAATCCGTCCAGGTTATGACCCTATCGTCTAGAGGCCTAGGACATCACCCTTTCACGGTGAGTACCGGGGTTCGAATCCCCGTAGGGTCGCCAAGTTTTGTAGCACTTGGTCAGTTTGCACCAGCAGTCTGGCAAAAGTTACAGCTACCAGGAGTGGTAGTTCAGTTGGTTAGAATACCGGCCTGTCACGCCGGGGGTCGCGGGTTCGAGTCCCGTCCACTCCGCCAGAACGAAAAGCCTAAGTAGATTTCTACTTAGGCTTTTTTGTTTTGGAATCAGATTCAGGTGCATTTTTCGCCTGCCCAATGGACCACGCGTTTGCAAGCCCAAATCAGGGCTGGACGAGGTGAACACACTTGCAGTAAGCTACAAGGTTTTCCAGATAACGTGTTGTCAGTCATGGACAGTTTGCTTCCCGCCATTCCAGCCAAACGCTACTTCACCATTGGTGAGGTGGGCGAGCTGTGCGGCGTCAAACCTCATGTCTTGCGGTACTGGGAGCAGGAATTCACGCAACTCCGTCCGGTCAAACGACGGGGTAATCGCCGCTATTACCAGCGTCACGAAGTGATGATGATCCGCAGAATACGTGGGCTCTTGTACGATCAAGGTTTTACCATCAGTGGCGCACGAAATAAGCTGCTGGAACTGACTCAGAGTGAGCGTCAACTCATGCGCTCGGGTGCATTTCTGGATGACGGACTTGAAGACAATAGCGCTGAAATTGAAGCTGCAGAGGGCGTGCTGCCAGATGAACTGGCCCATGACATGACACCCCATCCGCCGTACCGGCCAGGTTTCGAATCGGCTTTGTCGGTGCACCAAGAGCTTTTGCAAATTCGTGCGATGCTCACGGTCTGAATTGACTTGGAATCAAGCTATAATTCAAAGCTTGTCGGCGTGTAGCGCAGCCTGGTAGCGCACTTGCATGGGGTGCAAGGGGTCGCGAGTTCGAATCCCGCCACGCCGACCATTTATGACCAATGAAATCAACGGGTTACGCCTCATAAGGGTGTGACCCGTTTTTCTTTGTGCGCTAGGCTCTTGATATTGCCCCCCTAATTGCCCCTCTGTTTCGATTTCCTTCTGGTCTCGTTGGATGGGGTGCAACCAAAACGAGTTGGTTGAGAGGCCTTTAAAAATGCGACTCAAGGAATTGATCATCGAGGTTGCCAGCATCAACAAACTGCCCCACGTGGTGCCTCTATCGCCAGCGATCGCAGAGGCGTATCGCAATCAGCGTGATAGTGGTGAAGGTATTGCGCCACTGCGGGTTTGCTTTGATGGCCAAAAGTACTGGCTGTTTGATGGATATCACAGACTGGGAGTCCTCCATCACTTTTGCACAGTTGTCGTGTACCGTGGCAATCAAGAGGATGCATCTCGACGGTACATCAAAGACAAGCTGAGAGTTCGTGGTCGTGTCGGGGTTCATGTGTTTAAGCATTGCATCAGTGAAATTTATGCTCGATGGTCACATCTCGACAATGAAACGCTAGCAAGATTCTTTGGTCGAAAGCCCGTTTTCTTCGACAACATCAGACATCTTTTCGGAGCCGACAAGAGTTATGCCAATCGTCGTTTTTTTTCGGTTAACAAACATGGCACCATCAACTTAATGCAGGCTTGTGGAGCAAGGGGTGGCAGTACTCCTTTGCAAGGGGTAACGCGCAAATCAAATCAATAGGTCCCCAAATGAGCAGGAACAGCATGTTTAAAAACGCTTCAGCCAACATAGTTTTTGCATTTGGCCTTCACCCCGCCATGCGCTGCACTGCCTGTTCCAAGAGGGCAAAAGAGCGGTGCAACAATCCGGCCGTTACCGGCTTTACAGTTTGCCGCATGCATGGCGCTAGGGGTGGCCCACGGACTCAAGAAGGTGTTGACCGTATCGCCATGGCAAACACATTGCACGGTCGCGAGACACGTGCCAAACGACTCACGCGTCAAGAAATTAGGCTCCGACTTAAAACTGCCATCGCTGTCGGTGGCATCCTTGGAATGTTTCAAAAACATAAAGATGTAATCCCAAGTCAAGCTAGCGCAACTTCTGGAATCCTTGGGTGATGGATTGATTTTTGCCACAGGGAGTGAATCGGCAGGCTGATAATCTGATTGGAAATTTTCTCAAGATTGAAGAACCATGAAGCTCTTAAAAGTATCGGTGCTGACTTTGCTTATTGCAGCGTCCTCGGCGTTCGCTCGTGACTATGTACTCCGTTTGAACATGGCTACATGTGAACCTGATGGGATGATCAATTCTTGGAGGGAACGGTCTAACCCTAGAGATTTTTGGATTGCACAGACAGTTGTGTTGGAAAAAGAGTTGGAATGGATGAACAGTTCCTCGGTTGCTGAAGAGTGCTCTCCATCAGACAACGTATCGGAAAAAAGAAGGTGTATGGAGTACAAGACCAACATAAGAGCTTCTGCAGTTCGATGTTTATCTGTCTCTCGTCGCAGATGTCGTGAGCAGGGTGCTTGTTAATCTACTTCTTGGGTAACTCAAAGCTTTCTTTCCATCCCGCTCAATCCATTCAGCTAGCCCTAGACTGAGTTTTTTGGAAATCTGTCATGAAATTTTTTTTTATTTGTGCAACCGCGTTCATATTGCTAGGCTGCCAGTCCGAGATTGATAAATGTGTCGATGCAGGTCTCAGAGCCAATGAACCTTACAAAACTGCACAAGAGAAATCTGAAACGGAGATGCAATTCAGGATGGCTTGTCTGAAGGCATCTGCAGGAAAGTAAAAGTTGCTTCTTTGCAGCCGAAAGCAGTTTAAAAATTGCTTCGCCTAGAGATGAAATGAGGGGTTCCCTCAGTGGATTGGATTTATCACCTCAAGAGACAGGATAACCATCTTGAGAGAGGGGCTCGCCGTTTTCGGGTATTGGGCCTCAATAGCTTCAGGAAAGCTTTTCAAGCCATACACGCGGGCGGTCAAGATGTCATGTACGCTATGATTCTTCAGTTCCGTCCGACTTGCAGCCAGAACTTAGCTCCTTCAGTCTGCGCAACTCATCAGACCACCCAGAGTTTGCACATCCGCTGTAAAACCGAAAGACGTTTGTATGGCTTCTTTTTATCATTTAGATCACCACAACCAAGAGCATTGCAATGAAAAACTTGATGACAGTTTTACTTTTGACTATCACGGCGGTTCAAGTTACAGCTAACGCGCAAGACTTTGCAGCAGCGCGAAAAATGTGTGAAAACTATGGATTCACGCCAAATACTTCACCATTTGCTCAATGCGTTCAGACCGAGATCATTAAGTCGAAATACGATTCAGTAGATTCAAAGCAAAATGAAGCATGCTTGAATCGAGTTAATCAAATTGAACAAAGTGTAAATCGTTGCGCGTTGTCGTGCAGCCTCAACAACTTTCGTGATTGGAATGCAAATATGGCCTGCAAGGCGAAATGTGATGAGGCATTGAACTTCGCCCCTGTTTGCAAGCAATAATGTTCTCAAGTAACGGTAGTCTTGGATGATTACTTTGCTGTCCGAAAAATTGAAATACCCCCGGTGGTTCGACATACGAACAATGACGGGGGCAACAATATGGTGCGACTGCGGGTGCATCAGTTGAAAATTTGGAAACGGCTGGGCACCGTTTGTGCGAAACAGTATGAGTATCGGGCAGGGACTCCCTTTTCCTAATAAGGGTGGTATCCACCCGGTGGGTTCTCGCCGCCACGAAATCGTGACGGTTTCGATTCATCCACACTAATGCTCCCATGCCCTACCCGATGGTCGCTTGTAAAACTCGCCTGTTTCCGGGTCATAGCTGGCCGCGTCTAACTCACCGTCCCTCACTCTGATGATGCTGTCATCGTTTGATTTGTCCTGAGGTGTTGGTGGTGCTTCTGGCGGTGGTGGTGGTGGTGGTGGTGGTGGTGGTGAAAAGGATTCCCTACAGTGACCTATGGTTTGTGGCTCGGCCAGCCCTGAAACCCTATACGGTTTGTTGGTCTGAAACCCTATAGGTTTTACTTTCTTGGCTCCTTTGCCTTTGCTGGTGAAAATCTGAGCCATCGTTTTGATGCGATTAGATGGCGCATCGGTGTTAATACCCAGCGCCAGCGCATAGGGCATGGGGTCACGCTTCAAAGTGTCACGTATCACTGCCCACGCCGCTGATTTGGTGGCCGGGTCATTGCGCAGCTTGTCCAGTACTTGCCGGGTGATGTGCGCTTTGTGGTGGCCGCTCAGCTTTGAGCGTGGTTTGCTGAACCCAAAACCAGAGGCAACGTCTTTATAAAACTTGGCCTGTAGTTCGCTAAGGTTGCGTTTGCCGCCCACCGCATCGGACCCGCGCAAACGGCCATCGATCAGAGGGACCAACAAAACATGCGCATGGTCTTGGGCTTCATCGCGGTGTATGTCCACGCTGATGATGTTGTCCAGGTCACCAAAAGCAGCGCCAGCCCAATGGGCGCAGGCGGTGAAGTATTCGATCACGTCTAGCTCATGGTTTGTCGGCAAACTGAAAATCAACTCCACGCCCAAAACCCCATTTTTTCGGTCTTTGGTGATGCCTGCCTCGGTCATCTTGGCTTTGGCCAGCCTCGCCACTTCCTCAGGTGTTGCAGGCCCCATGAGTGTGATGTTAAGGTGTGACCGTGTCGCATCGATGTGACCTGATGCGCCCAATTCGGCCTGAATGGTGCGCCTGTTATGCCGTGCCGCCTTGGACCATATGCCGCCCCCTTTGAGCTTTTCCAGCCTCATGAATGCGGCCCCGCTCATGTCGTGCGCTCCAGCTTGGCCAACTTGAAGATTTTGGGTGGCCTAGAATCACAATGTTTGATGTTTTTGGTCGTGGTGGTGTCCAGCCCCACGGCCATTTTTGTTTGATGTTCGAACATAATTCACCCCGCTGTTTTGGGTGATCGTGCGCAGGCTTGGGCATTGACCCATGCATGTATTTCAGAGGCTAGCCATCGTGAGCTTCGCCCGATTTTGAGGGGCGCTGGAAATTTCCCGGCTTGAATTTGCTGGTAAATGTTGGACCTACTCAGCCCGATTTCGTTTTTTAACGTGGGCAGAGACCACAAAAGGGCTTCTGTGTTTTTTACTGAAGTTGCGTTGGTTTTTGGTTGTGAAAACGACATTTTCTGGACCTAGAAAATGCGCTACGCAGCATGACGAGCGCGTAGCACATGACTACGCAAGCCCGGACCCTGAAGTTATTGCGAAAACCATTCGCCGCCAAAATGTCTCGATGGAAAAACCAAGACATTAACCGTGGTTAATCAGTTCAATTGATAGAGAACAGCGGACACCATCCGCCTCTTAAATTTGACTAGGGGCTTGAGGCCCAGTCTGTAAACGGTGGTGAATCCGTTCTACTTTTGATCGTGGCGGTATTCTAGTGGTTGAGTGTGGACAATGCAAAAATTTACGCAGCCCTTCCAAGGGTCACTACATTGTTGGGCTTGTTTTGCAATATGTCTAAGCGGTCGCCCAGCCGTTGCCACGCCTCACGCATGGGGGCTTCATACTGTGCCCGTTGGTAAATGCGCTTTACCTTTGTCGGTTCTGTATGGTTCAAGCACCGCCCGATCACCTCGGACAAAACACCCAATTCACCCATGAGGGTGGCCCCGGTGCGCCGCAGGTCGTGCGGTGTCCACTTGCCGCCTGCCAGCGCCAGAGAGTTGGTTTGCTTGGTGCGGCCGCGCATGGGTTCACTACCGCCACGCTGCCTGTCTGCCACTTGCTTTGACACCGTCTTGAGGTCAACCGGGCCATTTAACCGCGCGTTCGGGAAAACCCATGGTGTTAACCCACTGTGCTGGTGCAAAGCCTCAAACGCCCTCAGTGCTATGTCGTTCAGTTGAATTACATGGCGCTTGCCATTCTTCGTGAACCTTCCAGCGGCCGATAGTTCTGGTTGAGTCCATGTTCGCCGCTGCAAATCAATATGATGCCAATGTGCCTTAAGCGTTTCGCCAATGCGGCTAACAGTCGATAGCGAAATAAGAAGGGCGTTCTGAGATGTTTTGTTTAGGCCTGATGTGAGCAGGAGCTTGAAAAACTCGATCAGTTCAGCCTCAGACAAAACCCGTTCACGCTCCGTGCTGCCGCCGATTTTGTGTTTTTTGATGCGAGCGGTCGGGTCGGCCTCGATGTGGTCGCGGTCCAGTGCAAAGCCAAAGAGCTGGCGCAGGTCGCTGAAAACCCTTTCGGTCATCCGCTTCACGCCCCGGCTCAGCATGGTGTCGATGATGCGCTGAATGTGCGCCTTCGTCACGTCAGCCGCTGCCACGTCACCAATGAGGGGGAAAACATCCGCTTCAAACGCCCTCAGGGCCTCGCTGCCACCGTCTTGGCGCTTCTTGAGGTCTGTGCGCTGCCATAGCTCAAACAAGCCCCTCACGGTCATTCTGGCGTCTTTGGCTGCGAGTTCTTGCAGGCGGTCTATCTGGGTTTGTTTGGCCTCGATCTGGTCGGCTTGCTTTTTCAGGCGGTCGGCCTCTTTTTCGGCCAGAGGGTCAATCCCGTCTTTGATCTTGCCCTTGAGGGTGTCCCGTTCGTCTCGAATGGCTTTCAAGGTCATGCGCGGCCATGCGCCGATGCGCACCTGCCTGACCTTGCTGGCAAAGTTGTAGCGCCACTCAAAATCCACGGAAACAGCCTCAGGGTCGTTTTTAACCGCCCTGACGATCCCAAACATGCGGTCGCCGTCTGCGATGCGTTTGCCGTGGTCTGAGGGCCTCAGGGCTTCAAGTGCTTTGGTGGTGATTTTTGCCATGCGTCCAGGGCTTGGGGGAAATTGCCCCCCTAATTGCCCCCCTGTTTTATCTGGCAGTCAGTGTACCTCGATGGATTACAATGGACAACATCGAAAGCATCTGTTGATGTAAGCCATTGATTTTTATTGATTTTTTTGGTGTTTGTAAATCGTGCTGGATTTGGGTGGAAATCCCAAAACTTGCATGGGGTGCAAGGGGTCGCGAGTTCGAATCCCGCCACGCCGACCATTTATGCCAATGAAATCAATGGGTTACATCTTAAAAAGTTGTGACCCGTTTTTCATTGTGCACGCCCCTCGTGATGATGCCAAGTCTTCGTCCATATCTTTCAAGTGAACCCATGATCAGACCTGTGCTTGCCGAGTCCGCCATCCATCCCAGCATCCGACCGTTCATCGCGCAATGGCATGGGGCTGTGGTTGCGCAAGTGCAAACTGCCATTGCCCAGTACCCAGTGGTGGTCGTGGGTTTGTCAGGCAACCCCTTTGTGGGCAAGGCTCGCAAGGCGTTGACCGCGGCTGGCGTGGCACACGAATACATAGAGTTCGGCAGCTATTTTTCGCAATGGCGCTTGCGCAATGCCTTGAAGATGTGGACGGGATGGCCCACGTTCCCGATGGTCTTTGTGCGCGGCTCCTTGGTCGGTGGAGCCGATGATCTGCGCCGCCTGATCGACAACGGCGAACTTCAGACCTTGCTGCAAGCCTGAGGCCCATGGCGTCCACCGCAAAACCCGAGTTGTGGCGCACCGAGGTGGGCGATGCGGTGGCGGTGCTCCATATTCCCGGTGCACTCAAACGTTCACGCACGTTCGACATCGATGTGAGTGTGCTGGTGCGTGTGCCGGAAGACAACGCCGACGCTTGGCACGCGTTGACGCTGGAGATCGACGGCAAGCGGCAATGGCACCGCCGCATTGCCAGCAGTTGCCCGGGCCAGACCGATGGGCTCGATTACCACTGCCGCTTGGTGCTTGAAGCGGGGCCAACCCTGCGCATCCGCGCGGTGGCTGGCACACGGGGCGCGGTGGTGCAGCGACTGCAGATCGAAGCTCGGGAAGACCTTTAGCGTCAGCCAATCACTGCCAACTCGCGCAGCGGGTGGTTGTGCAGCAGGCGATCAAAACCCAGTTCTTGCACGTCGATGGTGTGCGCTTGGCCCCGCAGCATCCACTCCGCCAGTGCCAGCCCAGCGCCTGCTGCGTGTTGCATGCCGTGACCTGAGAACCCGTTGATGAAATACAGGTTGCGCAGAACCGGGTGCGGGCCGATCACGGCGTTGTGATCGAAGGTGTTCATCTCGTAGTAACCCGCCCAGGCCCGCTCCATCCGCAAGGCAGCGAGTGCCGGGATGCGGTGCGCCAGCGAGGCCCAGTGTTCGTCGTTCCATTCGGCCCAGTCGGGGTCTAGCGGCAGGCCTGGCTCGGTGTGCAAGGGCTCAGCGCCGCTGATCAAAAACCGACCTTCGGGCCGCAGCCACCAGCCGCTCGGGTCGATCAGCAAGGGGCACTGCGGCAGCGGCTCAGGGCACGACAGCACAAACACCGTGCGCCGCGCTGCCTCGACAGGCAAGTGCACCCCGGCCATGGCCGCCACTTCGCCGGCCCAAGGCCCCGCCGCGTTGACGACTTGGCCGCAAGGCAAACTGCCGCCACGGGCCAGCCGCACAGCGGTCACTTGGTTTGCCGTGTGGTCCAAGCCCACCACCCGGTCGTGCAGGCGCTGCACACCTTGCGCCATGGCTTTTTTCAAGAACGCCTGGTGCAGTGCAGGGCCGTCAAACCAACCCTCACCGCTCAGGCCCAGGCTGCCAAGCGCCACATCCTCCACGTTCAGCCAGGGGTAGCGCTGGCGCAGGGCCACGGGGCCTAGCAAGGCCACATCCGCCCCGGCTTGCTTTTGAATTTGGTGCGCGGTTTCCAGAGCCGCCGCTTGCTCGGGCTGGGCCAGGTACAGATAGCCGGGCTCTTGCAAACCCAGCGTGACCGGGTGATCGGGCAGGCCCAGGTGCTGTTCGGCCTCGCGTAAAAACGCGATGCCGAATTGGCTCAGCCGGATATTGACGGGGCAGGTGAATTGCTGGCGAATGGAGCTGGCGGAGAGCGATGAAGAGGCTTTTTCGTAACGCGTGTCCGACTCGACCAGCGTCACTTTCAAGCCCGGCTGCAAGCGCGTGAGCCACCACGCAGTGGCCGCGCCCATGACACCGCTGCCAACGATGACCACATCGGTCAATTCTGGGTGACTGCTCATGGGTTGATTTTTTCGGGAAGGGTAGGGAGCTAAAAGTGAAGGCGTGAGGGCCCTGATTGACGCCATGCCCAATCACAGGTCTTCTGCCCAGCCCATCGGGTTTCATCTGGATTCTAAAGTAGACAAGTTACGGATGTTACATGGGGCCGCATGGACAGTTGCAAAGTCTGAAAGTGATAATGAAATCAACGACCCGACAAATTTGAAACGGGTTCGTTCATTCCTCTTGCTTGGACATCATGACAAAAAATTCTCTCATCGGCATGGTGTGTGCTGTGCTGCTTTCTGGTTGCGCCACCGTTGACATGCGTGTGGCGGGCTCAGGCCCCTCTTACCGGGATGCGACCCTGATTCAGCCCGACATCCTTTACCAGGAAACGCCGCAATCAAAATCAGTCATTGTGGGCTCACAGGTTTATGCCACAGTCAACAGCTGTTCGCTCATCCAACGCTACCGCATCCGAACCAACACAGACTTCACATCGGCTTTGAACTTGTTCAAAAATCGAGCCCACATGATGGGGGGCAAATGGGTCACGATAGTGCATCACTCCGAGTTGGACAATGTTGAAAATGCCTACGTGGGCAATCATGAAATTTTTTTGCGTGAAGCCACAGACATGGGCAGTGCCCGGTACCTGACCACCATTGTGGGTGACATTTACGACTGCCCTTGCAACATCACCAGTTGCTCCGGCCGCTAAACCATCCGAAAGATGCGCCAGCCATCGTGCATCTTCCGAATCCCGAATTTCCAGCTCAGCCTGTTCCTTTTGACGTACTGAATGGCCGCAACGCGGGCATTTTCGGCCAACTTGAAATCATCAAAAAACAAACTGTCACCGATGTCCATGCCATGAAAAACATACCTGTGGCGAACAGGAATGTCGAACTTTTCCGGCGATTTGGTGATGGTCAACATGGGAGTAATGAAACGATTCATCAAGAATCGTCAGCAATCACCTTAACTTGAGCCTGTGGCACAGTGCGGCTCTGTCAGGAGGCACTGCCTGTCCTGGCTTCAAACACCCAATTCGGCCAAGGCAGCCCGGTAGACCAAGCGCGCCGCCACCGTGTCTTCGACCGCCTGGCCCAGCGATTTGAAAATGATGGTCGTGCCCAGGGGTGGCGGGGTCATACGGCCGCACAAAATGTCGCCTATCTCAGCCGCGACCTGGGCGCCAGACAGCAGTACATCGCCCGATTCTTTTTCGGCGGCTTCACGTTGGTCGGCCACCACCCAGTGGCCCATGGCCGCATCGTCCAGTTCCCGCCAGCTGGGGCGGGGCGCGCCCACAGCGGCCACAAAGGCACCTGTCTTGAGCCAAGCGCCTTGCAAGACCGGCTCGCTGGCATTGGTCACGGTGCACACGATGTCGGCGCCGCGCACCGCTTGTTCAGCGCTGGTACAGACTACACCGCCAATGTCGCGTGCGCACTGCTGCGCGTTGACAGCCGTTGGGCTCCAAACGCGGATCTCGGACACCTCGCGCACGGCGCGCAGCATCTGCGCGTGGCTGCGCGCCAGCACGCCGCTGCCCAGCATGGCCACCACCTGGGGCGTGCGCGGCACCAGCGCATCGGCCGCCACGGCAGACGCTGCTGCCGTGCGCATGGCGGTGATGGTGTTGCCCTCCATCACGGCCAAGGTCTGGCCTGTGGTCGGGTCCATCAACACGATGGTGCTGAGCAGCGTCGGCAAACCCTTTTGCGCGTTGCCGGGCACCAGCGTGATGAGCTTGGTGCTCAGGGCATCGCCCAGTTGTGCGGGCTTCAAAAACAGCAGGCCATCGGCTGAGGCATCGCCAATGGGCATGACCATGCGCAGCGGCTGCACCACCTGGCCCAGCGTCAGCGCCACCAGGGCTTCGCGCACGCCTTGCAGCAAATCGGGCACGTTCAGCAGTTGCTGAACGCGGGCTTCGTCAAAGTATTGGACCATGTCGATTCTCTTGTGGAGGATTTTCCTGCGGGGGCTTTTTCTGAGGCGGCACCACCCAGGGGTTGGCCTGTAAATGGCGGGCTTCAAACGATTGAATGTCCGCCGCATGGGTCAAGCTCATGCCCACCGCATCCAGGCCGCGCAGCAGCATCTCTTGGTGCAGCGGGTCGATGTCAAAGCGCAAGGTCTGGCCATCGGCCGGGGTGTGCAGTGTTTGGGCCGCCAAATCCAGCGCCATTTGGCAGCGCTGCGGGTCTTGGGCCAGGGCCATCAAGCGCGCCACTTCGGCGGCAGGCAACAACAGCGCAGGCACGCCGTTGCGCATGCAGTTGTCGCTGAAAATTCCGCCAAAGCTGGTGCCCAGCACGCAGCGGATGCCCAACTCGCGCATGCCCCACACCGCGTGTTCGCGGCTGGAGCCACAGCCAAAATTAGCACCCGTGATCAAAAACTTCGCCTCCGTCCATGGCGCTTGGTTCAGCACAAAATCGCAGCGTGCATGGCCCGATGCGTCAAAACGCATGTCGTGCAAAAAACCTTGCGCCAGCCCTTGCCGGTCGATGCCCTTGAGGAACTGCTTGGGCATGATCTGGTCGGTGTCCACATGCGGCAAGGGCAGGGCACAGGCGGTGCCTGAGAGGGTCGAGATGGCTTGAAATGCGCAAGTCATGCCATGGCTTTCAATGACAGGGCAGGGCGCGCAAATCGGTCAGCGCCCCCGTGACCGCCGCTGCCGCCACCATGGCAGGGCTCATCAGGTGGGTGCGTGCGCCCAAGCCCTGGCGGCCTTCAAAGTTGCGGTTGGTGCTGGAGGCGCAGCGGTCCCCGGCGTTCAGGTGGTCTTCGTTCATGGCCACGCACATCGAGCAACCCGCCTGACGCCATTCGAAACCCGCTTCTTCAAAAATGCGGGCCAAGCCTTCTCCCTCGGCTTGCGCACGCACCATCGACGAGCCAGGCACCACCAGCGCCCGCACGCCGGGTGCGACATGTCGGCCCTTGAGAAAACGCGCCGCATCACGCAGGTCGTCAATGCGGCTGTTGGTGCACGAGCCAATGAAAGCGTGGCTGATGGGCAAGCCCTGCAAGGCCTGGCCGGGTTGCAGGTCCATGTAGGCCAAGGCGCGTTGCATGCCCTTGCGGCGTTGTGGGTCGCTTTCGTGCTCAGGGTCGGGCACCACGCCGTCGATGGGCACGCCTTGGTCCGGGCTGGTGCCCCAGGTCACGCGCGGGGCCAGTGTGCTGGCATTCAGGCTGATCTCACGGTCAAACACCGCACCGTCATCGCTGCGCAGCAAGCGCCATTGCGCCACGGCCGCATCCCATAGCGCGCCTTGCGGCACACGAGGGCGGCCATGCAGGTATGCAAAGAGGGTGTCATCCGGGGCCACCATGGCACCCCGTGCAGCAGCTTCAACGCTCATGTTGCACAGCGTCAAGCGGCCTTCCACGCCCATGGCCCGAATCGCCTCACCGGCGAACTCGATCACATGGCCCGACGCCCCATCGGCGCCGATCTGCGCGATCAGGCTCAGTACCAGGTCTTTGGCCGTCACCCCGGCAGGCATCTGGCCGTGCACCATGACACGCATGTTTTTTTGTGGGCGGTAAATCAGCGTTTGGGTGGCCAGCAGGTGTTCGATCTCGCTGCTGCCAATGCCAAAACCCAAAGCCCCCATGGCCCCGTGTGTGGTGGTGTGGCTGTCGCCGGCCGCCATCACCATGCCCGGCAGCACCCAGCCTTGTTCACTGGCCACCACATGCTCTATGCCCTGTCGTGTGTCCAGCATGTCAAACAGTTCAATGCCGTGCCGCCCACAATTTTTGGCCAGCGTGCTCACCTGCTTGGCGCGGTCGGCATCGACCAACACCATGGTGCGTGCATTGCGCACCGGCGTGGTGGCGTTCACATGGTCGACCACCGCCAAGGTGGATGCGGGGCGCCACACATGGCGCCCCTGCGCGTGCAAGGCGGCAAAGGCCTGTGGGCTGGTGTATTCGTTCAGGACCTGGCGGTCCACGTACAACAAAATTTGCCCGCTGTTGCCCAGCGGCCGCACCGTGTGCGCATCCACGATGCGCTGGTACAGGGTGCAAGGGCTCATGGTTGGCGTGTTGCCGCCGGGCCTGCTGCATAGGCGGCGGTGGCCGCCACCACGTCGTCCACGGCAATGTCGGCCACTGTCAAACCGGTGGGCAGCACGATCACACCATCGGCATCGGCCACCAGGTGATCGCCGGGGATGAAGGTCACGCCGCCAAAATGCACCGGCACATCGCGCTCGCCCGCACCAGTGCGGCTGCCACGCTTGGGCACCGTGCCCAGGGCTTTCACGCCAATGTCGATTCCGTCCAGTTCATGGGCATCGCGCACCACACCATGAATGACCAGCCCAGCCCAGCCATTGCGCGAGGCCAGCGCGGCCATCACGTCGCCAAACAAAGCCCGAGCCACGGAGCCACCCCCATCGATCACCAGTACCTGGCCCCAGCCCGGCTGGCTCACGGTGTCGCGCATCAGGGCAATGTCTTCGTGGATGCGCAGGGTCCGAATGGGCCCGGTAAAGGACCGTCGCAATCCGTAGCTTTGAAAGAGCACAGCGCAGGCTTGTGCTTCATCACAGGCATCACACAGGTCGGTGGTTTTGGGGATCGGGATCATGGCTCAGTCCATGCGCACATTGGCGTCTTTGACCAACTTGGCCCAGGACGCGCTGTCTTCGGGAATGAACGCCGCAAACGACTCGGGGGTGCCGCCAATGATTTCACCGCCTTGCGAGGCGATTTTTTCGGCCACATCGGGCAGCTTCAAAATGGCGGCAATCTCGGTGTTCAAGCGTCGGGTGATATCGGCGGGCAACTTTGCCGGGCCCAACACGGCAAACCACTGCAGCATCTCGGCGTTGGGCACTCCCGCTTCGGCCAGGGTGGGCACATTGGGCATCAGGGGCGAGCGTTTTTCGCTGGTGATGGCCAGCACCCGCAGCTTGCCCGCTTGGTAGTGCGGCAACACATTGGGCGGGCTTTCAAAGTTCAGGTTCACCTGCCCAGACAACAAATCCACAATTGCCTGGCCGCTGCCTTTGTAGGGGATGTGGTTCATCTGCGTCTGCGTTGCCAGCATGAAGCGTGCCGCTGCCAGGTGCTGCGCGCTGCCGCTGCCCGACGACGCAAAGCTCAGGCCCATGGGCTTTTGCTTGGCCAGCGCCACAAAGGATCTGACATCGTTAGCGGGCACGCCGGGGTTGACGGTCAACAACAAAGGCGTGGACGCCACGCGGATGATGGGCGTGAAATCCTTCACCACGTCGTAAGGCAATTTGGGGTAAAGCGCCGGGGCCACCGAATTGGAGTTGCTGTGGCCCAGAAGCAGCGTGTAGCCGTCAGGCCGGGCCTTGGCCACGATGTCGGCGCCCACGGTGCCCGCAGCACCGGCTTTGTTGTCCACCAACACCGATTGCCCCAAGCGCTCTTGCAGCTTTTGGCCAATGGTGCGCGCCAGCACATCGGTGAAACCACCTGGCGCAAAACCCACCACGATGCGGATGGGCTTGTCAGGCCAATTTTGGGCAAAAGCACCGGTGCTCAGGCACAGCGCCCAAGCCACAGCGGTGCGGCGAAAAATTGGGTTCAAATTCATGGGATGTCTCTGGGTTGTCGGGGTCAGTCAATCTGAGCGCCCGAAGCCTTGACCACCACGCTCCACTTGGCCAGGTCTTTTCTCAGCATCCCGGCAAACTCAGCAGGTTGGGTGATCAGTACATCGGCGCCTTGCGCATTGAAGCGCTCGATCACATCTTTGTTTTTCAGCACCTCTTGCACATCCTGGTTGATGCGGCGAATCACCGCCGACGGTGTCTTGGCTGGTGCAAACAAACCAAACCAAGGCGACACATCAAATTCTTTGAAACCCCCTTCGGCGATGGTGGGAATGTTCGGGAAGTTGCCCGAGCGTGCCGCGCTGGTCACCGCCACCGGACGCAAGGTGCCACTCTTGATGGCCCCCGACACCGAGGGCAAGCTGGTGAACACCATGTTGATCTGGCCGCCCATCAGGTCCTGCATGGCGGGCGCTGCGCCACGGTAGGGAATGTGTTCGAGCTTGGTGTTGGCGGCGGCATTGAACATGACGCCCAGCAAATGGTTCACCGATCCGTTGCCTGCTGAACCAAAGGTCAACGGCGAGCGCTGGCCTTGCTCCACCAAGTCCTTGATGCTTTTGACTGGCGATTCGGGGCGTACCACCAGCACAAAGGGCAGTGTGGCCAATGTGGCGACAGGCTCAAAATCTTTTTCGGGATCAAAGGGCAGTTTTTTGTACAAGGCCGCGTTGATGGCGTGCGAACCGGCGTAGCTCATCAGCAGCGTGTGGCCATCGGCCGTGGCCTGCGCCACATGCTCCATGCCTACGTTGCCACCGGCCCCTGCGCGGTTTTCGATCACCACCGGCTGTCCCCATTTTTCGCTCAACTTCTGTCCCACGATGCGGGCCAAAGCGTCGGATGCACCGCCCGGTGTCTGTGGCACCACAATTCGCACGGGTTTTGACAAAAAATCTTGCGCCAGGGCCGCGCCCTGAACCATGCACAAGCCCAAGGACAGGGCCAAAAAATTCCAACCACGATTGAACATGTCAACTCCAGAAAACAAGAACTTCAGAATGACACGAAGCCGCGGTGGCGCTTGTCTCGCGGCGGACATTTCAGATGGGGGTTTACCCAAGTGCCTGTGCAACAATGAAATGATGATCATTCGACAAATCGCAGGCGCACTGGGCGCTGAGCTGCACGGGGTCGATCTGACCCAACCCCTCACGGCCGATCAGCAACAGGCCATTCGCGCCGCATTGCTGCAGTACCAGGTCATTTTTTTCCGCGACCAGGACCTGTTGCCTGATCAATTCATGCGTTTCGCGCACACCCTTGGCCAACCCGTCGAATACCCCTTTGTCAAAGGCTTGGACGGATTTCCCTGCGTCATCGAAGTCAAAAAGCTCGAACATGAAAAAGTCAACTTTGGTGGCATTTGGCACTCCGACACCACTTATTTGGAGCAGCCGCCCATGGGCTCGATGTTGTTGGCCAAAGAGGTGCCGCCCTATGGTGGTGACACCCTGTTTGCCAACCAATACATGGCTTGGGACAACTTGTCCGACACCATGAAGTCACTGCTCGACGGGTTGGTGGGCATCAGCAGTTCGGCCAAGGCCGATGTGTCCAAAACCCGCGAAGACCGCATCAAAAGCGATGGCAAAGACAGCGCCCCCCAAGCGTATCTGGCCCACCACCCCTTGGTGCGCACGCACCCCGAAACCGGCCGCAAAGCGCTTTACGTCAACATTGCACACACCGCCGGCATCGTGGGCATGACCGACGCCGAAAGCGCCCCCATCCTGAACTTTCTGTTTCAGCACCAGGTCAAGCCCGAGTTCACCTGCCGCTTTGTGTGGCAGCCCCACTCTTTGGCGGTGTGGGACAACCGCTGCACCCAGCACAACCCTGTGAACGATTACCACGGTTTTCGTCGGGTGATGCACCGCATCACCTTGGCAGGGGACCAGCCCGTTTGATAATGGTCTCAGCGACCATGGGGGTCGCTTTTTGATCGACAGGGAGCGTGTGTGATATTCAAGATGTCCGAGAAATCGCTGTTTGCGGTGCTGTTGCGTTCGCCGTGGTGGATCAGTTTTGTGTTGGTGGCTGTTGTTGCCCTGGCGGCCGGGGCCTTGTTGCCCGAGAAGTACGCAGGCGTGGGCATGTTGGGGGGCTTCCCGTTTTTTGTCATCGGTTGCATGGCCTTTTGGCGACAGCGCAACCTGCCCAGTCCAGCACTGGTCGAAAAAGGTTTGCAAAGCCTCGCCGGCATGAGCTGGCGAGATTTCTCGGTGGTGCTGGACACGGCCTTCACCCGTCAGGGCTACACCGTCACGCCACTGGCAGGTGCGGCCGACATGCTGCTCGAAAAAAAGGGCGTGCGCACCGTGGTCAGTGCCAAACGCTGGAAAGCGGCCGCTATGGGCTTGGAGCCGCTGCGCGAACTGGTGGCCCACCGCGATGCGCTTGAGGCCAGCAACAGTGTTTGCATCAGTTTGGGGCAAGTCAGCACGAAAGCCGAGGATTACGCTGCAGAGCACCGCATCACCTTGATCACCGGCGCAGATCTGGTGATCTTGGTGGACAAAGAGGTCAAGGCCTTGTGAGCGTCGCCCAATCGGATTGGTCTTTGTGGCCGGTGTCGTTGCTTTGAGCCACAAAATGGCTACTGGTATACAAAATTCGAATTTTTGCTTAATTTTTAAGCTGAATCAAGGTTATTAAGAGTTTTCTGTATACATTGAGTGGCTTTAGGATGGTTTAATCTGGTTTTCGCCAAACCGACTTATGACCATTAACCCTTTACGCGCCTCTTGCGCCGACATCACTGAAGCTGAACACGAAGGCAGCTCGCAAGCAGTGAAGGCCCAGCAACGTTTGCGCGAGCTGATCTTAGCGGGACAGCTGCCGGGGGGCACCCGCATTGCCGAGCTGGCGCTGGTGGATCGCCTGGGCATGTCACGCACCCCCATTCGCGCCGCCCTGATGCGTCTTGGAGAAGAGGGCCTGTTGCAAACGCTGCCCAGTGGCGGTTATGCGGTGCGGACTTTTTCCGAGCGCGAAGTGGCCGACGCCATTGAACTGCGTGGCACCTTGGAGGGCCTGGCTGCGCGCCTGGCTGCCGAACGCGGCGTCAATCAGACCCTGATGCAAGATGCCAGTGCCTGTCTGGATCAGATCGATGCTTTGCTGCAGCCTGGCATCTTGGACGACGATCATTTTTCCGGCTACGTGCGACTTAACGCCCGTTTTCACCGGCTGCTGGCCGAAATGGCAGACAGCGCTTTACTGACCCGCGAGATCGAACGTGCATCGGGCTTGCCATTCGCCTCGCCCTCGGGTTTTGTCGGTGTGCAAGCGCATACCTCTGGCGCCCGCGACACGCTGGTCGTGGCCCAGTACCAGCATCGCCAAGTGCTTCAGGCCATCGCCCAGCGTGAAGCGGGCCGCGCCGAAGGCCTGATGCGGGAGCACTCGCGCATTGCACGTCATCACCTGGGCCTTGCGCTGCAAAATCCGCAGATCTCGGTCACGCCCGGTGTGCAATTGATCCGACCATCCTGAACACTGATTTTTTTAACGAGGAGACAGAGCATGCACAAACGTCAATTTTTTAGCGCCATCGCTTGCGCGACCCTGGCCATGACCGCCTCTGCGGCCATGGCGCAAGACAAATTCAAGATCGGCCTGATCTTGCCCATGACTGGCCCGTTTGCCTCTACCGGCAAACAGATTGAAGCGGCTGCGCGCCTCTACATCGCACAAAACGGCGACATGGTCGCAGGCAAAAAAGTCGAGCTGATTGTGAAAGACGACACCAGCGCCGCCGACGTGACCAAACGTTTGGCACAGGAGATGGTGATCAATGAAAAAGTCAGCGTGCTGGCGGGCTTTGGTTTGACACCATTGGCCTTTGCCACCGCCCCGATTGCCACGCAGTCCAAAACCCCCATGGTGGTGATGGCCGCGGCCACTTCCAGCATCACGCAAGCCTCGCCCTTCATCGTGCGCACCAGCTTCACGCTGCCGCAAGCGGCAGTGGCCATTGCTGACTGGGCGCCCAACAACGGCATCAAGAAAGTGGTGACTTTGGTGTCCGACTACGGCCCCGGCATAGATGCCGAGAAGTTCTTCAAAGACCGTTTGTTGTTCAATGGTGGCCAGGTGCTCGACAGCCTGCGTGTGCCCATGCGAAACCCCGACTTCGCGCCTTTCTTGCAGAAAGTGCGTGACCTCAAACCCGACGCGGTCTATGTGTTTGTGCCTTCGGGCGCAGGTGCTGCGCTGATGAAGCAGTTTGCCGAGCGCGGCATGGACAAGGCCGGCATCAAGCTGATTGGCACGGGTGACATCACCGACGACGACATCTTGAACAGTATGGGCGACGTAGCCAATGGCGTGGTGACCTCGCACCACTATTCGGCATCGCACAACTCGCCCGTGAACAAGAAGTTTGTCGCCGCGTTTGAAAAAGCCAACAACGGCCTGCGCCCCAATTTCATGGCCGTGGGCGGTTATGACGGCATGCGCGTGATCTACGAAGCGGCCAAAGCCAGCAAAGGCGCAGGCGGCGAGGCTTTGCTCGACGCGATGAAGGGCCAAGTGTTTGAGAGCCCCCGTGGCCCCATGTTCATCGACGCGCAAACCCGCGACGTGGTGCACAACATCTACATCCGCAAGGTGGAGAAGGTGAACGGTCAGCTCTACAACCAGGAGTTCGCGACCCTCAAGGACGTGAAAGACCCGGGTAAGGCCCGATAAGCCCACTTGGCTTTTGAAACGTGGGAGCCTCACCCTGTGCGCGATGCGCGTTGTATGACCATCATCTTTGGTTACGCCTTCGTCGCGCAAGGGGTGCAGCTCCCACATGACGCGCCACTCACGCAAATGACATGTTGACTATACTTTTCGACGGCGTTGCCTACGGCATGCTGCTTTTCATCTTGGCCGTGGGCCTGTCCGTGACCATGGGCTTGATGAACTTCATCAACCTAGCGCATGGCGCTTTTGCCATGGCGGGCGGTTACCTCACGGTGGTGCTGATGCAGCGCTTTGAGGTGCCGTTCTTGGCATGCCTGCCTTTGGCGTTTGTGGTCACAGCCTTGTTGGGCGCGGTGCTCGAACGCACGCTGTACCGCCATATGTACAAGAAGCCTCACCTCGATCAGGTCTTGTTCTCAATCGGTCTGGCCTTCATGTCGGTGGCCAGTATGGACTACCTAATGGGCTCGCAACAGCAGATCATGCAGCTGCCCGATTGGCTGCGGGGCCGCACCGAGTTATGGGACGGAGCGCTCGGTATGGGCCACTACCGCCTGTTCATCATCGCGGTGTGTGCGGCACTTACTGTGGGCTTGCAATACATGCTGGCCAAAACCCGCTTTGGCAGCCGCTTGCGCGCCAGCGTGGACGATGCGCGTGTGGCAGCGGGTTTGGGCATCCGCGTGAACCTGATCTTTGCCGCCACCTTTGCCGTGGGTTCGGGACTGGCCGGATTGGGCGGGGCCTTGGGTGCCGAGGTGCTGGGGCTGGATCCGACCTTTCCGCTCAAATTCATGGTGTACTTTTTGATCGTGGTGGCTGTGGGCGGTACCTCGTCCATCACCGGACCGCTGTGGGCGGCGTTGCTTTTGGGCATTGCCGATGTGGCGGGCAAATACTACATGCCCAAGCTAGGTTCTTTCATTGTGTATTCGCTGATGATCGCAATTTTGATTTGGCGTCCACAAGGCCTGTTTGTACGCAAGGGAGGCCGCTGACATGAAGACGCTTTTGAACCCCCAACAACAACTGCTGTCCACCGCCCGCATGCGCGGCTGGGAGCCCATGGTTTGGCTGGTGGCGTTTGCCTTGCCCTTGCTGGTGCCTGGCCATGCGCTGATCGTCAACGAGGTGGCCATCGTCGCCTTGTTTGCGGTGTCGCTGGACCTGGTGCTGGGCTACACCGGCATTGTGTCACTGGGCCATGCGGCGTTTCTGGGCTTGGGTGCCTACGCCTCGGCCTTGTTTGCCAAACATGTGATGCCCGACCCCGTGGTCGGCCTCCTGTTTGGCACCTTTTGCGCCACGCTGCTCGGTGCAGCGTGCTCGCTCACCATCTTGCGCGGCACCGACCTGACGCGCCTCATGGTCACCCTGGGCATGGCGTTGATTTTGATGGAGCTGGCCAACAAGCTCGACTGGCTCACAGGGGGCTCTGACGGCCTGCAGGGTGTGATGATGGGCCCGGTGCTGGGCCGTTTTGAATTTGATTTGTATGGCCAGACTGCGGCCTGGTATTCGCTGACGGTGCTGCTGATTTTGTTTGTGCTGGCGCGGCGCTGGGTGCATTCGCCCTGGGGCGCCACGCTCATGGCGGTGCGCGACAATCCTCTGCGCGCCATGGCCATTGGCATTCCGGTGCACAACCGGTTGGCCGTGGTCTACACCGTGGCGGCAGCTTTGGCCGGGGCGGCTGGGGCCTTGATGGCGCAGACCACAGGCTTCGCGTCGCTCGATGTCTTCGCTTTGGAACGCTCGGCCGATGTGATGCTAATGCTGGTCATCGGCGGTGTCGGTTGGCTGTATGGCGGTGTGCTCGGCGCGGTGGTGTTCAAACTCATGCACGATGTGATCGCGGGCATCACGCCGCAGTACTGGACTTTTTGGATTGGACTGTTCTTGGTGGTCTTGGTCATGGTGGGGCGCGAGCGCTTGATTCGACCCTGGCTATGGTTTGGTCGTTCGGCGGACCCCAAAGGCGGTGTGCAATGAATCCCGCTGCCATGAACGCCCCTGTCGTGTTAAAGGCCCAAGGGCTGGTCAAACAATTCGGTGGCATCACCGCCACCGACAACGTCAACCTTGAATTGCGCTTAGGCGCACGCCACGCCCTGATCGGCCCCAACGGAGCGGGCAAGACCACGCTGATCAATCTCTTCACCGGCGTCTTGCCACCCACCTCGGGCCGTATTGAATTGCTGTGCCAAGACATCAGCCAACTAGCGCCACACCTGCGTGTACGCCGTGGCTTGGTGCGCACGTTTCAGATCAACCAGCTTTTTGCCTGCATGACACCTTTGCAAACCCTGGCCATGGTGGTTTCGCAGCAGCGTGGCCTGGGTGGGCGCTGGTGGTCGGTTTTGGGACAGGACAAGTCTGTGGTCGAGCGCTGCGAAGCTTTGCTCGAACTGTTTCGCCTGACCGAAGTCATGCACCAGCGTACCGAGCACCTGGCCTATGGCAAGCGCCGTTTGCTGGAGATGGCGATTGCGCTGGCCTGTGAACCCAAGGTGCTGCTGCTCGACGAGCCGGTGGCCGGTGTCCCCGCGGGCGAGCGCGAAGAGTTGCTGTTAACCGTGGCGGCCTTGCCAGCCGAAGTGTCGGTTTTGCTGATCGAGCACGACATGGATTTGGTTTTTGAATTTGCCGACCGCATCACGGTGCTGGTCAATGGCGCGGTGCTGACCGAAGGCACACCTGAAGCGATTGCGGCCGATCCGCAGGTCAAAGCGGTGTACCTGGGGCATGGCGAGGAGGTGTCCTATGGCTGAGTTGTTGAAGGTCCAAAACCTCTGCGCCGGATATGGCGAAGCCGTGGTGCTGAATGAGATCGGATTCTCACTGGGAGAGGGTGAAAACTTGGCGCTGTTGGGCCGCAACGGTACGGGCAAAACCACACTCATCAACACACTGGTCGGTGCCACACAGCAGCACGCTGGGCAGATATTTTTGGGCGGACAGCCCTTGCACACCTTACCCTCGCACGAGCGTGCTGCGATCGGCATTGGCTGGGTGCCGCAAGAGCGCAACATTTTCAAATCGCTCACGGTGCATGAAAACCTGACGGCGGTGGAGCGGCCTGGAAGGCAAAGCCGCGCCTGGACGCCCGAGCGCGTGTACGAGCTGTTCCCGCGGCTGGCCGAGCGCAAAACCAACTTGGGCACACAGCTGTCGGGTGGCGAGCAGCAAATGCTGGCCGTGGGCCGTGCGCTGGTACTTAACCCGCGTTTGCTTTTGCTCGATGAGCCAATGGAGGGCTTGGCCCCCATCATTGTGGAAGAGTTGTTGCGCGCCATTGCACGCATCACCCGGGAAGAAGGCCTGTCAGCCATCATTGTTGAGCAGCACCCGCAAGCGATTTTGAAGATCAGCCACCGCGCTGTGGTGCTGGACCACGGCATCGTGGTGCACGCCAGCGATGCCGAAACGCTGCGCGACAACCCCGAACTGCTGGACAGCCTGCTGGGCGTGGCCCGCAAGCTTTGATTTGGAAAAGCGAGGACAACATGTTCATCAAAAACACCTGGTACGTGGCCTGCTCCCTGGCCGATCTGAATGCGCTGGGCGACAAGCCGCTGGGCCGCACCATTTGCAACGAGCAAATGGCATTCTTCAAAGGTCCTGAGGGCCAAGTGGCGGCGGTGGAAGACTTTTGCCCGCACAGGGGCGCGCCCTTGTCGCTGGGCAAGGTCTGTAACGGCAATCTGGTGTGCGGCTACCACGGCCTAGAGATGGGCTGCGAGGGCAAAACCGTGCACATGCCTGGTCAGCGCGTGAGGGGCTTTCCGGCCATCAAGAGTTATGCGGTGGTAGAGCGTTATGGTTTTGTCTGGGTCTGGCCCGGCGACCAGTCCAAGGTGGATGCATCTCAGGTTCCAGTGTTTGAGTTCTTTGAGAACCCTGCCTGGGCCTATGGCGGCGGGCTATACCACGTCAAAGCCGATTACCGCCTGATGATCGACAACTTGATGGACCTGACGCACGAGACCTATGTGCATGCCAACAGCATCGGTCAGCCCGAGATTGACGAGACGCCTTGCACCACTACGGTGGAGGGTGATCGGGTCATTTTGCAGCGCCACATGCAAGGCATTCAAGCCCCACCGTTTTGGCAAATGGCCATGACCGCGAACGGCCTTGACCCTCAGGCCAAGGTGGACCGTTGGCAAATTTGCCGCTTCACGCCGCCCAGCCACATCATGATCGACGTGGGCGTGTCCCTGACCGGCCATGGCGGCTTTCATGCACCGCCTGAAGTCAAAGCCTATGGCGTGGTGGTGGATTTCATCACGCCCGAAACCGAAACTTCACACTGGTACCACTGGGGCATGGCGCGTCAATTCAAACCCGAAGATCCGGCGCTCACAGACAAGATCCGTGCGGGTCAAGGCGGCATCTTCAACGAAGACATGGAGATGCTGCAATTACAGCAAGCCAACATCAGCCAATGGCCCGAGCGCAAGCTCTTGATGCTCAACATCGATTCCGGTGGTGTGCAGTCGCGACGTATCATCGACCGTCTTCTGGCCCAGGAAAATTCCTCCGAGATCACCCCATGAGCAACACAGACCTGACCCAGACCCCCATCGATGCCGATGGCGGCTTTGAAATTCACTTGCAAAAAAGTGGCCAGACCATCAAGGTGGACAAAGCGCAAAGCATCCTGAACGCGCTGCAGGATGCGGGCCACGAGGTGCCCTTTTCCTGCTCACAAGGCGTGTGCGGCACCTGCCTGACCCAGGTGGTTGCCGGCACGCCCGACCACTGGGACATGTTCCTCACCCCCGAGGAGCAAGCGACCAACACGCAGATGCTGATTTGTTGCTCGCGCAGTCAAACGGCGCGTTTGGTGCTGGACCTGTGATCACAGCTTTTTGACAAGCACCTGGCTCTTGCGGTCCCAGTTGTATTTGCGTTTGCGTGCTTCGGGCAGCCAGTCGGGGTCGACCTGCGCAAAGCCGCGTTTGATGAACCAGTGCATGGTGCGCGTGGTCAGCACAAAGATGCTTTTGAGGCCCATGGCACGGGCGCGTTGCTCGATGCGCTTGAGCACTTTTTCGCCATCGCCTTGACCTTGTGACTGGGGCGACACGGTCAGCGCTGCCATCTCGGCCGTCTTGGCTTCGGGGTAAGGGTAGAGCGCTGCGCAGGCAAAGATCACGCCGTCGTGGTCGATGATGGTGTAGTGGTCCACATCGCGTTCAATCTCGGTGCGATCGCGTTTGACCAGCGTGCCGTCTTTCTCAAACGGCTCGATCAATTGCAAGATGCCACCCACGTCGTCAGCGGTGGCTTCTCGCAGCTCTTCGAGTTTTTCATCGACGACCATGGTGCCGATGCCGTCGTGCACATACACCTCCAAGAGCAGCGAGCCGTCCACCGCAAAGGGCAGGATGTGCGAGCGCTCCACGCCCTCTTCACAAGCTTTGACGCAGTGCTGCAGGTAAAAACCGATGTCGGTCGGCTCGGTCGGGGCGGGCAGCGAGGCCAGCAACTGCTTGGCAGCAGCCAGGGGCAACTCGGTGTCGATCGGGTTGTCTTCGCTGGCCGGCTCACCGGGCTGCATGCGGATGCCAGGAATTTCGGTCACAAAAATCAATTTGTCTGCTTGCAACTCGGCCGCCACGCTGGTGGCCACTTCTTCCATGGCCAAGTTGAACGCCTCGCCCGTGGGCGAAAAACCAAACGGCGACAGCAGCACCAAAGCCCCCATGTCCAGCGTGCGCATGATGCCGTCCACATCCACCTTGCGCACCAGACCCGAGTGCATGAAATCCACGCCGTCCACAATGCCCACTGGGCGCGCCGTGATGAAGTTGCCCGACAACACCCGCACCGTGGAGCCTGCCATGGGCGTGTTGGGCAAGCCCTGGCTGAAAGCGGCTTCAATCTCGTAACGCAGCTGGCCCGCGGCCTCTTGGGCGCAGTCGAGCGCCACGCTGTCGGTGATACGGATACCGTGGGAGTATTTGGGCGTGTGGCCTTTGGCAGCCAGTTGTTCATTCACCTGGGGCCTGAAGCCGTGCACCAACACGATCTTCACGCCCATGCTCTGGATCAGCGCCAAGTCTTGCGCCAGGTTTTGAAGCTTGCCCGCCGCAATGGCCTCGCCAGCGATGCCCACCACAAAGGTCTTGCCCCGGTGCATGTGGATGTAGGGTGCCACCGACCGGAACCAGGGCACGAAGGTGAAATTAAAAACGGTGGACATGGGCAAAGGTCTCAGGGCTTGAGCAACAGAAGTTGGGCAGAAGGCAACAGGCGAGAGAAATCGCGATCGAATGTGCAGAGTGTCTCACCGGATTGCATCACCGTTGCGGCGATCCACGCATCGGTGACCAGATTGCCGCTGACTTGTTGTGTAAGACACACTTGCCTGAGGTTCGGCCAGGTGGCACCCTGAGTTTGAAATTGCACACTGGGACAGCTGAGCAGACTGTCCACAAAGTCGGTCACATGCTGCAAGGAATCGGTTTCTTTGAAAATTTTGGGGTGTGTGGTGATGCGCAAAAAGCCGGTCACCACGATGCCCAGCAGCATCAAGCTGGCGCGACCGTTGGCTGCTTGGAGTACGGCATCGTCCAGCCATGCACGGGCTACGGGGTGGTGGGGGTGGTCGGGCCGAAAAGAGGCCACCAGCACATTCACATCCGGTGTCATGACAACCGTTTGTAGTCCATGTCGGCGTCCATGGCGTCGTACAGGGAGCGGTTGCTGCTCGGGTCAATGCCCGGCTGCAGACCTCCACGGGCTTTGGAGATGGGCAGCTTCGGGATCACCAGCGGGGCGGCAGGCAGGTCTTGTCGCACATAGGCAGCCAGCATCTCGCGCACCTTGGCACTCAGGGATGTACCTTCTTGAATGGCTTTGATGCGGGCTTGTTTGACGAGGTTTTCGTCGAGGGAAATGGTCAGGTTGGTCATGAAAAATCTCCGTCCCGAAAGTTCACGTGAACCAGTGTAGCACGTGAATGCGTGTCATGGGATAATCCAGCCCGTGACCGAGCCCGCAAACCTTATCCCCCTTCAAATCGACTTCCCCGAAGCCCTGCCGGTCTCGGCCCGCCGTGAGGAAATCATGGCCGCTATGGGCCAGCACCAGGTCATCATCGTTTGCGGTGAGACCGGCTCGGGCAAGACCACCCAGCTGCCCAAAATCGCGCTGATGCTGGGGCGCGGCAAGCTGAACGCCAAGCCCGGCGAGCGCGCCCGCATGATCGGCCATACCCAGCCCCGGCGCATTGCGGCCAGCTCGGTGGCCAAGCGCATTGCCGAAGAACTCAAGACCCCGCTGGGCGAGGTGGTGGGTTTCAAGGTGCGGTTTCAAGACCGTTTGAGCAAAAACGCTTCGGTCAAGCTCATGACCGACGGCATTTTGTTGGCCGAAACCCAGACCGACCCGCTGCTGCAGGCGTATGACACCCTCATCATCGACGAGGCGCACGAACGCAGCCTGAACATTGACTTCTTGCTGGGTTACCTGCGCCAAATTTTGCCGCGCAGGCCAGACCTCAAAATCGTTGTCACCTCGGCCACGATCGATGCCGACCGCTTCGCCAGGCACTTTGCCTCGCGTCAAGGACCTGCTCCGGTCATCATGGTCTCGGGCCGCACTTTTCCGGTCGAGCAGCGCTACCGCCCGTTTGAAGAATCGCGCGACTACGGCCTGAACGAGGCCATGGCCGATGCGGTGGACGAACTTTGGCAAGGCGGGGCAGGGGGCGACATCCTGATCTTTTTGCCGGGCGAGCGCGAAATCCGCGAAGCCGCCGACCACCTGCGCAAACACCTGTCGCACCAGCCGCTCACACGCGGTGCCGAAGTGCTGCCCCTGTTTGCCCGCCTGTCGCAGGCTGAGCAAGACCAGATTTTTGAGGCGTCCAATGGCCGGCGCATTGTGCTGGCCACCAACGTGGCCGAAACTTCATTGACGGTGCCTGGCATCCGTTACGTGATCGACGCAGGCACGGCGCGTGTCAAGCGCTACAGCCTTCGCAGCAAGGTCGAGCAGCTGATGGTCGAGCCCATCAGCCAGGCGGCTGCCAATCAGCGCGCAGGCCGCTGCGGCCGTGTGGCCAACGGCATCTGCATTCGGCTGTACGACGATAAAGACTTCGCCGGTCGTCCACGCTTCACCGATCCGGAAATTTTGCGCTCGTCTTTGGCGGGCGTGATCTTGCGCATGAAGAGCCTGCACCTGGGCGTGGTGGAAGACTTCCCATTCATCGAAGCGCCTTCCAAACGCGCCATCACCGACGGCTACCAACTGCTGGCCGAATTGGGTGCAGTCGATGACGACAACGAACTCACGCCCATTGGCCAAGAGCTGGCCCGATTGCCGCTGGACCCGCGTGTGGGCCGCATGATTTTGGAAGCGCGCCACCGCAACGCCTTGGACGAAGTGCTGGTCATCGCCAGCGCCATGAGCGTGCAAGACGTGCGCGACCGTCCCATGGACGCTCAAGCCCAGGCCGACCAACAACACGCCAAATTTGACGACGACAAAAGCGAATTCAGCGGCTACCTGAAACTGTGGAAATGGATTCACGACGCCCGCGGCGGCCCCACCAAATCAATCGGGGTCAAATCAATTGGGGTCAGATCCCAATTAAATTCACCAGTCCAACCGGGCCAAAACAATTGGGATCTGACCCCGATTAAAGAAGCGCCGCAGCACAAGCTGAGCAACCGCCAATACGAGCAACTGCTGCGGCAAAACTTCATCAACATTCGCCGGGTACGTGAGTGGCGCGACACCCACACCCAACTGCTCACCGTGGTGGCTGAGCACAAGTGGCGCATCAATACGCAGCCCGCCAGCTATGAGCAACTGCACTTGTCCATGCTGGCAGGTCTGCTGGGCAACGTGGGCTACAAACTCGAAGACGAAGAAGCCTATCTGGGTGCACGCGGCATCAAGTTCCACAAACACCCCGGCGCGCACCTTTCCAAAAAACCGGGCCGCTGGATCGTGGTGGCCGAGCTCGTGGAAACCACGCGCTTGTTTGGCCGGGGTATTGCAGCCATCGAGCCGCAGTGGCTGGAGCAAGTCGGCGCGCACCTGCTCAAGAAACAACTGCTCGACCCGCATTGGGAAAAGAAATCGGCCGAAGTGGTGGCGCTGGAGCGGGCCACGATGTATGGCCTGGTGGTCTACAGCGGCCGCCGCACGCCCTACAGCCGAGTGGACCTGCACGGCGCACGCGAGATTTTCATCCGCGAAGCGCTGGTGGGCGACCAGTGGGAAACCAAGTTGCCGTTTTTGGCCGCTAACCACAAGATGATCGCCAAGGTCGAAGAGCTGGAGCACAAGTCGCGCCGCCAAGACGTGCTGGTTGACGATGAACTGATCTACGCCTTTTATGACCAACAAATCCCGCATGAGGTGTGCAGCGGCCGTCTGCTTGAAGACTGGTACCGCACAGAGAGCATCAAGCAGCCGCGCCTGTTGATGCTGAGCCGCGAAGAGCTGATGCGCCACGAAGCCGCAGGCATCACCACGCAGGCCTTTCCCAAACACATCCGATTGGGCGGTACCGACTGCCAGACCACTTATCTGCACGAGCCAGGTGACGCCCGCGATGGCGTCACCGTCACTGTGCCGCTGTTTGTGCTGAACCAAGTGAGCGAAGACCGTTGTGAATGGCTGGTGCCCGGCCTGCTCAAGGACAAAATCCAGGCCCTGCTCAAAAGCCTGCCGCAGCGCCCGCGCAGCCGCTTTGTGCCGCTGCCCGAATCGGCCACACGCCTAGCGGGCGAGCTGTCGGTGCCCGAGCTTTTTGGCAGCGGATCGCTCACCGACGTGCTGCTGAAAAAGTGCCGCGACGAAACCAGCTTGGAAATCAAACGGACCGACTTCAAGCACGAAATGCTCAGCCCGCACCTGTTCATGAACCTGTGCGTGGTGGACGAACACGGCCGCCAGTTGGGTATGGGCCGCAACTTGGGCGCACTCAAAGGCGAGCTGGGTGCCAAAGCGCGCGGTGCGTTTCAGGCGCTGGCGCAGCTCAAAGTGGCGGCAGCGCCTGTGGCTGCGTCTGAACCCTCAAAAATCGGGGATACAAAACAATCGGGGTCAGACCCCAATTTTTCACAGCGTGATGCGGGTGGCCGCAACAACCCAGCGCGTGGCGAAAAGACTGCAACTGCCAAACCCTTGGCCCCCCAGCGCTACACCACCTGGACCTTTGGCGAACTCCCCGAGCTGATGGAAATCAGCAAAGGCGGTCAGACCCTGATTGGCTTTCCTGCGCTGGTGGACATGGGCGACGCCGTGACCATCGAAGTGTTTGACGAGCCCGACATGGCCGCCAACAAAAACCGCGCGGGCCTGCACCGCCTGTTTGCGCTGCAGATCAAAGACGCGCTCAAGTACCTGGAAAAAAACATCCCCGACCTGCAAAAAATGTCCGTGGCCTTCATGCCGCTGGGCACCGCCGACGAGCTGAAAAACCAGATCATCGACGTGGCGCTGGACCGCGCTTTTTTGCTGGACCCGCTGCCCTACGACGAGCTGACTTTCAAGCGCCGCATCGAAGAAGGCCGGGGGCGCCTCACCCTGATTGCCAACGAAGTGGCCCGGCTGGCGGGCACCATCTTGCTGGAGTTTGGCGTGGCCACCCGCAAGATCAAAGACAGCAAAAACGCCCCTGAAACCACCGCAGACTGCACGCAGCAACTGCAGCGCCTGATGCCCAAAAACTTCATGGCCGCCACCCCCTGGCCGCAGCTTCAGCACTGCGCCCGTTACCTCAAGGCCGTGACCCTGCGCCTGGACAAACACCGCGTTGACCCCGCCCGCGACGCCCAGCGCTTGGCCGAACTCAAACCCCAAGAACAACGCTATTGGCGTCTGGTGGCCGAACGCAAAGGCGCGCAAGACGCCCGCATGCTGGAGTTCCGCTGGCTACTGGAAGAACTGCGGGTGAGCTTCTTCGCACAAGAACTGCGCACGCCGCAGCCGGTGAGCATCAAGCGGCTAGAGAAGGCATGGGGGCAGTTGAATCACTGAGTGGGTGCTGAACATGGGAAAGTACTGGTGAACCAAATTTGGCGCGGTGTCAATGTCCCTTGACGCCATGCTAGCATCGAAGGAAGAAACAAAATGACCGCTTGATTTCATTTTGATGGGTCAAAATTTTTCAGGAAACCTGCCGTGACCGAGTCCACAAAGCCCGCCATCGTCATCGCCACTCGAGAGAGCCGTTTGGCTTTGTGGCAAGCTGAACATGTCAAATCCTTGCTGGAGGGCTTGGGCTGCACGGTCAAGTTGCTGGGCATGACCACCCAGGGCGACCAAATTCTGGACCGCAGCCTGTCCAAGGTCGGCGGCAAAGGATTGTTTGTCAAAGAACTCGAAGTGGCGTTGCAAGAGGGTCACGCGGACATTGCGGTGCATTCGCTCAAGGACGTGCCCATGGACATGCCCGAGGGCTTTGAGCTGGCCTGCGTGATGGAGCGCGAAGATCCGCGCGACGCCTGGGTCTCGCCGCAATACGCCCGCCTGGAAGATTTGCCCCAGGGTGCGGTGGTCGGCACCTCCAGCCTGCGCCGCACGGTGTTGCTGCGCGCGCTGCGCCCCGACCTGAAAATCGAGCCCCTGCGCGGCAACCTGGACACGCGCCTGCGCAAACTCGACGAAGGCCAGTACGCGGGCATTGTGCTGGCGGCTGCAGGCCTCAAGCGTCTGGAGATGAGCCAGCGGATTCGTCACATTTTTGAAACTGACCAAATGCTGCCCGCCGCAGGGCAGGGCGCATTGGGCATTGAAATCCGCAGTGACCGGGCCGATTTGCGCGCCCTGCTGGCGCCGCTGGCCGATGCGCCGTCGTGGCGTCGCGTCGCGGCCGAGAGGGCTGTGAGCCGCGCCATGGGTGGCAGCTGCTCTATGCCTTTGGCGGCGCACGCCACCATAGAGGGTGGCGTGCTCAAGCTGCAAGCGGCCTGGGGCGACCCGGAAGGTGCGACCACCTTGGTCACGGCCGATGCGCAAGCCAGCACCGATGGCTTGCAGGCCGCCGAGGCACTGGGCCTGAGCGTGGCGAAGGCCTTGCGCAACGGCGGAGCACATTGAGGTCTGGCGCTGACATGGCGCTGGCGTCTTCAGGTTCGTTGGCCGCGGCCCCTTGGAGGGTGATCGTGACCCGGCCCGAGCGTGAGGCCCGGGCTTGGGCCGAGGCCTTGCAGGCGCGGGGCGTGGTGTGTGAAATCCTGCCGCTGATTGAAATTGCCGCTTTGCCCGAACCTTCTGTGCTGGTGCAAGCTTGGCAGGCAGTGCCTGATCATTTGGCAGTGATGTTTGTCAGTGCAAATGCCGTGCGATTTTTTATGGCGACCCGGCCGATGGGCCTGGAATTTTCTGGATGCCGTGCGTGGTCTACCGGCCCGGGCACCCGCGCCGCTTTGCTCGCGGCGGGTTGGCCTGAGGGACTGATCGACTCGCCCGACGTAGGGGCACCACAGTTTGATTCGGAAGCCTTGTGGGCTTTGGTGGCTGAGCAAATTCAGACGACGGTGGCCGCATCTTTCGCCAGACCCTCCGTGTTGATCGTGCGCGGTGCGGACGCCGCAGGCGAGTTGGCTGGACGAGATTGGCTGGCGATGCAGCTTGAAGGTGCCGGCGTGCAGGTGCTGCAAACGGCGGCCTATTCTCGCCAAGCCCCTCAGTTGACGTCTGCGCAGCACAACCTGGCGCGGCAGGCTGCTCGCGATGGCAGCGCTTGGCTGTTCAGCAGTTCCGAGGCGGCACAGCACCTTTTGCAGGTTTGCCATGACTTGCCCTTGTCGATGGCGCGGGCGCTGGCCACCCACCCGCGCATTGCCCAGCGGTTGCTGCAGTCGGGTTGGGGTCAGGTGGATCTGGTGCCTGCGGGCGTTGACGCACAAGCTCAGTCGATAAAATCGCTGTCATGACCACCCCGAACAACGCAGATTTCCAAGGCGAACCGAAGGCCCAGCCCGTGCCTGAGTCGGCCACGGCCTTGTCGCCTGCGCCGCACTTCCGATGGCTTGTGCCCTTGGCGGGGGCTGTTGCCGTGATCGCCCTGCTGGTCTCGGTGCTGCTGTGGCAAAAGCTTTCGCGCATTCAGGAGCAACTGGCTCGTCAAAGCGCCGACACGGGTTTGCAGGCATTGGAGGCCAAGACCTGGGCAAAGCAGGCGCAGGAAACCGTTCAAGACAGCACCGCCCGCGTCTCGCTCATGGAGGCGCGCCTGTCCGAGGTGGCCTTGCAGCGCACCCAACTGGAAGATTTGATGCAAAGCTTGTCGCGCTCGCGCGATGAAACATTGGTGGGGGACATCGAGTCTGCCCTGCGCTTCGCGCAGCAGCAAGCCCAGATGACGGGCAGTACCGAGCCTTTGTTGGCGGCCTTGCAGTCGGCCCAAAAACGGGTGCAACGTGCCGCCCAGCCGCGCCTGACGCCCGTGTCGCGGGCTCTTGAAAATGACTTGGAGCGTCTGAAGAACTTGCCTGCCTTTGACATACCCGGTTTGATGGTCAAACTCGACGATGGAGTCGCCTTGGTGGAGGGTTTGACACTGGCCAACACCGCGCGTGTCTCGCAAACCCAGATCCGCCAGCAGGACGAAGTCTTGGGTGCACAAACGCCGCCTACATGGTGGATGGCCGTCCTGACCCGCATGGGTGACCAGATCAAGGGTTTGGTGCGGGTCAGCAGTATTGAAGCGCCCGAGGCGGCTTTGATTTCGCCCGAGCAGGCTTTTTTCTTGCGTGAAAACCTCAAACTCAAATTGCTCAATGCCCGCCTGGGCTTGCTGGCGCGGCAAAAAGAGGGCGTGCGCAATGACTTGGGTGCCGCAGCCGTGCTGGTGCGTCGTTATGCTGAGCCCCAATCGCGGCGAACCAGCCAGTTGCTGCAGTTGCTGGAACAAACCAGCGAGCAGGTGCGCACGGCCGAGTTGCCGCGCATCGAAGCTTCGCTGACAGCGCTGAACACCGCTGCGGCAGGAAGGTAAACCCCATGCGCGCTGCCTTATGGCTGATTACCTTGTTCGCCTTGGCGGCTGCAGGGGCCTGGTTGGCGGGTAACAACCAGGGGACGGTGACCTTGTTTTTGTTTCCGCATCGGATCGACATTTCACTGAACCTGGCGGTCCTGATCGTCTTGTCCGTGGTGCTGTTGGTGGTCTTGGCACAGCGTGCACTTGAAGCCTTTTTGGCTTTGCCTCAACGAGCCCAACGCTGGCGGCTGCAGCAAAAAGAGCGGGCCAGCCATGCGGCTTTGCTGGATTCGATGGGCCATTTGATGGCAGGGCGGTACTTGCGGGCACGCAAGGCCGCCGAGCAGACACTTTCCAAAGAAACCCTGTTGCAGGCCTCGGGCGTGGAGCTGGACCATGCGGTGTCTTTGCGTGCCTTAGCCCATGTCATGGCCGCTGAGGCCAGCCACGCTTTGCAGGACAAGGCCCAAAGGCAACAGCACCTGGACCAAGCCTTGGCTCAGGTGCAAGCGAGTTCTGTGGCTGAGCGCCAAACCTTGCTGGAGGGCGTGCAGCTGCGCGCTGCCAGGTGGTCGCTCGACGACCGTGATGCCCCGGCCAGTCTTGACCGACTCAATGCCTTGCCCCCCGCTGTGGGGCGCCGCATGGCAGCCATGCGGCTGCAGCTCAAGGCGGCACGTTTAGCGGGTCAGCCAGCGAAGGCTCTGGAAACTGCCAGTTTGCTGGCCAAGCACCGTGCTTTTTCTCCGGAGGCCGCCGAAAGTCTGGTGACCCGTCTCATTTTGGAATTGTTGGCCCAGACACATGATGCGGATGCCTTGCTGCGCGTGTGGAAGGGCCTGTCCGCGGCTCAAAGGCTGATGCCTCAGGTGGCTGCCGAGGCTGCCTTGCGTTGGTTGCAGCTCGGCGGTCCTGCCGCGACGGCCCGAATTTGGCTGCAGGACTTGTGGATGTCCATGATAGCCCCCCCCCCGACTTGGTCAGATGCACAGCTGCTTCGCGTGGTTGAGGCCTTGGAGGCTTGCTTGCCCGACCTGGAAGCCGAGGACGCCTTTGTCTGGTTGTCACGCATGGAAAGCGCTCAGCAGTCGCGGCCGCGGGCCTCACATTTGCAATACCTGGCTGGCATGCTGTGCCTGCGCCAACGCCTGTGGGGCAAGGCCCAAAGTCTGCTGGGTCAGGCTGTTAAAAACCTGCAAACCCCTGTGCTCCAGCGCAAAGCCTGGATCGCCTTGGCCGAATTGGCCGAGCAGCGCCAAGATCCAGTAGAAGCGGCCGCTGCCTGGAAGGAGGCCGCAAGGGTGTCAATGGACTGAAGCGCAAACAGGCAGCCGAAAAAAAACCGGGCCTGAGCCCGGTTTTTTTTGCCGCTTTTGCGCCACGTATGAAATCAGAACGGCACTTGGAGTGAGTTCAGGTCTTTGCGTGTTTCGACCAGCACCAGCGGGCCTTCATTCACGACCACGGCAGGTGGACGCTCGCGTGGCACGCGCTTGGCTTGGGGCTCGGCCGCGATGGCCGCTTGCACGGCGGCGACTTTGATGCTGTCCGAGTTCACCCACACCAATCCCGAGTTTTGTGCGACTTGCTGCAGACTGTCGAGGGGCAGCGTGTAGGCGGTCACGGCAGGCAAGGTCGTGCTGGCTGCTCCGGTCAGTGGAGCGCTGGCTGAGGCAGTCTTCGCCATGTTGACTTCGGCCGGAGCGGCAGTGGCTGCGACAGGGGCTGGCGCTTGCGCAGCGGCCACAGGAGCTTGGGCAGGCACGGTGGTGGCCATTGTTTCAACCACAGAGGCCACTTGTGACGGCGCAGCAGGTGCAGCTTCTTCACTGACTTGAGGTGCTTGTGCCGTCGGGACCGATGCCGAAGTGGCAGCAGCTTGCTGTGCCCGCTCGAAATAAGAGCGGGGGGCTGGGCGGTCATCGGTCGGGACTTCTGCACTCATGCGGCTGGGCTCAGCGGTGTCATCGCCAGGCGCTTGATCGTCTGCAGGGTCCTGACGTGTTTCGCCAGCGCGTTCTCGGCGGTCACGGCCGTAGCGGTCGCGAGAGCGACGCTCACGGCGTTCACTGTTTTCGGCAGTTGTGGAGCCATCGTTTGCCGCATTGGCGTCAGCGTTCTGATCTGCACCCGATGCCGTTTCGGACACATTGACATCGGTGGCATCGCTTGGGCGGCGCTCAGTGCGTTCGCCACGTTCACGGCGTGCTTCGCCCCCGCGTTCGCCACGTTCACGGCGACCTTCACGGGCCTCGCGTGGCGCGCGATCAGAGCGCACTTCGCTGCCTTCGGCATTCAAATCGGGCTGGGCATCGCTGCGGCCTTCGCTCAGGCTGTCGGTGCGCTGGCCTTCAACCAGGTTTTCACCGCGTGGGCCCGAACGGCCATCACGGCGGCCTTCACGGGCAGGGCGATCACCGTTTGGGCGCTCGCTGCGATCACCACGATCTCCGCGTTCACCACGCTCTGATCGCTCACCGCGTTCAGCACGTGGAGGGCGGGCTTCGCCTTCACGGCCTTCGATTCGGCCTTCACCACGGCGTCCACCCTCGCGTGGAACGCGGACTTCGCCGGCCGCGCCTTCGCTGCGCTCGCCACGGCGGCCATCGCGACCACCACGGCGGCCATCACGGCGCTCGCCGTCACGGCGACCTTCGCGGGCTTTCTCTTCTTGCTTGACCACAGGTGCAGCCACGGGCTCAGCGGCAGCGCCGCCGAACAGGTTTTTCAACCAACCCCAAAAGCCTCCCGAAGCGGCGGCTGTAGGAGCTGCCACCGGGGCTGGTGTGGCGGCTTTGGCAACCGGCTTGGCCGCAGCCACGGTGGCTTCGGGCTTGGGGGGGGCCACGGGGGCAGGGGCGTCAGGCAGAACACCCTTGATGACCGGCGTTTGCTTGTTGGTGGGTTCTTGCGAACGGCGCGTGACGGTGGTCGCGTCTTCGATCTCTTCAGCCATCTTATAACTGGCTTCGATGCGGTCCAGGCGTGGGTCGTCGTGCTTCAGGCGCTCGAGCTTGTAGTGCGGCGTTTCCAGCGATTTGTTGGGCACCAACAGCACATTGATGCGTTGCTGCAACTCGATCTTGGCGATCTCGGAGCGCTTTTCGTTGAGCAGGAAAGACGCCACTTCGACGGGCACTTGCGCGTGCACAGCCGCGCTGTTGTCCTTCATGGACTCTTCCTGAATGATGCGTAAGATTTGCAGCGCCGAGCTTTCGGTGTCGCGGATGTGGCCAGCGCCGCCGCAACGTGGGCAAGGGATCGAGGCACCTTCGCTCAAAGCAGGCTTCAAGCGTTGGCGGCTCATTTCCAGCAGACCGAACTTGCTGATAGAGCCGAATTGAACGCGGGCGCGGTCCTGGCGCAGGGCGTCGCGCAGGCGGTTTTCCACTTCGCGGCGGTTCTTGCTTTCGTCCATGTCGATGAAGTCGATCACGATCAAACCGCCCAAATCGCGCAGACGCATCTGGCGTGCCACTTCGTCGGCGGCTTCCAGGTTGGTGCGGGTGGCGGTTTCTTCGATGTCGCCGCCCTTGATGGCGCGGGCCGAGTTCACATCCACCGAGACCAAGGCTTCGGTGTGGTCGATCACGATGGCACCGCCAGACGGCAGTTGTACCGTGCGCGCATAGGCCGACTCGATCTGGTGCTCGATCTGGAACCGGCTGAACAGCGGTGCGTCGTCACGGTAGCGCTTCACGCGCGGGGCGAACTCGGGCATGACATGGCTCATGAACTGCTGAGCCTGGTCGTAGATGTCGTCGGTGTCGATCAGGATGTCGCCGATGTCGTTGTTGAAGTAGTCACGTATCGCTCGAATGACCAGCGAGGATTCCTGGTAAATCAGGAAAGCCCCTTTGCCTTGGGTGGCGCCGTCAATGGCCGTCCACAACTTGAGCAGGTAGTTCAGGTCCCATTGCAACTCGGGCGCTGCGCGGCCAATGCCTGCGGTGCGGGCGATGATGGACATGCCCTTGGGGTAATCCAACTGGTCCATCGCCTCTTTGAGTTCGGCGCGGTCGTCGCCCTCGATGCGGCGGCTGACGCCACCGCCACGGGGGTTGTTGGGCATGAGCACCACATAGCGGCCAGCCAGGCTGACGAAAGTGGTGAGCGCCGCACCTTTGTTGCCGCGCTCTTCTTTTTCGACTTGCACCAGAAGGGACTGGCCTTCTTTGATGACGTCCTGGATGCGCGCCTGGCTGACGGACACGCCTTCAGCAAAATATTGGCGCGAAATTTCTTTGAAAGGCAAAAAGCCGTGGCGGTCTTCGCCGTAATCCACAAAGCAGGCCTCGAGCGAGGGCTCGACGCGTGTCACAACGGCCTTGTAGATGTTGCCCTTGCGCTGTTCGCGGCCTTCGATTTCGATTTCGTAGTCGAGGAGTTTTTGTCCATCGACGATGGCCAGGCGGCGCTCTTCTGCTTGCGTGGCGTTGATCAGCATCCGTTTCATGATGCGTTCCTTCTCTTGTCAGCTTGGCTTCGGTGCAGAAAAATGTCTGCGCGCGAAAACCTGTTTACACAACCGGCTTCGGGTTCTTGGGAACCGCGAAGCCCACGTTGCCTGAACTGACGCCTGAAACGAAGGGAATTGCCGAGGTGGATCGCCATTCAGCCGTGCGTGAGCACAGGAATGGGGATCGTGGCGCGTGGATGGGGCGAGGCAAAAGGCGTGCACAGATTCGTCCACTGCCGGGAGGTTCTCCCGGTGTCCAAGACAAACTGCCAGGCACCATGCATGACGATGGGGCATGGCTTCGTGAGCCATTCCAAGCACATCAGCAAAGTTCCGAACAACACAACCATCTCGCTTTGATCCGCTCAGCAGCCCACGGGGCTGCTGAACTTGGGGTATTCCGTATCTGGGTTTCTGGGCGTCGGCTCAACCTCCGGGGCGTTTTGCCACTGTTGGCGTTGGCCGTCAGTCTGCAAATCGTGCCGGGGGCGGCATCGACCATCTGGTTTGGTGCGGTGGTGGTGGACTAAACTCCAGCTCTACAGGAATTCATTTCCATTTGAATCAACCACTTACAGCCAATTGCCAGTGAATCACATTATAGGGGTCAAGTCTGCTGCTGCGATACCCGCCGTCAAATGGTTGTTGGTGGACGAAGAGTCGGCTGGCCAGCGATTGGACAACTTTTTGATGCGTCACTTGAAGGGCGTGCCCAAAACCCACGTCTACCGCATCATCCGCAGCGGTGAGGTTCGCATCAACAAAGGCCGTGCGGCCGCCGATACAAGGGTACAAAACGGCGACGAGGTGCGTCTGCCTCCTGTACGCGTGTCCGACAAGGTGGCTGAAAAGGCCGAGCGCCCGGCGCCAGGGCGCGAATTCCCCCTGCTGCTGGAAGACGACAGCCTGATGGCCATCGACAAGCCAGCCGGGGTGGCGGTTCACGGGGGATCGGGCGTGAGCTTTGGTGTGATCGAGCAATTGCGCCAGTCCCGCCCTGAGGCCAAGCTGCTGGAGTTGGTGCACCGACTGGACCGCGACACCAGCGGCATTTTGCTGGTGGCCAAAAAGCGCAGCGCCTTGAAACATTTGCAAGACCAGTTTCGAGAACGTGAGACTGGCAAGACCTATTTGGCGCTGGTCAAAGGCGATTGGCCAGACAAATTGAAGGTGATTGACCAGCCTTTGCATAAATTCCTTTTGCCCGACGGTGAGCGCCGCGTCCGCGTGACCACGCCCGAAGACCCTGACGGCATGCGCTCGATCACCCTGGTCAAGGTGGCGCAGCGTTTGGCAGGAGCCACATTGCTGGAGGTGACCATCAAGACAGGACGCACCCACCAGATCCGGGTGCACCTGGCTTCGCATGGACACCCGATTGCGGGCGATGACAAATACGGTGATTTTGATTGGAACCGTCAGTTGCAAAGACCAGGTGCTATACCGGGCCTGAAACGCATGTTTTTGCACGCCTGGCGCTTGCAGTTCAACCACCCGGTGACCGCCGAGCGTGTCGCCTTGCAAGCCGATCTCCCCCCCGAATTGAAAGCCTACATCGACCATGCCCAAAACCAGACCCCGCCAGTTTGACTTGATCGCTTTCGATTGGGATGGCACGCTGTTCGACTCTACAGCCCTCATCACCCGCTGCATCCAGCGCGCCGTTGTGGACGTGGGCGGGCAAGAGCCCACCCGTGAAGCCGCTTCTTATGTGATTGGCTTGTCGCTCTTGCCCGCGCTGGCCCATGCCGCGCCCGATGTGCCCAAGGACAAATACCCGGCCCTGGGGGAGCGTTACCGTCACCATTACCTGCAGCACCAGCACGACATCAGCCTGTTCGAAGGCGTACTGGATTTGCTGGACGCCCTCAAAGCACGGCACCATTGGCTGACAGTGGCCACCGGCAAAAGTCGCCACGGCCTGAACGAGTCCTTGCAGGCGGTCGAATTGCGCGGCGTGTTCGATGGCTCGCGCACGGCCGATGAGACAGCGGGCAAGCCCAACCCCTTGATGCTGCACGAGTTGATGCGCGAATTTGGCGCAGAGCCCGAGCGCACCTTGATGATTGGGGACACCACGCATGACCTGCAAATGGCGCTGAATGCCGGGTGTGCCAGCGTGGCCGTGAGTTATGGGGCCCACGAGCCCGAGGCCTTTCATGTGCTTGAGCCGCGTCATGTCGCGCACAGCGTGCGCGAATTGCACGACTGGTTGTTGAAACACGCTTGAAATGAGGAGCGCCGATGGAGCCCATGGTCCCTTTGTGCAACAGCGCCGACTTGGTCAACGGTGGGCGGGCTGTGCCTTTTGACATCGTGTACGCAGGGCAGACTTGCCGAGCTTTTGCCATTCGTTACCAAGACCAGGTGCACGCCTACCTGAACCGCTGCACCCATGTGGCGATGGAAATGGATTACCAGCCCGACCGGTTTTATGACGACACGGGACGGTGGCTCATGTGTGCAACGCACGGCGCCATCTACCAACCCGATACCGGCGCTTGCTCCGGCGGGCCTTGCCGTGGTGGGTTGGTCAAAATAGACCTTTCAGAGCAGAACGGCGTGGTTCACTGGCATACTGCCTATAACTTAAAACCGCTTGAATTTTGAACATGCAAGACCCTCAGGACAGCTCGTCCGCGCCCGTCCCCGCCCAAGCTTTGTCGGACTCGATGCCCGCCCCAGCCCCGGTGCTCAATCCGGTAGACGAAATCTGGGCCCGAAAAACCTTGGCGGACCTGGCTTTTGCCAACCTCAAGGAGCAGCAATCACAGCGCCGATGGAAGTTGGGGATGCGCTTGGCCTGGTTGCTCTTTTTGAGCATAGTGGTTTGGCAGGCCTTCAGCTTCAATTCACCAGCAAACCACACCAGTTTTCCGCACACGGCCATGGTCACCATCCAAGGTGAAATCGGCCCAGACACCGAAGCCAGTGCGCAAAACATCATGTCGTCCATGCGCACGGCACTTGAAGACCAGGGCTCGCAAGCCTTGGTCTTGCTCATCAATTCGCCCGGTGGCAGCCCAGTGCAGGCAGGTCTTATCAATGATGAAATCACACGGTTGCGCGCCTTGCACAACAAACCCATCTACGCTGTGGTCGAGGAGTCTTGCGCCTCGGCGGCTTATTACATTGCCGCTGCAGCCGACCAAATTTATGTCGACAAGGCCAGTCTGGTGGGCAGCATTGGCGTTTTGATGGACGGTTTTGGCTTCACCGGGCTCATGGACAAGCTGGGCGTGGAGCGGCGCTTGATGACTGCCGGTGAGAACAAGGGCTTTTTGGACCCTTTCAGCCCGCAAACTCAGCCTCAACGCCAACACGCTCAAGCCATGCTCAACCAGATCCACGCCCAATTCATCGACGTGGTCAAAAAAGGCCGGGGAGATCGACTCAAAGTCACGCCAGAGTTGTTCAGCGGTTTGTTCTGGAGTGGCCAACAGGCCGTGGATCTGGGCTTGGCCGACAGCTTGGGCAGTGTGGATGGCGTTGCCCGTGAGGTGGTCAAGGCCCCTGACGTGATCGACTACACCCAGCGCGAAAACGTGGCTGAGCGGCTGGTCAAGCGCTTTGGTGTGGCCGTGGGTGAGGGCAGTGTACGTGCCATGCGCACGGCGGGCGCTGGTTTGCGCTGAGGCGCCGTTCAAGGCCCGAGGGCGTAAACCGCTGGGGTATGCGCATCAGGGCCTTGGGTACCCTTTTTCCATTGCGCGACGGTGTGGCTCTGAACATGGGCGGACGGCAGCGTCAAGCCACTGGCAATGGCCAACCGGGTGTTGGCATTCAGGCTTTGGAGCAAGCCGCTGAGCATGGCTGCGTTGCGGTATGGGGTTTCGATCCACAACTGGGTCTGCCCTGTTTTGAGCGCCAACGTCTCCAGTTGCTTCAAGCGGGAAGCCCGTTCGGCCGCGTCTTGAGGTAAGTAACCCACAAAGGCGAAGTTCTGGCCATTGAGGCCGCTGGCGGCCAATGCCAGCAGCAAAGACACCGGACCCACCATAGGCACCACGTCGATGCCCAGATCGTGTGCAGCCCGCACCACCGAACTGCCCGGGTCCGCTACGGCGGGCATGCCCGCTTCACTCACCAGTCCCACATCGTGCCCCTGCAGGGCAGCGGCCAGTAGCGGTTTGCCGTCAAAGCCCGATTGGTGGTCGCCTTTTTTGTGAACATGGCGCGGTAATTCGGTGATGGATTGTTCTGGCAGGGAGGCGATCAGCGGATGCGTTTGACCCACGCGCTTGAGGAAGGCGCGGGTGCTTTTGGCGTTCTCGCACACCCAATGCTGGATGCGTGCGGTGGTGGCCAGGGTGCTGGTGGGCAACACCTCGGTGATGGGGGCTTGCTCGGCGCAGCCAAAGTCCAGGGGCGTGGGCACCAAAAACAGGCGACCTAAGGGGCGTGGCGCGGCGCTCACAGCAGTTTGACCCCAGCTTTGCGCAGCAAACGCGCGGTGCGGATCAGCGGCAATCCGATCAGGGCAGTCGGGTCGTCATTGTCGATGGATTCCAGCAACGCAATCCCTAAGCCCTCGCTTTTGGCGCTGCCAGCGCAATCGTAGGGTTTTTCCGCCAGCAAATAGGCCTCAATTGCTTCGTCGCTCAAGTCACGAAAGACCACATGAACCTCAGCCACGTCCACTTCTTCAAAGCCTGTGGCCAGGCAAACCACGGCCAGCGCAGTCTGAAAAATCACCGTCTGGCCGCGCATTTGGCGCAGCTGCGCCACGGCATGCACGTGTTCACCTGGCTTGCCCAGGGGTTGGCCCGCCAAATCGGCCACCTGGTCTGAACCAATCACCACCGCATCGGGGTGCAAAGCCGCCACGGCCCGGGCCTTGGCCAGGGCCAGTCGTCGGGCCAAGGCCTGTGGTGCTTCCCCCGGCTGGGGTGTTTCGTCTACACCCGGCGCGCTCACAACAAAAGGGATGCGCAGGCGCTCGAGCAGTTCGCGCCGGTAAGCTGAGGTCGAGCCCAGCACCACGGAACGGACAGGGGGGGCAGAGGAGTTCAAGATCGAGGTCAAAGCGCTGGCCCTGGTGAAATGCAAATGGGTGATTCTCTTACACTGCAGCCATGGAAAAAAAAATAGAACCCCAAAACCTGGATGTAATAATTTTTGCGCGCGACGCGCTCAGCCTGAATGGGCAGGGCGTGTTGGCCGATTGGCCGCGATTGGCGCAGGAATTGTTCGGCAGCGACGTGTCTTCGGGGCCTGTGGTTTGGCAACTGCAGGGTCGATCGGTTCCGCAATCTGGCGGCGCTGATCAGATCTGGCTGGATTTGAAAGCGGTGGTGAATTTGCCCCTGCAATGCCAGCGCTGCCTGACGCCGGTGCTGGCGGTGGTGCAGGCCGAACGCAGTTTTCGTTTTGTCTCCGATGAAGCCACAGCGATGGCCCTGGATGATGAGTCTGAGGAAGACATTCTGGTGATCAGTCGCGACTTTGACGCACTGGCACTGATCGAAGATGAGTTGATTTTGTCCTTGCCCCTGGTGCCTTTGCACGAGGTGTGCCCCGAAGCGATGACGACGTCAGTGGCAGACCCCGAATTTGAAGCCGCAGCGCAGCGACCCAACCCCTTTGGGGTTCTTGCCGGTCTTAAAACAGACAAGTCCCCTTAAAGAGGCCAAAAGCCTGTATCCCATCAGGCCCAGCTTAGGATATAATCAATGGCTTCGCCCAGTTATTCCGAGCGACACTCTCATCAACCAGAAGCTGCGTTTTCATTGGCGCGGACTCCACAAGCTTCCAAGGAGCCATCATGGCCGTTCAGCAAAACAAAAAATCGCCCTCCAAGCGTGGTATGCACCGTTCGCACAATGCCTTGAATGTTCCAGGCATTGCTGTTGAACCCACAACAGGCGAAACTCACCTGCGTCACCACATCAGCCCGAACGGTTTTTACCGTGGCCGCCAAGTGCTGAAGAACAAGTCCGAAGCCTGATCGGCGTCAGCCCTCAAGCCTCAAGAGGCCCGGCGCTACTTTTTGAGTAGCTTCGGGCTTTTGTTTTTGTGGCTTTTGCTCAGTATTGCCCGGTTTTCAGCCCAAGGATTCCATGACCTCGCCCACCCCGATCACTCTGGCTGTCGATTGCATGGGCGGCGACCACGGCCCCCGCGTCACGCTGGCGGCCTGCCGACGTTTTCTGTCTACACACTCGGATGCCCGCCTCTTGTTGGTGGGCCGAGCAGAGGAACTCGCTGGTTTTGCCGATCCCCGGGTTGGGGTCGTGGTGGCCACCGAAGTGGTGGAGATGGACGACTCACTCGAAGTGGCTTTGCGCAAGAAAAAAGACTCTTCCATGCGTGTGGCCATTGAGCAGGTGCGTGATGGCAAGGCTGACGCCGCCGTCTCGGCGGGCAACACGGGCGCCTTGATGGCCATTGCCCGTTATGTACTCAAGACCATGGACGGGATTGACCGCCCTGCCATAGCGGGACAGATGCCCAACTTCAAGGGTGGCGGAACCACCATGCTTGATTTGGGCGCTAATGTGGATTGCTCGCCCGAGCATTTGCTTCAGTTTGCGGTCATGGGCTCAGCCTTGGTGTCTGTGCTGCAAAACAAGGACCAACCTTCGGTCGGCTTGTTGAATATTGGCGAAGAAGCCATAAAAGGAAATGAAATCATCAAAAAAACGGGTGAATTGCTGCGTTCTGCAGGCAACTCCGGGGATTTGAATTTCCATGGCAATGTTGAGGGCAACGATATTTTCAAGGGCACGGTGGACATTGTGGTTTGTGATGGCTTTGTCGGTAACGTGGCACTGAAGGCGAGCGAAGGCTTGGCCACCATGATCGGTGGCTTTCTGAAAAATGAGTTCTCTCGCAACATTTTCACCAAAATGGTTGCAATTTTGGCTTATCCGGTGTTATCAGCATTTAAAAATCGTGTTGACCACCGCCGTTACAACGGCGCAGCCTTGCTGGGTTTGCGTGGCCTGGTCTTCAAGAGCCACGGATCGGCAGACGAGATCGCTTTCGAGACGGCCCTGAACCGGGCTTATGATGCAGGCCGAAACCAATTGCTGGACCGCGTTCGTGAGCGCATCGCCCATGCCGCCCCTTTGTTGATGGGTGCGCAGGCCGAGCGGGCAGAACCAGTGGTCACACCCCTATGAGAATTTATTCACGCATCATTGGCACCGGCAGCTATCTGCCTGAGAAACGCTTGAGCAATGCCGATCTGGCCGCCGACCTTGCCTTGCAAGGGGTGGAAACTTCGGACGACTGGATCGTTGAGCGCACGGGTATCCGTGCTCGGCATTTCGCTGCCGACCACCAAGGTTGCAGTGATCTGGCCACCGAAGCCGCTCACAAAGCTTTGCATGCTGCAGGCTTGTCAGCCAGCGACATCGACCTGATCATTGTGGCGACGTCCACACCCGACATGGTGTTCCCCTCCGTGGCGACCATGGTCCAAAACAAACTGGGCACCGCAGGCTGTCCAGCGTTTGACGTTCAAGCCGTATGCACCGGCTTCATTTATGCACTCTCGGTGGCTGATGCCATGATCCAGAACGGGTCGGCGAAGCGGGCGCTGGTCATTGGCGCAGAAGTTTTCAGCCGCATCTTGGACTTCAAAGACAGAACCACTTGTGTGTTGTTCGGTGACGGTGCAGGCGCGGTTGTGCTCGAAGCGTCAGAACAGCCCGGCGTTTTGGCCACCGACTTGCACGCTGACGGCAAATACAAAGATATTTTGTGCGTACCAGGGCACGTTAATCGGGGCGGCATTCTGGGCGATCCTGTGCTCAAGATGGACGGCCAGGCCGTCTTCAAATTGGCGGTGGGCGTGCTCGAAGACACGGCCCGCGCCAGCCTGGCCAAGGCCAACTTGACCGAAGCCGACATTGACTGGTTGATCCCGCACCAAGCCAACATCCGCATCATGCAAAGCACCGCCAAAAAGCTCAAGATGAGCGCTGACAAAGTGGTGGTGACGGTGGACCAGCATGGCAACACCTCGGCCGCTTCGATCCCGCTGGCGCTGGATGCTGCTGTGCGCGACGGACGCATCCAGCGTGGCCAGACCCTCATGCTCGAAGGTGTGGGCGGTGGCTTCACCTGGGGCTCGGTCCTTTTGCGTTATTGATTTGCTGTTGATTTGACAGGCCCGGGTCAGAGATGCGTGGCACGCCCCATTTCACGATCTCGGATTCTTCGCGGATACCCAAAATTTGAACATGACCTCATTCGCTTTTGTTTTTCCCGGTCAGGGCTCCCAATCGGTGGGCATGTTGGACGCTTGGGGTGACCACCCTGTGGTGCACGAAACCCTCAAAGAAGCTTCTGACGCTTTGGGCGAAGACGTGGCCCAGCTCATCCATGAAGGCCCCAAAGAAGCGTTGGCCATGACCACCAACACCCAACCGGTGATGCTGGTGTCGGCGGTGGCGGCTTACCGCGCTTGGCTGGCCGAAGGCGGCACCAAGCCGTCGGTGGTGGCCGGTCATTCATTGGGTGAGTACAGCGCCTTGGTGGCTTCAGGTGTGCTGACGCTGGCGCAAGCTGCCCCCTTGGTGCGCCTGCGCGCCGCTGCCATGCAAGAAGCTGTGCCCGTGGGCGTGGGTGCCATGGCCGCGATTTTAGGTTTGGCTTCGGACAAAGTCATCGCCGGCTGCCGGGAGGCGCAAGCCACTTTCTCGCCAGGCAGCACCGAAGTGGTGGCGGCTGCGAACTTCAACGACGCGGCGCAAACCGTGATCGCCGGCAGCAAAGCTGCCGTGGACAAAGCCTGCGAAGTGCTCAAAGGCATGGGCGCCAAGCGCGCGCTGATCTTGCCCGTGTCGGCCCCGTTCCACTCGATTCTGATGAAGCCTGCAGCCGAAAAGCTTCGTGAAAAGCTGGCCACCTTGGCCTTGGGTGTGCCGCAAATTCCAGTACTCAACAACATTGATGTGGCCATCGAAACCGACGCGGACCGCATCCGAGACGCGCTGTACCGGCAGGCCTTTGGCCCGGTGCGCTGGGTGGAGTGCGTGCAGGCCATCAGGGCCCGTGGCGTCAAAACCGTGGTCGAGTGCGGTCCTGGCAAAGTGCTGGCGGGCATGATCAAGCGCATTGACGCTGAATTGAACGGCGTGGCGCTTTACGACCCTGCGACTTTGGCTGAAGTGAAAGGAATCCTGGCATGAGCGAAGCACCAAATCAAATTGCACTGGTCACGGGGGCCTCTCGCGGCATCGGTGCATCGATTGCCCTGCATCTGGCCCAACAAGGCTTTGTGGTCGTTGGTACCGCCACCAGCGATGAGGGTGCCGCCAAGATCAGTCAAACCTTGTCGGTTTTTCCCGGCAGTCGGGGGGCCAAGCTGAATGTGAACGACGCCGACGAAGGCGCAGCCCTGATCGATGCCATCGTCAAGGAGCATGGCGGCTTGCAGGTGCTGGTCAACAATGCGGGGATCACCAGAGACCAACTGGCGATGCGCATGAAAGACGACGATTGGGACGCAGTGCTGGACACCAACCTGAAGGCAGTGTTCCGCATGAGCCGCGCCGTGATTCGCCCCATGATGAAGCAGCGCTATGGCCGTATCATCAGCATCACCAGCGTGGTGGGTGCCTCGGGCAACCCCGGTCAGGCCAACTATGCGGCGGCCAAAGCGGGCGTGGCGGGGATGACCCGAGCGCTGGCCCGCGAGCTGGGCAGCCGCAACATCACGGTCAACTGTGTGGCCCCTGGTTTCATCGAAACCGACATGACCGCCAGCTTGCCAGAAGAACAGCAAAAAGCCTTGCTGGGCCAGATCCCACTGGGCCATCTGGGCAAGCCCGATGACATCGCACATGCCGTGGCCTATTTGGCCGGAAAGCATGCCGGCTACGTCACCGGGCAAGAATTGCATGTCAATGGTGGCATGTTCATGGCCTGATTTCCGAAACCTCGTTCCGGACAGGTAAAATCTTCATTTTTCACAACCCTCAGAGGGACCCCATGAGCGATATCGAAGCACGTGTCAAGAAAATCATTGCTGAGCAACTCGGCGTTGAAGAGTCACAAGTTACCAACGAAAAAGCCTTTGTGGCCGATTTGGGTGCCGACTCCCTGGACACGGTGGAACTGGTGATGGCACTCGAAGACGAGTTCGGCATCGAAATTCCTGACGAAGACGCAGAAAAAATCACCACGGTGCAAGCTGCGATCGACTACGCCCAAAGCAAGAAGGCCTGATCGACGATGACCCGGCGCCGAGTTGTAGTCACGGGTTTGGGATGCATCAGCCCCGTGGGCAACACGGTGTCTGAGGCATGGTCCAACCTGATCGCCGGTCAATCCGGCATTGGTCCCATCACCCGATTTGACGCGACAGCCATGTCGTGCCGGATCGCCGGTGAAATCAAAAACTTTGACCTCGAGTCCTATATCTCCGCCAAAGAGGCGCGGACGATGGACAAATTTATCCATTACGGCATTGCTGCAGCGGCTCAGGCCATTGAAGATGCTGGTTTGCCCTCAGGCGACGCGCTGGGTGAAGAAGAGGCTTGCCGCACGGGTGTTGTGATTGGTTCGGGCATTGGCGGCTTGCCGCTGATTGAAGAAACCCACATCGAGTACGTGGCGCGTGGCGCGCGCCGCATCTCTCCATTTTTTGTACCGGCCTCAATCATCAACATGATTTCTGGACATGTGTCGATGCGCCATGGCTTCAAGGGCCCCAACCTGGCTGTTGTGACTGCGTGCACCACAGGCTTGCACAGCATTGGCGAAGCCGGTCGCTTGATCGAATACGGCGATGCCGACGTGATGATCGCTGGCGGTTCTGAAGGCACTGTGTCGCCGCTGGGTGTGGGAGGCTTTGCCGCCATGCGCGCCTTGTCGACCCGCAACGACGACCCTGCAGCGGCATCGCGCCCCTGGGACAAAGACCGCGATGGTTTTGTGCTGGGCGAAGGCGCGGGTGTGATGGTGCTTGAAGAGTACGAACACGCCAAGGCCCGTGGCGCAAAAATTTACGCCGAGCTGTCAGGTTACGGCATGAGTGCTGACGCTGGTCATATGACAGCACCCAGCATGGACGGCCCCCGCCGCGCCATGATCAACGCCATGCGCAACGCTGGCATCAATCCGGACCAGATCGATTACTTGAACGCACACGGCACCTCCACGCCATTGGGGGACATCAATGAAACCAATGCCATCAAGGCGGCTTTGGGTGCCCACGCTTACAAAACCGTGGTCAGCTCCACCAAGTCCATGACCGGTCACCTGTTGGGTGGTGCGGGGGGCATCGAGAGCGTGTTCACTGTGCTGGCGATGCACCACCAAAAAGTGCCGCCGACCATCAACCTGGTCAACCCCGACCCGGAATGCGACCTAGACTATTGTGCCAACACGGCACGCGATCTCAAAATCGATGTGGCCTTGAAAAACAATTTTGGTTTTGGCGGCACCAACGGCTCTTTGGTGTTCAAACGCCTCTGACGGCCCTTCAGGCAAGGTTCAAGCCATGTACAACGCCCCGCCTGTGGTTTACCCGGTGGGGCGTTTTGTTGCGGGCCGTATTTTGCTGGTGGCCGTCTGCGGGCTTTCGGCCGTGGGCATGGTCAGCTGGCAAGTGCAAACGCTGGTCACCGGCCCCAAGTTGTGGGCCGGTTGGTGGATGTGGGCCACATGTGCTTTGTGTGCTGCGCTTTGGGCTCCCAGGCAAGCACTGACCCAGGGGCGTTTGGGTTGGAGCGGCGAAAGCTGGTTTTGGCAAGCCGATTCAGACACGGTCGAACCGACCCAAGCCGTTGCCGTCTCGGTGGGCCTGGACACCGGCCAAGGCCTGTTGTTGTGGGTGCAGCCGCTGGATGAGCAGGGCCGTGCACAGGGTCGACGGGCCAGCGCCTGGGTACAGGCGGGCGCGATGCCCTCAAAGTGGCACGGATTTAGATGCGCTGTATATTCGCGCCCGAAGACGGAGGTGCTGCCAGACGGGAGACTGCAAGAGCGTGTTTGATGTGGCTTGAAATGGCCGTTTTCACCCACATCTGTCATGGCGCTGAAATCTGGTTTAAACCGACACAAGGAGGCTTTTTGTGCTGAACAAGAAATGGACGAGGACGGCCGCATCGGCCTGCATGGCCACTGCACTGCTGGCAGGATGGGCCATGGTGTCCACATCTGCAGCCTTGGCGCAAGCCCCAGCTGCCGTGGTGCGTGGTTTGCCCGACTTCACCGAATTGGTGGAACAGGTCGGGCCTTCGGTGGTGAACATCCGAACCCTTGAAAAAGTGCGCCCGAACACGCCCGGTGCTGGCGGACAGGACGAAGAAATGCAGGAGCTGTTTCGCCGCTTTTTTGGCGTGCCCATGCCCAATGCCCCACGCCAAGGTCCACGGCAAAACCGGCCCGATCAAGATGCCCAGCCCCGAGGCGTGGGTTCAGGTTTCATCTTGAGCGCTGACGGTTACATCATGACCAATGCACATGTGGTCGACGGGGCCGATGAGGTGATGGTGACCCTGACCGACAAACGCGAATTCAAGGCACGCATTGTGGGGGCCGACAAGCGCACCGATGTGGCGGTCGTCAAAATTCAGGCGACTGGACTGCCCGCCGTGAAAGTGGGCGACGTCAGCCGGCTGCGAGTGGGTGAGTGGGTCATGGCCATTGGGTCACCTTTTGGCCTAGAGAACACCGTCACGGCGGGTATTGTCAGCGCCAAGCAGCGCGATACCGGTGACTACTTGCCCTTCATTCAGACCGATGTGGCCATCAACCCCGGTAACTCGGGCGGCCCGTTGATCAACATGCGCGGTGAAGTGGTGGGCATCAACAGCCAGATTTACTCCCGCTCGGGAGGTTTCATGGGCATCTCGTTTGCCATTCCCATGGACGAGGCCATGCGGGTCAGTGAGCAGCTGCGGTCCTCGGGACGGGTGAGCCGTGGTCGCATTGGGGTACAAATTGCGCCAGTGACCAAAGAGGTGGCCGAGTCCATTGGTCTGGGCAAAGCGCAAGGCGTTCTGGTGCGCGGCGTTGAAGAAGGTTCGCCTGCCGAAAAAGCCGGCATCGAGGCGGGTGACATCATCACCCGTTTTGATGGCAAGCCCATTGAAAAACCCGCTGATTTACCGCGCGCGGTGGGCAACACGAAACCCGGAAGCCAAGTGGCGTTGACGGTGTTTCGCCGAGGTGCAACCCAGGACCTGAAGGTCACGGTCGCCGAAATCGAGCCAGAAAAAGTGGCTGCGGCCGCACCCGAAAAACAAGCCCCACCTGTCAAGATCGCCCACCTGGGCCTGAGCTTGAGTGACTTGAGCGATGCCCAAAAGAAAGAAGCGCGTGTTCGTGCTGGTGTGCGGGTTGACGCCGCTGTGGATGCGGCAGCACGGGCAGGCATTCGCGAGGGCGACCTGATCCTGGCGGTGGCCAATACCGACGTCAGCTCGGTGCAGGTGTTTGAATCGCTGATGGCGCGCATCGACAAAACCCGGCCGGTCAGCGTACTGATTCGCCGGGGTGATGGGGCGCAGTACGTGCTGATTCGACCTGCTCCTTGAGGGTCTGCAAGCCTGGCAACCCTGAAACCCCTGTGGTTTTGGGGTTGTTGGGTTCAAGCGTCATTTTTGAGGGGGATGGGGCGGCCTTCGAAAATATTTATGAAGTTCGTATTCGCTAACATGTTTGGGGCCTCATGCCTAATTTGGATAAAATCAGCTGTCTTGAACCTTCATTCATGGCATTTAGAGCAGGTCTTGATTCACCATGCGGGATTTGCCGCATGTGTCCACCGATGATCCACAGACAGCCCACAAGTTGTTCACCCGCTTGCAGCGCGTACTGTGGATAAGCTGTTGATAAGTTTCATGTTGCATAGCAGCAACGACCTGTCTAACCCGTTAGCGGGGCTGTGCGGTTGGGCCAATTTGCCTACAATGAAGTCCCAACTATCGCAGTTGCCATTGATTGTTGGTTCAGGGCGCGTCACCACCAGACGCGCCCTTTTTTCTTTTACGGATCCTTGATCCACAAATACTTGCAGACGTTGTTTGATGAATCACATCAGAAATTTTTCGATCATTGCCCACATTGACCATGGCAAATCCACGCTGGCCGATCGCTTGATTCAACGCTGCGGCGGATTGGAAGCCCGCGATATGGAAGCACAGGTGCTCGACTCGATGGACATCGAGAAAGAACGTGGCATTACCATCAAGGCTCAAACCGCTGCGCTGCAATACACCGCCAAGGACGGGCAGGTTTACAACCTCAACCTGATCGACACGCCCGGCCATGTGGACTTCTCTTACGAAGTTTCGCGTTCGCTGTCCGCTTGTGAAGGGGCTTTGCTGGTGGTCGATGCCAGTCAAGGTGTTGAGGCGCAAACCGTGGCCAACTGCTACACCGCGCTCGACTTGGGCGTGGAAGTGGTCCCCGTGCTCAACAAGATGGATCTCCCCAACGCCGATCCCGACAACGCTCGCAGCGAAGTGGAAGATGTGATCGGCATTGACGCCACCGACGCGATCCCGTGTTCTGCCAAAACTGGCATGGGCATTGAAGAAATACTCGAAGCTGTGGTGGCCCGCATTCCGCCGCCCAAAGGCAACCCCGACGCCCCCCTGCGCGCCATGATCATCGACAGCTGGTTCGACACCTATGTGGGCGTGGTCATGCTGGTGCGCGTGGTCGATGGCCAGCTTCTCAAAAACGAGCGCATCCGCATGATGGCCAGCAATGCGGTGTACGAAGCGGGCAGCCTGGGTGTGTTCACCCCCGCCAATCAGCCACGCGAATCGCTCAAAGCGGGCGAGGTGGGTTACATCATCGCGGGCATCAAGGAACTGCAAGCAGCTAAGGTGGGCGATACCGTCACCTTGGAAAAGAAGCTCCCCAACAACCTTGGACCAGCCACCGAGGCCTTGCCCGGTTTCAAAGAGATACAGCCCCAAGTGTTTGCCGGTTTGTACCCGACCGAGGCCAACCAATACGACGGCCTGCGCGACGCATTGGAAAAGCTCAAGCTCAACGATGCGTCTTTGCATTACGAACCCGAAGTCTCGCAGGCACTGGGCTTTGGTTTTCGTTGCGGTTTTCTGGGATTGTTGCACATGGAAATCGTGCAGGAGCGCCTGGAACGCGAATTTGATCAAGACTTGATCACCACCGCGCCCAGCGTGGTTTACCAAGTGGTCCAGCCTGGCGGCGAAGTCGTCATGGTGGAAAACCCCTCTAAGATGCCCGACCAAGGCAAGCTGCAAGAGATTCGCGAGCCCATCGTGACAGTGCATTTGTACATGCCGCAAGACTATGTCGGCCCAGTGATGACTCTGGCCAACCAAAAACGTGGCGTACAGATGAACATGGCTTATCACGGCCGTCAGGTCATGTTGACTTATGAGATGCCACTCGGCGAGATCGTGTTGGACTTCTTTGACAAGTTGAAATCGGTCAGCCGTGGCTATGCGTCCATGGATTACGAGTTCAAGGAATTCCGTGCGTCTGACGTGGTGAAGGTCGATATCTTGCTCAACGGTGAGAAGGTCGATGCGCTGTCCATCATCGTTCACCGTTCGCAATCACAGTACCGTGGTCGCGCTGTGGTGGCCAAGATGCGCGAGATCATCAGCCGCCAGATGTTCGACGTGGCGATTCAGGCGGCCATTGGTGCCAACATCATTGCCCGTGAAAGCATCAAGGCTTTGCGCAAAAACGTGCTGGCCAAGTGCTACGGTGGCGATATTTCGCGCAAACGCAAACTGCTGGAAAAGCAAAAAGCAGGTAAAAAGCGAATGAAACAAATCGGTTCTGTCGAGGTGCCTCAAGAGGCGTTCTTGGCCATTTTGCAGGTGGAAGATTGATGCAACTCATCACGTCGATGGTTTTGGCCGCTTTTGTCGGCTATGCTGGTTCTTGGTATCTGGGCTTTCTCGAGGGCAACTTTGCGCTGCTCCTGCTTTTGGCCACCGTGGTGACGGGCATTTATTGGCTGGCTGAGCGCTTCGTGTTCTTGCCGCAACGCCAAAAAGCGGTGGCGCAACTCGAAGCCGAAACGGCCCAGCGCCGAGCCGAGTTGACCAAAATGGGCATCGACAAGGTGGACACCGACATCCGCGAGTCCAGCGAAAAGCTGCTCATGCAGCCTTGGTGGCTGGACTGGACCGCCGGGCTGTTTCCGGTGATCGTGGTGGTGTTTGTGCTGCGCTCGTTCTTGTTCGAGCCCTTCAAGATCCCCTCGGGCTCCATGATCCCGACGCTGCACATTGGCGACCTGATCTTGGTGAACAAATTCCATTACGGCATCCGCCTGCCGGTGGCCAACACCAAGGTGACCGAGGGCGCGCCCGTGCAGCGCGGCGATGTGATGGTTTTCCGCTACCCGCCCAAACCCAGCGTGGACTACATCAAACGCGTGGTCGGATTGCCCGGTGATGAAGTCGCTTACTTGAACAAAAGTCTGACGATCAACGGCAAAGCCGTGCCTACCGAAGTGCTGCCTGACTTTTTCGACGAGTCCACCATGCGCTACCACAAGCACCGCCGTGAAAGCCTTGGGGCCAAACCGCACCAAACGCTGCAGGACGATGACCGTCCGGCCTTTGTGCCCGGAGCTGACCAGTTCAAGGGCCGTGAAAACTGCAACTACACCGTCGAAGGCGTGACTTGCAAGGTGCCTGCTGGCCACTACTTCATGATGGGTGACAACCGAGACAATTCACTCGATTCGCGCTACTTTGGTTTTGTGCCCGACGCCAACATCGTGGGCAAAGCGTTTTTTGTGTGGATGAACTTCGGTAACCTCCAGCGCATCGGCGCTTTCGACTGAGGTGGGCGTGGCCAATTCCCCTGCTTTGTCCGAATTGCAAGTCCGCCTGGGTTACGCCTTTCGCCAGAACGGTTTGCTGCAGCAAGCGGTCACGCACCGCAGTTTCAGCGCGGACCACAATGAGCGCCTGGAGTTTCTGGGCGATTCGGTGCTGAACCTCTCGGTTGCGCACCTGCTTTACGCCCAACTGGCCAATTTGCCTGAAGGCGATTTGTCGCGGGTGCGGGCCAATTTGGTTAAGCAGGACACTTTGCACCAATTGGCCAAAAATCTGGATTTGCCCGCTGTGATGCGCTTGGGCGAGGGCGAGATGCGCTCCGGCGGTCAAAACCGCCCGTCCATCCTGGCTGACGCGTTGGAAGCCATCATCGGCGCGGTTTACTTGGATGGCGGCTACAAGGACGCACAAGCCTTGGTCGAGCGCTTGTTTGCCCAAGTCGACATCAAACCCGACATGCCAGCCGTGGGCAAAGACCCCAAGACCGAATTGCAAGAGTGGCTGCAAGGGCGCAAGTTGGCCTTGCCCAAATACACCGTGGTCGGCACCTCTGGTGCGGCGCATCGGCAACAGTTCGAGGTCTCGTGCGAAGTGACCGAATTGCGCCAAACCCAACAAGGCTCGGGCGCATCGCGTCGCGCCGCCGAACAAGCAGCGGCTGCCGCCATGCTGCTCACCTTGAAATCCGAAAGCGCCGCATGAGCACCGATAAGAAAAGTCCCGAAATTGAACGCACGCCGCAAGAGCAAACCCTGCGCCGCCCCGTTCAAATCGCGGGCGTGACCATTCAGCCTCGATCCTCTGCTGAAAACGCCTCCGAAGACGCTGCGTTGCCCCCGGTCGCCGCTGTCCCCACGCCTGCGCCGGTGGACGGTCAGCGCTGCGGCCTGGTGGCCATTGTGGGCAAGCCCAACGTGGGCAAGTCCACTTTGCTTAACGCTTTGGTGGGTCAAAAGATCAGCATCACCTCGCGCAAGGCGCAAACCACGCGCCACCGCATCACCGGCATCCGCACCCAGGGCGCAGCCCAGTACGTGTTTGTGGACACCCCCGGTTTCCAGACCATCCACGGCACCGCGCTCAACAAGTCGCTCAACAAAACCGTGGTCGGCGCCGTGAGCGATGTGGACTTGGTGTTGTTCGTGGTCGAGGCGGGCAGCTTCACCACAGCCGACGCCAAAGTGCTGGCGCTGCTCAAGCCTGGTATTCCTGTTTTGCTGGTGGCCAACAAACTGGACAACGTGCACCGCCGTGGCGACATCGCGCCTTGGCTTCAAAGCATGCAAGAGCGCCATGCCTTCACCGAATTCGTGCCCATGTCGGCCAAGCAGCCCAAGGACATCGAGCGCCTGCTGGGTATTTGCGAAAAATACCTTCCAGAGCAGCCTTGGTGGCATGCCGAAGACGAACTCACCGACCGCAGCGAGAAGTTCCTGGCCAGTGAAATGGTGCGTGAAAAGCTCTTCCGATTGACCGGTGATGAGCTGCCTTACACCTCCACCGTGGTGATCGACAAGTTCGAAGAAGAAGCCGGTCGTACCGCCAAACGCATGCTGCGCATTGCCGCCACCATCGTGGTCGAGCGTGAAGGACACAAGGCCATGGTGATCGGTGACAAGGGCGAAAAGCTCAAGCGCATCGGCACCGAAACCCGTGTTGAGCTGGAAAAGCTGCTGGACGCCAAGGTGTTCATCGAGTTGTGGGTGAAAGTGCGTTCGGGCTGGGCCGACGACGAAGCCCGCGTGCGCAGCTTCGGCTACGAGTAATTCCATCGCCAATGGCCTCCAAGCGGATTGCAGACGAGCCAGCCTATGTGCTGCACCGCTACGACTGGAGTGAAACCAGCCTGATTCTGGAGGTCTTCACCCGGCACCACGGCCGGGTGGCTTTGGTGGCCAAGGGGGCCAAACGGCCGACATCCAGCTTTCGGCCTGTGCTTTTGCCTTTGCAGCCTTTGTCGCTGGCGTTTGGTGGCGATGGCGACATCCGCACCCTCAAGTCGGCCGAATGGGTGGGTGGGCACGTCATGCCCACGGGCGAGGCGCTGCTGTCCGGTTATTACCTCAATGAACTGCTGATGCGGCTGACGGCCCGAGACGACCCGCACCCCGCTTTGTTCGAGGTGTATGCCGCCGCGGTGCGCCTGCTGGCCAGTGGTGACCCCGATGCCTTGCAATGGGCTTTGCGCGGTTTTGAGTTGCTGCTGCTGCGAGATATGGGCCTTTTGCCCGCCCTGAACCTGCAGACCTTGACCCTGAAGCCTTTGTCGCCCACCGACAGTTACGCCTTGGTGCCTGAGGCGGGCCTGCAGTGGGTGAGCGATGACCCGCGCCATGCTTTGCGCGGTGAGCAGTGGCTGGCGCTGCATGCGGCGCTGGCGTCCCCCAACCCCTTGGCTGCTTTGTTGTGCGATTGCTCGGACCTGCTGGTGCAGTTGCAGCGCCCCTTGCGCCTCATGCTCAACTACCATTGCGGAGTGGGTGCGTTGCGCACCCGCCAAATGATGCTGGACTTGCAAACTTTATGAACACCTCCACGACCACCTCTTCCCAACGTGTGGCCCTGTCGGTCAACGTCAACAAAGTCGCCTTGCTGCGCAACTCCCGCCACCTGGGCATCCCCAGCGTCACGCGCGCGGCCGAGCTGTGCCTGCAAGCGGGTGCGAACGGCATCACCATCCACCCCCGCCCGGACGCGCGCCACATCCGCGCCAGCGACGTGCCTGAGCTGCACGCGCTCATGCAGGCCTGGCCCGAGCGCGAGTTCAACATCGAAGGCAACCCTTTCCACAACCTGATGGACCATGTGCGCGCCGTGCGCCCCCACCAGGTGACCTTTGTGCCCGACAGCGAAGGCCAGCTCACCAGCGACCACGGCTGGACCTTCCCGCAAGACGCCGAACGCCTGAAACCCCTGATCGACGAATGCAAGGCCTTGGGCGTGCGTGTGAGCCTTTTCATGGACCCGATCCCAGAGCAAATGGCCGCCGCTCGCGCCGTGGGCGCCGACCGGGTGGAGCTCTACACCGAGCCCTATGCCGCCGCCTTTGGCAAGCCAGCGCAAGCCATGCAGCTGCAGCGCTACGCCGATGCTGCCGTGGCCGCCACACAAGCGGGCTTGGGCCTGAACGCCGGCCACGACCTGAACCGTGACAACCTGCCCGCCTTTGTGGCGGCGGTCAAGGGTCTGCAAGAAGTCTCGATTGGCCATGCCTTCATGGCCGATGCGCTGGAGATGGGTTACGCCGCAACGGTGCAGGCGTATCTGGATTGCTTGAAGACATGATCTACGGCATCGGCACCGACATCTGCGATATCCGCCGCATCCGGGCCAGCCTGGACAAGCACGGCGAGCGTTTTGCCGCCAAGGTGCTGTCGGATGCCGAAATGGCCACCTGGAAAGCCCGCAGCGCCCGCTGGCCTGAACGGGGTGTGCGCTACCTGGCCACGCGCTTTTCGGCCAAAGAGGCGTTCAGCAAAGCCATTGGCCTGGGCATGCGCATGCCCATGACCTGGCGGCTGTGCGAGGTGACCAAGCTGCCCAGTGGTCAACCGGTCATCGTGCTGCACGGTGAGCTCAAAGCTTGGTTTGAAGCCAAGGGCCTGAGCGCCCACATCACCGTGACCGACGAGTCCGAGTACGCGGCCAGCTTTTGTGTGGTCGAGGCGCTGGCCCCGGTGGTGCTTGCGCCGGTCAAAGCACCCACTTGAATTCCCCTTGTTCACCCTGAACTGTTGACCTACCCATGAGCATCCACGCCCCCCTGATCCTGGACATTGAAGGCCACAGCCTGAGCGACGTGGACCGCCGCCGCCTGACCCACCCCTTGGTGGGCGGCATGATTTTGTTTGGCCGCAACTGGCACAGCCGTGCGCAGCTGACCGAGCTGTGTGCCAACGTCAAAAATCTCCGACCTGACCTCTTGATCGCGGTGGACCACGAAGGCGGGCGCGTGCAGCGCTTTCGCACCGACGGCTTCACCCACCTGCCGCCTATGCGTGCCTTGGGCGAACTCTGGTCGCAAGACGACAAGGGTCAGCCCGGATCCGGTGTGCTCAAGGCCTGCGAAGCGGCCACCTCAGTGGGTTTTGTGCTGGCCAGCGAGTTGCGCGCGTGTGGTGTTGACATCAGCTTCACACCTGTTTTGGATCTGGACCACGGCGAGAGTGGCGTGATCGGCGACCGCGCTTTGGCCCGCGATCCGCGTGTGGTGAGCCTGCTGGCCCGCAGCTTGATGCAGGGCCTCTTGCAGGCGGGTATGGCCAACTGCGGCAAACATTTCCCCGGCCACGGTGCGGTCAAGGCCGACTCGCATGTGGCGCTGCCGGTGGACAAACGCGGCCTCGAAACCATTTTGGCTGACGATGCGCAGCCTTACCAATGGCTCACCAGCGTGCTCACGGCCGTGATGCCTGCCCATGTGATCTACAGCAAGGTGGACAGCCGTCCAGCGGGCTTTTCGCCGCGCTGGCTGCAAGACATCTTGCGCGCCCAGCTGGGCTTTCAGGGCGTGGTCTGCACCGACGACCTGTCGATGGCGGCTGCCCGTCAAATGGACGGCCGCACACTGAGCTATCCCGAAGCCGTGATCACCGCGCTGCAAGCCGGGTGCGATCTGGCTCTGCTGTGCAACCGCTCGGCGGTGAACGACGGGGCAGAGCTGGACGAAGTTTTGGACCAGCTGGCCGAAGCCCAACTCAAAGGCCACTGGACACCGAGCGAGATCAGCGAAGAACGGCGCTTGAACCTCTTGCCCCGATCACCCGCCCGCCCTTGGGACGAGCTGGTGCGCTCTGCCGACTACATGCAGGCGCTGGACCGCTTGCCTTGACTTGAACAGGACATCTGAATGAACTGGATCGTGCGCATCATCATGGGATTGCTCGGACTGGGTTTCCTGGCTGCCTTGCTGTTTGGTTTGCTGTGCTACATCGTTTATGCCACGGTGCGTTGGTTGCTGACTGGCCGCAAGCCCCAGGTGGTGATGGTCTGGCAACAGTTCAGCGCCATGCGCCAAAACTTCAGGCAAGGTGGCTTTCGTGCTTCAACCAACCAAGGCTTTGAGCAGCCCAGAGGACACGGTGCGCCGTCGGCTCGTGACGACCAGGTGGTCGACGTTGAGGTGCGCGAGGTGGTGGAGGATGCGCCGCGTTTGCCCTCTGACCGACGCCCTTGAACGGACATGTTTCACAAAAAACCCGGCCTTGGCCGGGTTTTTTTTGGGTATGTCTCCCGCTTATTCCTGCACGTGCCGCAGTGCCGGGAACAAGATCACGTCGCGGATGCTGGCGCTGTCGGTCAGCAGCATCATCAGGCGGTCGATGCCGATGCCGCAGCCGCCGGCAGGGGGCATGCCGTATTCGAGCGCGCGCACGAAGTCGTGGTCGTAGTACATGGCTTCATCGTCGCCATCGTCTTTGGCAGCCACTTGGGCGTGAAAGCGGGCTGCCTGGTCTTCGGCGTCGTTCAACTCGGAAAAGCCGTTGCCGAACTCGCGACCCGTGATGTAGAGCTCAAAGCGCTCCGTCACTTCGGGGCGGGTGTCGTTGGCGCGGGCCAGCGGGCTGATTTCGGTCGGGTGTTCCATGATGAAGGTCGGCTCCCAGAGCTTGTCTTCGACCATTTCCTCAAAGTAAAACACCTGCAGGCTGGCCAAGCTGCGGGTGGACAGCTTGTCCTTGGCTTCGCTCATGCCCAGTTTCTTCAGGGCGTTGATCAGCCACTCGGCGTTGTCGACGTTGTCACCGGCTTCGGTGTGCTTCACGATGGCTTCGCGGATGGTCATGCGGGCGAAAGGCTTGTTCAGGTCCACCGGCTTGCCGTTGTAGGTGAGGTCCAGCTTGCCCGCAGCGGTCATGGCCGCGTCGCGGATCAGGCTTTCGGTGAAACCCATCAGGTCCTGGTAGTTCCAGTAAGCTGCGTAGAACTCCATCATGGTGAACTCGGGGTTGTGGCGCACCGAGATGCCTTCGTTGCGGAAGTTGCGGTTGATCTCGAACACCCGCTCAAAGCCGCCCACCAGCAAACGCTTGAGGTACAGCTCGGGCGCGATGCGCAAGAACATCTCTTGGTCCAGCGCGTTGTGGTGCGTGACAAAGGGCTTGGCGTTGGCACCACCGGGGATGGGGTGCAGCATGGGCGTTTCGACTTCGAGGAAGCCGTGCTGGACCATGAACTCGCGAATGCCGCTCACGGCCTTGCTGCGGACCACAAAGCGCTTGCGTGCGGCTTCGTCGGTCATCAGGTCTACATAGCGCTGGCGGTACTTGACTTCCTGGTCGGCCACGCCGTGGAACTTGTCGGGCATGGGGCGCAGGCTCTTGGTGAGCATGCGGATGCTGGTGGCGTGGATCGACAGCTCGCCGGTGCGGGTTTTGAACAGGTGGCCTTCCACGCCCACGATGTCGCCCAGGTCCCAGTGCTTGAACAGGGCGTACAGGTCTTCACCCACGTCGTCGCGGGTCACATAGACCTGGATGCGGCCGGTCGCGTCTTGCAGTGTGGCAAAACTGGCCTTGCCCATCACGCGCTTGAGCATCATGCGGCCAGCGACCTTGGCCATGGTTTTGGCCATGCCTTCGCCGTTCAGGGTTTCGGCGTCTTTGTCGCCATGCGCCTGGTGCAGGTTGGCGGCGTGGTGCTCGGGTTTGAAGTCGTTGGGGAATGCCACACCCTTGCCATCGGCCTGCGCCTGGCGCATGGCCTTGAGTTTTTCGCGGCGCTCAGCGATCAGCTGGTTTTCATCTTGTGGGGCTGGCGCGGCAGCGGCATTGGCGTTCGTGTCGGACATGAAGTGCGGTGGTTGGGCTCAAGGCGCGAAGGGTGCCTGAACCTGGTTAGCGGAAAATGTAAAAAAGTTGAGCTGCGCCAAAGCGCTAAACCCGCTATTTTAAGAGTTTGCGAGGGACTTTTGGCCTTGGCTCCTCGATGACGCCACCGAAGGCTATGGCGAGCGCTCAGAGGGGGCCACCATGTCGCCGATCAACTCCAGCCGCATCAAGGGCTCTTGCAGGGCAAACAGGCGGTATTTCATTTGCAACGGCAAGGGCAGCAATTCGCCCCAACGGTGGGACAGCCAGCTGCAATCTTGCAGTCGCCAAGCCTCGGCCCAATGGGGCTGCGCGCTGGGCTGAGCGCTCAGTTGGGTCAACACTTCGTGCATTTGCATCGAGAGGTGTTGAAGGTCTTCGGGCACTTGCACGGCAGGCTCGGGCGGCAAAGCTTGCACCCGGCCCAGCCACAGGCCGTCGCTGCGCTGCTGCGTGCTGTCGATGCGAAACTTCGCCTCACCACGGCACCAGACCATCACCAAGCCGGGCTGGGGCCGCTCGATGCGTTCGATCTGCACCCGGGTGCCCATGGTTTCAAACTTCTCGGCGGCTTCACCTGGCCGGTGCACTTCGCGCCCCTGGGACAGGGTGACCACCCCAAAACCGGTGCCTTGGCGCTCGCATTCGCCAATCATCTGCAGGTAACGCAGTTCAAAAAGCTGCAGCGGCAGCAAAGCGCCGGGGAACAAGACCGTGCCCAATGGGAAAAGCGGCAATTCGGTCAGGGCTTGCGGGGTAGGGGTGTCGCGATCGGGCATCTGGGTATCATCGCACGAGCAGGAGAAAAACGATGTTGTTCCAGATGGTGAGCTTGGTGTTGGATGTGGTGGCAGGCTTGATTGCAGGCACCTGTTTGCTGCGCTTTTTGATGCAGTGGCAGCGCATTTCTTTTCACCAGCCTTTGGGCCAGTTCGTATTCGCGGTCACCGACTGGTTGCTCTTGCCGCTGCGCCGGGTGATCCCGCCTTGGTCGGCTTGGGATTTGTCGAGTCTGCTGGGGGCCTTCCTGATCAAGCTGGTGCAGTACCTGCTGCTGTGGCTGGTCGCGGGCGGGCAGGGTGCTTTGATCTTGCTGCCGCTGGTCAGTATGGTGGGCATGGCCCAGCTGGGGGTCTCTGCCCTGAGCGCGCTGGTGTTGGTGTTGGCGGTGATGTCCTGGGTGAACCCTGGCTCACCCATGTACAGCCTGGTGGCGCGCTTGAGTCAGCCGTTTTTGACGCCTTTCCAGCGTGTGGTTCCCCTGATCGGTGGCGTGGACTTGTCGCCGATCGCTTTGCTGGTGGTTTTGCAATTGGTGGGCATGGTGCTTGGCCAGTTGCAGATGAGCTGGTTGTACTGATCTGATTTGATAAGCAAAGGCCCTCCAAAGAGAGCCTTTGTTTTGCAACGCGGGGCGGGTCAGCTCACCGCGTCCGCCGGCTGGCGTTGCAACATGGCCAGCGTGGTAGCGATGGTTTTGCGCAGTTCTCGGCGGTCGCAGATGAAGTCCACCGCCCCCTTGGTTTGCAAGAACTCGGCGCGCTGAAAACCTTCGGGCAAGGTCACACGCACGGTGCTTTCAATGACACGGGGACCTGCAAAGCCAATCAAGGCTTTGGGCTCGGCAATCACCACGTCGCCCAAGAAGGCAAAGCCCGCAGACACGCCGCCCATGGTCGGGTCGGTCAGCACACTGATGTAGGGCAGGCCTTTTTTGGCCAGGCGGGTCAAAGAGGCATTGGTCTTGGCCATTTGCATGAGCGACAACAGGCCTTCTTGCATGCGGGCGCCGCCGGTGGCGGTGAAGCAGACGAAGGGCACTTTTTGTGCGATCGCCGTTTCGACGCCGCGCACGAAGCGCTCGCCCACCACCGAGCCCATGGATCCACCCATGAAGTCGAATTCGAAGCAGGCAGCCACCAGGTTGATGCTGTGAACTGCGCCGCCCATGACCACCAGGGCGTCGGTCTCACCGGTATTGTCCATGGCTTCTTTCAGGCGCTCAGGGTACTTGCGGCTGTCCTTGAATTTCAGGGCGTCTACAGGCAGGACTTCCTGGCCGATTTCGTACCGACCTTCACCATCCAAAAAGGCGTTCAAACGGGCGCGGGCACCCATGCGCAGGTGGTGCGCGCAACCGGGGCAAACGTTTTGGTTTTCTTCCAGATCGGTTTTGTACAGCACCGTCTCGCAGCTGGGGCACTTGACCCATAGACCTTCAGGAATCGTGCGTCGCTCAGCCGGGTCGGTGTGCTGGATTTTCGGGGGGAGCAGTTTTTCTAGCCAGGACATCAGGGAGTCTCCTTGTACTGACGATTATCGTTGAAACGGTCGGCTGGGCTCTGACCCGTGAGGGGCATCGGGTTCGCAGACAGGGTTCCTTCGCTCAGGCATCGAGCGCCTGACGGATGCCTTGCAAAAATTCACTGGCCACGACGTTGATGCGGTCTGCCGGGGCCGCGTCGATCAATTGGATCAGGCGTGAACCGATGACCACCGCATCGGCCACCTTGCTGATCGCCTTGGCGGTTTCGGCGTCGCGGATGCCGAAACCCACGCCCACGGGCACGCTGACGTGCTGGCGGATGCGCGGCAGCATGGCCTCGACCGCGTCGGTGTTGAGCGTGCCCGAGCCAGTGACCCCCTTGAGCGACACGTAGTACACATAGCCGCTGGCCACTTTGGCCACCTGCTGCATGCGCTCGTCGGTGCTGGTGGGGGCCAGCAAAAAGATCAGGTCCATGCTGTGGGCACGCAGCTTGGCGGCAAAATCTACGCACTCTTCGGGTGGGTAGTCCACGATCAGCACCCCGTCCACGCCTGCTGCCGAGGCGTCGCGGATGAAGCGGTCCACGCCATGCTTTTGGTCGTAGCGCTCCACCGGATTGGCGTAGCCCATCAGCACCACGGGCGTGTGGTTGTTGGTCTGGCGGAACTCGCGCACCATGGCCAGCACCTGCACCGTGCCAATGCCCAGAGCCAGGGCTTTGTCGCCGGCTTTCTGGATGACAGGGCCGTCGGCAGACGGGTCGGAGAACGGCACCCCCAGCTCGATGATGTCGGCCCCGGCGTTGGCCATGGCGTGCATCAGGGGCACAGTGGTGGTTTTTTGGGGAAATCCTGCCGTGACGTACGGGATCAGTGCTTTGCGGCCCTGGGCTTTGAGGGCGGTGAGGGTGGTGTCGATGCGGCTCATGTTCCAGCCCTCACTTCACAAAGCTCACAGGCTGCTCGGCGCCTTTGACCGATTGGCCTTGGCAGCTGGGCCGGCAGAAAAAGTCGGCGTTCGACAGGTCGGCCACGGTGCCGATGTCTTTGTCCCCTCTGCCAGACATGTTGACGAGGATCGACTGGTCAAGACGCATGGTTTTGGCCAGCTGCATGGCATAGGCCACCGCGTGACTTGACTCCAACGCGGGGATGATGCCTTCGGTGCGGCACAGGTAGTGGAAGGCCTCGAGCGCTTCTTTGTCAGTGATGCCCACGTATTCTGCTCGGCCGATGTCTTTGAGGAAGGCGTGTTCAGGACCGACGCCGGGGTAGTCCAGGCCCGCGCTCACGCTGTGTGTCTCGGTGATCTGACCGTTGTCGTCTTGCAGGATGTAGGTGCGGTTACCGTGCAGCACGCCTGGGGTTCCCATCTGGAGCGAGCACGAATGCTTGCCTGAATCCATGCCTTCGCCAGCGGCTTCCACGCCGATCAAACGGGTGTTTTCGTGGGCAATGTAGGGGTAGAAGATGCCCATGGCGTTGCTGCCACCGCCCACGCAGGCGATGACCGCATCGGGCTGCTGTTCTGCCATTTGCAGACTCTTGAACATATCGGGCATTTGCGTGAGGCATTCTTCGCCAATCACGCTCTGGAAGTCGCGCACCATCATGGGGTAGGGGTGCGGGCCTGCCACGGTGCCGATGATGTAGAACGTGTTGTCCACATTGGCCACCCAATCCCGCATGGCTTCGTTCAGGGCATCCTTGAGCGTTCTGCTGCCCGACTCGACGGGGACAACGGTGGCACCCAGCAGCTTCATGCGGTAGACGTTGGGGCTTTGGCGTTTGACGTCCTCTGAGCCCATGTACACCACGCACTCCAGACCGTAGCGAGCGCAGATGGTGGCGGTGGCCACGCCGTGTTGACCCGCGCCCGTCTCGGCAATGATGCGCGGCTTGCCCATGCGCTTGGCGAGCATGGCCTGGCCGATGGTGTTGTTGATCTTGTGTGCACCGGTGTGGTTGAGGTCTTCGCGCTTCAAGAAAATCTGCGCGCCGCCCATCTCGCGGCTCATGCGTGCTGCGTGATACACCGGTGAGGGGCGTCCTACAAAGTGGGCCAGCTCGGACTTGAATTCGGCGATGAATTCCGGGTCGTGCTGGTATTGGGCGTAAGCGGCTTTGAGTTCGTTGATGGCGTGCGTCAGGGTTTCGCTGACAAAGCTGCCACCATAGATGCCGAAATGGCCCTTGTTATCGGGTTGTTGGTAGTCGTACATGGCAATTGGGGCCGGGGATCAACCCGGAAAATATTCAAAGGAGGTCAGCATCGGCAGCTCGCACGGCGGCCACGAATTGCTGGATTTTTTCGGCATCTTTCAGGCCCTTGGCGGCCTCGATGCCGGAGCTCACGTCAACGGCCAGTGACAAGCCGAGTGAGCGCAGCGCCCGAATGCCATCGACCACGTTTGCAGGTGTGAGTCCACCAGACAAAACGAGGTGAGCATTGACGCTTGTTGGCAGGAGTGACCAATTGAATGTTTTTCCGCCGCCGCCGTATCCGTCGACATGGGCGTCGAGCAAGAGGGCGTGGGCTTGCTGATGGTGAAGTGCAAATTCTAGCAAGTCGAAGTCGGCCACCTCGGACAGGGGGATTCGGGCCGCTTTGAGGTGCGGGCGGCCCGTTAGGCGGCTCATGGTTTCGCAAAATTCGGGTGTTTCATCGCCGTGAAACTGTAACCAAGCGCCCGGCACGGCCTTGCACGCTGCCTGGATGCGCTCAGCTGTTTCGTTGACGAACAGCAAAACGGGCAGCGCCAAGGGGGGCAGCAACCGGGCCAGCTCGGCAGCACGTTCGATGCTCACGCTGCGCGGACTGGGGGGGTAGAGCACAAAGCCAATGGCATCGGCCCCTGCGGCACATGCCGCCAGCACGTCGGCTTCGCGTGTGAAGCCGCACATCTTGATGCGGGTGCGTTGTTGGGAGTTCATGGCAACCAATCAAAAGCAGGGGTGGTGTCGGGCAGGCCCCATTCTGCGCTGTATATCGGCCCGGCAAAGTACAGGCCGTCGGGCGAAAACGTGGGGGCTGCAGCCTCGCGGCTTTTGGCCTCCAGCACCTCTCGCATCCAGTCGGGCGACTGGTGGCCTTGGCCGATGGTGACCAGGCAGCCCATGATGTTGCGGATCATGTGGTGCAAGAAGGCATTGCCTTCGAACTCAAAGCGCCAATAAGCGCCGTGCCGGGTGATGCGGATGTGCCGCAGCGTTTTGATGGGCGACAGCGCTTGGCAGCTGCTGGCCCGAAAGGATGAAAAATCGTGTTCGCCCAACAGGTGTTGGCTGGCTTGGCGCATGGGCCCTTCGGCCAGAGGGCGGTACACCCAACCCACACGCCCTGTTTCCAGGCTGGGGCGCACGATGGAGTCGAGCACCACATAGACATAGCGCCTGCCCGTGGCGCTGGCGCGGCAGTGAAAACTGTCGGGCACCACTTGCGCCCATTGCACCGAGATGTCGGAGGGCAAGTAACGGTTGGTGCCGCGAACCCAGGAATGGGTGTCGCGTTCGATCTCGGTGTCAAAGTGGACCACCTGCATCAAACCATGCACACCCGCATCCGTTCGGCCGGCACACAAGGTGCTGACCCGAGGTACATCGGCAAATTGAGCCAAGGCTTTTTCAAGCCTGTCTTGGATGGTCAAGCCCGTGCTTTGACTTTGCCAGCCCTGGTAAGCCGTGCCGGAGTAACAGATGCCAAGGGCGAGTCTCACTGGTTTTGGCCCGGTGTGTGGCTCGCCTGCGGGCCGGGCGCGGTGTGGGGTGCTGGCGTCAGGTTCAGATCCAGAGTGGCCAATTGAGGTGGCAAACCTAAAGGGAATGGCGAAGCCGGTGGTGCTGGAGCCACAAGGCTGTCCGTGCCCAACAAATCGACGGGTTCTGCAGGGCGGCGTCTGACCACCCACACCCAGCCAGCCATGCCGGTCAGCAACGCCATGACCCAGGTCCAGATGCTGGTATTTCGGCTGATGGCGTCCAGCAAGGGGGCTGAATGAGCCTCAGCCACGGCAACGTTCAGGCTTGGATTCAGGGCCAAGAGCTCCGAAGGGTTTGTTTTTTCAGGGGCGGGTTTGGCCGACAAGGACTTTAAAGTTTCCAGATTCTTTTTCAGCGCCGCGAGTTGCTCCGTTTTGTCCTCAATTTCGCGCTCCAAGGCCAGCCGTGTCTCTGCACTGTCGGCGGTGACTTCCCCTTTGCTCAGCGTCAATGTGTCCTGCTCGGTTTGCACGGGGACCGTTGGGCGCGCTTCGGTGGCGACTTTACCGGTCATTTCGCGGCTGGCCTTGTCGGTGGCCTTGAAGGTGGATTGAGCCAGACGTTGGGCATAGGCCACAAAGTCCGCATGGTGTGCAATCACCGTTTGCCGTGCTTCTTCGGTCGAAATTAGCGCAGCCGATTGCGCGTTGGGGAGATGAATTTGAGCGCCTTCGCGCAGCAGGTTCACATTGCCTTCAATGAAAGCATCGGGATTGGTGCGCAGCATGGCCAGCAACATTTGGTCGAGCGATACACCCGCAGGCATTTTTCGCAAAGCCAGTTTGGAGGCGGTGTCGCCTGAACGCACGGTGATGGTGTCCTCGGGGTTGCGTGCAGCGCTGTCAACTGACGGCGCTGTGCTGACCGCCGAGGCTTGTGGGAAGACCAAGGGCGCAATCACCAAAGCAACATCAGTTTGGGTTTTTTCTGTTGATGGGATCAATCCACCGACGGTTGAGGCCATCAGCGCGTAGTTCATGGCCAGATGGCCTGAGGACCACTGCTTTAACTTGCGAAGGTCTTCGGGTTTGTACTGCGTGATCTCGATGGCGGCCCAAAGCGGTTCACCCAAACCTGACGGCACCGAGAACTGGCCCGGCGGCAATGCTTTGACCGACAAGCTGGTGCAGGCCAGCAGCGATGCGACAACCCAAGCTCTTGGCAGAGCTGGGGGTTTTTCCTGGAAGTGGGGCGGTCGCAGCATGTCTACAGTGGCGTCTTGGGCCACCGAATGGTCATGCAAAAAAGAATGCTGCGCTCAAGCATCAAGCGTCCAACAAGATGCGCAGCATGCGTCGCAGTGGTTCGGCCGCACCCCACAAAAGCTGGTCACCGATGGTGAACGCGCCGACGTATTCAGGGCCCATGGCCAGCTTGCGCACGCGACCCACAGGAATGTTCATCGTGCCGGTCACCGCCACGGGCGTCAGTTCCTTGATCGTGGCCTCGCGGGTATTGGGCACGACTTTGACCCACTCGTTGTCGGCAGCGATCATGGCTTCGATGTCGGCGACGGGCACGTCTTTTTTGAGCTTGAAGGTCAGGGCCTGGCTGTGACAGCGCATGGCGCCCACGCGCACGCAAAAGCCGTCCACCGGGATGGCGGGCGTTTGAAAGCCATCGCCCATGCCCAAAATCTTGTTCGTCTCGGCCATGCCTTTCCATTCCTCTTTGGACATGCCCCAACCGGGTTCCTCGCGGCTTTTGCCCAACCCCAAGTCTTTGTCTATCCAGGGGATCAAGGACCCACCGAGGGGGACGCCAAAATTGGCCGTTTCAGCCGCCGACAGGGCGCGTTGTTTGGCCACCACCATGCGGTCGATTTCCAAAATGGCGCTCTTGGGGTTGTCCAGCAAGGCTTTGACTTCAGCGTTGAGGGTGCCGTACTGGGTCAGCAACTCGCGCATGTGCTGCGCGCCACCGCCAGAGGCCGCTTGGTAGGTCTGGGTGCTCATCCACTCGACCAAGCCGGCTTTGTACAAAGCGCCCACGCCCATCAGCATGCAGCTGACGGTGCAGTTGCCGCCCACCCAGTTGTTGCCGCCCTGGGCCAGGGCGCGCTTGATCACCGGCATGTTGACCGGATCGAGGATGATCACCGCGTCCTTTTCCATGCGCAGGGTCGATGCCGCATCGATCCAGTGACCGCGCCAGCCCGCAGCGCGCAATTTGGGGAAAACTGCGCTGGTGTAGTCGCCGCCTTGGGCCGTGATGACGATATCGCAGCGCATGAGCTGCTCGATGTTGAAGGCGTCTTGCAGCTTTGTCTCGTTTTTGGCCATGGCAGGGGCTTGGCCACCGGCGTTGGAGGTGGAAAAAAACAAAGGCTCGATCAGGTCGAAGTCTTTTTCTTGCGCCATGCGGTCCATCAGAACCGAGCCAACCATGCCGCGCCAGCCGACCAACCCTACTAACTTGCTCATTTCAAGGCCCTTTCAATTTAACAAACAGTTCAGACCAGACTGTTGACCCGGCTCGTCTGGCCGGGAGGGCACACGACGAAGCCGGGGCAATCAGCCCGTGATGGTCGTGGTTTTTGTGGGGATTGCACACGCGCCAGCACCTGCCTGGATGGCAGGGTCAAAGTTCAAGGTGAACGAACTTGCGTGAAACATGGTGGAATATTGTAATGCAAGCCCAAGCACTGTTAGCAGGGCGCAAGCCAATGCCATGCCCAAACCGAGAACACCGCAGGCATGGACAAAATGGCTTGGAAGGCATTGTTCTGTTTCATTTGGTGGGCAATTGCCCGCATAATTTAAACTTCGTGGTGTCACCGGACAGGAAACAGCACAGCGCGGACCGGATGGCCCACCAAACCAAGGAGTGAAGATGAATTTTTACCAACGAATGGCATGGGGCATTTTCAGCATGCTGGCGGTCTGGGGTTTTTTGCCTCAGGCCCTGGCCGCAACCGAGCCCGTGGTGCTGCGCATTTACGCACCACCCGCCAACAGCGCAGCGGCCAAACCGCCCAAAGAGCTTGCCAATGGCCCTTTGGTGGCGAGTTTACCGATCGATTTTTTTAAAAAATTACCGCAGCACAGTTTCGTCACAAAAACGCCTTGGTACAAAAAACCCGTCAAATTTACCGGCCCATTGCTGCGTGACGTGTTGGCCGCTGTCAAGGTCAAAGGCGCTGTCATCCATGCGGTGGCCTTGGACGATTACCAGGCCACCATTCCCTTTTCTGATGCAGCGCAATTCGACGTGATATTGGCCCACACCATGGACGGTGAAACCCTGACCCCCAAAAACAAGGGCCCTTTGTTTGTGGTCTATCCCTACGACAGCAAGCCCGAATTGCAAGCCGTGCGTTTCTACGAGCGCTCCATTTGGCAACTCAAAGCCCTGCGCTTGGAATGAGCTCTGGATGACCGAAAGACTCAAGGCCTTTCCTTACGGCATTGCGCTCTTTGTGGCCTCCTTGGCGGTCGCATTGGCCATGACGGCCTTGCTGTTGTTTGAATGGACACAACGCCAAGCCTTGCAAGCGCAAGCCGTTCAAAGGGTGGACTCGGTGACTGCTCCGGCCTTTTTGCTGGACCGCGAATACCTTCGGTTGGTCAGCAGTTTGGACCTCTTTTTGAACGCACGCATCGCGCCGCCTCTGGACGAGGTGCAAATACGCTTAGACATCTTGTTCAGCAAAATCGAGACCGTTCGCGAGTCACCGGGCTCGGCCTTGTTGCTGCAGAACCCCGAGCTGGCACAACGGCTTCAACGGCTGCAAGACTATGCAGACCGCTGCGAGCAGGCGCTTTCAGGCCAGCCACCCGATCGGCCCCAGTTGCAGGCCTTGCTGCAAGAAATGAAGGCACAAGCGTCCAATTCTTTGGCGCTGGGCAATGCGGCTGACTTGTTGGGCGCGCAATTGTTGGAGCGCCAAACCCGCGATTTGTTGAATCAAAACCTGCACATCATCTGGTTGACCATGGGTCAATTGGGCTTGTTGACCGTGCTGCTCGCAGGCTTGGTGTGGCGCAGCAAAATTCAGCGACGGGAAGAAAAAGCACTGAAAAAACTCAATGAACAATTGCAGTTGGCCCGTCAACAAGCAGACAGCGCCAACATGGGCAAGAGTCAATTTTTGGCCAACATGAGCCATGAGTTGCGCACCCCTTTCAATGGCGTCATGGGTTTGTTGGGCTTGCTGCAAAAAACCCCCCTTAACCCTGAGCAAACCGATTTGGTCCAAGTGGCCAACGATTCGGCCAAGCACCTGTTGCTGCTGCTCAACGACATCTTGGACATGTCTGCCCTGGAGTCCGGCAAAATCAGTCTGCACATGGAGCCGGTGCACTGGCCCAATTTTTTGCGTGGCATTGACGCGATCTTCCAACCCCTGGCGGCTCAGAAAAACCTGCATTTTGAGATCCAAAACCAGCTTGAAGAAGACCTTTGGCTGGAGACCGACAGCACGCGACAAAGACAAATCTTGTTCAACCTGATCACCAATGCCATCAAATTCACAGAAAAGGGTCAGGTGGTGTTGAAAGTGCGCCGCTTTGATGACGAAGAAAAAAAGGCGTGGCTGGAGTTGCAGGTGCAAGACTCGGGCATAGGCATGGACGAGAAGGCCCTTGGCCAGTTGTTTCAAAGGTTCTTCCAAGTCGACTCTGGGCTGTCGCGCCAATTTGCCGGTACCGGCTTGGGCTTGCAAATATCTCTCTCGCTGGCACGCCTGATGGGCGGCGACATCACAGTGCAAAGTCTGCCGCAACAGGGCTCTACTTTCACCGTGGTCTTGCCTTTGCGGTTGCGTGCGCCCCCGCATCCCACAGCCCCCCCCCACATGGCCAGCCCAGCCAACGCCCAGGCCTTGGCACCTGGCCAGAATTCTTCGGTGCGTATTTTGGTGGCCGAAGACAACGCCGTGAATCAAAAGTACTTGTCGCTCATGCTGGCGCGAATGGGTCACCACGCCAAGTTTTGTGACAACGGCCAAAAGGCTTTGGAGGCGGTGGTTCAAGCGGACTTTGACCTGGTCCTGATGGACATCCACATGCCGGTCATGGATGGACTCAGCGCCACGCGCGCTGTTCGGGCATTGGCTTGGCCGAAATCTCAAATCCCCATCATTGCCTTGACCGCCGATGTTTTGCAAGAAGCCAAAGACCGGGCCAAGGCAGCGGGTGTATCGGCCTTCATCGCCAAACCGATCAAGTCCGAGGAGTTGGAGTCGATGATTGCCAGCACACTCGCCAGCGTACAGACCCATGCCGAATAACCGGACAGTCGCAAACTTGCAACCCCAGCCATCCGGCTTGTATTTTGGCCTTGACGCGCAGCGCGGCCAGCGCATTTGCTGCGCTGCTTAAGAAATGGTGGGCAAAAAATGGTAGGTGTAAAACGCTTGGTCACGTTGCCAGCCTTGTGCCTCGTAGGTCGCCTGTGCGGTGGCATTTGCGATGTCTGTCGTCAATGAAATACGCACGGCACCCATGGCATGGCCATAAGCTATGGCAGCATTGAGTAAATCAGAAGCAATTCCTTGACGACGGTGACTGGGCAGCACAAACAGATCATTGAGCAAAAACGTTCGTGCCATCGATACCGAAGAAAAACTGGGAAACAACTGCGTAAAACCCACAGCCTTGGGGCCCTCCCATGCCAAAAAGATGACCGACTCGCCGTGGTTGAATTTGCCCTGCAAGAACACTCTGGCCGCTTGCAGATCGGAGGCCTGTTTGTAAAACTGCCGGTACGCGTCAAACAGTGGAACCAACGCCTCCAGATCATCCAATATGGCTTGCCGAGTCACTGTGGTTTGCATGCCTATTTACCTGAAAGGACGAAGGTTCAAATGCCGCTGTATCGCTGCGGGTTTATCTGAGCAGGCCTTCGGCCCGCATGGCTGTGCGCACCCCAGGGCGTTCGATCACGCGAGCGCGCAAAGCCACCAGCTTGGCAAAATCGCTCAGATTGAGCCCCACCAAATGGGCCCAGTTGGTGATGTTGAACAGGTAGATGTCGGCCACCGTGTAACGCTCTCCCATCAAGAAGGGGCGGTCTTGCAACTGCGCATTGACCCAGTTCAAGCGCTGCATGAGGTGTTCTTTCGCGATGGGCTTGTAGTTTTCGGGGGTGGATTTGCTGAACAGCGGTGAAAAACCTTTGTGCAATTCGGAGGCGATGAAATTGAGCCAAGCCATCAGTTGGTAGCGCGCCAGTTCGCCGGCTGGAGGGGCCAGGCCCGAGACCGGGACTTGGTCCGCGATGTACTGCAAGATCGCCGCCACTTCGGTCAGGCGCGTGCCGTCGTGCAGTTCCAACAAGGGCACATAACCGAGTGGGTTGATCTGGTGGTAATCCGTGCCATCGGCCAAGCGGTGTGTTTTGGTGCTGGCCAATACAGGCTCAAAGTCAAGTCCGGTCTCGTGCAAAGCAATGTGCGCACTCAAGGAGCAGGCGCCAGGGCTGTAATAAAGCTTCATGTTCTCAGCTCCTGGTTTAAGGCATCAGTCGGGCCAGCAAGCGGATCTCGGGCCCGGCCAGCGCCTGGGAGACAGGGCAGTTGAGCTTGGCTTCTTGGGCGTACTTTTGAAAATCGCCGTCGTTCAAACCGGGCACCTCGGCTTCGGTTTCCAATTCGATCAAATCGATGCGGGGCGCGTTGGTCAGGCGGACTTTGGCGGTGGTGCGGATTGACGTGGGAACCAACCCGGCCTTGCCCAGCAGCGCGGATAAAAACATCGAGTAGCAGCCCGCATGGGCCGCTGCAATCAACTCTTCGGGGTTGGTGCCAGGTGCCGACTCAAAGCGCGAGCCAAAACTGTAAGGGCCTGTGTAGGCCCCACTGCCCAAGGCCATGCGGCCAGAACCCTCTTGGAGACTGCCTTGCCATTGGGCCGAAGAAACGCGAACTTGCATGAAAAAACCTCCTCGGTGGATGAATAATCTGGGCGAAAAAAGCAAACCTGCCCGTCAAGCCAAATCGGCCTGCAGCCTTTCGGCCACACCGGCCCAATCGGCGTCTTGGGCAATGGCCTCGTTCAAAAACGCCAGCTGACTGGGTGTCCAAATCGGCGCTTCCAACAGGCTGCAGTGGCGACAAGCCCCTTGGTGTTGGGTGATAAATTGGGCCACCTCTTGGGGCTCATGGGGCAAGCCCAGTTGTTTGAACAAATGGCTCAGACTGTGGTCGGTGGTTTCCATTGGGTGGTCTTGGCTAAGATGTTGATTCTGTGGGGCTTGAATTTTTTCAATAGAGTACTATTTGATCATAAAAATGTTAGAAAAGTATCATGACACACAAACTTCAATTGGTTTTGGGCCCCGAATCGACAGGGCTGTTCAACTGCGCGGCTGAAGGCCAAAGGCATGGCCTGATGGCCTGGGGCCATGCCCTATTGACGGCGCGGTTTTTTAACGGCAATGCGATCAGCCCGGGGCGCTTGGAGCATGCGATTGAATGGACTGAAGACCGCATTCAAGCGGCCCATGCCGACATTCCCCCTGGCGCGCAGCTTTACACCAGCGAGGACGACCTGCGTACGCTCGCTGTGGTCAGTGGTGTCAGTGCCAGCGAGGACATGCTTTTGCACGTCGAGGCGGTCGAGGCCACCTTCAGCCGTTTGGTCATGCAGGCGTTTGGACAAGCCCCGCATCAAGAGGCTTTGCCGAGTTCAGCGCGTTTTTTTTCGACGGTGGTGTTCGTTCGCGAGTTGATGCACCACCTGCACTTCCCGCAAATCCATGTGGTGGACAAACACAGCTTGCCGCCGGTGGCGCAAGCGTCCATGGCGCTCAGTGCGCAAGCGCTTTGAGCACCGCATCGCCCATTTCTCGGGTGCTCACTCGGGTGGTGCCTGCGCTGTAAATATCGGCCGTGCGCAGGCCTTGAGCCAAGACTTTTTGCACTGCCGCTTCAATGCGCTGCGCTGATTCTTCTTGGCCCAAGCTGAAGCGCAGCATCATGGCCGCTGACAAGATGGTGGCCAGCGGGTTGGCGATGCCTTTGCCCGCAATGTCGGGTGCACTGCCGTGGCTGGGCTCGTAAAGACCTTGGTTTCGGGTGTTCAGGCTGGCCGAGGGCAGCATGCCGATGGAGCCAGTGAGCATGGAAGCCTCGTCGGAGAGGATGTCGCCAAACATGTTGCCGGTGACCACCACGTCAAAGCGTTTGGGCTCTTTCACCAGTTGCATGGCGGCGTTGTCCACGTACATGTGATCCAAGGCGATATCCGGGTATGCCTTTCCGACTTCGCTGACCACATCTTTCCAGAACTGAAAGGTCTCCAGCACATTGGCTTTGTCCACACTGGTCACACGCCCTTCTTTGCCAGCGGCTTTGCGCTTGCGCGCGGCTTGGAACGCCACATGCGCGATGCGCTCGATCTCCGGCTTGGAGTAGCGCATGGTGTCAAAGGCTTCTTCCGAGCCAGGAAAGTGCCCGTCGGTGGCGATGCGGCGGCCACGTGGCTGACCAAAGTAGATGTCGCCTGTCAGCTCGCGGATGATCAAGATATCGAGGCCCGAAATCAATTCAGGCTTCAAGCTCGATGCGCCGACCAGCTGCTCGTAGCAAATCGCAGGGCGGAAGTTGGCGAACAGGCCCATGTTTTTGCGCAGCCCCAAAATCGCTTGCTCGGGGCGCAGGGGCCGCTCGAGCGTGTCGTATTTCCAGTCGCCCACCGCGCCAAAAAGCACAGCGTCGGACGCCATGGCCAGCTTGAGCGTGGCTTCGGGCAGGGGGTGGCCGTGGGCGTCATAGGCCGCACCGCCCACCAAGGCGGTTTCCATCTCGAATTTCAGGTCGAGCGTGTTCAGAACTTTGACGGCTTCAGCGACGATTTCGGTGCCGATGCCATCACCGGGGAGGACTGCGATTTTCATGGGAATTCTCTGTTCGTGTTGGGTCAAGGCGCTTGCCTGCAAGCGAAATGGCGTTTGTCCAGCATCGCCAGCAGGCGGGCTCCTCCAAGAAAGTCAGTGGGCGGAGTGTGCCAACCAGGGTTTGGTGGCCAGGCGCTCGGCTTCAAAGGCCTTGATCTTCTCTGCGTGGCGCAAGGTCAGGCCGATGTCGTCCAGACCATTGATCAAACAGAACTTGCGAAAGGCCTGCACCTCGAACGGGATTTCTTCGCCTTGGGGGCGCACGACCACTTGGCGTTCCAGATCCACGGTGAGCTGGTAGCCGGGGAAGGCCGCCACTTCGTTGAACAGCAGGTCCACGGCGGCCTCGGGCAGCACGATGGGCAGCAGACCATTCTTGAAGCAGTTGTTGAAGAAAATGTCGGCAAAACTGGGCGCGATCACGCAGCGAAAGCCGTATTGGTCAATGGCCCAAGGCGCGTGTTCGCGGCTGGAGCCGCAGCCGAAGTTCTTGCGGGCCAGCAAGATGCTGGCGCCTTGGAAGCGTGGATGGTTCAGCACGAAGTCCGGGTTGGGCTTGCGGCTTGCGGGGTCCTGGCCGGGGAATCCCACGTCCAGGTAACGCCATTCGTCGAACAGGTTGGGGCCAAAGCCCGTTTTGCGGATGGACTTCAAAAACTGCTTGGGGATGATGGCGTCGGTGTCCACGTTGGCGCGGTCCATCGGGGCCACCAGGCCTTTGAGGAGGGTGAATTTCTGCATGGTGTGGTTCCTCGAGCGCCTCAGGCGAATTTGCGGATGTCGACGAAGTGGCCATGGATGGCCGCAGCCGCGGCCATGGCGGGGCTGACCAAATGGGTGCGGCCGCCCGCGCCCTGACGGCCTTCGAAGTTGCGGTTGCTGGTCGAGGCGCAGCGCTCGCCGGGTTCCAGGCGGTCGGCGTTCATGGCCAGGCACATGGAGCAACCGGGCTCACGCCATTCAAAGCCAGCGGCCTTGAAGATTTCGTGCAAGCCTTCTTGTTCGGCTTGCACTTTGACCAGACCCGAACCGGGCACGACCATGGCCAGTTTGACATTCTTGGCTACTTTTCGACCGAGCTTTTTGACCACTGCAGCGGCCTCGCGCATGTCTTCAATGCGGCTGTTGGTGCACGACCCAATGAAGACCTTGTCGATGGTGATGTCGGCCAGTGCCTTGCCGGGCTGCAGGCCCATGTAGGTCAGTGCGCGCTCAATGGCGTCGCGCTTGACGTCGTCTTTTTCTTTGTCGGGGTCGGGTGTCTGGCCGTCGATGCCGAGCACCATTTCGGGCGAGGTGCCCCAGGTGACTTGCGGCACGATGGTGCTGGCGTCCAAATCCACCACGGCATCAAATTGTGCGCCGGGGTCAGATTGCAAAGTTTTCCAATAGGCGACAGCGTGGTCCCACTCGACGCCCGTGGGCGAGAGCAAGCGGCCTTTGACGTACTCGATGGTTTTCTCATCCACCGCGACCAAGCCTGCGCGTGCGCCACCTTCGATGGCCATGTTGCACACCGTCATGCGCGCTTCCATAGACAGGGCGCGGATGGCCGAACCTGCGAACTCGATGGTGTAGCCGGTGCCGCCAGCGGTGCCGATCTTGCCGATGATGGCCAGCACAATGTCTTTGCCGGTGAGGCCTTTGGCCAGCGTACCTTCGACCTTGATGAGCATGTTTTTGGCTTTTTTGGCCAAGAGTGTTTGGGTGGCCATGACGTGCTCGACCTCGGAGGTGCCGATGCCGTGGGCCAGTGCGCCAAACGCGCCGTGGGTGGAGGTGTGTGAGTCGCCGCAGACCACGGTCATGCCGGGCAGGGTGGCACCGTTTTCAGGGCCAATGACGTGCACGATGCCCTGGCGCTTGGACAGGAAAGGGAAGAAAGCGGCGGAGCCGTATTCGGCCATGTTCGCGTCGAGCGTGGTGATTTGCTCTTTGCTGATCGGGTCGGTGATGCCGTCGTAGCCCAACTCCCAGCCGGTGGTGGGGGTGTTGTGGTCGGCGGTGGCCACGATGGAGCTGACGCGCCAAACTTTGCGGCCCGCTTGGCGCAGGCCCTCAAAGGCTTGGGGGCTGGTGACTTCGTGCACCAAGTGGCGGTCAATGTAGAGGACGGAGGTGCCGTCTTCTTCGGTGTGGACGACGTGTTCGTCCCAGATCTTGTCGTAAAGGGTGCGTGCCATGGAGCTTCCTTGCTGTGCAACCGCTCATTTTATGCGGTTACATGAATTGCGAGCCGACACAAGTGACAGCGCTGGGTGCTTTTGGCTGGGGGCGGATTCAGCTCAGGGGCAACCGGCTGCCCGCCTTGGGGGCTTCTTACAGTTCTTCTACGCGCCTTGGAGGGTAGCTGTCCCAAGACTGGCAGCCCGGGCAATGCCAAAAGTGTTCTTTGGCTTCAAAGCCGCAAGCGGCGCAGCGGTAGCGAGCCAAAGGTTTGGTGGCGTTTTCCAGTGTTTTTTGCACTGGCTCAGGCAGCGCGCCCCATTCGTGATGATCCCCATTGAGCCAGCGGCTGGCGGCCATCATGGAAGGGTGGTTTTGCAGATGGTCCAGGTAGCGTTGCAAGGCGGCTGCATTCGGTCGCGCCGCAGACTGAGGGGGGGAGGCTTGCAGTGCCGTGATGGCGTCCAGCACATCGATGCAGGGTTGTCGCGCGTAATGGGTTTGCAGCAAACTGATCGCACCGCAAGCCCGGTCGCAGGCCAGGGCCGTCTGTGCAAAGCTGGCTGCGGCCAAGGGAGCCGCCATGTCGTTGCTCTCAAACAAGACCGACAAAGTGTCGTATGCGGCGGGCGCCTGGCCTTGGCTCAGCAGCAATTGCCCCATCAACAGGCGGGGCCTTGGGGCACGGGGGTGGGTTTGCAGGGCATGCGCCAACATTTCCAGTGCTTTGGCGCTGTCTCCCTTTTGCACCGCTTCGCGGGCTTGCTCGCATTGGTAATGGGCCAGCCGAACGCCAAAGTCAGCTTCCCCTGATTTTTCGAGCAAACGGGCCACTGCAGCGGCTTCGGGCCACTCGCGTGAGCGCTCGTAAATGGCCATGCGGGCCAGGCGAGCTTGTCCTTCATAAGAGGTGCCCTCTAGCTTGCGCAGTGCTTCTTCTGCACGGTCCAGCAAACCCGCTTTCAAATAATCGAGTGCCAGCCCGTGCTGGGCCCTTTGCCGGTCGGCGTGGCTGATGTCGGCACGCGAGAGCAGGTGTTCATGCACCCGCACCGCCCGGTCGTACTCGCCCCGGCGGCGGAACAAATTGCCCAAGGCAAAGTGCAACTCTGAGGTGTCTGGGTCGTTCTGCACCGCCTCAATGAAGGCATCAATGGCCTGGTCTTGCTGCTCGTTGAGCAAGTGGTTCAGACCTTTGAAATAGGCGCGTGGTGCTTGCCGGTTGGCGATGCGCATCTGCCGCAGGTCCAGACGAGACGCAATCCAGCCCAAGCCGAAGGCCGTGGGCAGGCCCAGCAAAATCCAGGTCAGGTCAAGCTCCATCGATCACCTCGGACGTGGTTGAGGGGGAAGCCGGAGGGGTGTTTTTCTTGACGGCTTGACGCTCTCGCCACCAGCGGGGCACCATGCCCAGCACGCCCACCACCACGCCCAGTGTGAAGGCAGACAGCACCACCAGCACCGTGGGGGCCGACCAGTAGGTGCTGAAAAAAAAGTTCACACGCGTTTCTTGCTGATTGTTCAGCGCGAAAGCAAACAGGGTGAAGAAAATGGTGGCCTTCAGCAACCACTGAAGCAGCCAGAGCAGGCGTTTCATGAATGGACCTCTTCAGCACAAACCATTCTAAAGGCGCAAACGAAAGAACCGATGATACGGTCGTGGACACAGCCCCAGGCATCAGCCTTGCCGGTCATTTGCGTCCGTTTTCAGTGTTGTTGGCTTGGGTCAAGGTGCCAGCGTCCACAGCTTCTCTCAAAGCTTTGCCGGGTTTGAAATGGGGGACCCGTTTTTCGGGGATTTGAACGCTCTCGCCTGAGCGCGGATTGCGGCCCACACGCGGAGGACGGCGGTTGATGGAAAAGCTGCCAAAGCCACGGATCTCAATGCGGTGACCTTTGACCAGTGCATCGCTCATGGCGTCGAGCACCGTCTTGACGGCCAATTCGGCGTCACGGTGGGTCAACTGCGCAAAGCGTGCAGCAAGTTCTTCAACCAGATCGGAGCGGGTCATGGTGTCAATTTCTTGAGGGGTGACATTTGTTGACTTGGGCATGGACCTGAAAAAAGCCTGCCCCCATCACAGGGGCAGGCTTTTCAGACAACGGAAGTCATCAAATCACAAGGATCAGTTGTTGTCGAGCTTGGCACGCAACAAGGCGCCCAGGCTGGTCGTGCCAGCGTTTTCGGTCTTGGATTGCTGCGACAATGAAGCCATGGCTTCTTGCTGGTCAGCCTGGTCCTTGGCCTTGATCGACAACTGGATGTTGCGGGTCTTGCGGTCCACGTTCACCACGACAGCGGTCACTTCGTCGCCGACTTTCAGCACGTGGCTGGCGTCTTCCACGCGGTCACGCGAGATTTCGGACACGCGCAAGTAACCGATGATGTCTTCGCCCAAGTCGATTTCGGCGCCCTTGGCATCTACGGTCTTGACCTTGCCGGTGACGATCTGACCTTTGTCGTTGATCGACACGAAGGTGGTGAAAGGATCGGAGTCGAGCTGTTTGATGCCCAAGCTGATGCGCTCGCGGTCCACGTCCACCGCCAAGACCAAGGCCTCAACTTCTTGACCCTTCTTGAATTCGCGCACGGCGTTTTCGCCGGTTTCGTTCCAAGACAAGTCAGACAAGTGCACCAAGCCGTCGATGCCTGCAGCCAAGCCCACGAACACGCCGAAATCGGTGATCGACTTGATCGGACCCTTGACGCGGTCGCCGCGCTTGGTGTTCTGAGCAAACTCTTGCCATGGGTTGGCGCGGCACTGCTTCATGCCCAAGCTGATGCGGCGCTTGTCTTCGTCGATCTCGAGGACCATGACTTCGACTTCGTCGCCCAAAGCCACGATCTTGGAAGGGGCCACGTTCTTGTTGGTCCAGTCCATCTCGGACACGTGAACCAAGCCTTCGATGCCTGGTTCGAGTTCCACAAACGCGCCGTAGTCGGCGATGTTGGTGATCTTGCCGAACATGCGGGTGCTTTGGGGGTAACGGCGGTTCACGCCCATCCAGGGGTCGTCGCCCATTTGCTTCAGACCCAAGGACACGCGGTTTTTCTCGGTGTCGAACTTGAGGATCTTGGCGGTGATTTCCTGACCAGCGGTCACCACTTCGGAAGGGTGACGGACACGGCGCCAGGCCATGTCGGTGATGTGCAGCAAACCGTCGATGCCGCCCAGGTCCACGAACGCACCGTATTCGGTGATGTTCTTGACCACACCGTGCACGATGGAGCCTTCGCGCAAGGTTTCCATCAGCTTGGCGCGCTCTTCGCCCATGGAGGCTTCCACCACTGCGCGGCGTGACAACACCACGTTGTTGCGCTTGCGGTCGAGCTTGATGACCTTGAATTCGAGGGTCTTGTTCTCATAGGGTGAGAGGTCTTTGGTGGGACGTGTGTCGACCAAAGAGCCGGGCAAGAAAGCGCGGATGCCGTTGACCAAAACAGTCAGGCCGCCCTTGACTTTGCCGCTGGTCACGCCAGTGACAAATTCGCCGGATTCGAGGGCTTTTTCCAGAGACATCCACGAAGCCAGACGCTTGGCGGTGTCACGCGACAAGATGGTGTCGCCGTAACCGTTTTCGATGGAGCCAATGGCCACGGAGACAAAGTCGCCGACCTGGACTTCGACTTCACCCTGGTCGTTCTTGAACTCTTCGAGGGGAACATACGACTCGGACTTCAGGCCGGCGTTGACCACGACGAAGTTGTGTTCGATGCGCACCACTTCGGCGGTGATGACTTCACCAGGGCGCATTTCGGTACGTTGCAGGGATTCCTCAAAGAGGGCGGCAAAAGATTCAGACATGTGATTTCCTCATCCACGGGTACAGGACTGACGAGCGCGACATGCGTCGTTTCCAGGAGCTGACTGTGGCGATTGGTTTTGCGGCCTGAGCCGCGGTTGGTTTTCAAAACCCACCTGGCCAGTGTGCAAGCTGCACGAGGAGAGCCGGGTGGAACTTCAGGTCAGCCTGCATCAAGCAGGCTGGGGTGGCCGATGTCGGTGGATCAACTTTTGTCGATCAACCGAAAACCTGCCGGCTTTGCCACCAGACCATCACCTGTTCCACCGAAGCTTCGATGGTCAAGGACGAGTTGTCCAGTTGCAAGGCATCTTGTGCGGGCTTCAGAGGCGCCACGCTGCGAGACATGTCCCGGGCGTCGCGCGCTTCCAAGTCAGCGCGAAGACTTTCGATATTAGCCGAAAAACCCTTCAAAATCAATTGCTTATGCCGTCTTTCGGCTCGTTTTGCGGCGCTGGCGGTCAAAAACACCTTCAAAGGGGCATTCGGAAAGATCACTGTGCCCATGTCGCGGCCGTCGGCCAAAAGGCCTGGCAGTCGCTGAAAGCTGTGCTGCAACTGCACCAGCGCCTCGCGCACGGCGGGCAAAACGGAGACTTTGGAGGCGTTCATGCCGCCTTGCTCGCTGCGGATCGCATCGGTCACGTCCACGTTGCTCAGCAGCACCTGCTCGCCTTCAAAGCGCACGGGCAGGTGGCGGGCCAGCGCCGCAATGGCTGCTTCATCTGCGGCTTCTAGCGTCAGGCCGGCTTGCAAAGCGGCGTGGGCGGTCACGCGGTAGAGCGCGCCCGAATCGAGGTAGTTGTAGCCCAAAGCAGCGGCCACGCGGCTGGCCAAAGTGCCTTTGCCCGAAGCGGTGGGGCCATCGATGCAAATCACCGGAATGTTGTGGGCGGCTGTGTACGCCACAGAGAACAAAGCCTCGAAATAGTCTGGGAAGGTCTTGGCCACGCACTTGGGATCTTCGATGCGCACCGGTATCTGGTCGGCGTTGAAGGCCGCCAGCGAGAAACACATGGCCACACGGTGGTCGTCGTAGGTGTGGATGCTGGCGCTTTGCCACTTTCCGGTGGGCAGAGGGTGGATGGTGATCCAGTCCGGGCCTTCTTCGACAGTGGCGCCCAGTTTGCGGCTTTCGGTGGCCATGGCCACGATGCGGTCGGTTTCCTTCACGCGCCAGCTGGCGATGTTGCGCAGTGTGGTGGGGCCATCGGCGTACAGCGCCATCACGGCCAGCGTCATGGCCGCGTCGGGGATGTGGTTGCAGTCGAGCGTGATGCCCTTCAGGGGCCAAGCGCCACGCTGAATTTCGAGCCAGTTGGGGCCGCTGGTGATTTGGGCACCCATTTGCGCTGCGGCGTCCATGAAGCGGATATCGCCCTGTATGGAGTCGGCGCCCACGCCTTGAATGCGGATGCCGCTGCCGTTGGCGATGGCCCCCAGCGCAATGAAGTAGCTGGCCGATGACGCATCGGCCTCGACGTGGATGCTGCCCGGTGACTGGTAACGGCTGCCCGCCGGGATGAAAAAGCTTTCCCAGCCTTGGCGTTCCACCGCAATGCCGTAGCGGGCCAGCAGGTTGAGCGTGATCTCGATGTAGGGCTTGCTGATGAGTTCGCCCACCACCTCGATGGTGATGGCGCGGTCTTGGGCCGCCAAGGGTAAGGCCATCAACAAGGCGGTCAAAAATTGGCTGGACACATCGCCGCGAACAGGTATGGGCTTATCGAGCCGGAGTGTGGGCTGGCGCACGCGCAGGGGTGGGTAACCGTCGTTCCCCAAGTAGTCGATGCTGCAACCGAGTTCGCGCAGGGCGTCCACCAAGTCGCCAATCGGGCGCTCGTGCATGCGGGGCACGCCTTTGAGAGTGAAGTCTCCGCCTTGAACAGCCAATGCTGCCGTGAGCGGGCGCATCGCCGTGCCCGCGTTGCCCATGAAAAATTCAATCGCTTCGGTGGGCCAAGCGCGGCCACCCAAGCCTGTGATGGTGACCGTGGTGCCGTCGACCTGCACGCCGCAACCCAGTTGGCGCAGAGCGGCCAGCATGACCCGGGTGTCGTCCGAGTCCAGCAGGTCGTGGACCACGGTCGTGCCTTGGCACAGCGCCGAGAGCAGCAGGACGCGGTTGGAAATGCTTTTGGAGCCGGGCAGGGTGACAGTGCCGGATGCGCCTTGCAGCGCAGGGATGTCGAGGAAAGCGGTGGAGAACATGAGATCAGTCTTCTGAGGCTTCGTTGCAAGCTTGACCGGCTTGCAGCGTCCAGGCAGAGCGCACATCGCTGGCTTGTTGAATCAGTTGTTTCAGCGCGGCGGTGTCGCCCTGCTTGAGTGCGTTTTCAAATTGGTCGAGTGCAGTGCGAAAGTGCGCCACTTGGGTGAGGACTTCTGCTTGATTGGCGCTCAGGATGTCGCGCCACACCGATGCATCGGAGGCGGCAATGCGGGAAAAATCTCGAAAGCCCGGACCTGCCATTTCCAAAAACGTGGAACTCTGCGGCTGGGCTGTCAGTGCATTGACGGCGGCAAAGGCCAGCAAATGCGGCAAGTGGCTGACGGCGGCAAAAGTGGCGTCATGTGTCTCCGCTGTCATGTGGCTCACATGGCTGCCGATGGCAGTCCAGACTGCGCTTGCTGTTTTGATCTGACCGATGCTGTTTTGGGGTAAGGGCGTGAGAATGGTGCGGCGCGCTTGGTATAGCGAAGCCTCGGCATGCTCAATGCCTGCGACTTCTTTGCCCGCAATCGGGTGTGAGGGCACCAAGCAATTGAGACGTTCACCCAAGGTGACAAGTGCCGAGGCGATCACATCGCACTTGGTCGAGCCCACGTCCATCAGCAAGGCGTTGGGGTGCAGTACTTCTCGCATGGCAGCAAAGCTGCTTTGCATGGCGCCCACTGGAACGGCCAGCAAAACAAGATCTGCGCCTTGCACCGCATCGGCCACGCTGGTGCAGGCGCGGTCAATCACTTGAAGTTCCACCGCACGTTGACGGGTTTTTTCAGAGGCGCTGAAGCCGACGATGTGTTGCACAAGACCTGCCTTGCGCAGCGCAAGTGCAAACGAGCCGCCCATCAGGCCGCAGCCAATCAGGGCCAAGCGTTGGAACTTCACTGCGCGCTCACTCGGGGGTCATTCAGGAACAGGGTAAGAACCCAGCACCTTGTAAAACGCACACAGGCCCTGCAGCTCTTGCAAAGCGGCGGCCACATGCGGCTCGCTGATATGCCCTTGCAGGTCGATGTAGAAGTAATACTCCCACTGGCCCGACTTGGCGGGGCGCGACTCGAAACGTGTCATGGACACGCCGTTGTTTTTGAGGGGCACCAACAGGTCGTGCACCGCTCCCGGGCGGTTGGGCACCGACACCACCAAGCTGGTGCAGTCCTTGCCCGATGCCGGTGGCGTGGCCAAAGTCTGCGGCAAAGCGATCACGGCAAAGCGGGTGCGGTTGAAGGCCTCGTCTTGGATGGCGTGGTGCACGATGTGCAGGCCAAACTGGCTGGCTGCGCGCTCACTGGCCAGCGCGGCCCAGGCTGGGTTGGTGGCCGCCAAACGGGCCCCTTCGGCGTTGCTTGACACCGCTCGCCGCTCCACATGCGGCAAGTGTTTGGACAGCCAGCCTTGGCATTGGGCCAAGGCTTGCGGGTGGGCCATCACCACCTCGATGCCTGCATCGGAGTTGAGTTGGCGCAGCAAATTGAAGCGCACTTGCAGGCTGACTTCGCCCACCACATGGACGGGAGAGCGCAAGAACAAATCGAGCGAACGAGCGACCACGCCCTCGGTGGAGTTTTCCATGCCCACCACGCCATATTGGGCGGAGCCCGCAGCGGTGGCATGGAAGACTTCGTCGAAGTTGGCGCAGTAAATCAGGTTGGCGGCGCTGCCAAAAAATTCAATCGCCGCTTGTTCACAAAACGTGCCCTGAGGGCCCAGGACAGCCACGCGTTGGGGGGCTTCAAGCGCCAGACAAGCCGACATGATTTCTCGCCAGATGGAGGCGATGTGCTCGTTTTTCAGCGGGCCGGGGTTGGCCTGGGTGATCTTGTCGATGACTTGCGCCACGCGGTCAGGGCGAAAGAACGGCGAGCCTTCAGCGCGTTTGATTTCCCCCACTTGTTCGGCCACATGGGCGCGTTGGTTCAGCAGGCTCAGCAGCTGTTTGTCCAGCGCGTCAATCTGCACACGCAAAGCGCCCAGGGCGTCCGACTGAATGGGTGGTTGGCTCATGTCTCGTTTTCTTTCTAACGGCCTGGTGGAGGGACTTCAGGCCTGTGTTTTTTCAAATTCACGCATGTAGGCCACCAGCGCCTGCACCCCTTCGAGGGGCATGGCGTTGTAAATGCTGGCCCGCATGCCACCCACTGACTTGTGGCCTTTGAGTTGCAGCAAATTGGCGGCTTTGGCCCCGGCCAAAAAGGCCTCGTTGCGCGATTCGTCGCGCAGGAAAAAGGGCACGTTCATGCGCGAGCGGCAATTCTTGGCAACACGGTTTTCAAACAGGCTGGAGCTGTCCAGAAAGTCGTACAGCAGCTGCGCTTTGGTGATGTTGCGTTGTTCCATGGCTGCAATCCCGCCATGTTTTTTGAGCCACTGGAACACCAGCCCCGCAATGTAGATGCTGTAAGTGGGTGGCGTGTTGTACATCGACTGGTGGTCAGCCACCAGCTTGTAATCAAATGCGCTGGGGCAATGCGGCAGGGCACGGCCGATCAGGTCCTCGCGCACGATGACCAAAGTCAGTCCTGCGGGCCCCAGGTTCTTTTGCGCGCCACCAAAGGCCAGGCCTACACGGGACCAATCGACCGAGCGCGAGGCGACGTGGGATGAAAAATCCACCACCAAGGGTGCATCGCTGCCCAAAGCTTTGATGTCCGGCAGTTCGTGAAACTCGACACCGTGAATGGTTTCATTGCTGCAAATGTGCACATACTGGCTGTCAGCGCCAATCTGCCAAGTGGCGGGCGCGGGCAGGCTGGTGAAACCATCCGCCTCGCTGCTTGCCGCCACACGGGCCGTGCCGTATTTGGCCGCTTCTTTCAGTGACTTTTGGCTCCAGCTGCCCGTGAGCACAAAGTCCATGGCCCCGCCTTGCGACAGGTTCAGGGGAACGATGGCGTTCTCGGCCAGACCACCGCCTTGCATGAACAGAATTTTGAAATGGGCGGGCACGGCCAGTAGCTCGCGCAGGTCAGACTCGGCTTGCTCGTAGATGCTGATGAATTCCCTGCCACGGTGGCTCATCTCCATCACGCTCATGCCAGAGGCGCGGCCTTGTGCATCGTGCCAGTCCAGCATCTGGGCTGCGGCTTGCTGCAACACGGCCTCAGGCATGACGGCGGGACCCGCCGAGAAGTTGTAGGCGCGCCCCATCACTTATTCGGCTGCAGGCGCGTTGTCGTCGGGCGCTGCGTCCACATCGCCCGCATCACCTGACTCGCCGTCCGTCACATTCGCGTCGTTTTCCACAATGCGTTGCAAGCCCGACAGCTTGGCCCCCTCGTCCAGACCAATCAGGGTCACGCCCTGCGTGGCGCGGCCCAGTTCGCGGATTTCTGAGACGCGGGTGCGCACCAAAACCCCGGTGTCGGTGATCAGCATGATTTCATCGTCGGCATGGACCAAGGTGGCGGCCACCACTTTGCCGTTGCGCTCAGATTGTTGGATGGCGATCATGCCTTTGGTGCCACGGCCGTGGCGGGTGTATTCGGTGATCGAGGTGCGTTTGCCGTAACCTTTTTCAGTGGCGGTGAGGACGCTTTGGGTTTCGTCTTCCGCCACCAGCATGGCGATCACGCTTTGGTGGTCTTCAATCATCATGCCGCGGACTCCGCGAGCGCTGCGGCCCAAGGGGCGCACGTCGTTTTCGTCAAACCGCACGGCTTTGCCACCGTCGCTGAACAGCATCACATCGTGTTGGCCGTCGGTCAACGCGGCGCCGATCAAAAAGTCACCTTCGTCCAGGTTCACAGCGATGATGCCGCCCTTGCGCGGGTTGCTGAATTCGTCGAGCGAGGTCTTTTTGACCGTGCCCATGGACGTGGCCATGAACACGTATTGGTTGTCCGGGAAGGTGCGCGCTTGACCCGTGAGGGCCAGCACCACGTTGATCTTTTCTCCCTCTTGCAAGGGGAACATGTTGACGATGGGGCGGCCGCGTGAGCCGCGTGAGCCCGCAGGCACTTCCCAGACTTTCAGCCAATACAAACGGCCACGGTTCGAGAAGCACAACAAATAGTCATGCGTGTTGGCGATGAAGAGCTGGTCGATCCAGTCGTCTTCTTTGGTGGCGGCGGCTTGCTTGCCACGCCCGCCGCGTTTTTGCGATCTGTATTCGGACAGTGGCTGGCTCTTGATGTAGCCGCTGTGCGACAAGGTCACGACCATGTCGGTGGGTGTGATCAGGTCTTCGGTGGACAGGTCTTGTGCGCTGTGCTCGATCTCGCTGCGACGAGCGCCGATTTTGGTCTGGCCGAATTCTTGGCGCACAGTGCCCAGCTCGTCGCCAATGATGGTCGAGACACGTTCAGGCTTGGCCAAAATGTCCAGCAGGTCTTCGATCTCGGACATGACCTCTTTGTATTCGGCCACGATCTTGTCTTGCTCCAGACCGGTCAGGCGCTGCAAGCGCATCTGCAAAATCTCTTGCGCTTGCGTGTCCGACAAACGGTACAGGCCATCCTGGCCCAAACCGTATTCGCGCTCCAAACCTTCGGGACGGTAGTCGTCGGCATTGATGGTCGAGCCGTCGTCGCGTGCGCGGGTCAGCATGGTGCGCACCATCTGGCTGTCCCAGCCGCGGTTCATCAGTTCAACCTTGGCCACGGGTGGGGTGGGTGCGCCACGGATGATGGCGATGAAGTCGTCGATGTTGGCCAAAGCCACGGCCAGACCTTCCAGCACATGGCCACGGTCTCGCGCTTTGCGCAGCTCAAACACGGTGCGGCGTGTCACCACTTCGCGGCGGTGCTGCAAGAAGACCTGGATCAGGTCTTTCAGGTTGCACAGCTTGGGCTGACCGTCGATCAGGGCCACCATGTTCATGCCGAAGGTGTCTTGCAGCTGGGTCTGCTTGTACAGGTTGTTCAGCACCACTTCGGGCACCGCGCCGCGCTTGAGCTCGATCACCAGGCGCATGCCCGATTTGTCGGATTCGTCCTGGATGTGGCTGATGTCTTCGATTTTCTTTTCGTGTACCAACTCGGCCATGCGCTCTTGCAGGGTTTTTTTGTTGACCTGGTAGGGCAGTTCATCGACCACGATGCACTGGCGTTGGCCCTTGTCGATGTCCTCGAAGTGGCACTTGGCCCGCATCACCACGCGGCCGCGACCTGTGCGGTAACCGTCTTTGACGCCGGTCATGCCGTAAATGATGGCACCTGTCGGGAAGTCGGGCGCAGGCACGATTTCCATCAGTTCATCGATGGAAGCTTCTGGGCTGCGCAGCAGGTGCAAGCAAGCGTCCACCACTTCGTTCAGGTTGTGCGGCGGGATGTTGGTGGCCATGCCCACGGCAATACCGCCCGAGCCATTGATCAGCAAGTTGGGCAAACGCGAAGGCAAAACCAGGGGTTCTTTTTCGGAGCCGTCGTAGTTGGGGCCAAAGTCGACGGTGTCCTTGTCGATGTCGCCCAGCATTTCATGGGCAATCTTGGCCAAGCGTATTTCGGTGTAACGCATGGCAGCAGCGTTGTCACCGTCCACCGAGCCGAAGTTGCCCTGGCCGTCCACCAGCATGTGGCGCATGGAAAAGTCTTGAGCCATGCGCACGATGGTGTCGTACACCGACTGGTCGCCGTGGGGGTGGTATTTACCGATCACGTCACCCACGATGCGGGCCGATTTTTTGTAAGGGCGGTTCCAATCGTTGTTCAGCTCGTGCATGGCGAACAGCACGCGACGGTGAACGGGCTTCAGGCCGTCCCGGGCATCGGGCAGGGCACGACCGACGATCACGCTCATGGCGTAATCGAGGTAGCTGCGCCGCATTTCCTCTTCCAGACTGATGGGCAGTGTTTCTTTGGCGAACTGAGTCATATATAGAGAGGCAAAAGTGGCGCGGTGAAAACCGTCCATTTTAGGTGCAAGCGGCTGTCGCGTCCATGCAACATTTGTCATCCAAATGTGTTCACCTTTGGCTGTCTGTGAGGCATTTGACCGAGCTCGCCGCTGTCTATGGCACAATAAAACGCAACGCAGCAGGTGACGGTCATCTGCAGCGTCTTTTTTTCGCAGCCTGTCTGCGGCTTTATCCCTCAAGAGGAAGACCATGAAAAAATTGAACAAATTGGCGATGCTGTTGGCCTCAGCGGCGCTCGCATCGGCTGCTGGTGCTCAAACCATCGACAACTGGCGCAACGGCACAGGCGACTTGGTCTGGAAAAACGGCACCAACGAACTGTGCTGGCGTGATGCCAACTGGACACCTGCCACTGCAGCCGCCGGTTGCGACGGCGCGATTGTCTCCAAGCCTGCCGCACCAGCACCAGCTGCTGCTCCAGCAGCCCGTCCTGCCGCTCCAGCTGCAGCTGCTCCTGCAGCAGCACCCGCACCCGCACCTGCCGCTGCAGCCCCACGTCCAGCAGCGCCTCCACCAGCTGCGGCCACCAAAGTCACCTACGCTGCTGACGCTTTCTTCGACTTCGACAAGTCGGTCCTGAAGGCCGAAGGCAAAGCCAAGCTCGACGACCTGGTTGGCAAAGTCAAAGGCATCAACCTGGAAGTCATCATTGCCGTGGGTCACACCGACTCCGTGGGCTCTGATGCTTACAACCAGAAGCTGTCGGTCAAGCGTGCTGACTCTGTGAAGGCCTATTTGGTGTCCAAGGGCATCGAAAAGAACCGCGTCTACACCGAAGGCAAAGGCGAGAAGCAGCCTGTGGCTGACAACAAGACAGCAGCCGGCCGTTCCAAGAACCGCCGCGTTGAAATCGAAGTGGTCGGTACACGCCCCAACAAGTAATCCTTCGCGGATCACGCCAAAAGCCCCAGCAATGGGGCTTTTTTTCGTCTGTCCTTCATGACGCACAGCCGTTCGCCGACAATCAGACCCCATGACTACAAGCCATTCCAACGTCGATCCGGCCGAGCTGGCCAAATTTTCAGATCTGGCCCATCGCTGGTGGGACCCTGAAAGCGAGTTTCGCCCCCTGCACCAGATCAACCCGCTGCGCCTCGAGTGGATCAACAGCCTGGTGCCCTTGAAGGGCTTGAGTGTGGTGGACATCGGTTGCGGCGGCGGCATTTTGGCGGATGCCATGGCGCGCAAGGGTGCGCAAGTGCTGGGCGTGGACTTGGCCACCAAATCCCTCAAAGTGGCCCAGTTGCATGCCCTCGAAGCGGGCACGCAAGGGGTGCGTTACCGCGAAGTCAGCGCCGAGGCACTGGCCGCAGAACAGCCCGAGCAGTTCGATGTGGTCACCTGCATGGAAATGCTGGAACACGTGCCAGACCCCTCGGCCGTCGTGAAAGCCTGTGCTCAATTGGTCAAACCCGGCGGCTGGGTGTTCTTTTCCACACTCAACCGCAACCCCAAGTCCTTTTTGTTTGCCATCGTCGGGGCGGAATACATCCTGAATTTGTTGCCTAAAGGCACGCACGAATTTGCCCGTTTGATCAAACCCAGCGAGTTGACGACCTGGGCGCGCGAAGCCGGGCTGGACGCCCAAGGCTTCAAGGGCATGGAATACAACCCTTTCACGAAGCGGTATTGGCTCAGCCAAGACACCAGCGTGAACTATTTGCTCGCCTGCCGGAAAGCCTGACCATGTTCCAGAACGTACAAGCGGTTTTGTTTGACCTGGACGGCACCTTGATCGACAGCGCCCCGGATTTGGGTGCAGCAGCGGACAAAATGCGAGTCGACCGTGGCATGCCTTCTTTGCCTCTGGACCATTACCGCCACATGGCCGGCGCTGGTGCCCGGGGCATGCTGGGCATTGCTTTTGGCATGACGCCCGAGCACCCCGACTTCGAGGCCATGAAAGAAGAATTTTTTGTCACCTACGAAAACTGCATGACCGAGCGCACCCGCATCTTCGACGGTGTGGTGGACATGATCGAGCGACTCGTGGCCCTGGGCCTGCCCTGGGGCGTGGTGACCAACAAATCCAGCCGATTCACCGATCCGCTGACCGCAGCCATGCCTTTGTTTGCCACAGCCGGCGCCATCGTCAGCGGCAACACCACACCCCACGCCAAGCCGCACCCTGAGCCTTTGTTTGAGGCCGCGCGGCGTTTGTCGATTGACCCTGCGCGTTGTGTGTATGTGGGTGACGACGAGCGCGACATCGTCGCAGGCTTAGCCGCAGGCATGGGCACGGTGGCCGCCACCTACGGTTATTTGGGGCAACAGACCGATATTTCGCGCTGGAATGCCCATTTGCACATTGATTCACCGATGGACCTCTTGAAATTCCTCCAGAGCGCCTAAAATAGGTCACTCAGGGGCTGCACTGGTTTCGACATGGGTTCGGACGCGTGGCAGGGCATGTCGAGGTTCTGATCCTCGTTAATCTTCGGAAAAAAAACTAACTGCAAACGACGAACGTTTCGCACTCGCTGCTTAATCCAGCGAGCCTTGCAACAGTTGGCCGATAGGCTGGGTCAGGGTGATGAGGGGGTTAAACCCCTCAAAGTCCAGGCTGCAAGGTAAAACATATGGGCTGGCACCACCTCGGGTACCTTGAGGTGGTGTGAGAAAAAAGGGTGCTGGCTGGGTGTTCAGCGTGTCGCTGCGCGGTTCATTTGGCGAGACACAAATCAGACGACTACACATGTAGAACTGTACGAAAAAGACTTATGGACGGGGGTTCAAATCCCCCCAGCTCCACCATACACGGGGGACAGATTTTCTCTGTCCCCCTTTTTCTTTCCCGGATGGCCCTGTTTCTGCGGGCTTCGGCGTCTTTCCTTGTGGACGCAGTGGGTCAGATTTTCCTGGTTCTGGTCCTGAGATCCTGAATTTCTCTCTTTTTTCTCTCCCGGCTTGTGGACGTGTCCATGAGCTGAGCCCAATATTCATGCGGGTTTCAGGGGTTGGGTTGGACCTTGTCGTTGCATGAGCATGAGGGATGTGAACTTGGCAGAATCAACTTCATGCCGCAAGGGGATGTAGGACTGAAAAAGAGCTGAGCGACAACAGTCGGCCATGAGCGGTCAGCCGTGATCATTCCCGATTGCAGTCATTCGCACAGCACATTGATCCGCTGTGGATGTTGGGGTGAGTCTAAGCTTCATACATGAACCAGCCTAATGTTAGCCTTATTTAATTAATATTTAATTTAATA
>CAIZHQ010000014.1 GCA_903932865.1 uncultured Burkholderiales bacterium
AGGCGATCCATTCCTCCAGCGCCGTTGAGGATGTCGTCGCCAAATCCACCCGTGAGGGCATTGCCCAAGTGTGAACCGAACAGCTCGTCATGACCACTGCCGCCGATGGCATCTTCGAAGTCGCCGTACAGCCAAGAGAGCGAATTGGGATCCGAGCCCAAGTGCATGTTCGTCCAGCCGGTCATCGTCGTGACGACACCCACCTTCAAGAGCGCCCCAACGTCACGGCCAAGGTCAACGTGCATGGACTCGCTGAGCGAGGACAGGTCGATGAAGTCCTGACCCGCCGAGTCGACAATCGTCTGATAACGGTTGTTCACAAAATCACCGCTGGCTGGAGAATGGAAATCGTTGCCGATGTTTCTCGCGGGCAGGCCATACTTCTCGCTGAGGATGATCACATCCAGAATCATCGGGGTCAAGGCATCCCGGTTATAGGCGTAGTCGTATGCCATGATCGTGACCCAAGCCTTGTACAGGTTGGCGGTGTTGTATGTGCTCGTACCATCACCCAGGAAGTAGGTCATCGGGCCACGCAGATTGGCCAGTCCTGCGGTTGGACTCGATGGCGTGTCGCCGTTGTGAACATGCTTGATACCCAGTGTATGGCCCAGCTCATGCAAAAGATCGGCGTATGCAAAGGTTCCCGGACTATGGTCTACAAACCATGAACCGGTGTAAGTGCCAACCGTCCCTCCATTGCGCGCGCCCACATCCGTCTTGCTGACATGATGGGCAGTAGACAGTTTGATATCCGATACAGGCGGATAGTAAGCAAAGGATCGGTTGTCTGCGTTTAAATAAATATAGGTGGAGCCCGACACCCCAGCGAAGGTGTAACTGACATTGGCAACATCAGAAATGCCTTTCATGACCGCCGAAACCTGATTAAAAGTGGTCGTTGTGTAGTAAAGGTCACTGCCCCAGGTCATGTTGGCGGGTGCAGTACCGGCGTTCGCCCACAAAGCGTCGGCAAATGCCGCGCTTGCGGTGGTGGTGGTGACCGTCACTTTGGCTTGAACGGCAGAGGCGGACTCCAGCCCGCCGTTGTCTTTGGCCACGGCTGTGAACGCGTTGAGTATGCCGTTGGCGTTGGCTGCGGGAGTCCAGGTGGCAGACTTGGTGGCGTCAATGGTGTTGTTGGTCGTGGCATTCCAAGCGGCGCCATTGATGGTCAGCGAGCCGCTGGAGACGGCCTTGACGACAAAAGAGGTGACGGAGCCGTCGGCATCGGCTTCGTTGCCGGCGCTGATGAGTTCGGCAAACGAAATGGACACCGCCGTGTCTTCGTTGGTGGTTTTGAGCGAGGTGCCCAGGGAGCTGAGCGTCGGGGCATCGTTGACGGCGGTGACCGTCACTTTGGCTTGAACGGCAGAGGCGGACTCCAGCCCGCCGTTGTCTTTGGCCACGGCTGTGAACGCGTTGAGGATGCCGTTGGCGTTGGCTGCGGGAGTCCAGGTGGCAGACTTGGTGGCGTCAATGGTGTTGTTGGTCGTGGCATTCCAAGCGGAGCCATTGATGGTCAGCGAGCCGCTGGAGACGGCCTTGACGACAAAAGAGGTGACGGAGCCGTCGGCATCGGCTTCGTTGCCGGCGCTGATGAGTTCAGCAAACGAAATGGACACCGCCGTGTCTTCGTTGGTGGTTTTGAGCGAGGTGCCAAAGGAGCTGAGCGTCGGGGCATTGTTGACGGCGGTGACGATGGTGACTGGCTCACTCCGGACAAGCTGAGTTTGGCCCTCACCGTCTGTGTACTCGACCCAGGCCGTTAAATCTTTACCAACATCAGAGTTCTTGATGGTGTAAGTCGGTCCAACCACTTCTTGTTGTGCCTCACCATTTTCCCAAATCTTCCAAAAATAACGCTTGGATGCAATACCTTCTTCATCGGTGATGTTTTCAGACAAGGTCAGGGTAGAACCAGGGGTTAAAGCTCCAACGAGTGTCACGCTACCAATGGGTAGGCTGTTCATGGCTGTCGTGATGAAGGGTCCATTTCCGACCGCACGGGCCACTGTTGCCAGATCATTTGGGCCATAGTCCTTTGCCCAAGCATTCGTCACCGTGACACTTGTCTCTGTTTGCTCGTAAATGACGGTGAATCCCATCCATGGAGGAATCTTACCCGTGACATCCACCGTCATCGCAGCCAATTCCAGCGCTGCACCACTGGCAATATCAAAGTGTATTCCATCGGTGGAATAGTCACTGTAGCGAATTTCGACTTTATCTGTGATCGATCGACCTTCATCCCAAATCAGAGATTCGCGTGTCAGTGGTGTGGCGCTGCGTTGACTCCATGCCGCAAACACAACAGGTGTGTCACCGCTGTATGCAAGCTGAACGGTCACAGCCCCATAAATGCGGGTAACAGGCGGTTGCGGTGCCGAGATGGTTCCGTCTGAAAAAGTAAGAAACTCGATGTTGGTCAGCTGATCACTTCCATCACGGTTGGCTGTATTGTCAACAACGGTCAGATTTCCAGTCGAGTCTTGTGTGATGGTGTAGTTGCTCCTCAAACCCGAGAATTTGGCCGTATCCGAACCGGCCCCACCATCGATGCTGTCGTTGCCACGGCCACCGGTAAGGGTGTCATTGCCGTCCTGGCCATTCAAGGTGTCGTCGCCAGCGTTGCCGTCGAGTTCGTTGGCGACGCTGCTGCCCACGATGAGGTCATTGCCGTAGCCCCCCAACACGTTTTCGATGTTGAGCAGTGTGTCCTGCTCGACGGCGGCTGACTGGGCCGCCATGTCAATCCCTTGCCCATCGTCCAGAGCTTTGCCTTGGGACAAGTCAACATGGATTCCCACCATGGCTTGGTTGTACTCGACCCAGTCCAGGCCGCCGCCGCCATCAATCGTGTCAGCGCCGCCTCGGCCATCCAGGCGGTTGTTGTTCGCGTCCCCTGTGATGGTGTCATTGAAACCGGAGCCCTCAACCCCGTCAATATTTTTGAAAACGTCGATGTTGCCCCAGCCGTCTTTTGCTGAGCCCGAATAGCCCCCAGGCAGGCTGCCCGTTGCACCGACCCACCCACTCAATTTGACAGTCACACCAGCTTCGTCGTTGTTATAGCCCACTTCGTCATAGCCTGAGCCACCGTCCATCGTGTCATTGCCCTTGCCGCCATTGAAGGTCTGGTCAGCAGCATTGCCCAAGAAAGTGTCGTTGTAATAACTGCCAACAAACTCTTCGATGTTGGTCAACGTATCGGTAAACCCCCAACCGTCTTGAACGTTGCCCGTTGTCAGGGTGAGGTTTACATTGATGGCGTTAGGCGAATTGCCATAGAGCGCAACGTCCCAACCTTCCAAGCCGTTGATGGTGTCGTTGCCCGCACCGCCCGAAAAGACTTCTATCGGCAAACCAGTGGCTGTGCGTCCAGCGCCACCGCCCAGCAACTCATCGTTGAAAACCGTTCCGCGAACATCGTAGACACCGCTAAAAGTATCGCGGCCCAAAGTCAAGTAACCGTTCGTGGTTTTGTCGGCTTCGACGCGCGCATCTGCAACGCCTGCTTTCAAGTCCACTTTGACAGCCACCATCGCGTTGCTGTAGTCAATGCGGGTGGAGCCATTGCCGTAAATCGTATCGTTGCCACCTTCGGGAATGAACGCGTTCAGGCCCCACCAATAACTGCCCACGTTAGCGGTCGTGCTAGGCGTGCCACCCACAAAGTCGCGTGCATCGAAGATATCGGCAGACATGGAGCCTCGAATCTCTTCAATACTGCGCAGGGTGTCTGAGCCTTGGGATGTGGATCCAGCGGTGCCTTGTGCCAAGTTGATCGTCACACCATCGGTGGAAACGCGGTAGTCAGCGCGGTCATACCCTGAGCCGCCATCGATGGAGTCGTCTCCACCATCACCCCGGAAGGTTTCAAATTTGTCGTTCACACCGCCGGTCAAGGTGTCTGCAAATTGGGTACCTGTGACACCTCGCACACCGGTGAACGTGATGTTGCCCAGCGTAAAGCCGTTGGTGCTCAAATTGGACAGGTTTTGCGCCGTCGTTGTCTTCAAATTGATGTTCACGCCCAAGCCATTCGAGCTTGCGGTCACAGATCCAAAGTGAATGTTGGTGAGGCCATTGCCTTGAACGGTGTCATTGCCCCCGCGTCCCATCAACAAAGTGTTGTAACTCGTGCCCGTGGCCTGATCGGTGATGTAGCCAAGTTGGTTGTATTTGAAGTTGCGAAGGTCGAAAAAGTCGTTGTAAGCACTGTCGCCCAAAATCCCCACGTTGGTGAGCGTGTCGGCTCCGGCAATCTGTGCATCGGCGCCTGAGGTTGCACCATATCTCACGGTGCCTGTGCTGCCGTCTGCTGCGTAAGTCACATTGATGGGCGTCTTTGACCAGTGGTAGCCCACGAGTGCCCCATCAGCCCAGGGTTGCTGGTAGCCATAACCCGTGATGTTGACCGTATCGCTGCCACCGCGCAGGAACAGGTAAATGGCATGGCCATCGCCCACCGTTGCGCTGGAGCTGGTTCGGCCGGTGACGGTGTCGGTTTTGTTCAGCGTGCCATTGATTCCTTCAATACCGCTGTACACGTCTGTGGCGTTATCGCTGAAAATCGTGCGGGTGCTCAGGTTGAAGCTTGAGCCTGTGGGGTTCGAAGAGGTCTCAATGCGGTCGGATTCTCCGAGGCTGGCAATCCAGGGCTGACGCATTTGCGAACCACCGTCTATCGTGTCGGCACCGGTTCCTCCCCAGAATTCGTCACTGCCAGATCCGCCAATCAAGCGGTCATTGCCTGCGTCACCCTTGAGGACGTCATTTCCGTCACCGCCGTTCAGTGTATCGTTGCCATTGCCACCTTCCAGGGTGTCTGACCCATTCCATCCCTCCAACCAATCGTTGCCGTTATGCCCTTTGATATCGTCATTGCCATTAAATCCAGCTATTCGATCGGCAAAATCACTGCCATCGATCACATCATTGCCATTTGACATGGCCGCCAAATCGGCCAAATCGCCATAAAAAGTTTGTGAACCAACCGTATAACCATTGTCGTAATAATTCAAGGATAAATCATATGAAAGACCTGTGATTGTCCAGATGCTGTCACCATCCAAAGTCTTTAACTCAATCGAAGCGGCTGTTCCATACCACCAATCATCTTGGTCATTCCGAGAGAAGTTCCCGGTGCCATTGATTGTTGAAGTGAGCGTTAGAAAGTCAAATCCGTCATCAATCGTGATGAGTGAAGGAGTTAAGAGAGTTTCTGTATTTATTACAAAATAGTTGTCTGAAACAAAGACAAATTTTCTGTAGTCAAACTTTTCGTAAAATTTAAAATTAGCCATTTTCTGGTTTCCCGGTACGTATTTGTCTAGTTTTTATTTTTAACACAAATATTTGCGGTCTGGCATTATGGTTTTTTTGAGCAATATATAGAATAAAAAATAACTACTTATATGGGTTTATTGTTAACCCTATTGGTTGGGCGGGCAGCTGCCAAAAAGCTGTTTAGAGCGTTTCGCCGGCAAGTTTCGGGACGGGTGTTTGAATGAGCAATGGTTTTTGAGTTTGCCGCAAGCTGAGTAGAACCTTAAAGAAGTTAGCTCTCTCAGCAACCTGAGCGGGTTCCCTCGACTCCGTTTATGCAGCTGCAAAGGAGGCATCCAATACGATTGCAAATACCAACCATCCAGTTTCAGATGAAGCTTGAACCCTTGGATCACGCTCGTTTGATGGGTATTCAAGAGGGCCACGTCAAATCCTCTGCACGACCACGCTGGCATGGCACTGGGTTTTGCAGGCAGACGATTCAATTGAGGTCAGACCACTACCCATGATCCATGACCTCCATCAAGGGGCAGCAGGCTGAAATCAATCAGGGGGAGAATGCCCTGTTGATTTCTGTGATGGCGGTCACCGCATCCACACCGGCCAAAGACGACAAACGCAGACGCGACATCAGGTACACATAGCGGGCTTGGATCAGGTCGCGGTTGACGGTCACCAGTTGCTGCTCTGCATTGAGCACATCGAGCATGGTACGAAAGCCTGCCCGTTGCGACTTTTGCGTCGAATCCAGCAATTGCGTGGCTGAACGCAAGGCTTGCTCCAAAGCCCGAATGCGCAACAAGCCCTCGGTCACACCCCGGAATTCTTTGTGCACGCGCAAATTCACATCACGGCGCAAAGACTCCAAAGATTCTTCGAGGCGGGTTTTTTCTGCCACCGCTTGGCGAACTTGAGAATTGACGGCGCCACCTTGGTACAAGGGCATCGACAATTGCAACCCGATCGCCTTGCTTTCAAAGCGCGAGTTCAAGCGCGTCATGTTCTCGTTGCCACTGTTCGACCATTGCGCCACCGCGTCCAAGGTCGGCGCATGGGCAGCTTGTGCCTTTGAAATTTCTTTTGCAGCTGCATCCAAACGGGCCGACAGCGCCCTGATTTCCGGGCTGTTGGTGTGCGCCAAATCTACCCAATGCGGCAATGCATTGACCATCTGGTTCACCGCAGACACACCTTGCGCACCCAAGCCAGACAAGGCCGACAGGGGCTGATTGACCATCAACTCCAACTGCTTGCGTGTGTAGTCTTCGTTCTGGCGAGCCTCAAGCTCATTGGCCTGCGCCATGTCCAAGCGTGACTGGGCATCGTCAATGTCCGTGCGAGTGCCTGTGCCCGCGACCAAGGCCTTACGGGCTGCATCCAACATGGCGGTGTACTGGCGCTTTTGGGCTTGAACCAACTTCAAACTCTCAACGGCCAGCAAGGCCTCCATATAAGCCTCACCCACACGCAACACCAGGTTTTGTACCTCCCGGTCGTAATTGGCCACAGACTCCTGCACCAGGTGCTCGGCCTGCTTGACATGGAAATAGCGCGGCAAATTCAACAAGGGCTGGCGCAAAGACAGCGAATGGTTGAAGCTGTAATAACTGTCCTGGCTCACCGAGTTATTGCCCAACAAGTTGACCGACGTTGTTGACAGCTGGTTTTGATTGCGCGCCACGTTGGCACTGACCACAGGCAACAATTGCGCCCGCGCCTGTGGCAAGCGCTCCAAGCCCGAAGCCAACGCAGCGCGACCGGCCCGCACATTGGCGTCTTGCTCTATGGCCGCTTGGTAGGCCTGCAGCAAATTCATCGCCGGCGCTGCCGAACAAACAGCCATCAAGGCCAGACCCATCACAGTTTGACGATAAGGCAAAGCCATCACTCCTCCTTCATGGAAACCGCCAAGCGTTTGAGCAAGGGGTTCAACATGTATGTCAGCATCGACCGCGACCCGGTCTTGATCACCACCTCGGCCGGCATGCCTGCCTGCATCTGGCGATTGCCCAGGGTCTTCATGCCTTCTGGTGTGACCTCCAGGCGCGCCAAGAAGTAGTTCACCTGCGGATTGGCCGGGTCGGTCAACAAATCGCCCGACACCGATATCACTTTGCCCTCGACCACCAGCTGGGGCGAATGCGCAAAGGTATTGAAACGAATATCGGTGGACAGGCCTGCCTGCACCTTGTCAATCAAATGCGGCGCGATGTGCGCCTCGAGCACCAGTGCTTGGCGCTCGGGCACGATGTCCATCAACTTCTGGCCAGGCTGCACCACCGCACCCACCGTCTGCACCGCCAGGCTCACCACCTGACCGCCGGCTGGAGCACGGATATCGACCCGCTTCAAATCGGCCTGAATGGCGGTGAACTTTTCCGCATCGGCCTGCACCTCGCGTGACACATCGGCTAAGGCGGACGCCACCTCTTTAAGGTACTCAGACTGCCGTGCCAAACTGCGTTGGGTCGTCTCGGCTATGGTGCTGTTGGCCCGCAGCATGCTGCCGTTCAAGTCGGCCAAGGCCGCTTGCACATCGGCCAACATGCGCTCAATTTCCATCTGCCGGTTGCGTGGGGCATAGCCATCTTTGACCAACTCACGGACATTGACCAACTCCTCACTCAGGATGGCCAATTGGCGCTGCCGCTGCACCACCACCGCCTGCGCCGATTCGCGTTGGGCGCGCATGCCCTGTATGGCCTCTTGCAGGCTTTGCAACTCAGCCCGCAAAGCCTGCCGACGTGAATCGAACAACTGGCGTTGGTTATTCACTTGCAATGCAATGAACGGGTCCGATGTGGCCGCCATCACTTCGGGCGAAAACGTGACCTTGTCGACTCCCCTCTGCTCAGCCTGCAAGCGGCTTTGCATCGCATTCAGGCCCAAGTAACGCTGACGCACCGACTCAAAGTTGGCACGGGTCACCGCTTCGTCCAGACGCATCAATACCTGTTCTTCTTTAACGACATCGCCCTCGCGCACCAACACTTCTTTGACAATACCGCCCGACAAATGTTGTACCTGCTTGCGCTTGGTGTCGATGCTCACCACACCTGTGGTGGGCACGCCTTCGTCCAAGGGCGCCAAAGCTGCCCACAACAAAAAGCCTCCCAAGCCCAAGCCCAAGACCCACAAACCCTTGCGAGCAATGCCCGCTGTGTCCGAAGATGCCCGCAACGAAGCCTCCTCGCCCGTGGCCTTGGCATTCACATCCTCAACGGGTGTGCTCTTTTGAGCGGACAATTTTTGATTCAACATCACAAACCCCAAAAAATCTAAATGGCTGACCGATAAAGGGCGAATCAAGTCGCAGGCGAAACCGCTGGCGCAGACGCACCAGCCGCCGCATCACGCTGCTTTTGCAATGCGGCCAACACGCCATCGCGCGGGCCACTGGCTACCACCAGGCCGTCTTGCATGATGACCAAACGGTCGGCCACCTTGAGCACACCTTGGCGGTGACTGATCAAGACCACCGTCTTGCCCTGTTGCTTGAGCAACATCACCGCATGGAGCAAAGCGTTTTCGCCCTCGTCGTCCAGGTTGGCATTGGGTTCATCCAACACCACCAAGACCGGCTGCCCGTACAAAGCGCGCGCCAGGCCAATGCGTTGGCGCTGCCCGCCCGACAAGAACGACCCGGCCTGACCCACGCGGGTGTCGTACCCCTTGGGAAAACGCAAAATCATCTGGTGCAACCCCGCCGCCTGCGCAGCGGCAATGACTTTCGCGGAATCCACCTCGCCAATGCGGGCAATGTTCTCGGCAATCGTTCCATCGAACAACTCGATGTCTTGTGGCAAATAGCCCAAATGCGCCCCTAGGCTTTCGCGGGTCCACTGCGTGATGTCCTGCTCATCCAACAAAATACGCCCTTCAAACTCGGGCCAAATGCCCAGCATGGAACGCGCCAAGGTGGACTTGCCAGAACCCGAAGGGCCCAACACCACAGTCACCGTGCCCGGCAGCGCCACAAAATCCACCTTGCTCAGCACAGGCTTGTCGCGGCCTGGCACACGCACCGTCAAGGCCTCGACTTTGAGTTGCCCCAAAGGCACATCGGTCAAGGTGTGCTCGCGGCCCTTGTGCTGAAAAACCAACAGCTCACGCAAACGGTCAAAAGCTGTTTTGCTTGTCAAAAAGCCTGGCCAAGAGATCACCAGCAAGTCAATGGGCGCCAAAGCACGGGTCATCAACACGTTGGCCGCGATCATCGCGCCCGGGCTGATCTGCCCCTCAATCACCAGCCACGCCCCCACACCCAGACTCAAAGACTGCTGGGTATAACGCACAAATTTACTGATCGCCGAAACCGCTGCCAAACGCTGCTGGGCCGAGCCGCCCTGCAACAAAGCCTTGTGCTGCAGCTTTTGCCAGCGGGCAAACAGCCCTTCTAACATGCCCATCGACCACGAGACCTCGATGTTGCGCAGCTTGGACTGCATGAACTTCTGCGCCTCGGCTTGGGACTGGGCAGAATCCGTTTGCATCTCTTTGCCCAGCTTGTGCCCATACCAAGCGATCGAAGTCTGGACCAAGGCAAACGCAATGGCCACCCAACCCAGCACCGGGTGCAACAAGAACAGCACCGCGATGTAAATCGGCACCCACGGGCTGTCAAACAAGGCAAATACCCCATTGCCCGTCATGAACTGGCGCAAACTGATCAGATACCCAAAGGCTTTGGCCGGGTCGGACTCTGACGGGTTGAGGTACGACAAAAAGCTGGACCGAAACACCTTCTGGCTCAAGGCTTGGTCCAACTTGACACCCGTGCGCACCAGCAAGATGGACCGCGCCCATTCTGCAAAAGCCATCATGGCAAACAAGAACAAGGTCAACAGCGACACCATCAGCAAAGTCAACTCGCTTTGGCTGAGCAGCACCCGGTCAAAGACCTGCAGCATGTACAAGGTCGGCGTCAACATCAGCAGGTTGACCACCATGCTGAACACTGCCACCGTCAAAAATTCACGTTTGAAGGTCCACATCACCGTGGACAAAGGATCGTGCAACCCCATGTTGTTGTTCATCTTGGACCTCACGCAGCCTGCGCTGGCACCGACGCCGAAGCAGGCATCAGCTTTTGCAAAACCTCAGCAGTCGGGCCAAACAGCTGCTGCGTCCCATCCTTGAGTACCAACACCCGGTCGGACACCGACAACACACTGGTGCGGTGCGTGTTGATCACAAAGGTCGTGCCACGCGATTTCATCGTGGCAATCGCTTGCGTCAAGGCCGCGTCACCCGCCTCGTCCAGACTCGAATTGGGTTCATCCAGCACCACAAACACCGGATCGCCATACAAGGCACGGGCCAGCGCCACTCGCTGACGTTGACCGCCCGACAGCAAGCCACCATCACGGCCCACGGGCGTTTCATAGCCCTTGGGCAAGGCCAAGATGAATTCATGCAAACCCACCAAGGCCGCGGCTTGTTCGATACGGGGCATGTCCAAATCGCCAAAGCGGGCGATGTTTTCGGCCAGCGTGCCCTCCAGCAACTCGACACCTTGCGGCAAATAGCCCAAATGCGGCCCCAGCTCGGCCTTGTCCCAAGCGTGCACGTCCACGCCATCCAGGCGCACCTTGCCCGCCTGCGGCTGCCAAATGCCCAACAACAATTTGGCCAGAGACGTCTTGCCCGAAGCCGAAGGCCCCACCACCGCCAGCACCTGCCCCGCGGGCAAGCCAAACTGCAAACCACGCAAGATCGGCTGGGTTTGGCCCGGCGCCGCCGCCACCAAAGACTCCACCATCAATTCGCCCCTGGGCGATGGCAAAGCCATGTTCTTCTCCCGCGCGGGCACGTCTTGCAGCAAGCTGGACAAACGCACCCAAGCCCCTGATACGGTGGCCACCGCGCTCCACTGTTGTGCAATCTGAGTCAGTGGCGCCAGCAAACGCCCTCCCAAAACCGAGCTGATGATCATCATGGCCTCGCCGCCATTCAGGGCATTGAACAACAACAGCCAAGCGCTCAAACCCAACAAGACCGAACCCATCAACTGCTGCAACAACTTGGACACTGCGTTCAAACCACCCGCCGACTCTGACGCCTGGGCTTGGTAAGCCAAAAAAGCCCGCTGCTTTTTCTGCCACTGGTCCATCACCGCATCCCGCATGCCCATCGACTCCATCACCTGCGCGTTGCGCAGTGAAGCCTCGGCATAACTCTGGGCCTCTTGCGAACGCCGCTGCGCCTCTTGCAAAGGTTCACGCGAAGTGCGCTGAATCAGCCAAGTCACCAAAGTCTGAGCAGCAGCACCCACCAAAGCCGCCCAACCCAGCACCGGGCTGATGGCAAAAATCAACACCAGTGAGACCAGCGCAATGGGCAATTCAAACATCGCCCCCAAAGCCGGGTTGTTGAAGAAATCACGCACAGTTTTGAAATCGTTTTGCACCGACATGACGCCGCCCATTTGCTTTTTCAGCAAACCGTCAAACATCGCTTTGTACACACGGTCGGCCATGCGAAGCTCAAATTCGATGCCCGCCCCCCACAACAAACGCGAACGGTACTTCTCGATCAGCTCCATCACCGCATAGGTTCCCAAGGTGACCAAGGTCAACATCAACAGCGTCATCACATCGCGGCTGTTCACCACCCGCTCGTAAACCTGCAGCATGTACACCGTGGGGGTGAAGCCCAGCAAACCGATCACCCAGCTCATCAACACCACTTGGTGCCAAGCCGGCTTGTTCTCCCACAGCGCCATGCGCAATTCGGACACCGCAGAACCAGACTTCATGGAGCCACCTCAACAGAAACATATTCGGGAATCAAGCCATCAGGCGCTGCACCCTCAAGGCGCGGGACAGCAGGGGCATCGCGGTCTGGCAAAACGGTGTGATCGACCGAATCCAGATAAAACGACAATTCAAACACCTGGTCTGCCCGCTCATTGAGCACAATCTCGCGCAGCTTGGCTTGCTCAAAAATCGCCAGCTTGTCCTGGCTCAGCGTCAAGTCAAAGTGCATGCGCCCGTCCATGGTGAACAGCGACAACTGACCCGGCTTGATGCTCAAGGTGTGGCGATCAAAGTACACCGGGCAATTGTCGGCAAAGCGCAAAAGCGCCAAAGCCGCGCCCGGCTTGTACGCCGGGTTGAAAGGACTTTCGGGGTGTTGGTAGATCAACCGGGCCATCTTGGACACCGCATAAATGGCGTTGCACACCATCTGCGAGCCCAAAGTCGGGAACTGCGCCCGCAAAGCGCGGTAATGCAAATGGTGCAATGCCACCCGGTTCCACACCCGGGACTGTTGCACATGGGGCGCCAGCTGGTTGCAAACCTGCGCAAACACCACCCGCAAAGCACCCAGCCGGGCACGTTGCGTGGCCGTCGCATCAAGAGGCACGCGGATTTGAAAGTTCATATAGGAAGTGAGCATATCGTATTCCTGTATGACGTTTGAAACTCACTTGACTTTGATCAAGACGCGCAACACATGGCCGCCGCCTTTGTTATCGCTCACCGTCAAAGTAGCCACATAAAATCCAGCCAAATCGGCCTTGAAGGGAGGGTGTACGGCGGTTTGTGTAAACGGTCAATTGGCAGAAAACTGCCGATCATTCAGCAAGATGAACCATGACCGTGAGCACCCCAGACTACTCAAGGCCTACGCTCAAACCCAACCCTGCCGCCACACGCTGTCATCCTGCAAGTCACGCCAGGCAATCTCCTGAACTGCCTTGGAAAACACCGCTTCAATTTCCACCCACTCAATCGGGGCAGTGGGATCGTCAGGTTGAATCACCCGGCTGACCAAGAAGTGCTTTTGCTTGGCCACGGGCTTGACCGCGGTCCATTTGGTCAGCAGCAGTTTTTTCGGGTTCAGTGGGTTCATGGTTCTAAACCTTCAGCGCTTGCTTGGCATTTCCCGCGCTACAGCCTCGGCCAATTCAATCACCGCCATGGCGTAGTAGCTGCTCCAGTTGTAGCGGGTGATGGCGTAGAAGTTTTCAGTGCCGGCCACGTAAATCGGGGCATCTGGGCCGTTGAGCAGTTCAATCAGGGCCAGCGGGCCCTGGTGATTGAGCGCCGCACCTTCGAGCACTGCCCCTTTGGCCACGAAGCTGGCCACACCGAAGGTGGGCAGGATGTCGGGGGCCAGCAGGCTGTCCATGTCGGTTTGACCTGGTGTCAAGCCGACCCGGTAATGCGTGGGCATGCCGGGGCGCCAGTCAAAGGCTTTGAAATAGTGGGCCACCGAGCCAATGGCGTCTGTGGGGCTGCCAAACAGGTCGATGCGCCCGTCGCCATCAAAGTCCACGGCAAATTTGGCCCAGCTCGACGGCATGAATTGCGGCAGGCCCATGGCCCCGGCGTAGCTGCCTCGGATGGACAGAGGGTCGGCGCCGCTGCGCGAAGTGAGCAGCAAAAATTGCTCCAGTTCGCTTTGGAAAAAAGCCTGGCGTGCGGTGGCCCGGGGGTGGGCGCTGGGGAAGTGAAAGGTCAGCGTGGCCAGCGCGTCGAGGATGCGGAAGTTGCCAGTGTTCTGACCATAGAGGGTTTCCACCCCGATGATGCCCACGATCAGCGAGGCGGGGACGCCATATTCGCGCTCGGCGCGCTCTAAAGCGCTGCGGTGGGTTTGCCAAAAGCGTGCGCCCGCTCGGATGCGGATGGGTTCGATGAAGCGGGCGCGGTAAGCGGCCCAGTTTTTGGCGGTGGGGCTGCTGGGAGGCAAGACCAAACGTTCGACCGAAGGCAGGCGTTTGGCTTGGCTCAGGGTGTTTAGGAGCCAGGTGGGGTCCAGCAGCAAGCGCTGGGCCGCGTCCTGTGCCCATGCTTGGGTTTGGGCAGAGCTTTCGAGGGGGATGCCCATGACGGCTGATTTTTTGCCAGAGGGTGCGGCTTTGGCCGCATTGCTTGGACGGCGTTTCTGCGGCTTGACTTTGGCGGGCTGGGGGCTGCTGGCTGTTTGCCGTTTGGGGTTTTCTTGGGCGGGCAGTGCGGTGATGGGTGCAAGGGCCATCAATGCGCCCACCAGCAGGGCCAGGCCTGTGGGCATCCATCTTGGACAAGCTTTGTGCTGGATCAGTTGGGAGCAGGTTATGAACGCTTTCATCACCGTGAGTTTAAACGCCGCTTCCGCGCGCCCGTGCTAAGCTGAACCCATCAAACAAAGCAGATCAATTCTTCAAAAACAAGAGCCTTGTTGGCTGTGATGAATCGGGAAGACACATACATGGGCGCGACAGGATATTTCACCCATCCAGCTTGTTGGCAGCATGAAATGGGCTCGGGTCACCCGGAGTGCCCAGAACGCTTGGGGGCCATCGAAGACCGCTTGCTGATCAGTGGCGTGGACATGGCTTTGCAAAGGCGTGAGGCCACCCCAGCCTCTTTGGCCGACATCGAACTGGCCCACGGCCGCATGCATGTGGCGGCTTTGCGGGGTTTGGATGATGCCCTGCGCGAAGACATGGCGGCCGGCGGGCCCCAGCACATCAGTCTGGACCCTGACACGATGATCAACGTCCACACCTGGGATGCGGCTTTGGTCGCGGCGGGTGCTGCCCTGGATGCCACCGATGCCGTGCTGGCCGGAGAGCTGGAGAACGCTTTTTGCGCCGTGCGCCCGCCGGGTCACCACGCTTGCCGCGACAAGGCCATGGGTTTTTGCTTCTTCAACAACGTGGCCATCGCCGCCAAATATGCCCTGGAGCGCCATGGCCTCAAGAGGGTGGCGATTGTGGACTTTGACGTGCACCACGGCAACGGCACCGAGGACATCGTGGCGGGCGACGAGCGCATCTTGATGGTGAGTTTTTTTCAGCACCCGTTTTATCCGGAAGGTGGTTCGACATCTCAAGCCACCAATTTAGTCAACTTGCCTGTGCCCGCCTACACTCGGGGCATGGACATTCGGGAGTTGGTGGACATGATGTGGATGCCGCGATTGGAAGCGCATCGGCCCGAGCTGATCTTCATCAGCGCGGGTTTTGATGCCCACCGGGAGGACGACTTGGGCCAGATGGGGTTGGTGGAGCAGGACTACGCTTGGCTCACCCAGCGCATCAAGGACGTGGCACAGCGCCATGCCCAAGGCCGCATCGTCAGTTGCCTGGAAGGCGGCTACAACCTGAGTGCACTGGGGCGCAGTGTCGAGGCGCATTTGCGCGTGCTGGCTGATGTGTGAGTGTTGGGTTTGGGCACAATCGGGGCATGACTGATTCCACCGCCGCCCCACCGACCGACCTGCTGCTGCACGAGCGCGATGCGCGTGGTGTGCACCGGCTGACCCTCAACAGCCCCGCCAGCTACAACACCTTGAGCGAGGCCATGCTGGAGGCCTTGCAGCAAGCCCTGAACGCGATCGCGCAAGACGAGCAGGCCCGCTTGGTGGTGCTGGGCGCGGCGGGCAAGGCTTTTTGCGCTGGGCACAACCTCAAGGAAATGCGGGCGCAGCCCGAGCTGGCTTACTACCAAAAACTCTTTGCCCAATGCAGCCGCATGATGCTGGCGATTCAAAAGTTGCCGGTGCCCGTGATCGCCCGCGTGCAAGGCTTGGCGACGGCGGCGGGTTGCCAGCTGGTGGCCCAGTGCGATCTGGCGGTGACCGCTGACAGCGCCACTTTTGGCGTGAATGGCATCGATGTGGGTTTGTTTTGCGCTACGCCCAGCGTGCCGCTGGTGCGCAACATGCACGCCAAGCAAGCGATGGAAATGCTGCTCACGGGGGGCTTCATCTCCGCCGACGAGGCGTGCCGCCGGGGGCTGGTGAACCGGGTCTGCGGGGCCGCTGAATTGGACGCGCAGGTGGATGACTTGGTGAGCACCATTTTGGCCAAACCGCGCGAGGCTGTGCGCATAGGCAAGGCCTTGTTCTACCAACAACGCGAGATGGGCATCGAGGCGGCTTACCAGTTGGCGGGCCAGACCATGGCTTGCAATATGGTGCACGACGTGGCGCAAGAGGGCGTGCAGGCTTTCATCGACAAAAGGGCACCTTCATGGCGGGCATGAAATCGTTGAACATTGCCGATCCCTTGGCATGGCTGGGTGCCTTGGCCCGTGCCGAGTCGCTTCAAGTGCTGATGGCGTTTGCGGTTTGCGTGCTGTGTTCTTGGGGCATCGTGTGGGGCATTCGCAAAATATTTGCAGAACAGGACTTGTCGGTTTTGCTGGGCAAGCGCCTGCTTGACGGGGTTCTGTTTCCAACGTTTCTATTGGGCTTGACCTTTGTGGCGCGTACCTTGATGACCGACGACCAGCCGGTCCCGATGTTCGGCATCTTGTTGCCGGTGTGCATCTCGCTGGCGTTGATCCGCTTGGGGGTCAAAGTTTTGCAGGTGGCATTTGACGAAGCGCCATTTGTGCGGGTGTTGGAGCGCACGATTTCCTGGATCGCTTGGTTGGCTGTGGTGTTGTGGGTCACGGGTGTGTTGCCTTTGATCCTGGATGAGTTGGATCAGATTCGCTGGAAGGTGGGCGGCTCTATGTTGTCTGTGCGCACTTTGCTGGAAGGGGCATTGACAGCAGGCTTGGTTTTGATCGTGACCCTTTGGATTTCTGCCGCCTTGGAGGCTCGCTTGCTCAAATCGGCCACAGGCAGTGATTTGTCTTTGCGCAAGGTCATCAGCAACACGGTTCGGGCCTTGCTCATGTTTGTGGGCTTGCTGCTGGCGCTGTCGTCGGTGGGCATTGACCTGACCGCTTTGTCGGTGTTGGGCGGTGCGGTGGGTGTGGGCATTGGTTTTGGCTTGCAAAAGCTGGCCTCCAACTACGTCAGCGGTTTTGTGATCCTGGCTGAGCGCAGCATGCGCATTGGGGATAACGTCAAGGTGGATGGTTTTGAAGGCCGCATCATCGACATCAAGGTGCGCTACACCGTCATCCGTTCTCCAAATGGGCGCGAGTCGATTGTGCCCAATGAAATGCTGATCACCCAGCGGGTGGAAAATTTGTCTCTGTCCGATTCCAAGATCGCACAGTCGACCACTGTGACGGTGGCTTACACCGCCCCCGTGGACGATGTGATGGCTTGGCTGCTGCAGGCCTGTCAGGCACACCCCCAAGTGTTGGCCGAACCGGCGCCCTCGGTGGCTTTGTCGGCCTATGGCGTCAATGGGCTGGAGTTCACTGTGAACTATTGGTTTGACGACTCCGACACCGGGCCTTTGAACCTCAAGTCAGACATCCATCTGGCGATCCTCAAAACGCTGCAGGAGCATGGCATCGAAATTCCGTTTCCTCAGCGGGTGATGCACATGGTGGGTACCGCCAAGCCGGGCGAGGCTTGACAAGGCGCACGCGGGTCAGAACGCCGAGCGTTGTTCTGGCCAGACCAGGCAGATCAAGGCCGACAGTTCTGCTTCGCCCAAGCCGGCAGCTTGGGCTGCGCGCAGTTGCTGCTGCACGGTGGCCATGACCGGCATGGGGGCGCCGCTGCTTTGTGCCACCTGCATCACGGTGTCCACATCTTTGAGCATGGTGGACAAAGCCCCAATCGATGGTTGGCTGGGCGTGACCATGCGGGGCACAAAAACTTGCAGGGGTTTGGAGTCGGCCCAGCCGCCTTGCAGGGCTTTGGCCAGTTGATTCAAGTCGATGCCATTGCGGTGCGCCAGACCCACGGCTTCTGCAATGGCGGCCACCGTGCTCGCCACAATGGTCTGGTTGCAAAGCTTGGTGGCTTGGCCCGCACCGCTGTCGCCCATGCGGGTGATGTTGCTGGCATAAGCGCACATGGCTTGGCTAGCGCTCTCCAAGGAGCTGACGGGACCGCCCACCATCACGGCCAGTGTGCCCGTTTGCACGCCCATCACGCCGCCGGACACGGGGGCATCGAGCCAGTCACCTTGGCAAGCCAGGTGCAGGCGCTGGCTCCAAGCGCGGGTCTGTTCAGGGGGGACACTGGAGTGGTCCACCAGCCATCGCAAATGGCGGGCATGGACGATGCCTTCAGGCCCGAACACCACGTGTTCTACGGCGGCTGAGTTCAACAGGCACATTAAAACGCCATCCACATCGCTGGCCGCTTGGGCTGGGGTGTCGCACCACTGCGCACCCAATTCGATCAAGGCTTGTGCTTTGGCACGGGTTCGGTTCCAGACATTGACCGCATGGCCCGCCGCCAAGAGGCGTTTGACCATGGGCTCGCCCATCAAGCCCAGTCCGCAAAAAGCCAGTTTCATCGGTGCGCTTTCGTGGCAGCGGCCTGGGTTTTAGAGTTTGAGTGCTTGGGGCAGGAACAGGGCAATTTGCGGGAAGGCCACCAGCAACGCGAGTACCGCGACCAAGGTGTAGACAAAGGGCATGACGCCTTTGAAGATCGTGGCTGTGCTCAGCTCGGGCAGCATGTTTCGCACCACGAACATGTTCATGCCCACGGGCGGGCTGATCAGGCCAATCATCACCACCAAAACAATCACAATGCCAAACCAGACGGGGTCAAAGCCCAGACTGACGACCAAGGGGAAAAACACCGGTAGCGTCAACAACACCATGGACAACTCTTCCATCGCGGCTCCCAAAACGATGTAGATGGCACAAATGGCGATCATCACCGCCACTGGGCTGATGTTGTGTGTGGAGACCAGGCTTTTCAGATCGGAAGGCAGTGTGGTGAAGTTCACGAAATTGGCAAACACCAATGCGCCCACCAGAATCATGAACAGCATGCCCGTTGTGCGTGCACTTTCGACCAAGATGTCCAGGGTGACAGAAACGTTCAGCGATCTGCGCAACAGGGCAATGATGAAAGCCCCGAAAGCGCCGATGCCGGCGCCTTCTGTGGTGGTGAAGACACCGCCGTAAATGCCACCCATCACGATCACAAACAAAACAGCCACAGCCCACACATCTTTCATGGCATCAAAGCGTTCGGCCCAGCTCGAGCGTTCGGCTGCTGGGCCTGAGGCGGGGTCACGCCAAGTGATGAATGAGATGGTCAGGCACATCATGAAGACTGCCAACAAGCCGGGCAACATGCCTGCCGCAAACAGTTTGCCGATGCTGGTTTCGGTGACCAGGCCATAGATGACCAAGATGGTGGAAGGGGGAATCAAAATTCCCAAAGTGCCCCCGGCCGCAATGGCACCGGCTGCCAGCTGGCCCGAATAGCCATGGTCTTTCATGGAGGGGTAGGCCACTTTGGTCATGGTGGCGGCTGTCGCAATGGATGAGCCGCACACGCTGCCAAATCCGGCGCAGGCCATCACCGTGGCCATGCCAAGTCCTCCCCGAAAATGTCCGACCAGGGTATAAGCTGCCCGGTAAAGCTCGCGGGACATGCCTGCGCGTGTCACGAAGTTGCCCATCAAGATGAACAAAGGCACGACCGAGAGTGTGTATTCAAAACCAGCTTCATACACCGTGGAGGTGACAGAAGCCAATGCGGGGTTGAGCCCCCTCATCCACCACAAGCCAGCAAAGCCCACCAGGCCCATGGCAATCGCCAAAGGTACCCGGGCAAAGGCCAGGATCAACATGGCCAACAGGCCGATACTTGCTTCTGTCATGGGGTCACTTCTTTGCTGTCAAGGGCAGCTTGTTCGACGTGCGGTATAAAAATGAGCACCAGGTGCATCAGGCCAGCGACCACAATCATGCCGCTCATGGTGTAAACCACGGGGGCCAGTGGCAACAGCAGGACGTTGGTCGTGTCACCGTATTCTGCAACGCGAATGGCCCGCTTGAAAAGGATATAGCCCACGCCTGCCAGGGCCACAAAACAGATGACATCGGCCAGTCGGTTGAGAAATGTTTTCACCCCTTGGCTCATGAAGACATCAAAGGTGTCGATGACGATGTGCTCGCGCCGGGCACTGACCAGGGGCAAAGCGCAGTAAATGAGCAACGCCAGTCCAATCTCCGTGATTTCAAAGCCGCCTGCCAGTGGTTTGTTGAAGAAATATCGACCGACCACGTCGACCGCAGTGATGATCATCATCAAAAAAAGCACGGCTGCGGCAAAGTAACCCAGGGTCCTCTGTAAAAGTAGAGCGAATGTCATCCCTTGTGTCCTTGTCTCAGGCGGTTGGCGCGACGCGTCCACGCGTCAAATGTGATGTTCATGATGCGGTCGGTGCGCAAAAAATCTCTGGCGCGACGCGCCTCTTCTGGATCGATGGGACGAACCCCCCCGAGCGTTGACGCATTGATTTGCAGCTGAGCCATGCGCTCCATGAAGACGGCCAGAAAAGCGGCTTCTTGGATGCTGCGCCCGGCCGTCAACAGGCCATGGTGGGCCAGCAGCATGGCATGGTACGGGCCCAGTGCGGTGGCGATGATTTCCCCCTCTTTGTCGGCCGTGGGCAAGCCAGGCCATTCAGGCAAGTAGACCATGTCCTCAAACAAAGGGGTGGCGTCCATGTGCGCCACCACCAAGGGGCATTCGGCCGCGGCCAGTGCAGAGGCCGCAGGGGGGTGGGTGTGAACAATGGCATTCACATCTGGACGGCTTCGATACACCCACAAATGAAAGCGTGTGGCAGGGTTGGGCTCGCGGATGCCGTGGGCACCTTCCCCTTCGATCAAACGCATTTGATCGTCAATCAAAAGCCACGATGCAGGGGTGGCTTCGTCAAATGACAAACCCAGAGGCAGCGTCCAATAGGTGTTGGAGACGGGCCCTCGGGCGGTGATTTGCCCCGCCAGCCCTGATTCATGCTTTTCGTCCGCAAGAATCAGTGCGCAGTGGGTCAGAACGTTGCGGGGGTCAGTCATCCGATGCCGAACTTATTTGCCGTCGGCCACGCGCTTGAGCTCTTCACGGAACTCGGCCAAGACTTTGGCACCCTCCAGCCCTTTGGCATTGGCAGCCTGGATCCAGTTGTTGGCCAGGGGCTCTGTGCGGGCGCGCACTTCGGCAATGAAGGCAGGGCTGGCTTGCTGGATGTTCACACCCGCGGCGCGCAAGGCTTCCATGCCACCTTTGTCTGCAGCGTCCCAGGCTTGACCAGCCAGACGGGCCAGGGCTTCACCCGAGACGGAATTGATGGCGTCCTGGTCCTGCTTGGACAGCTTGTTCCACTTCTCTTCGTTCATGAAAAAGCCAAAGGCCGAAGAATAAAAACCGCCAGGGAAAATCGTGGCGTGTTTGACCACTTTGTCCAGGTTGAAGGAGCGGATGGATTCGGCTGGGAAAAACGTCCCGTCGGCCACGCCTGAGGCCAAAATTTCATAGGATTCAGGGGCGGGTTTGACCAGTGGGGAGGCGCCCAGGGCTTTGGCAGAAGCCTCCGAGATGCCACCGCCGCTGCGGATTTTCATGCCCGAGATGTCCGCAATAGAGTTGACGGGTTTTTTGACCAAAAACATTTGGCCAGGACCGTGGGTGAAGACGCCCAAAAGTTTCACGCCTTTGTATTCACCCGCTTTGTGCAGGTGTTTCCAATGGATGCGGCTGAAGGCCACTGAGTTGATTTCAGCGGTGCCACCGGAGCCCGGCAGCTCGGCCAGCAAAGGCAGGGGGTGGCGAGCAGGGGTGTAGCTGGCGGTCACATAGGACACGTCCATCACGCCATCGCGCACGCCGTCAAAAGTACCTTGAGGTGCCACGGGGTGCTTGGCCAACATTTGCATTTTGACGCGACCATTCGTGGCTTTTTCCACGGCCGCGGCCCAACCACCCAACACATCACGCGTCAGGGGGTGGGTGGGACCCACCCAGCTGGACATGGTCAGCACGGTTTGGGCGCTGGCCGTGTTGAAACCCATGGCCAGGGCCATGGCGCCTGTCAAAGCAAGGTGTTTGAAAACTTTTCTCATGGGGAGTCTCCGTCAAAATGGTGAGGACCTGAAACCAGGCAGGTGAAGAAAAGCAAAGTATATTGATTGGTTGTTGTCAAAACTGCCAAAACAGTCATGGTTTACCCGGGTTTGGCGTTGACCAGTGACCTAAATTTCAGTGAAAGCATGAGCCATCCATTCGATCTGCCGTCAAACGCCCGTGTTGTGGTCACGGGCGCTGCCGGTTATGTGGGTCAAGCCTTGGTCCAGGCTTTGGCAGTGAGCGCCCCAAGGTCTTGGCAGTGGGTGTTGACCGATACCCAGGCTGCTGAGGGCTTGCGGTCTGAAGCCAACACGCGTTGGGTGGTCGGTGATTTGTCAGATCCTCGGGTGTGTGATGCCCTGCTTGAGCAACCGGTACATGCGGTGGTGCACCTGGCCGGTTTGATGAGTGGGCGCACTGAGCAAGACGTGGCGCTGGGGGAGCGCATCAACTTGCATGCTTGCCTCGATTTATTGGCGCGGTGCCGTGCTCAGTACAGGCAAGGCGGTCCTTGGGTGCGCTGGCTCATGACCAGCTCGATTGCGGTCTACGGCACGCCCCTGCCGCCTCGGATCGATGACCACACCCTCCAGCGGCCCAGCCTCAGTTATGGCACCCACAAGCGCATGCTGGAGTTGATGCTGGACGACATGAATCGCCGTGGCGACCTGGATGGCCGCGCCGTGCGCTTGTCCGGCGTGGTGCTGCGCCCCGTCTTGCCAAATGGGGCTTTGTCGGGGTTCAACAGCGACCTGATTCGCGAGCCCTTGTCGGGGCGAGACTATGTCTGCCCTGTGTCACCTGATGCCCGACTTTGGCTTTTGAGTTTGCCTGCTGCGCTGGCGCACCTCATGCGCTTGCTGGGCTTGGACCATGCCAGTTGGTCCCGTGTCATGGGCCCAGCCGGAACCTGCGCCCTGAATGCGCCGGCCTGGCCTGTGACCGTGCACGAGGTGCTCCAGGCGATGGCCCAAATTGATCCGCAAGCACCGCAACGTGTTCAGTTTGCCCCCCAGCCCGAGATTGAGGCCCAGTTTGGCGCATGGCCGTTTGACGTGTCTTTTGCGCTGGCCCAGCAGCTGGCGCTGACGGACGAACGCCAGACTTTCAAGCACGATTTGACTGCATTTGTGCGCCAGTTGGCGCAGCCCATCTTGAGCCCTTGAGCACCTACAACCCTTACCTAAACAACAGCCATGACCACACCCAAACGCGCTTTCACACCCCCTGAAAAACTCACCTCTGCGCGCATCGTTGAGGGCATGGACCGCACGCCCCATCGGGCCTTTTTGCGCGCTGTGGGCATGTCGGATGAAGACTTTGGCAAGCCCATGGTGGGCATTGTCAGCCAGCATGGCGAGAACACACCTTGCTCGATGTCCTTGGGGCCGCAGGCCGAAGCAGCACGCCTGGGTGTGGCGGCAGGGCAGGGCATTTCAGTGCCGTTCACCACCATTTCCGTCTCGGACGGCGTGTCCATGAACCACGCGGGCATGCGCATGAGCTTGGTGTCGCGGGAGATCATCGCCGACTCCATCGAAGCGGTGATCATGGCCCATGCTTACGACGGTTTGCTGGGTTTTGCCGGTTGTGACAAAACCCTGCCTGGCGTGATGATGGCCATGGCCAGGCTCAATTGCCCCAGTGTGTTTGTGTACGGTGGCGCCATGTTGCCTGGACAATGGCGCGGCAAAGATGTGACCATTCTCACGGCCTATGAAGGCGTGGGCTCGGTGCTGGCGGGTCAGATGAGCGAGCAAGACCTGCACGAACTTGAGCGCGCTTGCTCGCCCACGGTGGGTTCATGTCCCGGCCAGTTCACGGCCAACACCATGGCCATGGTCGCCGAAACCCTGGGGCTGGCATTGCCTGGTTCGGCCATGATGCCTGCGGTGTACAGCGAGCGACTGGCTCTAGCGCGTGCTGCCGGGCGGCGCATCACCGAGATCATTCGGGAGGGCGGCCCCTTGCCGCGCGACCTGATCACCCGCCAATCCCTTGAAAACGCTTGCGCTGCTGTGGCCGCCACGGGGGGGTCGACCAACGCGGGCCTTCATTTGCCGGCCATCGCACACGAAGTCGGTATTTCTTTCACTTTGGATGATGTGGCGGCCGTGTTTGCCCGAACCCCCTTGATTGCCGATCTGCAACCCGGGGGGCGTTTTTTGGCGGTGGATCTGCACCGCGTAGGCGGAGTCCGCTCGGTGTTGAAGTCTTTGCTTGAAGGGGGACATTTGCATGGCGATGCCCTGACCTTGTCAGGACACACATTGACCGAGGAATTGGCCGATGTCCCTTTGCCGGACGGGCAAGTGGTTCGGCAGGTGGCGCAGGCCATTAGCCCCACGGGCGGTGTGGTGGTGCTCAAAGGCAATCTGGCACCCGAAGGCGCTTTGATCAAAGTGGCGGGCTTGAAGTCTTTGGTGTTTGAAGGCCCGGCGCGCGTCTTTGAGAACGAAGAGGCGTGCTTCGAGGCGGTCACGCAACAAGCCTATGCGGCCGGGGATGTGCTGGTCATTCGCAACGAAGGCCCCAAAGGGGGCCCGGGCATGCGGGAGATGTTGGGCGTGACGGCGCTGGTCTACGGGCAGGGCATGGGCGAAAAAGTGGCCTTGTTGACCGATGGTCGTTTCTCCGGCGCGACCCGGGGCATGATGGTCGGCTATATCGGCCCAGAAGCAGCGGACAATGGACCGATCGCCTGGCTTGAAGACGGGGACCGCATCCGGCTTGATGCCCATGCGGGCACGCTCGATGTGCTGTTGAGTCCGGAGGTTTTGGCTGTGCGTGCACAGGCTGCTGCGGTCCGGCCAAGACCACGGCTGTCGGGTGTTCTTGAAAAATATGCCAAGCTGGTCTCGGCAGCCCGACTGGGGGCGGTGACCCACAGCGGTCCGGACCCAGTGAATTGATTTTTCAAGTGTGATTTGAAATTTCGTTCTAAAATACGAACGGTCGTGCTTTTTTGGCGGGTGTGCGGTACCTGTTTAACGGTTTTGATGCACAATTGACGTTGACGTAACGTCAACGACATCACGGCATTTCAAGGTGCTTGGGTTTTGATATCAATGGAGAAGCTTTCATGAAAATTCTGGTTCCCGTCAAGCGGGTGGTGGACTACAACGTCAAGGTCCGCGTCAAGTCCGATGGCTCGGGTGTGGACATTGCCAACGTCAAGATGAGCATGAACCCCTTTGACGAAATCGCCGTTGAAGAAGCCGTGCGCCTGAAAGAAAAAGGGTTCGCGACCGAAGTTATCGCTGTGTCTTGCGGTGTGGCCCAGTGCCAGGAAACCCTGCGCACCGCGATGGCCATCGGCGCCGATCGCGGCATTCTGGTCGAGACTCCCGCTGACATGGACCTGCAGCCCTTGGCCGTGGCCAAGCTGCTCAAGGCCTTGGTCGACAAAGAGCAACCCGGCCTGATCATCTTGGGCAAGCAAGCCATCGACGACGACTGCAACCAGACCGGCCAGATGCTGGCGGCGTTGGCCGATTTGCCCCAAGCCACATTCGCTTCCAAGGTCGAAATCGTGGATGGCAAAGCCCAAGTCACACGCGAGATCGACGGTGGCCTGGAAGTGCTGAGCATCAGCCTGCCCGCCGTGATCACCACCGACCTGCGCCTGAACGAGCCGCGTTATGTGACGCTGCCGAACATCATGAAGGCCAAGAAAAAGCAGCTCGACCACTTCAAGCCGGAAGACCTGGGCGTCGATGTGGCCCCTCGCATCAAGACTCTGAAAGTGACCGAGCCCGCCAAGCGCAGCGCCGGCATCAAGGTGCCCGATGTGGCCACCCTGGTTGATAAATTGAAAAACGTCGCAAAGGTAATCTGACCATGACCGCACTCGTTATTGCCGAACACGACAACGCCTCGATCAAGGGCGCAACGCTCAACACCGTCACGGCCGCCGCCGCGTGCGGTGGTGACGTGCATGTGCTGGTGGCTGGCCACAACGCCGCTGCCGCTGCCGCCGCTGCGGCCCAAATCGCGGGCGTTGCCAAAGTCATTCATGCGGACAGCGAGGCCCTGGCGCACAGCCTGGCCGAAAATGTCGCAGCCCAGGTGCTGGCCATTGCGGGGAACTACAGCCACATTTTGTTCCCTGCCACCGCCGCAGGTAAAAACGTGGCCCCCCGCGTGGCCGCCAAATTGGATGTGGGCCAAATCAGCGATGTGACGCAAGTCATCTCGGCCGACACCTTTGAGCGCCCGATCTACGCTGGCAACGCCATGGCCACCGTGCAAAGCACCGACGCGACCAAGGTCATCACCGTGCGCACCACCGGCTTTGACGCTGCTGCCGCCACGGGTGGCAGCGCCCCAGTGGAAAGCGCAGCAGCCCAAGCCGACAGCGGCAAGAGCAGCTTCACGCGCAGCGAGATCGCCAAGAACGACCGCCCCGAGTTGACCGCCGCCAAGATCATCGTCTCCGGTGGCCGGGCATTGGGCAGCGCCGAGAAGTTCAACGAAGTGATGACACCGCTGGCCGACAAGCTGGGCGCAGCCATTGGCGCCAGCCGCGCCGCGGTGGACGCAGGGTACGCTGCCAACGACCTGCAAGTGGGCCAGACCGGCAAGATCGTGGCGCCCCAGTTGTATGTCGCTTGCGGCATCTCGGGTGCGATCCAGCACTTGGCGGGCATGAAAGATTCCAAGGTGATCGTGGCGATCAACAAGGACCCCGAAGCCCCGATTTTCAGTGTGGCCGACTTTGGTCTGGAAGCCGATTTGTTTGCGGCTGTGCCTGAGTTGACTCAGGCGCTTTGATCCATCAGCACACTGCAAAAGGCATCGTTCGCGGTGCCTTTTTTGTACCCCTGCACAGACATTCCGGAGAATTTCATGAGCTACATCGCCCCCTTGAAGGACATGCTTTTCAACATCGAGCATCTGGCCCGCATCGACCAGATCGCGCAGATTCCCGGCTTTGAAGACGCGGGTTTGGAAACCGCCCAAGCGGTGCTTGAAGAGTGCGCCAAGCTCAACCAGGATGTGATCTCGCCCCTGAACTGGGAGGGCGATAAAAACCCGTCCTTCCACAACGGCAGCGGCGTGACCACCACGCCCGGCTTCAAAGAGGCTTACCAGCAATACGCAGAAGGCGGCTGGCAAGGCCTTCAGCACCCGGCCGACTTTGGTGGCCAGGGCCTGCCCAAAACCATTGGCGCGGCCTGCGGTGAAATGCTCAACTCGGCCAACATGGCCTTTGCACTGTGCCCCTTGCTCACCGACGGCGCGATTGAAGCGCTGCTGACGGCAGGTTCGGATGAACTCAAAGCCACCTACTTGGAAAAGTTGATCTCCGGCCAGTGGACCGGCACCATGAACCTGACCGAGCCGCAAGCCGGTTCAGACTTGGCCGCTGTGCGCACCCGCGCTGAGCCGCAGCCCGACGGTACTTACAAAATTTACGGGACCAAGATCTACATCACCTACGGTGAGCACGACATGGCCGAGAACATCGTGCACCTGGTGTTGGCCCGCGTGGTGGGCGCGCCGGAAGGCGTCAAAGGCATCAGCCTTTTTGTGGTGCCCAAGTTTCTTGTCAAGGGCGATGGCTCTTTGGGCGCGCGCAACGATGTGCATTGCGTGAGCATTGAGCACAAGTTGGGCATCAAGGCCAGCCCCACAGCGGTGCTGCAGTTTGGAGACCACGGTGGTGGCGTAGGCTTCCTGGTCGGCCAAGAAAACCGTGGCCTCGAATACATGTTCATCATGATGAACGCTGCCCGCTACGCCGTGGGTGTGCAGGGCATCGCGATTGCCGAGCGCTCATACCAGCGTGCCGTGCAGTACGCGCGTGACCGCGTGCAAAGCCGCCCGGTGGACGGCAGCTTGCCCGCAGCTGGCCCCATCATTCACCACCCCGATGTGCGCCGCATGCTGATGACCATGCGCGCCTACACCGAAGGCTGCCGCGCCATGGCCTCCACCGCGGCCGCCGCTTACGACGCGTCGCACCACCATCCCGATGCCGAGGTGCGCCAACAAAACCTGGCGTTCTATGAATTCATGGTGCCGCTGGTCAAGGGCTACAGCACCGAGATGAGCCTGGAAGTCACCAGCCTGGGCGTGCAAGTGCATGGTGGCATGGGCTTCATCGAAGAAACGGGTGCGGCGCAGTACTACCGCGACGCCAAAATTTTGACGATTTACGAAGGCACCACCGCCATTCAGGCCAACGACTTGGTGGGCCGCAAGACCGCGCGTGACGGGGGTCAGACTGCCAAGGCTTTGGCCGCACAAGTGGCGCAAACAGAAAGCGAACTCGCGGCTTCTGGCAACGCAGATGCCCAAGTTGTGGCCAAGCGCCTCAAAGCCGCCCGCGAAGCTTTTGTGGACGTGGTCGAGTTTGTGGCGGGCAACACCAAGGCCCACCCCAACGACGTGTTTGCAGGCAGCGTGCCTTACCTCATGCTGGCGGGCAACCTGATGGCAGGCTGGCAAATGGGCCGCGCCTTGCTGGTGGCCCTCACACCCGAGGCGCAAGCCCAAGACGCGGCCTTCATGGCCGCCAAAGTCACCACCGCCCGCTTTTACGCCGACCACATCTTGTCCAAAGCTCCTGGCGTGCGCGATAGCATCGTTGAAGGCGCAGGCAGCGTGACGGCGATGGCGCTCGACGCTTTCTGAAATTGATTCCGACAATAATTCTGAGGAGACCCCATGTCTAAATTGCCCCCCGTTCTGTCGAACTTGCCGTTCCCCGCCATCGCATCGCCCTTGTTCATCATCAGCAACCCCAAGTTGGTGATCGAGCAGTGCAAGGCCGGCATCGTGGGCTCCATGCCCGCTTTGAATGCCCGTCCTGCCGCGCAGCTCGAAGAGTGGCTGATCGAGATCACCGAGACCCTGGCCGCCTACAACGCCGCCAACCCCGACAAGCCCGCTGCCCCATTCGCCATCAACCAGATCGTGCACAAGAGCAACGACCGCTTGGAGCACGACATGGCCATGTGTGTGAAATACAAGGTGCCGATCATCATCACCTCGCTCGGCGCGCGTGAAGAAATCAACGAGGCCGCCCACAGCTACGGCGGTGTGGTGCTGCACGACATCATCAACAACAAGCACGCGCACAAAGCGATTGAAAAGGGTGCAGACGGCCTGATCGCCGTGGCCGCCGGTGCCGGAGGCCATGCGGGTGTGAAAAGCCCGTTTGCCTTGATCCAGGAAATTCGCCAGTGGTTCGACGGCCCGGTGGCCTTGTCTGGATCCATTGCCACGGGCGACGCGATTTTGGCGGCGCAAGCCATGGGCGCGGATTTTGCCTACATCGGCTCGGCCTTCATCGCCACCACGGAAGCGCGTGCTACCGATGACTACAAACAAGCCATTGTGGACTGCAACTCGGATGACATCGTCTTGAGCAATCTGTTCACGGGCGTGCATGGCAATTACCTGGCCCCGTCCATCCGCGCAGCGGGCTTGGACCCTGAGAACTTGCCCGAGTCCGACCCCAGCAAGATGAACTTTGGCGGTGACGCCAAAAAAGCCTGGAAAGACATCTGGGGCTGCGGCCAGGGCATTGGCGCGGTCCAGGCCGTGCAAAGCACCGCCGGTTTGGTGGCCCAGCTCAAGGCGCAATACCAAGCGGCCCGCAACCGTTTGGCCCTGTGATGGCGTCGGCCTGAGCCGCCTTGTCCAACACTTCGCAGCGCCCTTCGGGGCGTTCTTTTTTGATCGATGCGTTCAAGGCCGCAGGTTGTTTGTTGATCGTGTTGCACCACTTGGCGTTTTACGGGCCCATGTCGGATGTGGTGGCCACGGCCTGGCCCGGTGTGGTGGATTGGCTTTATGACCATGGGCGACTGGCGGTGCAGTTCTTCTTGGTGTGTGCGGGTTTTCTCACGGCCGGCAGTTTGACGCGGTACGAGTCACCGACGCTGTCCGAGGCCCTGAAGATGACCTGGCAGCGCTATATGCGCCTGGCCATTCCCTTGTTGGCTGCACTGAGCTTCACCGTGCTGGTCAGCGAATGGGTGAGGCCTGGCTTTGCGCATGCCAGCTTGTCGGCAACGCCCGATTGGGGGCAGGCGTTGGCCCACATGGCGCTGCTGCAGCATGTTCTGAACTTGGAGGCCTTGTCGGCAGGCATTTGGTATGTGGCGATTGACTTGCAGTTGTACGCGATGACATTGCTCAGCCTGGTGGCGGTGAAAGCGTGGCCCCGTGCGCAGACAGCGAATCCCCAACTGGACGGGGCAGATGCCAGGCGCTGGGTGCTTTGGTTGGGGCTGGTCTGCGCCTCTTTGTGGTGGTGGAATCTCGACACCGATCTGGACGATTGGGGCGTGTATTTTTGGGGCTCTTATGGTCTGGGCTTGCTCGCTTGGGAGGCCCGTCGGTTCATCCGCTCGGGCGGCTCTGAGGGCCAGCTTCGCAGCTGGATGGTGGGTGCGTTGATGGTGCTCGTGGGCGGTGTGGCCTGGTGGCTGGAGCCGCGGTCTCGGATCGCGCTGGCATGGGGCGTGGCGGCCCTGTTGATGGCGGTGCCTGAGGTCTGGTTGTGGGGCCGCGCGTTGGGGGCTTCTCGCTGGCGCTCGGCTCTGGAATGGCTGTCTGGCGTGTCCTATTCCGTGTTCCTCATCCACTTTGGTGTGAGCCTGGCCGTCAGTGCCTTTGTCACAGTGCATTGGCCTGATGCGCTGTGGGCCAATGTGCTGGGCGTCTTGGCCTGCCTGCTGCTGTCGCTGCTGCTGGGTGGCCTGCTGAGTCGGTGGGTGGAACGGGAGCCACCGACGGTGTGGCGCTGGTGGCTTTGGGTGGGGGCGTTCAAGGCCAGTGTGGCACTGGCCTTGTTCATGAATCCGGTGGCTTGAGTCCCCGTCCGGGTCAATCGGCCCGTTTGCTGGCCTCGACCTTCTCAGTGATGTAGGCCAGCGCTTCTTCGACCTGGTCGATCAAAATCAGGCACAGGTCGCCCGGTGACAGGCGTGACAGGGCGGTGTCGATGGCGTTGAATTCACCCTGAATGTCTTGCACATGGGTGGTCCGCAACGCGCCTTGCAAGCCTTCGCGCAGCAAGCCGATCACCTCGCCGTCTTCGCGCCCGCGTTGGCAAGCGTCTTGATAAAGCAGCACTTCGTCAAAAGCTCTGCCCAGAATCTGGGTTTGGTCACGGATGTCCTGGTCGCGCCGGTCACCTGCACCGCTGATCACCACCACGCGCTTGTTGGCGGGCATGTTCTCCACCGCTTGGACCAACGCCTGGATGGCGTCCGGGTTGTGTCCGTAATCGGCGATGAGCGTCGCGCCTTGGTAGTCAAACAGGTTGAAGCGACCGGGGACGCCCTGGATGTCGCTGATGAATGTGGCCAGGCCTTGCGCAATCGCATCCCAGTGCACATCGACGGCCCAAGCCGCGCCCACCGCCGCCAACACGTTCTCGGTCTGAAAACCGATCTGGCCTTGGCGTGTGAGCGGCACTTGGCTGAGGGGGATGCGGAACACCTGCTTGCCTTTTTGCGCCACGATGGCGCCGTCTTCCACATAGACCACGCGCTTGCCCTGGGCGCGGTGCGTGGCCAGCACGGGGTGGTTGGCGTCGAGTGCAAAAAAGGTCACATCGCCTGGGCAGTGCCGGGCCATGGCCACCACGGCCGGGTCATTGGCGTTGAGCACGGCCATGCCCTTGGGGTCCACGTTGAGCACAATCACCCGCTTGAGCACCGACAGGTCTTCCAGCGTGGTGATGTAGTTCAGGCCCAGATGGTCGCCTGCGCCCAGGTTGGTGACCACGGCCACTTGGCAGCGGTCAAAGGCCAGGCCCTCGCGCAGCAGTCCGCCCCGGGCGGTCTCGAATACGGCAGCGTCCACATCGGGGTGCATCAACACGTTGCGGGCGCTGCGCGGGCCGCTGCAGTCGCCTGAGTCGGTCTGGCGGCCATTGACGTAGACCCCGTCGGTGTTGGTCATGCCCACGCGCAGGCCTTGGGCCTTGAGCAGATGGGCGGTCAAGCGCACGGTGGTGGTTTTTCCGTTGGTGCCGGTCACGGCAATCACCGGAATGCGGCCATGGTCACCGCCCGGGAACATCAGGTCGATGACGGCATTGCCCACGTCCCGGCCTTTGCCAAAAGAGGGGCTGATGTGCATGCGCAGGCCCGGTGCGGCGTTGAGTTCGACGATGCCACCGTTTTGTTCTTCGAGCGGGCGCGAGAGCGATTCGCAGACCACGTCCACGCCGCAGATGTCCACGCCCACCATTTGTGCCGCAGCGATCACGCGAGCTCTGACCTCGGGGTGCACCTCGTCGGTCACGTCGGTGGCAGTGCCGCCGGTGGACAGGTTGGCGTTGTTGCGCAAAATCACGCGACGGCCCTTGGCGGGCACCGACTCGGGCTCCAGGTCTTGCGCATGCAGGCGGCCAATCGCGATGTCGTCAAAACGGATTTTGGTCAAAGAGGTTGCGTGGCCCACACCCCGGCGTGGGTCGGCATTGACTTGGTCGACCAATTGGCGCACGGTGTGCTTGCCATCGCCCACGACCAGCGGCGGCTCGCGCCTTGCGGCGGCCACCAGTTTGTCGCCCACCACCAGCAAGCGGTAATCGTGGCCGGGCAAAAACTTTTCCACCAGCACGGTGCCATACCGCACCGCGGTGGCATAGGCATTGTCAAAAGCGTGTCGCGCGGTGATGTTGACCGAGACCCCTTTGCCCTGGTTGCCGTCTTGGGGTTTGACCACGACCGGCAGACCGATTTCATGGGCAATGGCCCAGGCTTCGTCCAGGCTCTTGGCTGGGCGCCCCATGGGCACGGGCACGCCTGCCGCGTGCAGCAGGCTTTTGGTCAGGTCCTTGTCCTGCGCAATCGATTCGGCAATGGCGCTGGTGGTGTCGGTTTCGGCGGCCTGAATGCGCCGCTGCTTGGCGCCCCAGCCAAACTGCACCATGCTGCCATCGGTGAGACGACGGATCGGGATGCCGCGTGCCATGGCGGCGTCCACGATGGACCCGGTCGAAGGCCCCAGGCGAACGTCTTCGTCGTGTTCGTGCAATTGCGCGATGGCGCCTTCCAGGTCGAAGCCGGCACCCGCTGCGGCAGCCTGACACAGTTGCTCGGCCAGGCTCAGCGCCAAACGCCCCACCACTTCTTCGGTGTATTGCACCACCACCTGAAACACGCCGGGATCTTCGGTGGGCATGGTGCGGCTGAACGACACCGGGCAGCCTGCGTGCACCTGCAGACTCAGGGTGACTTTTTCCAACGCATGGGCCAGCGTGACGGCCTCGCCCGGGCGCTGCCCATCAAACGGGCCGACCGCGGGAAAGATGCGTCGCAGCTGCTGCTCGACCGGGTGCTGCGCCGACAGGCCGCTGTCTTCTGGATTGCAGGTGACGATGGCTTCGATGGCGGTGTGTCGGCTCCACAGATTGGGGCCACGCAAAGCGCGAATACGAGAAACTTGCATGAAGGGTGTTTCCAGGGGGGGAGAAGGGTGGCGAGAGGCGATGTTTCAAGCCGTGGGCAAGTTGCCATAACTCTTGATCCCGGCTCGGATCAGATCGGTGCCAATGTCCATCGCCCAGGCCGCGCAGGCGGCCACCAGCATGTCACTGGTGTTCAGGCTGCCCGTTTTCAAAAGCCGTGCCACGGCGGGGCGCTGGATCGACAACACAAGGTGCTCTTTGGGGCCTTGGGCCAGCACCAGCTGGCCTTCACGCCAAAACCCCACGCGGTGACCCGCGCTGCGGTGCGTTTGCAGGAGAGCGTTGTGCTCATCGTCGGCATAGAGCAGCACGCTGCCGTCGCAGTGATCGGCCAGTGCGGCCACTTCGGGGTCGGCAGCATTGAGCACCGCGGTGCCCTCGGGCAGCACCACATCGATTTGGGTGCGGATGTAGCTGGGCATTTTTTCATCACCACCGGGGTACAGGTCGTCCAGGCCGGTGGCGCGGGGCATGCGGGTGACGATGCCAATCTGGCAACGGTCATAGGGCAGGCCTTGGGCCAGCAGGTGCCGGGCATCGCTTTCAAACACGGCCGCTTGAACGCCCCGGTTGATCAGCAAACGCTGCGCTTGGGCCCAATCCATGCCGTCCTGGGTGGGCAGTTGGCGTTGGTTCAAGAACAAGCCTTTGGCGCACGACAGTCCGGTGTGCAGACCCAACAGATGCAGCAACCACGCCAGCAATTGTGCAGTTTGGGTGGTGTCGCCATCGCCCATCAGGCCCACGACCGGAATGCGGCCGTTGTCTTCGGGCTTGAACAGGTGGTTGGCAATGGCCTGGCCCACCGGGCGGGGCTGGCCTGTGGCGGGTTTGAGGTGCATCAGCAGGCCCGGGCCTGCGTTCACCTCGACCACCGCGCCGCCTTGCGGCCCCAAGGGCCTGGCGATGTCTTGCGCCACCAGGTCAACCCCTGCAATGTCCAGGCCCACCACACGCGCGGCCAGCACCGCTTGCGCGGCCACATCGGGGTGCACCAGGTCGGTCACGTCCATCGACATGTTGCCAGTGCGCATGATGAGGACGCTGCGGCCAGTCTCGGGCACGCTCTCGGCACTCAGGCCCTGGCGCTTGAGCTCCAGCACCGAGGTGGTGTGGTCTTCCAGGCGGATGGTGTCCAGGGGGAAATCTTCTTCTTCGCCCCGGCGAGGGTCGGAGTTGATTTGCAGTTCGATGAGTTGTGCCACGGTGTGCACGCCATCGCCCACCACGCTGGCGGTTTCGCCTTTGTTGACCGCCACCACTTGGTCACCCACCACCAGCAGGCGGTGCTCTTCACCCAAAATGAAACGCTCGACGATGACCTCGCTGCCTTCGGCCAGGGCGATGCCGTAGGCCGCTTCGATGTCTTCCTGACACGACAGTTCCAGCGAGACCCCCCGGGCATGGTTGCCATCGGTGGGCTTGACGCAGACCGGCAAGCCTATGTCCTGGGCTGCAGTCCAGGCCGCTTGCGGGCTGTCGACGATCTGGCCTTCGGGCACGGGCACACCGCACATGCTCAGCAGCTGCTTGGTCAGGTCCTTGTCTTTGGAGATGCCTTCGGCAATGGCGCTGGTGCGGTCGGTCTCAGCGGTCCAGATGCGGCGCTGGCGCTGGCCATAGCCCAGCTGCACGAGGTTGCCATCGTTCAAGCGAATGCTCGGGATGCCCCGGTCGGCGGCTGCATCGATGATGCTGGCGGTACTCGGGCCAATGCACAGGCTGTCCACCATTTGGGTCAGTTGTGCGATGTGTGCAGGGACATCAAAAGTCTGGTCTGAGATGGCTGCCAGAATCAAATCGCGTGCACTGAGCAGGGCCTGACGGCTCACGGCTTCATGTCGGGTGCGGATGACGACCTTGTAAACACCCCGGGGGCCAGCTTCGCGGGCTTTGCCAAAACCGGTTTGCATGCCGGCACGGCTTTGCAACTCCAGCGCCACATGCTCCAGGATGTGGCCAGGCCATGTGCCTTCTTCCAGCCGCTTCAGAAAGCCACCACGCTCACCCACACTGCAGCGGTGCTCGACCAGCCCGGGCAGCCAGGCCGTCAGACGTTTGGCGAAGCCGGGCAGGGTGTTGGAGGGGCAGTCTTCCAAGTTGCCGATGTCGATCAGGGCTTCGAGGACAGGACGGTAAGTCCAGATGTTGGGACCGCGCAGCGGGGTCATGCGCAGGAACTGAATGTGGTGGGGTGTGGGGTGTGCGCTCATGCTTGGGGGGGGCAGCGATAGAATCGGCGCTCGATCGCGGGGATGTCCAGCGTTTGGGCGGAAAGCTCGAGGTTCAACAGGGGCATGGCTTGGGCAGGCGGTGTCAACCGGGGTCGAAGTGTGTTTTTTCGTCGCGCCACCGGGGCTCGACGGGTTCTTTGGGGTTCAGCCTTCATGTCTTCAGTACTTTCTTCTGCATCTTGGCGTTCGGTCGTGCCGGACGAGTGGCAAGCAGAAGTGCAATCGAGGCTGCAACCCGATGAAAACGCGACAGCCTGGGTTTTGGTTGACCTGAACGCGGTGCTGAAGTTCCACAAAATCGCCTTGATTTTGACCGATCGGCGTATCCTCACGGCCCACTTGAGTGAAAAAAATTGGCAAAGCTGGTCCTTGGCCGAAGGACAGCGATTGCGCCTGACGGACCACGCCGGAGTCGGGCAGTTGGAGTTGAGTGATGCGCAAGGCCGCCTGGCTGTCTGGCGCTTCACCCTGGGCCTGCAAGACGCCGTGTTTCGCTGGATGGCGCAGTTTGAGGCGCAGCAAAGCCACCGCGCCCAAAGCCCGGACGGTGTGCCCGCCGACCTCCAAGGCAGGCCTTTGCAGTCGTCCCATGTGTCGGTGTGTCCGGTGTGTCAGGCCAGCTTGTCCGAGGAAGATGACGAGTGCCCTGTCTGCAGCCGCGAAGACCTGAACCCGCCGTCGACCTGGACCCTGCTCAAGCTTTGGCGCTTTGCCCAGCCTTACAAACGCTCTTTGCTGATTGGCTTTTTGCTGACCCTGGCCTCGACCGCCGCCACCTTGGTGCCGCCCTACCTGACCATGCCCTTGATGGACGAGGTGCTGATTCCTTACCAAAATGGAGCCAACATCGACCCGGGCCTGGTGTCTCTGTACTTGCTGGGTTTGCTCGCTTCGGGTTTGCTGGCCTGGGGCTTGGGTTGGGCCAAAACTTACATCCTCGCGCTGGTGTCCGAGCGCATTGGCTCGGATTTGCGTACCACCACCTATGAGCATTTGCTCAAGCTCTCGCTGGAGTATTTCGGCGGCCGGCGCACCGGTGATTTGATCGCGCGCATTGGCAGCGAAACCGACCGCATCAACGTGTTCCTCTCCCTGCACCTGCTGGACTTTGCCACCGATGTGCTGATGATTTTGATGACGGCCGTCATCTTGTTTTACATCAACCCCACATTGGCGCTGGTGACCTTGTTGCCGCTGCCCTTCATTGGTTGGTTGATCCATGTGGTGCGCGAAAGACTGCGCACTGGCTTTGAAAAAATCGACCGCGTTTGGGCCGAGGTGACCAATGTGCTGACCGACACCATCCCAGGCATCCGGGTGGTGAAAGCCTTTGCGCAGGAAGACCGAGAGGCCCAGCGCTTCAAGGACGCCAACGCGCACAACCTGCAGGTCAACGATCGGCTCAACCGCGTCTGGTCGCTGTTCTCGCCCACAGTGACGTTGATGACCGAAATCGGCTTGCTGGTGGTCTGGGGCTTTGGCATCTGGCTGGTGTCGGACGACCAGATCACCGTCGGTGTGCTGACCGCGTTTTTGGCCTACATCGGGCGCTTTTACAGCCGCCTCGATGCCATGAGCCGCATCGTCTCGAACACCCAAAAAGCTGCAGCGGGGGCCAAGCGGATTTTTGACATTCTGGACCATGTCTCCAGCGTGCCCGAGCCGCTCCATCCCGTGGCTTTGCCGGCCCATGTCCAAGGCCACATCACGCTGCGTGATGCGGGCTTTCGCTATGGCAACCGGGCCGTGATCCGTCAGCTCAACCTCGACATCCAGCCCGGCCAGATGATCGGTCTGGTGGGCCACAGTGGCTCGGGCAAAAGCACGCTGGTCAATTTGATCTGCCGCTTTTATGACCTGAGCGATGGGGCCATCGAACTGGATGGCACCGACATCCGCCAGCTCAAGGTGGCCGATTACCGTCGTCAAATTGGTTTGGTGCTGCAAGAGCCGTTTTTGTTCTTCGGCACCATCGCCGACAACATCGCTTACGGCAAACCAGACGCCACACGTGAAGAGATCGTGGCTGCAGCCCGTGCCGCGCATGCCCACGAGTTCATTTTGCGCATGCCCCAGGGCTACGATTCGCTGGTCGGCGAGCGCGGGCAGGGCCTGTCGGGAGGGGAGCGTCAACGCATTTCAATTGCTCGGGCATTGCTCATCAACCCGCGCATTTTGATTCTGGACGAAGCGACCTCGGCGGTGGACACCGAGACCGAAAAAGAGATTCAAAAAGCGCTGGACAATCTGGTGCGTGGGCGCACGACGATTGCCATCGCGCACCGTTTGTCCACTTTGCGCAAGGCCGACCGTTTGGTGGTCATGGACAAAGGGGTGGTGGTTGAAGAGGGCACACATGACGCGCTCATGGAGGTCCAAGGTGCTTACTGGCGCCTGTACGAAGCGCAGCAGCGCCAGGCCGAAGCGGTGGCGGTGCTGGGCGGCAGCGACGAGGACAAGAAGGTGAGCGCATGAACCCGTTTGATTTGCAACGTGATGCTTTTGGCCGTTGGGTGCTGGTCTTGGCCGATGGCACGCGGCACAGCCCCGTGACGGCGCTGCGCGCCTACCCTGTCTCGGCCCCGGACCAAGGTGTGGCCTTGATGGACGCCGATGGCCATGAGCTGCAGTGGGTACCCAACTTGTTGGCGTTGACACCTGCCTTGCAGGCGACGTTGCGAGAGGCCGTGGACGAGCGTGAATTTTTGCCACAAATCCTGCGTCTGGACACCGTGAGCAGCCTGCTCACGCCCAGCACCTGGACGGTGCAGACCGACCGGGGCACCACGCAATTCATGCTCAAAGGCGAGGAAGACATCCGCCGCCTGACCGGCACCGTGCTGCTGATCAACGACGCCAATGGCGTGCAGTACATGATTCGCGATCTGGCGGCCATGGACAAACATTCGCGCAAACTGCTGGACCGTTTTCTCTGAGCCATCTCAAAGGGGCCAGACCGAGCCCTGCTCGGGCACCAGTGCGCGCCATTTGATCTCATGCTCGATGCGCTGGCGCAGCATGTCGGACGCCTCGCGCTCACCGTGCACCACATACACCTGCCCGGGTGCGCTGGGCATTTTGTGCAGCCAACTCAGCAGTTGGTTGGCGTCGGCATGGGCTGAGGCCGACTCGATTTGTGCCACTTCGGCCCTGACCGCCACATCTTGTGCATGGATGCGAATGGTGCTGCGCCCACTGGCCAAGGCCGCCCCGCGTGTGCCTGGAGCCTGATAACCCGTCAGGATGATCATGTTGCGGTGGTCCCCCGCGTATTGCGCCAAATGGTGCAAGACGCGTCCTCCTGTGGCCATGCCGCTGGCTGCCAAAATCACCATGGGGCCGTGCCGGTGCAAAAGTGATTTGGACTGTTCCGGTGTTTCCAACATGGTGGCCACATGGTCCATGTTGCGCACTTCTTGGACATTCAGGCGGTGCTCGCCAGGGTGGCGCTCAAACAAGGCCGTGGTGTGGATCGCCATCGGACTGTCCAGAAAAATCGGCAAACCTTTGGGTATTTCGCCTGCGGCCTTGAGCTGCGCAATGGTGTGCAGCACAGCTTGGGCCCGTCCCACAGCAAAGACCGGCACCACCGCCACGCCGCCGCGTGCGGCCAGCTTTTTCAGGAGCGGCCCGAGTTCCTCGAACAGCTTTTCCTTGGGGTGCTGGCGGTCGCCATAGGTCGATTCGATCAGCACCGTGTCGGCCTGAGGGGGCGGCTCGGGCGGGTTCATCAGTGGGTCGTCGGGGCGGCCCAGATCGCCAGAAAACAGAATGCGCCGCCCACCCACATCCAGCAGCAAACTGGCCGCGCCCAGAATGTGCCCCGCGGGCTGAAAGCGGGCCTTCCAGCCACGGATGGGCTCGAACCACAGGCCCTGGTGCTCGGCGTGCAATTGTTTGAGGCAGTGGATAGCCTCTTGCTTGGTGTACAGCGGCAGGGCCGGTGCGTGTTTGGAAAAGCCATGGCGGTTGGCAAAAAAAGCGTCTTCTTCCTGGATGTGCCCGCTGTCGGGCAGCAAAATGCTGGCCAGATCGCAGGTGGCCGAGGTGGCATGCACCCGACCCCGATAACCGTTTTTCACCAGCAAAGGCAAATACCCGCTGTGGTCCAGGTGCGCGTGGGTCAGCACCACCGCATCGATGTGCGCCGGGTTGGCGGGCAGGGGGCTCCAGTTGCGCAAACGCAGTTGTTTGTACCCCTGAAACAGCCCGCAATCGACCAGCAGCCGCTTTTGGTGGTGCTCGATCAGGTACTTGGAGCCGGTGACGGTATCGGCTCCGCCGAGGAAGGTGATGGTGGCGCTCATGCGCCCATGTTCACGCGAATGAAGGGCGGTCTGTTTGACTTGGGTCAACTAAGAAGTCGGCCAGAGAGTCCAGCCCCAAGTGCGTGAGGGGCTGCGGCGGGTTCCTCATGGCGGGTACGCAAAATCGTCACCCACCGCAGCCCCTCACGCACCTTCTCTGGGGCTGCGAAGGGTTCCTCATGGCTGATACTAAAAACCGTCACCCGCCGCAACCCCTCTCGCACTGCCAAGCGAGGGGCAACTCAGACTCAAGCCCCGAAGAAGCCCTTCAACTTATCGGTCCAGGTTTCGCCGCTGGGCTGGTGTTTGCCGCCGCCTTTGGAGAGCGACTCCTCAAACTCCTTGAGCAGTTTTTTCTGGTGCTCGGTGAGCTTGACCGGGGTCTCCACGGTGATGTGGCAATACAGGTCGCCCGGGTAGCTGCCGCGCACACCCTTGATGCCTTTACCCCGCAAGCGGAACTGCTTGCCGGTCTGGGTGCCTTCGGGGATGTCGATGGCCGCTTTGCCGCCCAGCGTGGGCACCTCAATTTCCCCGCCCAGACCCGCCTTGGTGAAACTGATCGGCACCGCGCAGTGCAGGTCGTCGCCATCGCGCTCAAAGATCGAATGTTTCTTCAGGCGGATCTCAATGAACAAATCGCCTGGGGGGCCACCATTGGTGCCGGGCTCACCATTGCCCGCACTTCGGATGCGCATCCCGTCATCGATGCCGGCCGGAATTTTGACTTCCAGGGTTTTTTGTTTCTTGACCTTGCCTTGGCCTTGGCAGGTGACGCAAGGTTCGGGGATGATCTTGCCGGTGCCGCGGCAATGCGGGCAGGTTTGCTGCACACTGAAAAAGCCCTGGCGCATTTGCACTTGGCCTTGGCCTTGGCAAGTCGAGCAAGTCTTGGCGCTGGTGCCGGGTTTGGCCCCGGTGCCGTTGCAGGTGTCGCACTCGTCCCAGCTCGGAATGCGCAGTTGCGAGTCCTTGCCGTTGGCCGCTTCTTCCAGGGTGATCTCCATCGCATAGCTCAAGTCCCCGCCTCGGAAGACTTGACGACCACCACCACGTCCTCCCCGCGCTTGGCCACCAAAGATGTCGCCGAAGATGTCGCCAAAGGCGTCACCAAAACCGCCAAAGCCTTCGGCCCCGCCACGCATGTTCGGGTCGACGCCGGCATGTCCGTGCTGGTCGTAGGCCGCACGTTTTTGCGCGTCCGACAGCATCTCGTAGGCCTCTTTGCCCTCTTTGAATTTGGCCTCGGCTTCTTTGGCCTTGGCGTCTTCCCCCTGGTTGCGGTCAGGGTGGTACTTCATCGCCAGCTTGCGATAAGCCTTTTTGATGTCTTCGTCCGAGGCGTTTTTGGCAACGCCCAGCACTTCGTAAAAATCTCTTTTTGTCGCCATGGGGCAAATCCAACCGTTAGAACAAGAACGCCGCGAAGGCGATTCAGGCGTCTGAATCAGCTTGCGCGGCGGGGCTGCGGACAGGCCGCAGAGGGCGGGGCTTTAGCCCTTTTTGACTTCCTTGACTTCCGCGTCCACCACATTGTCGTCTTGAGGCTTGGCATCGGGCGCACCGGCAGCACCAGCACCCGCAGCAGCTTGCTGCGCTTGCATCTCGGCGTAGACCTTTTCGCCCAGCTTCTGGCTGGCCGTCATCAGGGCTTCGGTTTTGGTTTCGATGGCGTCTTTGTCCTCGCCCTTCAAAACATCTTCCAGGGTCTTGGTGGCGGCTTCGATGGCTTCTTTTTCGGAAGCTTCGATTTTATCGCCATGCTCGGTCAGGCTTTTCTTCACGCTGTGCACAGCAGCTTCCCCCGCGTTACGGGCTTGCACGAGTTCGAGCTTTTTCTTGTCTTCCACCGCGTTCAGCTCGGCGTCTTTCACCATTTGCTGGATTTCAGCTTCAGACAAACCAGAGTTGGCCTTGATGGTGATTTTGTTTTCTTTGCCGGTGCCTTTGTCTTTGGCGCCCACATGCAAGATGCCGTTCGCGTCGATGTCAAAAGACACTTCGATCTGGGGCGTGCCGCGCGATGCGGGTGGAATGCCCTCGAGGTTGAACTCACCCAAGGCCTTGTTGCCGCTGGCGATTTCACGCTCACCCTGAAACACCTTGATCGTCACGGCCGGCTGGTTGTCTTCTGCGGTCGAGAAGGTCTGTGCAAACTTGGTCGGGATGGTGGTGTTCTTGGTGATCATTTTGGTCATCACACCGCCCATGGTCTCGATGCCCAGCGACAAAGGTGTCACGTCGAGCAGCAGCACATCGGTGCGGTCACCCGACAAGACCTGGCCTTGGATCGCAGCGCCCACGGCCACGGCTTCGTCGGGGTTCACGTCCTTGCGGGGCTCTTTGCCGAAGAACTCTTTGACCTTCTCTTGCACCTTGGGCATGCGCGACATGCCGCCGACCAAGATGATGTCGTCGATCTCACCCACCGACACGCCAGCATCTTTGATGGCGGTGCGGCAAGGGGCGATGGTGCGCTCGATCAGCTCCTCCACCAGTTGCTCCAGCTTGGCGCGTGTCAGTTTGATGTTCAGGTGCTTTGGGCCGGTGGCGTCGGCTGTGATGTACGGCAGGTTCACGTCGGTGGCCGACGAACTGGACAGCTCGATCTTGGCCTTTTCAGCGGCTTCTTTCAAGCGCTGCAGGGCCAACACGTCTTTGGCCAAATCCACGCCGGACTCTTTCTTGAATTCGGTGATGATGTGGTCGATGATGCGCTGGTCAAAGTCTTCGCCGCCCAAGAAGGTGTCACCGTTGGTTGACAACACTTCGAACTGCTTTTCGCCGTCCACGTCGGCGATTTCGATGATGGACACGTCAAATGTGCCGCCGCCCAAGTCATACACGGCGATCTTGCGGTCCCCTTTTTCTTGCTTGTCCAGGCCAAAGGCCAAGGCTGCAGCGGTGGGCTCGTTGATGATCCGCTTGACGTCCAAACCGGCAATGCGGCCAGCGTCTTTGGTGGCTTGACGCTGGGCGTCGTTGAAGTAAGCGGGCACCGTGATGACGGCCTCGGTCACTTCTTCGCCGAGGTAGTCTTCGGCGGTCTTCTTCATCTTGCGCAGGATTTCAGCGCTGATTTGTGGCGGGGCCAACTTGTTGCCGCGCACTTCCACCCAAGCGTCGCCGTTGTCGGCTTTGGCAATGGTGTAAGGCATCAGGTCGATGTCTTTTTGGACTTCTTTTTCGGCGAACTTGCGGCCGATCAGGCGCTTGACCGCGTACAGCGTGTTGCGCGGGTTGGTGACCGCTTGGCGCTTGGCGGACGCACCGACCAAAATTTCGCCGTCTTCTTGGTAAGCAATGATGGACGGGGTGGTGCGAGCGCCTTCGGCGTTCTCGATCACTTTGGTCGTGTTGCCTTCCATGATGGCCACGCACGAATTGGTGGTGCCCAAGTCAATACCGATGATTCTTCCCATTTTGATGCTCCGAAATTGAGTGAAAGTGTTGATGCTTGGCACTTGGGGCGGGGTTCTTTACTTTTCAAGTCCCCACACGCCAAAAAAGGTTTTATTGCTTGTCATGCTGGTCTAAATCCGGCACCCATCTTCTGGAAGTCATGGACCCCGGTTCAAGTCCGGGGTGACACTGTGCGTTGAAACGCTTGGGTTTATTTGGGCGCAGTGACCGTGACCAAGGCCGGACGCAGCACGCGGTCGGCGATCAAGTAACCCTTTTGCAGCACGCTGACCACGGTGTTGGGCTCCTGCTCGGCAGGCGCCACGCTGATGGCTTGGTGGTGGTGCGGATCGAATTTGGTGCCTGCAGGGGGAGCGATTTCGACGACTTTGTTGCGTTCCAGCGCACTTTTGAGCTGACGCAGCGTGGCTTGTGACCCTTCGCGAATTTGCTCCAGCGTGGCGTTGGGAAGGGCCAAACCGGCTTCCAGGCTGTCGAGAACAGGCAGCAGGCTGTCGGCGAAACCCTCCACGGCAAATTTGCGGGCCTTCGCGATTTCGTCGTCGGCGCGGCGGCGGGCATTTTGCACATCGGCCTGGGCGCGCAGGTATTGGTCGGCCAGATCGGCGTTTTGGGCCTTGAGGTTGGCCAGTTCGGCCTGGGCATCGGCCAGCGGGTCGGTGGAAGTCAGGGCAGCGGCTGCAGCCAATTCTTCGTCACTGAGGGGCTTAGGGTCTTGGTTTTGTGTGGCTTCTGACATGAGCAATGTCCGCAAAAAATAGGTACCCCTTGCAAATAGGGGCGTTGTTTGAGGCTTCAAGGGGGCTATCGGGCTCAATGGCCCCGAAAATGGCGCAAGAATGGCGCAAGAAAAACCCGCCCAAAGGCGGGTAGGTCGGAACAACCGGCCCAATGGCGGCTTGGGGTGCAGCCGTTTCGAAGGGTGCTCAATCGAGGGCCAGCAACTCCACGTCGAACTTCAAGGTGGCATTGGGCGGGATCACGCCGCCAGCGCCGCGTGCGCCATAGCCCAGCTCGGCCGGGATGATCAGGGTGCGCTGCCCGCCGACCTTCATACCGGCCACGCCTTCGTCCCAGCCCTTGATGACCATGCCTGCACCCAGGCCGAACACAAAGGGGTCCCGGCGGTCGCGGCTGGAATCGAATTTGGCACCTTGTTCACCGTCCTTGTAGAGCCAGCCGGTGTAGTGCACGGTGACGTCTTGACCTGGGGAGGCGACATCGCCTTCGCCCAAGACGGTGTCTTCGTATTGCAGGCCGGAGGGGGTGGTGTTCATGGGTGCATCCTGTCAGAAAATATCCGGTGCCGCGGATGGGTCGCCGGATTGTGGAAAACCCAAAATTATGCCAGCCCCGCCAACCCTCAGTTGGCCCGTTGGCGTTTGGCCAGATCGCGCATCAGGGCCCCTACGCCATAGGTCCAGGCGGGCGCATGGTCCGAGGTGCTGACCTGGTTGACCAAGGTGCCCAACAGTGGGGTAGAAATACTGACCACATCGCCCACGACATGGGTGAAGCCTTGGCCGGGGCCGTGCCGGTCTTGCGTGGGGGCGAACATGGTGCCCAAAAACAGCATCATGCCGTCCGGGTACTGGTGGTACTTGCCCATGGCCTGGCCCACCAGATCAAGCGGGTCGCGGCTGATTTGGCTGAGGGCGCTGCTGCCTTGCATGACAAAGCCTTCGGGGCCTTCCACTTTGAGGCTCAGCTCGCACTGGCGCACGTCGTCGATGCCGAAGTGGTCGTCAAACAACCGGATAAAGGGGCCTATGGCGCAACTGGCATTGTTGTCTTTGGCTTTGCCCAGCAGCAAGGCGCTGCGGCCTTCGAAATCGCGCAGGTTCACGTCGTTGCCCAAGCTGGCACCGACCACTTCGCCACGGGAGTTGGCGGCCAGCACGATTTCGGGTTCGGGGTTGTTCCATTGACTGCCCGGGTGAATGCCCACCCAGGCCCCTGAGCCGACCGAGCTCATGGGTTGGGCCTTGGTGAAGATTTCAGCGTCCGGACCAATGCCGACTTCCAGGTATTGCGACCACATGCCTTGGGCCAGCAGCACGTCCTTGAGCCGAGTCGATTCGGCTGAGCCGGGTACCACGCTGCGCAAGTTATCACCAATGACCGCCACCACCGCCTGGCGCACGGCTTCGGCCCGACTGGCGTCGCCACGGGCTTGCTCTTCGATCACCCGTTCGAGCATGCTGGCCACGAAGGTGACGCCAGCGGCCTTGACGGCTTGCAAATCGCACGGGGCCATGAACCATGCTTGGCCTGGCTGGCGGCAGGTTTCGTCACTGTTGGCCAAAGCCTCGAGGGTGCTGGCCAGTCGCGGAGCTTTTCCGCTGAGCACAAAAGCCCGCACCTGATGGGCCACCTCAGGCAGCTCCAGCAATTGGCTGCTGGTGGCAGCGAGCTGCGACAGATCGAACACATCATCGGGCGTGACGGCGCAAACCACTGCGCCGAAGTCCGGCACCCACAAGCGGCCGATCAGCAAAGCTTGGTGAGCGTTTTGGGGCAAAAGTGTGTTCAGCATGGCGGCCTCGGATCAGATGCAAAAAAACGATCGTGACAGATGCCAAGCTGTGGTGCTGTCACCTTGGTGGAGAGAATGAGGTGGCATGGGTTCTCCCCGCACGGCATGGACAACAGGGTATTGAAAGGCCGTTTTGTACAAATACTTGCAATGACTGTGGGGTGTAGGACGGTCGGCAAGGTTCTGAAGCGGTAAATTCGGGGTGACTTTGTTTTCATTGACAGGAATCCACATGATCATCTCCAACACCCCTTTGACCCGCTTGGCATTGGCCGCTGTCGCCGCGAGCGTTTTTCTGGCGGGTTGCGCCTCCAACGGCATCACTCCCCAGCAAAAGGGCGCGGGCACAGGCGCGGTGATTGGCGCCGTGGCCGGCCAAATTCTGGGGCGCGACAGCAAGTCCACCGCCATCGGCGCGGGCTTGGGGGCTTTGGGGGGTTACGTCTGGTCCAAGAACATGGAAGACAAAAAACGCGCCATGGAGCAAGCCACGGCCGGCACCGGCACGGTGGTCACGCAAACCCCTGACAACCAGCTCAAGCTGAGCATCCCGAACGACATTTCTTTTGACACGGGGCGCGCCGTCATCAAACCGAATCTGCGCCCCATCCTGGACCAGTTTGCGCAAGGTCTGAGCCAACAAACGAGCATGGAAGTGCGCATCGTGGGGCACACCGACAGCACCGGCAGCGATGCCATCAACAACCCCCTGTCGGTCAATCGCGCCCAAAGCGCGCGAGACTATCTGGTGTCTAGGGGTGTCAACAGCAGCCGCATCAGCATTGATGGTCGCGGTTCGCGCGAGCCGATTGCCGACAACGCCACAGAATCGGGCCGGGCCCGCAACCGCCGCATTGACATCTTTTTGGCCGAGCGCGGTCAGAGGTAAATTTTTTGCAGCAAGGCCAGCAGCGTTTTGCGCTGCGTTGGCGTGAGCTTGGCGGTTTTTTCCAGTTCCAGCTCGGTGGCTGTTTGCTCGGCTTGCACCATCAAGGCCTGTCCCTTGGGGGTGGCGTGCAGGCCCACGGCGCGGCCGTCGTGCGGGTGGGGTTTGCGCTCGATCAGGCCGCGAGATTCCAGCGACTGAATCAGGCCCACCAAATTGGGGGGTAACAGGTTGAGCGTGGTGCACAACTGCCGTGAGGTCACACCCGGGTTGTGGCAGATGGTGGACATGACCGAAAAATCCACCGGCTTCAAACCATAAGGGGCCAGCCGTTCCAGAAACAGCTCGATGATGCTCAGCGCTGCCCGGCGGGCGTTGTAGCCCATCAGGGTCTGCAGGTAAGTGGTGTCCACCTGGTCGATGGCCGAGCCCGTCGCGAGGTCGACTTTCGGGGCACGTGCTTTCTTGGCGGGGGAGACGAGGGCTTGCTTCATGCCGCCATGGTGCACTGCTGCACAATGATGAAGGTGCGCATCTGAAATTCGGGCAGCACCCAGCTGCGCAAGGCTTTGGCGGGATTGATCCATCGCGCTTGGGCGGTCACCGTGTTATCGTCCACGCCCGCTTCGATGCGCAGCCAGGCCCAGTCCATCAGCACCAACGCCACGGCGCGCAAATAGTCATCGGCCACACGGTGAGCCAAAGCCGCATCTTGCACGCTGGCTTTGACGATTTGCTGGGTCACGGCGCGCAGGGTCTGAATGCGGGCTTGCGCCGCGGTGCTGGCTTTGGCCGCTTTGGGCAGATCCAAGGCGATGGTGTCCAGCAGCGCGTTCAGGCTGTTGCCGCCATCGGCCAGTACTTTGCGCACCAAGAGGTCAATGGCCTGAATTTCATTGGTGCCTTCGTAGATCATGGCCACGCGAGCGTCGCGCACGATTTGCTCAATGCCCCATTCACGCACATAGCCGTGGCCGCCAAAGACCTGCAGGCAGTCGCTGCCGCCATGGAAGGCTTGGTGGGTGAACACCGATTTCATGACCGGCGTGACCAGCGCGCACCAACGTTGGGCTGAGGCTTGTGTGTCGGCGTTGGGGCTGTGCTTGATCAGGTCGAGTTCGAGCGCCGTTCGGTAGGCCAGCACGCGACCTGCATCAACCCAGGCGCGTTGCGTATCCAAAATGCGTCGCATGGCGGGGTGTTCGCCAATCAAATCCGATTCGCCGGCTGATTTGCCTTTGCCAGGTGCGCGCATTTGGCGGCGCTCTTGCGAATACGCATCGGCTTTTTGCCAGGCGGCATCGAGCAGGCCAATGCCTTGCAAGGCCACATGCAATCGGGCGGCGTTCATCATCACAAACATCGCGTTCAGGCCCTTGCCTGGCTCGCCCACGATGGCACACACCGCTTCGTCAAAGCGCATCACGCAAGTGGGGCTGCCGTGCAGGCCCATTTTTTCTTCGATGCGGTCGCAGTGCACACGGCTGCGTGAGCCGTCGGGGTAAAACTTGGGGACCAGGAAAAGCGACAGGCCTTTGGGTCCGGGCGGCGCGTCGGGCAGACGGGCCAGCACCAGGTGCACGATGTTGTCGGTGAGGTCGTGCTCGCCACCCGAGATGAAAATCTTGGTGCCGCTGACGGCATACTGGCCATCGGGCAAAGGGGTCGCCTTGGTGCGTACCTGGCCCAGGTCAGAGCCCGCATGCGGTTCCGTCAGGCACATGGTGGCCAGCCATTCGCCCGTGGCCACTTTTTCTAAATAGTGCGATTTCAGCTCGTCGCTGGCGTGGTGCTTGATGCACTCGTAAGCGCCGTGCAGCAGGCCGGGGGCCATGGTCCAACTGTGGTTGGCTGCTGACAGCATTTCGTAGAGCATGGCTTCGAGCACGGTGGGCAGGCCTTGGCCGCCGTCTTCGGCGCTGGCGGCCAGCGCAGGCCAGCCTGATTGCCAAAAGGACTGGTAAGCATCCTTGAAACCCGTCGGCATGGTGACCGCACCGCCCGCCCACTGCGCGCCGATTTCGTCCCCGCCGCGGTTGAGCGGAGCGATCACTTCGCCCACAAATTTGCCCGCTTCCTCCAGCACTTGCAGCATCAGCGCAGCGTCCACCTCGGCAAAGGCGGGCAGGGCTTGCAGTTGGGCTGGGGCGTTCAAGACGCGGGACAACACAAACTGCATGTCGTCGGTGCGGGGTTGGTAGTCGCTCATGGTCAATCGAGAAGCAAAATGCAAGGGTCAAATGGCCGATTTATTGGCAAGAAAAATGTGCGGCATTCTCAAGCGAGCTGGCGCCCATGTGCTTGGCTACCTTGGGGTAAGGGCACAAGGGGCGTGAGCGTTGTGCGCTCCAAGTGGCAGGCAATTCGGTATTCACACCGCCCGCATTGCCCGCCCCGCGCACGTGTGCGGTGATGCTGTCAGGGGCAATGCCCTGTTCAACCCAAGCCACCAAGGGCGTGAGCGCGTCAAACTGGTCAGTCGCGGGGCCACCGCTGCAATGGTTCATGCCGGGAATGGGAAAGTGGCGAACAAAGTTGGCGCTGTTGGGCACCTGTTTGGCGACTCGATCGACCCAGGCGCGGGTGTCGGTTTCTGAGAAAACCGGGTCACTCACCCCATGGTAAAGCATGATTTTTGCGCCGCGTTGTTGTACCTTCATCATGTTGATGGGTTGCGCATGGTTCAACGGTGTGATGGTCTCGTCGGCGCTTTCGCTGTAGCCCGGTGGCTTGGCAAAAATACCGGCAAACAAGTTGTCGTAATCGGTATCGAACGCTTTGACGTCCCGCTTGGGGCTGGTGAACACATGGCTCAAAGCGCCAGGGTCCAAGGCCTGTGAGAAAACAAATTTCCAAGTGGCCCAGTTGTTACCTGATACACCCGTGTCATAAGGAAATGCGCTGTAGTAAGGCTCTCCTTTGGTGGTTTGGCCACCTTTGAAGACTTGCGCAATGACATTTTTTTGCACGGTGCTCAGGCATTTGCCGTCTCGCCCTGCGGTGCAACTGGCGACATCGCTTTGCACGTCAAAAGCTTTTTGACAAGCCGAGACATCTTGAACCATGCCGTCGGCCGCACCATCCAGTGCGTCACATTTGGCCAAAACGGCTCGGGCCAATATTTGTCGGTCATCGGCGGTGAAGCCCGCACCGATGTCCGGGAATTTCAAATTGGGATTGAAAGGGTGGTTCACCGTCGGGCCAGCGGGTGCCAAGCTGTTCCACTGCGCAGATCCCCACAGCTGAGCCAAAGCGGCGTTGGGTAAACGGTAGCCTGGCGCGCCAGCCAAATAACCGTCAAACTGTTCTGCATAGCGCGATGCCGCTACCAAAGCGTGTCGGCCACCATTGGAGCAACCCGCAATGTAAGACCGGTCCGGCAATTTACCGTAGGCCGTTTGGATCAGAGATTTGGCCATGGGTGCGAGTTTGCCAACGGCGGCGTAGCCGTAGTCCTGGCGTGCCTGCGGTTCTGAACCAAAGTAAGGGTTTTGACCCGAAGTGTGCCCGGCATCCGAACTGATGACAGCAAAGCCTTGTGCGAGTGCGCCGGTCAATGGACCGCCACCCAAGGCACCCAGTGCGGGTTGCACCACCCCATCCAAGCCGCCGTTGGCTTGGTAGAAAAAGCGACCATTCCAGTCTTGGGGTAAACGCATTTCAAAGCCAATCGCGTAAGGCTTTCCGTCAGCGCCTTGTCGCTCATGCATCTTGCCTTTGACCACGCAGTGCTCGCTGACCGTGTAAGCCGTGACCGCGGTGGGCTGCGGGCCGGTGCGCACTGCACCGGCAGGAACCAAGGCGGTGGATTCAATCCTTGTCGCCGAGTATTTGAATTGTTCCTTGAGTCCATCACATTGCGTCAAAGTGCCGCTGCGCGCAGGAGCCAAACTTGAAGGGCCGCTGGTCAGCAATCCACCGGCACAGCCCGCCAACAACCATAAACTTCCCAAAGCAAATAATCGGATCGTCATGTGCGTTCTTCCTACGTTGTGAGGTTGCAGCGTCCCGATGACCGTGTTGTCGCATCCAGCATCATGGTCATCGAGGATCACTGATCTAAATGAGCCCTGCTTGATCAGGAGTCAACGCTGAAACCGATGCGTTTGATCAGCGGGCCCCAGCGTTCTAATTCCACTTGCGAGCTCTTGAGTTGGTCAGCAACTGTGCCACCAAAAGGAATCAGGCCCACCACGGTCAAAGCGTCCAACACGCCTTTGTCTTTCAATGCCGCATTGATCGCCGCATTGGCCGCCTGCACCACGTTGGCCGGGGTTTTGGCGGGGGCATAAAAACCGAACCATTCTTCTACCGTCAACTCGGGGAAGCCCTGTTCTGCGAATGTGGGGACATCCGGTACAAAAGGCGAACGGGTTTTGCCCGAGGTGGCCAAGATGCGCATCTTGCCGGCTTTGTGATTGGCAATGAAGTCGCCGTGCGGTGTGAACATGCTGGCGATCTGCCCGCCGACCACGTCGGTCACGCCAGGCACCGAGCCACGATAGGGCACATGTTTGAACTCGAAGTTTTGGTTCAGGCCCAACAAGGCGCCGATGAAGTGCGGTGTGGAGCCTGCAGCGGGCGAGCCGTAGCTGGCTTGCGCGGGGTTGGCTTTGGCCCAGACGATGAAGTCTTTCACGTTCTTGACGCTGGCAGGCACCATGGGGCCGACAGCAAAACCGTGGTGAATCATGGAGGCGGTGCCCACAGGTGTGAAGTCTTCAAAGGGCTTGTACTGCAGGTTTTTGAAGATATGGGGGTAGAGCGAGATGGGCGAGAACGGGGTCATCGCCAACACCGAGCCGTCGGCCGGTGCGCTCTTGAGCAGGTTCAGGGCAATTTGACCGCCAGCCCCTGGGCGGCTGTCGATGATGCCAGCGTTTTTGCTGTAGGGCGTGCCGCCAAATTTTTCGGCCACGCGTCGGGCGCAGATGTCACCCGAGCTGCCGGGTGGGAAGCCGTAGAGCACTTTGACCTGCTCGATCGGCAGGCCGCTTTGCGCCCAGGCCTGCTGGAATGCGGTGCTGCCCAAAAAGGCTGCGCCGATGGTGGATTGAATGAATTCGCGACGGTTGCGCATGCTTGTCTCCTTGAAAGGGTCGGTTGAAAAACTCAGGGGGGAACGGAAAATGCAAGCCATCAACTGCACAAAGCCTTGATGTCTTCAGGCACAGCGATCGCTTTGATGCGGTCCGGGTCTTCGGGGTGCTTGATGCAAAAAGCGCGCACTTCGGTGCCTTCGCACAGCACGGTATCGCCGCGCATGACCACATGCTTGTGCACAAACACTTTGTCGCGCCATTCCTGCACGCTGGTGTGCACTTGAATGGTTTCGCCATAGGTGGCGGGGCGGATGAATTTGGTGTTGATCTCCAAGAGGGGCGTGCCGATGATGCCGCGTGTCTTGACCAGCTCGCGCCAGGGCAAGATGCCGCACTTCATGAAGAAGTTAAGTGATGACGCGTCCATCCACTTGGAAAAATTGGGGAAGAAGACGATGCCTGCGGGGTCGCAGTCACCGAACACCACCTGCACGTCGTATACAACGGTTTTGCTCATGATGGACTTTCAGCGAGGTGCCATGCGCAGCGCGCCATCGAGGCGAATGACTTCGCCGTTCAGGTGGTCGTTGTGCACGATGTGGCAGGCCAGTTCAGCAAATTCGCTGGGCTTGCCCAAGCGTGCGGGGAAGGGGATGCTCGCCGCCAAAGATTGCTGGATCGGTTCGGGCAAGCTGGCCAATAAAGGGGTCTTGAACAGGCCGGGCGCGATGGTGCAAACGCGGATACCGTGTTGTGCTAGGTCGCGCGCCATGGGCAGCGTCATGCCGACCACGCCGGCCTTGGAGGCACTGTAGGCTTGTTGGCCCACTTGCCCGTCAAAGGCCGCGACCGAGGCGGTAAACACCATCACGCCACGGGCGCCATCCTCCATGGGGTCCAACTTGCTGCAGGCCTCGGCGAACAAGCGCGCGGCGTTGTAGGTGCCGATCAGGTTCACGTTGATCACTTTGGCAAACTCTTCCAAAGGCGCGGCCTTGCCGTCTTTGCCGACCACGCGCTTGGCGGTGCCAATGCCGGCGATTTGCATCAGGATGCGGGCGGGACCGTGGGCTGCGGCGGCCGTCTGGATGGCTTGGGCCATGCTGTCTGCATCGCTCACGTTGCAGTGAACTGCCACGCCGCCAATCTCGGCGGCCACGCGTTCGGCGTTGGCCATGTTCAGGTCGAGCACCGCGACCTTGGCGCCCAGGCGGGCCAGTTCGCGGGCCGTGGCCTCGCCCAAACCAGAGCCACCGCCGGTGACCAATGCTGCTTGTCCTTGGATGTTCATGTCAGATCCTTTTGATGTCGTTTGTTGTGGAAGCCCACATGGGGTCATGCTGCTTCGGGGTTCTCAATCAACAATGCAATGCCTTGGCCACCGCCCACACAAGCGCTGGAGATGCCCCAGCGTAAGCCCGAGCGCCGCAGTTCTCGTGCCAGCGTGATGGTCAGGCGCACGCCGGTGGCGGCCAGTGGGTGGCCCAGTGCAATGGCGCCGCCGTTGACGTTGAGCTTGGTCACATCCAAGCCCAACTCTTTGGCCACGGCCAGTGTTTGGGCGCCTTGCGCTTCGTTGATCTCAAAGCGGCCAATGTCCGACAGCTTCAGGCCCGTGCGCTCCAGGAGCAAGCGAATGGCCGGGGCTGGGCCGATGCCCATGATTTCGGGTGGTACGCCCACGGCCGCAGCGGCCACCACGCGGGCAATGGGTTTTTTGCCTTGGGCTTTCGCATAGGTGCCCGAGGTGACCACACAAGCGGCCGCCGCATCGACCAAGGCCGAGCTGTTGCCACCGGTCTGCACCCCCCCTTCGTAAACCGACCGAAGCTTGCCCAGCACATCGGCAGGCGAGATGCGCGGGTGCGTGTCGGCGCTGACTTCGGTCACTTTGCCTTGCAGTTTGATGCCGCGAGGGATGTAGCCTTCCAGCTCGAATTTTTCGGAGACCACCGGCACGATCTCGCCCGCATGAAAACCGGCTTGCTGCGCGGCCACGGCCTTGGCGAACGAGTCCGACGCGAACTGGTCCACCTCTTCGCGGGTGATGCTGTATTTTTTGGCCAGGTTCTCGGCGGTCTGGATCATGTTGATGCCAGCGGCTGGGTCTTTCAGGGCTTCCCACATGAAGTCCTTGAAGCCCACGGGCGCGCCCAGCTTGAAGCCAGTGCGGTGGTCAAAGGCGGCAATCGGGTTACGCGTCATGCTCTCGGTACCGACCACCAGCGCGGCCTCGCACACGCCCGCTTCGATCTGCTCGCCCGCTTGGCGGAACAGCTCAAAACCAGTGCCACAGATGCGCTGCACCATGATGGCGGGCACCTCTTGCGGTACCCCGGCGTACAGGCCGATGTGGCGCGGCAGGACAAACTGGTCAAAGTCACCAGGCGCCATGTTGCCGGTGATGACCGAACCGATTTCGGTGGCCGCGATGCCTGCGCGTTGGAGCGCTTCGCGTGCGGCCTTGATGCCCAGGTCGGTGGGCGAAATGTGGCCCAAAGCGCCGCAGTAATCCACCATGGGCGTGCGCACGCCTTCGTGCATCCACACGTCGGCAAACGCGTTGAAAAATCCTTTGGAGCTCATGTCTGTTCTTTCTGTGTTTTGTAGCAACCCACCCCCGTGGACGATGGCCTTCGGGGTGTCCAGCAGCCAATTGCCTAAGGGGGTGAGTTGCTAAAAGGGAATCATTGAGGATGGATGATGTGCTGCAGCGTGTCGCCATGCAGCGCCGCCACGGTGTCTGCGCGGTGGGCAAGCACCGAGCGTTGGTTGATTGAGCCCTTGTCGGTGATCTCGCCCTTGTCGATGGTGGGCGGTTCACTCAGCAGGCACAGACGGGCAATTCGGTTGGCGCTGCCGGTGCTGGTCAGGGCCAAGGTGTTGACGATTTCCTGGAACTTGGCCAGCACCGGAGCAGACGCGAGCACCTCAGACATCGGCGCATCCGCAGCCAGACCGCTGAGCGCACGCACAGACGGTGTCGGGAAAATCATGGCGCCGACTTCCTTCATGTTGATGCCGGTGAGCACCGCATCCTGAATATAAGGCGCACCTGCCGAAGTGATCTTGGCGCGCAACGGGCCCACGCTGACAAAGGTGCCGGTGGCCAGCTTGAAGTCTTCGGCGATGCGGCCGTCAAACTTCAGGCCCAAATGCACATTGGTGTCGTCAATCCATTGGACCGCGTCGCCCGTCTTGAAGAAGCCTTCTTCGTCAAACGCACCGGCGGTTTCATCGGCGTTGCGCCAGTAGCCGGGTGTGATATTGGGGCCACGGTAGCGCACCTCGGTTTTGCCTTGTGTGTCCACGAGCTTGAGTTCCAGACCCGGCGTGGGCACGCCCAGGTCGCCCGCTTGCACAAAGGGGTTGGTCACAAAGATGCCAAAGGGGCCGGATTCGGTCATGCCCAGGCCAGTGCCCATGACGATGCGCTCGCCGATCTCGCGCTCTTGCGATTCGTAAAGACTGTCCCAAATCGGTTGGGCCAATGAGGCTCCAGCATAAAAGAACATCTGCATTCGCGAGAGCAGCGTCTTGCGCAACTGGTCATCGGTCTTCATGGCGTTGGCAATCGCTTCAAAACCCGTAGGCACGTTGAAGTAGACGGTGGGCGCGATCTCGCGCAGGTTACGCAAGGTCTCGTGCATCAGCGCCGGGGTGGGCTTGCCGTCGTCGATGTAGAGGGTGCCACCGTGGAACACCGTCATGCCAAAGTTGTGGTTGCCACCAAATGTGTGGTTCCACGGCAGCCAGTCCACCAGCACCAATTCATGCTCGGCCAACACGGGCATGGACTGCGCCATTTGTTGCTGGTTGGCGCACCACAGGCGGTTGTTGTTGATGACGGCCTTGGGCAGTTTGGTCGAGCCGCTGGTGAACAAAAACTTGGCGATGGTGTCGGGGCCGGTCGAGGCCATGGCGGCATCCACGGCGGGTGTGGCGGCTGTGGCGCACAGGTTGTCAAAAGACGTGACCGTGCGTCCGGGCACTTGGCCTTCGCACATCACCACTTCCATGTCATCGCTCACGGTGGCGGCAATGGCTTGGGCGTAGCGGGCGTCCGAGGCGAACACCAGGCCGGGCGTGACAGTGCGCAGCACATGCTTGAGTTTGTCATAGTCCACGCTGACCAAGGAGTAGGGCGGCGAGGTGGGCACGAAGGGCACGCCCGCGATCAGGCAACCCAAGGCCAGCAAAGCGTGCTCTAAGCTGTTTTCGCTCAGGATCACCACTGGGCGCTCGGCGCTCAGGCCTCGGTCGAGCACGCTTTGCGCGATGCTGCGGGCCGTTTGCCAGGCTTGCGCATAAGTGATGTGCTTCCAGTCGCCCAGCTTGCCATCGGTATTTTTGATGCGCCGCGCCATGAACGTCTGCGCGGGCTTGACCTGCGCCCAGTGCTGCAGGCGATCGGTCAGTCGCTCAGGAAAAGCCTGCAGCGCCTGATCGGCTTGCAGGTAGCGGGTTCCGGGTGCGCCATCGCGCACGCTGACGCGGGTCACGCCGAACTTCAAGGGACGGAATTTGGGGGCGTTCATGCGCGTCTCCGGGTCAGCTTTTTTGCACTTTGGCCGCCTTGCCTTCGAGGAAGGCGCGCACACGGGCTTTGGCTTCGGGGGCGGCTTGGGCGATCGAGGCCATCAGGGCTTCGGTGAACAGGCCATGGTCAGCCGGTTGCTCGGCAATGCGGGGCATGGCGTGGGTGAGCGCAAAGTTGGTCAGGGGGGCGTTGGTGGCGATGCGGCTGGCCAGCTCGATGGCCTTGGCCAAAGCGGTGCCCGTTGGCACCAAATATTGCGCAAAGCCCACACGCTCGCCCTCGCGCGCGTCGTACACACGGCCCGTGAGCATCATGTCGATCATGCGCGCCGTGCCGATCAGTTTGGGCACACGCACCGAACCGCCGCCGCCCACAAAGATGCCGCGTGTGCCTTCGGGCAAGGCGTAAAAAGTGCTTTCGTCGGCGACGCGGATGTGGCTTGCGCTGGCCAGCTCCAGCCCGCCACCGACCACCGCTCCGTGCAGCGCACTGACCACCGGGACACGGCCTTGTTCGACCGCGTTCAGCGCCACGTGCCAGCCGCGCGAGTGGTGAATGCCTTCGCCAGCGTCGCGTTCCTTGAGCTCCGACAAATCCAGCCCGGCACAAAAGTGGTCACCCTCACCATGAATGACCGCGGCGTGGGCTTCGGGGGGCAGGTTCTGAAACACATCACGCAGCGCTTCAATCAGGGCGTCGTTGAGGGCATTGCGCTTGGCCGGGCGGCACAGGCGCACCACGGCCACAGCGCCTTGCATGTCCAGACGGACGCCATGGGCGGCTGCACGTTCCAGGATGGGGTGAGGAGAGGTTGTCATCGCAAAGGGTCCTAGGCGGGTCTGGATCAGGAAAGGCAATAAAGTTATTGCTGATAACCATATTGTGCGCACCAGAAGGCCAGGAGGTGTTTGGTGTTTACCCTAGGTTTGCGGCTGAATGTGCCAAACTTTGGCGCGCCTTGCGCTGGAGCCAGGCGGGTGTGCACGAGCGCGGTTGGGTCCCATCAGCCCGATGGAGATCACTGTGCAAACAAGTGAGGGGGGATCGGCTGGCGGGAACCGCTGGGCGCGCGATTTAGGGCTTTTTTTCGTCGCCCGGGCGCATGCCTTTGAGCCAGTAGACCCATGACAAAATCACAGCCACGGCGGTGTAGAGCTCGGGGGGGATTTCTTTGTCCAGGTCGATGCGGCTGAGCAAGGCCAGCAGCTGGGGGTCTTCGGCAACGTACACGCCGTGTCGCTGGGCTTCCTCGATGATGCGTTGGGCCAGCTCGTCTTCACCCCTGGCGCTGATGATTGGGGTTTTGCGTTTGCCATACTCCAGAGCGATGGCTTCCTTGAGCGGGGCTTTCACGTCTGCACATCCAGCAAGCTGCCGGTCTCGGGCGGGTTCCAGGGCATGGGCTCGGAAGGGCCGGGGCCGTGAATGATGTGCAGGCGGGTCATGTTCAAGCCTGCACTGTCAAGTTCTTCGGCCAAATTGGGCGTCAGGTCGCGTGCCCGTTTCACCACATCCTCGCGCAAGGCCCACATGACCATGTCGACTTCGGTCTGGTCGCTGATGCGTGTTTGCAGCCACACTTCCCCCAGTTCACGGTTGCGGGTGTGCAAGTGAATCACCAGCGGTGCCTTGGCTTCGCCGCGCTTGCTGCGGCCCCGCACAAATCGCAGTGCCACAGGTTCGGTGTCCGAAAAAGGCAGCATCATCGAAAAAACCCATTCGCGCCCTGTCAGGGTTTCGGCTGCAGTGAATTGGTGCGACTCGATGTCGTCGATGGCATCTTGTACTCGGCCCGTCGCCTCGTGGCTCGTGCTTTGCAGCAGCCGCAACAACTGCCGCAGGCCCGACTTCAGGTCAACCAGACCACTGCCGTGGCCCTGTGACAGCAAGGCTTCGGTCATCAGGCCGCTGCGTTGCATGAGTTGTTGGAGCTTTTCCGGGGTCAGTTGGGCCATGCTGGGGCGCAAGCGTTGCCACTGCTGCAGAACTGCCAGTTCGGGGGAGGTCGGGTTGAGACTTTGCAACAGGTTGTCCAGACCGCCTGGGCGTAACAGCAGGGCCAGGGCGTTCATGTCGGGGGGTCTGAATCCCAGTTGCTGCATGCGGTTGGGCATTTGCGCCAAAGGTGCTGCGGCTCCTGGTGCAGCAGCACCGGTGGCTTGCAGTGGGCGCAGCCAGATTGAGCCATCGTTTTGCAATTGCACCCGAAACAAGGCCGTGTCGCCCGAGGCCAGGCGCAGCCCCGCGGGCAGTTCTTTGGGCAAGTCGATGAAACGGCCGGCTTGCGCGGGGTCTTGGAGGATCAGACGGATCCGGTCTTGGCGGTTCTCGACGGTGGATTGAATCACCTGGCCGTCGCGCAGGCCCAGTTCGGCGGCATTGCGCTCGACCACCAGGGGCAATTTCCCCTCCAGGTAAATGGTGGGAATTTTGGGGTTGAGGTGGGCGGTTTCAGCCCCGGTGATCATGCTGCCGCCTGCGCTGCCATCAGGGGTAACGCACCCAGCGGCGTTGATCGTTTGGGTCGGGTACAGCCTTTTGTTGTGCCTGTTCCTCAGCCCCGTGAAACAAAGGTGCTGCCCCCGGGTGCTGGCTCAACAACATCTGGCGCAAGGCCAGCATGCTGGGCACCTTCAATTGGGCCCCAGACCGCATCTGATGGGGGGAGCCCGATGGAAAGACCTGCGGGTTCAGGCCCACAAAGGCCTTGCGCAAAAAGTCGGGGTGCAAAGGGACATCCGGCAGCGCCCTGCGGATGACGCGGTCGAGCGTCTCACCGCGTTGGACAGTGACCATGCTTTCGGCCGCGGCCGTGACGGTGGCTGAGGCTGCGGAGGTCAAGGCCGGAGGGCTGGCTTGCGCGAGTCCACCTGACGAGTGGGCTGGCGTGGGCGGCAAGCCGCCCATTTGCTGAAACGCGGCTTGCGGACCCAGCAGGGCTTTGAGTGCCAAGGCCCCGGCCGAGTCTGCCGACCAAGCTGTCGAACTCCAGTTGACCAGCGCGCAGATGCCCATTAAACAAGTGGCCAAGTGACGGTGAGGGAAGACGGCAGAAGTCATGTCGGTATTGTGGTTCGGGTTGAACAGGCTCACAAGGGCAGGGCCATCCAAGCGCCATGCGTGGCCAAGGCCGGACCCGCCAATTGTTGCAGCTCGGTGCGGTGCGCGCCGACCTTGACCACCTGAGCCAAGGCCAAGTGCTGGGCCACCCCAGGCTCCAGCATGCGGGCCGGCACATGGGCAGGGTCCATCAAAAGCACGCGGTCACCGGGGCGCAAGCCGCTGTCAAAGCCCGCTTGAAGTTCGAGGGACTGCGTGCCTTGTCGCCGCACATGGAACTGCACCGGTTCGCATTCGGTTTGCTTGTCCAACTGGGCTACCCACAGGCGCATGCGCTCTTGCAGCAGGCCCTGCATTTGCTGGGCCCAGACCGTGGGGCTTTGCGTCAGGGCCAAGGGAGCGACCGAGATGATCTGTTCGATTTGCCACTGGGGCACCAGGCGCGAGGCTGGGCTGAGCTTTTGGCCCAAGCGCAAGCTCAGTGTCCAACGCAACAGCGGGGTACTTTCGCTCAGGCGTTCAGTCCATGACCGTGCCACGGCCGGGGCGTGTGGCTGCAGCGAAATCTCGGCCATCCAGCCGCTGCGCTCCTCGGTCTGGCCGGTGAGGGCGCGCATGTAAGGGTTGTCCGACTGTGGGGCAACGTGCGCCACATTGTGCGTGCGCCAGCGCTGAGAAACCTGCATGTTCTGGCCCCAAGCCTGTTGCGCCAAGCCCAGCAGGGTCTGGCTGGCAAACAGCTGCGGGCCACTGAAACCCTCAGACATCACGACCTGCACGCCCATAGGCAAACGCCAGGGACGGGGCGGAGCCTTGCAACTTTGGTCTGCACCCACCGGCTTCCAGCCCCAGGGCAAGACCTCCGCGCTGACCTGGGTCACGGGTTCGTCGCCTTGCACATAAGACAACACCCGCACACCGCGCACTTGTGCCTCGGAGTGGAAATGGGCACTCTCGTGTAAGGCCCCCTTGTCGTCGACCCAGGCCGAGCTCACCACCCGTGTGGGCCGATCCAGGGTCGCGTCCAAAATCGCCTGACGGATGGCGGCCAGCTGGGCGTCGTATTCTTTTTGAGGGTTCTTCTGGGCCGCCTTGGCCGACTGGGCTTGGGCATTCAACAGCGCCTGCACCGGGGCCGAGGCCAACGCCTTGGCGGCCAATTCGGCCGGGCTGAGGCTTTGGGCTGCGGCTGCACTGGACAGCGCACAGGCCAGCACGGTAGCGCTGATGCGCAGCCACGCAGGGCGGGGCGAATTCAAAAAGGCCGGCATGAGATCAATCCAATTCGATGCGCGATCAGCGGCGGCGCGAAGCCATCTGACCCAGGTACAAGGCACGCAAATCGCGCACCACGTACTGGTCCAGCGACATGGTGGTCTCATAAGTGTCTTCACCCACCGGGGTGATGCTGACCATGGTGGCGCCATAAATCACGCCCTCCACCTTGGCGCGAAAGGTGTCGCTCATCACCGTCATGTCGGCCACCGTGGTGGTGGCGTCGAGTTGCTGACCATAGACCTGTTCGGTCAATGAGCGGTAGGCGTCCAATTTGGAAGCACGGATGGCCAACAGGCGCTGCTGGGCCGGGTTTTTGTGGTTTTGTACGCTGATCACGGCGTAACCCGTGGCCACCAGGGTTTCACGCTTTTCCACCAAGGGGCTGACCATCGAGGGCGCTGGGACCGCCGAGACCGTGCTGTCCTGGCCCATGATGTTCAGAGGTACGGATTGGCATCCGGCCAAGGCCAGGGTGGTCAGCAAGGCGGCTGCCAGTGAACGGGTACGGGTCATTGTGCTTCTCCATGAACGGGCACCCACGCTAACCAAAGCGGCGCGTGGATGTGTTGTGTCTTGATGCATACATCGACAGCAATGCCCAAGTCTTGAGTTTCAGCCCACCATTCCGGCGTCTATGGGGCTGAATTTTCGAAAATCCAATACCAATGCGCTCAAAAAAAATATTATATTTGGTGATTAAACCTTATTTTTTTGTAAATACTTGCTAAAGTAGCATTTGATAATTTATAAATTGACCAGTGCATACAGTGACGCCAGTTTTTCAACGGCCGTGTGGAACTTTCAGCGCAACCCGCCCGATCGGCGCGCCCTGAACGACCCTTGGCCCCACCCAACTCCGAATTGACATGAAAGCCAGCGCCAAAACCCAAATCATTGGACAAAGCCGAGCGACGCAATTTTTGCGAGAACTCATCCAAACTTTGGCGGCTTCATCTTCGACAGCCCTGGTCACCGGTGAAAGCGGTACCGGCAAAGAACTGGTGGCCCAGGCCCTGCATGCCCAAGGTCCCCGCGCCAGTGGCCCCTTTGTCCCCATCAACTGCGGTGCCATCCCGCGCGAACTGATCGAAAGCGAACTGTTCGGTCACCGCAAAGGCGCCTTCACAGGGGCCGTGGCCGACCGCTTGGGCCGATTCGAGCTGGCGCACGGCGGCACCCTGTTTCTGGACGAAATTGGCGACCTGCCCATGGACATGCAAGTCAAGCTGCTGCGCGTCCTGCAAGAGCGCTGCCTGCTGCCCGTGGGCGCCTCGCGCGAAGTGCCCGTGGACGTGCGTGTGGTCGCGGCCACCCACAAAAACCTCGAATCAGAAGTGGCGGCAGGACGCTTCCGTGAAGACCTGTATTACCGTATCAATGTCTTGCCCATCACCACCACTGCCTTGCGTGAGCGACCGGAAGACATTGCGGCCTTGCTGCAGTTTTATGCCCAAAAGCACACCCTGCCTGGCAACCGCCCCCTGAAGTTCGCACCCGACACGCTGCTGATGCTGCAGGCCTACGCCTGGCCGGGCAATGTGCGAGAGTTGTCCAACCTGGTGGACCGTTTTTCGACGCTGTTCCCCTCTCAAACCCTGCAGGTGCACACCGTGCCGGCCTGCATGATGCCCTCGGGCCTGGCCGCTTTGCAGGCCCAGCGCCTGAGCCAAATGCCCACGCCAGCCCCGCAGCCCTCCCTCTTCGCAGCCGCTTCGGCCTCACAAGATGCCTTGGCCGCTGCAGAGCCCATCTGGGCAACCGCTACAAGTGGTGTTGCCAAAAGCCCCTGGGCTGACAATGACCCGCTCAGCCATTTGTTTGCAGACAGTGACAACCCTGCGCCCGTTCCCCGAGCCGCCTTCGCCCCCATGCCTTTGTCTGCCTCCAATGACGAAATGAGTTCGGTCGAAGAAGTCATCTTGCTGGCGCAAGGCATCCAGACCCTGCCGCCCGACGGCATCTCGCTCAAGCAACACCTGATCGACATCGAGCGCAACCTGATCGAGCAAGCCCTTAGCCGGACCCAAGGCAATGTCTCTCAAACGGCCAAGCTGCTGCAGCTGCAAAGAACCACACTCATCGAAAAAATCAACAAGTACGAACTGCGCGGCGTGGCCTGAGGGCCTCTGTGATTGAACTGGGTTGACTTCCTGGGAGAGGACCCGAATTTGTCATATCGGGCGAAGACCCAGGACCCCTCTCACTTGGCAAATGTGGATGTCGGATCTGGTCCGGTGTGACATTCAAAACAAAGACCGGGATTGCAAAAAACCGAGTCCGATCAGAACGGTGGTTTGATTACTTTGGCGCAAGTGCCCTTGATGAGCTTGACGTTGCGCCCATCGTTCAGGCTCAGAGATTGCACAAAGCTGCCTGTTTTGCGGTCCACCACAAACTCTTCGCCGGTGATCATGACGCCAAATCGCTGGAACATGGCAGGGCGGTAAATCTTCAGTCGTGTGCCCATCAGTTGCAGGGTGCCGGAACGGCTTTCGGAGATGGCAATTTTGCCTTGGTACCAGCCTGATTTTTTCTCAAAATCAATCTGTGCCATGGTGATCCTGGAGGGCTCGTTTTCCTTGATCCCCAAAGCCAGTTGTCCATCCAAGTCCAGCTCCAGCTCGCAAATCAGATCCATCACCCCCTTGCTGTCGCCGGGCATGCTTTCGGCGATCAAATCGGTCTCAGGACGACTTTCCCCCATCAGGTGCACCAGCCCCCAGATGCCGCCCATAACCAAAAGACCGATGGCGATACCGATTGCAGTATTTTTCAGCATGGGGAAACCTCTTGAAGGTGTTGGTGTGAACCAAGGGGGGCAGTGGTCATCTTAACGCGCAGTCAAGCCGCAGTTCACGCCTGATTACTGGTTCAGCACCGTGATGCTGACGCGCCGGTTGCGCGGGTCTGCACCATTGCCCGGCACTTTGGGATTGGTATCAGCCACTCCTTCGATGCGCGAGAACCTATTGCTGCCAATGCCCTGGGATTGCATGAACTGCCGAGTGGCATCGGCCCGCTCAGTCGACAAGGTCCAATTGTTGCGCATGCTGTCCGGGGCGAAACCCATGCTGTCCGTGTGCCCACGAATTGATAATCTGTTGGGCAGTGGTTTGAGCGATTGGGTCACTTCGGCCATCAAAGCGGCCGCTTTGCTGCCCATCACCGCGCCGCCAGAGCTGTACATGGCGAAGTCGGCCTTGTCGATCACCTCAATGCGCAAGCCATCCTTCTCGCGCGTGATGCTGACCTGGTCCTTGATTTTTTCGAATTGTGGACTCTCAGACAATTTCTGCTTGATCTCTTTTTCGACCTTGTCGAAATTTTCCTTGTCCTGTTTCTGGCCTGGTGAGCCGCTGCCGCCGCCCTCCCCAGGTGAGCCAGAACCCGTGGCTTTGCCGGGGTCTTGGTCAGAGGGGCCATCCTTGTTGTTCTCTTCCTTGGATGACCCAAAGCTTTCGCCTGGGCCACCTTGGGCCTGAGGCGTCAAACGCTCAAGCAATGCGGTTTGCTTGGCGGTGAAGGGGAAAGCATCGGGGTCGATGATGGACTTGCCACCGAACAAGCCATTGGAGCCCGCCATTTCGCCAAACACGATCTGGCTGTGGGAGGCGGGCCTGAAATAGTCCGCGACACTTCTTTTCTTGTCTTCTGTACTGGCGCCCAACAGCCACATCAACAAGAAGAAAGCCATCATGGCCGTCATCATGTCGGCCAGGGCGATTTTCCAGGCGCCACCGTGGGCACCCCCATGACCATCTTCGACAATGATCTTGCGAATGATGGGGCGCATCGCCTCCGCGGCCGCCGCCGCTGCGGCGGCTTCGGCGGCAGCGGCAGCCTCGTCGGTCGCTGCAGGAGCTGCTTTGTCTGCCTCGGCCATCAGGATCCTCGCATGCCGTCAAAGACTTCGGAAAAGCTCGGTTGGTTGTGGTGTGAAATGCAGGCCCGTGCGGACTCGATCACCAGTGGTTGCGGGTGGCCCTTGAGGTTGCCCACGATCATCTCGCGGATCACGTCGAACGCTTGAGCGTCTTCATTGATGATTTGGGTCAGTCGGCCGGCAAAGGGCTCAAACATACCGTAGGCCAAAAACACACCCATCAGCGTACCCACCAGCGCGGAGCCAATCAGCGCACCCAGCACAGGCGGGGGTTGGTCAATCGAACCCATGGTTTTCACCACACCCAACACGCAAGCCACGATGCCCAGAGCGGGCAAACCACCTGCAATGCCGGCCAACGCACCGGGAGCCAACAAGGCCTCATGGTGGTGCACCTTGATGGCCTTTTTCATCAAATCATCCAAGGCATCGGCGTCCAGGTTGCCCTGCGAGATCACCATCAAACGAAGGGGATCGCAAATCATCTGAACGATGGAGTGGTCCTTGGCCAGCTTGGGGAATTCACCAAAAATTGGGCTCGAGTCTGGATTTTCAACGTGCGATTCGAGCGCCACCACGCCTTCTTTTTTCATCACCGTTTGCAGTTTCCCCACCAGCAGCATCAAAGCCAGGTAGTCGGCTTGGTGAAAACTGGGGCCTTTGATGCACTTGCCAATGCCGCCCATGGCCGCCTTGAAAACAGGAAAGCTGTTGGCCACCAAAGAGGCGCCAATGGCCGACCCCCCGATGATCAAGAATTCGAATGGCGCGGCCTTGATGATGGGGGCCATCTTGCCGCCAGCAATGACGTAACCGCCAAACACTGCACCAAAAACAACCGCTAAACCGACAAAGAAAAACATGGTGGCCCTTTAAGTCTAGACAATGCACCAAATACCGATGCACCAACCCAGCGTCCATTGAAAAAAGAAGTCCATCAAATTGCCCAGCAAAATGACAGGCAGACCCAAATACAGCGCCCCCCAAGCCCACCCCGACATTGTCAAGCGGGCTTTGGGGATGTCATGCCCCAAGATGGCATGTTCTTTAGGAGATGACGAGCTCATTTTTTTCCGTTAACACCTGTATTCATCGGACACAAATGCGTTATCTTGAGTCGAAATTGAAAAATTTGCCTATTATGACGATATGGATTTGAAATGGGAGCAATTGCCACAAGCCGATTGGGAAGAATTTCATTCGACCCAGCGTGGCGCTTTGCAGCAGGCATGGACTTATGGCGAGGCCTTGACCTCATTGGACGTGAACATGTCGCGGGCCATGGTCTGGCAAGAAGGCCAACTGGTGGCCATTGCCCAATTCATGTGCAAACGGGTGCTGGGCTACATCTCATTGGCCTCTTGCACGCGAGGTCCGATCTTCCATCCCGATCTGAGCCCCGCTCAACGTGCGGACATTTACAAGCGCCTGCGCCATACGATCCCACTGCCGCGCCTGAAAGTCCTCTTGTTTTCGCCCGACCGCACCGGCGAACAAATCGACCCGATTGAAATCCGTGGCCTGTCACGGGTGATGACCGGTTACTCCACTGTGCTGCTCGACTTGACCCATCCGCTGCCTACTTTGAAAGTCCAACTCGAGGGCAAGTGGCGCAACCGCTTGAACAAAGTGCTGTCCAACGTGAAGCTGCGCATCCATGTGCAACCGAGCCGTAAGCGCTGTGATTGGCTGCTGGGCCAGGAACTCGCCCAACGCGAAGCGAAAAAATTCCATGGTTTGCCCACCGATTTTGTGCAGGCTTACATCGCCGCGGCGGCCGACCCCCGTCAGGCCTTTGTGGTGGCCTATGCCGAACTGGGCAAGAACACTGTGGGCGGCATGCTCTTTCTGATTCATGGCCGAGTTGCCAGTTACCATATGGGTTGGGCTGACGAAGAGGGTCGGCAGCTCAATGCCCACAACGCATTGCTCTGGCAGGCCATGGCTTACTTGCAGGAGCAGGGCGTCGAGCTGCTCGATCTGGGGGGCGTCAACACCCACGATCTGCCCGGCATCTCGCGCTTCAAACTGGGCACAGGCGGTCAAGCCATCACCCTTGCGGGAACTTTTTTTTGAGAACAAACATGACGATGCGAGCATTTTTAATGCGTGCTGTGGTGCGGTGGAGCCTGTGCTGTGCAGGCTTGGCAGGCTGCCTGAGCCCACTGACCGCTCAGGCCTGGACCCGCATCGGCGAAACCCAGGACCTGACGCTCTATGTGAACCGCAGCGCCATCGAGCGGGAAGACCGGATACGCCGGGTCTGGGAAATGCAGGACCTCAAAACACCGGACGCGGAAGGGGTGCGTTCCAGACGCTACCTGAACGAATACGACTGCACCTACAAAATGCACCGATTGGGGCAGATGACCAGTTACGCAGGCCCCAAACTGACCGGCGAAAAACTTGCCGACGTCAAAGAGATGGGCTACTGGCGAAAAATTCCTCCCAATGGCGTTTTTGTGCTGACCTACATCGCCGTGTGCGTCGAATGAGTGCCTTGACCCAATTGATCAGTGTCTGATCGACCTCGCCCAATGTGGGTGCTAAGCCCGCCGTGCTCTGACCGGAGTGAGGGCGGGTCTTCGCTCGGGGTCATGGTGCGGCGTGGTGGTCAGGCTCATCTTGGGTGGTCTTGGTGCTTCAGCGCGGCGCAGGTTGGGTGGTGGGGGTGGTGGCGGCAGCCGGCTCTCCAGCGGGCCTGGGCGGGTTGGTGCGGGGGAACTGGACGGGGCGGTTGGTGTTGGCGTTGGCGTTGGCGTTGTTTTTCTGCAGGGTTTCGAGGTAGCGTTCTTTTTGCAGGGTCACCAGGGCTTGGACGTCGCTGTTGAGTTTGTCGACGTTGCCGACCGCGCCTTTGAGGGCTTTGACTTCATTGCCCAGGGTTTGCACGGCACCGGCCTGGCTTTGCAGGCGGTTGTTGATGGCTTGGACTTGTTTGAGCAGGTTGTCGCTGGTGGCGGCGACTTGTTTGGCGGTTTCTCCAGGCACGGTCTGGACCATGGTTTCGGATTTTTTGAGAGCGTCGCTGATGCGTGTTTCGATCTGGCCTTGGGTTTTGGCTTGTTCGACTTGTTGCGCCGTCAGGCTTTCGATGCTTCGGTTGATCACGTCGAGGGATTCGAGGCCGACGTTGAGGTCGACCACGCGCTTGCCAACAGCCAGCATCATGGTGTCGAGTTGGTTGATGCGGCTGTTCATGCGCACGCCCATGACCAAGAAGAAGATGAGGCAAATCACCATCAGGCCGCCAGTGGCGCCCAGCAGGATCAGGGCCTTTTTGTGGCCGACTTCGGTCAGGTCTTTGAATTCGGTGGTGGCCTTGTGCATGTTTCTGCTGGCGGTGGCGGCGGATTCGGCGGACTTGCTGGCGATGTCGGCCGAGTCGAGCACGACTTGTGCCAGCGATTGGTATTGCCGGTAGGCGCGTTCATCGACGGTGAGGCCCAAGTGCGGGCGCGATTCGGCGGCCGGCGCCGCTGCGCTCGCGGCCGTGCCTGGGCTTGGGGCCTTGGCTGTCGCAGCGGCTGGGGCGATGTCGCTGTCGCTGCGGGGAGCTTGGGTGGTGCTGTCCTCGCTACCGGGGGCATCCATGAGGATGGGTTCGGTGGGGGTGAAGTCTTTGTCGCTCATGGTCGTTTTCCTCGGGCTGTGGGCATCTGCGGGAGTCGCTGGAGTTGTTCTGCCAATTGGGCGTTACGGGCTCTGAGTTGATCGATGCGGTTTTTGACGGGGTTGTCTTGTTCCCAGACGGGTTCGGTCAGAGTGGGGGCTGCTGATTGGGCTTGCGCTTTGGCTTTGCTGGAGGGCAGAGCGGTGCGTAATTTGGGTTTGGGCCTGACCGTTTTGCCGGATGCAGTTTTGGGCTTGGCGGGTTTGCTCGGGGTTTCCAGGGGCAGGCTTTTGGCAGCTTTGGCCCGAACGGCTTTTGCAGGCGCAGCAGGGGGCTCGATGCGCTTGATTTTTGGCGTTTTGACGGGCATCACCTTTTGAAGGTTGGTGGGGCTGTCGTCGGTGGGTTCCGTGGGTTTGAATTTCTGGGTGCTTTTGCGAGCTGCCACGTTGGAGCCCGCGGGCATGTTGACGGCGTGGGGTTTGTCGCTGCGGATGAGGGTGTTGGGTTTCATCGCGGGGTGTCCTGTTTGGTCAAGGCGGTTTTGATTTGGGTTTGCAGGCTGCGGGTGGGCCTGACCCAACTGCCGTTGGGGATGCCGGGTTTGCGGGCGGCCACGAGGCCGTCATTGACTTGGGCATAAGGGCCGGAGACGATGACAAAGTGCGCCACGCTGTCGCCCGTGTGGTAGGCCTCGACGATGGCGGTGTTTTTGATGTCGGAGAGGCTTTTCAGGAGCTCAAGTGCTTTGTCGTAAGTTTTGGCGGTGCCGTATTGCAGCAAAAAGCTTTGGGGATCCAGGTCCTTGATCCAAGTTTGAGTTTGACGAAGGTCCGTGGCGTTATTTGCAGGCTGTGGGATAGGCCCTGTGGCCACTGGGCCGGGCTGGCTGGTCGGGCCGGGGGCGGGCTGGGTTGCAGGCTGAGGGGGGACACTTGGAGCGGGAGTTGAGACGGGGGTGCTTTCAGCGATAGGCGTGGCAGGGGTGACCGCAGCGGCAGGAGCAACAGGAGCGACTGGCGCAACGGAGGGCGCTGCGTCCTGACTTTTCACGACCCGGGTGGCGGGCGGTTTCAGACCGAAGGATTGCGGTTGCAACAACAGCATGATGAAGGTGGACAGCATCAGCGCCGGAATGAGGAGCAAGGCCAGGGTTTTGGGTCGTTTGACCCAGGCGCGTGGCGGTTTCGATGGGGCCAGCCCAGAGAGGCTTTGCAGCTTGGCTTGACCGTGCTGGTGCCATCCCAGGATTTTTTGTTTGAAGCGGCCGCTGGACCGCGAGGAGACCTCGGGTTCTGGCGCTGTGCTGTCGGCCAGGGTGTTGACATCCAAAGAGACCGAAACCGCGGGGTGGTCCATGCGTTTGAGCATTTGGATCAGGGGGCCGCTGCGGCCCTCGCTGCTGGCCAGTGCCAAGGCGGCCTCGACTTGTTCTGAATTGGGCGCTTCAATGTCCCAGCGCAGCAGCTTGCGGCCAAACGAGGTGAGGGTGATGTTTTGCCTTTTGGCGCCTGACATGAGCAAGATGGCGCGGATGTTGGCCCCAGGGAAATTTTGAATCAGGCGGGCCAGCAATTGGACTTCGGCTTCGGGCAAGGTGTGGGCATCGTGCACGATCCAGATTTGCGCGCCTTCGGCGGCCGTGGCGGCTCGGGTGGCTTGTTGCACCGATTGCTGGGCCAACACTTCGTTGAAGCGGGCCAACAGCGAATCGGTATTGGCCGGGAAGTAGACCTCGATGCTGTGCTCCGGGGCTTGTTGCCGCAGTTGCGCAAGCATCAGGTTCAGGTAGTGGTCGAGCAGGGCTTCGTGTTCGCAGAACAAGGCCAGGCTCAAGCCTTCGCGGGCCACGGCGTTGGCGCAGCCGGCGATCCGCATGCGGTCGGCCGAGCGGAAAATGAAGTCGTTCAGGGTATGAACGGTAGAGGGGATCGGGATGTTCATGCGGTGGCCCCTGGGGCTGGGTCGCGCTTGCCGTCAGGACTGAACAGCATGCTGGGGGGGACGGTAACTTGGGGTCTGGGGCGAGGTGGGTTCAGGGGCGAGGCCGCTTCGAGACTGAAGACGTAGGCGATGACCTGGGCCACGGCGTGGTAAAGGTCTTCAGGCACTTGGCGCTCGACTTCGGTGGTGAAGTAAATGGCACGGGCCAGTGGGGCGGCTTCAAAGATGTGGATGCCGTGGTTTTTGGCTTCGGCGCGAATCAGCGCGGCCATGTGGTCGGAGCCTTTGGCCACCATGATGGGCGCACCGTCGCCGGTGGGGTCGTACTCGAGGGCGACAGCGAAGTGTTCCGGGTTGGTGATGACGACGTCGGCGTCTTTGACGCGGTCCATCATGCGCGAGTTGGCCATTTCGCGTTGACGCCTGCGGATCTGGGCCTTGACTTCGGGGCTGCCTTCCATTTGCTTGAATTCGTCTTTGACCTCTTGCTTGCTCATGCGCATGCGTTTGGTAAAGCTGTGCTTTTGCCAAGGCACATCGATCATGGCGATGACGGCCAAGCTCAGGGCCACCAGCAGGCCCGATTGGAGGATCATCTTGCCTGCCGCGTCCAGGGCGGGCTCCAGCCCCATTTGGCCAATTTGGACGAGCGAGTCCATGTTGGCCATGAGCGACCACCACAGCACCGTCACCACCAGCACGAATTTGAGAATGGCCTTGCCCAATTCGACCAAGGCGTGGGTGCCAAAGATGCGCTGGAGTCCGCTGATGAGGTTCAGCTTGGAGCCCTTGGGCATCACGGCACCCAGGGAGAACAGGTAGCCCCCGGTAAGGCCCGAGGCGATGATGGCGGCCACCATGGTGAAGAGGATGACGGGCATCACGAGCATGAAGGCGGCCAGCAAGTGCTCGCCAAAGTGGGCGGGCAGGAGCAGAGGTTTTTCGATCAGTTGACGGTCGAACACGAAGCCTTGCGCGAACACGGCGGAGAGCCGGGTGATGAGCCAGCTGCCCGTGACCATGAGCATGGCAATGGAGCCAATGACGATGACGGCGGCAGGCAGTTCCATGGAGCGGGCGACCTGGCCATCGTCGCGGGCTTTTTTGAGCTTTTGCGCCGTCGGGTCTTCGGTTTTGTCTTGTGCGCTTTCAGACACGGGGCGCTCCTATGACGTCACGAACCAGCGAAAAGCCTTGAACCCAAAGCCACTCGATGCGCCCGCCAATGCTGTCGAGCGAGATGATGAGAATGACAAGGCCCGCCATGATCATGGCGGGAAAGCCCACAGCAAAAATATTCAGGCTGGGCGCGGCGCGTGTGACGATGCCCAGGCCGACGTTGATGAAGAGCAGCGAGACCATGACGGGCAGTGCCATCAGCACGGCACCCAGGAACATCATGGAGCTCCATTGCAGCACCCGGCCGTAGACGGCCTGGTTGAGGATGTCGGTGCCAATGGGCAGGCTGTTGAAGGATTCGAGGATCAGTCCCAGCAAGATGGCATGGCCCCCGAAGCCGACAAAGATGAGGGTGGACATGACGATCAGCAGCTGAGAGATGACGGGCACGTTGCCCATGTTGGGGTCAATCATGTTGGCCATGGACAGGCCCATGGCGGCGGCGATGCTTTGGCCTGCCACCACCACGGCGGCGACCACGATTTGCAAGATCAGGCCCATGGTGGCGCCGATCATGATTTGGTTGAAAACTTCCATCAGGCCTTGGGCGCTGGTGGGGTCGATCACGGGCCAGGTGTACAGGGGGTAAACCAGCCAGGCCAGCACCAGCGCCAACAGGATGCGCATGCGGGTGTTGAAGGCGCTGAGCGAAAAAATGGGCGCGGTGATCATGAGGGCCGAGATGCGCAGCATGGGCCACAAAAAGGTGTAAAACCTTTCGACGACATCGGCGGCCAGGAAATTCATGGGGTGACCTGCGAACGACTCAGACGAACAGGGTCGGGATGCGCTCGAAGATGCTGCGCGTGAAGTCGACCAGGGTGACCAGCATCCAGCTGCCAAACAACAACAAGGCCAAGGCCATGGCAATCAGCTTGGGGATGAAGCTGAGTGTCATTTCGTTGATGGAGGTGGCGGCCTGGATGATGCCGATGAACAGGCCCACAGCCAGCGCCACCAGCAAGAGCGGGGCGCTGACCAGGGCGATGGTCCACAGGGCGTGTCGGCCCAGGTCGATGACGGTGGCGGTGTCCATGGTGATTTCCTTTAGGGCATGGCAAAGCTGCCAGCCAGTGAGCCCATGATCAGGCTCCAGCCGTCCACCAGCACGAACAGCATGAGTTTGAAGGGCATCGAGATCATCATGGGCGAGAGCATCATCATGCCCATGGACATGAGCACGCTGGCGACGATGAGGTCGATGACCACAAAGGGGATGTAGATCAAAAAGCCGATGGTGAAGGCGCTTTTGAGCTCGGAGGTGAGGAAGGCGGGCACCAGGGTGGTGAAGGGCACGTCTTGCGGGCTGGTGAAGTTGGTGTTGCGCGCGATGTCCATGAACATGGCGATGTCGTCTTCGCGGGTTTGCAACAACATAAAGGCGCGGATGGGTTTTTCTGCCGCGGCCAATGCTTTGTCGAAGCTCAGGCCCTGGTTCATGTAGGGCAGCAGGGCGTTTTGGTACACATCGGTGAGCACCGGGGTCATGACGAACAGCGTGAGGAACAGCGACAGTCCGACGATCACCATGTTGGGGGGGGTCTGGCCGGTGCCCAGGGCTTGGCGCAGCAGCGACATGACGATCACGATGCGCACGAAGGCGGTCATCATGAGCAAGACCGAGGGCAGCACAGACAGGGTCGTCATGAGCGCCAGCAACTGCAGCGTCAGGCTGTATTGGGTGCCCCTGGCCGTGTTGGTGGCGGTGATGGCTGGCATGTCAGGGGCCGCTTGCGCCAACAGGGGCAAGAGACTCAGGACAAGGGCGAAAATCAGCCCGAGGGTGACGTGGCGCTTCATGTTGTGTGGGTTTCTATGGGTTCAACAGGCGCAGGCGCTTGCACAGGCCAGGGGGAGAGGGCGGTCATTTGGTGGGCCGTGACGCCGACCAACACGTCCTGGCCGTCGACCTGGATGAGGAGAATTTTTTGTCGCGGACCGATAGAGAGGGTTTCAACCGTTTGCAGACGTTGTGAGTTTTTGCGCAGGAAACTGGTGCCGCTTTGCATTTTTCGAAGGCCCCACAGCACGGCCAGCAGCAAGCCGATGACCAGCGCGAAGCTGAACGCGTATTGCAGCCAGTCAGTGAAGGTCCATCCGGTGTTCATAGCAAGCGTTAGAGGTTGTCCAGCCGCTCAGAGGCGGGCACCACTCGGGTCAATCGGATGCCGTAGCGGTCGTTGACAAGCACGACCTCACCTTGTGCCACCACGGTGTTGTTGACCAGAAGGTCAAGGGGTTCACCTGCGATGCGGTCGAGTTCAACCACGCTGCCTTGGGTCAGGCGCATGAGGTCGCGGATTTTGATTTGGGCGCGGCCCACTTCGATGGAGAGCGTGACCGGGATGTTTTGCAACACGTCGGTGTTGATGTGGCCTTTCTCCGTGGTTTCGGTCGGGGCTTCGGTGGGGGTCAGTTCGCTCATGGGCGTTCCTTCGTGTGGGGTTCAGGTAGGGGTGTTGGGACTGATGGCGTTGACGATCTTGACCGCCACTTGGCCAGCCATGGCACCCACTTCGACGTCGTAGACCGGCATGTCCTGGATCATGGCTCGGGCGAAGTCAGATTTTTTGAAGGGCAGAACGTCTCCCGGTTGCATGGTTTGCAGTTGCTGCAAGGACACGCTGAGTTTGCCCAGATGGATGCGCATGTCCAGCTCGGCATCGTGCACGGCGTCGTTCAGCTGGGCACGCCAGATTTTGTCGGAGTCTTCGTTGCCGTCGCCGGTTTGCACGCGGCTGCGCAACAGGTCGCGCACGGGCTTGAGGGCCACGTAGGGGATGACCATGTCCACAAAGCCTGATCCTTGTGAGGTGGCTTCGGATTCAAAGCGGCTGAGGATGACCAGGTCATTTTCATCGACGATTTGGGCAAACTGGGGGTTGATTTCGGAGCTGATGTGCTCGAACTCGACCGGGGTGAGCGGGGACCAGGCTTCCTTAAACGCACGGAAGAACACTTGCAAAATGATTTTGATGATCCGGGTTTCGGTGGGGGTGAACAATCTGCCCGGGGGCAGTTGGCCAACACCGCGGCCAAAGCCGCCAAAGAAACTGTCGAGGGAGCTGAACACCACGGTGGGCTCGATGACGACCATGGCGTAACCGCGCAGGGGGCTCATGCGCACGATGTTGACCGATAAGGGGGACTTGAGGTCTTTGAGGTAGTCGCCAAAGCGCATGATTTGCGTGCGCGTGGGGTTCATGCGCGGGCTGGTGCGCAGCACTTCGAGCATGCCCAATCGGAACAAGCGGATGAAGCGCTCATTGATCATGTCCAGCGATGCAACGTTGACGCCCAGGCTGCTGTCTTCCGCGGCCAGGTCGTGTTTGCGCACCTGCACGTCCAGGTTGTAGCCCGGTGTGCGGTTGGTACCGTCTTCGCTCAAACTGGCCGACAATGCGGCCAGTTCTTCACTGGACAAGAGGGATTGGGTTTCAGCCATGGTCAAGCAGTAGTCTAGGGTTTACTGGGCCACAAAGCTGGTGAAAAACACTTCTTCGATGCCGCCAAAGTCTTCGTATTTTTCCAGGACGGCATTGAGTTCAAGGCGGATCTTTTCGGCCATTTTCTTGCGGAAATCGGGCTGGCTCAAATCGGCATCCGTGGTCAGACGCATCACGTCGAGTGCGGTCGAGCGCAGAGCAAACTCATGTTTTTTGACGTTTTTGAAGACGCGCTCGTCATAGTGGGTCATGATGGCCAGCTTGACCTGAATCACTTTGCGTGAGTTGGTGAGGTTGGCCACCAGTTCTTTTTCGAGTTCCATGTAATGGTTTTCGAATCGGGTCAACTCGGGTGAGTCTTTGGTGACCTTTTTGGGCTGCGCCTCGCTGGCTGCATTTTTGGCCCCAGAGGCTTCTTGCTCCAGAGCCTTCAGTTGGGCTTCTGCCGCCGAGGTGTCTTTTTTGTCGAAAAAGCCCGTGACAAACAGGGTGCCCACCACGGTGCCTGTCAAGACCAAGATGGCCACAACGGCGATCAGGATGATCTTGACCAGAGGTGATTTCTTTTTGACTTCGACTTCTGCTTCTTCATCTGCCATGGTACGTCCTCGTTGGTTGGCTGTCAGACCAAAACGTCCAGACCATCACTGGGGTCCTTGACGCGCGGTGCTCGGGATATTTCTGTGGTGGCTTCCTGGCCGCTTTCCTTGGCCTGCGTGGGCTTGCCCTTGGAAAAACCAGGTGTCGGGTCTCCGCCACTTTGGCTGGTCTGACCACCACCTACATGGATGTTAGCAACATCCATGCCCATTTGGCTCAGTGTTTCCCTGAGTTTGGACAGTCCATCTTGCAACAGATCGCGGGTGATGGCGTTGGGCGCAGTGAAGACGGCATCAAATTCGCCGCTTCTCATCCGCATTTCAACTTCGATGTGGCCCAGTGTGGCGGGGCGCAGTTGGAGTTTCAGGTTCCATTGGCCTCTTTCCATCTCGGACAGGATCCGTTGTCCGACGGCTTGGCCCATTTTTTCGGCCAGGTTCTGGATGTTTTCGCTGCGGGCGCTGGTGTCGGGCAGATCGGGCGCGGGGCCGCTGGCGTTGGTGGGGTCGTTGCGTGGGTTGGCCTGTGCATCCCAGCGGGAGGCAAAGTTGGCGTAGGCCGTGCCGTGGGTGCCAGTGCTGTGGGTGCCTGTGCTGTGGCCGCCGCCTTCGGCAGCCAGCAGCTGCTCGAGCGTTTCGCCGCCCCAGTCCGCGCCCAGGTCCAGCTCGCTGAGGCTGATGTCGGCTTCTTTTTGCGCGCTCTCGGTCTGCTGCAGCACGCTTTGGATGACGTTGCGTTGCATCCAGACGGCTGCCGGCGGTGGCATGCGCATCATTTGGATGGGCAGCGCTTCATCGGTGCTGGGAGTCGCTGTGGGTTTTTTCTCTTGACCCGGGGCGTCGGCCATGGCCCAAAGTGCTTGCGCTGCAGTCATGGCATTGCCTAGCAAGCTTGTGGCCGCAACAGTGGGTTGTCCATGGGCGTTTGCGTTGACTGGCCCTGTTGCGGCTCCGGTCTGTGGAATCGCCAGTGCTTGTCCTGTTGCGTCGCTGCTCTCTGGCGCGGCTGGTGTTTGTCCTGTGATGGTGGTGGTCTGTGGGGTTGCAGGTACTTGCCCGGTGAGGCCGCTGGACGGGATGGCCAGTTGGAAGGCCGTTGGGCTGCCTTGGATGTTGGTTGGGCTGCCTTGGATGTTGCCGGGGCTGTCGGTTGCCCCGAGGGCCGCGGCTGTAGTCACGACGTTGGCGCCGCTGGGGTTGGTGGGCAGGGTGGCATGCAAGGGGCTTGCATGACCGCCAAAAAGCCAATTGACGGCATTTTCGTCCAGGCCTTGGGCGCGGGCAAATGCTTCCAGACTTTGAGAGTCTGGGGGAGAGGTTTCTGGCGTGATGACACTCAAGTGGGGTCCCAGGGTGACGGCTTTCAATGTCACGGCTTTCAGGGGTTCGTTGGGTGTGTCGTGCATGGGCACCTGCCCGGTCAGGGTGAAAGGAACGGCAATTTCCTGCCCTGGCTGTTCTGCCAGCTGCGTTTCCTTGTCTGCGATCTCGGCTGAGCTTTCAGTCTGGGCTTGGATCAGATCTGACATGAGTTGCCCAAAGCTTTGGCCATCCGGGCCGGGGCCGGCATCAGATTTGAATTCCAAAGTGCCAGTATTGGGGGTGGCCATGGCTTGGCTGAGGTTGTCGCTGAGGGTAATGGTCATGGGTTGAACTTTTCCAAAGGTGTCTGTTTCTGAAACGGCGGCGGCCAATCTTTGCCGTTCTGCTGGTTTGACTGTGTATTGAGCAAGTTGCGCACCAGCTTGGACTCGCTCGCGCCAAAGTCATGTTGGGGGGCGGCGCTGTCAGTCTGGTTGGCACACAGCTTGCTTGATGGTGTTGAGAAACCGGTAAACCATGATTTTTCTCCTTCAAACAGCGGCCTTTTGCACATGAACACCTTGACCCTGTCAACGATCCGACAGAGCCTGACTCGCTACGATCTGGCTGGATTGGGCTTGCCCGTTCTGGTTCTGTTGATCATGGCGATGTTGGTGGTTCCACTGCCCCCCTTGCTGCTGGACATCTTGTTCACCTTCAACATCATGATCAGCTTGGTGGTGATCATGATCGCGATCGGCACCCGCAAACCACTCGAGTTCTCGTCCTTCCCTTCGGTTTTGCTGTTTGCCACCATGTTGCGGCTGGCTTTGAACGTGGCGTCCACCCGTGTGGTGCTGGTCCATGGTCATGAGGGGCCTGATGCGGCCGGTAAAGTGATTGCGGCGTTTGGCGAGTTCGTCATCGGCGGCAACTATGTGGTGGGTTTCATCATCTTCGTGATCTTGATGATCGTGAACTTTTTTGTGGTGACCAAGGGCGCGGGTCGCGTCTCCGAGGTCAATGCCCGCTTCACCCTGGATGCGATGCCTGGCAAGCAGATGTCGATCGATGCCGACTTGAACGCCGGGGTGATCGATCAGGAAACTGCCAAAAAACGCCGGGAAGAATTGGCGCAGGAGTCTGACTTCTTCGGCTCCATGGACGGTGCCTCCAAATTCGTCAGTGGCGATGCGATTGCGGGTTTGTTGATTTTGATCATCAACATCGTCGGGGGTTTGGCCATCGGCATTGGCCAGCACAACTTGCCTGTGGGCGAGGCGACGAAGTTGTATGTCCTGTTGACCATCGGTGATGGCCTGGTGGCCCAGATTCCTTCTCTGTTCCTGTCGCTGGCCACCGCCATCATCGTGACCCGGGTGACGACCTCCGAGTCGATGACCGAGCAGGCGAGCAGCCAATTTTCGAATGTGCCGGCCTTGTTCATATCGGCCGGCATTTTGACCATTATGGGATTGGTGCCAGGCATGCCCCATCTGGTGTTTTTGACGCTGGCCGCCGCCACAGCTGGGATGGCCTTCATGGTGTTGCGCAAACAGATGCAACTGGAGCAAAGTTTGGCCGCGCCGGCTTTGCCGGCCAATGAAGGACCCAAGGAGCTGGACTGGGACGATGTGGAGCAGGTGGATTTGATTGGCTTGGAAATTGGCTATGGCTTGATCCCCTTGGTCAACCAAGAGTCGGGCGGCCAGTTGATGGCGCGTGTCAAGGGTGTGCGCAAAAAACTGTCGGCTGAGTTGGGCTTTTTGGTTCAGCCGGTGCGCATTCGCGATGCTCTGAACCTGGAGCCGGATGCTTATCATATTGTCCTGAATGGCGTGGTGCGTGGCCGAGGCGAGGTCAAGGTGGGCCGGGAGTTGGCCATCAACCCCGGCAAGGTGTATGGCAAGGTGGAAGGCCAGCCGACCAAGGAGCCTGCTTTTGGTTTGGAAGCTGTCTGGATCGAGCCGGCCTGGCGTGATCAGGCCCGTGCCTTGGGCTACACCGTGGTGGACCCCAGCACGGCGATTGCCACCCACATGAACAAGGTGTTGCGTGACAGCGCCCACGAGCTGTTGAGCCATGACGAAGCCCAAAAATTGCTGGACAAGCTGGCGGCCAAATCACCCAAACTGGTGGAAGAACTGGTGCCTGGCAAGTTGTCTTTGGGCGTGGTGACCCGCACGCTTCAAAACTTGCTGCAAGAGTCTGTGCCGATTCGCGACATGCGCACGGTGGTGGAAGCTTTGACCGAGGTCAGCGGCCGCACACAAGATCCCGACCAACTGGCGCAGCTGGTTCGCCCGAAACTGGGTCGCATGATTGTTCAGGGGTTGCTGGAAAACCGCGACACCTTGTCGGTGCTGACTTTGGATCCTCATTTGGAGCAGTTGTTGCACAACGTGCTCCAACAAAACAACGGCTCTTCTGGCATGGTGTTGGAGCCGAGTTTGGCCGAAAGCCTCTTTACCGCTTTGCGCGAAAGTGCCCGCACCACCGAAGAGCAGGGCTTTCCGGCTGTGTTGGTGGTTTCGCCCGCGATTCGCCCTTGGATGTCCAAGGCCGTGCGCTTTCGTGTCAGCGACCTGACGGTACTGTCTTACAGCGAAATTCCGGACGACCAACCGGTCAAGGTGATCAACACCGTGCAAGCCGATCCCCGCAACAACCCTTCCGTTACCAAAGCCTGATAGATCATGGAACTCAAACGCATCCTCGCTCGCGACAGTCGCTCTGCCAACGAAAAAGCCATCCAGTTGTATGGATCGGACGTGTTGATCATCTCCACCCAGCGCCTGGACAATCAAACCGAGTTGATCGTGGCCGTGGATCTGGATGCCCAGCCTGTGCCAGAAGTGTCCACGCCAGCTTTTGCAGAGGCGAACGCTCAAGACGGAGCGGCGGCGCCTTTTGTGCCGTTTTCCAAGTTGTTCCAAAGCGCCAGTGCTTTGGCGCCTTTGTCACCCGAGGCGTCCCGGCCTGAGCGGGGTCTGCCGCAGGAAGACACAGTGGCCGCGCCACTTGACGTGGTGTCAGCCCCAGCGGTGAAACAGGTGCAGGGTCAAGCCGAGCAACTTCGCCATGAGGGCCAACGCAGCCAGGAAATCGTGGAAATGCTGCGCCTTGAAATGGCCGCGCTGCGCAAGGACTTCAGCCTGTCGCGACAGATGATGCCTTGGCAAGATGGCCTGCGCTTGTCACCCGCCATCCAGCAATTGTCTGTGGCCATGAGTGAAGTGGGCGTGCCCGCGGGTCTGCGCGCTTTGCTGACCGACAGCATCCAGGAGTTTGAGAACGTTCAGGACGCTTGGCCAGTGATGCAGAGTCTGCTGGTCAGTGCTTTGAACCGTGCAGCCGTGACGCCACCTGAATCAGGCATTCATGCCTTGTGCGGTCCTTCTGGTTCTGGAAAAACCTCCATGGTGGGCCGCTTGGCCTATGCCGCTGCGCAAGTCCATGGGGTCGAAAACCAGGTCATGGTCAGTTTTGCCGATCAGCGCCCCGGTGCCTGGGCCCAGATGCAGTTGTTGGCTGCGCAGTCGGGTGTAGCTTGCATGCGCGCCGCCAACTCGGACATCTTGCGCACCTTGTTGCAGGAGCTGGAAGGTAAAACGGTCTGGATCGACACCTGCGGGACGGATTTTTGTGCCCAAGCCGAGTTGCTGCAAACCGAGCACCCCAAGATCCTGCGCCATGCGGTGTTACCGGTTGATGCTACAGTGACCAGTGTGCAAAAGATTCTTCAAAATTCCGCTTTGAGCTGGTCCTCCTTGATGTTGAGCAAGGTGGATGAAGCCGCTTACCCCTGGGCGCTGATCAAGGGCTTGAGCGAGCAGCCTTTGGGGGTTTCCTGTGTGGCGGGTTCCAGCCGCATTGATCACGCGGCAGAGCCTTTTGAAGCGTCGCGGTTGGTGCAATTGGCGTTGACCCCTTTGCTGCAGCTCATGCCTCAGGCGTCCGTTGCGCAGACTGCGATGCCTGTGCCTTCGGTGATGCCTGTGACGACCCATGCATCTGTACGCGATTCCCACGCCCCAAAGTCAACGGCTGCAAAAGCACCCAAAACACGCACCGAGGCTGCGAAGTTGCGGAGCACGAACTCGGTGGAAGAAGACATCGTGATCCCAACGTTCATGAGCAGCCTGCCCAAGACCCCCACGCGACGACCCTCCGCCAAAGCATCTTCCACCTTGAAAGTTGCGCATGGATAAGCCCAATTTTCCTCAGGTCATTGGTGTTGCCAGCGGCAAGGGGGGGGCTGGTAAAACCACGGTGTCCATCAATTTGGCGGTTGCCTTGGCGATGCGAGGTCACAAGGTCATGCTGTTGGACGCCGACCTGGGCATGGCCAACGCCCAAATTGCTTTGGGTGCTTATGCCCCTTTCAACATCAGCCATGTCCTCAACGGTGAAAAGACGCTGGATGAAGTGATGGTGACCACCAAGCAGGGCATTCGCTTGGTGCCAGGTGCTTCGGGATTGCGTGACATCGCAGCGCTGGACACCCCGCAAATCGCCAGCATGGTTCGCTCCTTTGACACCCTGCAAGAGCCCGTGGATTACCTGGTGGTGGATGTGGCGGCGGGCATCGCCCCGGCTGTGCTCGATTTCATGGCCGCTTGCCAGCGCCGTTTTGTCGTGGTGTGCGACCAGCCGTCTTCCATTGCCGATGCCTACGGTTTGATCAAGGTCATGGCCACCGAGCAGTCGCTGGATGAGATTTACCTGATCCCGAACATGGTGGGCAATGCCCATGAGGGAAGGCAACTGCACCGCCGCCTGAACGATGTGTGCAACCGTTTCCTGGGTGTTTCGGTCAGGTTTTTGCAGTCCATTGAGGCCGATGAGTTGGTCCTGCAGTCCTTGCGCAAATACCAGTCGGTTCTGGAGTTTGCTCCCGGAAGCGCCGCGGCTCGCGATTTTCGGGCTTTGGCCGACGCCATCGATCAGCTGCCGCCCGTGGATGGGCCTTCGGGACGTCTGCAGTTTTTCGCCGAGCGCATGCTGCGCGTCTCTGCGCTGAGGTGATCAACGTGTCCAACTCCATTTCCCTTTACGAACAGGTGGACAACCGCCATGAGTCATTGATCATCGCGCACATGCCGATGGTCAAGCGTGTGGCCATTCACCTGAAAGCCCGTGTTCCCCCTTTCATGGAACTCGACGAATTGATCCAGGTGGGGATGGTCGGGCTGATTGAGGCCGCGCGCTCCTTTGATCCGACCAAAGGTTTTGAGTTTGAACATTTTGCGTTGAGCCGTGTTCGTGGGGCCATTCTTGACGAGGTGCGCAGGCAGTCCTTTTTGCCGCGCTCGGCGGTGGCTTTCAACAAAAGTGAAAACGAGGCGGTGCACGTCTTGGCCGCCGAGCTGGGCAGAGCGCCCACCCAGTCCGAGCTGGCCTTGTTCATGGGCAAGGAACTCGACGATTTCCAACGCGAACGAGGCCAGGCCAAGCGTTTTGAGACCTATTCCATGGAAGTGGTCAGCGACGAGGTGATGAGCATGCCTGGGGACAGCGCATTACAGCCTGAGGTCATGGTGGAGGAGGCTGAATTCATGGACGCCGTCGTGGACGCCATCGACGATTTGCCCGAGCGAGAAAAGCTGGTGATGAATCTCTACTATGTGGAAGAGTTGAACCTGAAAGAGATTGGTGAAGTGCTGGGCGTGAGCGAGTCACGGGTCAGTCAGATCCTCTCGACGGTGGTCAAAAAACTGCGAAACACACTGCAAGTCGGATGAGGGAATGATAAAATTACCAAATCATGGCGTCTATTTTTTCCCTTTTTTCCCAAAGAACTCCTGAAGAAGAAATGAGGAAGGCCCAAGCGCTTTTCGAAAAACTCATCGCTTCTGAATCGGATTCTCGAGAAAGCAGGAACTTGCGCATGCGCATGGGGTTGCTGTGCCGTGCGCACTTGGACAAATCGTTTGTCACAGGCGCCGAACAAACCTCCGCCTGGCAGGAGTTGGCCGCTGTGGCCATCGCGAAAGGAAATGAGAAGCCGCCCGAGCCCGAGCCTTCCCTTTTTCAGAAAATCAAGGCGGGCGAAAACGAGGTTTATGTTTACCTGCCCGAAGAGTATGCTCACGAAGCTTATTTTCTTGGCGGGCGGTATCAGCGGGCTGAAATTCCTGCGCTCAAGGCCATAGACACCATGCAGGGATTGGCCAATCAACTGTGCTACTACGAGTTGAAACTGGCAGAGCCTTTTCAGGTCTTGCAGTTTTTACGGGACGAATTGGCACAGTCAACCGATGAAGATGCCGCTTCAGGGATGTCCTGAAGCCTTGATTCACGGATTAGGAATGGACCCTTATGGAAGCCTTTGTGTCTGCTTTGATGGCCTTGGGTATCTTGGTGCTTTTGGTCTGTATCATTTATCTGCTTGACCGGGTCAACAACCTCGAGAAGCAAACCCGTCAATTCAGCCAGTCCCTGAAATCTCAAAAAGAGGCAGTTCCCTCAGGGCCTTTTGCGGGTTTGAGTTCAAAAAAGCTCTGGGATGCGATGACAGGGCGGGTGCCTGAGGGTCTCGACCCTGATGTGGTTGATGAGGTTCGGCTGCACTATGAGATGGTTTTGCACAAGCACGTTGACGCGATTTTTCAAGAGGGTGTCACCGATGGTCAGCTTGGCGCCTTGGCTGAGCCCAAAAACACCAAGTTGATCAATACCGCGCGCGGCCCGGTGGAGTCATGGCTGCCCTCCGCTCAGGTCAACACCCTGTATAAGTGTGGCTTGGACAGTGTCCAGCTGCCTGCAGATCAGCTCGAAGCGGTTCGCTTTGCCCTGGATGAAGCGGGCCAAACCCTGTACGGCAAAGCCATGGTGAATTTGGTCCAGCCCTTGTCGGTCAGCTTGATGCCACGGCCCGAGGCTGAGATGCCCGTTTTGGTTCCTCCTCTGGCGCCTTGAGTTTTTGTCCTAGGTGGCCCCTTGGGGGCTCAAGTTTCCCCCAACCTTTCCGATACTGTTTGTACAAGCAGTTGATAAAAGGTTTTCCACCATGCGTTCATATTCAAGATCGGCTCAAAGTTACGGTTCAGTACAAGTGGTCACAGGCGTTGCCACAGCGGACAATGTCCAGCTGATCCAGATGCTGTTTGACGGTCTGGCCGAGAGTCTGGCTACGGCCAAGGGCCATATCCAAAACAACGCGATTGAAGAAAAGTCCAAAGCCCTGTCACGCGCTGGTCGCATTGTGGTGGGTTTGCAGGGGGCCCTGGATTTCGAGCGCGGTGGCGAGTTGGCACAAAACCTCAACGAGTTGTATGCCTATGTGACCCGCCGCTTGTTCCACGTCAATGCCTACAATGATCTGACAGCGCTCGAAGAAGTTCAGAGCCTCATCAAGGACATCACAGAGGCTTGGAAGAGCCTGCCCAGCTTGTTGGGCCAGACCCAGCCAGCTTTGCGTTACACCAACTGAAGGGTTTGACCTGCTTCCCGAGGCGGCCTCTGGTTGCGGCAAGGGTGCAATTTGAGGAGGCCAGCGGTTTATCGGGATTGGGGGAGTGGTCTGCCCGACAGGGATCGAACCTGTGACCCACAGCTTAGAAGGCTGTTGCTCTATCCAACTGAGCTACGGGCAGAAAAAACGCAAAATAAACACAAAAGGCCCTTGAGGGCCTTTGTTGTTGGATTCAATGTGGTCAATGCGCTGGTTCAGCATTGAATGAAATGGTCGGAGCGGCGGGATTCGAACTCGCGACCCTCTGCTCCCAAAGCAGATGCGCTACCAGGCTGCGCTACGCTCCGACTGGTGCGTATTCTAACCCCCAAATGAGGGGGTAGCCGAGGCGGCGGCCAAAAAAATCTGATTAGTTTTTGGCCCCATGCGTCAATGCGCGTTCGCGGCTGGTGGCCAGCGTCTTGGCGTCAGGTGCTGACAAGTCCCAAGACCGCATGTGGTCCAGGCTGATGTCGGCCAAGGCATCGATCCACTGCGTGTGGTTGTTCAGGCAGGGGATGTAGCTGAAGCTTTCGCCACCCGCGTGCAGATAGGCTTCTTTCGCTTCTTGCTGGATTTCTTCCAGGGTTTCCAGGCAGTCGCTGGTAAAGCCCGGGCAGATCACATCCACCTTTTTCACGCCTTGCTGGGCCATGGCCACCAGTGTGGGCTCGGTGTAGGGCTCCAGCCACTTGGCCTTGCCAAAACGCGATTGGAAGGTGAGTTTGTACTGCTCTTTGGTCAGGTTCAGCGCCTGGGCCAGCAGGCGACCCGTTTTCATGCACTCGCAGTGGTAAGGGTCGCCCAAGTGCAGGGTGCGCTCGGGCACGCCATGGAAGCTCATCACCAATTGTTCGGATTGGCCGTTGGCAGCCCAGTGTTCACGAACCGTCTGCGCCAGCGCAGCGATATAGCGCGGATCGTCGTGGTAATGGTTGACGAAGCGCATCTCGGGGATGAGCCGGGTTTTCAGGCCCCAGCGGTAGACCGCGTCGAACACGCTGGCCGTGGTGGTGCCGCTGTACTGCGGGTAGGCAGGCACGATCAAAACGCGCTGAACCCCTTCGGCCTTCAGGGCGCTCAGTTGTTCCGGGATGGAGGGCTGGCCGTAGCGCATGGCGTAACGCACGCTGACGTGGTAGCCGCGCTCTTGCAGGGCGGTGCCCAGCGACTGGGCTTGTTGTTCGGTGAAGGCTTTCAGGGGCGAGCCTTGCTCGGTCCAGATGCTGGCGTATTTGGCCGCCGATTTGCCGGGGCGCACACGCAAAATGATGCCGTGCAGGATCAACCACCAAATGGGCTTTGGGATTTCCACAACGCGGCTGTCGCCCAAAAACTCGGCCAAATACTTGCGCAAAGCGGGTGCGGTGGGTGCGCTGGGGGTGCCCAAGTTGCAATACAGCACCGCCGTGCGGGCAGCCTGACCATGCTGGAAGGAGGGTTCTTTTTGGAATGCCATGCGGTATTCTCCCACCACCATGATTGACATTTCAAAAATCAAAGCCATTTCTCTCGATTTGGACGACACCTTGTGGCCCGTTTGGCCCACGATTGGCCGTGCCGAAGCTGTTTTGCAGGCTTGGCTGTCTGCCCATGCGCCGGGTACGGCGGCCTTGTCGGCCGATTTGGCGTTAAAGCAGGCGATTCGCGCCGAGGTCAATGCCCGCCATGCCGATCGGGCGCACGACCTGTCTTTTTTGCGCCTGCAGTCGATACGCGCCTTGCTGCAGCAAGCCGGTGACCCGGAGCACTTGGCTGAGGCTGCTTTTGAGGTTTTTTTTGCGGAACGCCAACGGGTGGACCTGTTTGATGACGCCTTGCCCGCACTCGGTTTTTGGAGCGCCAAGTACCCGATCGTTGCATTGTCCAATGGCAATGCCGACGTCCACCGCGTGGGCATTGGTCAGCACTTCCATGCCAGCGTGAGTGCCCAGTCGCTGGGCGTGGCCAAGCCTGACCTGCGCATTTTTGTGGCAGGTGCCGCAGCGGCAGGTGTGCAGCCCCATGAGGTGCTGCACGTTGGCGATGATGCGCACGCCGACTGCGTGGGCGCTTTGGCCGCAGGAATGCAAGTCGCTTGGCTCAACCGCGAAGGTCACGACTGGACCCTTGGCGACATGCGCCCACATTTGGACGTACGGAACTTGCATGCGCTGTGCGCCAGCTGGCCTGAATACGAACCTTCCCGAAAGCCCACATGACTTTGAAAATTTACGGTATCAGCGCATCCCGCGCTGCGCGGCCCTTGTGGGCAGCACTGGAACTGGGCGTGCCCTTTGAGCACATGGCCATGACCTACAAAGCGGGCGCGACACGCACGCCGGAGTTTTTGGCGCTCAACCCCAATGGCCATATTCCGGTGGTCGTGGACGAGCGACCCGATGGCGCTGTGACCGTGTGGGAGAGCATGGCTTGCGCCTTGTATATCGCCCGCGTGCATGGCCAAGCCGATGGCCAGTCGATCACGCCCGCCACGCCACGGGAAGAAGCCGAAGCCCTGCGCTGGAGTTTTTGGACGGTGACTGAGCTTGAAAAAGACGCGCTCACCGTGCTGATGCACCGCCTGGCCATGCCCGCCGACCAGCGCAAGCCTGAGTTGGCCGAGCAAGCCGAAAACCGATTGAAGGTACCGCTGGCCGTGCTGGAGACACATCTGCAAGCCCAACACGCCCAAGGCCAGGCGCATTTGGCGGCCGATCGTTTCACCGTGACCGATGTGTGTGTGGCCAGCGTGACCAACTGGATTCGCCCGGCCCCAGGCTTGCTGGCGCAATTCCCAGCGGTATGGACTTGGTTCAAGGCCTGTGTGGAGCGGCCAGCCTTTATCAAGTCTTTGGGCTGAAGTCATCTGAACGCGCCATGCACCTCCAAACAGTATCTTTTTTGAGAAATTATTGATTTTCTATTTTTTTCGGTGCATTAAACTGGTTGGCGTTTTTAGTGTGAACAGGATCAAGCATGTGGAATTCGGCAGTTGTCGCATCAGATTTTGTAGAGTTTTCGCACATCGTCTGCTGCACTTTGCTTTTGTATTTTTTAAATGATCTTAGGGATGGGGCTTTGGTCAAGGCCAAATCTCTTTGGTTCAAGCGTTTATCGATCACTCGGAGTGCATCCAAGTGATCCACTTAAGACGGGACTTCACGTTGATTGCATTGGTGCTTGGCTTCGCCTTGGGCATGGCCAGCTTGCTCAATTTTTTCAAATTTGAGCATACGGTGCGCGGCCTCCAATACAACCGCATACAAATCGTCGCCAAGGAAGTTGATGAGGCAATTCAGAGTCATTTGGCTTACAGCGCTTCTTTTGACGAATCCAGTTCGCTTTCACAGTTGATCACACAGAGTTTGCAGGCGGACCCCATCATTTTGTCGGCGGATATTTTTGGACAAGATGGAACTATTTTGTTTTCCAGCGATAAGGGTCGTACTTCGCTTTCCTTGCCAAAGTCATGGCAGGTTGCGGCTGAACAATCGCGTCGTTCTGAATGGCAAGTTCAAGATGGCGAGACATTTGTTGCGGGCCGCACGGTGACCAACAGTTTTGGTGTCAAGGTGGCAACGGTGGCGGTGCGATACCAACGTGATGCTTACGACAAGGTGACCTCCAGAGTGCTCATCGCCATGACACAGTTTGGGTTGATGATTCTCGTGTCCTGTTTTTTGGTGGCTGGTGTGGTTTTATTTGTGCTGTTGAAATTACCTCGGAAAGTTAAAGCATGAGCACTTCTGGACGTTTGTCCTGGCCGGTCGGCTTGCTGATGTTGTTGCTGATGCTGGTGGGCTTGGGTGCGACAGCCACCTTGTCTTTGCGCTCGTTCGAGCGCGAGCTGGTCCCTGAAATTGAACAAAAAACCATCACGCTTGGTCGATCTGTTATCGGTTTGATTTCCAGAGCTCAGGCCCACGACATTGCCCTGAATGAACTGCAGGGTGTTGACCAGTTATTTCGGGAAGTCATCAAGGACAACAAAGAAATTGATTTGATGGTCATCACCGACACTCAGGGGCGGATGTTGCACAGCAGTCGCCCGATAGATGCACTCATGGTCGAGCGTCTGGGGCAGGCGTTTCAGCAAGGCGACCGAATGGACGGACTGAACATTGTGAGTCTGTCGATTGAAGATGCGGATACGCATTACGGTACTTTGCATGTTGGGGCCAGAACCAATTTCGTTCAAAGCATCTTGAAGGAAAATCTTTTCGATGTTTTGGTGGTGGTGGTCGTCGCTTTTTTCTTGGCCTTTGAAATCGCCCACTTCATGGCTTCAAAGTCCAGTGTCAGTTCCGACCTGGATGTCTCTTCTCGCTTGGGTGCCGTTCGAGCCCCTTTGTTTTTATTTTTAGTGGCTGAAGATCTGTCTCGCACGTTCATACCCTCTTATGCAGCCAGCCTCTCGGTGCAGGGACTCACCTGGGATATGCAATTTGTCCAGGGCTTACCCATCATGCTGTTCATGCTTGTCGTGGGGGTATCGCAACCGCTGATGGGCAGTTACAGCGAGCGGCTTGGGCGGCGGAAAATGCTGCTGATGGGATGCATTGCTGGAGGGCTGTCGCATTTCGGGGCCGCGATGGCTTTTTCGCTCTACGACTTGCTGGCGTGGCGTGCCCTGGCTGGTTTGGCATGGGGTGTGCTGTTTGTGGCCGGTCAGGGCTATGTTCTGGACCACACCAATGCCAGTACACGAAACCGTGGTCTGGCATTTTTTGTGGGAGTGATCATGGCCGCTTCAGTTTGCGGCCCTTCTGTGGGGGGGATTCTGGCCGAGGGTATTGGAACCCGAGCTACATTGATCGTGGCGGGTGCCTTGGCTTTGTGCGCAGCATTTTTGGTTTGGACCCGATTGCCCGCTGGAGTGACCAGCACTCGGCGCAAGCCCATTCATTTGGCTGATTTTGTGGCTTTGGCGTCCAACAAGCGGTTTGTGGTGTTGCTCTTGACCGCAGCCATGCCCGCCAAAATCATCTTGATCGGACTGTGTTTTTATCTGGTACCGCTTTATGTCCCAACGCAAGGAGCTAGCACGGCCATGGTTGGACGATTGATCATGCTTTATGCCGTGACCATGGTTTTTGCGGTACCGCTGTTTGCCCGATGGTCGGGGGCAGTTGCGCACCGCTGGCGGTTTGTTGCCGTTGGTATGTTGGTTTCAGGAATTGGCGGGGCGATGCCAATTGTTTTGCCTGGGGTGCCTGCGGTTGCCGTGATGATGGTGATGCTCGGGGTTGGACAAGCCCTGTCTATCGCCCCTCAGACAGCCATGGTCATCTCAGTTTGTGCACCCGAAATAGAACGGTTGGGCGAAGGTGTTGTTCTGGGCATTTACAGACTGGTTGAGCGGCTCGGTAATGTTTTCGGGCCGTTGTTCGCAGCCATCCTGCTTCATGGATTGAGCTTTGAACAGACCTTTGTCGCGATTGGCGTATTCATGCTGGGTTCAAGCATGATCTTTGCATTCGCATTTCGAGATGGGAAAGTTTGACATGCAACGACGTGATGTGATGGCCCTGGCTTCATGGGGACTGGCAGAACCCGGCACCTTGCTGGCTCAAACAAACAAGAAATACCGCATTTACATGGTGACTTGGCGAGGTCACACCTTGGTCGAAAAAGGCTTTCAGGATTATTTGGCAGCTTCCCAGACGCCTGTCGAATATATAGTTCGCGATGCTGGGCAGGACCCAAGACTGCTTGCAGAATTCGTGGATGAAATTTCCAGTCTGAAGCCTGATCTTGTTTACACCTGGGGGACGTCTGCAACATTGGGAATTCTGGGCGCTTATGACAAACCGCAATCAGCGATCGTGGACATTCCAGCCGTATTCACACTGGTTGCATCGCCTGTTGGCGCCAAGATTGTGAAGGATTTGAACAAACCCAATCGAAATGTGACAGGCGTTTACCACGTGGCGCCGCTTAACAGTCAACTCGATGCCATTCGATCGTACCGGCCGTTTACAAAACTGGGTGTTCTGTACAACCGTGCAGAGCAAAATTCAGTAGCCATGTTGCAGCAATTGCGTGAAGCCGCGAAAGCTCAAGGATTTCAGGTGATCGAGAAAACCTTTAAGCAAAATAATGCAGGAAAGCCATTGTCAGAAGGTATTCATGAACTGGTGGGGGAGATCAAGGCCGCAGGAGCTCAGTGGCTTTACTTAGGAGCAGACTCTTATCTTTTTACGCAACTGGGTTTGGTTGCTGCTGCTGCTCATGCGCAGGCCCTGCCTACTTTTGCGATCACCGAAGCGGTGATGAATGACGAGCAAGCGGGTGTCTTGGCTGGCTTGGTGAGCAAGTATTACAGCATTGGACAGTTCACGGCCTACAAGGCGAAGCAAATTCTCGTGAGTGGTGAATTACCCAACACCATTCCTGTGGAGACGCTGCAAAAAAGGGCCTTCATTGTCCGGATGGACACCGCGAAACGATTGAAGCTGTTGCCGCCAATTTCGTTGTTTAACTTCGCAGAATTTGTTTGAAACAAACACTCAGGGTCAAGTGTTGAGTGCACAGAATTCTTTTTCTGGCAGCTCGGCATGGGTTAGCCAATCCTTGATCCACTCAATGTGATGGGGATCGGCCAATGCAGGAGTATGGCCAGTCAACGGAACATGCATCACAGACATGGCGGGTTTGCTGCGCATGCGTTCGAGCGTTTCAAGCGAAAAAACATTCGACTCCATGCCTCGTATGACCAGCACTGGGCAGATCACTGAAGCCCATTTGGCCCACTGGTCAACATCGAGCATAGCGGCGATTTGATATGAGAGCATGGCTCGAGGATCATGCCGGTAAATTCTTCCCCCCTTTTCGTTGGACCAGCGTGTTAGTGCATGCGCGTTGTGCAGTCGAACGCTTTGCGGTATGGGACCATCGTGTTTTTGCGATGCACCCAGTTTGCGCAACATATCCCCTGGTGTTCTGAAAACATACTCTTGCGCCAATGTGGTTGCGCGTCTTGATCTGGTGGACGCATCAATGAAAGGGCCCGTATCGTTCAGGATCAGTGCATCGATCAAAGAAGAGTCTTGGCCGATGATTTCCAGAGCGACAGTCGCGCCCATCGATGACCCGAGTATGGAGACGGACGGGACATTGAGGTGCGCAATCAACTGCCGAATTTGTTGAACATAAGCATTCAAGTCGTAGTTGACATCGGGGGCGAGCCAATCGCTCAACCCTCGCCCGAGCCAATCCGGGCAAACCACGTGGTAATGGCTTGACAAATCACTCGCCAAATAGTCAAAGCGCCTGGCAACATTGGCAACGCCACCGAGACAAATTAAAACGGGTTTGCTTTTGTGTCCCCATGTCGTGAAAGACACCAAGGAGGAGAGTCTTTCATTGTGAGGTGGAATGAAACGAAAACTTTCCAGGTTGAACTGTCCCGAAAAGCGAGAGAAAACTTCAGATGCATAAGCATCGTAATCTTGCCAACTCATCGATTCGATATGCAGTTCTTTTTCAGTCCATTTGCGCAGCATGACCAAGAAGGGTGATGTGATCGTTTCAATTATAAATGTTGGCGATATTGTCAATTTTGTTGAGTAAGTGGGTACAGGTCAAATTATGAATCTTGTAATGACCCAAATCACTTTCTCTGGATGCTCTCGAACTCTGGGTCTCCGGGAGCGTCCCTTTTGCACTGGGTGCATGGGTGACGCTGAACATTGTTGAGCCGCATGAGCATTGCTCTTTGACTGTTCGGGGGCCTGGTTCCCCGGTTGCCAATAAAAACCCAGCTCCATAACGATGTTGGGCTGTTTCCTTTAGAACCGCCCCAAAGCCTGCATCTTCCAAGCCAGCCACAGTTTGCGCAGCGGCGTGAGCGCAATGCGCTGGTGAAGCACCTGAAAGCCCGAGGCTTCGATTTCACGCAGCAAGGTGCGGTAGATGCTGGCCATCATGAGGCCGGGTTTTTGGGCGCGTCGGTCGGCGCCGGGCAAGAGCGCCAGGGCTTCGTCGTACAGCGCGTGGGCGCGGTCGGTCTGGAACTTCATCAGTGCGGTGAAGCGGTCTGAATAATCGCGCTGCATCAGGTCTTGCGCTTTGACGCCAAAGCGTTGCTGCTCGTCCAGCGGCAGGTAGATGCGTCCGCGCATGGCGTCTTCGCCCACGTCGCGGATGATGTTGGTCATCTGAAAAGCTAGGCCCAGCTTGTGCGCATATTGTGTGGTGGCCTCGTCGGTCTGGCCAAAGATGCGGGCAGCGACTTCGCCCACAACGCCAGCCACCAGATGACAGTATTGGGTCAGGCCCGGAAAGTCCAGGTAGCGGGTTTGGTTCAGGTCCATCTGGCAGCCGTCGATCACGGCCATCAGGTGGCGGCTCTCGATGCCGAAGGCGGGGGCCAGGGACATGAGGGCGTGCATCACAGGGTGGCTGGGCTGACCTGTGTAGGCTTGCAGCACTTCTTTTTGCCACCAGGCGAGTTTGGTGGCGGCCACGCTGGGGTCTTTGATTTCATCGACCACGTCGTCCACTTCGCGGCAAAAGGCGTAAAAGGCAGTGATGGCCGCACGCCGCTCAGGGGGTAAAAACAAAAATGCGTAATAAAAACTGCTGCCCGAGGCGGCGGCTTTTTGCTGGACGTAGTCTTGCGGGCTCATGGGCAGAGATTCTCGCACCCAATGGCGGGAATCAAGAGTGGTGAGTGCCAGACAATTTTTGGAATTGCTGGTTCAGCACTGCCCCTGATCCCCAACCCAGCGCGATGCGCCAGAGCATGGCGCGCATCTCGTGGCGAGGCATTTTGATGTGCTGGGTCAGGGCCGCTGGCCCGGCCTGGTGCAGCAGTGCCAGAGTACGTGCACCAATCAGAGCGGGCAGGGCGCTGGCCAGGCGCAGGCGCAGTGGTTTGAGCGCCAATGCGTAGCGCATGCCATCGGCCAGTTGCGCTTGGGTGTGGTCTAGCCACTGGGTGTAAAGCGGGGTCAATGCGTGCAGGGTGTTGGCATGGCCCGTGTCATGGCCCGACAGGTGACCCATGTGTGCAACTTGGGCCAGCAGCGCCGGGGTCAAGCCTGCCTGTGCCAGGGTTTCGACAGGCCAGTAGCAGCGCCCGGCGGCCAAATCGGCGCCGGTGTCGCGAAGGATGTTCAGGCGCTGCAGGCCCATGCCATATTCGCGCCCGATGCGCATCATTTCCGCCTGAGGCAGCTGGCTGTAGCCGGGCAGGTGGCGGCCGCACAGTTCGGTCCAAAACTCCCCTACGCAACCGGCCACCAGCCAGGTGTAGTGGTTCAGTTCGGCTTCGCTTTGTAAAGCCTGCAGACCGGGGCCAAAGCGCGTCATGTCCAGTTGTTGGCCATGGGTGATGTGGCGCAGCACTTGCCGCACGCTGGTTTGGTCGGACTCTGTCAGGGTGTGCAAAAGCGGCAGGCATTGGGGCAAGGCCTGCATCAGGGCGCGCTCGTGCGGGTCGGTTTGCTGCCCAGCAAAAGCTTGAGTGAGGCGGTTCAGTTCGGCTGTGCGGGTGGTACACCCCTGGCTTGCATCGATCGCTTGGCTCATGAGCGTCAGCAAATCTTGCCGCTCGGCCAGGGGCAGGGCTGTGGTGTCGGCCACGGTGTCGGTGGCGCGTGCCAACAAGTAGCCGACGGCCACGGGGGCTTGCAGGGCCGCCGGCAGCAAGCGAATGGACAGGTCAAAAGAGCGCGACACCTGGCGCAGGAGGAGTCGTTGCTCGGCATCCAGTCCGGCGCGGTGTGGCCGCATCAATAGGGGGTGTTTCAGCATGGTCAATCCGTATTGTCGCTTGACAGTTGGACCCGCTTTGAATAGATTACTAACCAGTCAGTCATTATTATTGCCCGAGAACCCCATGCCCTCTTCCCTGTCAATTGCCGCGCGGCGAGTTTTCCTATGGTGTGCCCTTGCGGCCTTTTTGACCACTTTGTTGGCCTGCTCCAAATCCGAAGCGCCGCCAGCGCCTTTGCGCTCGGTCAAGTTGCTCACGGTGTCCGGCAGCGAGCTGGCTGTGGGGGGTGAATTTTCGGCCGACGTTCGAGCGCGTGTGGAGTCTCGGCTGGGCTTTCGGGTGGGGGGCAAACTGGTGCAGCGGCCTGTGGAGGTGGGTCAACGGGTGGCCGCCGGTCAGTTGTTGGCCCTGATGGACGCACAAGACTTCCAATTGGCCGCTCAGGCAGCACAGGCGCAGGTGAGTGCTGCTCAAAGTCAGCGGGATTTGGCTGCAGCCGAATTCAAGCGCTTTGAGGCTCTGAAGCTGCAAAACTTCATCAGCGGCGCAGAGTTGGAGCGGCGCGAAGCTGGTCTGAAGTCGGCCGACGCGGCTTTGAACCAGGCCAAAGCCCAAGCGCAAGCGCAAGGCAACCAGGCTGGTTATGCGCGTTTGACCGCCAGCCATGCCGGTGTGATCACCGGGGTGGAGGCTGAGGTGGGGCAGGTGTTGTCGTCCGGTCAACCGGTTGTGCGTCTGGCGCACGATGGCCCGCGGGAGGCGGTGTTCGCCGTGTCTGAACAAATGGCCTTGGCCTTGAAAGTGGGGCAAAGCATGCAGGCCATGTTGCTCAGCACGGGCCAAAGTGTGCAGGGCAAGGTGCGCGAGCTGGCCGCCAGTGCCGATCCTGTGACACGCACCTATGCTGTCAAGCTGGCGCTGGAGGCCGGTGAGCGTTTGCCTTTGGGGGCATCGCTGAATGTGGTGGTGTCAGGCCTGCCGGGCAGCGCGCCTTCGGTGATCAAATTGCCCACCAGCGCCTTGCGCCAAGAGGGACAGGGCACGGCGGTTTGGGTGCTCGACGAGGCGAGCATGACGGTCAACAGCCAGGTCGTGCAGCTCGGGCCCATCGATGGCAATGAGGTGGTGATTGCCGCAGGCCTGAAGCCGGGTCAAAAGGTGGTGAGCGCTGGCGTGCATGTGTTGACGCCGGGCCAGAAAGTCACCGTCTACGGCGCAGCCGCTTTGGCCACAGACAAGCGGTGACCGCATGAACCACACTGACAACAAGCGTTTTAACCTTTCGCTCTGGGCGCTCGAGCACCCGGCCCTGACCCGCTACCTGATGGTGGTGTTGATGGTGTTGGGCATGGCGTCATATTTTCAGCTGGGCCAAGACGAAGACCCGCCTTTTACCTTCCGTGCCATGGTGGTGCGGGCTTATTGGCCAGGGGCCACTGCAGAGCAAGTGGCTGAGCAGGTGACCGACAAAATTGAGCGTACCCTGCAAGAAGTGCCTTTTGCCGACAAGATCCGCAGCTATTCCAAACCGGGGGAGGCGCAGATCATTTTCCAGATCAAGGACAACTCGCACCCGGGCGATGTGCCACAGGTTTGGTATGCGGTGCGCAAAAAAATTGGCGACATGCGCGGCAGCTTGCCGCAGGGCGTGGTGGGGCCCTTTTTCAACGATGAATTTGGCGATGTGTATGGCGTGATCTACGCCTTGGGTGGCCAGGGGTTCACGCCGGCAGAAATCAAGGTGCAAGCTGACAGTTTGCGCCAAGCCTTGCTGCGCGTGCCTGATGTGGCCAAGGTTGAGCTGTTTGGTGCGCAGGACGAAAAGGTTTTTGTGGAGGTTTCGCAAAAGAAACTGGCGCAGATGGGTTTGGACATGGGCTCTGTGGTGGCTCAGCTGAACCAGCAAAACGCGGTGGAGTCGGCGGGCAGCATCCAGTCTCCCGCCGATGTGGTGCAGGTTCGCGTGGGCGGTCAGTTCCAGAGCCTCGCTGACTTGCAGGCCATGCCGATTCGTGGGGCTTCGGGCGCGCAAATTCGCCTGTCGGACATTGCCAGCGTCAGCCGTGGCTATGCCGATCCGGCCAGTGTGAAGGTACGCCACGATGGCCAGGAGGTGATCGCGCTGGGTGTGTCGATGGCCAAAGGCGGTGACATCATTGCCCTGGGCAAATCCTTGCGGGTCACGATGGCGGCCACGCAGGCCAGCTTGCCCGCGGGCATGAGTCTGACCCAGGTGCAGGACCAACCCAGCGCGGTGTCGAGTTCGGTCAATGAATTCATCAAAGTGCTGATTGAGGCGGTGGTGATTGTGTTGGCTGTGAGTTTTTTGGCACTGGGCCTGCACAAGCGGCCAGGCCACAACCCCCTGTGGCGGCGCTGGACACTGGACATTCGCCCAGGTCTGGTGGTGGGCATCACGATTCCCTTGGTGCTCGCGGTGACCTTTTTGGCCATGAATTACCTGGGCATTGGTTTGCACAAAATTTCGTTGGGCTCGCTCATCATTGCATTGGGCTTGCTGGTGGACGACGCCATCATTGCGGTGGAGATGATGGTGCGCAAAATGGAGGAGGGCTACGACAAAGTGCGAGCGGCCAGCTTCACTTATGAGTTGACCGCCATGCCCATGCTCACGGGCACCTTGATCACGGCGGCGGGCTTCTTGCCGATCGGCATGGCCAAGTCCATGACGGGTGAGTACACCTTCGCCATTTTTGCGGTCACGGTGGTGGCTTTGCTGGTGAGTTGGGTGGCGTCAGTTTATTTTGTACCCTATCTGGGCACCTTGCTGCTCAAGCCTGCGGCGCATGCGGCGGTGGCCGAACAGCTGGACTCGCCGCAGATGTACGACTCCGCGTTTTACCGGCACTTTCGCGGCTGGGTGACTTGGTGCGTCACGCACCGCTGGAAGACGATTGGCATCACCGTGTTTTTGTTTGCATTGGGGCTGGTGGGCATGGGCAAGGTGCAGCAACAGTTCTTTCCGGACTCCAGTCGTCCGGAAATCATGGTCGATTTGTGGCTCCCCGAAGGCTCTCCCGTCAAGGCGAGCGAGGACATCACGCGACGTGTGGAGCAGCGGCTGGCGCAGGAAGTCGGCGTGAAGTCGGTCACCGCTTGGGTGGGGTCGGGCACGCCGCGCTTTTACTTGCCGCTCGACCAAGTCTTTCCGCAGACCAACGTGTCGCAGTTGATTGTGCTGCCCACCGATCTGAAAACCCGCGAAGTGCTGCGGGCCAAACTGCCCACCTTGCTGGCTCAGGAGTTTCCTGAGGTGCGCGGGCGAGTCAAGTTGTTGCCCAACGGTCCGCCTGTGCCTTATCCGGTTCAGTTCCGTGTGGTGGGGCCTGACCCCAAGGTCTTGCGCCTGAAGGTTGACGAGATCAAGGCCCAGATGCGCCAAAACCCCAACACACGTGGCGTGAACGACAACTGGAACGAGTCGGTCAAGTCGGTGCGCCTGGAGGTCGACCAAGCCAAAGCGCGCGCTTTGGGGGTGAGCAGCCAGTCCATCGCGCAAGCGTCGCGCACCTTGCTTTCAGGCACCGCGGTGGGGCAGTACCGTGACGGCGACAAGTTGATCGAGATCGTGCTGCGCCAGCCATTGGCCGAGCGCGATGCATTGTCAGACCTGGGCCAGGCTTATGTGCCCACGGCTTCAGGGCGGTTCATTCCTTTGCTGCAAATTGCCACGCCGGTGTTGGTTTGGGAGCCCGGTGTGATGTGGCGCGAAGGGCGGCAGTTTGCCATCACCGTGCAGTCGGACATCGCCGAGGGCTTACAAGGCGCCACGGTGACGGCGCAATTGCTGCCCGAGCTGAAAAAGACCGAGGCCACCTGGCAAGGCCAAGGCTTGATTGGTTACCGCATTGAGGTGGCGGGCGCAGTGGAAGAGAGCGCCAAAGGTTCGGCCTCGATTGCGGCGGGTGTGCCGATCATGCTGTTCATCACCTTCACTTTGCTGATGCTGCAGCTGCAAAGCTTCAGCCGCGCCATGCTGGTGTTTTTGACGGGTCCTTTGGGCATGGCGGGTGTGGCGGGGGCTTTGTTGGTGTTGGACCGGCCGTTTGGCTTTGTGGCGCTGCTGGGTGTGATCGCGCTCATGGGCATGATCCAGCGCAACTCGGTCATTTTGATAGACCAAATTGAGCAGGACCGGGCGGCGGGCATGGCCCCATGGCAGGCCATCGTCGAGTCGGCGGTGCGGCGTTTGCGCCCCATCGTGCTCACGGCTGCTGCAGCGGTGCTGGCCATGATCCCGCTGTCGCGCAGCATTTTCTGGGGGCCGATGGCGGTGGCCATCATGGGGGGGCTGATCGTGGCCACCGCTTTGACGCTGCTGGCGCTGCCGGCCATGTACGCGGCTTGGTTCAGAATTGAGCGCCCAAATCAAGCCCGTGCCCGAATCTGAACCACTGAAGCGGCTAAAATAGAAAGTTGACCGATTTCAACCGGGCGGTCTGGTGCGTCAAATGGCTTACTGGCCGTGAGAAGGACCCATCGCCCTTTTTGTTTGGACCTGCGCGGGTGGCGAAATTGGTAGACGCACCAGGTTTAGGTCCTGACGGTGGCAACACTGTGCGGGTTCGAGTCCCGCCCCGCGCACCAACCGACTTGTGGACAAAGGGGCAACCCGGCGACCTGAGAGACATTCAATTAACCGAGAACGACGATGACTGTGACTGTTGAAACCCTTGAGAAGCTGGAACGCAAGATCACCCTGACTGTGCCCGTGACGGCCATTCAGTCCGAAGTGGATGCACGCCTGAAAAAAATGGCCCGAACGGTCAAGATGGACGGTTTCCGTCCCGGCAAAGTGCCCATGAACGTGGTCGCCCAGCGCTATGGTTACTCGGTGCAGTACGAAGTGATGAACGACAAAGTGGGTGAGGCCTTCTCGGTGGCCGCCAATGAAGCCCAAGTGCGCGTCGCAGGTCAACCCCGCATTTCCGAAAAAGAAGGCGCGCCTGAGGGCGAGCTTCACTTTGAAGCCATCTTCGAGGTTTACCCAGAAGTCAAACTCGGCAATCTGGCCGAAGCCGAGGTCGAGAAGTTGACCGCTGAAGTGTCTGACGCCGCCATCGACAAGACCGTGGACATCCTGCGCAAGCAGCGCCGTACCTTCGCCCAGCGCCCTCAAGACAAGGCTGCCCAAGACGGTGACCGCGCGACCATCGACTTCGAAGGCAAGATCGACGGCGAAGTGTTTAACGGCGGCAAAGCCGACGACTTCCAGTTCATTCTGGGTGACGGCCAGATGCTCAAGGAATTTGAAGACGCTGTGCGCGGCATGAAGTCCGGAGAAAGCAAGACTTTCCCGATGGCGTTCCCCACCGATTACCACGGCCAAGATGTGGCGGGCAAAACTGCTGACTTTTTGGTCACCGTCAAGAAAATTGAAGCCGCTAATTTGCCGGATGTCAACGAAGCCTTGGCCAAGTCCTTGGGCATTGCCGATGCGACTGTTGACGGCCTGCGCACGGACATCCGGAAAAACCTCGAGCGCGAAGTGAAGTTCCGCTTGCTGGCCCGCAACAAGCAAGCCGCCATGGAGGCCTTGGTGGCCAAGGCAGAGCTGGATCTGCCCCAGTCCATCGTGCAAAACGAGATCGAACGCCTCAAAGAGGGCGCCCGAGCCGACCTGAAGCAACGCGGCATCAAGGACGCCGACAAGGCCCCGATCCCTGACGACATCTTCCGTCCCCAAGCCGAGCAGCGCGTGCGCTTGGGCTTGGTGGTGGCCGAAGTCGTGCGTGGTAACACCTTGCAGGCCAAACCCGATCAGATCCAGGCCCACATTCAGGAGCTGGCCTCTAGCTACGAGCGACCAGACGACGTGGTGCGTTGGTACAACAGCGATAACCAGCGCATGGCCGAAGTCGAGGCCGTGGTGATCGAGAGCAATGTGTCCGAATTTGTGTTGGGCCAGGCCAAGGTGGTTGAAAAAGCCATCTCGTTTGAAGAGCTGATGGGTCAGCAGGCCTGATGGGTTTTGTTTCCTTCGAGCAATGGGGCTTGCGCCGACCTTGTGGTTCGGCTGACAAGCCCCATCTCATTGGGGGCTTGATCACTCAGGTTAAAGTCCTATTCATATTTTTGGAGAAATGATGAGCACATTGGACATCACCAGCTTGGGCATGGTTCCCATGGTCATTGAGCAGTCGGGCCGCGGCGAACGCGCCTACGACATCTATTCGCGTTTGCTCAAGGAGCGCGTGATTTTTTTGGTGGGTGAAGTCAACGACCACATGGCCAACTTGATCGTGGCGCAGTTGCTGTTTCTGGAGAGCGAAAACCCTGAAAAGGACATCTCGCTCTACATCAATTCGCCAGGCGGCTCGGTGAGTGCGGGCATGGCGATCTACGACACCATGAATTTCATCAAGCCCGACGTGTCCACCCTGTGCAACGGCATGGCCGCCAGCATGGGGGCATTTTTGCTGTCTTCGGGGGCCAAGGGCAAGCGTTTTTCGCTGCCCAACTCCAAGATCATGATTCACCAGCCTTTGGGCGGTGCGAGGGGTCAGGCCACCGAGATCGAGATCGCTGCACGCGAAATTGTCAAAACCCGTGCTCACCTGAACCGCATCCTGTCCGAGAACACCGGCCAGCCGCTGGAGAAGATCGAACTGGATACCGAGCGCGACTATTACCTGTCGGCCACTGAGTCCAAAGACTACGGTTTGATCGACGAAGTCATCTCCAAACGCGCTTGAGGGCGGCCGGGCTTTCCGGTGCTCTGGCGGACGGCGTTGACCTCTCAAGGTGAACGCCGTTTTTCTTTCGTTATCATTGATGAATTCCGGATTCCGAGGCGACATCATTTATGGCCGATAAAAAAGGCTCAAGCACTGAGAAAAACCTGTTCTGCTCCTTTTGCGGCAAAAGCCAGCACGAGGTCAAAAAGCTGATCGCAGGGCCGTCGGTTTTCATTTGCGACGAATGCATTGATTTGTGCAACGACATCGTGCGCGATGAGCTGGCCACCACCACCACCGTGGGTGACGGCGCCAAAGAGGGCTTGCCCACCCCGCTGGACATCAAGACCAACCTCGACAATTACGTGATTGGTCAGGAAAAAGCCAAACGCAGCCTGGCGGTGGCGGTGTACAACCACTACAAGCGACTCAAACACAAAGAAGGCGCCAAGAAAGACGAAGTTGAGCTGGCCAAGAGCAATATTTTGCTGATTGGCCCCACAGGGTCGGGCAAGACCTTGCTGGCCCAGACCATGGCCCGCATGCTGGACGTGCCTTTTGTCATGGCCGATGCCACCACCCTGACCGAAGCTGGTTATGTGGGTGAAGACGTGGAAAACATCGTCGCCAAGCTTTTGCAATCCTGCAATTACGATGTGGAGCGTGCTCAGCGCGGCATTGTCTACATCGACGAGATTGACAAGATCACCCGTAAGTCAGACAACCCGTCCATTACCCGTGACGTGTCGGGAGAGGGCGTACAACAGGCCTTGCTGAAATTGGTCGAAGGCACCATGGCCAGCGTGCCCCCGCAAGGCGGGCGCAAGCACCCCAACCAAGATTTTTTGCAGATCGACACGACCAACATCCTGTTCATTTGCGGCGGCGCGTTCGCGGGGCTCGAAAAAGTCATTGAAAACCGTACCGAATCGGGTGGAATCGGCTTTGGCGCGACAGTCAAGAGCAAGAAACAGCGATCCCTCACCGACGTCTTCAACGAAGTCGAGCCGGAAGACCTGATCAAGTTCGGTTTGATCCCCGAGTTGGTGGGCCGCTTGCCGGTGGTGGCCACTTTGGCAGAACTCAGCGAAGATGCGTTGGTGCAAATTCTGACCGAGCCCAAAAATGCCGTGGTCAAACAGTTCACCAAACTGCTGGCCATGGAAGGCGTCGAGCTGGAGGTGCGCCCCAACGCCCTCACGGCCATGGCCCGCAAGGCGCTGGCCCGCAAGACTGGTGCCCGAGGCCTGCGCTCCATCATGGAGCAAGCCCTGATTGATACCATGTTTGAATTGCCTAACCAGGCGAACGTTGAAAAAGTGGTGGTGGACGAGTCGGTGATTGACGACAACAAGCCGCCTCTGCTGGTTTACCGCGAGTCGGCCAAACAGGCCTGACCCACAGAGGCCGCACCGCCATGAATACCCTTGTTCAACAATGGGTTGAAATCGCAGGTTCAGCAACCATGTGCAGTTGAATTGACCCGAGGGACACACCATGTCTGGACACACACCTTTGCCACCGACTCTGATAGAACTGCCCATGTTGCCGCTGCGCGACGTGGTCGTGTTTCCTCACATGGTGATTCCGCTTTTTGTAGGACGCCCTAAAAGCATCAAGGCGCTGGAGTCGGCCATGGCCGCCGAGCGCCGCATCATGCTGGTGGCTCAAAAAACGGCCGCCAAGGACGAACCTGGCGTCGAAGACATGTTCGACGTGGGTTGCGTGTCCACCATTTTGCAGATGCTCAAACTGCCCGACGGCACGGTGAAGGTGCTGGTTGAAGGTCAGCAGCGCGCCTTGGTCAAGTCCATTGTGGACGGTGAAGCCCATTTCGTGGCCGCTGTCACACCGGTGGACCCGGTTTCTGAACAGTCCGATGACAGCAGCGAGATCGAGGCCCTGCGCCGCGCCGTGATGCAGCAGTTTGACCAATACGTCAAACTCAACAAGAAAATTCCGCCCGAAATCCTGACCTCGATCTCCAGCATTGACGACCCCGGTCGCCTGGCCGACACGATTGCGGCCCACCTCCCGCTCAAGCTTGAAAACAAGCAACAGGTGCTGGATCTGGCCAACATCAAATCACGTTTGGAAAACCTGTTTGCCCAGTTGGAGCACGAGGTGGACATTCTGAATGTGGACAAGCGCATCCGTGGCCGTGTCAAACGCCAGATGGAAAAGAACCAGCGCGACTTCTACCTGAACGAGCAGGTCAAGGCCATCCAGAAAGAGCTGGGCGATGGCGAAGAGGGTGCTGACATCGAGGAAATCGAAAAGAAGATCAAGGCCGCCAAAATGTCGGCCGAGGCCCGCAAAAAGGCCGAGGGCGAGTTGAAAAAACTCAAACTCATGTCTCCTATGTCGGCCGAAGCTTCGGTGGTGCGCAATTACCTGGATGTGCTCATTGGCTTGCCCTGGGGCAAAAAAACCAAGCTCAAACACGATCTGGCCAACGCCGAGGACGTGCTCAACCAAGACCATTACGGCCTGGACAAGGTCAAGGACCGCATCTTGGAATACCTCGCGGTGCAGCAGCGCGTGGACAAGGTCAAGGCCCCCATTCTGTGCTTGGTCGGCCCCCCTGGTGTGGGCAAGACTTCGCTGGGCCAATCCATTGCCAAGGCGACGGGGCGTAAATACGTGCGCATGGCTTTGGGTGGCATGCGTGACGAAGCCGAGATTCGCGGTCACCGCCGCACCTACATCGGCGCGTTGCCCGGCAAAGTGCTGCAAAACCTGAATAAGGTGGGCACCAAAAATCCGCTGTTCCTTCTGGATGAGATCGACAAGCTGGGCACGGATTTCCGGGGAGACCCTTCCAGCGCTTTGCTCGAAGTGCTCGATCCCGAGCAAAACCACACCTTTGGTGACCATTATGTGGAGGTCGACTTTGACTTGAGTGACGTCATGTTTGTGGCCACCTCGAACTCGATGAACATTCCCTCGGCCCTGCTGGACCGGATGGAAGTGATCCGTTTGTCCGGCTACACCGAAGACGAAAAAACCAGCATCGCCATGAAGTATCTGCTGCCCAAGCAAATGACCAACAACGGCGTGAAGGATTCCGAGTTGCAAGTGACCGAAGAAGCCGTTCGCGATGTGGTGCGCTACTACACCCGCGAAGCGGGTGTGCGGTCGCTCGAGCGCGAGCTCGGCAAGATCTGTCGCAAAGTTGTCAAGGCTTTGCTGCTCAAGCAAATGACGCCTCAGGTGGTGGTGAATGCCGACAACCTGAACGACTTTTTGGGTGTGCGCAAGTACACCTATGGCCGCGCCGAGCAAAAGAACCAGGTCGGCCAGGTCGTCGGATTGGCTTGGACCGAGGTGGGCGGCGATTTGCTGACCATCGAAGCGGCGCTGATGCCTGGAAAGGGCGTCATCACCCGTACGGGATCGCTGGGCGATGTGATGAAAGAGTCGGTGGAGGCTGCCCGCACCGTGGTGCGCAGCCGCTCACGCCTCTTGGGCATCAAGGACGAGATCTTTGAGAAAAAAGATTTGCACATCCACGTGCCCGATGGTGCCACGCCCAAGGACGGTCCGAGCGCAGGCGCTGCCATGACCACGGCCATGGTGTCGGCGATGACGGGTATTCCGGTGCGTGCCGATGTGGCGATGACGGGTGAAATCACCTTGCGCGGTGAAGTCACGGCCATTGGTGGCCTGAAAGAAAAATTGCTGGCGGCATTGCGCGGAGGGATCAAGACCGTGTTGATCCCCGAAGACAACGTCAAGGACTTGCAGGACATTCCTGAGAACGTCAAAAATGGTCTGGAAATCGTGCCCGTCAAGTGGATCGACCAGGTGCTGGAGGTGGCTTTGGAAGCCAAGCCCACGCCCTTGAGCGACGAAGAAGTAGCTGCTGCTGCTTTGACCGCCGTCCCGTCGACGGTCAAAGCCGATGCGGTGAAGCATTGATGCAAAATTTTCAGGTCTGACGCCAAGACGGCCTGAAATTGAATTACAATTTAATCTTTGATGTGAGCAAGACATACAATGCCGAGTTCACTGAAATACGCGGGAATAGCTCAGTTGGTAGAGCGCAACCTTGCCAAGGTTGAGGTCGCGAGTTCGAGCCTCGTTTCCCGCTCCAAATACCTGAAAGAAGTGCCAATATCTTTCATTTGATTTTTCAATGTGCGGGAATAGCTCAGTTGGTAGAGCGCAACCTTGCCAAGGTTGAGGTCGCGAGTTCGAGCCTCGTTTCCCGCTCCATTCAAAGTTTAAACACCTGTTAAATTTTGAACCATTGGGGCATCGTTCTCTTGTTTTTTGTCAGTCTTGACTGACCATGGCGCGATAGCAAAGCGGTTATGCAACGGATTGCAAATCCGTCGAGCCCAGTTCGACTCTGGGTCGCGCCTCCAGTTTTTTGGTATTCACTCAATAGCCCCTTGCGGGGCTATTTTTTTGTGCCTAACAGGCGGAACTGTTGGCGGCTTGTCCATACACAAATATAATATTTGACATTAATAACAAAAGCATTAGAGTTGAACAGGTGAGGATGGGCGTTGTTCATCAATAGCCTGTTTTTCCCCCTCTGCCCGCAAGGGTTGCGCATGTTCTGTGGCGCGATCTGTTTGGATCCAGCCCATTCACCGATCGGCAAAGATGCAATTCATTTACAAAGACTTAGGCCCCAGGCAAATTGGCGAAATGGTGGAGGTGACCCTGACGAACCCGTCGAATGTGCGGCTCATGGACGATCTCAATTTTGCCAATTACAAAAAAGGGGTCAAACACATCTACACAGGTGGCGTGGTACGACAAACCTCTGTGCGACTTCAAATCCCCACATTCGGCCATTGGCATCTTGCAGTGGACACCCAAGGCTTGCAAAGCTCGGGCTCCTTTGGTGCAACGGTGAAAATCATCGAAGGCTGAGCAGGGGACTGGTGCTGGCCAAGGTGCCCTGTTTATGGCCTGGATCGGTCGACGGTGTGGGCATTCCCTTGGGCCAGCCAAGTTCAGGTCCTGAGCTTGCTTCAGTGGGCCCGGGCCACCCACACGGTGGCGCCTTCGGGGCCGTAAAGTTCAGCATGCGGGACATCGCGTGCCAGTCGGAAAAAATCACCCGCCTGGAGGTGCTTGACTTCGGCGCCCAACGTTAACCAATATTCACCGCGCGCCACATAAGCGCTCACATCAAAAGGGTGGGTGTGGGTGTCGAGCTTCAGGTCGGCGTCCCACTCGCGCACGATGATTTCATCAAAGCCCTCATCCAAGGACTGGGCGGTGAAGCTTTCGAGGGTGGGAGAGGTCATGGTTGGGCCTTAGGGGGTGAAAAAAGCAGAGATGGTGGTGGATGGGCGGCTTAGGCCTTGTACCAACCCTTGACAGCTGCCACGTAGCGCGCCACACCTTCAGCCACGGTGGCTGCATCGAGCGCGCCATAAGACAGGCGCTGGTAGTTGCCGCTGGCCGTGTCGTTCAGGCCGAAAGCAAAGCCGGGCAGGGTGGCCACACGGTAGCTTTCGGTCATGGCGCGGTTGAAGGCCATGGGGTCGGCCACGCCCGGCAACTTCATCAGCACATAAAAAGCGCCTTGTGTGTTTGGAAATTCAACCAAATCCCCCAGGCCTCGCAGCGCTTGGTTGACCTGCTCTCGCACCTGGCCCAAGGCATGTACTTTGGGTTGCACCCATTCACGGCCCAGCTGCAAGGCTTGCAGCGCCAGCAATTGCGAGGCCACCGGCGCGCAGATCAGGTTGGTGTCTTGCACCTTGTTCATGGCCCCAAACAGGTCGGCCGGGAACACCACGTAGCCGACGCGCCAGCTGGCCATGCCGAAGTTTTTGGACATGGAGTAAAAAGACACGGTGTGGCCTTGGGCGCCGGGAATGGACGCTGGTGAAAAGTGCCGGGCATCGCCGTAGGTGAAGTATTCGTAGGCTTCGTCGCTGAAGTGGTAGATGCCTGAGCGGGCGCACAAGGCGTTCACTGCGCGCAGGCTTTCTTCGCTGTACACGGCCCCGGTGGGGTTGTTGGGTGAGACCGTGACGATGGCGCGGGTGCGGGGGGTGATGGCGGCGGCCAGGGCATCGACATCCAGGCTCCAGTCGCTGTGTGTGGGCACGGGCACAGGGACGCAGCCACACATGCGGATGGCCATTTCCTGGTTGAAGTAAAACGGCATGGGCAAGATGAATTCGTCGCCCGGGTCGGCCACCGCCAGCACGCTGTTGAGAAACGCCATGTTGCTGCCCGCCGTGACCATGACGATCGATTCGGTGCCGCAATGGATTTGGTTGTCCTCGGCCAGTTTTTGCCGAAAGCGGTCCACCAGGGGGGCGATACCACCCACGGCCTGGTATTTGTTCAGTTGACCATCGGCCATGAGGGCCGGCAGCTCAGCCACGGCTTGCGCAGGGGGGCCGTAGTTCACCACGCCTTGGCCCAGTGAGATGGTGCCGGGGTTGTCGCGCACCAGCTTGGCGATGGTGGGGATGATGGGGCTGTCCACCGCATCCATGCGGGCTGATTGGCGCTTCATGTGGTGTAGTGTGTCTGGGTGGCTTGAAAAATGGGTCACTTACCGTTAATGGCCAGCAACTCGACCTCGAACAACAAAGTGGCTTTGGGCGGGATCACGCCACCGGCACCACGGTCGCCATAGGCGGTGGCAGGCGGGCAGGTGAGCTTGGCCTTGCCACCCACCTTCATCAGCTGCACGCCCTCGGTCCAGCAGGGAATGACGCGACTCAAGGGGAATTCGATGGCCTCATTGCGTTTGTAGGAGCTGTCGAACTCCTTGCCATCGGGCAAAGTGCCCCGGTAATGGACTTTGACGGTGTCTGAGGCTTTGGGGCTGGCACCGGTGCCGTCTTTCAGTGATCGATAGACCATGCCCGAGGCCGTGACTTGCGCGCCAGGCTCTTGCGCCGCAGCGTTTGTGACCGTGTTTTGGGCCCAAGCGGTTGAGCAGGCCAGCAGGGACAGGGCGGCTGCGTGGGAGGTCAAAAATGTATTCATGGGGTGATTTTTGTGCAAATGAGGAAATGGAGGCTTCACTTCGGGGACAAGTGGGGCTGTTGAATTATCCGAAAGTCTTGGCTTGGGCCCATTGCCCCATGCGGGCGCTGATGCTGTGGAACTCGGCCACGGTGTGCGCGATGATGTGCTCGGCCGTCAAGACCTCGTGCACCAAGCCTGCCGATTGTCCCGCCAGAGCAGGGGCGGCGTTCATGTTGCCCCCGAAATAAACATCCTGGATGCCTTGAAAGGCGTCGGGGCCCATCAGGCCGGCTTCGTGCAGGCTTTGGGTGAACGGCGCTTTGAGTGCACGGATGCAGGGGGACGACCGGGTGTTGAGCATGTAGGTGCCTGTGGTGGGTGCCTCCACAATGGCTTGTTTGAAGTGGCTGTGCACCGGGCTTTCGGCGCAGGCCACAAAGCGCGTGCCCATCTGGATGGCTTCGGCACCCAGTGCAAATGCTGCCGCCATGCCGCGCCCGTCCACGATGCCGCCTGCAGCGATCAGTGGCAGATCGGTTTTTTCGCGGATGGCCTGCAGCAGCACCAGGGTGCTGACTTCTTCTGGGTTCTTGAAGCCACCGCCTTCAGAGCCTTCCACGACCAAACCATCGACCCCGGCATCGGCGCATTTGAGGGCGGCTTCCAGCGTGGGCACGGCGTGGTAGACCGCGATGCCAGCCGCCTTTAACGGGGCGACAAATTTGGCCGGACTGCCTGCCGAGGTGGTGACGAACCGGATACCCGACTCGCAAACGAAGCGCAGCATCGCATCGTCTTTCAGAAAGCGGATGGGCAAATTCACGCCAAAGGGCAAGCCTGACGCCAGCATGGCGGCGATTTCACGCTGGCAGTTTTCGGTCTCGCCCGAAGAGGTTTCGATGATGCCTAACCCGCCTGCACGTGAGACCGCCATGGCCAAGGGGCTGCGGGCGATCCAGCCCATGGGGGCTTGCAAGATAGGGTAGCGGGCGCCAGAGTGGGCCAAAACGCGGTTCATGGCAGGGGCCTTCAAGGTCAAATTGAACATCTTAAGTGCGCACTGGCGGTCGGGCAGTCGCGCAGTGGTCGCCAATGCCATGCGCAGGGTTCTCCGGATGGTCCTGCAGCAGTGCCATTTTTGAATAAACTGTTGGGTCAACACTGGAGACACATGACATGGCTTTGACGCTTTTGGCTTTTGACACCCCCAACGCCCGCAAAATCACCGTGGCCCTCGAGGAGATGGGTTTGCCCTTCGTAGTGCAAGTGGTGGACATCACTCAAAAAGAGCAATTCGATCCGGCATTTCTGAAGATCAGTCCGAACAACAAGATCCCCGCTTTGGTGGACACCGAAGGGCCGGATGGCCAGGCGCAAACGGTGTTTGAGTCCGGTGCGATCCTGATTTATTTGGCCGAAAAAACCGGGAAATTTTTACCTGCTCAAGGCGCTGGCCGTGTGGCCGCGCTGGAGTGGCTGATGTTTCAGGTGGGTGGCTTTGGCCCCGCGCCGGGTCAGGTGCACCATTACGCCGGCCTGAGCGACGAGGCCGACAAACGCTATGGTTTTGAGCGTTTCATGGCCGAGACCTTGCGCTTGTATGGCGTGATGGACCGCAGATTGGCCGCCAACGAGTTTTTTGCCGGTGAGCTGTCGATCGCAGACTTTGCCATCCTGGGCTGGGTCTGGCGCCACCCGCGCCACCAAGTGGATTTGCAGCAGTTTCCCCACGTTCAGCGTTGGTATCAGGCCTTGATGGCGCGGCCCGCGGTGCAAAAAGGCTTTGCCGTGGCGCTGCGCAGGGACTGATGTGGTGGCAAACAATGCCGCAACCGATGCGGCCCTGGCCCGCAAAAATGGTCTGGGGAGGGGGGTGGGGTGGTCCCGGCCCCTGAAATCCTTCGGCCGAGCGGGCCCGATGTCAGAAACAGGCCCTTTCTTGTGGCTTAATACTGTTTTGAATTTTTTATCCGGAGCCACAGATGGGCAACAAAATCGTCACCGAAGCAGATCGTAAATTCACCCCCCCACTGCCCGCATTGCCAGGCGTGACCCTGCGTACCGGCGGCCGTGGCCAGCGCGTGAGCCTGGAGCGTGGTGTCGCCACACGCAGCAAGAAAAACCCCGGCAAGCGCTCCACAAAGGGCGGTTGAACCCGGTGCGCCTGGCGTTCGCCGGGCCAGTGCCTAGCCACTGATGAAATCAGTGGCTTTTTTTTCGGTTTCTTTCGGAACTTTTCCAGGCTTGGCCGCGGATCAAGGAGAGCTCAATGTTGATTTCTTATGGCGCCGTTTTGGTGGCGGGCATCATGCCGGTGGTGTGTGCGGGCATCGCCAAGTCGGGCTTCAAGGGCTATGACAACAGCGACCCCCGCGCTTGGCTGGCCAGTCAAACCGGGTTCAGGGCTCGGGCCAATGCCGCGCAGGCCAACTGCTTTGAGGCGTTCCCGTTTTTTGCTGTGGGCATCATCTTGGCCTTGCTCACGGGGGTCGATCCGGCCACGGTGGATGCACTGGCCATGTTCTTCATCGCGGCCAGGGTGGCCTACGTGTTTTTTTACGTGGCCAACAAAGCCAAATGGCGCACCATGGTCTGGTCGGCGGCTTACCTCACGGTGGTGGCACTGTATGCGCTGGCCATGCTGAATTTGCAAATCGACTGAAGCCCAAAACACCACGTTATCAAGGCACAATAAGCGCTCTGCCCCGGTGGTGAAACTGGTAGACACACCGGACTTAAAATCCGTTGCTTCCGTAACAGGGGCGTGCCGATTCGATTTCGGCCCGGGGCACCATTTGAGGAAAAAAACATCATCATGAACCACGACAACGCACCGCTTGAAATTCACGTGCATGGTGATGTGCCGATCAAACCCGGCACCGACATCAAGGCAATACAGGAAGCGCTCAAGCCCCTGTGGCATTACGCCGGGGCACGTTCGTTGCACGAAGGCGCAGTGAGCCTGTACGAAGAAGAGCCGGGCATCCTTTTTGATGCCACCACCCACCGCTTGAACCTGTGCTGGACCGTTCGCGGCGACGAGGACTTCCGCATGGTCATGGACGATCTGTGCATGAACCTCAACGACTTGTCGGCGGCGGGCACCCAGATCGAGGTGACCTTTTACGACACCGAATTCGACGACGAAGACGAGGCCAGTGGCAGCGAGTCCCGTGACGATTTCGTGATGCTGTTTGTGGGGCCTGATCCGGGCGCCATCATGCAAGCCCAGCGCGATCTGTTGGTGCACGATGTGATCAACATGATGGAGCGCCACTTTGACGGCGCAGAATTGTCGGGCGTGGTGACCGAGATCGACAAGCTGTTCAGCCAGCGGTTTGACAGCCTGGTCAGCTCCTTGGAGCTTGGCAAACCGCCGCGTGGCTCAGGTGGTTCAAGCGGACATGGTGGCAGCGGTGGTGGACGCCGTCCAAGGCATTTGCACTGATCGGGCGCACCATGAACCTCGACCGCCTTCGTTCCGCGCTGAACCCAGGTGTCCGCTTGCGCGAGGTCTTGGGCTGGGCCATGTACGACTTTGCCAATTCGGGTTATTCCACCGTGGTCATCACGGCCGTGTTTGCCGCCTATTTTGTCGGCGGTGTTGCGGATGGCGCCGATTGGGCCACCTTGGCTTGGACCTCAGGCCTGAGCCTGTCTTATCTCATCGTGATGCTCACCATGCCCGGTTTGGGCGCGTGGGCCGACCGTGTGGCGGGTAAAAAACGCTTGCTGATGTGGGTGACTGCCGGTTGCGTGCTCAGCACGGCGGCTTTGGCCCTGGTGGGGCCAGGGCAGGTGGCGTTGGGCTTGTGCATTTTGGTGCTGTCCAACACCTTCTTCTCTTATGGCGAATCGCTGACCGCTTCGTTCTTGCCCGAGCTGGCAAAGCCTGAAGCCATGGGCCGCGTGAGCGGCTGGGGCTGGTCGCTGGGCTACATCGGCGGCATGCTGACGCTGGGCATTTGCCTGGCATATGTGCTGGCCGCGCAAGCGCGCGGTGAGTCGGGCAGCCAGTTTGTGCCAGTGACGATGCTGATCACGGCGGCCGTGTATGGCGGCGCAGCGTGTGTCACTTTTGCCCTGTTGCGCGAGCACTCACCCGCCAGGCCCGAATCCTCTGTGCAGTCGGTCAGCCAAAGCCTGCGCCACTTGCGACAGACCCTGCGCGAGGCGTTGCCGTACCGCGATTTCACCCAGTTGCTGGCCTGCGCCGTGGCCTACCAGGGCGGCGTGGCCGTGGCCATCACCCTGGCGGCCATTTACGCCGAGCAGGTCATCGGATTTCAGCCGCAAGAAACCATGGTGCTGATCTTTGTGCTCAACATCGCGGCTTTTGTCGGGGCCTTGCTCTTTGGCCACGTGCAAGACCAATTGGGACACAAGCTGGCCTTGTCGCTGACACTGCTGGGCTGGGTGGCCACTTGTTTCATCGCAGCGCTGTCCACCGACAAGGCCACGTTCTGGTGGGCGGCTGGGATCGCTGGCTTTTTCATGGGATCGAGCCAGTCTGCGGGTCGTGCCATGGCAGGGCTGATGGTGCCGCCCCATCGCTTGGGCGAGTTTTTTGGCCTGTGGACCTTTGCCATTCGCCTGGCCAGCATTTTGGGGCCGGTGACCTATGGCCTGATCACTTGGCTGAGCGATGGCAACCAGCGCTTGGCGATCGGATCGACCTCTTTGCTGTTTGTGCTGGGTCTGGTGCTGTTGATGCCGGTGAATGTGCAGCGCGGTCGCCGCATGGCGATGGGACAGGGCGCGGAGTGATCAGCAGGGCGCCTGTAGGGCCTAGCCTTCAGACGTGGGCCGGCGCTTTGTGACAGGCCCCTTGCGGCAAATCCAGCCAGCGCTGGGCCGCAGCCTCCAGGCCGTGCAAGTCACCGGTGGTGAATAAGCTCAAGCGTTGGATCGCCGACAGGGGTGCAGGGTCTGAACGCAGCAGGCCAGCGGCTTCCAGCAAGCGCCGCGTCTGGCGGGCCACCGCCTCGCCGGTCGAGACCAGCTGCACATCGGACCCCAGCAGCGCCTTCAAGGGCTTTTCCACAAACACGTAATGCGTACAGCCCAGCACCAATGTGTCCATTTGACCTAGGCCTTTGCCAAATGCGCCCATGGCGGCGGTGTATTGCTTCAGCAGTTCAGTGATGCGTTGTTCTGCGGCCTCGGCTAAACCGGGCAGGGTGCTTTGCTCAATCGCCAGGGCCAGGCCATTGCAGGCTTGTACAGTGAATTGGGCTTGCCCCCGTACCGAGTCGAGCAGTCGCGCGAACTTGTCGCTGGCCACGGTGCCCCGGGTGGCCATCACGCCAATATGGCCGGTCTGGCTCAGGGCTACGGCGGGTTTGAGCGCGGGCTCCACCCCAACCAAGGGCAGTTGAGGATGGCGTGTGCGCAGCTCATGGATGGCGGCAGCAGTGGCGGTGTTGCAGGCCACCACCAGCGCCTTGAGCTGGTGTTGCGCCAGCAAATGCTCGGTGATGGCGTGCGTGCGTTGTCGCACGTACAGATCGGTTTTTTCGCCGTAAGGCGCGTGCGCGTTGTCGGCCAGGTACACAAAACGCTCATGCGGCAGTTCGGTTTGCAAGGCCTGCAGCACGCTCAGGCCACCTATGCCGCTGTCGAACACGCCGATGGGACGCTGGTCAGAAGTCATGGGGTGGCGGGTCTGAAAACAGGCCGCTTGCGTGGCCTGTTGGTGCTCGGCTGCATCAACCTGCGGTGACGCCGATGCCTTTGAACTCGCCGGTGGCAATGCGCTTTTGCCATTCGGCGGGTCCCGTGATGTGGGCGCTGGTGCCGCCCGCGTCCACTGCCACCGTGACAGGCATGTCCACCACGTCGAATTCATAGATGGCTTCCATGCCCATGTCGGCAAAGCCCACCACCTGGGCGTGCTTGATGGCTTTGGACACCAAGTAAGCCGCGCCGCCCACGGCCATCAGGTAAGCGCTCTTGTGCTTTTGGATGGCCTCAATGGCCACTGGGCCGCGCTCGGCTTTGCCGATCATGGCGATCAGCCCGGTCTGGCCCAGCATCATTTCGGTGAAGCCATCCATGCGGGTAGAGGTGGTGGGACCTGCGGGGCCCACGGCCTCGTCGCCCACGGGGTCCACCGGGCCAACGTAATAAATGACGCGGTTCTTGAAACTCACAGGCAGCGGCTCGCCCTTGGCCAGCATGTCCTGAATGCGCTTGTGCGCGGCGTCGCGGCCCGTGAGCATCTTGCCGTTGAGCAGCAGCGTCTGGCCGGGTTTCCAGGCGGCGACTTGCTCGGGTGTCAAGGTGTTCAGGTCCACGCGCTGGCTCTTTTCGGTGTCGGCCGTCCAGCCCACATTGGGCCACAGGTCGAGCGAGGGCGCTTCGAGGTAGCTGGGGCCGGAGCCGTCCAGCACAAAGTGCGCGTGGCGGGTGGCGGCACAGTTGGGGATCATGGCCACGGGTTTGCTGGCCGCGTGCGTGGGGTACATCTTGATCTTGACGTCGAGCACCGTGGTCAGGCCTCCCAGGCCTTGCGCGCCAATGCCCAGGGCGTTGACCTTGTGGTACAGCTCCAAACGCATGTCTTCGACTGGGTCGAGCTTCTCGCCCTTGCTGGATTTTTCGAGCAGCTGGTACATGTCCAGGTCGTCCATCAGGCTTTCTTTGGCCAAGAGCACGGCTTTTTCGGCTGTGCCGCCAATGCCAATGCCCAGCATGCCCGGTGGGCACCAGCCTGCGCCCATGGTGGGCACGGTTTTGAGCACCCAGTCAATGATGCTGTCGCCGGGGTTGAGCATGATCAGCTTGGACTTGTTCTCGCTGCCGCCGCCTTTGGCCGCCACGGTGACGTGCACATGGTGGCCGGGCACGATCTTGGTGAAGATCACGGCGGGCGTGTTGTCCTTGGTGTTTTTGCGGTTGAAGTGCGGGTCCGACACGACAGAGGCACGCAGCGTGTTGTCGGCAAAGTTGTAGCCTTGGCGTACGCCTTCGTTGACCGCGTCTTCCAGGCTGCCGGTGAAGCCGTCCAACTTCACGTCCATGCCGATTTCCAGGAAGACATTCACGATGCCGGTGTCCTGGCAAATGGGACGGTGCCCGACGGCGCTCATCTTGCTGTTGGTCAAGATTTGCGCAATGGCGTCCTTGGCGGCGGGGCTTTGCTCGCGCTCGTAAGCGCTGGCCAGGTGCGAGATGAAGTCAGCCGGGTGGTAGTAGCTGATGAATTGAAGGGCCGCAGCAACGGATTCAATCAGGTCGGCTTGTTTGATCAGGGTGGTCATGGGGGTTTGATCTCGAAAAAATCAAAAAAGGTCTTCGTCAGGCGCTCAGTGGGCCTTGTCGTGGTGCGACATGAGGCGGTCGGCGTAGGCAATGGCGATGGCGCTGAGCAAAAAAGCCATGTGGATGATGGTTTGCCACATCAGCACTTTTTCGTCGTAGTTGGCCGCGTTGATGAAGGTTTTGAGCAGGTGGATCGAGCTGATACCGATGATGGCCGTCCCCAGTTTCACTTTGAGCACCGAGGCGTTGACGTGATTGAGCCACTCGGGCTGGTCCGGATGGCCTTCGAGGTTCAGGCGCGAGACAAAGGTTTCATAACCGCCAACGATGACCATGATCAGCAAGTTGGAGATCATGACCACGTCGATCAGGGCCAGCACCACCAGCATGATCACGGTCTCATTCAGGGCCGTTAACTGCGCATCGGCTTTGTAGCCGATGCTGCTGACCAGCGCCTGCAGCGCGGTTTGGTTGCCAAATGCCGCTTCGAGCAGGTGGACCAGTTCAACCCAAAAATGGAACACATAGACCGCTTGTGCGGCGATCAGCCCTAAGTAAAGAGGCAATTGCAGCCATCGGCTGGCAAAAATGAAGCTGCTCAAGGGACTCAATTTGCTTTGAGGGGCGGGCGGCTGGTTGGACATGTTTTTCCTGAAAGTTGCATAAAGGCAGTGCCTTGGGGCGAACACTGATTTTAGGCGTTAGAAGTCCGATTTAATATCGGATGGATGCAAGCCTGATGTCAGTCAGTGCTTTGTAAGAGCGAAAGCAGATATTTGCACCAGTTTAAAAATCGACCATGTCAATGAGGAGACAAATCTGATGAGTTCCACCCTTTACCAACCCAGTGCCGATTTCGTGAAAAACGCCCACATCTCGGGCATGCCCGCCTATGAGGCGCTGTGCAAAGAAGCCGAAACCGATTACGAAGGCTATTGGGCCCGTCTGGCCAGAGAGCTGATCAGCTGGAAGACTCCTTTTACCAAGGTGCTCGACGAATCGAACGCGCCCTTTTTCAAGTGGTTCGAAGACGGCACGCTGAACGCCTCTTACAACTGCCTGGACCGCAACGTCGAAAAAGGTCTGGGCGACAAGACCGCCATCATCTTTGAAGCCGACGGCGGCGAAGTGAGCCGGGTCACTTATAGCCAATTGTTGGCCAAGACCTGCCAATACGCCAATGCTTTGAAGAGCTTGGGCATCAAAAAAGGTGACCGTGTGGTCATCTACATCTCCATGTCGATCGACGGCGTGGCCGCCATGCAAGCCTGTGCCCGAATTGGCGCGACCCACTCGGTGGTGTTCGGTGGTTTCTCGGCCCAGTCGCTGCGCGACCGCATCGAAGACACCGGCGCGGTCGCCGTGATCACCGCCGACAACCAAGTGCGCGGCGGCAAGTTGCTGCCCCTCAAAGCCATCGTGGACGACGCCATCAACCTGGGCGGTTGCGGCTCCATCAAGAACGTTTTGGTCGTCAAGCGCTCGGGCGCTGACATCGCCATGACCGCAGGCCGTGACCTGTGGATGGCCGATCTGGCAGACAAGCAAGCCACCACCTGCGAGCCCGAGTGGGTGGGTGCCGAGCACCCATTGTTCTTGCTCTACACCTCCGGCTCCACCGGCAAACCCAAAGGCGTTCAACACAGCACGGGTGGCTATTTGTTGCATGCAGCCCTGACCACAAAGTGGACCTTCGACTTGAAGGCAGACGACGTGTTCTGGTGCACTGCTGACATCGGTTGGGTCACCGGCCACACTTACATCACCTATGGCCCATTGGCTTTGGGCGGCACCGAAATCGTGTTCGAGGGCGTGCCCACTTACCCCGATGCGGGCCGTTTCTGGAAGATGATCCAGGACCACAAGGTCTCGATCTTCTACACCGCGCCGACTGCCATCCGCTCGCTCATCAAGGCCGCTGAAGCCAACGACGCCGTGCACCCCAAGAGCTACAATTTGAGCAGTTTGCGTCTGCTGGGCTCGGTCGGTGAGCCGATCAACCCCGCCGCCTGGGAGTGGTACCACAAGCACGTCGGCGGCGGCAATTGCCCCATCGTCGATACCTTCTGGCAGACCGAAACCGGTGGACACATGATCACGCCGCTGCCTGGTGCCACGCCCATGGTGCCTGGTTCCTGCACCTTGTCTTTCCCTGGTATCCAGGCTGCCATCGTGGACGAAACTGGCAAAGACATGCCCAACGGCCAAGGCGGCATTTTGGTGGTCAAGCGCCCCTGGCCTTCCATGATCCGCAACATCTGGGGCGACCCAGAGCGTTTCAAAAAGAGTTACTACCCCGATGACTTCAAAGGCAAGTACTACTTGGCAGGTGACGGCTCAATCCGTGACGAGAAAACCGGTTACTTCACCATCACCGGCCGCATCGACGACGTGCTCAACGTGTCGGGTCACCGAATGGGCACGATGGAAATCGAATCGGCCTTGGTCAGCTGCACCGAGCTGGTGGCCGAAGCCGCCGTGGTGGGCCGTCCTGATGACACCACGGGTGAGGCGATTTGCGCCTTCGTGGTGCTCAAGCGCTCGCTGCCCAACACCGACGAAGGCAAGGCCATTGCCAAGCAATTGCGCGACCACATCGCCAAAGAAATTGGCCCGATCGCCAAGCCCAAGGACATCCGTTTTGGCGAAAACTTGCCCAAGACCCGTTCCGGCAAGATCATGCGCCGCTTGCTGCGCTCCTTGGCCAAGGGCGAGGAGATCACACAAGACATCTCTACCCTCGAGAACCCCGCCATCTTGGGTCAGTTGGGCCAGGCTTATTGATGGGTCATGCCGGACTGGATCCGGCATCCATGCAAAACGGCAGCCCAGGCTGCCGTTTTTTTGCCTGCATCCTGTCGTCTCATGAAGAGGATGTGTGGCGGTTTGATCTTTTTAGGTTTTCATGGCCAAACCTAGGCGTTCGATGGTCGCTTTTTCGGACTGAAACGTGTTGCGGATGAACTGGGTGTATTCCTCGGTGCCCATGTAAATCACCGACTGGTCGTATTTGTCGAAACTGGCGAGCACGGCCGGGTCTTGCAGCGTGCTTCTGAAGGCGTCGTGCAGTTTTTTCACCACGGCCGGGTCCATGCCTTTGGGGCCACCGATGCCAAAGGGGGAGTCGGACACGGTGTCATAGCCCAGCTCATTGAGAGTGGGCACGTTCGGCCAGCGCTTCGTGCGTTTGCTGCCGTAAGTGGCCAGCAGGCGCATGGTCCCTGCCTCGACCTGAGGAGCCCAGCCCGTGGCGTCGCTGTGCGACATGACGTGGCCACCCAAAACCGCTTGCAGGCCATCGGTGCTGCCCTTGAAGGGCACATGGGTCACTTCAATCTTGGCTTTGCTGGCGAATTCGGCAAAAGCCAGGTGCGGCGTGGTCCCATTGCCGGTGGAGCCATAGGTGAACTTGCCGGGGTTGGCTTTGGCAAAGTCCACCAGATCTTTGATGGTTTTGATGGGCGAGTCGGCCTTGACCACCACGCCAAAGGTGTAACCCGTGAGGCAAGCGATGTAGGTGAAGTCCTTGAGCGGATCGAACTGCATTTTTTGCATGTGCGGCAAACGCGCCACGCCGATGGTGATTTGCGACAGGGTGTAGCCATCGGGCTGGGCGCGCACCAGCTCGTTGGGGCCCAGCATGCCGCTGGCACCAGGTTTGTTTTCAATCACCACTTGAACCCCCAGGGTTTTGCCGGCACTCTCGGCCAAAGCCCTCATCACGGCATCGCTCGATCCACCCGCAGGCCAGGGGCAGATCAGCTTGATGGGCTTGGCCGGAAAGGCCTGGGCTTGGGCCAAGCGGGGGAAGGCCACCGTGACCGCGGCAGCGGCGGATGCTTGAACAAATGTGCGTCGTGACGTGCCTTGGGTTTTCACACCGGTCTCCTTTTTGAATGCGGTGTGAGCATTCCAAAGGAAGCAGCGTGACCTGACAAGAGGGCAAACCTGAGCCCGGGCCCAGGCGAGGTCGCTTTCGCGACTGTGCCTCAGTCACCCTTGACCAGGCCCTCGCGCCTGGGGTCGGCCCCGCCAAACCAGCCGCTGGGGGTGCGTTCGATGGCCTGCAGACCGCTGGTCATCTCCATTTCTCGCACCTCATGGCCACGCGCTTTGAGGGCGTCCACGGTGCTGCTGTTGAAACGTTGGGCTTCGAGCATTGTTGGGCCCCCCAGCGAGCCGAAGTTGGGCAGGTCAATCGCTTGCTGCGCATTCAGTCCCCAGTGCAACGTGCCCGTGAGCAGCTTGGCGGTGTAGTGGATGATGGCCGCGCCCCCGGGGCTGCCGCCGCTCATGAGCATTTGGCCTGTGGTTTTGTCAAACACCAAAGTGGGTGACATGGATGAGCGGGGGCGCTTGCCTGGTTCGACCCGGTTGGCGATGGGGCGGCCTTGGGCGTCGGCAGGGGCCAAGCTGAAATCGGTCAACTCGTTGTTGAGCAAAAAGCCGCCGGGGCGAGACGGGTCTGTGGTGACCATGCGGCGCGAGCCAAAGGCGGCTTCGATGGTGGTGGTCATGGCCACCGCGCGGCCTTGGGCATCGACTACGCTGATGTGGCTGGTGCCGTATTCGGTTTGTGTGGGCATGGGCGCGAAGCTGGTGGTTTTGCCACCGGGCTGGCCCGCTGTGGCTGATTTCATGGCCTGTGTACCGATCAGCTGGCTGCGTTCACGCAGGTAGCCCGGTGCCAGCAGGCTGCGCCAGTCACCTGCGGGGGCGCTCACAAAATCAGGGTCAGCCACATACTGCGCCCGGTCGGCAAAAGCCAGGCGCGAAGCCTCGGTGTACCTGTGCAAAAAGTCGGACGAGGGCAGGCCAGCGGCCAGCTCGGGGCCTTGCGCTGAGATGTTGCCCAGCAGGCCCAAAATTTGGCCGATGGCGATGTGGCCCGAAGACGGTGGGGGAAAGCCACAGAGGCGGTAAGCCCGCGAGGAAGCGGTGTGGTCAAAACACAGGGCTTCGCGCATGCGGGGCTGGTAGCTGGCCAGGTCTTGCAGGCTCAAGGTGCCAGGGCGAGGCGCTTGTGCGGTGCGGGCCACCATGGCTTGGGCCACCGGCCCTTCGTGCAGAGCGCGGCTGCCCTGGGCCGCTATGAGGCGCAGCACATGCGCGTATTCGGGGTTGCGCAGCACATGGCCCACAGGCCAGGCCTGCCCATCGGCTTGGTAGAAAAAGCGCATGGCCAGCGGGTCTTTTTTGAGCAGCGCGTCGGCGTTCAGCAAGGCGTGCAGACGCGGGCTGACCCGAAAGCCTTGCTCGGCCAAGGTGATGGCGGGCTGCAGCAGCTGCGCCCAAGGCAGGCGGCCGTGTTGGCGGTGTGCTGCTTCGAGCATGCGCACCGCGCCGGGCACGCCCACCGAATGCCCGCTTTGCACCGCCTCTGGAAATGGCAGCGGCTTGCCTTGGTCCATGAACATGTCGCCTCGGGCACCTGCTGGTGCGGTTTCGCGCCCGTCGTGGGCCGTGACCTTTTGGCCATCAAAGTGCAACAAAAACGCGCCGCCGCCAATGCCGCTGGACTGCGGCTCCACCAGGCCCAGCACCATTTGTACGGCAATGGCGGCATCGAGCGCCGAACCGCCTGCGCGAAGCACCTGGTGCCCCGCATCGGTGGCCAGTGGGTTGGCAGCAGCCACTGCCTGGCGCGTGAAGGCCCAGCCGGGTTTGGCGGTGTTGCCGCTGGCCGCTTCGGGTTGTGTGGCGTGATCGGGCACGCTGTAGCGCAGGGCTTTAGCGGGGGGCTGTGTGGTGCAGGCGCTCAACAACGCCAGCAGGGTCAGGCTCAAAGGCAGGTTTTTGTTCATGGTGTTTCTCTTCAGTTGACGACCGCATGCATTTGCTCGATCGTGGCCGTGGCTGTGGGGCGTTTGAATGGAGTCCCTGTCCAGTTCAAGGTTTCCACAAGGATTGATTTTGCAATGCCGCCTGCAGTTGCGGCAACAGCCGTTGGGCCTCGCGTTCGCCCGACTGCCGGGCCATCCGAAAAAAAGCAGGTTAACCGTGAGCCCAAAAAGACCCCAGCAAAGCCCCCACGCTGGAGCCCACCACCAGGTCCACGCCAATGCCCGCGGCTTCCAGCACCCGCATGACGCCAATGTGGGCATAACCCCGGGGGCCGCCTCTGCCGAGCACCAGCGCCACGCGCGGCGCGGGCGTGATGGCGGGCACCGCGCTCATGGCCACGGGGCTGTTGGGCTGTGCATGGTTGAACTGGGCACAGGCTGCAATCGACCATGCGGCAATGACCACAGTCGCCAAGCCCCAGCGGCGGTGTGATTCAGTCTTCATGGCTGCCCTTAGGGGATGCTGGGGTGGCTCGGGATGCCTGGGCGGGGCCGTGGGTCAAGGCGGTCTGCATCATGCCCATCAAATAGGGCTCGGCCATGGCAGAAACACCGGGCGAGAGCACCAGGTGTTGCATGACGTTGGCCTGTTCGATGCTGGCCATGCCGTGCAGAGCCGACCAAATGAACAGGGATTGCAATTCCGCTTGGGCCAACAGGGCCAGCATGTCGCTTTGTGGGGCGCTGGCGCGTTGTTGCAAGTGCTGCAGCAACTGGTTTCGCAACAAGTCAAAAGCATGCACCGCATGGCGCACCAGTTCGGGATGGGCCGCTGGTTCGGGCCATGGGGTGCCAAACATCAGGCGGTATTCAAGGGGATGCTGAGCGGCGTAGCGCATGTAGGCCTCGCCCATGCCCCGCAGCGCATCCGTGGCGTGCGCTTGGGACGCCTGGTCCAGATAGTTGGCGAAATCCTCAAAGCAGCGCTGCATGATGGCCGCGAGCAAGTGGTCCCGACTGGGGTAGTGCCGGTAGGGGGCTTGGTGTGAAACCCCCAGTTTTCGGGCGACATCGCGCAGGCTCAGGCCTTCAATGCCTTGTTCCGCAATCACTTCGCGGGCCGCCTGAATGCAGGCTTCTTTCAGGTCCAGCTCGTGAATGGTTTTGACCATATTGACTTTGACTGGGGTTGAAGTTGACAGTGTCAACATTTTACGTGATACTTGTTGACGGTGTCAACTTTCGGGGGAGATCATGTCATTTGTTGAGGCGTTGCAGCGCTTGGCCGATTCGGCTTTGGGCTGGACCGGACTGAGTACGGCGCAAAAAACCTTGTGTGTTTATGGACTGGTGATGGCGGCCTTGCTGTTGCCAACTTATGCTCTGTCGTGGTTCGATCTGCGCACGCTGCGCGAGGTGGGCATCTGGGCCAAACCCATGAAGTTCATGGCAGGCACGGCGCTGTTTGCCTTGACCACGGTGTGGCTGAGCACCTTGGTGCCTGGCCAGGTGGGGCATGACCCAAGCTTTCCGTGGATCGCGGCATTGATCATCGTCACCTCCTTGTTTGAGGTGGTCTACATCACCGTCCAAGCGGCCAAAGGCGAAGGCTCCCACTACAACACCACGGACCCGTTGCGGGCCATGATGTTTGGGCTGATGGCGCTGGCGGCAGTGGGTTTGGTGGCATCCCAAGCTTGGCTGGCGTGGGTGATCTGGAAAGCCTTGGGGTCAGCGGAGCCCACGCCCACCACTTGGGCGGTGCTTTGTGGTTTGGTCTTGACCTTTGCGCTTTCCACAGTGAGTGGCTTCATGTTGGGGGGCAAACAGCCGCCTGCTGGTGTGGGCTGGCCGGTGGTGGGGTGGCACACTTGGCAAGACCTTCGGCCCGCGCATTTTTTGGCGGTGCATGCCCAGCAATTCATCCCACTGGCGGGTTTGCTTGCCGAACGGCTGATGGGTCAGGCCGCCATACCCGGTGTGATCTCTTTCACGCTCAGTTATTTGGCGGCATGGGTCGCCTTGAGTGTGATGGGCATGGCAGGCTGAGCCCCATGGCCATTCACAGGCCGATTCACCGGCCCATTTGGGGGCCGGTGGGTCACATCACTTCGGAGCCAAGCGGATCGCGCCGTCCAGTCGGATCACTTCGCCGTTGAGCATGTCGTTTTCGATGATGTGTTTGGCCAGCTTGGCGTAGTCCTGCGAGGTGCCCAAGCGGCTGGGGAAGGGTACGCCTGCGGCCAGGGCGTCTTGCACTTCTTGGGGCATGCCAAACAGCATGGGTGTGCCGAAGATGCCGGGGGCAATGGTCATGTTGCGGATGCCATTGCGCGAGAGGTCGCGGGCAATGGGCAGGGTCATGCCAACCACGCCGCCTTTGGATGCGGCGTAAGCGGCTTGGCCGATTTGGCCGTCATAGGCCGCCACGCTGGCGGTGGAAATCAGCACGCCACGCTCGCCTGTGGCTTCGGGCTCGTTTTTGCACATGGCTTCCGAGGCCAAACGGATCATGTTGAAGGTGCCCACCAGGTTGACCATGATGGTCTTGGTGTAGACGGCTAGGCTGTGCGCCCCGTTCTTGCCCACGGTCTTTTCTGCCGGGGCGATGCCCGCACAGTTGACCAGTCCCACCAGCTTGCCCATGGACACGGCCTGGGCCACCACGGCCTGGCCGTCGGCTTCGTTGCTCACGTCGCACTTGAGGAAAGCGCCGCCCAGTTCCTGGGCCACGGCCTCGCCTTTTTCAGCCTGCATGTCGGCGATCACCACCTTGCCGCCGTGGGCTGCCAGCATGCGCGCTGTGCCTTCGCCTAGGCCTGATGCGCCGCCGGTGACGATGAAAACTTTGCCTTGAATGTCCATGGGTTGCTCCTGAATGTGTCTGACGTTACGTCAACGTCAATTATGCCTTTTGACCATGAGTAGACCCTGGAAAGCCCGCCACAAATCGGTGCGCAGCAACGCGGCCGTCCATGTGTCGGTCCGAGGGTGCTTACTGCAAACTGGGTACGCGACTACCGGTTTGGTTGGATGTGCAAACGGCCCCTGTTTTTCTAGCATGAACGGGGTCACGGGTACATGACCCGTTTGGCATTTGCACAGGAGAACCGCATGGCTTCAGAGCTCACTTGGGACAAGAACGAAACCGTTTGGGTGCGCACGGACGACAACTGGCGGCGCGCCTGCGAGTTGCTGGCCACGGCCGATATCCGGGTCGGGGGCGGCAGGCCTTGGGACATGCAGGTGCACCACCCCGACACCTTTGACCGCATCCTGGCGCGCGGCAGTCTAGGCCTGGGCGAGAGTTATGTGGACGGCTGGTGGGATTGCGAACAGGTCGACGGGTTCATCACCCGCATCTTGCGGGCGCGGCTGGACGAGCAGGTGGGCCGCGCGGGTTGGTTGTGGGCGTCGCTCAAGACGCGATTGACCAACTTGCAGTCTCAGCACCGCGCTTGGCAAGTGGGTGAGCAGCATTACGACTTGGGCAACGATTTGTACGAGGCCATGCTGGACCCGTCCATGGCCTACAGCTGCGGTTATTGGCCCGCTGCCCAAACGCTGGCGCAGGCGCAAGAGGCCAAGCTGGAGCTGATTTGCAAGAAGCTGCAACTCCAGCCCGGCATGACGCTGCTGGACATTGGTTGCGGCTGGGGCAGCTTGATGTTGCACGCGGCCCGGCACCATGGCGTGCACTGCGTGGGGCTGACCATTTCTAAAGAGCAGGCCCGTCTGGGCAGTGCCAAAGCGCAGGGCTGGCCGGTGCGCTTTGAGCTGGCCGACTACCGACAGTTCAACCTCGATGGACAGCAACGCTTTGACCGCATCGCGTCGGTGGGCATGTTTGAGCACGTGGGACACAAAAACTACCGTACCTACTTTGAGATGACGCGGCGCAGCTTGCGCGATGGGGGTTTGTTTTTGCTGCACACGATTGGCAAAAACCGGGCCGGTACGGGCATTGACCCGTGGATTGAAAAATACATCTTCCCCAACGGCGTGCTGCCTTCGGCCTCTGAAATCGCTTACTACAGCGAAGAAGATTTCGTCATGGAAGACTGGCACAACTTTGGCGAAGACTATGACAGAACCCTGATGGCCTGGCATGGGCGCTTTGAAGCGGCATGGCCTGACTTGCAAGCACACTATGGTGAGCGTTTTTACCGCATGTGGCGCTACTACCTCATGTGCTGCGCAGGCACCTTCAGGGCCCGCGACAACCAGTTGTGGCAGGTGGTGCTGTCGCCCGGCGGGCGGGCAGGGGGTTACCGCAGGCCGAGGGTGTGAGTGTTCATTCGTTGTGGTTCATTTTGTGCAAAAACATGCGCAAGAAAAAAACGCCCATCACCAGCGTGATCAGGATCACGGCCAAACTCATCAGGCCGTAGTCGGTAGAAAACAAGTCGATCAGCATCTTCACGGTGCTTCCTTTTGTTGATTTTGATTTTTCACTGTGCACCCAAGCGAGCGGCCAACGCCTGATGAACATCAAGTTCACGCCACAAAGTCGTGCTCCAATGCGCTGGTTCCATTTTTGGCCTTGCGGCCCAGCACCCCATGTCCAGCCCGTCATCTGCTTTTTCCCCAATCTCCTCACCGGAAGTCTGGCCCCTGTCGGCCCGGTGGTTTCTGACACTGGGGGGGATCAGCGCCTGTGCCAGCGTGGTGTTCAGCGCCGCTTTCGCGCATATGCCGGTGTTTTCTGGGGGGGTGCCTATGGCAGTTCAAACCGCTTTGAGTCAGCAGCAATTTCATTCGCTGGGTTTGTTGTTCACCGGGCTGGCGCTGCGGGTCTGCGGGGCATCGCGCTGGCTGCAGGCGGCAGGCTGGCTCATGTTCGTCGGTTTGCTCCTGTTCAGCTTCAACCTGTATGCCCGCCATGTCTTCGGTTGGGATGCCTTGCGCGCGCTGGTGCCTTGGGGTGGCGCGGCATGGATATTGGCCTGGCTGGTTTTGGCCATGGGTTTGGCGCAGGGTAATAGAGTAATAAATCGACTGGCTTGAACTGAAAGCTTTTTCCTATGGGGTCGATAGGAACTACTCATGAGTAGAAACCCTAGGTTGCACTATGATTTCGACCAATGAGTTTTCTCATTCGATAGTTTTTTTAAACCACCCAAGGAAATGACCATGTCCTCTTTGATCAATACCCAAGTCCAGCCTTTCAAGACCCAGGCCTTCCACAACGGCAAGTTCGTGCAAGTGTCCAACGAAACCCTCAAGGGCGAGTGGTCTGTGCTGATTTTCATGCCTGCCGCTTTCACCTTCAACTGCCCAACAGAAATCGAAGACGCGGCCGACAACTACTCCGAGTTCCAGAAAGCCGGTGCCGAGGTCTACATCGTGACCACCGACACCCACTTCTCGCACAAAGTCTGGCACGAGACTTCGCCTGCCGTGGGCAAGGCCAAGTTCCCATTGGTCGGCGACCCTACACACACCCTGACACGCGCATTTGGCGTGCACATTGAAGAAGAAGGCCTGGCATTGCGCGGCACCTTCATCATCAACCCCGAAGGCATGATCAAGACCGCCGAAGTGCATTCCAACGAGATCGCCCGCGACGTGTCGGAGACCCTGCGCAAGCTCAAAGCCGCTCAGTACACCGCCGCCAACCCAGGCCAAGTGTGCCCCGCCAAGTGGAAAGAAGGCGCCAAGACGTTGGCGCCCTCCATCGACCTGGTCGGCAAGATCTAATTCTTGAACTCTGCGCCCTGTATCGCAGGGCGTTGAGCACAGCACAACCGGGCCATAAGCTGGGCGTGTGCTGTCCTCAACGATTTCCCCCAACCCCCCTCTGTCCGAGGCCCCGCCACAAGCGTGGGCTTGGGATCAATGCAGCCTGAAACCGGAGAACACCATGCTCGACGACACCCTCAAAGCCCAATTGCAGCAATACCTGGCCCTGCTGCGTCATCCGATTCGCCTGATCGCCTCGCTGGATGACAGCGAGACTGGCGTGGAGATGATGCAACTGCTGGAAACCGTCGTGGGTCTGTCTGACAAGGTCACCTTGGACACCTCCGGCAGCGACGCTCGCAAGCCTTCTTTTGTGGTGGCGCGTGAAGGCCAAAGCACCGGCGTGCGCTTTGCCGGTTTACCGCTGGGCCACGAGTTCACTTCTTTGGTGTTGGCCCTGCTCTGGACCGGTGGACACCCGCCCAAAGTCGAGCAAGAAGTGATCGACAGCATCCAGTCGCTGGCAGGCAACTTCAACTTCGAGGTTTACATGTCTCTCAGCTGCCACAACTGCCCCGATGTGGTGCAGGCCTTGTCGCTGATGGCCATCGTCAACCCGAAAGTCAAAACCGTGGTGATCGAAGGCGGTGCTTTCCAACAAGAGGTCGAAGAGCGCCAGATCATGGCGGTGCCCATGGTGTTCCTCAACGGCCAAGTGTTCGGTTCGGGCCGCATGTCGGTCGAAGAAATCGTGGCCAAGCTCGACACCAATGCCGGTGAGCGTGACGCGGCCAAGCTCGACGCCAAAGACCCCTATGAAGTGTTGATCGTCGGCGGTGGCCCTGCGGGTGCAGCCGCTGCGGTGTATGCCGCCCGCAAAGGCATTCGTGTGGGCGTGGCCGCAGAGCGTTTTGGTGGCCAAACCAACGACACCATGGCGATTGAGAACTACATCTCGGTGCTGGAGACCGACGGCCCCAAGTTTGCCGCTGCGCTTGAAGCGCAGGTGCGTCAGTACGGCGTGGACATCATGAACTTGCAGCGTGCCGCCCAAATCATCCCCGCCACCGAAGCTGGTGGTTTGGTGCAGGTCAAGATGGAGAACGGCGGTACCTTGCAGGCGCGCACTGTGATCTTGTCCACCGGTGCCCGCTGGCGCAATGTCAACGTGCCCGGCGAAGCCGAGTACAAAAACAAGGGTGTGGCCTATTGCCCGCATTGCGATGGCCCTTTGTTCAAGGGCAAGCGCACCGCCGTGATCGGTGGCGGCAACTCCGGTATTGAAGCGGCCATTGACTTGGCAGGCATCGTCAAGCATGTCACGGTGATCGAATTTGCCGACCAACTCAAGGCCGATGCGGTGCTGGTGGCCAAGGTCAAGAGCCTGCCCAACGTCACCATCCATGCCCACGCGCAGACCACCGAAATCACGGGCGATGGCGGCAAAGTCAACGGCATCCGCTACAAAGACCGCACGACCGGCGACGACCATTGGGTCGAGTTGGAAGGTGTGTTTGTGCAAATTGGCCTGGTGCCCAACACCGAGTTTCTCAAAGGCACGGTTGAATTGAGCAAATTAGGTGAAATCGTGGTGGACGCCAAAGGCCACACCAATGTGCCCGGCGTGTTCGCAGCGGGCGATTGCACCACGGTGCCTTACAAGCAGATCGTGATCGCCGCAGGCGAAGGCGCCAAAGCAGCCCTGAGTGCCTTTGATCACCTGATCCGTACCCCGGCCGCTTTTGTGGCTACCCCAGTGGCACAGACCACAGCCGAGGCCGAACTGGCTTAAGCTGCCGTTTTTTCTTGTAGTGCAGGAGTTTGGCCATGCCGGTTTTTCTGATCGATCCGACCCAAAAGACCATCACACCCGTTGAGGGCGGCGGTGACTTGGCCGGCGTGCGGGCGTTGATTGGCTTTGAGACAGTCGACAGCGACGAGATCGGCGCCAATGGTGACAGGCTGTACTTTGACGAGAAATGCTTCATCCGCCAAACACCTGGCGTCGGGCGTTTTCAGCTGGACAGTCTGGCCCCGGTGGCGGGCATGGGTGTGCTGGTGGGCCATGGTGCCCAAGGCGCCTTGCAGACGCCGCAACTCAGCCTGACGGCCTTGATCGCGCGCGTCAAGTTCCTCTGATCAGGCGGCGCTGCCGTTGCTTGGTGGTTCAGGTCCCTGTCAAAGCCGGACCTTGGTGCACCCGGCCATTCAACAAGCGGCTTGTCCAGATCAGTGCGCAACCTGTTGTCGTGGTGCTTGGTCGCCGTCGTCATTTGAAACCCACGCGGTCCAGCATTTGCTGCACCTTGATCTGGTTCATGCCCACGGCGCTGATCGGCAGCAACTCGCTTTTGAAGTTGCCACCCGTCATGGCTTTGAGGGCCGGGTTGTCAAAGCTCACGCCTTTGGCGGCTGGCCACTCGTTGTTGCCGTTGGCAAAGTGATTTTGGGCCGACGGACTGGCCAGGTATTCCAGGAACTTGACCGCGCTGTCGGTGTTTTTGGCATGCCGAGCGACTGCGCCACCGGCCACATTCATGTGCGTGCCCCAACTGCTCTGGTTGGGGAAAACCACACCGACTTTTTCGGCCACGGCTTTGTCGGCCGGGTTGGACGACCGCAACATGCGGGCCAGGTAATAGGTGTTGGTGACGGCCACGCCGCATTCGCCCGAAGCCACGCCTTTGATTTGGTCCGTGTCACCCCCTTTCGGAGTGCGCGCCATGTTGCCGACCATGGCCTTGAGCCAGGCTTCTGTTTTTTGCGGACCCAGGTGCTCGGTCATGGCGCCAAACAGGCTCAGGTTGTAGGGGTGCGAGCCGCTGCGGATGCACAGGCTGCCCTTGAATTTTGCATCGGCCAGATTCTCGTAGCTGTCCACGTCGGTTTTGCTGTATTTGAGCTTGTCGTAAACGAGCACTCGCGCCCGTGTGGACAGGCCAAACCAGGCCGTGCCACCGTTGTCGGCCGGTTTGGCACGCAAGTTGGTGGGTATGGCTTCTTCGAGTTTGGCAGATTTGATGGGTAAGAAAAGGCCATCGACCTCAGCTCGCCACAGGCGGGCGGCATCCACCAGCAAAATCACGTCGGCCGGGGAGGCGGCGCCCTCGGCTTTGAGTCGGGCGAGAATACCGGCATCATCGGCATCCACGCGGTTGATCTTGATGCCCGTGGCTTTTGTGAAGTCGCTGTACATGACTTCATCTGTGGGGTAATGCCGGGCGGAGTAGATGTTCAGCACTTTGTCTTGCGCCTGGGCCGATGCGGCGCTCAGGAGGCAGACGATGCTCAACAGGGAATTGGACGGTGTCATGGTATTTGTTGGACTGCTTGGATGGATGTCCAAATTTTAAGTCAAATGCGAATCGTTATCAATAAGATTTGAGGAATACATGCAAACAGTGCAAGGGATTAGCCATGGCTTGCGGGTCGAAACCGCAGGGCAAGCCGCGGCGGGTGGTGGGCTCAGGCGAGTAGGGCGGTGGCTCGGTGTGGTGTTGACACTGTTGGTTTTGACGGCCTGTGGCAGCTTGCAGACCACAAAGCCTCAAGAAACTGGCGGACCGACCGTGGCCGAGCGGCGTGAGGTGCGGTTGGGGCTGGCGCTGGGGGGCGGGGCAGCCCGCGGTTTTGCGCATGTGGGCGTGATCCAGGTGCTGGAAGAGGCCGGTCTCAGGCCCAGCCATGTGGTGGGCACTTCGGCCGGGAGTTTGGTGGCGGCCTTGTATGCGAGCGGCAAAACTCCTGTGGAGTTGGTGCGCGTGGCCGAGTCCATGCAGGAGGCCGAGATCACCGACTGGATGCTGCCGATTTTGAACCGGGGTGCTTTGCGTGGCGAGGCCTTGGCCAAGTACGTGAACACCCAGGTGGGCGGCAAAACATTGGAACAGATGCAAATACCGCTGGGCATCGTGGCCACTGATCTGGGCAGCGGGCAGGCCATCACATTCCGGCGGGGCAACACGGGGGCAGCGGTGCGGGCCTCGAGTGCGGTGCCTGCGGTGTTTCAGCCGGTGCGCCTGGGCGATCGTGAATATGTGGACGGGGGCCTGGTGTCGCCTGTGCCGGTGCGTCAAACGCGTGAGATGGGGGCCAACTTTGTGATTGCGGTGGACATTTCCAGCGACCCGGACGGCAACCCATATGGCGACACCTTCCAAATCCTGATGCAGACCTTTGCCATCATGGGCAAAAGCATCAACACCCTTGCGCTCAAAGAGGCTGATGTGGTGATTCGGCCCGCTTTGTCCGGCATCAAAAGCGCCGATTTCAGCGCCCGTTTGCGATCGATTGAAGCCGGACGGGTCGCGATGCGGGCGGCTTTGCCCGCCTTGAAGGTGCGTTTGGCCCAGTTTGAAGAGGGGCGATGATGGGACCAGGCTCTCCGATCAACTCAAGGTTCACCCGGTCAAACCGTGCGAGATGACACGGCATAACCAAAAAAAGGGCTGATCTTGCGATCAGCCCATTAACGGATCCCTGTTTCCCAGATGAAATTCAAAGAGACCCGAGGAGACAACTTGCAAAGCAGCAGGCCGGTACTTGCAAAACCGGTCTGCCGGGAAAATCACTTCTTCTTGGCAGCCTTGGGCGCAGCCGATTGTGTGACGGCGGCCAGATTGGTTTCAGCCAGGTCGGTGGCTTGCTTGACGGCTTTTTGCACCGACTCGAAAGCGGTGTTGGCGGCGGTCACGGCACCCTTCATCATGGCCACGGCCTGCTCGGAACCGGAAGGTGCGTTTTGGGCGGCGCTGTCGACCAAATTGGCGAACTGCTTTTGTGCAGCGGCGCTTTGGGCTTCGAAGGCTTTGGTGAACTCGCTGCCAGTGCCCGAAGCGATGTCGTACAGGTGACGGCTGTAAGCGGCGGTTTTTTCAGCCAAAGGCTGGAACAGGTTGGCTTGCATGGCCAGCAGCTCTTGGGCGTCTTTCACGCTCAAAGCGGCTTGGGTGTTGTTGGCAGACTCGTTCAAGGCGGTCTTGGCGGCAGACAGGTTCAACTCCACCAATTTTTCCACGCCTTCGAAGGCTTTGGCGGTCAGGCCAAACAGGGTTTCGACATTGGCTTTGTGCGAGGCAGCGATTTGTTCAGCGGTCATCATGGGGTTCTCCGGGTCAAAAAGATAAACTGAGGTTTGAAAAAATGCACTGAAATTGGCCAAGGCCGTACAACTTTGTTGCAGTGCAGCATGGTTTGAATTTTAGGGTTTCTACCGGGTATTGCAAGGGGATGGGCGCACACAAGGCTCAGTTTAGAGTGGGTTTTCTAGAATCGTTTTGTTCTGAATCAAACCATGCACGCTTACTACGCTGACCATTTTGTTTTGCCCTTGCCAGAAGGTCACCGCTTTCCCATGCGCAAGTACAGCCGCTTGCGTGACCGCCTCACACAAGAGTTGCCCTCCGTGCTGCTGCGCGAAGCCCCGGCCGCGAGCGACGGTGAGCTGGCGCTGGTGCACACCCCGGCTTACATCCAGGGCGTTGCCACCGGCAGCCTGGATGCGGCTTTGCAGCGCGAGATCGGTTTCCCTTGGAGCACCGCCATGGCCGAGCGGGCCCGCCGCTCGGTGGGTGCCACAGTGGCCGCCGCCCGGGTTGCCTTGTCCGACGGGGTGGCGGGTAACTTGGCCGGGGGCACGCACCACGCTTATGCGCACAAAGGTGGGGGCTTTTGTGTGTTCAATGACATTGCAGTGACGGCACGCCTGATGCAGGCCGAGACTTGGCGGCATCACCGGCGGCCCTTGAACGTCGCGGTGATCGACTTGGATGTGCACCAGGGCAATGGCACCGCGCACATTTTTGCCCGTGACCCGAGTGTCTTCACGCTCTCGTTGCATGGCGAAAAGAACTTTCCCTTTCGCAAGGAGCCCAGCGACCTGGACGTGGGCCTGCCCGACGGTTGCACCGATGAGCCTTATTTGGCCGCTTTGCACCATGCGTTGCAGAGCCTGCAAGACCGGTTTGATCCGCAACTGGTGATTTACCTGGCTGGAGCCGACCCGCACGAGGGCGATCGGCTGGGGCGGCTCAAGTTAACCGCCGATGGCATGCAGGCCCGAGATCGGGTGGTGATGGACTGGGCCTGGCAGCGCAGGCTGCCGGTGGTGCTGTGCATGGGCGGGGGCTACGGTCACGACATCGAGACCACGGTGCAGGTGCAAATGCAGACCTGGGATGTGGCCTTGGGCTATTGGCAACGCTGGCACAATCTCGGGCGATGAACACGCCAGTTTCAACCATCACCAAGCCCCAAGCCGACGCACGCAGCAGCTACAAGGCGTTTCGCCCGATCAGCACCCGCTGGATGGACAACGACGTGTACGGCCATGTGAACAATGTGGTGTATTACAGCTGGTTCGACACCGCTGTGAACGCCACCCTGATCGAGCAGGGTGTGCTGGACATCCATGCGGGCAGCACCATCGGCCTGGTGGTGGAAACCCAGTGTTTTTATTTCGCACCCTTGGCCTTTCCGCAAACCATCGACGCGGGCATCCGAGTGGCCAAGCTGGGCACGTCCAGTGTGCGCTACGAGGTGGGCCTGTTCGCGCAAGGCGAGGACCTCACCGCCGCCCGGGGCCACTTTGTGCATGTGTACGTGGACCGCGAAACCCGCCGCCCTGTGCCTTTGCCGCTCGAACTCAAACTATTTTTGGAGACATTGACATGAGCATTTTGGACATCGGATCCCAAGTCAGCACCCGCGTGCACGACGCCTCCAGCGTGGACGCCGCCATCCTCAGCCGCTTTTCAGCCCGCGCTTTTTTGCAAAAACCGGTGGACCGCGCCGTCTTGCAAGAGGTGCTGGGCATCGCCGCCCGCTCGCCCAGTGGCACCAACACCCAGCCCTGGAAGGTGTATGTGCTGCAAGGCGCCAAACGCGACGAGCTGGTGGCCAAGACCTGTGCCGCGCACGACGCCATCAGCGCCAACCCCGCATTGGCTGCGGACTACGCCGAGGCCTACGATTACTACCCCGAAAAATGGGTCAGCCCCTACATCGACCGACGCCGCGAGTGCGGTTTTGGTCTGTATGGCGTGCTGGGCATTGGCAAGGGCGACAAAGCTTTGATGCACGCCCAGCACCAAAAGAATTTCCGCTTTTTTGACGCGCCCGTGGGTTTGATTTTCACCATCGACAAAGTCATGGGCCGGGGCAGCTTGCTGGACTACGGCATGTTCTTGCAAAGCATCATGGTGGCCGCCCGATCGCGGGGCCTGCACACCTGCCCACAAGCGGCCTGGAACGGTTTTTCCAAAATCATCTTGCCGCTGGTCGGCGCGGGTGAGAACGAAATGGTGGTCTGCGGCATGTCGCTGGGCTATGCCGATGAGTCAGCGCTGGTTAACACCTTCCAGACCACAAGGGTGCCGGCGCAAGATTTCACCCACTGGGTGGACTGACTTTTTATCTAAACGCGCTTTTTAAAGACAAGGGCCTGAATTGGGATTCGAAGCACTGGCGCTGCAGCTGCTCAATGGCCTGAGCCACGCCACCACTTTGTTCTTGATGGCCTCTGGGCTGACGCTGATTTTTGGCGTCACCCGGATCGTCAACTTCGCGCATGGCAGCTTTTTCATGCTGGGCGCTTTGTGGTCAGCGCACGCGCTGACCCATTGGTGGCCCGACATGGCGGGCACTGCTTGGGGCTATGGCGCGGTCATTTTGATGGGCGCTTGCGTGGCCGCTTTGCTGGGTGCGGTGACCGAAGTTTTGTTGCTCAAGCGCATGCGCCACGCGCCGCAGCTCTACCAACTGGTGGCCACCTTTGGTTTGACGCTGGCGCTGCACGACGCGATGCGCTGGTTCTTCGGGCCGGAAGAGGTCTTTGCGCCGCGCTTTCCGGGCCTCAAGGGTGCGATCCAGCTGGGCGAGTCGTACTTTCCGACCTGGCAATTGTTCACGCTGGTGCTCGGGCCGCTGGTCTGGCTGGGTTTGCACTTGCTGCTGACGCGAACACTGTGGGGCCAGCGCGTCAAAGCCGCCACCCAAGACCGCGAGATGCTGAGCGCCCTGGGTGTGAACCCCGCACCGCTGATGTTGGGTGTGGTCATGCTGGGCTGCGGCCTGGCGGGACTGGCTGGGGCGCTGCAATTGCCGCGCGAGCCGGCGCACTTGCAAATGGATATGAACGTAGTGGTGGAGACCTTTGTGGTGGTGGTCACCGGGGGCCTGGGCAGCATCGGCGGGGCGTTTGCAGCGGCGGTGCTGATCGGCGTGATCCACGCGTTGGGTCTGAGCTTATTCCCGCAAGCGACTTTGGTGCTGGTGTTTTTGACCATGGCGGTGGTGCTGGTTTGGCGGCCTCAGGGCTTGGCGGGCTCAGGGGTGCGTGGGGAGTCGCGCGAAAGCGTGCCGGTGTTTGCGCTGTGGCCTTTGAGCCTGCTAGGCCGGATCATCTTTGTGGCGACTTCTGTCGGTTTGACCCTGGTGGCTTGGGGTCAGGGCGATTACGGCCGCAGCCTGGCTGAGGACGTGATGGTGATGATGCTGTTTGGCCTGAGCCTGCAGTGGATGATGGCTTTGGGCGGCCTGGTCAGTTTCGGCCATGCGGCGTTTTTTGCACTCGGTGCTTACGGCACGGCGCTGGCGCACTTGCACTCGGGTATGGGCCTGGTCACGGCATTGGCGACCGGCATGGCGCTGGCGCTGGCAGTGGCGCTGGTGTTTGGGGTCTTGGTGGTGCGCAGCAGCGGCGTCTACCTGGCCATGCTGTCGCTGTCGCTGGCGCAAATGATTTGGGCTGGGGCCACGCAATGGGTGGGCTTGACGGGTGGTGACAACGGTCTGATCGGTCTGCGCTTGATCACACCGGAGTCGCATGCCTTGTGGGACGCGGCGCTTTGCGGCTTCGTGCTTCTGGCCTTGGCAGGCATGGCCCGGGTGGCGCGGTCCAGCAGGGGCGCGGCATTGCAGGCTTTGCGCGATGCGCCGCTGCGTGCGGCGGCCAGTGGCTTGCCGGTGCAGGCGCTGCGTTTCCAGGTGTTTGTGGGCAGCGCCACATTGGCGGGCCTGGCCGGTGGTTTGTGGGCCGCCTTCAAAGGCGCGGTGTTCCCCTCGGTGGCTTCGGTGGCCATGTCGGTGGACGCTTTGTTGGTGATTTTGCTGGGCGGGGTGCACCAACTGTGGGGTTCGGCTGTGGGCAGTGTGCTGCTGGTGTGGGGCGGGGCCGAGCTGGGGCAGGGTCTGGACTATTGGCGCGGTGTCTTGGGCTTGGTCATCATGTTGGTGATGGTCTTGGCCCCTGCAGGTGTGCTGGGTGGGCTGCAGCTTTTGTGGCAGCGGCTGCGCCCTGGTAAGGCATACACCGCATGAGCGTCAAGAGCCCTTTGGCGTTGCAAGTGCAAGGCCTCGTCAAACATTTTGACGGTGTGCGAGCGCTGGATGGCGTGGACTTTGAGGTACCTGCGGGCCAGTGCGTGGCCCTGATCGGTCCCAATGGCGCTGGCAAGTCGACCTGCTTTGCCTGTTTGGCAGGCCAGCAAGTGCCCACGGCGGGCCAAGTGCTGTGGCAAGGCCAATCGCTTTTGGGCAAGCCACCCGCCGAGCGCCAGCGCTTGGGCGTGGCGCGCACCTTTCAGGTGGCACAAACCTTTGAAGCCCTCACGGTGTTGCAAAACATTCAGCTGGTGCTGCGCGGTGCTGCGCCACTGGCTTGGTGGGACCGGCTGGACCACCGCCAACCCGAGCGCGCTTTGCAGTTGGCTGTGCAAGCCGGCTTGCAGGATCAGGCGCTCGCGACCGTGGCCGACTTGCCCTATGGCGCCAAAAAGCGCCTTGAGCTGGCGATGGCTCTCGCAGGCTTGCCCGGGCCGGGTGCCGAGCATGGGCCGTCCTTGCTGCTGCTGGACGAACCCGCCGCCGGGCTGGCCTTGGCCGAGCGGGCCGACATGATGGCGCTGGTGCGCCAGGTGGCTTCGCAAGGCGTGACGGTGCTCTACACCGAGCACAACATGGACGCCGTGTTCGGCGTGGCAGACCGCGTGTTGGTGCTGATGCAAGGCCGCTTGGTGGCCGACGGCCTTCCCGAAGCGGTGGCGCAAGACCCGCAGGTGCGCGAGCGCTACCTGGGTCAAGAGTTCGACATGAAAGGCCTGCTCGATGCTCTTCGTTGAAGGTCTGAACGCCTGGTATGGCCAAGCCCAGGTCTTGTTTGATGTCAACTTGTCGGTGGGCAAGGGCGAGCTGGTCGTCATTCAAGGCTTGAACGGCGCGGGCAAATCCACCTTGTTGCAAAGCTTGATCGGCATCGGCCCACGTGCTCAAGGCCGAATCGAATGGCAAGATCTGCCCATTCAGGACTGGCCCGCGCACCGCCGCGCCCGTGCCGGTTTGGGCTTTGTGGCCGAGGACCGGCGTTTGTTCACGGGTTTGTCGGTGAAAGAGAACCTGTGGATTGCGGCCCAAGCCCAGCCGGTTTCGATCGGGCAAGACACGCCCGTCCAGCGCTGCGACCGCATCCTGTCCTTGTTCCCGCAGCTGCAAGCCATGCTTGACCGCCCCGCCAGCCAGATGAGCGGTGGCGAGCAGCAAATGCTTGCGCTGGCCCGCACCCTGATGACGGGCCCGCGCCTGTTGCTGCTGGACGAACCTTGCGAGGGCATTGCCCCGGTGTTGGTGGCTGCGATGCGCGATGCCCTGCTGCAACTGGCCCGCGAAGGTGTGGCCATGCTGGTGGCTGAGCAAAACAACATCCTGGCCCGGCATGCACAGCGGGTTTTGGTGCTGACCAGCGGGCGCATGCAAACGGTGGTCTGAACCCGACGACGCGGCGGCAAGGCATCCCTTACACTGCCCGACAAGCACGAGTGGTCCTAGCCACCAGAGACAACACACCATGATCATCACCAGCCTGCTCGACACCGACCTGTACAAATTCACCATGATGCAGGTCGTGCTGCACCAGTTTCCGGGCGCGCAGGTCGAATACAAGTTCAAGTGCCGCAACCCCGGCCTGCCCTTGGCGCCTTATGTCGAAGAGATTCGCCAAGAGGTTCGGTCTCTGTGCAGCCTGAGCTTCAAGGAAACCGAACTGCAGTACCTGCGTTCGCTGCGGTTCATCAAAAGCGATTTCGTGGATTTTTTGGGCTTGTTCAAGCTCAACGAAAAATGCATCCAGGTCACAGCGCTGCCCTCCGGTGAGATCGACATCACCATTCAAGGGCCCTGGCTGCACACGATTCTTTTTGAGATCCCGGTGCTGGCCATCGTCAACGAGGTGTTCTTTCGCAACACCCAAAAGGTGCCTGACCTGATGGAAGGACGCAGGCGGCTGGACACCAAGATTGCGCAGCTCAAAGCACCTGATCTTGAAACGCTCAAAATTGCGGACTACGGCACACGCCGCCGTTTTTCACGCGCATGGCATGAAGAGGTGCTGCGTGTCTTATCTGCTCGTCTGGGCACCGGGCCGAGTGGTCAGTTGGCCGGCACCAGCAATGTCTATTACGCCTATGTGCTGGGGTTGACCCCACTGGGAACCATGGCGCATGAGTATTTGCAAGCGGCGCAGGCCTTGGGGCCCAGACTGCGCGACAGCCAGATTTTTGCTTTCGAGTCTTGGGCCAAAGAGTACCGGGGCGACCTGGGCATTGCACTGAGTGATGTGTACGGTTTCAATGCCTTCCTGCGTGACTTCGATCTGTATTTTTGCAAGTTGTTTGACGGCGCTCGCCACGACAGCGGTGATCCGTTCAGCTGGGGTGAGCGCATGATCGCGCACTACCAGTTGAACCGTGTGGACCCGAAAACCAAGACGCTGATTTACAGCGATGGTTTGACGATTCCCCGCACCATCGCCTTGTTCGAGCAATTCAGGGGCCGTTGCCAGCTGGCCTTTGGTGTGGGCACCAACCTGACCAACGATCTCGGTTACGAACCGCTGCAAATTGTCATCAAAATGACGCGCTGCAATGGGCAGCCTGTGGCCAAGTTGTCGGATTCCCCTGGCAAGGGCATGTGCGATGACGAGAAGTATTTGGCGTATTTGCGCCAGGTTTTTGAAATTGCCCCGGGCGGCTGAAAAGGCTCGGGCACACCGCTAACATACGGCACTGTTTATAAGGAGTTGTTTCATGACACGATGGGGTATGCGGTGGACCGCCTGGTTGGCTTTGCCGATGTTGCTGGGCACGTCCGGTGGGGCTTGGGCTGCCGATTTTGACGGCGCTCAGCTGTCGGCGATCTGGGGCGTGCCTTTCGCGGGCCTATTGCTGTCCATTGCTTTGATGCCTTTGTTGGTGCCTCACTTCTGGCATCACCATTACGGCAAAGTGGCCGCCGCTTGGGGCTTGGCTTTCTTGGTGCCTTTCGCTGGGGTGTTCGGTCCTGCGGCCGCTGGGGCCAACACGGTGCATGCCTTGTTTGCAGAATACATCCCCTTCATCATCTTGCTGACGGCTTTGTTCACCGTGTCGGGGGGCATTTACATTCGGGGCAACTTGCATGGGAGTCCGGGGCTGAACACGGCCATTTTGGCCATCGGTGCCGTGTTGGCCAGCTTCATGGGCACCACCGGAGCCTCCATGTTGTTGATTCGCCCCTTGATCCGGGCCAACGACAACCGCAAGCATGTGGCGCATGTGGTGGTGTTTTTCATCTTCATCGTCTCCAACGCGGGCGGCTCCTTGACGCCACTCGGCGATCCACCCCTGTTCCTGGGCTTCTTGAAGGGTGTGGATTTCTTCTGGACCCTCAAAGCCATCTTCCCTGAAACCTTGTTCCTAGTGGGCAGCTTGTTGGCCATTTTCTTTGTGCTGGACTCTTGGTACCACCGCCGAGAAGATCTGATGCCGCGAGACCCGACACCGGATTCCAAAGGCATTGGTTTTGACGGTGCCATCAATTTCTGGCTCTTGGCCGCCGTTGTGTGCTTGGTGTTGATGAGCGGGCTCTGGAAATCGCCGGTGACTTTCAACATCTACGGCACCGACGTGGGCTTGCCTGGTGTTGTGCGTGATATGGGGTTGCTGGCGGTGACCTTTTTGTCGCTCAAAATCACACCCGCCCAAGTCCACGCCGACAACCAGTTCGGTTGGGGCCCTATGGCCGAGGTGGCCAAGTTGTTCGCGGGAATTTTCCTGACCATCATTCCGGTCATCGCCATGCTCAAGGCCGGTGTCAATGGCCCGTTTGGCGCGGTCGTCCAAGCCGTCACCAAGCCTGACGGCAGTCCCGACGTGATGATGTACTTCTGGATCACGGGCGCATTGAGTTCTTTCCTCGACAACGCACCCACTTATTTGGTGTTCTTCAACACAGCAGGCGGTGACCCCCAGGTCTTGATGACCACCTTGGCCCCGACTTTGGCCGCCATCTCAGCGGGTGCGGTGTTCATGGGCGCCAACAGTTACATCGGCAATGCGCCCAACCTGATGGTCAAAGCCATTGCCGAAGACCGTGGCGTGAAGATGCCCAGCTTCTTTGGCTACATGTTGTGGTCGGGCGCTGTCCTGATTCCTTTGTTCGTCATCATGAGTTTTATCTGGTTCCAATGATGTCCAAACTTTCCATTTTGGTGGCGCGCGCCATCTTCCCCGAGGTCCTGCATTCTTTGGCGCAGGTGTTTGATGTCGAGAGCAACCAGGCCGATGAGGTCTGGTCTGCTGCTGAACTCACGCGCCGCATGCAAGGCAAAGTGGGGGCCCTGACCACCGGCAGCGAACGCATCGACGCGGCGCTTTTGCAGGCCAACCCCCAGCTGCGCATCGTGGCCAACATGGCCGTGGGCTTCAACAACTTTGACGTGCCTGCGATGACCGCTGCCGGCGTTCAGGCCAGCAACACCCCCGACGTGCTCACCGAAACCACCGCCGACTTTGGCTTTGCGCTGCTCATGGCCACGGCCCGCCGTGTGACCGAGAGCGAGCACTATTTGCGTGCAGGTTTGTGGAAGAAGTGGAGCTACGACATGTTTGCCGGGGCCGAGGTGCATGGCTCGACCATTGGCATCATCGGTATGGGCCGCATCGGGCAGGGCATTGCCCGCCGCGCCGCACATGGCTTTGGCATGAACGTGATCTATCACAACCGCAGCCGCCTGAGCGCCGAGCTGGAGGCCGAGTGCAAGGCCACTTACGTGTCCATGCAAGAGCTGCTGCAAAGCGCGGACCATGTAATGCTGGTTGTGCCCTACAGCGCCGAATCGCACCACACCATCGGCGTGGCCGAGCTGGCGCAAATGAAGCCCACGGCCACTTTGGTCAATATTGCACGCGGCGGCATCGTGGACGACGCTGCCTTGGCCAAGGCCTTGGCGGCGCATCAAATTGCAGCGGCGGGTATCGACGTTTTTGAGGGCGAGCCCTCGGTGCACCCCGACTTGCTCAAGGTGCCCAACGTGGTGCTCACGCCCCACATCGCCAGCAGCACCATCAAGACCCGCATGGCCATGGCGCAGCTGGCTGCAGACAATTTGGTGGCTTACCTCACCCGTGGCCAAGCTTTGACACCGCTGAACACGGTGACGGGCCCCGCTGCATGAACGAATGGGCGTTGTGGGCACTGGGTGGGCTGAACCTGTTGGTGCTGGTGCTGGTGTTTTTGTTGCTGCGTGCCCGGGTGCCGTCCGATGCGCAGGCCGAGCGAATCGCACAACTCCTGGCAGAGAAAACCACCGAACAGACCGTCACACAAGCATCGATTCAGACCGCGTGGCAGCAACAACAATTTGCTGCCGCGCAGGCGCAAGCCGAGCGCCTGGAGCGTGAGCTGCGCACCGAGATCAGCCAGTCTGGCGTGCAAGGTCGGCAAGAAGCTACGCACAACCTCACGCTGTTCCAGCAATCGCTGTTGCAGCAAAGCGCCGAGGCCACCCGAACGCAAAACCAGCAAATTGACGCACTGGCCCAGCAACTGGCCTTGCTGCAAAAAAGCCTGACCGACAGCCTGGCCCAGCAGGTCAATGCCCTGTCCGAGGCCAACGCAAGGCGCCTGACCGAGATGCGCGGCACCATGGAAACCCAGCTGGCCCAACTGCAGCAAAGCAACGCGGCCAAGCTCGACGAAATGCGCCAGACCGTGGACGAAAAACTCCAGGCCACGCTGCAAGCCCGTTTGGGCGAGAGCTTCAAGCAAGTGGCTGATCGGCTGGAGCAGGTGCACAAAGGCCTGGGCGAAATGCACACCTTGGCGCAAGGCGTTGGCGATCTCAAGCACCTGCTGACCAACGTCAAAACCCGGGGCATGTTCGGCGAGGCACAACTGGCCTCGCTGCTCGAACAGGTGCTCACCCCAGAGCAATACGCGGTGCAAGTGGCCACCAAACCCGGCGACAAAAACCGGGTGGACTTCGCCATCCGTCTGCCCGGTCGGTCTGACAGTGGCCAACCCGTGTGGCTGCCCATCGACGCGAAATTCCCCAACGAAGATTACGAACGGCTTTTGGAAGCGCAAGGCCGCGCCGACCCGGTGCAAGCCGAGCTGTGTGCCAAAGCGCTGGAGACGCGCATCAAGCTTGAAGCCAAGTCGATTGCTGAAAAGTATTTGGAGCCTCCGCATACCACCGATTTTGCGGTGATGTTTTTGCCCACTGAAGGCTTGTACGCCGAAGTGCTGCGCCGCCCCGGGCTGATGGAAGCGCTGCAGCGTGAGCACCGCGTGACGCTGGCGGGCCCCACCAATTTGATGGCCATGCTCAACGCCTTGCAAATGGGCTTTCGCACGCTGGCCCTTGAAAAGCGGTCCAGTGAAGTCTGGCAGGTGTTGGGCGCGGTCAAAACCGAGTTTGGTAAGTTTGGCGATGTGCTCGACAAGGTGCGCAACCAAACGCAAACGGTCCTCAACACGCTGGACCAGGCTCAGACCCGCAGCAACGTCATGAGCCGTGCTTTGCGGCAGGTGGACGCACTGCCCGAGTCGCAGGCTCAAGCGCTTTTGCCGGGCGCTCCTGATGGCTTGCCAGAAGGTGTTGAGTGAGTCCTGATCTGGCCCGCCTGATTGCAGGTCAGATGTTCTTGCATGCTTGCATGGCGGGCATGCGAATGGCCATTCCCTTGTTGGCCCTTCAGCAAGGTTTCAGCGCTGTGGCGGTGGGTGCGCTGTTGGCCCTGTTTGCGCTGGCGCCCATGTTTCTGGCACTGCCTGCGGGCCGTTACAGTGACCGCCGTGGCTTGCAAAAGCTCATGCGCATCAGTGTGGTGTTGGCCGCCTGCGGCGTGGTGTTGTCGGCGGTGTGGCCTATCTTCCCTGTGATGTGTGTGAGCGCACTGGCCGCCGGCGGGGCCACAGGCATGGCGGTCATTGCCTTGCAGCGGCATGTGGGCCGCATGGCCAAAGATCCGGCTGAGCTCAAAGTGGCGTTCAGTTGGTTGTCTTTGGGCCCCGCTGTTTCTAACTTTGTGGGCCCGGTGCTGGCGGGTGTGTTGATCGACTTTTCTGGACCCGAGGCCGCACACATTTCAGGGTTCCGATGGGCCTTTTTGCTGATGGCGGTTTTTCCGCTGGTGACTTGGTTTTGCGTGCGCAAGGTGCCAGAGTTGGGACTTTCCCCAGAGCTTCCAAACGCCGAACCTCGGCGTGTTTGGGATCTTCTGGCCGAGCCCATGCTGCGACGCTTGTTGGGCGTGAACTGGTTGCTTTCGTCTTGCTGGGATGTGCACACCTTTGTGGTGCCGGTGCTCGGACACGAGCGCGGTTACAGCGCTTCAGTGGTGGGGTCCATTTTGGGTTCGTTTGCGTTGGCGGCGGCTTTTATCCGCGTGTGTTTGCCGTTCATTTCACGCCATGTCAAAGAGCACCAAATCATCTCCGGTGCCATGGTGTGCACAGCCCTGTTGTTCGCCGTTTACCCGCTCATGCCCAGCGCCTTGAGCATGGGCGTGTGTTCCGTGTTTTTGGGTTTGGTCTTGGGGACCGTGCAACCCATGATCATGAGCACCTTGCACCAAATCACCCCGCAGCACCGTCAAGGCGAGGCACTCGGCCTGCGCTTGATGAGCATCAATGCGTCCAGCGTGCTCATGCCCATGCTTTTCGGGACCGTCGGTGCCATGGTGGGTGTGGCCCCCTTGTTTTGGGTGGTGGGTGCGGCGGTGGGATCGGGCGCCCGTGGGGCTTGGGGCTTGAGACCTGGCCCGGAACCCAAAGCTTAAGACACCTTGAGTTGATAAAAATCGCAGATCGCTTGCCAAGCCGCCTCAGGGGTGTCGACGTAATGGAACAGCTTCAGATCTTCTGCTGAAATGGTGCCTTCTTGAACCAGCACGTCCATGTCGATCAGGCGCTGCCAGAACTCGGTGCCAAACAACAAGATCGGCACAGGGCGTGACTTGCGCGTTTGCACCAGCGTCATCACTTCGAACAACTCATCGAGCGTGCCAAAACCGCCCGGAAACGCAACCAAAGCTTTGGCCCGCATCATGAAGTGCATTTTGCGCAGCGCAAAGTAATGAAATTTGAGCTGAGCTCTGGCGTGACGTAGGGGTTGGGCTTTTGCTCGTGAGGCAATGCGATGTTCAGCGCCACCGACGGTGCGCCGGCTTCTTGGGCCCCCCGGTTGGCCGCTTCCATGATGCCGGGGCCGCCCCCCGTGCAGATGAACAGTTTTTCGGCGTCTGGCAGGCACGAACACGTTCGGGCCACCAACTGCGCAAACACACGGGCGTTTTCGTAATGCTGGGCATTGCGCACGGCTGTTTGGGCCTTGGCAATGTCTTGCGCCTGGCCGTTTTGCTGCGCCGCACGCAATTGCGCTTGGGCTCTGACCATGTCCAGGAACCGGGCGCTGCCGAACACCACCACGGTGTGCTCGATTTTGGCTTCGGTTTGTGCCAAGTCGGGTTTGAGCATTTCCAGCTGAAAACGGATACCACGGGTTTCGCGGCGCAGCAAAAATTCGGGATCGGCAAAGGCCAGGCGGTTGGCCTCAGGCTCCAGCCAATCAGTGGTCAGGGCTTCGGCTTGCAGATCGGCCCAAGCGTGAGGCATGGGGGAAGCTAAGAGGTCATGTCTGGATGGCATGGTGGCATTGTGCATCGACTGGACTGCGGGCAAGCATGGGCAACGCAAAAATCCACAGACGAAGGGTTTGCCCATGAAAAAAGCCCCTTGCGGGGCTTTTGTCGGGATTCGCCTTCGATCAGACGCGCTTGCGGTATTCGCCAGTACGGGTGTCGATTTCGATCTTGTCGCCTTGACTCACGAACAAAGGCACAGGCACTTCCATGCCAGTAGCGATCTTGGCAGGCTTGAGTACTTTGCCCGAGGTGTCGCCTTTGACGGCGGGCTCGGTCCAGGTGATCTCACGCACCACGCTGGTGGGCAATTCGACCGAGATGGCTTTCTCGTTGTAGAACACCACTTCGAGTTCCATGCCGTCTTCGAGGTAATTGAGGGCGTCGCCCATGTTGGTGGCTTCGACTTCATACTGGTTGAAATCGGTGTCCATGCACACGTACATGGGGTCAGCGAAATACGAGTAGGTGCAGTCCTTCTTGTCCAGGATGACCTGGTCCATTTTGTCGTCAGCGCGGAACACAACTTCGGTGCCGAAGTTGGCGATCAGGCTTTTGAGCTTCATGCGCACGGTGGACGAGCCACGGCCGCCACGCTGGTATTCGGTGCGCAGGACGACCATGGGGTCTTTGCCATGCATGATGACGTTGCCGACGCGGATTTCTTGAGCGGTTTTCATAGGAATTGGGTCTGAAATGAAAAGGGGTGACCTGAGGTCAAGCCCACCATTCTAACCTGCGAGGGCCCGGTTTGGGTCTGAAAGCGGGCGAAGCAGTCAATCCCTTGCCATCAGGCCCTGAGCCAAAGCGCCCAGAACGATGCCACCCAAAGCCCACAGGATGTCGGTGTTGCCGGTGCCCAAAGCTGCAATGGCCGGGCCTGGGCAAACGCCCGACAAACCCCAGCCGATGCCAAAAATGGCCGAGCCGATGACCGTCTGTCGGTTCCAGTTGGCTGGCTGGGTGAGGAACTGACCGCCCAACAGTGGGCGATTGAACCAGCGCGGAAAACCCTTGTAAGCCAGCATGGCCAGGCCAGCAGCACCACCCATCACCAACATCAGGCCCCAGTCTTTGAACTGCAAAAAGCCGATCACGATTTCGGGCTGGACCATGGTGGCCAGCGACAGGCCAAAGCCAAACAACGCCCCGGCCAACAAAGTGACCAGCGCTTTGGGGAAGGTGAGGGTGTGGGCTTGAACGTGTGGGGTGTTCATGCCAGCCCTTTCGTGGCGATGGCCATCAGGTTGGCGGTCATAAAAGCAGTGGCCATGAACGTGAGCACCGCGAATAGCGACGGCAGTTGCAATGCCCCCAACCCGCAAATGCCATGGCCCGAGGTGCAACCGTTGCCCAAACGTGCGCCATAGCCCACCAAAAAACCGCCCACCAGCAGTTGCCACACCGCCACGCTGGTGTGCTGCGCCTCACCACCCGCCAGCGCAAAGCGCCAGACCATTGCCCCCAGCACCACGCCCAGCGCGTAGACCAGCCGCCAGTTGCGGGTGCTGACAAAGCGCGCTTGCTGAAAAAACGCCCGTTTGGACACAAAGGACCAAGTGCTGGAAAAAACGGAACTCATGCCGCCGACCCAGCCGTTGAACAAATACAGCAGCGCCACGCCAGCGCCAATGGTGAGGCCGCCCAGCAGGTAGTGCTGCCAGCCCAGGGGGAAGAGGGTTTCAATCAAATTCATGGGGTGCGATTATCATCTGCAGAGGACCACAGGGGCTTGAGGTCTGGACTTGCACAAAGGCCATAAGCTGGGCGTGCAACTGTTTTTGTATGAGCAGTCTTTTGCGTGCCGCTGTGGCGCAGGCGAACCAAGTCCCCAAAGCCTCGGACTTTAATGGGGACCAAGCAGTGTTTTCAATCCCATTCCAAACCCGATGCGCACGCCGCAGACTCTCCGGTGCCTGCATCCCCTCTAGAAACGCTTCCAGCTTGGCATGGTGCGCGTTGTCATCCTGTGGGTAGATGTGCCAGATGAAGGGTTGGCCGGCCCAGAGGGCGCGCACCAGAGAGTCTTCGCCGCGCACAAAGTTCAGATCGCAGGCCCAGATCATCTCGTCAAAGCCTTCTTGGTCGGTGTAGGGCAGGGCGCTCCAGTTAGGGTGTACGGGCATACCTGCCAGGGCTTGCTGCACCGCCGCCAGCGGGCGGCCCGGGGTGACGAGCAGGTGATGGGGTGTGCCCACCAGTTGGGCCAGCAGTTGGGGCAGGGCGACGGGTTCGTAGCAAAACAGGCTGATGAGCAGGTCGCCTGGGGCCAAGTCAGGGACGTGTTGCTGACGCCAGGCGGCGCGGTCAAAGCGCTCTTGCCGTTCCAGTAAATCGATTTCGCGCAGCAGGCCCCCGGTGTCAGGTGTGAAGCCGGGGTAAAAAAAGCGCTTGGTCCAGCCTTTGGCGGGGCCGCTCATCACGGGCGAGGGCAGGCCATGCATCCGGGTCACCCAGTCCTCGGCGCTGAGATATTCGAGGTTGATCCAGGCCGGTTGTTGCGTGTGCGTGGCGACTCCGTGGGCCACAAAGGCCTGGGGCAGGGTGCAGCCAAATGCTTCGATCCACACGTCGGCGGGCTTCAAGCAGGTCAGCACCTCGCTTTGGCTGGCGGCGGCCCATGGCAGCACTTGCAAGTGGGGCAAGTCATGGGCGTCAGGGGCCATCCATGCGAGGGCCGAGGCGTCGTCCACCCACAATCGCACCGATTGGCCTTGGGCCAGCAGTTGACGCGTCAGGCGCCAGCACACGCCCAGGTCGCCGTGGTTGTCGATGACGGTGCAAAAAATGTCCCAAAGCCGATGCGTTTTCATGGTGGGGGATTGTCGGGGCAAATTGTTTCCCCGTCACAATACGCGCCATGACAGCGGCACACGACGAATCTTTGCTGGCCCAGGTGGCCGCACTCCCGGCTTTGCCGGGGGTTTACCGCTACTTTGATGCACAGGGCCACGTGCTGTATGTGGGCAAGGCCAAGCAGCTCAAAAAGCGGGTGTCGAGCTATTTTCAGAAGGACCACGGCGGCACCCGCATTGGCCACATGGTCAGCAAGATCGCCCGCCTAGAGACCACGGTGGTGCGCTCCGAGGCTGAGGCGCTGCTGCTCGAAAACAACCTGATCAAGTCACTCAGCCCGCGTTTCAACATCCTGTTTCGGGACGATAAAACCTACCCTTACCTCAAGCTCACGGGCAACGGCACGCTGTTTTTGAAGGCTGTGCCAAGCGCTTCGGGCGCGCCCGAGCCGCAAACCTTTCCTCGCGTGGCGTATTACCGGGGGTCGGTTGAGAAGAAACACCGCTACTTTGGCCCGTTTCCCAGTGCCTGGGCGGTCAAAGAGTCGATTCAACTCTTGCAAAAAGTGTTTCGCTTGCGCACCTGCGAAGACACGGTGTTTGCCAACCGCACCCGGCCCTGTTTGCTTTTTCAAATCAAGCGCTGCTCTGGTCCTTGTGTGAACCTCATCTCCCCCGAAGCCTATGCCGACGATGTGCAACACGCGGAGCGCTTTTTAAAGGGTGAGACCCAAGGTCTGTTGCAAGAAATGGAGGCGCGGATGATGGCGCATGCCGACCGTTTGGCCTTTGAGGCAGCGGCCGAGGTGCGCAACCAGATGACCGCTTTGTCCCGGGTGCTGCACCAACAGTCGGTGGACACAGGCACCGACACCGACGTGGACATTTTGGCGGTGCGGGTGCATGGCGGGCGTGCTTGTGTGAACCTGGCCATGGTGCGAGGCGGGCGGCATTTGGGGGATCGGGCTTATTTTCCGGCGCATGTCGAAGACGCCCATGCCTTGCAGGCCGTTGAAGACGAGGAGCAGCCCCGTTTGCCCGTAGAGGTGCAGGTGCTCGAAGCTTTCATGGCGCAGCACTACATTGGCATTCCGGTGCCTGCTGCTTTGATCACCAGCGTGGCCGTGGACAAAGTCTTGGTGGCGGCCTTGTCACAGCAAGCGGGTTACAAAATTGCGGCCGTGCACAACCCCCGCGAGCAGCGCCGTGTGTGGCTGGAGATGAGTGAGAAAAACGCCGACATCAAGTTGGCCCGTCTTTTGGCCGAAGAGGGCTCGCAACAAGCTCGGACCCGGGCCCTGGCCGATGCGCTGGATTTGGCCCCGGACGATCTGGACGCGCTGCACATCGAGTGTTTTGACATCTCGCACACGGCGGGTGAGAACACGCAGGCCTCTTGTGTGGTGTTTCGTCAGCACAAGATGCAAAGCAGCGAGTATCGCCGCTACAACATCGAGGGCATCACGCCGGGCGACGATTACGCGGCCATGCGCCAGGTGCTGATGCGCCGCTATGGCAAATTGGCCGAGGCCTTGCGCTCGGGCGAAGGCACAGCCCGTTTGCCCGACCTGGTGCTGATCGATGGCGGCAAGGGTCAAGTCAGCATGGCCCGGGAGGTGTTCACCGACCTGGGTCTAGACTTGTCGCGCATCGTGGGAGTGGAAAAAGGCGAGGGCCGCAAGGTGGGTCTGGAAGAGCTGGTGTTTGCCGATGGCCGCGAGAAGGTTTATTTGGGCAAAGATTCGGCCGCGCTGATGCTGGTGGCGCAAATCCGTGACGAAGCGCACCGCTTTGCCATCACGGGCATGCGCGCCCAACGCGCCAAGGTGCGCATGGGCGGCAGCAAGATCGAAGAAATACCCGGCATCGGGCCTCGCAAGCGGGCCAAATTGCTGCAGCGATTTGGTGGTGTTCGGGGCGTCGAGAGTGCGAGTGTGGAGGATTTGTTGGGCGTGGAAGGCATTTCGCGCGAATTGGCCGAGACCATTTACAACGCTTTGCACTGAGTCCGGACAAGACTGTCATCAAGCCGTTGGCTGGGCGTGCCACAATCAACCGCATGTTTTTCACGATTCCGACCATCATGACCTGGACGCGCATTGTCGCGATCCCTTTGATCATTGGCGTTTATTACCTCGACAGCCTGAAGGTCGAGATGCAAAATCTGATCGCCACGGTCATGTTCGTTTTGTTCGCTTTCACCGATTGGTTGGATGGCTTTTTGGCCCGAAAACTGAACCAGACTTCAGCCTTTGGTGCGTTTCTTGACCCGGTGGCGGACAAATTCTTGGTCTGCGCGGCTTTGTTGATGCTGGTGCAGATGGATCGGGTCAATGTGCTGGTGGCCCTCATCATCATTGGTCGCGAGATCGCCATCTCGTCCCTGCGCGAATGGATGGCCCAAATCGGGGCCAGCAAAAGCGTGGCCGTGCACATGGTGGGCAAGCTCAAGACAACAGTTCAAATGGTGGCGATTCCGTTCTTGCTTTACAACGGCACGCTGTTTGGGGTGATAGACACCCGTGCTTGGGGTGCTGTGCTGATTGTGGTGGCCGCTGTTTTGACGGTCTGGTCCATGGTCTATTACATGCAAAAGGCGCTGCCTGAGATCCGAGCCCGCGTGAAATGAGCGGGGGGGCTGAGCCCGGCGCCTGGGTCAGGGCGACACCTGTCGTGTTCGTTCTGATTTGGAGCACCGGCTTCATCGTTGCCCGCTATGGCATGCCACATGCCCCACCCTTGTCTTTTTTAGCGCTGCGCTACGCTTTGTCGATCGCCTGTTTTTTGCCTTGGATTTGGTGGGCGAAGGTGGCTTGGCCCCAAAGCCGCCAACAATTTTTGCATTTGTCTGTCACGGGATTGTTGATGCACGCGGGTTATCTGGGTGGCGTGTGGCTGGCAGTCAAGGCCGGCATGGGCGCTGGTTTGTCGTCCTTGATGGTGGGGTTTCAGCCGGTCTTGACGGCCATTTGGTTGGCCTACAGCTTGCGTGCCAGCGACCAGCCTGGCGTTTCGCGACGGCAGTGGTTGGGCTTATTGCTGGGTTTTGTGGGTCTGCTCATGGTGGTCTGGCGCAAGTTGACGCTGGGCTCGCCCTTGGACCATGTCACGACAGCCAACATGGCGTTTGTCTTGGCCGCATTGCTCAGCATCACCGTGGGCACCCTCTACCAAAAGCGCTTTGTCAAACCCTGTGATGTGCGTTCGGCCAACACGGTGCAGTTGCTGGCCGCCTTGGTGCTGACTTGGCCATTGGCCTGGATGGAAACCGAGACCATGCGATGGAACGTCGAATTGGCGGGTGCCATGGCTTGGTCGGTGCTGGGTTTGACTTTGGGTGGCAGTTCGCTTTTGTACCTGTTGATCCAGCGCGGGGCGGCGGCCTCGGTCACCAGCTTGATGTATTTGGTGCCGCCCACCACAGCCATGCTGGCTTGGGTGCTGTTTGATGAAAGCATTACATTGGCGACCCTCCTGGGTACGGCCTTGACGGCTTTGGGCGTGAGTTTGGTGGTACGACCGTCACGAAGGTGAAATCCGGTCCGCTTCTTTGTTGCTAAGCTCTTCATTTTAAACCTCCACCTTTTATTCAGATTTAGAAAGTTCTACACATGAGCAAGCACCGCATCGCTGTCATTCCCGGAGATGGCATTGGCAAAGAAGTCATGCCTGAAGGCCTGCGCGTGATGGATGCTGCAGCACGCAAGTTTGGCATTGATTTGCAGTTTGACCACTTTGACTTTTCAAGCTGGGATTACTTTGAAAAGCATGGTCAGATGCTGCCTGACAACTGGAAAGACCAGATTGGCGGCCATGATGCATTGTATTTTGGCGCCGTGGGTTGGCCAGCAAAAATCGCTGACCATGTGTCGTTGTGGGGCTCGCTTTTGTTGTTTCGCCGTGAGTTCGACCAATACATCAACTTGCGTCCAGCGCGACTCATGCCCGGTATCATCGCGCCGGTGGTGCGCCGCGACGGCAGCGCGCGCCAGCCGGGTGAGATCGACATGTACATCGTGCGCGAAAACACCGAGGGCGAATACTCCAGCGTGGGGGGGCGCATGTTCCCGGGCACTGAGCGCGAGATCGTGATGCAGGAATCCATCATGACCCGCATCGGTGTGGACCGCGTGTTGAAGTTTGCGTTCGAGTTGGCGCAGTCGCGCCCCAAAAAGCACCTGACCAGTGCCACCAAATCCAATGGCATTGCCATCACCATGCCCTATTGGGATGAGCGTGTGGCCGAGATGGCCAAAGGGTACCCGGGCGTGAATGTGGACAAGTTCCACATCGACATCCTCACGGCCCATTTTGTTCAGCGGCCAGATTTTTTTGATGTCGTGGTGGCCAGTAACCTCTTTGGTGACATTTTGAGCGACTTGGGACCTGCCTGCACGGGCACCATCGGCATTGCGCCCAGCGCCAATCTGAATCCAGACCGCAAGTTCCCATCGCTTTTCGAGCCGGTGCACGGGTCGGCTCCGGACATCGCGGGATTGGGGCTGGCCAACCCCATTGGGCAGATCTGGTGCGGCGCCATGATGCTGGAATTTTTGGGCCACAAAGACGCGCACGATGCGGTGCTGGCCGCGATCGAAAAGGTCCTGGCTGCGGGCCCAGATGCCCCTCGGACACCTGATTTGGGTGGCCGTGCCACCACGGCAGATGTGGGTCGGGCCATTGCGCAGGCGCTTTGAACTGGTGATTTTCCAAGTGCAAGGTCATAAATGTGAGCATTCAAGCAAACTTGACGAGGCTGAACAGTAAAATATTTGTTGTGCTCATATGAAGCACTATTTTCAAGGCTAGAATCCAACGCCGATGCGGCCACGCGTGAATGCGATTGACAGACCCACAAGGTCTGGTTTAATCACATAAGGCATTCATTGCCTCAAAAAATTTCATCAACATGCCCACGCTGTTAGGTCCGATTTCAGTCCAAACTTCGGTCCTTCAGGTGCTAACACCCAGAGGTTTATTGTGAACAAAACAGAATTGATCGAACACATTGCCAAGCAAGCTGACTTGTCCAAGGCTGCAGCCGGTCGTGCCCTCGAAGCCACCATTGGCGCAGTGCGCACGACCCTGAAAAAAGGCGGAACGGTTTCCTTGGTGGGTTTTGGTACTTTTGCCGTGGGCAAGCGTGCCGCGCGTACAGGCCGCAACCCACGTACTGGCGCTGCGATTAAAATCAAGAAAGCCAATGTGCCAAAGTTCCGTCCAGGCAAGGGCCTGAAAGACGCTTTGAACTGACCACACATTTGAGAGGGCGCTTAGCTCAGTTGGTAGAGCGGCTCCTTTACACGGAGTAGGTCGGCGGTTCGAGACCGTCAGCGCCCACCACCTCTCAAACGAAGGCGAACCCCAGGTTCGCCTTTTTTATTGACAACCCGAGACTTCCGACATGTTTGACACCATCCGCAATAATTCCAAGATCCTCATGGGCTTGTTGGTTGTGCTGATCATTCCTTCATTTGTTTTGTTTGGTGTGGATGGTTACAGCAACATGAGTGACCGTGGTGCTGTTGTCGCCAAAGTGGGTGACATTGACATCACCCAGCAAGAATGGGATGCAATGCACCAACAGGAAGTGGATCGCATACGAGCCTCCGCGCCCAACCTGGACGCCAAAATGCTCGGTTCGGATGCGGCCCGTTATGCCAGCTTGGAGCGCATGGTCAATGATCGACTGATCGCTGTGGCTGCAGAAAAGCAGTTGCTCGTCACCAGCGACCAACGCTTAGCCAATTACTTGCAGCAAGACCCGTCGATCGCCGGCCTGCGCGGACCGGACGGCAAACTGGACATGGACCGCTACCGTCAACTGGCCGCAAGCCAGGGCATGACACCTGAAATGCTGGAAGCGCGTGTGCGCCGAGACTTGTCCAATCAGCAGGTCCTGGCAAGTTTGCAGGCCTCGGCTGTGGCTTCGCAGCGCCAAACTGACAGTGCTTTGCAGGCCTATTTGCAGCGCCGTGAAATCCAGATTCAACGCTTTGATTCTGCTGCCTATGCGACCAAGGTCCAGTTCAGCGATGCCGATCTGGAAAAGTTTTACCAGACCCAGACAGATCGTTTCCGTTCCCCTGAATCGGCCGACGTGGAATACCTGGTGCTCGATGCGGCCGCCTTGGCCAAAAATATCCAGTTGCCCGAGCAGGACATCAAAACCTATTACGAACAAAATCTCCAGCGTTTGTCCGGCCAGGAGCAGCGCCGCGCCAGCCACATCCTGATCAATGCGGCCAAGGACGCGCCCGCCGCTGAGCGAGAAAAAGCCCGTGCCAAAGCAGACAGCTTGCTGGCGGATGTGCGCAAAGACCCTAAAAGTTTTGCCCAGTTGGCACGTAAAAACTCGGACGATCCGGGCTCTGCGGCCAACGGCGGCGATCTGGACTTCTTTGCCAAAGGGGCCATGGTCAAGTCATTTGAAGACGCCGTTTTTGCGTTGAAAAAAGGTGAAATCAGTGCGGTTGTGGAGTCCGAGTTTGGTTTTCACATCATCTTGCTCACCGACATCAAGGCGCCTGCCACGCCCAGCCTGGAAGCCATGCGACCCAAGCTGGAAGCTGACTTGCGCGAACAACAAGCCAAGCGTCAGTTTGCTGAATTGGCTGAGACCTTCAGCAACAGCGTTTATGAGCAAGCCGACACCTTCAAGCCTGTGGCCGACAAGCTCAAGCTGAGCATCCAGCAAGCGCAAGGTCTGGGCCGCACCCCCACTTCTGCAAATGCTGGCGTGCTGGCCAACCCCAAAATTTTAGAAGCCTTGTTCGCTGAAGATTCCATCAGCAAGCGCCGTAACACGGCCGCCATTGAGCTGGGCAACAACACCTTGGTCTCTGCACGCATCGTCAATTACCGCGCGGCAGCGGTGCGGCCCTATGCCGATGTCAAGGATGCGGTGCGTGTCCAATACTTGTTGGTGCAAGCTCAGGCCCTCGCCAAGGCCGAAGGCCAGGCTCGACTGAACGAATGGAAGGCTCAGCCCGCCCAAGCCCAATTGGGCAATGCCTTGGTGGTTTCGCGCGACCAAGCGCAGGGCCAGCCCCAAGCCTTGGTGGACGCGGCCCTGCGCGCTGATCCGGCAGCGATGCCTGTCTTGGTGGGCGTGGACTTGGGTGCACAAGGCTTCGCCTTGGTGCGGGTGAATAAATTGGTGGCACGCGAAGAGCCCAATGCACAGCAGCAAGCGCAAAGCCGCGAACAATTTGCGCGTTTGCTGGGAAATGCGGAAGCCAACGCCTATCTTGCCCACCTCAAGAGCCAGTTCAAGGTGGAGATCAAGGTGAAAAACCCCAGAGACAAGACGGCTTCATAATTCCCCAACCACAGAGAATTGCACCTAACTTCGGGTTATAATTTTCTTAGTGGTGGCTGTAGCTCAGTTGGTAGAGTCCAGGATTGTGATTCCTGTTGTCGTGGGTTCGAGCCCCATCAGCCACCCCAAGTAAATCAAGCACTTAGCCCAGCCCTCACCGGCTGGGCTTTTTGCTTTTTGGGTTTTACAGACTGATTTGAAATCCCTTTCAGTCGCCCAAAATTTTCTTATCTGATGCCCCAGAATGATCGTCTGCTCTGGTTTTTAGAGGTGCTTTAAAAACAAAAATTTTGGGCTTGTCGTTGGCGATTCAAGGTCCTGTGTTGCCTCGCTTGTTTGTATTTGCCCATGAATCGGAGTCTCCCATGGCATTCACTCATCGGTCGGTTCTATTGCTTTTTGCTTTTCTCGTTGGTTGTCAAACAATAAGCTTTGACGTGGATTACTTCCAGCCTCCGATCACTGTTTCGAGGGCGCCCGCAAGGCCAATCACCAACTACAGCCTTTACAACAACACCACCTTGGTTAAGTTGGGTGAGGTGAAGGCGCAGGTGCCATCTTTTGATGGCAAGGGTCTGCTCTTGGCCAGTTGGACTCCTCATGTCAAAGGCGCAACAGCTCGCCCAACATTTGTAGTGGTGCATGGTGGTCATGGACTGGTACCAACTAACTTTGCAAGCGCCCTTTGGTTGCGTGATACGTTCAACGCGAACGTTCTGGTGCTCGACAGTTATTGGAGCAGAGGTCAAAATGAAAATTGGGCAACCAGAACGCGTTTTGGAGCCAACATGCGGGTCCTTGACGTTATTGCTGCAGGCAAGTGGCTGCAGGACGTGCACAAGGTGGACACGGGGAAAATGTTTGTCATGGGCGATAGCCAAGGGGGCTGGACAGTTCTAAGGGCATTTACAGATGACACGTTCATCAATGGCCACATGAAGGGCTTGTACCGGGGCGGTATCGCTCTTTATCCAGGTTGCTTTTCGCATGGCACATCAACAGCCCCTTCTCTGTCCCCCTACACAGCCCCAGTTATCGTTTTCACGGGGGGCAAAGACACTGCAACTCCTATATCGGAATGTCCAAAGGGTGTACTACATTCAGCGAGCAAATGGATTCATTACCCAGACCAGACGCATGGCTGGGATTCGGCTAACAGGGGGGCAGCTGGTACGCCCGTAGACGGTGAGTGCGGCAAAGCCATGAATGTGTACAACAAATTTCCGGTTTGCCGCAGTAATGCAACTACACAAGACATGCAACGCAATATTCAATCATTCATTGAGGATCTACTGACAAGGCCTGCAGTGTGAGTCTTGCCTTGGTTATGAAGTGGAGTTGAACCCATCCAGCAATGCCGCCGATGTCATGGACTTGCCGCGTTTTTTTCTTCTGAGCTCAATGCTGCGCACTGAGGTCAACCCTCAGCCATTGGCGCAGAACAGTGGCATGTTGAGCAGCGCGTCTACACCGGTTGAGTCAAGACTGTGCAGGTCCCTGCATTCGAGCCCCAGCAGAAGCTATCCCGTGGAGCAATCAAAGCGGGGGCCGCAACTTGGGTGTCATTCGGCCTTGATGTTGGCGTCCTTGATGACTTTGCCCCACTTGGCATGGTCGCTCTTGACCTTCTCAACGGTCTGCGCGGGCGTCAAAAATTCCGCGTCGCAACCCAACTGCTTGAACTGCTCCTGCAGGTTTTTGTCCTCGCCCGCTTTGAGCAGCGCTTGTGACAGCCGCGCCACGAGCTCCGGCGCCATGCCAGCAGGGCCCATCAGCTCGAACCAACCGGTGGAATCAAAACCCTTGTAACCGAGCTCGTCCATGGTGGGCACATCGGGAAAGGCGCCAGAACGTTTGGGCGAAGTCACCGCCAGAGCGCGCAGCTTGCCAGACTTGTAGGGACCCACAGCCGCAGCCAGTGAAGAAAACAGCATCGGCACTTGGTTGCCCATCAGGTCGGTCATCGCTGGCGCGCCGCCCTTGTAGGGAATGTGCAGCAGGCTCACGCCGGTGACACTCTTGAGCAACTCGCCGGAAAAGTGGTGCGGGCCGGCGATACCCGAGGTGCCGTAGCTCCATTTGTCAGGTTCTTTTTTCGCTGCCGCCACCACGTCGGCCACGCTTCTGAATGGCGAGGAGGGATGCACCACCATGATGCTGCCCGTGCTGCACACATGGCCGATGTGGGTGAACGAGTTGAGGTGGTGGTAGCCCACTTTGGTCAGGTGTGGCGCGGTGGTGAAAGGTCCACCATCGGCAAAGTAAAGCGTGTAACCGTCCGGCGCCACCTTGCTGATGAATTCCGCCGCCACGCCGCCAGCGGTGCCCGGCTTGGGTTCGACGATGATGGCTTGCCCCAGCAGTGGCTCGAGCACACGCATGAGCGGGCGCGCGACAGCGTCCGCCGCGCCGCCTGCGGTGTAACCCAGCACTACGCGAATGGGTTTGTTCGGGTAGCCCTGGGCTTGGGCTTGTGTGGCCCATGCAGAGGCGAGGGCCAGCGCTATGACGGTTATTTTTTTGAACATGGTTTGTCTCCGAGTGCGTTGAGGGATACGAAATGCAAGCCCACCCATAACGGGTGGCATCAAGTTGGCAAGAGCCCCTGATCAGTCGACGCGCACCACCAGCTTGCCAAGGTGCTGGTTGCTCTGCATGCACTGCTGTGCGGCTGGCAGGTCATCGAGCGCGAAAACCTGGTCGACCAAAGGCGTCACGCGGCCATCGGCCAACATGGGCAGCAGGTCGCGCTCCAGGGCCTTGGCCGCGGCGATGCGGTGAGACATGTTGCGCATTTTGTTGGACACGCCGAACAGCTGCAACCGCTTGCTGTGCAGCGCGCCGAGGTCGATGCGCGCGTCGACCTGACCGTCAACATAGCCCACCATGGCCAGTCGCGCCTGGAAACCCATGGCTTCGATGCATGCGGCAAAGACACTGCCGCCGACGGTGTTCACCACCAGGTCCACACCCTGGTTCTGGGTGGCTTGCATGACGGCCGGGACGAAGTCGGCCACGCGGGTGTGCAGCGCGACGTCGAGGCCCAGGGCCTTCAGGCGTTCGAGTTTTTCCAACGACCCGGAGGTGCCGATCACCCGAGCACCCAGGGCCTTGCCGACCTGCAGCGCCGCCACGCCCACGCCCGATGAGATGCCGGTCACCAGCATCGTTTCGCCTGCAGCCAAGCGGCCATGCGCCATCAAGGCTTCGTACACGGTTAGAAACACCACCGTTGTGGCGGCCGCCTGTTCCCATGTGAGGCGCTCTGGTGCCGCGAATACTTCGTCGGCATTCATGCAACCATGTTCGGCGAAAGCGCCGTCGCAGCGGCCCATGACCCGGTCACCCAGTTTCCAGCGCGTGACGCCTGCGCCGAGCGCCGTCACTTCGCCCGCCGCCTCGAAACCTGCAGGCCGTGCCGTACTCGCCGTGTGCAGGCCATGGCCCGCGATGAACTCTCCACGATTGAGCGACGCCACGCGGATGCGAATGCACACCTGACCGGGCCCCGGTTGCGGTATGGGAATGTCGCGCAGCTCCAGAGCCATCGCATTGTCGGCCGTTCGGATCCACCATGATTTCATGTTTTTTCTCCTATTCGCGAGGAATCTTGGCATCGCGGATGACGCGCACCCAGCGATCAATGTCTGCGCGCAGCTCAGCCCCAAAGTCGTCGCCAATGCTTGGCTCCACGTCGAAGCCGGCGTTGCGCAGCTTGTTCAGCAGCTCGGGGTCTCGCAGCACCTGCGCGGACGCCTGCTGAAGTCGCGCGGTGATGGGACGCGCCACAGCGGCAGGTGCCACCACGCCGTACCAGACTTCATAGCGCTGGCTGATCAAGCCGGATTCGATCAGCGTCGGGACATCGGGTGCTTGAGGTGAGCGCTTGCCGCCGGTGATGGCCAGGCCGCGCAGTCGGCCGGAATTGAAGTGCGGCACCATGGGCGACAAGGTGGAGATGATGAAGTCCACCTGTCCGCCCACTGCATCTGCCGTGGCAGGAGCCGAGCCCTTGTAAGGGATGTTGGTGAACTTCGCACCGGTCTGCATCGCGATCAGCTGCCCGAACAGGTGTGGCCCGGTGCCGACGCCGGGTGACGCGTAGTTGAGGTTCTTCGTCCTGGCCAGAGCCATCAATTCCTGGATCGTCTTGACGTTGAGACTGGGGTGCACCGCAATGGCGGCGGCATTGCTCGCCACTTTCGCGATGGGCACAAAGTCCTTGAGAGAGTCGTAGCGGATCTCTTTGAACATCAGCGGGTTGGTGGCCAAGAACTCGTTGGCGAACAGCAGTGTGTAACCGTCGGCAGGTGCGCGTGCCACCAGTTCGGCACCGATGTTGCCGCTGGCGCCCGGCTTGTTGTCGATCAGCACTGGTTGCCCCAGCAGCCCCGACAGCTTCTCGCCGTACATGCGGGCAGCTGTGTCGGCGCCGCCGCCCGCCGGGAAAGGCACCACCAGCTTGATGGGGCGGTCGGGCCAAGTTTGGGCCGAGGTGCCGAGCGCCATGGTGGCAAGCGCAAGCAGCAGCAAACGGCGGCTGCGGCGGAAAATCTGGAATGGCATTGTGGGTCTCCTGTGGGCGCTTCGGACCGGCACCTTTTAATTTCTCGCAGCGAAGGGATCAGAAATCCGACCGCGCGAATTTATTATGGCACCTATTCGGGATCACCAATAGCCGCCGAGCAGAGCCGATTTCAGGAGGTGTAAGTAATTGGTTTGGATGCACCCAGGGACGACAGCTGCTCCACCACGCAAGGCCCAGCCTGATTTGCAGTTTGGACCATACCGCTGTCGCGGTGTCTGCGCCATGCCCGAGCCATCAAAGCATGAAGATCCGCCATTTGCGGCGTGTGCATGCAAAGGTCAGGACCCATTTGGATTGATATGGGGTGACCATCAAGTGGGCACCTTTCGGATCAATGCAATCGTTTGGGATACGGCACTGAGATGAGCAAGGATGGCGAGTGGCCAAACTGAAAGTTTGGCGGTTGCGTCAGTCAATGCGTACGATGCGAGACCGTGAACCATCAGGGCCCATCACGAAGTAGTTTGCACCTAGCTTTGAAACTTTGAAGCATGCCTCTGTTCCTTGTCTGATTTTGGTCCACGTTGCGCAATAACCCTCCTCAGACAACCTCCATTTACCTGTATCACCACCCGCTGCGGAGGTGGTGGCCGTGAAGTCGGAGTTCATCTGGAAGTCAAACATAGCGCCACTCACTGCCTGACCAAGAACCTTTTTACCGACAAGAAGATTTTGGATTTGATCCGGTTTTAGGAAATCGTTTGCCAAGACACCATTGACAAAGAAAATGGTGGCAATCAATGAAAAAGCAATTTTCATGGGTCATCCTTTCCGATCTAAATGACATGTTGATCCCAATCATTTTCAAACACAACTAAAGCTCCAGAAAGTTGTATGAAACCGAATGACAGGATGAATGGATTTGAGAACTTTATCGATTTTATCAGTGGTATCGAGCTGATGTCATGGTCGAGGGCCACAAACTCTGTCCGGAAAAGAGGGAGCAGCTCATGCACTGCAGTTGAACCATTACAGGGGGATGAACGTTGACTTTCAAGAGGCCAATCGAATAAGCCACCCGGGGTCAGGCCACCACCGCCTCAGCCTTAGGCACTCCCAAACTCCTGAGCACATCCCGCACCATTTGCGCCCGCGCCTTGGGGTCGGGCAGTTCGCGTTCGATGCGGATTTTGTCGTTGCCCGCCAGCTTGATGTGCTTGTTCTTCTGGATCAGGCCGATGATGGCCGTGGGCTCCACCGGCGGGTTGGGTTTGAAGGTGATCTGGATCACGCCCGGGGCCGCATCGACCTTGATCACACCATAGGGCTGGGTCAGCACACGCAGGCGGTGCACGTCCACCAGGGTTTGGGCTTGCGGGGGCAGTTTGCCAAAGCGGTCCACCAGTTCTTCGAGCAGGGCGTCGATTTGGTCGCTGGTTTTGGCGGTGGCCAGTTTTTTGTAAAACGACAGGCGCAGGTGCACGTCGCCGCAGTAGTCGTTGGGCAGCAGGGCGGGGGCGTGCAGGTTGATGTCAGTGGTGACCGACAAGGGGCTGAGCAAATCGGGTTCTTTGCCCAACTTCAAACAGCGGACTGCTTCGGACAGCATTTCGTTGTAGAGTTGAAAGCCCACTTCGAGCATGTTGCCGCTTTGGTTTTCGCCCAGCACTTCGCCCGCGCCACGGATCTCCAGGTCGTGCATCGCCAGGTAAAAACCACTGCCCAGTTCTTCCATCTGCTGGATGGCGTCGAGCCGCTGGGCGGCTTGTTTGGTCAGGCCTTCGATCTCGGGCACCATCAAATAGGCATAGGCTTGGTGGTGTGATCGGCCTACGCGCCCGCGCAGTTGGTGCAGCTGGGCCAGGCCAAATTTGTCGGCGCGTGAGATCACGATGGTGTTGGCCGTGGGCACGTCGATGCCGGTCTCGATGATGGTCGAGCACAACAAGATGTTGTAGCGCTGGGCCACAAAGTCACGCATGACGCGTTCCAGCTCACGCTCGGGCATTTGGCCGTGGGCCACGGCGATGCGGGCTTCGGGCAGGATCTCTTCGAGCTTTTGGCGGCGGTTTTCGATGGTCTCGACTTCGTTGTGCAAAAAGTAGCACTGGCCGCCGCGCTTGAGTTCGCGCAGCACCGCTTCGCGGATCACGCCTGTGCCCTCGTTGCGCACAAAGGTTTTGATGGCCAAACGGCGCTGGGGCGCGGTGGCGATCACGCTCAGGTCGCGCAGGCCTTCCAAAGCCATGCCCATGGTGCGGGGGATGGGCGTGGCGGTGAGCGTCAGCACATCGACCTCGGCGCGCAGGGCTTTCATGGCCTCTTTGTGGCGCACGCCAAAGCGGTGCTCTTCGTCGATGATGAGCAGGCCCAGGTCATGGAACTTGGTGGATTCACTCAGCAGCTTGTGCGTGCCGACCACGATGTCCACGGTGCCGTCGGCAATGCCTTTGAGGGCGGCGGTGACTTCCTTGCCTGACCTGAAGCGCGAGACCTCGGCCACCTTGACGGGCCATTTGGCAAAACGGTCTTTCAGGGTTTGGTAATGCTGCTCGGCCAGCAGGGTGGTGGGGGCCAAAATGGCCACTTGCTTGCCGCCGGTCACCGCCACAAAAGCGGCGCGAAGCGCCACTTCGGTCTTGCCAAAACCCACATCGCCGCAGACCAAGCGGTCCATGGGTCGGGGGCTGATCATGTCTTGAATGACGCAGTGAATGGCCGCCTTTTGGTCGGCGGTTTCTTCAAAGCCGAAGTCGTTGGCAAAGGTCTCATAGTCCTGTGGGCTGTAGCGGAAAGGGTGGCCCTCGCGTGCGGCTCGGCGTGCGTAGATGTTGAGCAACTCGGCCGCTGAGTCGCGCACCTGCTCTGCGGCGCGGCGCTTGGCTTTTTCCCATTGACCACTGCCCAGTTTGTGCAGCGGCGCTTCGTCGGCGCTCACGCCCGTGTAGCGGCCAATCAGTTGCAGCTGGCTCACGGGCACATAGAGCGTGGCCTGGTCGGCGTATTCCAGGTGCAGGAACTCCTGCAGGGCGGGCGTGCCGTCCTCGTTTTTCTGGCCCATGTCCATGTTGACCAAGCCCCGATAGCGGCCTATGCCGTGCTGGCTGTGCACCACCGGGTCGCCCACGTTCAGCTCGCTCAGGTCTTTGATCAGCGCTTCAACGTCGCTGACCTGTTCCTGCTTTTTGCGGCGGCGCGTGGTGGCTCCCGCGGCAAAGAGTTCGGTTTCGGTGACCAGGTCTGTGTTGTGCTCGAACCAGTGAAAACCACTGACCAAAGCCCCCGTGGCCATGCCGACTTTTTCGTCGCTGGTCAAAAAATCTTCAAGGCTGTCGAACACCGGCGGCGTGAGGCCGCTGGAGCGCACGAAGTCGAGCAGGCTTTCGCGGCGGCCATCGCTTTCGGCCAGGATCAGCACGCGGGTTGTGCCGCTTTGGATGTGCGCCTGCAGCCGGGCCAAGGGGTCTTCGGCGCCGCGCACCACCGTCAGCTCGGGCAGGGGCTGGGTGAGGGTGTTGTCGGCCACATCGGCCGAGCCTTTTCGCAGTGCCAGTTGCGCATGGCCATGGGTCAGTGTGTAAAACTGCTCCGCACACAAAAACAGCGCATCGGGCGGCAGCACGGGCCGCTCGGGGTCGCCTTGCACCAGGCGGTAACGGTCACGAGTGTCTTGCCAAAAGCGCTGGAAGGCAGGCTCCAGATCGCCATGCAAAACCACAGTGGCCGCATCCCCTTGCGTTGCATTGGGGCCAGCGCCCAGGTAGTCGAACACGGTAGCGGTTTCTTCAAAGAACAGCGGCAGGTAGTACTCGATGCCTGCTGTCGCAACACCGTTGCCCATGTCTTTGTAGATGCGGCTTTTGGTCGGGTCGCCTTCGAGCAATTCACGCCAACGACTGCGAAAACGTCCTCGGGCGGCCTCGTCCATCGGGAACTCGCGTCCGGGCAGCAGCCGGACCTCGGGCACGGGGTACAAGCTGCGCTGGCTGTCGGGGTCAAAGGTGCGGATGCTGTCGATCTCATCATCGAACAAATCCACCCGGTAAGGCACCAGCGAGCCCATGGGAAAAAGGTCGATCAAGCCGCCGCGCACCGCGTACTCACCGGGGCTGACCACCTGGCTGACGTGCGAGTAGCCAGCCAAGGTGAGCTGGGACTTGAGCTGGGCTTCGTCCAACTTTTGCTTGACCTTGAATTCGAAGGTGTAGCCCGCCAAAAAGGACGGCGGTGCCAGCCGGTAAAGCGCGGTGGTGGCGGGCACCAGTACCACGTCAGCGCTTTCAGCGTGGTTGCGCTGCTTGATGCGCCACAACGTGGCCAGCCGTTCGCTGATGAGGTCTTGGTGTGGCGAGAAGGTGTCGTAGGGCAAGGTTTCCCAGTCGGGGAACATCACACACCGCAGACCGGGTGCAAAAAACACCAGCTCGTCCATCAGGCGCTGTGCGTCGGCCGCGTCGGCCGTGACGATGGCGGTGAGCTTGCCTGCTTTTTTCTCGCGCTCGGCCAATTGGGCCAGCAGCACGGCATCGGCCGATCCGGCGGGGCGGGGCAGGGTGAAACGTTTGCCGGTGATCAGGCTGGGCAGTTGCATGGTGGAGATGAGCAAAGGCGAAAAGAAAAAGCAAAACACCCCCCGCCAGTAAGGAGGGGGGTGAGGAATTGATCGAACTGGCCTGATTTTAGAGGCTCAGAGCTGTTTAGCCGCCGACCTACAATTCAATCCCATGCCGATCACCTCTGACCCCCCCCGTTTTCATGCCCTGGTGCCCTGCGCCGGCACGGGCAGCCGCGCAGGCACGGCTCAACCCAAGCAGTACCAAATGGTGGCGGGGCAAGCCATGGTCATGCACACCTTGCAGGCCCTGGCGCAGGTGCCGCAACTGACCAGTGGCTGGCTTGTGGTGTCAGCGGGCGATGAATTCGCGTGGCCCACATCGGGCTGGCCCGAGCATTTCAGGCGCGCGCCCTGTGGCGGCGCAACCCGCGCCGAGAGCGTGTTCAATGGCCTGAGCGCCATGTTCCACGCGGGCGTAGCCGCACACGATTGGGTGCTGGTGCACGACGCGGCGCGTTGCCTGATCACACCCGAAGCTGTGTCGGCTTTGATCGCGGCCTGCCAGGATGACCCGGTGGGCGGCTTGCTGGCTTTGCCACTGCCCGACACCTTGAAGTCGCACACCTTGGACGGTCGGACCGCCCGCGTGGCTGGTACGTTGCCCCGCGAGGACAAATGGTTGGCACAAACACCGCAGATGTTTCGCCTCGGGGCTTTGCATGCCGCTTTGTCAGAGGCCGCCATCCATGGCTTTGAAGGCATCACTGACGAGTCCAGTGCCATGGAGCGCCAGGGCCACTCGCCACGCTTGGTGCCTGGCTCGGCCCAAAATTTGAAAGTCACATACCCGGCCGACTTTGAGTTTGCCGAGGCGGTTTTGAAAGGCAGAACATGAACATTCGCGTGGGAGAAGGCTGGGACGTGCATGCCCTGGTGCCAGGGCGCAAGCTGATGTTGGGCGGGGTAGAGATCGCGCACAGCGCAGGCCTGTTGGGCCATTCAGACGCCGATGTGCTGCTGCATGCCATCACCGATGCGGTGCTGGGCGCTGCCGGCTTGGGGGACATTGGCCGCCATTTTCCGGACACGGATGCGCAGTTCAAGGGAGCCGATTCGTCGGTGCTGCTGCAAGAAGCCATGCGCCGGGTGCGGGCGCAAGGTTGGGCGTTGGTGAATGTGGACAGCACCATCGTGGCCCAAGCGCCCAAACTGGCCCCGTACATGGTGGCCATCAACGCGGGCGTGGCTCAGGCGCTGGGCGTGCGACTGAATCAGGTCAATGTGAAGGCCAAGACGGCTGAAAAGCTGGGGCCCGTGGGTATGGGCCAAAGCATCGAGGCGCGTGCCGTGGTTTTGTTGCACAAGCCTTCTTGACTTTGCTGGTGGCCCAGCCGCACCTTTAGCGGGCTGGGCGAATGGCGGTTTTGGGCCTGAACGCCTTGCACACCTCGCCCTTGGTTTCCATGTAAGGCCCGCCGATCAAATCCACGCAGTAAGGGACCGCCGCAAAAATGCCGTGCACCACGGCTTGACCGTCAGTGTCTTTCAGACCTTCCAGGGTCTCGGCAATCGATTTGGGCTGACCGGGCAGGTTGATGATCAGGCTTTGACCCCGGATCACCGCCACCTGGCGCGAAAGAATCGCGGTGGGCACAAACTTCAGGCTGATCTGGCGCATTTGTTCGCCAAAGCCGGGCATTTCCTTGTCGGCCACGGCCAGCGTGGCTTCGGGCGTCACGTCGCGCAGGGCAGGGCCCGTGCCGCCAGTGGTCAGCACCAAGCTGCAACCGGCATCGACCAACTCGATCAAGGTGGCACTGATGCGGTCTTTTTCGTCAGGGATCAGGCGCGGCTCGAAGGTGATTGGGTTGTGCAGCGCGCGGGTCAACCAGTCTTGCAATGCAGGCAGGCCTTTGTCTTCGTACACACCGGTGCTGGCCCGGTCGCTGATGGACACGATGCCGATCTTGACTGGATCGAATTGGGATTCACTCATCTTCGGTCTCGTTGGGGGTGTGGTCACTTTCGCCGCCTGTGAGCACGCTGCGCACCAGCTTGAACAGCTCGCGGTAAGCGCGGCCTTGGCGCGGGGCCAGGCCTTGCGAGACTGCGGCGTTGCTCACAGGCACCGCGTCTTTACGGGCTTGGCGCACCAAGGCGCGCAGCTGCTGCATGTCGGTTTGCGGGTAGTGCGCGATCCATTCGCCCACGGCCTCGTCATCGGCGATCAGGCGGTCGCGCCAGGCTTCGGCCAGGTGCAGGGCTTGCGTGTCTTTGGCGCTGCCCAGGCGCTGAATGTCCAGCGCCTCGCGCACGGCTTGCAGGGTTTCGGGGCTGAGCAGGCGCATTTGTTTGCCAATGAACTGCATCTGGCGGCGCTTGCCTTCAAAGTTGGTGATGCGTTTGGCTTCGGCCAGGCCATCCACCAGTTTGTCAGGCAGGACCAGACCCTCCATGAGGTCTTTGCGCAAAGTCAGCAGATCGGTGCCAAGGTCTTGAAGTTCGGTGCTTTCTCGCTTGAGTTCGGTGCGGCTGGGGCCGTCGAGACCGCCTTTGAGCTCGCGCTTGTATTCCAGGTCCAGCTCGCTGCCTTCGGCAACAAACTGACCTCGCACGAAGTAGCCTTTTTTGGGTTTACGGGACATGAATGGGGGAACTCGTTTTCAGAAGCAGCGCTGGGGCTGGGTGGCAAGTATCATAGCGGCCACTACGGGCTTGGTGCCCGCTATTTTTTTCGAGGCCCTCTTCGTGAAAGTTTCTGTGAAAAGCTCTGTGAAAAATAACGCCTCTGCCTGCGCCTCCAATGCTCACGCCCACGACGGCTTCAGCTACTCGCGTGACCATTTTGAAGAGCTGGTCGACATCGCCCTGCACCATGCCAAAAAATTGGGGGCCAGCAATGCGGGTGCCGAGGCTTCAGAGGGTTGCGGCCTGTCGGTCAGCGTTCGCAAGGGTGAGCTGGAAAACGTGGAGCGCAACCGAGACAAGTCGCTGGGTGTGACGGTCTATGTGAAGCACCGCAGGGGTAATGCCAGCACCTCGGATTTTTCCAAAGCCGCGATCGAGCGCACGGTGCAAGCCGCTTACGACATCGCCCGTTTCACGGCCGAAGACCCCACGGCCGGTTTGCCGGATGCGGCTGACATCGAAACTCACCACCGCGACCTGGACCTGTTCCACCCGTGGTCCATCAACAGCGAAGAAGCTGCCCGCATCGCCTTGCAATGCGAAGCCGCCGCCCTCAAAACCAGCCGCCGCATCACCAACAGCGACGGCGCTGCCGTGTCGGCCCAGCAAAGCCATTTCTTCAGCGCCCACACGCACGGCTTCAGGGGCGGTTATGCCAGCTCGCGCCACAGCGTGTCGGTGGCACCCATTGCCAAGTTGCCGGGGCGCAACGCCGAAATGCAGCGCGACGCTTGGTACACCTCGATGCGCTCAGCCGAAGAGTTGTCCTCGGTCGAGGCCGTGGGCCGCTACGCCGCTGAGCGCGCCTTGTCGCGCCTGGGGGCCCGCAAAATCGCCACCACCGAATGCCCGGTGCTGTTTGAGTCGCCCGTGGCGGCGGGCTTGTTGGGCGGGTTTGTGCAGGCCGTCAGCGGCGGCGCGCTGTACCGCAAGAGCAGTTTTTTATTGGATTCCTTGGGCAAAAAAGTGTTTCCCAAGCACATCGACATCGAAGAAGACCCGTTTGTGCTGCGCGGCAAAGGCAGCTCACCGTTTGACGACGAAGGCGTGCGCTCGGCGCGCCGCAAAGTGGTCAAAGGCGGACGGGTTGAGGGCTACTTCCTCTCCAGTTACTCGGCCCGCAAGCTGGGCATGAAGACCACCGGCAATGCGGGTGGCTCGCACAACTTGGCACTGACATCTCGCCTGACCCAAGCCAGCGACGACCTGGACGCCATGATTCAAAAGCTGGGCACCGGCTTGTTTGTGACGGAGTTGATGGGCCAGGGCGTGAATTACGTGACAGGCGACTATTCACGCGGGGCCAGTGGCTTTTGGGTCGAGAACGGCCAGATCGCATACCCCGTTCACGAAATCACCATCGCAGGCAACCTGAAAGACATGTTGATGGGCATCGAAGCGGTGGGCTCGGATGCGTACAACATGGGGGCCAAATCCACCGGTTCGATTTTGCTCAACCGCATGAAGCTGGCCGGCACTTGATGCCTTGGCGAATTGGTGCAGGCTGAACTTTTAGCGGCCCTGGCCGCCCTGTCATGGGCAGTAGGCAGCTTGTTTTCGGCCGCAGCCTCCAGCCACATGGGGGCTTTTGCGTTTACCCGTTGGCGCTTGTTCTTTGCGCTCAGCTTGCTGTGGGCCTTGACGCTGTTCACCGGGCAGTGGCGCAGCCTCGATGGCGCGAGCGTGGGCTTGCTGGCCTTGTCCGGCTTGATCGGCATCTTTGTGGGCGATACCGCTTTGTTTGCCTGCATGAACCGACTCGGGCCACGCCGCAGCGGCGTGCTGTTTGCCACGCATGCCTTGTTTTCCACCGTGTTGGCTTGGTTGTTCCTGGGGGAGACCCTGTGGGGCTGGACTTTGGTGGGTGGCAGTTTGCTGGTCTCGGGCGTGATGGTGGCGATTGTCTGGGGTCGCCGCGAGAGCGAAAACCATGTCTGGGAAAACACACAGGGGTCCTTGTGGGCGGGCGTTGGTTTGGGGCTGGTGGCAGCGGCCAGTCATTCGGCGGCCACGCTGATGATCAAGCCTTTGATGGTGGCGGGTGTGGACGCGGTATCTGCTTCTGCCGTGCGCACATCGGCCAGTTTTTTGGCGCACTTGGCACTGCTGTGGGCTGGCGCCAAAGTGGCACGGCTGCACAGCCCGTTGAATCCCAAAACCTTATTCAATACAGCGGCCAGTGCGGTGGTGGCGATGGCCTTGGGCATGACCTTGGTGTCCCAAGCGCTGAAAACCGGGCAGGCCAATTTGGTGGGGATTTTCTCGTCGCTCACCCCGATTTTGCTTTTGCCGCTGCTGTGGGTGGTCTACCGCCGCCACCCGGCTTGGGGGGCTTGGGGCGGGGCTGTGCTGGCCGTGGCCGGGGCAGCGCTGATTTTGTTGCAGTGAGCCGTGATGGGCCTCTCCCGCCTCAGGCCCAGTGCTTTTGACGAATGTCCTCAAAATACCCGGCCAGTGACTGCACCAAGCGTGCCTGTTCGCTTTGCAGTTTCTGTGCGGGCATTTGGTCGTGTTGTCCGGTGAAAGGGCAGAGCACCTCTGTTTTGATCCCGGTCATCTGTTCCAGCACCGACATGCCCCAAAACGGCACCGATACCGGGCAATAGCCGCCTTCGTGAGTCATGACCACGCGGCCTTGGGCGTGCTTGCGGGCCATGGCCAGCACCGCATCGGTCATCCAGCGAAAGGCCACGCCGTCGAGCATCATGCGGCCCAGCGGGTCAAAGCGTCCGGCATCGTAGCCGCAAGCCACGATGATCAATTCGGGCTGGTAGGCGTCCAGCGCCGGGAGGATGACTTTTTCGAAGGACTCGCGGTAAGCCCCAAACCCGCAGCCGGGGGGCAGCGGAATGTTGAGGTTGTAACCCGCGCCTGCGCCTTGTCCGAGTTCATCGGCTTCGCCTTTGACAAACAAATAGCCAGCCTGTTGGTGCACCGAAATCGTCAGCACATCGCTGCGATTTTCAAAACATTTTTGGGTGCCGTTGCCAAAGTGCACGTCCCAGTCCACGATGGCCACGCGCTGCAGGCCATGCACCTCGATGGCGTGGGCGGCGGCCAGTGCGGCATTGGCGAACACGCAAAAGCCCATGCCCTGCTCGGGTTCGGCGTGGTGGCCGGGCGGTCGGGTCAGGGCATAGGCTGTTTGCGCTTGTCCTTGCATGACCGTGTCCACGGCGGTCAGCGCGCAACCGGCCGAGCGTCGTGCTGCGGCCCAGCCGTTGGAAGAGATGGGTGCGCCAATGCCGGTGTCGCCGCCACCGGCCAAGGCGATTTGCTCGACCTTGGCCACATAACTGGCGCTGTGCAGGCGGGTGAGTTCGTGCACCTGCGCGTCGCGTGCGGGGATAACCTGCATGCTGTGCATCAGGCCCGATTGCTGGATCAGGTTGTGCAGACGCCGCTTGGGGTCGGCGTTTTCGATGTGGCGGTTATAGGGCTCGACAAAACCCCCGGGCTTGAGCATCAGGGCGTAGTTGCCAGGGTCATGCCAAAAGCACAGATCGTCGGTCACATAGGCGGTGGTGGTGGGCATGAAAGAATTCAGGGTTTGCGAGGTAAGAAAAGCTGACGCAGCCAAGGCCAGACCAGCATCAGAACCATGACGGCCAGGATGCTGGCCGAGATGGGGCGTTCGATGAAGGGCATCAAGGACCCGTCGCTGCGGCCCAGCGCTTGGCGCAATGTCGACTCCAACGTGTCGCCCATGACCATGCCCAAAATGAGCGGAATGGTGGGGATATTGGCCCGCGCACACACCAGCCCGAAGACGCCGAACACCGTGGCAATGAGCACGTAATACATTGAATTGGCCGCCGAATAGGCTCCTACAAAACACAGCGCCAAAATGGCCAGGCCCAGGATGCGTGGGTTCACATAAGCCAGACGGGCCAGGGGTTTGACGCACACCACGAGCAACATCAGGATGACCACGTTGATGACCAGCAAGGCCGACAGCACGCCGTTGATGATTTCGGGGCGGTCCATGAACAGCGACGGACCTGGCACGATGCCGTGCACCACAAACACGCCCATGATGATGGCGGTGATGGCATCGCCCGGGATGCCCAGCGTCAGCACAGTGATCATGGCGCCGCCCGAGTTGGAATTGTTAGCGCTCTCGGCGGCCACAATGCCCTCGGGGTTTCCTTCGCCAAAGGGTGTGGTGTCTTTGGCACCGCGTTGCGCCCAAAAATAGGCCAGTGACGTGGACAGGGCTGCACCCACAGCCGGCAACACGCCAATGGCCGAGCCCAGGAATAGGCCTTTGCCCAGGGTTTTGGGGTATTGGAAAGGCTCCAGAAAGGCCCGCCAAGACACACCTGCGCGGCCAATCAGCGAAGGGTCGAACGTGGGGATGGGCGAACTGACCATGACCAAAGCCTGCGCCATGCCGAACATGCCCACCGCCACCGGCACCAAAGGGATGCCGCTGAGCAAGGCGGGGATGCCCAGGGTGTAGCGCTGTTCGTTGGAGTTGGGGTCGATGCCCACGGTGGCCAGGAAGAAACCCAGGCACATCATCATCATGGCCGAGGCAAACTGGCGGTGATAGGCTTTGCCCACACACAGGCTGGCCAGCAAGATGGCCATCACGGTTTCTGGTGCGCCAAATTTGGCCGCAAAACCCGCCAGCGGTCGAGCCGCCAGGCCCAGCAGCAAGGCGCTCACGATCCCTCCAATGAAGGCCGACATGAAGGCCAGAGACAAGGCCCTTTGCGCCTGGCCGTTCTTGGCCATGGGGTAGCCGTCAAACATGGTCATGATGGACGAGGCTTCGCCCGGCGTGCGGATCAGGATGGAGGTGACCGCACCGCCGTAAAAGGCTCCGCAGTAGACCCCCAGCAACAAGGAAATGCCCGCCAATGGGGCCATGCCGTAAGTGAAGGGCAGCAGCACGGCAATCGTCACACCCGGCCCCACACCAGGCAGGACGCCCACCACAATGCCCAGGGCCGATCCCATCAGCAGGGACAGCAAGATTTGCCAGGTGCCCAGAGCCATAAAGCCCTGGGACAAACTTTCAAAAAATTCCATGCTCAGATCAACCAGCCGTGTCCGAAATGGACTTTGAGAAGTTTCAAAAACACCCACCACATGACCAAGGAGAGGGGCAAGCTCAGCGCCCAAGTGGTGCGCCAGGTCAAGCCCAGCAACCGACTGCTGGCCACCAGGAAAAGCAGGGTGCTGCTGAGGTAACCCAGCCAAGGCACGGCCAACATGTACAGGCCAAACAGGCCCAACATGCCCCAGGCCAGGCTCATGCGGGCCTGGCTGGAATCGAGTTCTTCCGACCCCTTGAGTTCAATGGCGTGTCGGCGATGGAAGACCTCCACCACACCCGCCAGAGCCATCAACCCCAGGGCCAGCAATGGAAAAAATGCCGCCGATTCAAACCAAGCCGCCGCTTGTGGGTAAGGCACGATGAGCGATCGGCTGGCCAGCGCAAGGCCACCCGCCAGCGCGGCCAGCACCAGCAACAACACCCGGTCCCAGGACCAGCCGCGCAGGCTTGATTCGGGCTGCATCGTCACTTCTTGGTCATGCCCAATTCGGTCATCAACTCGCCAATCCATTTGGCGTCTTCAGTCACCCGCTTGCTCATCTGGTCCGCCGTCATGGTGAAGGCGGGGATACCAGCTTTCTTGAATTGCTCTTGTACGGCCTTGTCTTTGAGGGACTCCATCATCACGCTGGACAGCTTGTTGATGATGTCCTTGGGCACGCCCACGGGTGCTGCCATACCGCCCCAAGTGTACAGGTCACCATAGCCTTCTTCGGCTGGTGTTGCGGCGTTCGGGAATACTGGGTTGCGCTGGGGCCCCCAGGCCGACAGGATCTTGATCTGCCCGGTCTTGGCGAAAGAGATGGCGCCTTCAGCACCTGCGGTGGTCAGGTCTGCATCTCCAGCCACCAATTCTTTGGCGCTGGGGTTGGGAAAGGCCACCACCTTGTAGGCCCAGCCGTCTTTCTTGGCAATTTTGGCGGCGATGAGCGCCGGCACGGCGGCGGGGGCATAGCTGCCAATCACCACGGGCTTGCCACTTTTCTTGGCCCATGCGGCAAATTCCTTGAGGTTGGTGGCCGGAATGTCGCCACGGGCTGCCAACACGAAGTCGTTGATCAGCATGCCGCCCACCGACTGGTAGTCGCTGATTTTGTAGGGCGTATTGCCGGCGATGATTTGCGAAATGCCAGGGCCAGGCGTCCAGGTGCCGATGGTGTAGCCGTCGGGTTTGGCGCGGGTCATCTCGGCAAAGCCCACCACGCCGCCGCCGCCGGGCTTGTTGATCACTTGAACCGGCACGCCCAGCCGCTTGCTCATGCCCTCTGCGACCAAGCGGGTCACCACGTCCATGTCGTTGCCTGGTGGATAGGGGTAGATGATTTCGATGGGTTTGCTGGGCCACTTGTCTTGCGCCATGGCGGGCAGGGCAGCAGCAACAGCCAGGGCTGCGAGGGTGATCAGTCGGATGCGATGGGTCATGGTTGTCTCCAGAAAAGTGAGGGTTGGGAAATTAAACTTTTTCGGCCGCTGCGAACGCAAGATGTAAAACCCTGAGCGCTTCGTCCACGTTCTCGCGGGTGAAGACCAAGGGCGGTGACAGGATCAGCCGGTTGCCTTGCACGCGGACGATGGCGCCCGCTTGGCGGGCTGTGCCCACCAGCGTGTGAATGTATGGCGAAGGCGGCATGAGCATGGCTTTGCTGGCCTTATCGGTCACCAGTTCCACGGCGGCCATCATGCCTTTGCCACGCACTTCGCCCACATGGGTATAAGCCATCAACTCTTGCAACTTGTCTTGCATGTAAGCCCCCACGCGGCTGGCGTTGCCGGGCAGGTCTTCGCTGGCGACGATGTCCAGGTTGGCGTTGGCGGCAGCGCAGGCCAGCGCATGGCCTGAATAGGTGTAGCCGTGCATCAGCGCAGCGGGCACGCCGGGCTGGTTCCAGGCGCTGGCCACGCGTTCGTTGATGAGGGTGGCGCCCAAGGGCACATAGCCCGAATTGATGCCCTTGGCCATGGCCATGATGTCCGGGGCCACGCCCCATGCGCGCGCACCGCACATGGCGCCGATGCGGCCAAAGCCGGTCACGATCTCGTCGCTGATGAGCAAGATGCCGTGCTGGTCCAGAAGTTGCCGCAGACCCGGCCAGTAGCTGTCGTGCGGCACGATCACGCCGCCAGCGCCTTGCACGGGTTCGGCCACCAAGGCGGCGATGTTGTGCGCTCCAACTTGCTCGATCAGCTGGGCCAACTGTTCAAGGCACAGCTGGGCCAGCAGGGCCGGGTTGGTTTCGTTCCACGGGTTGCGGTAGGTGTAGGGCGTTTCGGCCAGGTGGCAGCCGGGCAGGAGCGGTTCGTAGGCGCTGCGGAACATCGGGTTGCCGTTGATGGACGCGCCGCCAAAGTGCACGCCGTGGTAGCCCCATTTGAGCGAGATGAACTGGTGACGTGCGGGCTGGCCGTTGAGCTTCCAGTATTGGCGCGCCAATTTGAGCGCGGTCTCCACCGCATCCGAGCCACCGGAAGAAAAGAACACCTTGTTCATTTTTTCTGGCGCGAACATGCGCATCAAGCGCGCCGAAAGCTCAATGGCGGGCGGGTTGGAGGTGTTTTGAAAGGTGGAGTAATAAGCCAGCTTGTCCAGCTGCGCCTTGATCGCGTTGATGACCTCGGGCCGGTTGTGTCCCACGTTCACGTTCCACAGTGAAGCCACCGTGTCCAGGTAGCGCTTGCCGTCGATGTCGTAAACGTGGACGCCTTCACCCCGATCAATGATCAACGGCGGCGAAGCTTGCACCGCCTTGGGGTCGATCATGGGGTGGTACATGTGCTGCGCATTGGCGCTGCGGATGTCGATGCTGTTGAAGTTCATCTTGCCAAGCATAGGCATCAAGGGGGTAATGGAAAAAATCCATTATCCTCAGGTCTTTCCCGTAGACAGGTTGTTGAAACCATGGGTTTTCCCAAGTCCTCCCTGGCGGCCCCCGACCCGCTGCCCCATTTTGAAAACCCGCAGTCGATCTTCGATTTGCTCAATTTTCAGCTGCACGAGTTCCTGGGCATCAGCGGCTCATTGGTGACCCGCATCTGCGAAAACGAGTACGGCATCACCCGTGAGGAGTGGCAGTTTGCGGCGATGTTGGCCGAACTCGGGGGCATGTCACCTTCGGCTTTGGCGGCCCGCACCACGGTGGACCGATCGCAAGCCTCCAAAACCCTGCGCGGCCTGATGGCCAAGGGCTTGGTGGACCGCCAGCCCGTGCCTGGGGACGGCCGCAAAGCGAGGGTCCTGCTGACAGAGGCCGGCATGCAGTTGTACCGGCAAATCTTTCCCCGCGTGGTTCAGGTGCACAACGAGGTCATGCAAGACCTGAGCACCGACGAACGTGAGGCTCTGGCCCGGGCCATGCATATGCTGCGCGCGCGCGCATCGGCCGTGGCGCAAAGGCATAAGCCCGAAGGTGCCGCTGGGCGCAGACTGGGCGGCAGCCGCGCCCGGTGGAAGTCGACGACCTTGGCCGATTAAGCCCGCAGGTCGGCGCGGATCAGGTCAGCGGCTTTTTCGGCCAGCATGATGATGGGCGCATTGGTGTTGCCTGACACGATGCGAGGCATGACCGCGCCATCCACCACACGCAGACCTTGCACACCGTGCACCCGCAGCCGTGCATCGACCACCGCCATTGGGTCGCTCGCCGGGCCCATGGCGCAGGTGCCCACCGGGTGAAAAATGCTGCCAGCGCGGCGGCGCACCCAATCGAGCAAATCGGCATCACTTTGGCTTGCTGCACCGGGTTCATGCTCTTGCACGATGATGTCGGAAAGCGGTGACTGGCTGGCGATCTCGCGCATTTTTCGCACCATTTGCACGGCCAGGCGCTGGTCGTTCTCGGCGCTCAGGTAACGGGCTTGGATTTCGGGTGTAGCCAAGGGGTCGGCGCTGCGAATCTGAATGCGCCCGCGGCTTTCGGGCCGCAAAATGCAGGCCGACAGGGTGATGCCCGGAAAAGGGTGAGGCGGTTGGTGGGGGCGGTCAAAACTGACCAGACCGAAATGGATTTGCACATTGGGCCAGTGGGGCTGCTGGGCATTGTCCAGAGACAAAAACGCGCCGGCCCGGTAAACCCCGGTGGCCAAGGGCCCAGAGCGGGTAAGCTGGTAACGCAAAAAATCGCGTGCACTGCGCCAACGGCTGTTGGCCACATCGTTCAGGGTCTCCACCCCTTGGCAGCGAAAGGACGGGCGCACTTGCAAATGGTCTTGCAGGTTTTCGCCCACGCCCGGCAAATCGACGACCGGTGCAATTTGGTGCTTGGCCAGCAAGGCGCTTGGGCCAATGCCGGACAGCTGCAAGAGTTGCGGTGACTGGATGGCGCCTGCGCAAAGCACCACTTCATGCCGGGCTTGCAGGCTGTGGCTGTGCCCGTTTTGCAACCAGCTCACGCCTTGTGCCCGTGTGCCTTGCATCAGGATGCGGGTGACCTGCGCGCCGCTGATGATCTGCAAGTTGGGGCGTTGCATGGCGCGCCGCAAATAAGCCCGCTCGGTGCTCATGCGTTGGCCGTGGCGCGTGTTCATGCGAAAGTAGCCTGCACCCGAGTTGTCACCGCCATTGAAGTCGGCCGTCGGCGGGATGCCGCATCGCGCAGCAGCCGCCACAAACGCATCGGACAGCGGGTCATGGGGCACTTCAGAAACCCACAAAGGCCCCTCTTGGCCATCACCGGGATGGGGATGATCGGTGTTCATGGCGCGCTGGAAATAGGGCAACACACCGGCCCAGGACCAGCCTGGGTTGCCCAAGTCTTGCCAACGGTCATAGTCCTGTTGGTGGCCGCGCAAATACAACATGCCGTTGATCAGGCTGGAGCCCCCCGGGCCCTTGCCCCGGGGCCAGGGCAAGCACCGATCGGCCATGCCGGCTTCGGGTTGTGTTTCAAATTGCCAATCGTGCGCCGGGTTGCCAACGGTTTTGAAGTAACCGATGGGAATGCTCAGCCATGGGTATTTGGAGGGCGTGCCAGCTTCGATTAAAGTGATTTGTAGGGTCGGGTCTTCGCTCAGCCGGGCAGCCAGGGTGCAGCCAGCCGAGCCAGCCCCAACAATGACGATGTCGCACGAGGTGTCCGTGGTGCGCATTCAATCGGCCTTGATTTGGGCAGCGCGTCCGATGCGTTGCCATTTTTCGGTTTCAGCAGCAATCACAGCGCCAAACTGGCCGCCGCTCATGGGCTCGGTCTCCAGTGCCAAGGCCGCCAGGCGTTCGCGCACCTCGGTCAGATTCAAGGCTTTGTTCAGTTCGGTGTTCAGGCGCTCCACCACTTCCTTGGGGGTCCCGACCTTGACCATCATCCCGTCGAAGGAACGCAGCACGAAGTCAGCAAAGCCTTGCTCGGCCATGGTGGGCACCTCTTTGAGGGCAGGCAAGCGTTTGGCACCCGTGACGGCCATGGCCTTGAGTTTGCCGCCTTGAATCTGCGGGATGGCGGCCGAGGCCGTCAAAAACATGAAGTTGGTGCGGTCGGCAATCAGGTCGCCAATGGCCAAGCCAAACTGGTTGTAGGGCACATGGGTGGTCACGGACCCGGTTTGTTGTTTGAACAATTCGCCGGCCAGATGCGCGGGTGTGCCGTTGCCCCCGGATGCAAAACTCAAAGTGCCAGGTTTGGCCTTGGCTGTTTGCACAATGTCTGCGGGGCCTTTCAGCATGCTGGTCACCGGGGCCACCAGCACGTTGTAACTCCAGGCCATGTGACCTACGGGTTCAAGCTGGTTGAACTGGATGGACTGCGCCGGGAACAGCAGCGGCGCCACCAGCGAAGCCGAGGACAGCAGATAAAGGGTGTGTCCGTCGGCAGGCTGGCGCAACGCATCGGCCATGCCAATGGTGCCTGCTGCCCCGGGCTTGTTGTCCACCACGATGGGTTGGCCCAAAGCGGTGCTCATTTTTTCGGCCACCATGCGGCCGGACACATCGGCAGGCGTGCCTGGAGGCCAGGGAACGACCATGCGGATGGCTTTGCTCGGGTAGTTTTGTGCCGTGGCGGCAAAGCCCAGCGTCAGCATCAGGCTGGCCAAAAGGGTGTGGGCCGCACGTCGAGAAACCAAAAGGGTGGGCATGGTGAAGGGTCTCCTGGATGGTGTAGATGGCGGTCAAAACAGTGCTTGACTGCTGGCCATTATTCAAAGTCCCTTGTGGCGTGACAAATGAATAATGCCACTCGATTCATACCTGAATGGGTATGATTGGTCATGGCTTTGAATTTACAAAGGGTGCTGACGCTCAAGCAGTTGCGCTTGGTGAGCGTTCTGGGGCGCGAGCTCAACCTGAGTCGGTGTGCAGACATCCTGCACTCCACCCAGCCAGCGGCCTCAAGGGCGCTGGCCCAGCTGGAGGGCCAGTTGCAGGTGATTTTGTTTCAGCGCACCACCAAACGCATGGTGCCCACTGTGGCCGGTTTGAGCCTGATTCAGCACGCGCACCGCGTGCTGGCTGAGATCGATCTGGCCGAGGAGGATTTGCTGGGCTTGTCCGGTGGTGTCAGCGCGGAGATGCGTGTTGGCGTGTTGGCTGCTTTTTCGCCGGAGGTCTTGGCCCGGGCCATCGCGCGTTTGCGTGAGATCTTGCCAGAGGTGCTGCTCATCACCCAGATGCTGCCACTGGAGGCGCTTTATGAGCAATTGCTGGATGGCCGCCTTGACCTCATGCTGGCGCACGCCGAATTGCGTGTCGATTTAAACCTCGTGGAGGTCACACCCTTGTACGAGGAGCACAGCACCATCTTGGCAGGGTTGGGTCACCGTTTGCACAAAAAAAAGAAACTCTCATGGGTAGATCTGGCACAAGAGGCCTGGGTGCTGCCGCCGCCCCACACCCCACTGCGTCCCAAAATTGACCGAATGCTGTCGGTCCACCGCAACGGCGATCGCTTGGGGCAGGGGCCGGATGTACAAACCGACTCGTCTTTGCTCGCCCTCAGTCTGATCGGTCAAACCCCGATGCTGTGGGCCATTGCCCATCAGCAGGCCAAGCAGTTTGAAGCCACCGCACAGGTGCAGGCACTGCGTGCACCCGCCAAGTTGCTCACTGGGCCGATGTGCTGTTTTCGGTTGCGCGAGGAGCGACTGAAAACGCAGCAAAGCATCTTCATGGGATGCCTGAAAGACAGTGCCCGCAGCTTGGCCGACTGAATTGCGGGTCAGCCCGCCAGCGCAGCCTTCACGGCAGCAGACACCTGACCCATATCGGCCTTACCGGCCAATTGGGCTTTCACGGCGCCCATCACTTTGCCCATGTCGCCAGGGCCCACCTTCTTTCCCATTTCTTCGCCGAGTTCGGCCACGATGGCCTGGACCGCAGCTGTCACTTCTTCGGCCGACATGCGGGCTGGCAGGTAGCCCAGCAAAACAGCCATTTCGGCCTTTTCCTTGTCGGCCAAGTCTTGGCGGGCGGCTTGTTCAAAGGCGGCGATCGAGTCCTTGCGCTGCTTGATGAGTTTGTCCACGATGGCCACCACGGCCACGTCGTCCAGCTCGATGCGCTCGTCCACTTCTTTTTGCTTCATGGCCGAGAGCAGCAAGCGGATGGTGCCCAGACGCTCAGCGTCTTTGGCGCGCATGGCGGTTTTCATGTCTTCGGTGATTTGTTCTTTCAGGCGCATGAGGGGCTCCAAGAATGGCAATTGAAAAAAAGGAAATTAAAAACAACAAAGCCCGCCTGAGCGTCCTCCAGCGGGCTTGTTTGCAGACCTTTTCAGGTCAAGCAAAGTGGAAGATCAATACATCTTCTTGGGCAACTGCATGCTGCGAACGCGCTTGTAGTGACGCTTGACGGCAGCCGACTTCTTGCGCTTGCGCTCAGTGGTGGGCTTTTCGTAAAACTCGCGGGCACGCAGGTCGGTCAGCAGGCCGAGTTTTTCGATGGTGCGCTTGAAGCGACGCAGGGCAACGTCAAACGGCTCGTTTTCTTTCACGCGGATGGTGGTCATTGAATCAAAGTTTCCAAAAATGTGCCGGCTGTGCAAGCAAGGGAGATCGGGCCCTTGAAAGCCAGTTACGGCGGATCCCCGTCACGAACTAGTATTTGGCAGACGGGGGTTTGCCAGCAAAGCCTAGGATTATAGCCATGAAATCCAGTGATTCCGCCCCCACTGGTGCGGCGTTAAGTGCCTGGCTGGTTGGGCAGTGCTGTAGCGCACGCATGGCCGCTGGCCCAGGCCCATTGGAAGTTGTACCCGCCCAGCCAGCCCGTCACATCCACCACTTCGCCAATGAAGTACAGACCCGGTTGCTTGGACTCCATGGTTTGCGAAGACAGGTCTCGCGTGTCCACGCCGCCCATGGTCACCTCGGCTTTCTTGTAACCCTCGCTGCCGGTGGGCGTGAGCGTCCAGTCGGACAGCGCTTGCGCCAGTTTGTTCAAGGCTTTGTCAGGCACCTCGGCCGATGTGCGTTGCAGGGCGGAGTCTTGGCTGACCCAAGCCTCGGCCAAACGACTGGGCACCAAGGTGGCCAATTCGTTGCTCAGTAATTTTTTCGAACGCAGTTTGGCGTCTTGCAATCGATCAGGCAAGTTGACCTCGGGTGCCAAATTCAGGCGGATGGGGGAGCCTTCTTGCCAATAACTTGAAATTTGCAGCACCCCTGGCCCTGACAAACCCCGGTGGGTGAACAGCAAGTCTTCGTCAAAGTGCATGCGCGTTTTCTTCTCGCCTGTACTGATCCCCACGGGCAAAGACAGTCCGGCCAATTGCGCATAAGGCGCCCAGGCAGCACCGTCAAAAGTCAAGGGCACCAAGCCAGCGCGTCGATCCACCAAGCGCAAGCCGAACTGCGTGGCCACTTCGTAGCCCCAGCCTGTGGCCCCGATTTTGGGGATCGATAAGCCGCCTGTGGCCACGACCAGCGAGCGCGATTGCAATGGGCCTTGTGTGGTGTCCAATTCGTAGCCGCCATCGGGCAAGTGACGAACAGCTTGCACGCTGCAACCCATTTTCAGGGTCACGCCACCCGCATCGCATTCGGCCAGCAGCATGCGGATGATGTCTTCGGCCGAATGGTCGCAAAACAGCTGGCCCTTGTGCTTTTCATGGAAAGCAATGCCGTGCTTTTGCACCAGATCGATGAAGTCTTGCGGGGTGTAGCGCGACAGGGCCGAGCGGCAAAAATGCGGGTTTTGGCTGATGAAGTGCTTTTGCGGGGCAGACGCGTCGAGCAAGCGGTTGGTGAAGTTGCAGCGCCCGCCGCCCGAGATGCGGATTTTTTCGGCGATCTTCTCGCTGTGGTCCAGCACCAGCACCTTCAGCCCGCGTTGGCCAGCGACGCCTGCGCAAAACAAACCGGCAGCCCCGGCACCCACGATCACCACATCCCATGTATTCATGGGGCCAGAGTGTAGTGGGCGCAGGGCGCGAAAAAAAACGCCCCGAAGGGCGTTGGGCTGGTGCGCTGTCAGCCGCTCAAGACTTCATGAAGCCTTTGAGCATGCCCAATCCTTGCGCCATCAGGTCGCCGCTGGGCAGTTCGCCGTTGGGGGTGAGCTGGTCCACCAGGCCAGGCAATTGCTCGGACAGGGTGCCGGCCACCGCGTCGGTGGACAAGCCCATTTTGCTGGCCAGGTCTTGCAGTGGACCTTGGCCCAATACGGATTGGATTTGCTCAGCCGAAACCGGCAAATTGGTGTTGTTCGAAATCCATGACGCCACCGTGTCACCTAGGCCGTTTTTCTGAAAAGCGCTGACCAAGCCGCTGATGCCGCCGAGTTCGGGGTTGTTCAGCAAGCCCGTCAGCATTTGCATCATGTGGTTGCCATCAGCGCTTTGGGCACCACCCGACAAGGCCGATGTGGCTTGTTGAACGACTTGGCCTGAGATTGAATCAAAAAGTCCCATGAATTACTCCCTTGCTCACGGTGAAAAGTACCGCGCGGCAAAGTTTAGTGGCTCAATTGTCCTAAAACGGTTCAGTCAGCTGCAAGGTGTTGGAATTTGTAATTTCACAGGTTGCTCAGGCTTGCAAGGCTGTGGGCTTCTCGGTCTGTAGATGGTTCGCCCAGGCCCGCGCACCCTGCACCACATCGCCCACCACGATGACGCTGGGGCTTTGCAGACCTTCTCGGGCCACGGTTGCGTGCAGCTTGCCCAAGGTCGTCAAGGCCTCGCGCTGCTGCGGTAGGCTGGCATGCTGCACCACCGCCACGGGTGTGTGTGCGGGCAGGCCTTGCAGCAAACCAGCCCTGATGTGCTCCAGGCTGCTCACGCCCATGTAAATGACCAGCGTCAGTTTGGCCTGCCGAGCGGTGGCCGCCAGTTGTGCCCAATCGGTTCCGTTATCGCCGGGTTTGGCGTGGCCGGTCACAAACACCACGCCGTGCGCGTGCTCGCGGTGGGTCAGCGGCGCCCCCAGACTGCTCATGCCCGCCAAACCCGAGGTGATGCCGTTGACCACCTCGACGTCGATGCCTGCAGCGCGCAGGTGCTCAACTTCTTCACCGCCGCGGCCAAAGATGAAAGGGTCGCCGCCTTTCAGGCGAACCACCTGCTCGCCTTCTTGCACGGCGGTGATCATCAGCTTGTCGATGAAGGCCTGCGTCGTGCTCTTGCAGCCACCGCGCTTGCCCACATGCACGATGCGGGCCGTGGTTGAGGCATGGTCAAGCACAGCGTCGTTGACCAGGTCGTCCACCAGGATGAGGCTGGCGCTGGCGATGGCCTTGACGGCTTTGAGCGTCAGCAGTTCGGGGTCGCCGGGGCCCGCGCCGACCAGAATGCAGCGGCCGAGGAGGGGTGCGCTCATGGGGTTACCTCGTGCAGGATGTGTTGGACTTGGAGAGCGATGGCCTCGGGCATGAGCAATTCGCCGCGCAAAACCCGCTGGATGTAAGCCGCCGTGGCCACCGCATCTGGCCCGGGCAGTTCGGGCACTTGTAACAGCGCGCCTTCTTGTGGGGCCTGCACGCGCCGCGTTTGCCCATCTTTGAACACGTCCATCGCGGGCGTGCGCCGGGCATCGGCCACGCTTTCGCCCTCGGTGCCGCGCAGCAGCAGGGCGTGCTGACCTGTCAGGGCCAAGGTCGCCGACATCGACAGCAAATATTCGGGGTGGGTGTAGCTGCTCAGCACCAGGGCTGGGCCGTCGCAGGGGTTCATGAGTTTCACCAGGCTGTGCCCGGGGTTGCGCAGGCCCACCACGCGGCGCACAGAAAGCAGGCGTTCCAGCCCGGCATTGAGCACGCCTGTGGGCACGAACAGCACTTCACCGGCTTTCGCTTGAGCAGAGGGGCCAGAAGCAGCCATGCCCAACGCAGCCAGCACCGCCTGGCTGCTCACGCGCTTGTCTTCGGTCGCTGTGCCGTGCATGACCACCGCCACGCCTTCGCGCGCCAGCAGCAGGGCCAGTAAGGGCGTGAGCACCGGCAGCTTGCGTGCGCCGTTGTAGCTGGGCAGCACCACAGTGGGTGCTTGGCCTGTGCGGACCTTGTTCAGTCGTGCATGGGTGGCGTCCAGAAAACCGGCCATCTCCTCAGCCGTCTCGCCTTTGATGCGCATGGCGATGCAAAACGCGCCCAGCTCCAGATCGCTCACCTGCTGGTCCAGGATCAGCCCCATCAGGTCAGCCGCTTGCGCGCGGCCAAGCGCACGGGCGCCGTCTTTGCCGCGTCCGATGTCCTTGATGTAGTGGCCGATTCCCATGCCGGCGATTGTGCTAGACACCAGATAACTGTTGGTTATATGTGTATGGCGCTCAGGCCGGAGCCATGCCGTGCTGCCGCTTGAGCGCGTCACATGCGGGCGACTGCCAATAGGCCAGCAGCGCAACCATGGCATCGGGCTGTGCGCAAGACGCCGCCACCGAGCCCGAAAAAGTGGTGATGATCTCCACCGCCGGTGGCAGGCCGCCCACGATGGTGATGCCCTGCACGCCCAACATTTCGCTCAGCTGCTGAAAGCCCAGCGCGACTTCACCTTGCGCCACCAGCGAGCCCACCGGCACGCCGGGTAGGGCCTGCACGAGGCGGTTCTTGATTTGTTCAGCGATGCCCCAGGCCTCGAACTGTTTGGCCAATTGCACGCCGCTCGGGCCTGTGGAATAGCCCAGCGTTGGCGCGGCCAGAACAGCGGCTTTGAGTGCGGATTCGGTCGAAATGTCGGGCACCGGTTGGCCCGCAGGCACGGCCACCGCCACGCCCGAGCTCACCAGATCAGTGCGGCTGCCCGCCCGCACATGGCCGCTGAAGATCAGTTTGTCGATGGCATCGCCGGCCAGCACCACGCCGTCAAAGGCTTCACCGGCTTGCACGCGCTTGGCGGCATCGACGCCGCCGACCGACTCGACCAACACTTGAACGTCGGGCGCTTGCGCCTTGTAAAGCGCCACCAGATCGGCCAGCAGGGGTTTGGTGGCCATGGAAGAAATCAGTCGCAGTGTGGTCATGGTGGGGGCTTTGAAAGGGGGCTTCGTTGACCGTTGGATTATGGCCAAAGGCCGGACCCGCACCCATGCGCCGCTTAAACTCGCGGTCATGAGAATTTTGGGAATCGAATCTTCATGTGACGAAACGGGCGTGGCCTTGGTGGAGACCACGGGCAGTGCCTTGCCGCGCCTTTTGTCTCACGCGCTGTTCAGCCAGATCGAGATGCACCAAGCCTATGGGGGGGTGGTGCCCGAGTTGGCCAGCCGGGACCACATCCGCCGGGTGTTGCCGCTCACGCGTCAGGTGCTGGCCGAGGCTGGGGCCACTTTGGCCGAGATTGACGTGGTGGCCTACACCCGCGGGCCGGGGCTGGCCGGGGCTTTGCTGGTGGGCTCGGGCGTGGCCTGTGCTTTGGCCGCAGCCCTGGGCAAGCCGGTGCTGGGCGTGCACCACTTGGAGGGCCATCTGCTCTCGCCATTTTTGAGCGCCGACCCGCCCGAATTTCCCTTCATCGCCTTGCTGGTGTCGGGGGGCCACACGCAGTTGATGCGGGTGGACGGCGTGGGCCGCTACGACTTGCTGGGCGAAACCATCGACGACGCCGCGGGCGAAGCTTTTGACAAATCGGCCAAGCTCATGGGCCTGCCCTACCCGGGTGGCCCGGGCTTGTCGCGTCTGGCCGAGCAGGGCAACCCAGCCGCTTACAAGCTGCCACGCCCGTTGCTGCACAGCGGTGATCTGGACTTTTCTTTTGCGGGCCTCAAAACAGCGGTGCTGACCCAAAGCCAGAAAATTGGCCCTGCCGCCCACACCGAAGGCGCGCCCGAGCGCGCCGACCTGGCCGCATCAACCCAGGCTGCGATTGTCGAAGTGCTGGTCAAGAAATCGATGACTGCGCTCAAGACCACCGGCACGAAGCGCCTGGTGGTGGCTGGGGGCGTGGGGGCCAACCGCGAGTTGCGCGCCCAGCTCAACGCGGCCTGCGCCAAATCCCAGGTGCGCGTGCATTACCCCGAGTTGCACCTGTGCACCGACAACGGCGCCATGATCGCCATGGCCGCGGCCATGCGTTTGCAAGCCGGGGTGCAAACCGCCCAAGCGGTTTACAGCTTTGACGTCAAACCGCGCTGGCCCTTGCAGGAACTCACTCCCGTTTGACGTCCCTGTGTAAGCCCCGTTTGAATGCGGGTTAACCCGAGGGTGTGTGCCTAGGCTGGTTAAACTCCGGCCCTTTGCTTACGCGCGATGGGTCACGGCCTGGCGTCACTCTGTTTATGGTTTCACTGTTTCTTTTTTCGCGACGCACTTGGGTGAGTTTGGCTTTGGCCTTGTGTTGGGCGCCTGCCCATGCCCAGTCTCCTGCGCCCATTCGGCTGGCGCTGATCGAGGGCCTGAGCGGCCCCTTTGCCAACACGGGTGAATCAGTCGTGCGCAACATCGCCTGGGCGGTCGAGCGGGTCAATGCCCGCGGCGGGGTCCCAACCGCTCAAGGCATGCGCCCCCTGTTGTTGACACGCCATGACAGCAAAGGCCAAAGCGAAGAGGCTTTGTCGGCCCTCAAATCGGCCATCGACGACGGCGCACAGGTCGTGTTGCAAGGCAATTCGTCAGCCAATGCGGCAGCCCTGATCGACGCCATCAACAAGCACAACGAGCGCGAGCCCACCCGGCGCGTGCTGTTCCTGAATTACTCGGCGGTCGACCCGGCCTTGACCAACGAGAAATGCAGTTTCTGGCATTTTCGGTTCGACGCCCATGCCGACATGCGCATGGTGGCGCTCATGCAGGTCTTGCGCGAAGACCCCAGCGTCAAATCGGCCTATTTGATCGGTCAGGACTACAGCTTTGGTCAGGCCGTGTTGCGCGAGGCCCGGCGGCAGTTGGGGGTGCAGCGCCCGGATGTTCAGATCGTGGGCGATGAGCTGCACCCCATGGGCCGCGTCAAAGACTTCTTGCCCTACGCTGCCAAGATCAAGGCCAGCGGTGCGCAGTCTGTGATCACGGGCAACTGGGGCAATGACCTGACGCTCTTGGTCAAGGCCGCCCGCGAGGCCGGTTACGAAGGCAAGTTCTACACCTTTTATGGCAACGCCTTGGGCGCGCCTGCCGCCATCGGGGAGGCCGGTTTGGGGCGTGTGATTGCGGTGGCCGACTGGCTGCCCAATGTGCCGGGCGAGGCCAGTGCGCAGTTTTACAAGTCGTTCCGCCAGCGTTTTCCCAAGCCCGCTGAGGACTATGTGCACCTGCGCATGCAACTCATGATCGAGGCGTTGGCACATGCGGTGGAAAAAGCCGGGAGCACCGACCCGGTGGCGGTGGCCTTGCAGCTGGAAAAAGCCCGCGTCAGCATCGCGGGGCAATCGGGCAGCATGCGGGCACAAGACCACCAGTTTCAACAGCCACTGGTTGTGGGTGTGATGGCCCGCCAGGGCACACCGGGCGTACCGTTTGACGTGGAAGGCTCGGGTTACGGTTTCAAAGTGGTGCGTCAGATCAAGGCCGAGCAGGCCCGCCTGCCCAGTACCTGCCAGATGGTGCGGCCAGGGTCTTGAGCGATTTTTCTGGCCTTTTTTCAATGACCCTGACGCAGGGTTTGACCCAATGGCCGATGGCGTCACAGCGGCTAGCATCAAGGCCTGATTTATTTAACTTGCTAAGCATATGGCGCTGGCGTTCCAGCCTTGGGTCTGCAGTGTTCTGTTCAAGACCCGCCAGCACCATCCAAGCACCCCCTGACATGCACATCGCGCACAACTACATTGACGGCCAATGGGTCAAACCCAGCAGCGTTCACGCCATCGGGGATTCCTTGAATCCGGCCACGGGTGAAAGAGCCGCGCAATTCGTGGCCGCCAGCGTACAAGAGGTGGACACAGCCATCGCCTGTGCCCGCACCGCCTTTGAGGCCACCACTTGGGCACAGCAGCCCAAATTGCGCGCCGACGTGCTGCGCCTGTTTGCCGATCGCCTGGAGCACAACAAGGCGCAAGTGGTGCAAACGCTGGTGCAGCTCAATGGCAAATTGCAGCGCGAGGCCGAAGGCGAAGTGATGGCCGGTATTTCAGAGTTGCGTTATTACGCCGGACTGGCGCGCAACCTGTTTGGCCGTGTCATCGAGATGGAGCCCGATGTTTACTCGCACATCGAGCGCGAAGCCATTGGTGTGGCCGCCATCGTCGTGCCTTGGAACGCGCCTGTGACCTTGCTGGTGCGCTCTTTGGCTCCGGCGCTGGCCGCAGGCTGCACCGTGGTCATCAAGGCCGCGCACCAGACCGCGCTGGTGCACACCCAAGTCATGGCCTGTCTGGTGGCCGACGAGCGCATTCCGGCAGGCGTGATTAACTCCTTCATTGAGCAAGACATCGTGGCCACGCAGCACCTGTGTGGGCACCCCGAAGTCGATGTCATCAGTTTCACGGGTTCGACCCATGTGGGCCAACAAATTGCCTTGTCCACCGCCAAAAACCTGACCCGCTTGTCGCTGGAGCTGGGTGGCAAGGCCCCCGCCATTGTGCGTGCCGATGCCGACATGACCGCTGCTGTGCGCGGCATTGTGGGCGGTGCTTGCGTCATGGCGGGACAGATGTGCACCGCCATCAGCCGGGTGCTGGTGCACGAATCGGTGGCCGCTGACTTTTCTGTGCAGCTGTCACAGGCTTTGGCCCTGGTCAAAGTGGGACCGGGTGACCAGCCGAGCTCTGGCATGGGCCCCCTGATTGACCAACGCAACCAGGCCCGTTTGCTGGAAGAAGTGCGCGCGGCTGCGACAGACTGCCGCGTGTTGCTGGCGGGTCATGTGCCTGCTGACACGCCTCGCGGTGGCGCGTTCATCACGCCGTCGCTCGTGGCCACGCAAGACCTGAACAGCCATTTTGTGCAGGACGAAATTTTTGGACCACTGATCACACTCGAAACTTTCACTTCGGACGACGAAGCGGTGCAGCGTGCCAACGCGACGCGTTACGGCCTGGCCGCTTCGGTGTGGACCGCCGACCACCGGGCAGCCCGTCAAATCACCCGGCGCGTCAAGTTTGGCAATGTCTGGGTGAACGCGCACAACCGCTTGTTTGCCGAAATCGAGACCGGTGGCTACCGGCAAAGCGGTTTTGGCCGTTTGCATGGCGTGGAAGGCCTGAACGACTTCATGGAAACCAAGCATGTGTTCATGCCCTGCAACGATTGACCCTCGCCGATGACCGATTCGACCCCGCCCAAGACGCCACACACCACCGCCCGTTTTTTCTTGGAAGGTCTGCAAGAGACCGGCATCCGTTACCTGTTTTCCAACCTGGGCACCGACCATGTGACCCTGATTGACGAGATGGCGCGTCTGCAAGCCGAGGGCCAGGCCATGCCCGAGGTGGTGTTGTGCCCGCATGAAAACGTGGCTATCCACATGGCGGGCGGTTACGCCGCTGTCACAGGGCAAGGGCAGGGCGTCATGGTGCATGTGGATGCCGGTACCGCCAATGCGGCCATGGGCATGCACAACCTGATGCGGGCGCGTTTACCGGTGCTGCTCATGGCGGGCAAGGCTCCTTATGCCCTGCATGGCGAAGTGCCCGGTGCCCGTGACAACTATGTGCACTATGTGCAAGACCCGTTTGACATCGGCTCGCTGGTGCGCCCTTACGTCAAGTGGGAATACAACCTGCCTTCGGGCGTGGTGGCCAAAGAGGTGGTGCGCCGCGCCCACAGCGTGATGCACACCGAGCCAGCGGGTCCGGTGTACATGACACTGCCGCGCGAGACCTTGGCTGAAACTTGGGCACCCGAGCAGGTCAAGTCTTACCCGGCCGCCCGCTACGGCGCGGTGCACATGGGTGCCTTGCCTGCCGAGGCCACGCTGCAAATCGCCCGCGAATTGATGGCGGCCAACAACCCGCTGGTGATCACTTCCTATTTGGGTCGCAAGCCCGAAGCGGTGCAGGCCCTGGAGGCGTTGGCCGAGTTGTGTGGCATTCGGGTGGTGGAATTCAGTCCCACTTGGCTGTGCATCTCGCGCGAATCGCCGTGCTTTTTTGGGTTTGATGCGACGCCGCTGTTGCCCGACACCGATTGGGGTTTGCTGCTGGACATCGACGTGCCCTGGCTGCCCCACCAAACCCGTCCCCGCGAGGACACCCGCTGGGTGCACATCGACGTGGACCCGATCAAGAAAGATTTTCCGGCCTGGGGTTTTGCCAGCGACGTACGCTGGCCGGCCGATTGTGCGCAGGCCCTGCGCGACCTGCACCGAGCTGTGCTGTCGTTGGCCGACGAGGCCTTTCATCAGAAAGTGGCCCATCGCATGGCCAGCTGGGCCTCCCAGCGCCAGCAGCGGCTCGACCGTGTGGCCGCTGCCGCCGCAAACCCCGGCCCCGAAGACGCCTTGAACCCATCTTGGGTCTGCGCACAAATTGGCCTTCAGTTGCGCCCAGATGACGTGGTCATCAACGAAGCCATCCGCAATTCGCCTGCGGTGCTTCAGCAAATCCCGCGCACCCGTCCCATGAGTTTTCTAGGGGGTGCGGGCGGGGGCCTGGGCTACAGCGCCGGCATGGCGCTGGGCGTCAAGCTGGCCAGGCCCAACGACCGAGTGGTGCACATCGAAGGCGATGGTGGCTTTCATTTTTCGACCCCCACTTCCGTTTATGCGGTGGCGCAAGCGCAAGGCCTGCCGATCTTGACCGTGGTGCTGGACAACGGCGGCTGGCAAGCGGTCAAAGAAGCCGTGCTGCGCATGCATCCCGATGGGCCAGCGGCCCAAGCAGGTCAGTTCCAGGCGCGCCTGCTTGGCGAGCAGCGCCGGTTTGAACAAGTGGCCCAGGCCTTTGGTGCGCATGGCGAACGGGTCAGCCGCTCTGAAGACTTGCCTGCGGCCATCGCCCGTTGCTTGCAGGCGCTGGACCAAGGCCAGGCCGCTTTGCTGGTGGCTTCGGTCGCGAAAATTTGATTTTCATCCCTCATCAATCAGGAGACACACCATGACCACTCGCCCCACAGCCCCCGGACGCCGCAAGCTGGTGGCCACCGCCGCCTTGTCTTTGGCTGCAACCTTGGCCACATTGGCCCCGGCCCTGTCTTGGGCGCAAGCGGCCTGGCCCAACAAGGCCGTGCGCATCGTGGTGCCGTATGCACCCGGTGGTGCCAACGACATTTTGGCGCGCGTGGTCGCAGAAAAATTGGCCCCTGTTTTAGGCCAGCCGGTGTTGGTCGAGAACAAACCCGGCGCGGGTGCCGCCGTGGGCACCGAGTTTGTGGTCAAAGCCGCGCCCGATGGCTACACCCTGCTCATGGCCGCCAGTGGCCCCATCGTGTTCAATCCGGCACTGGTGGCCAAGCTGTCCTATAACCCGATCACCGATCTGGTGCCTATTTCTTTGGCAGGTTCTTTCCCCATGATCCTGGCCGTCAACGAAGCCTCGCCAGCCAAAACCTTCAACGAGTTGGTCGCCTTGTCCAAAGCCAATTCGGACAAGACCAACTACTCCTACCCCTCGGCCTCCTTCCAGTTGGTGATGGAGCTGGTCAAGGCCAAGTCGGGTCTGAAAGCCCTGAATGTGCCCTACCAGGGCAGCGCGCCCTCCATCAACGCGGTGCTGACGCAAGAAGTGCAAATGACCTTGATTGACTCTGGACCGATTGCGGCCCTGGTCAAGTCGGGCAAGTTGCGCGCTTTGGCCGTCACGTCCGAACAGCGTTTGGCCAGCTACCCGCAAGTGCCCACGCTCAAAGAGCAGGGCATCGATTTGGCGGTGAACTTCTGGAGCGGTTTGCTGGCCCCGGCGGGCACGCCTGCGCCCATCGTCAAGCGCTTGCAAGAAGAGATGGCCCGCATCATGGCATTGCCGGACGTGGTCGAGCGCATGGCCAAGCTGGACATCCGTCCCGTGGGCAGCAGCAGTGCAGACTTCGCCAAAACCATTGCCACAGAAATCCCCTTGTGGACCCAGGTCGCCAAAGACAACAACATCAAGGCGCAATGAGCACACCTCAGCGCATCGTCATTGCCGGAGCCGGCATTGCCGGTCTGACCACGGCGCTGGCTTTGCTGCAGCAAGGCTTTGAGGTGGACGTGTTCGAGCAAGCCGCGCAACTGGGTGAGTTGGGTGCGGGCTTGCAAATTTCGCCCAACGGTTCGCGCGTTTTGCTGGCGCTGGGTTTGGGCGACGCCTTGCAAGCCTGTGTTTGCCAGGCTCGGGGCAAGGAAATCCGGATGTGGAACACCGGCCAGCGCTGGAAGCTGTTTGACTTGGGCGACGATTGTCTGGCACGTTTTGGTGCCCCTTACTGGATGGTGCACCGGGGCGACTTGCACCGGGTCTTGCTGGACGCTTTCGAGGCGCGTTCAGACCGGCCCGTGAGCCTGAATGCGCGGGTGGTAAAAGCGCACAACACGGCTTCGGGCGTGACGTTTGAGTTGAACGATGGCTCGCAGCACAGCGCCCGTGCTTTGCTGGCAGCCGACGGTGTGCATTCGGTGCTGCGTGAGCAGTTGCTGGGCGAAGACAAGGCGCAATTCACCGGCTTGCTGGCCTGGCGCGGGCTGGTGCCGGTGGAGCGCGTGTCTGAACATTTGCGGGCGCAGGTCGGTACCAATTGGGTCGGCCCAGGGGCGCACGTCATCACCTACCCGGTACGCGCCGGTGAGCTGATGAACGTGGTGGGCATCATCGAGCGCGAGGGCTGGTGCAGCGAGTCCTGGACCGAACCTGGCACCCACGCCGAGTTGCTGCAAGATTTTGGCCATTGGCATGCCGATGTGTGCGAGCTGATGTCGGCTATTGAGCAACCCTTCAAATGGGCCTTGCTCGGCCGTGCCCCGCAAACCGGCTGGGCGCAGGGCAACATCTGCCTGCTGGGCGATGCGGCGCATCCCACGTTGCCTTTTTTGGCGCAGGGCGCCAACATGGCCATCGAAGATGCCGCCGTCATGGCGCGCTGCCTGGCCTTGGATGAGCCCACCGAACACGCCTTGGCCCGCTTTGAAAAACTGCGTTGGCAGCGCACCGCCGACATCGTCAACCGTTCGCGCGACAACGCCCAGCGCTTTCACAACCCCCAGCTGTCGGACCCCACCAAAGCGGTGGACTATGTCAGCAGCGAGTGGGAGCCAGAGAAAGTCCGCCGCCGCTACGATTGGCTGTTTGAATACGACCCTTTGAAGGTGCCGCTATGAGTTTGAATTCACCCGTTGTGGTGGTGGGCGCGGGGCCTGTGGGCATGACCCTGGCGCTGTGCTTGGCGCGCCGCGGCATCGCTTGCACCTTGGTCGAGATGCGGCATGCAGGCGCTCTGCCGGATGTCAAATGCAACCACATCTCGGCCCGCAGCATGGAGCTTTTTCGCGCTCTGGGTGTGGCCCAAGACCTGCGTGCCGCCGGCCTGCCAGACGATTACCCGCACGATGTGTCTTACCGCACCAGCACCGTGGGGCAAGAAATTGCCCGCATCCATATTCCCGGGCGCAGCACCCGCATGACCGACTACAGCGGCCCCGACGGCGATTGGCCCACCCCCGAGCCACCGCACCGCATCAACCAACGCTACATCGAACCGATCTTGGCAGCGCATGTGGCCAAACAAGGCTTGATCACCACCCTGTACCGGCACCAAGTGCTGGACTTTGAACAAGCCGACGGCCAGGTGAGCGCGCGCATGCAAAACCTGGACACGCCCGATGCGCCGCCGCTGCAGATGCAAGCTTCCTACCTGGTGGGCTGCGACGGCGGCCGCTCGGCGGTGCGCAAAGCCATTGGGGCCCAACTGGTGGGTGACAAGGTGGTGCAGCGCGTGCAAAGCACCTGCATCCGCGCGCCTGGCCTGCTGGCGCGCCTGCAGGCCCCGGCGGCCTGGGCCATGTTCACCGTCAACCCCCGGCGCAGCGGCAACATCTACGCCATCGACGGCCAGGAGGTCTGGTTGATCCACAACTACTTGCGTGATCATGAGCTGGACTTTGACGCGGTGGACCGCGACTGGGCCATCCGCACCATCTTGGGGGTGGGTGAAGATTTTGAGTACGAACAGATGAGCCGCGAAGACTGGTTCGGCCGCCGCCTGGTGAGTGACAAATTGCGCGAAGGCCGCGTGTTTTTGGCCGGAGACGCCGCGCACCTTTGGGTGCCGTACGCCGGTTACGGCATGAACGCTGGGCTGGCCGATGCGGCCAACCTGGCCTGGCACCTGTCGGCGCAAATCGAAGGCTGGGCTGCGCCCGAGGCTTTGTCGGCCTACGAAAAAGAGCGCCACCCGATCACCGAGCAGGTCTCGCGCTTTGCCATGAACCACGCGCACGCCATGAGCCAGCGTCGGCGCGAGATTCCTTTGAATCTGGAAGACGACAGCCCAGAGGGGCAGGCCGCACGCGAGGCCTTTGGCCAAAACTTGTACGACCTGAACGTGCAGCAATATTGCTGCGCAGGCCTGAACTTTGGCTATTACTACGACCAGTCACCCGTCATGGTGTATGACGGCGACAAAGCGCCCGAGTACAGCATGGGCAGCTTCACCGCCTCGACGGTGCCCGGCTGCCGTGCGCCGCATTTCTGGCTGGGAGAAGGGCAGTCTGTCTACGACGCCCTAGGGCCTGGCTACACCTTGCTCTGCCTGAAGCCGGGGTTTGACAATGCGTTGGAGGCCCTGCAAGCAGCGGCCCAACACCAAGGCATGCCGCTTCGGGTGCTCGATGTCTCGGGTGTGCAGGACTTGCCGACCGAATACCAACACCCCTTGCTCATGGTGCGCGCCGACGCCCACACCGTGTGGCGTGGGCATGATCTGGATGACGCGTCAGCCCAAGCCATGGTGGCCAATTTGTGTGGCCAAGTCGTTCTCACTCCAGCTTGATGTTGGCCTTTTTGATCAGATCGCCAAAGCGCGTGAATTCTTGACGGTTCAGTTGCGCAAATTGCTCGGGCGAGAGGTTGCCCGGCTCGCCACCCAGGCCTTTGAGTTTGGTCTGGATGTCGGGCATTTTCAGGATTTTGGCCAGCTCAGTTTGCAGGCGCTGCGTGACTTCGGGTGGGGTGCCGGTCGTCACGAACATGCCGTACCAGGTGCTCATCTCGAAGCCGCTCACGCCGGCCTCGGCCAGCGTGGGCACTTGGGGCAGCTCGCTGCTGCGGGTGGCGGTGGTCAGGGCCAATGGCTTGAATTTGCCGGCCTTGATCTGGCCCATGGCCGAGGAGGTGGTGTCGAACATGATTTGTACGTTGCCACCGATGATGTCCAGGTGCGCCTGGCTGCTGCCGCGATAGGGCACATGGATGCTTTTGACGCCAGCGGCCAGGTTGAAGCCCTCGCCCGCAATGTGCTGGGTGCTGCCCACCCCTGAAGACGCGTACTTGAACTCGTTGGGTTTGGCTTTCATCAAAGCCACCAATTCGGCCACATTGTTCGTGGGCACGTTGGCCCCCACCACGAGCACGTTGGGCACCGTGACAATCAGGCCCACAGGCGTCAGGTCCTTGATCGGGTCAAAGCTGAGTTTGATCAGGTGCGGGGCAATGGCCTGGCCGGTGTTGGTGGCCACCAGCAAGGTGTGGCCGTCGGCTGGGGCTTTGGCCGTCAGGTCAGCGGCAATGGTGTTGGAGGCACCGGGCTTGTTCTCGACCACAAACGAGCCTTTGAAGGCCTCGCCCATTTTTTCGGCCAGCATGCGGGCAATGATGTCGGTGCCGCCGCCTGCGTTGGCCCCCACCATGATGCGCACCGGCTTGTTGGGGTAGCTTTGCGCCAGGCCCAGCAAAGGCGTGGCCAGCAAGGCCGTGATCAGGATTTTCTTCAACTTCATGACATGGTCTCCTTGGGCGTAGTGAGTGATTGACGGCGAGAGGTGGCCATGCGGGCGGCCAATTCGAATGCATTGGTCATGGCTTGCGGATTGGCCATACCCAGACCTGCAATGTCGTAAGCCGTGCCGTGTGCCGGGGTGGTGATGGGGCAAGGCAGGCCGCCGTGCACTGTCACGCCTTGCTCAAAACCCATCAGCTTCATGGCGATCTGGCCTTGGTCGTGGTACATGGTCACCACACCGTCGTAGCCGCCCGGCGAGCGGATGGCGCGCACAAACGCGGTATCGGCTGGAAAGGGGCCATCGGCGGCAAAACCCATGGCGGCAGCTTGCTGAACGCCGGGGGTGATGATGCGGCCTTCCTCGTCGCCGTAGTTGCCGTTGTCGCCGTTGTGCGGATTGAGCCCACAGACTGCGATGCGAGGACGGGTCACGCCAGAGGCCTGCAGGGCCTGGGAAATCATGCGAATCGCATCGGCCACTTTGTCCGGGCTCAGCAAGCTTGAGACTTCGTTGAGCGGGACATGCGAGGTCACCCGCGCTGTCCAAAGGTTTTTCAGCACATTGAGCTCGCCGCACACGCCGCTGAAGTGCATGTGTTCGGCAAACCACCGCAGTTCGTCTTCCTGGTTCATGCCGCCTTGGCGCAGGGCTGACTTGTTCAACGGGGCAAAGCAAAAAGCATCGGCTTGGCCAGACGTCACCAGGTCCACCCCGGCGGCCAAGGCCTCGATCATGTAGCGGCCGTTGTGGGCGTTGGACACGCCACGCTCAAAAGCAGAGGCATTGGCGCCAGACCAGTCGTGCCAGACCACTTCGTCTGGTACCTGAATCGCCGCTGGCTGGCCGATCAGGATCACCCGAGCGTGCGTCCTCCACGAGGTGTTTTGCAGCATTTTTTCGACCAGTTCAGGGCCGATGCCTGCAGGATCGCCAGTGAAGAGGGCCAGGGTGGGCAGTGTCATATTCAGGACTTTGGTCAATGCAACGGGTGAATGCTTGTAATCCGTAATTACGGATAATGCTAGGCATGCGATTGAACCCGGTCAAGCTCTGGTTTTCCCCCATACTTCCACTCCATGCCCTCACAAGACCCCTCCCGCCAGATTGAGCGCGTCCCGCTCCACGAAGAAGTCACGAACCGATTGCGCGACATGATCGTGTCCTTGCGCCTGCGCCCTGGTGAACGCATCCAGGAATTGGAGGTGGCCCAGTTGCTGGGGGTGTCCCGCACCCCGGTGCGTGAAGCGATCAAGGTCTTGACAGCCGAAGGTCTGGTGGAGCTTTTACCTTTGCGTGGCGCCATCGTGAAGGCTTTTTCGGCCAAGGATGCACGCGACATGCTGGAGGTGATTGCCCTGTTGGAGACCCATGCGGGTGAGCGGGCTTGTCAGGCCGACCCCGCCCGGATTGCTGCGATCTTGCAGATGCACCAAGAGATGAAGGTCTTTTTTGAAACCCGACAGAGGTTGGCGTATTTCGCGCTCAACCAGCGCATCCACGAAGCCCTGATCGCGCTGGCCGACAACGACACCCTGAGCATGACCCATGCCACGCTGAGCAAACGCATGCGCAGCTTGCGCTACAGCGGCAACGCCACCCCGGAAAACTGGACTGCTGCCATGGCCGAGCATGAGCAGATGATGTTGGCTTTGAGCGCCCGCGACGGGCAGGCTTTGGCGCGCATCATGGGCGAGCACATCCGAAACACCTGGCCTCGCATCAAGGATGTGGTGAGCTGAGGCCACTGGCTGCAGACGGGGGCCTGTCACGCGTTGGCCAATGCCACCAACGCAAGACGGACCAAGCCTTTGCGGCGATAAAAACCTTTGTGGGCTGGTGCCTGGCGTTTACTGCGCGGCCTTTGACCATCCCACCCCAGCATCTAGCGGGTAAATCGGTCGGCGCAGTTTTTTGAACTCCAGCTCGCTGTAGTCCGATGTGCAGGCCCCAGCGCCCGCGCATTCCACCGTGGCACCGGCCAAGTGGCCAAGGCCAGCGCGCCAGTGCACCCGGCTTTTGAGCACCACAAAATGCTTTTGCGTGGGGTCGATGCCCAGGCACAGCAGGGCGTTCACGTCAAAGGGCTCGACGTGCCGCGAGATCAGCGCCACCTCCACATTGCCTGTGTCGATCACCACCGCTTGGCCCATGTTCTGCCGGGCACCTTGGCTCATCGGACCTTTGTTGCGGTACTTGCCGTTGGAGATCAGCTTGACCACGCCGCTCAACTCAATCGGTGCGCTGTGGTGTGGCACCAGCGGCATGGCCATCTTGCCGCCCACTTGCAATCGAACCTGTGCGCCGATGCCTGCCGCGATGGCCTCTTGCACCGCCTGCGGGTCAAAAATCGCAAACACCGCCACGTTGTGCAAGCCCTGGCGCAACACCTCGGCCAGCACGGCGGTGGTGTCCATGGTGCCGCCCGAAGCGGCGTTGTCGTAATGGTCGAGCAGCATCACCGGATAGTCGGTCAGCGTTTTGGCGCGGGCCACCGATGCGGCCAAGGGCTCCAGTTCGTACACCCATTGCGCCCGGCTGTCCCAGGCCATTTGCATCAGCTCGTCGCGCAGACGCTGGGCCAGCGCCGGGTCGTTGTCGGTCACCACCACCACCGACAGGCCGGCGTTTTCAATGTCGGCGTGCGGAAAGCCGGTGAACACGCTGGCGCACAAAGCGCCTTCGGCCTCCATTTGCCGGGCCCTCGCCTGGATGGACCGGTTGGGTTCGTCCAGCGAGCTTTGCCGCATGATGTGCGGGATCATCGGCAAGCGTCCCCAGGCCGTGGTGGGCTGCGCCTGGCCCTGCAGCAGCTGGAGCAAAGCCGAGCCAGCTCGCACCCCGGTGCCATACATGTCGACATGCGGGTAGGTCTGGTAACCCGCCACGGTTTGTGCCAACTCGACCATGTCGGCGTACACGTTGGCGTGCATGTCATAGGCCACGCCAATCGGCGTTTTGGGGTCAATGGCGCGGATGCGGCGCAGCAACTCACCTTCGCCATCTTCGTGGCTCTGGCTCACCATGGCCCCGTGCAGGTCCAGCAAAATGCCGTCAAAACCGCCGCGCGCCACGGCTTGCAAAATCGTCTGGCACATCGCCTCGTAGGCCTCGTCAAACACCAGCCCGCTGGGCGCGGCGTGCGCACCCAGAGCCAATTCGAACTCGGCGCCCGTTTGATCGGCCAGGTCAATGAATGCCCCGGTGGCCGTGCCTGTGCCCCGAAACGCCGCAATGGCCGCGTCGCCCCGCGGCGGCACCTCACCCGGACCCAGCGCAAAGCGCTGCAGATCGGTGGGCACCGGCGAGAAGGTGTTGGTCTCGTGCATCATCATCGCAATCAGCAAACGCATGGCAGGCTCTCCAGTTCAACAGACGCCCATGATGACCCCGTGCGCTGGCTGGGCACAGTCACCGAGGTGCCAGCGCGAAGGTGAATGTCAGCGGACCCGGGTTGACGTGTGGGGCCGTGGGCATGAGACTTGATGCAGGTCTGATTTTTGCGCCTATGCTTTTCAGGAGATGACACATGTTCCCTTGCATCGACACGCTGGCCGCCGCCTCGGCCCATGAGCGCGGCCAAATTTATGGCCAGCAGGCCCAATCGCGGATCCAGCACAGCGTGGTCACCTATGCCCGTTTGTTTGCCGCCTGCGGCATCGACTGGGCCAGCGCCTGCGAGCGCGCCATGCGCTTTGAGGCGGTGATCGAGCAGGTCGATGCCGAGCTGATGGCCGAGCTGCGCGGTATGGCCCAAGGCAGTGACCAGAGCCTGGGCAGCCTGATGGCGCTGAACTGCCGCACCGAAATTTTGCCCCCCACATTTTTGACGGACGCCCCACAACTGAAAGAAGCCGCATTGGTCGCCATGGCCGCCAACCGCGCTGCAGGCCTGCCCGACTGGCTGGCCGATGCGCCATGGGACGGCGCTTTGAAGGACGGCGAATGCACCGCCATGGGCGTGACAGCCGCCGCCAGCCGAACAGGCCAAGCTTGGTTGGCGCAAAACTGGGACTGGATGGGGCGCCAACGCGAAGCCCTGGTGTTGCTGCACACCCAAGGCCCCAGCGGCCAAAGCATCACCACCCTGACCGAAGCCGGGATGCTGGCCAAGATCGGCATCAACCAGTCGGGCTTTGCGCTGGGCCTCAACATCTTGCGCTCCCATCGCGACGGCACGCGCTTGGGCGTGCCGGTGCATGTGCTGCTGCGCCATTTACTCGACTGCACCTCTGTGGCGCACGCACGCGAGCGTTTGGATGCTTTACAAGCCGATCTGGGGCTGGGTTTTGGTGCCGCGTCCAATGTGCCTTGCGCCGATGCCGAAGGCCAAGCCGCTTGCTTTGAAGTCTCGCCTGCAGGCTGGGCCGAGGTGAAGCCCACCGATGGCGTGGTGGTGCACACCAATCATTTCGTGTGTGAATCCCTGCTGGCCGAGCAAGCCCCCATGGGCCCGGGCTTGTCGAGCCACAACCGCCTGAGCACCGCCGGGCAACACGCCCAGCAAACCCCCATCGGCCAGGCCGAGCTGGAGCACTTTTTGCGCGATGAATCCGACGGTTTTTTGTCCATCTGCCGCAGCCCCGACCCGAGCGTGCCGCCCGAAAGTCGCGTGGAAAGCGTGGCCGGCATCGTCATGCACACCCGGCCCCCGGCCATGTGGGTGGCCTGCGACGTGCCCAGCCGCGTGGCGTTTGAATCGGTGCCGCTGGCCGCTGCGGTCAACCCGCTCAAGGGGAGACAGGAGCAGGCCATCGCTGCTTGAGCAAGTCCAGTACATCCTGCCACGCCTGAGGGCCCGTCACAGGGTGGCGTCCGGCGTGAACGCCCTGTCCTGGATGTTGGCCATTCGGTACGCGGGGTAAGTGTTGGACTTGTCCTACCGGGTTGTCAAAACCGTGGTGGCTGTCAGGGTATACCTTGAAGCTCATGCCCGCTTTCTGACCCAAAGCCACGCAGGGCGCGGCAGGGGTCCAATCGTCTGCCGCCCCCAGCAGCATGTGCACGGGCCAGCTCGGATGATAAGACCGACGCAGCGCATCTGCGCAGCTTGGATAAAAGGCCAAACCGATGTCCGGACGTAGACGGGCCTGAGGGGGTTTTTGGCGACTGTCCGAAGTGGCCAGCACGGTGCTGCCGCCGTGGGACCATCCCAAGAGGGCCACTCGGCGGTGATCCGTCCAGGCTTGTTGGGCAAGCCAAGCCAAGGTGGCGTCAACGTCGCCGCGCCGATGGCTTTGCCTGACTTGGCGTGTGGCCATGCTTTGTTCGCACAAACTGGTTTCCTGACGGGGTGTCAGGCTGTCGGGCCAAACCACGCTGTAGCCTTGTGCCAGCAACAAATCGGTCATGCCTTGATGGCGTGCACTGAGCTGGCCTTTGCGAGTGCCGACGGTGGCATAGATCCCGCCGCACCCGTGCAAGGCGATCACCACTGGGCGCTGTGCGTCACTTGTGGGTTGAGGGGGGTGAAACACCCAAACTTTCAGCGCCAAACCGTCGGCACTTGGCAGAAGTTCTAACGCAGGCTGACCATAGGCCGAGGTCCCGAGTCCCAAACTCAAGCACAGCCATAGACGGCAGCGGCGCAGGTGCTCAAGAGGGTGCAAGGCAGTGGGTGCTTTCAGTTTTCAGTCAGGTGCCGCACGGCGTCTGACACACGCATGTCCAGCCGCAGGCCGTGCGCCAAAGCCAGCGCGTTCAGGCCATTGACCACGCCGTTGTCCAGCCCGTCTTGCGCTTCGCCAATGCGGGCCGAGGTGTGCGCGTACAAAATGGCCAGCACACCCACAGCCTGCAACTCGCGCAAGGCCACGCGACCGGCATCGTCTTTGCCGCCCCCCGCATCGTTGAAGGCCACGGCGAAAGGTTTATGGGTTTGCGCCGTCACAAAATGCGAGGCCGACAAGCCCCCGTGCGAGCCCGACACGATCACAGCGCCCGCATGGCTGGCGTTGACCAGCGCAATCGAGTCCAGCAAAACCAGAGCGCGCTGCGTCACCGCGTTTCCCTCGCCACATCCTGCTCGAAGCTGGCTTCCTTCAAGGGGGCTTTTTCGGCCATCCAGCCGCTGTAGACGGTTTGGAAGTCAGCCACGATTTGCGCCAGCGGCATGTCGTCGAAGGTGCCGCGCTGGTTCACGTACTCCATGTGACGGTTGCCTGATTTGTCGAACGGGTGGTAGATCGAATCGTTTCGGCCATCAAATTCCAGCGGCAGCAGGCCGAATTTGTCGCACAGCTCAATGTTGAAGGCGGGCGTGGCCTTGACCCATTGGCCGTCCAGCCAGATGTCGGCGTAGCCGTGCCAGATGAACACATCGGTCTGCATGGTCTGGCGCAAGCGCTCGGTGCTCAGGTGGTTGCGCACATCGGCGTACCCCAGACGGGCATGCAGACCTGCGGCGCGGCAAGCCGCCGCCATCAAGGCGGCCTTGGGCACGCACCAGCCCGAGCCCTGCGCAATCACCGAACTGGCGCGCATGCCTTCGGTGGACAGCTCGATGCGGTAGGGGTCGTAACGGAATTGGTCGCGCACCGCCAGGTACAGCGACACAGCGCGTTCGCGGTCGGTGGCGCCTTGCGCGTGCTGGCGCGCCAGGGCTATCACGTCGGGGTGGTCGCTGTCGATCAAGGCCGTGGCGGCCAGCGTGGCAGGGGAGGGCAGGTCGGTCATGCGGTTCACTGTAGCGCGGGCGGCAGCACATGGCTGTCACGCTGGCTATAGTGCCTTGCAGGGCAACACAAGGAGACACGGGCATGGCCTCGGTTTTGAATTTCGGTGCGGTGCGGGTGCACCTGGGCGAAAAGTCGGGCAAATACCCTGACGGCAACCAACTCATCGTGCAGGGGGCCGACATGCGCGTGGCCTTTGACACGCCCGAGGTGGCCAACCGCATCGGCTCCGAGTTGGACACGGTGGACCTGGTCATTCTGGGCCATGTGCACGAAGACCACATGGCGGGGTTGCACCGGTTGCCCCACGCCCCCGTGCAAGTGCACGAGGCCGACTTGGCCGCTGCCCAATCGTGGGACGGCATGTGCCAGCACTATGGCTATCCCGCCGATGTGCTGGGCGCCATGCTGGCCATCGTGCAAAAGGATTTTCATTACCAGCCCCGCCCCGACGCCACCGGCTACAGCGACGGCGCGTTGTGGGACTTGGGCGGCGGCGTGCGCGTGCGGGCGCACCACTTGCCAGGCCACACTGCAGGCCACTGCGCCCTGGTGGTGGAAAGCGAAGGCCTGGCCTTCATTGGCGACATCGACCTGAGCGGCTTTGGTCCTTACTACGGTGACGCCACCTCTAACCTGAGCGACTTCCGGCAAACCCTGAAAAAAGTGGCCGAGTTGGATGCCCGCATCTGGGCCACCTCGCACCACAAGGCGGTCATCACCGACCGGGCGCAGTTTTTGGCCGATCTGGCGCGCTTTGCCAGCAAGATCGACGAGCGCAGCGCGCAATTGCTGGATTACTTGCAGACCCCGCACAGCCTGGACGAGCTGGTGGACCGCCGCCTGCTGTACCCCCAAGGCTACGACGTGCCCTTTGTACCCTGCGCCGAGCGCAGCACCATTGGCATGCACCTGGCCGAGTTGCAGGCGCAAGGGCAAATTCAGACCTTGGACGATGGCCGCTTTTTGGCGGTTTGATTTTTGAGCAATGCCTTCACCCTGCCCCCGAATTGGAGACGCACATGACCCCCGAACAACTCTTGCAGCACCACGACCACGCCCTTTTGTGGGGCCAGGCTCCCGGCGTGGTGGGCGGCCCCGACACCGCAGCGGCCTACCAACAAGCCCTGGCCGTGCGCCAGTTGCGCCAGCAGCGCGGCGAAGTGCCCAGGGGCTACAAAATCGGTTTTACCAACCGCACGCTGTGGCAGCGCTACGAGGTGTTTGGCCCCATGTGGGGCACGGTCTGGGACACCGGCCTGAGTTTTGCCGAGCCCGCCGCATCGGGGATTGCCGAAGGCAGCATCGACCTGACCCCCACCTGCCAGCCCCGGCTGGAGCCTGAAATCGTCTTCGGCATGAAGGCCACGCCCCCAGCCGACGCCAGCCTGCAGCAATTGTTTGAGGCCATCGACTGGATCGCACCGGGTTTTGAAGTCGTGCAGTCGCACTGCCTGGACTGGAAGTTCACCGCTACCGACACCATGGCCGACAGCGGCCTGCACGCCCGCCTGTTGGTGGGCCAGCGCCTGCCGGCTCAGCAGTTGGCCACCGATGCGCAGGCCCTGCACACCCTGCTGGCGCAGGCCCAGGTCACGCTGTTCAAAAACGGCCAGGCGGTGGAGCAGGGCACCGGCACCAATGTGCTCGACAGCCCACTGAATGCCTTGCAACACTTTTTGAAAGAGCTGCGCCAATGCCCCGGCGCGGTGGACCTGCAAGCGGGTGACGTGATCACCACCGGCACTTGGACCGATGCTTGGCCGCTGCAAGCGGGAGAAAGCTGGCGCGCTGAGTTTTCTGCGCCGCTGGGCAGCTTGAGCGCTCGCATGCGCTGATGGCGGGGCACCCAGCAAGAAACAGCTCAGGGCTTAAAAAAAGCCCCGAGCCGCAAAACTCGGGGCGTGAATCATCAAAAATGTCAGGCAACTGCAGGAAGCATGACCAGACCAGTATACTGTAAATATAAACAGTACTTTGCAGCTTCGATCCGGTCCACCCATCACCCACCATGCCCTTGCCACGCCGCCGCCGAGACGACTTTGAAAACAGCCGGGTCTACGAATACCCGCAGCATCTGCGCCAATCCATTGAAGACGCGCCCACCGGGGCGGGCGTCTACATTTTTCACGGCCAAGAAGGCGACTTGCCGCTGTACATCGGCAAAAGCATCAACATCCGAGCCCGTTTGCTCTCGCACCTGCGCACGCCCGACGAAGCCCGCATGCTGCGCCAAACCCAGCGCATCAGCCACATCCGCACGGCGGGCGAGATTGGCGCGCTGCTGCTGGAGGCGCAAATGATCAAGGCCCAGCACCCCCTGTTCAACCAAAAACTGCGCCGCAACCAACAGCTGTGCAGTCTGAAACTGACGGGCGAAGTGCCGCAAGTGGTCTACGCCCGTGACATCGACTTTGCCAACCAGCCCGAGCTGTATGGTCTGTATGCCAGCCGCCACGCCGCACTGGATGCGCTGCGTGCTGTGGCCGACCAGCACAAGCTGTGCTACGGCCCTTTGGGCCTGGAGAAACTGCCCTCCGGCAAAGCCTGCTTCAGGGCTGCGATTCGCCAATGTGCGGGTGTTTGCCGAGGTGACGAAACCCCTGAGGCGCACCGTGAGCGCTTGTTCAGCAGCCTGCTGGCGCTGCGTGTGGAATGCTGGCCCTACCCGGGTGCGGTGGGTTTGGTCGAGCGCGATGGCGAATTCACGCAAATCCACGTCGTGAAGCACTGGTGCTATCTGGGCAGCGCCCCCACGCCAGAGGCGGCCCGCCAACTGAGCCAAACCGCCAGCCAAGTGGCCGCCCATTTTGATGCCGACGGCTACAAGATTTTGTGCCGCCCGGTGCTCACGCAAAGTGTGGAGATGGTGTGTTTGTAAAGGGTCATTGCAATCGGTCTTGGGCGGCGATGCGTGGACGCATGGGTGCCAAGAGGATGAGGGATGCGGGGAATTTCCGATGAGGGAACCATTGGACTAAATTGGTAATTTTGTCGAAAATAAAAAAACAATAAAAGCAAATGGATCTGTCAAATAGAGCGATCAATGAATATGCGGAAAAAACACAACTTGCTGGCATTTTGCTTGGCATCCACCGCCATTTTCTGTGCCGGGGCGGCGCTTGCACAAAACAACAAGGGCCAAATTGAAAATGATCAATTTTGGGCTGATTTTTCCAAAGGTTTGGAATGGCTTCCCACGTCCAAGTTCATTTCTGCGTCGCCCGCGCCCTCCAATTTGGAGGTGATGCCAGACAGTTTGAATTCCAGCTTGTCCCCTCTGGTCGATCAGGCCTTTGATCCCGATGTTCACCGCATCGTCATCCTGTCGCACAAACGCAGCATCATCCACCGCAAATACAACGAGAGATGGGTCAGCGAAAAGTCTCGTCCCGCCAGCGCATCGATGGCCAAAAGCTTGACGGCATTGGCGGTTGGCCAAGCCATTTGCAATGGCGCCATCGCCCATCTGGACGAGAACGCCTCGGTGTACTCCAGCAGGCTGCGCGGCACCTCTTGGGGCCATGCCAAGATCCGTCATTTGTTGGCCATGAGCAGCGGCTCGAACAAACCGGTTTTTTCGCCCACGGGTTCGCCCACACCACAGGTTCAAGCCGAGACACTGGCCAAGTCGTACCAAGGCAAGATGACGCATGACTTCATCAGCCTCATGGCCAAGGCCGATGAAAAGTACTCTGCCTCGGGCCAACAGGGCTTGTACAACAACCTGGACACACAGGCCTTGGCCATCTTGGTGGAAGACGCCACGCGTCAAAAATTCATTGAATTTTTTGAACGTGAGATTTGGCATGCCATAGGTGCCAGCCAAGGCGGAACTTGGTCCCACAACAGTCTGGGCCAAGTTGCGGCATTCTCGGGTTTTACAGCCCACCCCTATGACTGGATCCGATTGGGGCACTACGTTTTGGAGGAGCGCGTCAAAGACACATGCTTTGGCAAATTCCTGAAAGAAGCCACGACACGGCAAAGTCAGGTGGTTTTACCCAATGGCTCTGCCGCGTATGGTTTTCAAATATGGCCGGGGTGCGGCGGCGTTGATACCTTTTGCTTTTTGGGCCACGGCGGGCAGCGCTTGCAAATGAGCCCCTCAACAGGTCTGGTGATGTATGTGCATGCCACCAGTTTTTCAGCCAGCCAACCTCTTGTCGCCCTGTACCGGAATGTGGCCAGTCGATATCCCAAGTGAGGTTCAAGCGTATCCAGATCGGCAACGCTCGACAGGCATAGCCCCAAACGGTCGCGATCGAGCACATGCGCCATGCCGTCTTATGCGATCAGCAACAGATCAGGGTCGATCCAATGCATGAAACCCAGCGCTTTGTACTCGGGCACGGTGTCGCTCAACGCCTGCTTTTGAGTCGTTGGCTTTTGCGGCTTTTTTCAAAAAACGCGTCCGGCTTGGGTTGCACCCAGCGGATGAAGCGGGCCATTTCTTCGGGCTGCTTCAAGGCCTCGACCGTGGCGTAGTTGCGGGCCAATTCGGTTTCGGTGAACAGCGCATGGATTTGGCGGTGGCAAATGCGGTGCAGCACCACCGTCTGCACGCCGCCATGTGCCTTGGGTACCAAATGGTGCGCATCTTGTTGGCTGGGCGGAATGGGGCGCTCACACAGCGGGCACAGCACGGCACCGCTGCGCGGAACGGGCAGGGCTTCAAGCTGAGCTTGAATGCGTTTTTTACGGATGCGCCCCGTCACGGCGGAAAGTCGGATGTGGCCATCACCCAAGGCTACAACAGATGGTCAGCACCGCAGGCCGCACCAGGCGATTGATCCCGCCCACTTTCAGGGCATCAGGTCAATCAGAATCTCGTTGCGCCGGTTCCACGGCAGGGTGAAAGGGTCGTCGTAGCGGGCGATTTGGGCCGTGGGGCTGAGCTTGAGGTTTTTGGTTTTGGCCCAAGCCTTCAGCCGCTCGGTTTGCTCTTGAATGCTGGACTGCGTGGTGAAGCCGCCAAAGCGCACCGCCGCTACTTCGTGCTCGGCCACAGGGCGCAGCTGTATCTGGGGGTTCAGTGGTTTGGGCAGGGTCTGCACGCTTTCGGCAGACGGCATCACAAAGTGTACCCGCCAGCCTTCTGACTCGGGCGCAACGGTGACGGGTGCGGTCATCGAGATCTTGCGCTGAGCGCCCAGCTCGGCCTGGACGTTGTCACCAAAAATATAAGACGCAATGCGCCGAAAGCCGCTGCTGCTGGCGGCATCGAAATCTCCCTGGATTTGCGTTTGGGCCACCGTGAAGGCGGCATAGCGCCGCACCTCAAAAGGCGGGTCTGACATAAGCACGGTGTAACGCGGTTCTTCAACGGCCATCGCGGCTCCACTAAAAAGGAACAAGACAGGTGATAAGAGGAAGAGGGGCGACAAAAAGGAAAAAAGCCAGGGCATCATGAGACAAGTCAGTGTTGGGATGGGTTGATTCAAACAAATCCATCGTAGCAGTATCGGTCTCTTACCGCACAGAAGCCGCCTCTCAATGCACCAAACTGCGCCATCACGCCAAACCAGTTGCCGCTGCCTGGCGGTGACGGCCTGAAAGACAAGCCAAGGTGTGGCGCGTGAAAAATGAGCGTCTGTTAGCATTTGCCAACAGATCATCACGGTACACATTTCGGGATTCAAGACATGAAAAACCGCTTCAAACGCGCCATCGCCATGGGTCTTTTCGCTGCACTGGGCCTCGCCTCAGCGGTCTACAGTCAAAGCCCATCGCAGCCGCTGGTTTTGCGTGTGGCCAACCAAGGCGACGTGTTGTCGCTCGACCCACACTCGCTCAACGAGGCGGTGCAGTTGTCTTTCCTGAACAACGTTTTCGAATCACTGGTGACGCGTGACAAGCAGCTGCGCTTGGGGCCATCGCTGGCCACGGCCTGGCGGCTCAAGTCGCCAACGGTGTGGCAATTTGACTTGCGACAAGGCGTGGTTTTTCACGATGGTGCCGCCTTTGGTGCCGACGATGCGGTGTTCTCCCTGGACCGTGCGCGGGGTGAGGGTTCAGATGTGCGCTCGCAATTGGCCACGGTCAAGGAGGTGCGCAAAACGGGTCCCTATCAGATCGAGATTGAGACGTCGCGACCTCACCCCATCTTGCCGGATGTGATCTCCAACATCCTGATCCTGAACAAGAAATGGGCCGAGACCAACAACGCCACCCGACCGGTCGACCGGCGCAAAGGTGTGGAGAACGCCGCCACGTTCAAGGCCAACGGCACGGGCCCCTTTACCTTGAAAGAGCGTCAGCCCGGTGTGCGCACCGTCATCGTTCGCAATGCCAGCTGGTGGGGACAGCATGAAACCAACATCGACGAAGTGTCGTTCATGCCGATTGCCAACGACGGCACGCGCGTTGCGGCGCTGGTCTCAGGGGAGGTGGACTTGATTGATCCGGTACCCCTGCAAGATTTTCAGCGCGTCAAGGAGCGACAGGGCTTGACTGTGTTGCAGTCCGCCGAAGCGCGCATCATTTTTCTGGGCTTCGATCAGCACCGCGATGAACTGGTGGGCAGCAGCGTGAAAGGGAAAAACCCCTTCAAGGATGTGCGGGTGCGCAAGGCTTTTTACCAGGCCATCGACATCGACACCATTGCCAGCAAAGTCATGCGCGGCCTGGCCCGGCCCACGGGCGGCATGATCAACGACGGTATCCGCGGCTTTTCACCCGACATGGAAAAGCGCCTGCCCTACGACCCGGAGGCGGCTCGCAAGTTGCTGGCCGATGCGGGCTACGCTGCAGGATTCGACATCACGATGCAGTGCCCCAACGATCGCTATGCGAACGACAGCGAAATTTGCCAGGCGGTCGCCGCGAACCTGGCACGCGTCAATGTGAAGGTGCGGCTGCAGGCTGAGCCCAAAGCGACCTACTTTCCGCGTGCGCTCAAGCGTGAGCTGTCGTTCTTCATGCTGGGATGGTCACCGGCCGGCTTCGACGCACACCACCTGCTGTTCACCGTGCTGGCCTCCCCGGCGGGTGCACAGGGCCAGTGGAACTTCGGTGCTTACAGCAACCCACAACTCGACGACCTCACCAACCGAATCCAGGTTGAGACCAACGAGGCGCAGCGCAACCGGCTGATCAAAGAGGCGTTGACGTTGCATGCGAACGATGTCGGCCACATCCCATTGCACCAGCAGATGGTCACCTGGGGTGCCAAATCCAATGTCGATGCTTACCAGCGCGCTGACGGTTTCATGTTGTTCAAGTGGGTCAAGTTCAAGAAGTGACCGTGTGGTTGACAGCCCACTTTGTATGCCGGTGTTCGACCGTCAAGTCGGGCTGAGCCACTGCACCGCCATCTCGGTCAGCAGGGCCAGGGTGGCTTGCTGGGTAAGGGTGCTGGGGCGTTGCGCGCTGATGGCGGTGGTCAGCTGGATGTGCAGGGCCGGTTGCTTGAGGGGCCGGACCGAAAACGCGGATGGACGCACCGAACGCATGACGGCGTTGCGCGGCAAGATGGCGTAGCCTGCGCCGTCGGCCACCAGGTCCAGGATGGCGCTCACGCCGTCGATCTCCAGCGCAATGAGGGGGCGGCAGCCGATGGCGGCCATTTCAGACTCCACATGCATGCGGATCGCGTTGGGGCGCGTGGGAATCACCAAGGGCAGGGCGGCGACTTCTTGCAGGCGGATGGCGGGCGGGGGCGGGTCTTCTTGCAAGCCCGGCGGGCGGGGCTGCACCAGCAATAATTCTTCTTGCACCAGGGGGGTGTGTTCGATGCCAGCCATTTGGCTGGGGTTGTAGAGCACGGCGATGTCCAGGCGGCCGTTTTGCAGGTTTTCCTGCATGGCGCTCGACAGGCCTTCGCTGATGGACAGTTGAGCATCTGGCATCTTTTGGCGAAAGGCCCGGGTGAGTGGCACCGTCAGCACCCGCGCCACGCTGGGCGGTAGGCCCAAAGCCACGCGACCCGTCAGGCCCGTGCGCACTCGGCCCAGTTCTTCCCGCGCCCGCTCCACCTGGTGCAAGATGCCCCGGCCGTGCTCCAGCAGCAGCAGCCCTGCCTGGGTGGGGTTGGCACCGCGCCCGTTGCGCACCAGCAGGTTTTGCCGCAACTCGACTTCGAGCAGGCGGACCTGGCGGCTGAGCGCCGGTTGTGCGATGTTCAGGGCCTGGGCGGCCCGGGTGAAGCTGCCCAGTTCGGCTACGCGCACAAAGTATTCGAGCTGTTTGAGGTCCATAGGGAGGTGGGCTTTCAGTTGGTTCAATTTTGTCATACCCAGGGCTTTGTTATGCGGATTTGTTCTAGCTGGTAGATTCGCCGAGGGCTGGGCGTTGGCGGGGTGAACCTGCACAATCGGCGCCAACCTCTTGTCCCATCAGGATTGCCCATGAGCCAAACGAAACCCTTGATCATCGACGTGCACGGCCACTACACCACCGCCCCCAAGGCGCTGGAGGACTGGCGCAACAAGCAAATTGCCGGCATCAAAGACCCCGCCTCCATGCCCAAAGTGTCTGAGCTGAAAATCAGCGACGACGAATTGCGCGAGAGCATCGAGACCAACCAGTTGGCCAAGATGAAAGAGCGCGGCTCGGACATCACCATCTTCAGCCCCCGCGCCAGCTTCATGGCGCACCACATTGGCGACTTCAATGTGTCGTCCACCTGGGCGGCGATTTGCAACGAGCTGTGCTACCGCGTGGCGCAACTCTTCCCCGACCATTTCGTGCCTGCGGCCATGCTGCCCCAGTCACCCGGCGTGGACCCGGCCACCTGCATCCCGGAGCTGGTCAAGTGCGTCGAACAATTCGGCAACGTGGGCATCAACCTCAACCCCGATCCGTCGGGCGGCCACTGGACATCGCCCCCCCTGTCCGACAAGGCCTGGTACCCCATTTATGAAAAGATGGTCGAGTACGACATCCCCGCCATGATCCATGTGAGCACCAGCTGCAACAGCTGCTTTCACACCACCGGTGCGCACTACCTGAACGCCGACACCACCGCCTTCATGCAGTGCCTGACTTCGGACCTGTTCAAAGACTTTCCCACACTCAAGTTCCTGATCCCCCACGGCGGCGGGGCGGTGCCTTACCACTGGGGCCGTTTCCGTGGACTGGCGCAAGAACTCAAAAAACCGTTGTTGACCGAGCACTTGCTGAACAACATCTTCTTTGACACCTGTGTTTACCACCAGCCGGGCATCGACCTGCTGACCAAGGTGATCCCGGTCAAAAACATCTTGTTTGCCTCCGAGATGATCGGCGCGGTGCGCGGCATCGACCCCGAGACCGGTCACTACTTCGACGACACCAAGCGCTACGTGCAAGCCACGGCCAACCTGAACGCCGAAGAGCGTTACATGGTCTATGAAGGCAATGCACGCCGTGTGTTCAAGCGGCTGGACGAGCAGCTGAAGTCCAAGGGCCGGTGAACCCAAGAATTTGATCGGGCATCCACGGATCTGGATCCCCGATCAAGTCGAGGATGAGATTTGCAGATTGAACCAGGAGAAAACCATGTACGAACTCGGCGTTGTTTACCGCAACATCACCCGCGCTAACCGCGCCAGCACCGATGCTTTGGCCGCCCTCGGCTCGGCCACCGTGCACGAAGCCATGGGCCGCGTCGGCCTCATGAAGCCCTACATGCGCCCTATTTATGCGGGCGCTCAGGTGTCGGGTACCGCTGTCACCGTGTTGCTGCACCCGGGCGACAACTGGATGATGCATGTGGTGGCCGAGCAGATTCAGCCTGGCGATATCGTGGTCGCGGCCATCACCGCCGAATGCACAGACGGCTACTTTGGCGACTTGTTGGCCACGTCCTTTATGGCCCGTGGCGCACGGGCCTTGATCATTGACGCCGGTGTGCGTGATGTGAAAGAGCTGACCCGGATGGGCTTTCCCGCTTGGAGCAAAGCCATCAGCAGCAAAGGCACCATCAAGGCCACCATCGGCTCGGTGAACATACCCGTGGTGTGCGCCGGCATGATCGTCCACCCCGGTGACGCCATCGTGGCCGATGACGACGGCGTGGTGTGTGTGCCCCAAGCCTTGGTGGCCAAGACACTGGAAGCGGCGCAAGCGCGTGAAGCCAACGAAGGCGAAAAACGCGCCAAGCTCGCCTCGGGTGTGTTGGGCCTGGACATGTACAAGATGCGCGAGCCGCTGTCGGCAGCGGGTCTGAAGTACATCGATTAAGTGATCACCTGGAAGCTGGGTGTATTTCGGCGCGACAACCATCCAAAGCGCTAAATCCTGAGGAGAATCCATTGACCAAGAAACCCCTGTTTTTGGTGGCGGCCACGGTGCTTGCGATCGTTGGTCTGTCGGCTTGTACGAGCGTGCCTTTGCGTGGTGCTGGCTTTGTACCCGCTTCAGACAATGTGCAAATCGTGCGTACGACGCACGGTATTCCACACGTCACTGCGGCCAATATGGAAATGCTCGCGTATGGCATCGCTTACGCGCATGCTCAAGACAATGTGTGCTTGAGCGCTGACATCATGGCGACTGTCCGGGGCCAACGCTCGCAGCATTTTGGTCCAAGCGCCACTGGCGTGTTGGGTGTGCGTACCTTGCCCAATGCGGCCATTGACGCCTTTGTGCAGGCGCACATGGACGATGCCAAACTCAAGGCAGTCTGGGACCGTTCCAGTGACAACAACCGTGCGATGGCACGCGGTTATGTGGCCGGTTTCAATCGCTTTCTCCAAGACAAAGCAGGTCAGCTGCCAGCCGAGTGCAATGGCAAGCCGTGGGTCACGCCCATGACGCTGTCGGACATTTATCGCGCCACCGAGGCCATTCAAGTGCAAGCGGGTGCAGGTGCCTTGGCCGATGCGATTGCTGCTGCAGCGCCACCGGCGCGCACTTCACAAGCCGTCCCTTTGCCTAAACCCTCAGACGACACCTTGTTGGCCTATGCGCAGGGAGCGCGGGATCAATTGCGCGAGGCAGGCTTGTTGGACTCGCCTCTCGGCTCCAACGCTTGGGCTTTCGGCAAGCAAACCACCGCCAATGGGCGGGGCATGCTGATGGGCAACCCACACTACCCTTGGGTGGGCCCGAGTCGTTTTTATCAAATGCACCTGACGATCCCAGGGCAGATGGACGTCATGGGCGCTGCGCTCGGCTGGACGGCCGCCGTTCAAATTGGCTTCAACAAAGATGTTGCTTGGTCGCATACCGTGTCGACCGGCAAGCGCTTCACTCTGCACGAACTGAAGCTGGCGCCGGGTAAGTCAACAACGTATGTGATCGACGGCCAAGAAGAGGCGATGGTGGCCAAGAAGGTCATGGTGGGTGGGCGGGAGCAAACGATTTGGAACAGTCGCTTTGGTCCGGTCTTGGTGATGCCCAGAGCCGGTTTGAACTGGACCACAGAGCGAGCCTACGCCATTCAAGACGCCAACTCGGGCAGCGTGCGCTCGACGGACATGTACCTCCAGTTTGCAAAAGCCCGCCATGTGGCTGACATGCGCAGCGCCATGAATTTGATGGGCACGCCATTCGTCAACACCATTGCTGCAGACCGGGCGGGTGACGCCATGTTTGCGGATGTCAGTGGCGTGCCTGATCTGGAGATGGCCGATTTGCAACGCTGTGCGCCCAGCCGTCCGGCTGCAGCGCTGTTGACCGCCGCCAACCTGGTGGTGCTGGATGGCTCGCGCAGCGAGTGCAACTGGAAGCGCGACAGCGCATCGCCTGTGCCGGGTCTGATTGCGCCTTCACGCATGCCCGTGCTTGTGCGCCAAGATTGGGTGCACAACAGCAACGACAGCTTTTTCTACACCCACCCTGACCACAAATGGGGTCCTGTCCCCGTCATGGTGGGCGACGATGTCGTTCGCCGTTCGCGTACGCGTTCAGAGCTGATTGAAATTCCAGAAATGCTTGGAAAAGGCAAGATCAGCCTCGCGGGCATGCAAGCACAGTTGTTCGAAAACCGCAATTTGCTGGCCCGCATGGTGCTGCCGGATTTGTTGGCGGCCTGTGGGCAAGCGCCCAATGCAGAAGCCAAAGATGGGTGTGCTGCGCTCAAGCTTTTTCATGATGCGGGCATGCGCAACAATGCCGATGCCAAAGGGGCGCCGCTGTTTCGCGAGTTTTGGCGTGCTGCCAGCCAGATCCCCAATGTGTACCGTGAGCCCTTTGACAAAGCGCGTGTCGTGGCCACCCCTGCGGGTCTGCGCATGAGTGATGCGGCCACCGCAACCCGTGTCTGGGGCGCGTTGGGCGCTGCAGTGAAAAAAATGCGCGATGCTGGCTTTGAATTGGACGCGCCGTTGGGCCAAGTCCAGCGGGTTGTTTTTTCCAATGAAAACATCCCATTGCATGGCGGAGATGACATTGAAGGCGTGCTGAACAACGTGGGTGATCGCGCCCGACCCGGTTTGAGCAAAGACGGGATCCGCATCGATTACGGCACCAGCTATGTTCAAACCGTCACGTTTGACGAACGTGGTCCCATCGCCCAAGCATTGTTGACCTACGGGCAGAGCACCCAGGCGGGCTCGCCCCACCAAACCGATCAGTTGAAGATGTACGCCGAAAAGCGTTGGCCCCAATTGCCCTTTCACCCAGAAGACATCGATCGGCAACGCCTGGGCCAGGCATTGATTCTGCGCAAACCTTGAGTCTTGAAGAAGGATTGAGATGAGTAAACCGACCACTGGTGACTTCACCAAAACCCCTGGCTGGATGGACTGGTACACCGGGCCGTCCAAGCCCACATTCCAACTGCCTGCAGGCGCAGTCGATGCGCATTGCCACGTATTTGGCCCGGGCGCCGAGTTCCCCTATGCGCCCGAGCGCAAATACACCCCATGTGATGCCAGCAAGCAGCAGTTGTATGCGCTGCGTGACCACCTGGGCTTTGCGCGCAATGTGGTGGTGCAAGCCACCTGCCACGGCGCAGACAACCGCGCCATGGTCGATGCGCTGGTCAATTTGGGCGGTATGGCGCGTGGCGTGGCCACCGTCAAGCGCAGCGTGACCGACGAGGAAATTCAGGCCATGCATGACGCCGGTGTGCGCGGTGTGCGTTTCAACTTCGTCAAACGCTTGGTGGACTTCACGCCCAAGGACGAGCTGATGGAGATCGCGGGCCGCATCCAGAAATGGGGCTGGCATGTGGTGATTTATTTTGAAGCAGTGGATTTGCCTGAGCTGTGGGACTTTTTCACCGCGCTGCCCACCACGGTGGTGGTGGACCACATGGGCCGGCCCGATGTGTCGCTGCCGGTGGACGGCCCGCAGTTTGCGCTGTTCCAGAAGTTCATGCGCGAACACACCAATGTGTGGAGCAAGGTGTCTTGCCCCGAGCGCTTGTCGGTCGCTGGCCCCAAGGCCTTGAACGGTGAGAAAAACGCTTACCAAGACGTGATCCCGTTTGCCAAACGCATCGTCGAGGAGTTTCCCGACCGCGTGCTCTGGGGCACCGACTGGCCGCACCCCAACCTGAAAGACCACATGCCCGACGACGGCCTCTTGGTGGATTTCATCCCACACATCGCGCCGACTGTCGAGTTGCAAAAGAAGCTGCTGGTCGACAATCCGATGCGCTTGTATTGGCCTGAGGTGAAATGATTTTTTGTGTCATCCCGGGCTTGACCTGGGATCCATGGATTCCCGCTTGTGCGGGCATGACAACATCCTGAAAGGTATCTGATGGCTTTAGACAAACCCTACACCGACGTTCCTGGCACCATCATTTTTGACGCCGAGCAGTCACGCAAAGGTTACTGGCTCAACCAGTTTTGCATGTCACTGATGAAGGCGCAAAACCGAGAGCGGTTCAAAGCCGACGAACGTGCCTATCTGGACGAGTGGCCAATGACCGAAGAGCAAAAGCAGGCTGTACTGGCGCGAGACCTCAACTGGTGCATGCGCACCGGCGGCAACATTTATTTCCTCGCCAAGATCGGCGCGACCGACGGCAAGAGTTTCCAACAAATGGCAGGCTCCATGACCGGTATGACCGAAGAGGAGTATCGAAACATGATGATCGCCGGCGGCCGCAGCGTCGAGGGCAACCGCTACATTGGCGAAAACGGCACTGCCCAAGCACAGAATCAGCCGCAGGGCTCAGCAGCGAAGAAAGCATAAACATGGCCAAAATCACCGCATCCGTCTACACCTCGCATGTGCCCGCCATCGGCGCGGCCATGGACCTGGGCAAGACACAAGAAGACTACTGGAAGCCTGTGTTCGCGGGCTACGACTTCTCCAAGCAATGGATGAAGGACAACCAACCCGACGTGATCATCCTGGTGTTCAACGACCACGCCACGGCTTTCAGCTCCGACCTGATTCCGACTTTTGCCATCGGCACTGCTGCCGAGTACCAACCCGCCGACGAAGGCTGGGGACCACGACCTGTGCCCGTGGTCAAAGGCCATCCCGAGTTGGCCAGCCACATCGCGCAGTCGGTCATCCAGCAAGACTTTGACCTGACCATCGTCAACAAAATGGATGTGGACCACGGCCTCACCGTGCCACTTTCGCTGATGTGCGGTAAATTGGATCCGACCACAGACGCCTGGCCTTGCCCGGTGATCCCGTTTGCGGTGAACGTGGTGCAGTACCCCGTGCCAAGCGGCCAGCGCTGCTTCAACTTGGGGCAGGCGATTCGCAAGGCGGTCGAGAGTTTTGATGAAGACCTCAACGTGCACATCTGGGGCACGGGCGGCATGAGCCACCAGCTGCAGGGCGCACGTGCGGGCCTGATCAACAGTGCTTGGGACAAAGCGTGGCTAGACCAGTTGATCCACGACCCGGCGGCCTGCGCGGCCACGCCGCACATCAACTACGTGCGCGAAGCGGGCAGCGAAGGCATTGAACTGGTCATGTGGTTGATTGCCCGGGGCGCAATGAGCGACATCGAAGGCGGCCAAGCCACGGGGTCTGCCCCCCAATTGCGTCACCGCTTCTACCATGTGCCTGCCAGCAACACGGCTGTCGGTCACGCCATTTTGGAAAATACTTGATTCTTTGTTGTTCTCGCGAAGGCGGGAATCCATGAATGCATGGACCCCGGGTCAAGCCCGGGATGACAAGCCCTGAAGGACCTTGGATCAAGTCCGAGGTGACAAATCCTCACATCACTGGAGTTCATCATGAGCAAAACCATCAAAGTCGCCTTGGCGGGTGCAGGTGCATTCGGCATCAAACACTTGGACGGCATCAAGAACATTGACGGCATCGAAGTCGTCTCCTTGATCGGCCGCGAGTTCGCCAAAACCCAAGAGGTGGCCAACAATTACGGCATCGGTCACGTCACCACCGACCTGAACGAGTCGCTGGCTTTGAAGGAAGTCGATGCCGTCATCCTGTGCACCCCCACGCAGATGCACGCCAGTCAGACCTTGGATTGCCTGAAGGCGGGCAAGCACGTTCAGGTCGAGATCCCGGTGTGCGACGTGTACAAAGAAGGCCAGGAAGTCCTGCGCGTTCAAAAGGAAACTGGCTTGGTGGCCATGGCGGGCCACACCCGCCGTTTTAACCCCAGCCACCAGTGGGTCAACCACAAAATCAAGGCCGGTGAACTCAACATCCAGCAGATGGACGTGCAGACCTATTTCTTCCGACGCACCAACATGAACGCGTTGGGCCAGGCGCGCAGCTGGACCGATCACCTGCTGTGGCACCACGCGGCCCACACGGTGGACTTGTTCGCCTACCAGTGCGGCAGCCCCATCGTCAAAGCCAACGCGGTGCAAGGCCCGATCCACCCCACTTTGGGCATCGCCATGGACATGAGCATCCAGCTCAAGGCGGCCAACGGTGCGATCTGCACACTCAGCTTGAGCTTCAACAACGACGGTCCGTTGGGCACTTACTTCCGCTACATCGGCGACACAGGCACCTACCTGGCCCGTTACGACGACTTGTTTACGGGCAAGGAAGAAAAAATCGATGTGTCGCAAGTGGCGGTGTCGATGAACGGCATTGAGCTGCAAGACCGCGAGTTTTTTGCGGCCATCCGCGAAGACCGTGAGCCCAATTCGAGCATCGCGCAGGTGCTGCCGTGTTACCAGGTCTTGCACGACCTGGAGCAGCAACTGGCCTGAGCATGAGCTTGTTGACGCCATCTCAGGAGCGCAGGCACTTGCAATTGCTGGGTCTGGCTGGCTTTGCCAGCATGGCGTCCATGCGCATTGGTGACCCGATGCTGGTGGTCTTGGGCGAGGAGTTTCAAGTCAGTACCGGCGAAGCCTCGGGCGTGGTCTCGGTATTTGCCGTGGTGTATGGTTTGATGCAGTTGTTCTATGGTCCCTTGGGCGAGCGCTTTGGCAAGCTGCGAGTGGTCTCGTTGGCGGTGGCCGCTTGTGCGCTGTTCAGCGCCATCACTGCGCTGTCGGTCAATTTGCCGATGCTCTTGGTGATGCGCGGCTTCATGGGAGCGGCGGCGGCGGGCATCATCCCGCTGTCCATGGCCTGGGTGGGTGACCAGGTGCCCTATGAACGTCGGCAGGAAACCTTGGCCAAACTGATGAGTGCCACCGTCATCGGCATGATGAGCGGCTTGTGGTTTGGTGGCTTTGCTGCCGACACTCTGGGCTGGCGTTCGGCCTTTGTGCTGTTGGCAGCGATGTTCGCATGGCCTGCATTGTTGTTGTGGCGTGAACGACAAAAGTCACCTGCACCCGCATCGGGTCAGGCCCCCAGCATCATCGACTCGTTCCGCTTGACGGGTCAGTTGTTGGTCATGCCCCGAGTTCGCTGGGTGCTGGGCGTGACGGCTACCGAAGGTGCCCTGGTCTTCGGCGCCTTGGCCTTCATGCCCACGCATTTGCACCAGCAGTATGGTTTGAGTGTGGTGGCTGCCGGCTCGGTGATGATGCTGTATGGCGTGGGCGGTTTGCTCTACAGCCAGATGGCGAGGCGCTGGCTGGCTTGGTTGGGCGAGCGCGGTCTCGTCCGCACGGGCGCCGTTTTGGTGGTGGTTGGTTTATTCGTCTTAGCCTGGGGCAGTGGTGTGTGGGTAGGCATGCTGGCTTGCTTGATGACGGGGTTGGGCTTTTACATGCTGCACAACACGCTGCAGGTGCAAGCCACCCAAATGGCCCCAGCCGCGCGAGGAAGCGCGGTGACCTTGTTTGCCTGCTCGCTGTTTTTTGGCCAATCCACCGGGGTACTTCTGATGGCCCAAAGCGTGGACATGGGCTGGTTGGCCTATGCGCTCACGGGTGCTTCGGTGGGTGTGGTGGTGCTGGGCGCGGTGGTTTTCCGGCTGGTGGGGCGACACTGAAGGCACTGTGGGTTTCAGCGCGGCAGTTTGGGCGCAGACTGTAGCAATTGACCCACTTCTGCTTTCCAGAATCGCGAATTGCCGGTGGTGCCGTGTCCCAAAGTGTCGGGGCTGCCCGGAATGATCAACGCTTTGGCATTTTTGATGCGGGGCAAAGATTTTTCCAGGATGCCCAACTCGGGTGGGTTGCGTTCGTCATCGGCCGAATTGATGACCAGCACAGTGGCTTTGATGCGCTCCAGGCCAGCAGATGGGTCGTAGTCTTTGGAGGACTCCCACTGGTACAGGTGGTCGTTGGCGTCACCCGCCAACGGGGGCGTCAGGCGTCGCTTGAGCAAAGCGTCACCCATCTCGCTGGTGGCGGCAATTTTTTGCAAACCCTGGTTGCCGCCATTGGTGGCTGTGGCATAAAAAACCGAAGCGAACTGCCAGCTCGGTGGCGGCTCTTTGTAATTGCCACCCATCCAAAGCGGGTCTTTCCGGATGGACTCCGTCAGCATACGACGCAGCATCCAGTTGCGACCCGACATGGCCGAGGGCAGGGACGCCATGGGCACAGCGATGTCCATCATGTCCGGGTATTTCACAGCCCACATCCAGGTTTGCATGCCCCCCATGGAGTTGCCCAAGACCAAACGCAAATGTCGAATGCCCAGGTGCTCGGTGATCAAACGGTGCTGGGCCGAGACCATGTCGTCGTAGTTGTAAGCCGGAAACTTGGCCCGCAACCCGTCGGAAGGCTTGCTGGATTTGCCAGTGCCGATGGCGTCGGGCAGGATCACAAAGTAACGTTTGGCGTCCAGAATTTGGCCGGGTCCAAAAAGCTCTCCTCCGAAATTCGCCCCCAACATCCCAGCACCCGAGCCGGTGGTGCCATGCAAAATCAGCACAGCTTCATTTTTGGGGTCACCCAAGGTGGTGTAACTCAGCCGCAGTTCGGGCAAGACTTCGCCGGTGTGGAACTTGAAATCTTTGACGATCCAGCTGCCGTTTCGAGGGGTTTCTTGCGCTTGCAAGGCACCGCAAAAACTGAGCCATAACCAGCACAGACTGGCCCAAAGGGGTAGACGATTTTTCATGGTTTGTCTCCGAAGTGAAGAGGCCAATTTAGGCCATCTCATGCTCCCGAGCTGACACCAGCGTGTCAGTGACCCGGTCCATCGGGACTTTAAAACGACCCCAGACTGCCCAAGATGGCAAGCAGTTGGGTGGCATTGATCAGGATGGCAGACTTGTGCATTTTTCTGAAAGCGGGAATCGCCACCAGTTCATCGGCCCGAATTTGCGCCCCGAAATGGTCCATGCGGGTGATCAAATGTCGGCGCATCAGCCAAGTCAGCAAGGCAATGCCGCCCGCGCCCATGGACAAAGCGGGTTTGCCAGCAAAGGCGAAACTGATGGCCGCGGCCAAGGCGGCCATCAGAGCGAGGCGAAAGTAGGTGATGTAGAACGAGCGGATGAACCGGGAATCCATCGGGTTGTCGTGCTTGAGTGTCAACAGGGGAATGGAGCCCAACAAAAAATAGGTGGTCACTGCCAGCAAGATCACGGTGAAGAGCAAAGCCAACATTTGGGGTTGCAGCGTCATGCTGTGTCTCCGTCTTATGTCCATTGGAACAGTTCGCATGATAGATCGAGTTGACTTCAGCCATCAGACCTAGCGGCTTAGAGGGGAGGGACTTTCAGCGATAAGATCGACGGATTGTTGTTCGAGATGACCCTATGACAGACCGTTACGCCGTGATCGGCAACCCCATTGCGCAAAGCAAATCACCCTGGATCCACAGCGCTTTTGCGCAGGTCACAGGGCAGGACATCGACTACGGCAAACTGCTGGCTCCTCTGGACGGGTTTACAGCAGTGGTGGATGCCTTTCGCACCAGCGGCGGGCGGGGCATGAATGTGACGGCACCGTTCAAGCTGGACGCCTTTGCCTATGCCACCGACTTAGCGCCCAGCGCGCAGATGGCGGGTGCTGTCAACGCCATGAAGTTCGAGGGCAACAAGGTCTATGCCGAAAACTTTGACGGTGTGGGCCTGCTGCGCGATGTGGTGCACAACCTGGGCTTTCCGCTGCGCGGGCGGCGTGTGTTGATTTTGGGAGCCGGTGGCGCCACACGCGGGGCCTTGCTGCCGATGTTGGCCGAGCAGCCGGCCGAGTTGGTGATTGTCAACCGCACTGTGGCCAAAGCGCAGGAACTGGCGGCTTTGGCGCAGCAGCACCAAACCGGTCAGGTGCCAGTGCAGGGTCTGGGTTACGACGCCGTGCAGGGTGCTTTTGATGTGGTGCTGAACGCCAGCTCCTCCAGCCTCACAGGAGAGCTGCCGCCGTTGCCAGCCAGTGTGTTTGCGCCGGGCTGCCTAGCCTACGACCTGACCTATGGCAAAGGCCTGACACCGTTTCTGAAGCTGGCCCAACAAGCGGGTGTGACGCGCTTGGCCGATGGCGTGGGCATGCTCGCCGAACAGGCTGCCGAGGCCTTCGCGTGGTGGCGCGGTGTACGGCCGGATACGTCCTCGGTGATTTCGCAGCTGACGGTGCCGTTGGTGTGAAGCTGCCCCATATTCACACGCCCCGCTGCACCGGTTGCGGCTGGTGCGTGGCCGCTTGTCCGCCGGGGGTGTTGAGTTTGCAGGTGGTGGCATGGCGCAAGCATGCGGTGCTGCACGATGAACAGGGCTGCACCGGGTGCAGCCAATGCGAGCGGCGCTGCCCGTTTGGGGTGATCACGATGGTGAAAACGGAAAAACCTGTCGGACGTCAGGCTTGATCTGGGAAGATTTGAACTTCAGGCTTTGAAGTGTGCGCTGTCCATCACCTTCAGGTCTGGGGCTACCCTAGGCGCAAAGTCCATCTGGTCCAGCACATCGCGCTGCAGGTCGATGCCGGGGGCGATCTCGAAAAGCTCGATGCCTTGGGGTGTGAGCTTGAAGCTGGCGCGCTCGGTGAGGTAGAGCACTTCTTGTTTTCGCACCAAACCTTGCGGGCCGGAGAAGGTGATCTGGTCCACTTGTTTGACCAGCTTTTTGACAGCCCCTTGTGTGGCCACGTGCATCTGGCCATCGCCGGTCTCAAGCTTCACGCCCTTGGCAGCGAGCGTGCCGCAGAACACCACTTTCTTCGCGTTCTGCGCGATGTCGATGAAGCCTCCGGGGCCGACAGTGACGCCGCCCAAGCGTGACACGTTGACCGAGCCTTCTTCGTCGAACTCGCCAAAGCCCAAAAAGGCGATGTCCAGACCGCCACCGCCGTAAAAGTCGAACTGCGTGGCCGCGTCCAGCATGGCGGTGGCGTTACGCGCATAACCAAACAGCACGCCGTCCATGAGCGTGCCACCATAGGTGCCGTGCTCGATGGTTTGGTAGATGCGGTGTTGTTCGTTGCGCGCCGCGATCAGCTTGGCCACCGCGTCGGGCACGCCCACACCGTAGTTAATGACCGGGCGGGCCTTAGCGGTGTTGAAGAGTTCCTGGTACGCACGGCGCGCCACGGCCTGGCGCTCGCCGAAGGCCTCTTGCGAGGCGACCAGTTCGCGGGCCTGGTCTTGCGCTTCGCTGGCCGCGCGTTCAGCGCCGGTCAGCTCGCCACTGAAAGCCGGATCAAACGGGATGTCGTAGCTGGTGGACTGTTGTGGATCGACCACGATGGCGTCCACCCAGGCCGAGGGGATGCGCACTTCGCGGGCTTTGAGGGTGCCCTTGGGCATGCGCTCCTTGACCTGCACGATGACTTTGCCGCCGCTGTTGCGCGCTGCCAAGGCCAGCGATTGGGCGTCCAGGTTGGCCGCTTCATGCTCGAAGCTGATGTTGCCGTCTTCGTCGGCGATGCTGGCGCGCACGATAGCCACATGGATGGGGAAGGGCTTGTAGCGCAGGTATTCGCGGCCATCGATGGCGATGACTTCTGCCAAGTCGTCTTGGGCGGCCTCGTTCATGCGGCCCCCACCATGGCGCGGGTCGCATACCGTGCCCAGGCCCACATGGCTGATGAGGCCGGGACGGCCTGCACCGATTTCGCGCATGAGTTGACTTGAGACGCCGGCGGGCAGGATGTAGGCCTCAATCTTGTTGGCCAGGGCCAGTTGCTGCATGGCCGGTGACCAGACCCAGTGGCCGCCGATGACGCGCTTGGCTAGGCCTTCGTGCGCGAAGCAGCTCATGCCTTTGGTTTTCTTGTCGCCAATGCCCAGGGCATGGATGAGGGTGAGGTTCTTCGGAGCTTGCGTTCTCAGGAAGCGCTCTTGCACCGCTTCAAACAGGTGGGTCGCTTCCATCAAACCGCCGCCACCGCCCATGAGGCCCACGGTGTCGCCGTCTTGAATCAGTTGAGCCGCTTGGGTGGCGGTCATGAATTTGGTTTGCATTTTTTGAGTCTCTTATGGCTTGTTGGCTTGCAGATTGTTGGTGTGCTGCATCGGTGTGGCTTGGGGGCAGCGGCCTCATACTGGGGTACCAGAAATCGGCCACGGCCCCCACGCCACCCCGATGGGCTGGTGGTTCGCACAGAGATCAAATCCGTTGGCGTTTGGGCTCATGTTCATGCAAACCTGCTGAGTTGTGGTTCGTTCAATATTCCATGTCGGAGCTGCAGTTCCGACCTACGGATGCACCCACAGCCGGATAAAGGGGATGGGTGGCCGACGATTTCTGGTACCCCAGTATGAGGAGACCGCCCATCCCCTTCAACCTGCCCACGAAAGGAGCACAACACAAGCAAACAAAAGGTCAGCGGTTCACATCAAACAGCACAGCACCCTTCTTGAGCGCGCTCTTGGCGATCACGCCCCGGTGGATCTCGCTGGTGCCGTCGTAGATGCGGTAAATGCGGGCATCGCGGTAATAGCGCTCGATGGACAGCTCCTTGCAAAAGCCCATGCCGCCAAACACCTGCACCGCACGGTCCACCACGCGACCCAGGGTCTCAGCCGCGTGCACTTTGACCATGGCAATCTGCTCGCGTGCGTCCATGCCTTGGTCCAACATCCAGGCGGCGTGGTAGACCATCCAGCGGGCGGCGTTGATCTCGATCACACTGTCCGCGATCATCTGCTGCACCATCTGGAAGTCACCGATCTTGGTGCCGAACTGCTTGCGCTCATTGGCCCAGTTCAGCATCAGCTCGCACACATGCGTGGCCTTGCCCACGGCGCGGGCGCCCACCTGGGCCAAGCGCACCACATTGAGCGCGCTCATGGCCAGCTTGAAGCCTTGGCCCGCTTCGCCCAGCAATGCGGCGTCTTCGAGTTGCACATTGTCGAAAAACAGCTCCAGGTGCGGCGTACCGCGCAGGCCCATCATCTTCTGGTCCTTGCCCACGGTGAAACCGGCCAAGCCTTTGTCGACCATGAACATACTGATTTCTTTTTCACCGGTCTTGGCCGACACCAAAAAGAAGTCACTCCACTCGCCATCGCTGATGAAGTGTTTGGTGCCGTTGAGCACCCAGCCTTTGTCGTTTTTCTTTGCGTTGGTTTTAATACCTGCGGCGTCCGAGCCTGCACCTGACTCGGTGATTGTGATGGCGCAGGTGCGTGTGCCGGCCACAGCAGGTTTGAGCCAGCGTTCCACTTGCTCACCCTTGCAATGCAGAAGCGGCTCGTACACGTTGCCAAAAGCACGGCGAATCAGGATGTCAGTCGTGTGGCCAAACTGCTCTTCGCACAGAATACGGTCCATGTTAGACAGGCCGCCACCGCCCAGCTCTGCGGGCATGTTCATGCCGTAGAGGCCCAGCGCCTTGGCTTTGTCGTGGATGGCCTGGGCTTTGAGCTTGTCCAGAAAACCTGTCTCCTCGACTTCGTCTTCGAGGGGCTGCAGTTCTTCGGCGATGAAACGTCTCACCGTTTCGATCATCATTTTTTGTTCTTCATTGAGGGAAAAATCCATGTGATGTCCTGTGTTTGAAATTTATTCGGTGAAGGGGCGGCTCTTGGCCAGGCATTCGGCGGCCCAGTCTTGCTCCGAGGTGAGGGCTTCACGGCCGAGGTTCACCACTTCGACGCTGATCGGCAAGTCCGAGGGCAGGGCGGCAAACAGGCCTTGCAAGTCAATCGTGCCGTCGCCAGGCAAAAGGCGTTCGCAACGGGCGGTGTGGATCATTTGTTCGATCGTGAAGTTCAAACCGCCCACTGCATCGCAAATTTGCGCGTAGTGAAGCAACTCACGCGGGATGGCGCGGATGTCTTCGAGTGAGGTGGTGGAGCGCCCAAAGTGCAGGGCATCGACCAGGATGCCCGCGTTGGCGGGCATGCTTGCGTTTTGCATGATGCGCAGCGCCGACTTGGCGTCTTTCACCGCTGTCCAGGGCATGAACTCCAAATCGGCCGTCATGCCAAAAGGCTTCATCACCTCGCACAGTCGGGCGTAGTTCTCTGTCAGGCGCGTTTCGTTGGTGTCGTCTCCGGCCACCAATATGGCCTTGGCCTTCAGAGCCGCGCCTGCGTCGTACAGTGCATCCCAGGTGTGCGGGTCGAACTGCTCGCCGATGCGGATGATTTCCAGATCGAACACGCCCACGCCGGTGTCGCGTTGTGCAGCCAAGGTTTCGCGCAGGGCCTCTGGCTGGTTCAACAGGTGTTGCTGTTGTGCGCCGGGGGCGTTGGGCCACAGGCGCAGGCCCACAAAGTGGTAGCCGGTCTGCGCCGCGACGCTGATAGCTTCGGCGGGCGAGCAGCGGTGCGAGCCGAGGTAGGCGAGGGAGTAGATGCGTGACATGGCGGTTTATTTCAAAGGTGAGACAGCCGTGGGCATGGCGATGGTCGAGACCATGTTTGTGGTCAGTTGCGCTGGGCCGCCTTTGGGCGGCCAGATGCCTTGGGCCACCGACTCGCCACGGATCTGGCTGCGGGCGTTCAGGCTGTCGTAGGCCCAGATGTTGGTGAAGCGCAGTGGGCCGTCGATTGCCACCATCGCGATCACGCAAGGCGAGAGCTTGTCGCGTGCGGGCACGTATTGTTCCCACAGGTCGATGGTGGGTTGCACGCCGCCAGTCTTGATGCCGTAAGTGCGGATTTCATAGACCGGGCCTGTGATGCCGGATTCGGCGCTGGGTCGCACGGGTTTCATCCAGGGGAAGCCTTTGTAGCTGTGCTGCTCCAGCGTTTGATAAATCTCCCCACATCCAAAGGGGTTGGTGCTTTGTTGGGTGCGATCGCGCTCGGCCTGCAAGGCGTCGCGCGTGGTAAAGCCGCGCAACACGATCATCTGGTTGAGCACGCCAATGTCGGTGAACCAGCAGCCCAGTAATTCGCCTTGCGCTTCGGGGGCTGTGGCAAAGGCCTGCACATTCGTGGCGGCTAGGCCAGCGGTACCAAAGGGCAGGGTCATGGTGGCGAGTTCGTAGTGCATGGTGTTTTCTTTCGAGGTGTCGGTTGAAGTTGTTGTGATCGGGTATTCGCAGGTGGCGGCTGGGTCGCGGCCAGCTGCGTGGTGCGCGGCAATGAAGCCAAAAGTCATGGCCGGGCCGAGTGTGATGCCGCCGGCTGGGTAGTGGCCGCCCATCATGCTGCTCAGGTCATTGCCCCCGGCATACAGACCTGCAATGGCCCGGCCTTGGGCGTTGGTGACTTGCGCGTGGTCGTTCACGCGCAAACCGGCAAAAGTGCCCAAGCTGCCCATGACGACTTTGACGGCATAAAAAGGGCCACGCTCGATGGGGCCCATGCAGGGGTTGCGCAGTCCGTATCGTGTGGCGTTGATCGCATCACCCTGGATGCGGTTGTAGGGCGTTTCGCCTTTGCCAAAGTCACGGTCTTTGCCGTCCTGCGCCTGGGCGTTGTAGCGCTGCACGGTGGCTTGCAGGGCCTGCGCATCGATGCCACAGGCCTGTGCCAGTTCAGCCAGAGACTGTCCGCGTTTCAGGTAAGCATTCTTCAGCCAGGGGCCGAGCGGCATGGGCGCCGGTTTGACCGCACCCAGGCCGAAGAAGCGGATGAAGTCGTGGTCGCAGACCAACCAGGCCACGGGTGGCTGACCGGTGGGTGTCGCGGCCAGCAGGTCCTGCATGAAGTCGTGGTACGAGTTGGCCTCGTTGGCAAAGCGCTGGCCTTGCGCCGTGACGGCAATCAGCCCGGGCTTGGCGCGCTCGATCAGGTGCGGAAAGTGCGCCACGCTGCCATCCTCGCGAGGCACCAACGACACGGGGGCCAGCGCTGCGGCTTGCACCAAATCGCCTGCCACCACGCCGCCTGCGGATTCGCCCAGGCGCAGGCCGTCGCCGGTGTTACCGGGGTTGCCTGCCGACCAGTGTTCGTGACCGGTGGGCGCGTGGGGCAGCAGTTGTTGTTTGCGGGCGGGGTCGTGCGGAAAGCCGCCTGTGGCCAGCACCACGCCGCAGCGGGCGTGGATGCTGACTTTTCCCTGAGGCATTTGGACCACAGCGCCTGTGACACCCCCTCCGTTTTGCAGTAAACGCACGGCTGGGCTGTTCACGCGGATGTCCACCCCAAGGTCCAGCGCTGACTTGGCCAGTCCGCCAATCAAGGCATTGCCATTGACCAGTCGCGTGCCACGGCCGTGCACCAACAGGTCACGTCCGTGGCGCAGCAGCAGTTTGGTGACGTACCAGAGCGAAGCTGGCTTGCGCAGCGCATTCAAAAAGTGGCGCAGCTCCGCACCCGAGGCGATGCCCATGCCCCACAGCGTGGTTTCGTGCAAAGGTGGTTTGAGGTCGTGCAGGCACGCGCCCAACTGGCGGGCGTCAAACGGCGCTGCGCAGATCGAGCGGCCACCGGTGGCCGCATCGATGGTGTGGCCATGAAAGTCGGGAATCGCATTGCCGTCGATGAACTGCAGTGCGGTGTTCTTTCTGAAAAACTCGACCATGCGCGGGCCGTTCGTCAGGAAGGCCAGCGCCCGTGACTCGTCGAACTTCTCGCCCAGCTCGCGGCGCAGGTACGACAGCGGTTTTTCAATCCGCTCCAGCTGACCCGCTTCGACGGCCAGCGGGTTGCGCGGCACCCACATCCAGCCGCCCGACCAGGCGGTGGTGCCGCCGTAATGGGGATCTTTCTCGACCACGATGACTTTGAGACTCAGGTGGGCCGCAGTCACCGCCGCAGACAGGGCGCCGGCCCCAGAGCCGATCACCAGCAAGTCGCAGCTGTTCTCAGATGTCAAGCTCGAAGGCATGGTCAATCCGCTGGGATCAGAGCGCGTAAATCGGCTTGCGCCCATCGGTGGGTGCTGCGTTGCCGACCTCCGCGGTCAGGCTGAAAAAGGGCGATGCACCGCTGGACGCGGCCAACTGTTGCGCGATGTTGATCAGTTCGGGCGCGAGGGCTTGCATTTTTTCGGGCGTGAAGCGCACCGTGGGGCCTGCAATCGTCAGCACGCCAAATGCGGGCTGACCGGCAAAGCGCACAGGCGCTGACATGGCCGACAAACCAATGCTGTAGGTGTCGGTCGTCATGCTGTAGCCTCGCGCGCGGGTTTGGGTCACGGCGTCCATCACGGCTTGCAAGCTGGTCGGGGCAGCGGGGCCGAATTGTTCAGCTGAGCCCAAGCCTTGTTTGGCCACCAGCGCCAGGGCCGTGTCATCACTGAGCGTAGAGAGCAAGGCCCAGCCTGACGACGAGCAGGACAAGCGGGCATCGCTGCCCATGTCGGGGTCGTAGCGCAGACCTTGGCGAGCACCTTGGGCACGGGCCACCCAAGTCAGGCGTTCGCCATCCACCACCGACAGGCGAACCAGCTCGCCCGAAACCTCGGCCAAGCGGTTGAGCAGCGGTTGTGCAATGTCGACGATGCCGCTGTTGCTGAGGTAGCTCAGCCCCATGGACACCAGCTTGGTGGTCAGCAGGTAGTCGCCGTGGCCGCGTGTCTGGCGCACATAGCCCAGGCGTACCAAGTCGGTCAGCAAGCGGTGCGTGCCGCTGCGGGGAATATCGAGCCGATCGGCAATGGCAGCGAGCTCCAGTCCTTCACCGTATTGCGAGAGCAACTCGAGAATGCCCAGGGTTCTTTCCAGGACGCCGCTCATGTGTGTTTCCCAGATGACGTGAAGGTCGGGCAGGTTTGACGTTGACCGTTGCGGGCCGCCTGCAGCAAGGCCAAAGTGGCTTGCAGGGTGCGCCATCCGTCCAGGGCCGAGCAGATTGGCTGTTCGCGCCGCTCTGCCACAGCGCGGAAATGACGCAGCTGTTGCACGTACACGTCGACCTCGTGTACCCGACTTTGCTCGCGCATCATTTCGTGGTGCCAGTGGCGCTCGCCCTCGTAGCGCCACAGCGCCAGATCGGGCAGTGACAGCGAGCCTTGCGTGCCCGACAAAAAGTGCGACTGCACGTTTTGACGCGGGTATTGGCTTTGCTCGCCCGCACAAAAATCCCAGCACCAGGGAGACACTGTCGTGTCTGATACCGTCATCACGGCTTGCGTGCCCGATGCAAATTCGAACAGGGCCGTACCGGTGTCTTCTACTTCAAAACCCCGCACGGCGCTGGACAGGCAGCCATGCACCGCGCGCACGTCGCCGAGCAAAAACACCAGCATGTCGATGTCGTGGATCAGGTTGATCAGCACCGGTCCCCCGCCGGCTTGGCGACGCCAGGCCACATCAAAGTATGCAGAGGGTTTATAAAAGTTGGCCATGACGTTGGCGCTGAGCACCTGGCCCAAGCGTCCGTCCGCCACGATTTGGCGAGCCCTTTGCAAAATCGGGTTGTGTCGGCGGTGGTGACCCACCAGCACCGGCACGCCGGTGTCTTGTTCGAGCTGGATCAGCAGCTCGGCGGCGGCCAGCGTGTCGGTCACCGGCTTTTCAATCAGTACCGCGGTGTCGCTTGCCATGCAGTCGGCCGCCACCTCCACATGCGCGGCATTGGGGGTGGCGATCACCACGCCCTGAGGGCGGGTGGCTTCCAGCAAACTTTGGTGGTTTTCAAAAACGGGGATGTTCTGTTCGGCGCACCACTGGCGCCCGGCCTCGCCCGGCTCGGCCACGCCCACCAGAGCGAACTCGGGTGTTTTCAGGATGCGCTCGATGTGCGTCCGGCCAATCACGCCAGCGCCAATCACGGCCAGAGGGAACTTTTGCATGGGGCTTTGCAGGTTGGCAAGGGGGGTCAATGGCGCAAGTATATTGATTTTCGGAAATAAATTCAAAAATGGAATTTAATTCCGTTTTTATGTATCATCGCGGCCATGAACACGAATAAGCCCTTGACTCTGGACGGTGCTTCGCGCATCCATTTCATCGTCGGCGATCCGATTGCCCAGGTCAAATCGCCTGCGGGCGTGAGCCAGTCTTTTCAGGATGCGGGGCTGAACGCCTTGTGTATCCCGGCCCATGTGGCGTCGGCCGATCTGGCGGCGTGGACTGCGGGCGTGTCCTTGAGCAAAAACGTGGACGGCATCATCGTGACGGTGCCGCACAAGTTTGCTTACTTTGACTTGTGCGCCACCACTTCTGAGCGCGGCGCGTTTTTGAAATCCATCAACACCTTGCGCCGCAATGCCGATGGCTCTTGGCATGGCGACATGTTTGATGGCCAAGCCTATGTGCAGGCCTTGGCTTTGAAAGGCCTCAAGCTTGCGGGCCACAAAGCCTTGTTGGTGGGCGCAGGCGGTGCCGGTTCGGCCATCGCGTATTCACTGGCAACAGGCGGTTTGCGCGAACTGGCCATCCATGACCAAGACACGGCGCGCCGCGATGCCTTGATGCAGCGCCTGGCCTCGCTGGGCCAGTGCAGCGTGGTCGCAGGCAGCAGCGACCCGACAGGCTTTGACATCGCCATCAACGCCACGCCGATCGGCATGAAAGAGGGCGATCCGCACCCGATTGATGCTTCGAAGTTCAAACCGGACATGTTTGTCGGTTGCGTGATCACCGCGCCCGCTGTGCCTCCGATGATTGCCGCAGCCCGTGCAATGGGTTGCAACACCCTGACGGGTACAGAGATGTTTGCCCAAGTCAAAGACCTGATGGTCGAATTTTTGATGCGGAAATGAGATGCAAGTTCTGAGGAACGGTCTGGAGGGCTTGCAAGACGGCACCGAGTTTGACTTGGTGGTCATCGGTGCGGGCGGCGCGGGCTTGACGGCGGCGCTGTTTGCCGCCTTGGATGGCGCCAAAGTGCTGGTGGTCGAACGCACCGAAAGGGTCGGCGGCACCACCGCCTGGTCCGCCGGAACCACTTGGGTGCCGGGCACGCACCACGCGGCCCAAGTCAACCCGAGCGACACCTTGGCCGATGTGACGACTTACCTGAACCATGCTGTGGGCACACAAGCGCCTGCGGCTTTGCGAGACGCCTTCCTGAAGAACGGTCCCGATGCAGTGGCCAAAATGGAAGCGCAGTCCTCGGTGAAGTTCCGGCCTTACCCCAAGCACCCGGACTACATCAGCGATTTGCCCGGCTCGACCTTGAACGGTCGGGCACTGGAGCCGGTGCCGTTTGATGGCCGTTTGTTGGGGGACTTGTTCCCACTGTTGCGCCCACCCATCCCAGAATTTACCGTGCTGAGCGGCATGATGGTGGACCGCACTGACATCAACCATTTGCTGGCCATGACGAAGTCCTGGGTCTCGCTCAAGCATTCGGTTCGCATCGTGTTGCGCCATTTGGGTGACCGCCTGCGCCATGCGCGCGGCACCCGCCTGGTGATGGGCAATGCCTTGGTGGGGCGTTTGTTGCATTCCTTGTCTAAACACAACAAGGTCACCCTGGCGCTGCAAACTTCGGTGGATTCGTTGGAGCGCGATGTAAGCGGCCGAGTGGTGGCGGTGCGACTGAGCAGCGCCACCGGCAACGCCCGCGTGCTCGCCAAAAAAGGTGTGGTGTTGGCCAGTGGCGGTTTCAACCGCGACCCGGTTTTGCGTGCAGAAAAATTGCCCGGTATTCCTGCTGAGTGGTGTCCCGCTCCACCTGGCCACACTGGCGAGGCATTGGCCTTGGCACGTGGCTTAGGTGCTGTGGAAGGTCAGGGCGCACAAAGCCCCGCTTTCTGGGCACCGGTGTCTTTGCGCAAGCGTTCCGATGGCAGCACTGCGGTGTTTCCGCATTTCGTGATGGACCGCGCCAAGCCCGGCATGATCACCGTCAACCAGGCGGGTGAGCGCTTTGTGAATGAAAGCACTTCTTACCATCTGTTTGCGCTGGGTATGCAAGCGGCCCAAAAAGCCGTGCCCGCTTATTTGATAGCCGATGCCAAAGCCCTGCGCCAATACGGCATGGGCATGGTGCGACCGGGTGGCAAAGGCTTGGCACCTTTCTTGGCCGATGGTTACCTGACCGAAGGCAACAGCGTGCAAGAGTTGGCGGACAAGCTGTGTATTTCGGCAGACGGTTTGGCCCAATCGGTTGCCAATAACAATGCCTTCGCGCGAGCGGGGGTGGACACCCAGTTCCAGCGCGGCGTGACGGCCTACCAGCAGAACATCGGCGATGCCGCCGCCGGTGGCCTTAACGCCAACTTGGGCGACATCAGCCAAGGCCCCTATTACGCCGTCAAGCTCTACCCAGGTGACATTGGCGCAGCGCAAGGCTTGCAGACCAATGAACATGCCCAGGTGCTCAACGCACAAGGCCAATCCATCGCCGGTTTGTACGCGGTGGGCAATGACATGAATTCCATCATGGGCGGTGTCTACCCAGCGCCCGGTATCACCATTGGCCCGGCTTTGGTTTTTGCCAGCCTGGCTGTGAAAAATGCACTGGCAGACGCCTCATGAGCAAGAGCACGAAATGTCCTGTTCATGGTGTGACTCGTCGTGTCCCAGTGGCATGGGCGTTGTCAAAATTTGACGGTTGCAAGACCTCTGGATTGAGGCCTCTGAATAGATCAGCGTTTACCCTTGATGCGTTCGTTTGTCGAACGGTTTCTAATAGGTGAACCGTACTTTTTTTAGGGTTTGTATGGATCGAAATATGGATGGGCCCTTTAAAAGTGCATTGACCTGAGGGTTCTGCACAAGCGTGAAACCCATGAGTCCGGGTGATTGGACTTGAGTCTTTTTTATGAAACTTGATGGAGACAAAATGAACTTGAAGAAACGACAATTTCTGAGCGCTGCCTTGCTGGCCGTCACTGCTGTCACCGTGGGTGGTCAAGCCATGGCTCAAGCCTATCCTGCCCGTGATGTGACTGCAGTGATCCAGTGGGGCGCAGGTGGCGGTACCGATGTGGCCATGCGCGGCTATGCGCCCTATGCAGAAGAAGCACTGGGCCGAAAAATCGTGCTGCAAAACAAACCCGGTGCCGCTGGTGTGATTGGCGCAAACTTTGTGTTGCAACAGCCTGCAGATGGTTACACCATTTTGATGGGTGCCGAGCCACAAGCTCTGTTCCGTGTGATGGGTGTGGCCGATTTTGATTACGATAAATTCACCCCGATCAACATCGCTGCAGTGGCCAACACCATTTTGTTGGTGGCACGTCCCAATGCGCCTTGGAACACCACTCAGGATTTGATCAGCCATGTGCAGGCCAACCCCAACAAGGTTAAGCAGTACCTTGCTGGACAAGGTACTGTGCCTTTCACCATGAACGCCATGGTCACCACGTTGACCAAATTTGAAACCATCAAAGTGCCCTTTGACGGAGAAGGTCCTGCGATTGCCGCCCTTTCAGGGGGGCACGTTGACATCGGATTCATCGCTTCAGGCCCTGCCATTGAACACATCAAGGCTGGTCGTCTGAAAGCGCTGGGTGTGGTGGACAGCAAGTCTTTTCAGGGGATTGCACCCGTGACAGATGCGCCGTCACTCAAGAACATCACCAAGTTCTTGCCTTGGGGCTCGTGGTACGGCGTCTTTGTGCGAAAAGAGACACCTGAAGATGTCAAGGCCAAGTTGGTGGCCGCGTTCAAGAAGGCCGGTGAGAACCCCCAATACCGCGACATGATGACAGGACGCGGCACCACCATGCTCAACATCAGTGGAGCTGAGGCCGAACGGTTCATCAAGAAGTTCCAGTCCACCACCGCTTGGTTGTACCAAGGTGCGGGTGCCGCCAAAGTAGACCCAGCCACCTTAGGCATCCCCAAACCTTGATGCAGATAGGCACATCTGGCGCCCCTTTGTGGTGGCCTGATGTGCCTGCTTCACTGAGTCCGTTAAGGGCATTTTTGTTTTAGGATTATTTATCATGAGCACCAACCCTCCGCGACTGCCGGGCGAATTGAGTTTCATGGCACTGGTTGTGGCGTTCAGTGCATTCATGCTCTGGTCATCCTTTCGCATTTCCAAATTTGATTCTATTTCTTCACCTGGCGTCTTCCCAATGTTCTGCGCTGGCTTGATGCTGGTCACTGGCCTGATGAGTTTGCGCCAGGCATGGAAGGCTTCACCAAGTGCCGATACCCATCAAACGGTGTTTCAACAGTTTGTGATTCAGTTGGCGCCCGTGAAGCTAATTTTGTTTGTAGCACTGATTGTGGGTTACATGTTGGCGCTGGAAGTGACGGGATTTTTGGTTTCATCCTACGCGTTTCTTCTGATGTCAATGCAGGTTCTGGGCAGCAAGAAGACTGTTGTCAATCTTTGGGTCAGTGCCTTGGTCCTTTTTTGTATTTTCATTGTTTTTCAAACGGCGTTTTCTGTGGTGTTACCTGCAGGCTCTTTGTTGGGACCCTACACACCGGAGTGGTTGAAATGATGGAATCTTTGGGTTATTTCTTCATGTCCTGGCTGGACGTGAAAATGTTGCTGCTGACGGCAGCAGGAACTTTTGCAGGTATTTACATCGGTGCCATTCCGGGGTTGTCGGTCACCATGGCCGTGTCCATTTTGATTTCATTCACTTTCAAGTGGGACATCAACGAAGCGCTGGCGCTGATTTCGGGCATTTATCTGGGGGGTGTGTACGGCGGCTCTCGAAGTGCAATTTTGTTGAACATTCCTGGCGCGCCTGCTGCCATTGCCACAGGTTTGGATGGCTATCCCTTGGCCAAACGTGGCGAAGCAGGGCAGGCCATTGGTTTGACCACGGTGGTGTCGGTCTATGGAGGGTTCATTGGTATTTTGGCCTTGGCTATCGCAGCGCCTGCCGTGGCTGATTTGGCCTTGATGTTTGGTCCACGCGAGTATCTTTTGTTGGCCTTGTGGGGCATTTTGCTGGTGGGCAGCTTGTCTGGACAGTCGCTGTCAAAGGGTATTTTTGCAGGCGCCTTGGGCGCGCTCATTGCTTGTGTGGGCCTGGACCCAATGACCGGTGAAAATCGCCTGACTTTTGGTAGCCTTCAAATGTCGGCGGGCATTTCTTATGTGGCCGCCATGATTGGTTTCTTTGGTGTGGCCGAAGTGATTGCGCAAATCCATGAGTTGAAAATCAAAGCGGTCAAGCAAAACGTGAGCAAAATCATCCCTTCATGGGGCTTGCTGAAAAAATACCTGCCACTGGCCACACGAACATCTGGGATTGGCGTGGTGGTGGGTGCTTTGCCTGGTGCGGGCGGTGATATTGCCGCTTTGATGGCCTACGACCATGCCAAGCGCACGGTCAAAAATCCTTCACGACCCTTTGGCGAAGGGGCCTATGAAGGCCTGGTGGCACCTGAGTCGGCCAATAACGCGGCTGTCGGTGGTGCTTATATTCCGATGATGACACTGGGTATCCCGGGAGATGCCGTGACTGCTGTGATCATTGGCGCGCTTTACATTCATGGCCTCAAACCCGGTCCGATGCTGATGATCGAGACCCCTCACTTGTTCTGGTTTGTGGTGGGATCGCTCACATTGGCGAATATTTTCTTGCTGATCTTTGGCCTCACTGGAATTAAGATTTTTGCCAAGATTGTGGAGACCCCCAAGCCCGTTTTGTTGCCCTTGATTTTGGTCTTGTCGGCGGTGGGGGCCTATGCCATCAATAACAACCCGGTCGATGTGTACTGGATGTTGGGCTTCGGTGTGTTGGGGTACTTCCTGAAGATGTACGGCTTCCAAGTGGGTCCCGTTATTCTTGGCATGATTTTGGGCCCGATGATGGACCGCAGTTACCGCCAAGCCATGATGGCCACCAACAACGATGGGTGGTTGTTTGTCACCGAGTTTTTCACTACGCCTCTTTCAGCAATCATCCTGGCGGCAGTTGTGTTCACCTTGGTCAGCCAAACGCAATGGTGGAAGCGTCTTCGCGGACTGAACTGATCGGTCTGCAGACTTGTCTTGCAAGGACCAGCCAATGACTTGAAGACCGTCATACCGCAGCGTTCGCCCTTTTCGGTGGCACTCAGGCGCGGGTGAGCAGCGTCAAAGGCCTCAATGATGTGAAGACCTTTTTTCAGACATGCAATCCAATCACGCGAATCCAGTGGTTCTGGCGCGACGGTCATCCAGGGTCAGGCCTTTGGACGCTTGACCAGCAGCGCCACCAACTCAGGCACCAGCGCATTCGGGTCGCCTTCCTTACAAGCGGTCTCCAGCGTATTTTTGACCGCTTGAGCCACGGTGTGGTCGGCGTGGGTGTCGATGGCCATCTGGTTGTAATAGCTCAAGTCTTTGAGCGCGTTGCTCATGCTGAACCGCAGGCCCGAGGTGTCACCAGACGTCAGAGTGGGTTTGAGCCGTTCGAGCGCCGCGCCCCAGCCGCCGCCCATGGCTAGCACGTCCACAAAGGTTTGTGCCTTCACACCCGACAGCTGCGCGCAAGCTGCGGCTTCGGCCAACAAGGTCACGGTGCCCAGCGACACATAGTTGTGCAACAGCTTCATGCGGTGGCCCGAACCAATCGGGCCAGTGTGCACGATGTTTTCTGCAAAGCAGGCCAGGATGGGTTTGCAGCGTTCAAACAAGGCCACATCGCCACCCACCAACAAGTTCAGGCGGCCTTCGGCCGCTTCTTTGGGGGTGCGCGTCATGGGCGAATCGAGAAACTGCCCGCCCTGGGCGATGACTGTGGCCGCCACTTTTTCGGTGGAGGAGGGCACGGCAGTCGAGCAGTCGATGACGATGGTGCCCGGGCGCATGCCCTTCAAGACACCGTCTTCGCCCAGCAACACCGCCTCAACCTGTGGCGTGCCCGTCACGCACAGGATGATCACATCCGACTGTGCGGCCAGGGCCTGGGGCGTGGTGCAGGTGCGTGCGCCAGCGGCCAGCAGGGCGTCCAGCGGCTGGTTGCCTGGGTGTTCGAGCACCGACAGGCTTTGCCCGTGCTTGAGCAAGTTGCTCGCGATGCCATGGCCCATCATGCCAATGCCGATCATGCCGATTTTTTTCATGCTTGCTCCAAGTGATTGCTTGCAAGTATGGAATGTACCAAGCGCCAGTCCTGTCACCTCTGAAGCTTCGCGTGTTTCGCTTTTGAGAGTTTCACATCTGGGCCAGCAAGCCGCCATCGATCGCCAGCGTCTGGCCATTCACATACCCCGCTGCAGGGGACACCAGAAACAAGACGACAGGGGCGATGTCTTCTGGCGTGGCCCAACGAGCTTGTGGCACTTCTTGGCGCAAGAAATCCTCAAAACCTTCGCGCTGCTGCAGACCCACTGTGAATTCGGTACGGACAAAGCCGGGCGCAATCGCATTGGCCGTGATACCGCTGGCACCGTACTCCACAGCGATGGCGCGGGCCATGGCCCCCAAAGCAGCCTTGGCTGTGGAGTAAGCGCCAATGAGCGGCATGGTGGACTGGCCCGAAACCGACGAGGTCATGACGACCCGGCCAAAACCCCGTGCGCACATACCGGGCAAAAATACGCGAGAGCAGTTGAACGCACCGCCCACATGCACGTCCTGGATCTGTTGCCACTCTTGCCGGCTCATCTCAACGAGGGCTTTGCGATTTTGGTTGCCCGCATTGCTCACCAAGATGTCGACCATCCAGCCCGCGGTGTCCAGCTCTTTTGCGGCTATCTGAACAGCTGCCATATCAGCGACATCAAAGCAGGCTGCACGCACTTCAATGCCTTGTGCTTGCAGGCTGTGCACGGCATCGTCTGCGGCTTGCGTGTTCAGGTCATTGATCAGCACACGCGCTCCGGCGTGTCCCAGTGCCGTGGCGATGGCCAAGCCAATGCCTCTGGCCGAGCCGGTGATCAAAGCGGTGCGACCTTGCAGGCCAAACGATTGCGAGAGATAAGTTGGATTCATGTCAATCTTTCACGGGTGGTTTGCCGGGGCGTCCCGGGATCATGGTCATCATGTGGTCGGCCACGCCACCGTCGACCACGAGGTTTTGACCATTGATGTAACTTGCATGGGCGCTGATCAGGTAATGCACGGCTTGTCCAATGTCATCGGGTCGGCCGATGCGCCCCATCGGAACCAGGGCTTCGCGCCGCGCTTTGGTGTCGGTGTTTTGGTAGACCGCCTCGGTCAGCGGGGTTCGGACCATGCCCGGGCATACGGTATTGGTTCGAATGCCTTCTGGCCCCCACTCTTGCGCCAATTGACGACAAAGCATGATCAGTGCTGCTTTGGCCGGCGAGTAAGCGCCATAGCCCGGATGCGGATGCAAGCCCGACATGGAAGCAATGGCGGTGATGCTGCCGCTTGTGCGCTTGAGCGATGGGTATGCCGCTTGTGCCATCAGGAACACCGAGCGTGTGTTGAGGTTGAAGGTCAAGTCCCATTGCTCGACCGACAATTCGGCCAATTTGCCAGGCCCTGATGCGCCCGCCACGCAGACCAAGGCGTCCAGATCGCCATGGACCATCAGGGCCTCTTGCACCATTCGCATTGCATCTTCGGGGCGGGTCACATCGCCCACCACACCATGTGCCTGTACGCCCATGTCACGCAGGGCCTGAAGCAAGGCCGACAGACGTTCGCCGTTTTGTGTGCTGGCCACAGTCAGCTTCAGTTCTTGTGTCGTCTGCGAGGCCAGCACCTCGCAGATGCCTCGGCCAATTCCCCCAGTCGCGCCAGTGACTAAAGTATGCATTTTTTCTCTCGGGTAAAAAAGCCGACCAGGCCCGAGCACAACACGATGAGCAATGCGCCGTCAACCAGGTCATTGAAAAAATTGATCGTCACCATCTGTGTTGTCTCCTTTTTTAATCTTCTTCAAACGGGCCCAGCGCCGCCTCGGGCGCCCCCAGTGCTGTCCAGCCACCGTCCACCGGCAACACTGCGCCCGTGATGTAACTGGCAAGGGGTGAGGCCAAAAAGGCGATCACTTGGGCAATTTCTTCGGGGGCGGCCATGCGCCCCATGGGGGTTCGGCGTGCAATCGCCTGGGCATCGATGGCGCCGCGCTCGACCAGGTTGGCCACCAAGGCGGTCTTCACATAACCGGGTGCCACGGCGTTCACGCGTATGCCACGGCGCGCCCATTCGCTGGCCAGAGCCCGGGTCATGCCGAGCACGCCAGCCTTGGCCGCGCAGTAAGCATTGCGACCGGGAATGCCGCCAAAGCTGGCGATGGAGCCGATGTTCACGATGGCGCCTCGGATGCCGCGTGCATCACGCGGCTGCTGGGTCATCTGCGCGATCACCTGTTGGGACATGAGAAACACACCCCGCAAATGCACCGACAACACCTTGTCAAAAGCGACGATGCCTTGCTGCAAGGTCGGGGCGGTCTGATCGGCGATCCCGGCGTTGTTGACCAGTCCATCGATGCGGCCATGGCGTGCCACCACATCGCTCACACGCGTTTGCACCGCTTCCGCATCGGTCACATCGCAGGACCAGCCCGAGTGTTGGACACCCAGGGTCTGCGCACGTTCTAGCGCGCGCACCGTTCAAATCGAACAAGGCCACGGTCCATCCCGCATGGGCCAGCTGCTGTGCCGTGGCCCAGCCAATGCCATCGGCCGCGCCGGTGACGATGGCCACAGGTGCGCCGCTCATGCTGCGCTCCTTACCGGCTTGATGAGCGTGTTCATTTCAGGCACCCACCTTGTCCGCGATGTGGTTGGCCGTCACAAAGGCGAACACCATGTTGGGGCCGTGTGTGATGCCTGCGGCCGGGTAGTTGCCGCCCATGATGCTGGCACGGTCATTGCCGACAGCGTACAGACCAGGGATCACCGAGCCATCGCTTTTCTTGACTTCACCCACCACGCTGGTCTGGATGCCATCGAAGCTGCCGAGGTCGCCCATCAACAGTTTGACCGCATAGAACGGACCTCTTTCAACCGGTGCCACACAGGGGTTGGGTTGGTGGTTGGGGTCGGCCAGATAACGGTTGAAGGCGGTGGTGCCGCGGGCGTGTTGTTCGTCCACACCTTTGACGGCACCGGTGTTGTATTCGTGCACGGTGGCTTCCAGGCCGGCCGCATCGATGCCGGTGACCTGTGCCAGATCGGCCAATGTCTTGCCCTCAAAGAGGTAACCATTGCGGATGTATTTGCCAAAAGGCATGGGCGCGGGTTTGACAAAGCCCAGCCCGTATTTGCCCAAGGTGGTCTTGTCACAGACCAGCCACATCACGGTTTCCTTTTGACCCTTGCAGGCCTCGATCATGGCCACGCCCACATCGTGATACGAGTTTGATTCATTCGTGAAGCGCTTGCCGTTGCGCAGAACGCCAATCACGCCGGGTTTGTAGCGGTCCAGCAAGTGGGGAAAGACACCAAATTCGCCATTTCCAAATGGCACTTTGGACACCGGCATCCAGGCGGCTGCATCCTTCAAGCGCAAGTCCACATCGGCGCCGACGGTCTCGGCGATGCGCACGCCATCGCCTGTGTTGGTTTCGGGGGTAGGGGAGAGGTGTTCCCCGCCACTTTGCAGGTGTGGATAAGCCTTGGCGATGCGCTGCACGTCTTGCGGAAATCCACCGCAAGCGAGAACCACGCCATGGCGTGCGCGGATTTCGCGGTCACCACCTTCGCCGCCGACCAGCATGCCGACCACTTGGCCATTCTCGGTCAACACCCGCTTGGCCGGTGTCGAGGTCAGGATGGGAATACCCAAGTCCAGCGTCGATTGGGCCAGACGTGCGGCCAGCGCATTGCCACTGGTCACGTTGATGGCGCGTTGGTACAGCGCCAGTTCCTTGATGTGGTTGACCAACCGTTTGGCCACGTACACAAAGGACGTCAGTGATTTGGTGAACTGGAAAAAATGCTTGAGGTCCGCATTGGAGGAGTTGAACATCATGCCGATGAAGGTGATGGTCTTGAGCGGTGGCTTTAAGCGCGGCATGTCTTTGCCCAGACCCCGGATGTCATAAGGCTTGGCCAGGATGGAGCGGCCAATGGCAGCGCCGCCAGGCACATCGGGGTGGTAGTCCGGGTAGAGCGTGGGGATGAACTGCATCGCGGTCTCGCGCTCGAGGAAGTCCACCATCTTGGGGCCTTGATCCAAAAAGGCCGCCACCGCCGCTTCGTCGTAATACGCGCCGGTCTCTTGCATCATGTAGGTGCGCACCGCGTCCAGCGTATCTTGTGGGTTTTGCTTGCGGCCATGCGCGTTCAGGGGGATCCAGAGCACGCCACCCGACAGGGCGGTGGTGCCGCCGAATACGGGTTCTTTCTCGATGACCAGCACATCCAGGCCGCGTTTTTTGGCCGTGATCGCGCAAGACAAACCTGCTGCTCCAGAGCCCACCACCAGCAAATCACATTCGAAATGGCTTGTCATCCTTATCTCCTCAAGCGGTTTGGTTGTAGCCAGGACGCGGCACCATGTCCATCAACATGCAGGACATGCCGCCATCGACAACGAGCTCGGCACCGTTGACGTAGCCCGAGCGTGGACTGGCTAGAAAAATCGCCACATCGGCGATGTCTTGCGGCTCGCCGATGCGGCGGCTGGCCGTGACGGCTGAACGCTTGGCTTCAAAGCCAGGCTCTTCGTAAAACTTGGCCGACAACGCGGTGCGGATCATGCCGGGGCAAATCGCGTTGCTGCGCACGCCTTGCGGACCCCATTCGACGGCCATCTGACGCGACATCTGCAGCACGCCGGCTTTGCTGGCGCTGTAGGCACCGCTGTTGCTTTGTGGAAACAGTCCTGAGATGGACGCCACGTTGACGATGCCGCCTTCACCGGCGTCGCGCATGGCCGCACCGAATGCGCGGGAGCACAGCATATAACCGGTCAGGTTGACCGCCAGCACGGCGTTCCAATCGTCCAGGCTCACATCGGCCAAACCGCCAGAACGCAGCTGTCCCGCGTTGTTGATCAGCGCATAGGCGGTGCCCCATGTGGACTGGACTTTTTCTGCGGCGGTCTGCACGCTGGCCTCATCGCTGATGTCACAAGTCACTGCCAAGGTCTTCGCGCCCTTCGCTTGCAGCTGATCTTGCATGCGTCTCAAACCCTGTGCATCGCGATCAAGCAGCACCACGCGCGCCCCCACTTGCGTTAAACGTTCAGCGACCGACGCGCCGATGCCGCTGGCGGCGCCGGTGACCACACACATGCGGTCGTCCAACTCAAGCCAGCTTATGTCTCCATTCATGTTCATGTCCTTTGTTTCTGTTTTCTACCAAGCATTGTTGGAATGAGCGTCGAGAAAATTTTTGACGATTCGATCGAGTAGCAGGACAATTCGTGCGAATTGGAGCGTAGAAATGACGGTTTCTAGGGTTATCCCGAATTACGATTTGTATGGCGATTCGAGCCGGCATGAAGAATCGGCGGCATTCAATTTCGAATGGATTCCGCAGCGATCGACCTTGTACAACTGGCTGATCCATCCCCATCGACACGATTCGTTCATCCAGGTGCTTTACCTCACAGAGGGGCATGTGGATGTGCAGATTGAGCATGTTCAGCAAACACTGCATTCGCCCTGCGTGATGTTGATCCCGGCAGGTCATGTGCACGGGTTCCGGTTTTCCCAAGACACCAATGGCCCGGTGGTCACGGCCATGCAAAAGGCGCTGGAATCGGCGGCGGCGTTGATGATGCCGCCTTTGCTGGACACCATACGCACCCCGCGTTTGCTCTCCTTGCAGTCGGAGATGCGTTACATCGACCAGCTCATGCCCTTGTTTTTGGCGCTGGAGCAAGAGTCGCACACACCGGCTGAAGGTCAGGTGGCCGCGGGGACGTCTTTGTTGTTGGCCCTGATGGTGCAAGTGCACCGCATTTGCAAATTGTCCGATCAGACGCTCACCCAAACCCATTACAGCATCTCGCGCAAGGCGCGGCAAATCGAAAAATTCCGCAGCTTGATCGATAAAAATTTCCGCACTGAGCATTCCTTGCAAACCTACGCCAACCAGGTCGGCGTGACGGTGGGGCAACTTTCGCGCCTGTGTCGTGAGGTCTTGGGCAAATCGAGCCTGCAGGTCATGAATGACCGATTGATTCAGGAAGCGCAACGCGAACTGGTCTACACCGCTTTGCCCATCAAACAACTGGCCTCCGAACTCGGCTTTGAGGACGACGCTTACTTCAGCCGTTTCTTTCGCAAGCACATCGGCATGACCCCCAAGGCTTACCGTGCCAAGTCTTTGGCACAAATGGGCATTGATGTTCAGACACATTTCTGAGCCTCCTCCCCTGATTGGACCGTGAGTTTGAAGTTGCTGCACATGCGGCGTGCTGATTTGAACGTTTCGAATGGAACTGGCCAACCGTATTTTTTCAAGTTGTATCAATGCGCCAATATGTTGCACAAAACAGGCAGCAGGGCGGTGCAGGATGAGGGACTGACCACGCAGCAGTGGGCGATGCTGGGGGCCTTGTCGCGACCCGAGGCCTCACAAGGCATGGGGGTGGGCGAACTGGCTCGCTACCTCATGGTCAGCCGACAAAACCTCTCAGGCCTGATCACATGGATGACGCGTGACGGGCACATTCAGATGAGCACTGATGGGCGCGATCGACGTTCGCGCTTGGTGGTGATGACCGATACAGGTCGCCATGTCTGGATGGATCTGGCTCAGCCCAAAATCAAGGCTCATGACGAGCAGGCGCTGCAGGACTTGTCGATTGGCGACATGGCGCACACCTTGCACTACTTTATGAAATTGCTGGCCAACATGGAAAAAATTGACAAAGCGTTGCCAGAAGATGAGGTCAATACAGAGGCCTAAGCCTGTGGGGTGCAGCGGCCTGCTGGCGGTCTATACTTCGAATAATGAACCATACGGTACATTCTGAAGACGCGCTGCAAGTGACACCCAGCGGCACCAGCCGCACCAACGACCCCGCCCGCACCATGGCTGAGATTCTGACCGTGGCGACGCACGAGTTCGCCGACAAGGGCCTGACGGGCGCGCGCATCGACGCCATTGCCGCGGCCACGCGCACCAGCAAGCGGATGATCTATTACTACTTCGGCAGCAAGGACGGGCTGTACCTGGCGGTGCTGGAGGAGGCTTACCGGCGCATGCGGGCCATTGAATCCGATCTGCAGTTGGACGACTTGGCGCCTTTGGACGCTCTGCAAAAGCTGGTGGAGTTCACTTACGACCACCACCGCAACAACGAAGACTTTATCCGTCTGGTGATGAACGAGAACATCCAGCGCGGTGACTATCTGAGGCAAAGCCAGAGCATTCAGGCCCTGAACACCAACGCCATTGCCTCGGTCAAAGCGGTGTACGACCGGGGAGTAGCGCAAGGCGTGTTCCGCTCTGGGCTGGACCCGGTGGACATTCACTCGGCGATTTCGGCGTTCACGTTTTTCAACGTCTCCAACCGCCACACTTTTGGCCTGATTTTTCAGGACCGCGCCAGCCAGGACAAAGCCAACACCCTCAAAAGGGTGCATGTGGTCGAGTTGATCCTGCGCTTTGTCAGCCATTCGATTTCGGCATAGCAGTTAAATCCCAATGCCACCAAGAAATAAGGGTAAACACTTATCCCATAAAAACTAACCAGTTCGTACATTATCGAATGTCCTTTTCCGGAGTTGCGTGGTGGTTCAAAAATTCATTGACGGGTTTTGCAAAGTCCTGAACGTCGTCATTGCCCTGTGCTTGGCCGTGATGGTGGTGCTGGTGTTTGGCAATGTGGTCATGCGCTATGGCTTCAACTCGGGCATCACCTTGTCAGAAGAGTTGTCACGCTGGTTGTTCGTCTGGATGACGTTCATGGGTGCCGTCATCGCCTTGAAGGAGCATGGTCATCTCGGCACCGACATGTTGGTGGGCAAATTGGGTCCTGCAGGCAAGAGGTTTTGCCTCGCATTGTCTTATCTGGCCATGCTGTACATCTGCGGGTTGTTGTTCAAAGGGGCTTACCAGCAGACCGTGATCAACCTGGGCAGCACCAGCGCGGTGATGGAAGTGTCCATGGCCTGGGTGTATGCCCCCGGGGTGGTTTTCGCGGTGTTGGGTGGCCTGATCTTGCTGACCGAGTTGTTTCGTTTGTTCACCGGCCAAGTGCGCGATGAAGACCTGGTCATGGTTCAGGAATCCGAAGAGTCTCCCCATGGCGGCAGTGGCAAAGCCTGAGGGCACAAGGGACTGACATGACGATCGCTATTTTTATTTCCTCTCTCCTCGGGGCCATGGCCATTGGCATCCCGATTGCGTTTTCGCTGTTGATTTGCGGCGTGGCCTTGATGTGGCACCTGAACATGTTCGATGCCCAGATCCTCGCGCAAAACCTGCTCGAAGGCGCCAACAGTTTCCCATTGCTGGCCGTGCCGTTTTTCATGCTGGCCGGCGAGATCATGAATGCGGGCGGTTTGTCGCGCCGCATCGTGAACTTTGCGATGGCCTGCGTGGGCCACATCAAAGGCGGCCTGGGTTATGTGACCATCATGGCCGCCGTGATCATGGCGGCGCTGTCGGGCTCGGCGGTGGCCGATGCGGCGGCACTCTCAGCCTTGCTCTTGCCCATGATGGTGGCGGCAGGCCATGACCGGGCCCGCTCGGCGGGTTTGATTGCCTCAGCCGGCATCATCGCCCCGGTGATTCCGCCCAGCATTGGCTTTGTGATCTTTGGCGTGGCGGGCAACGTGTCCATCTCCAAACTCTTCATGGCCGGCATCGTGCCGGGCATCATGCTGGGCGCTTCGCTCTGGGTGACTTGGTGGTGGTTGGCGCGGCGTGAAATGGTGCAGGTGCCGCCGCGCAAATCGATGAGCGAAATCATGGTGGCCATGCGCGAGGCCACCTGGGCTCTGGTGATGCCGCTCATTGTGGTCTTTGGCCTGAAGTTCGGGGTGTTCACACCTACCGAAGCAGCGGTGGTCGCAGCGGTGTATGCCTTGATCATCTCGACCTTCGTTTACCGCGAATTGGGTCTGAAAGATCTGTACCCCTTGTTTGTGAGTTCGGCCAAAACCAGCGCGATCGTGATGTTTTTGGTGGCCGCGGCCATGGTGTCGGCTTGGTTGATCACGGTGGCCAATTTGCCCGCTCAGTTGATCGAGTTTCTGCAGCCGTTGCTGGACAGCCCCCGTTTGCTCATGTTCACCATCATGGTGATCATCATTGTGGTGGGCACCGCGCTCGACATGACGCCCACCATTTTGCTTTTGACCCCGGTACTCATGCCGGTGGTCAAGGCGGCAGGCATCGATCCGGTTTATTTCGGCGTGTTGTTCATCATCAACTGCGCCATTGGCCTGATCACACCGCCCGTGGGCACGGTGCTCAACGCGGTAGCGGGTGTCGGAAAAATCAGCATGGACGAGGTGACCCGGGGTGTGATGCCTTTCATGATCGCCCAGTTCACCATCATGTTTGCGATGGTGGCTTTTCCAGGATTGGTCATGGTGCCGGCCCGCTGGTTCTATTGAATTTCCGGTTTGTCGTCTGACCGGGTACGCCAGACGACAAGCCAATTGATCACAAGCGTACGTCCGATTCACTTTATTTTGGAGACAGCTCATGAAACGTGTATTCATCAAGTCCTTGATCGCCACCGTGGCGCTGGCCGCCATGGGCGTGGCTTCGGCGCAAGACAGAACCATCAAGTTCGCCAACCAGAATGCGGCGGGTCACCCCATCATTCAGGGCATGGAAAAGTTCAAGGAAATCGTCGAGAAGAATTCTGGCGGCAAGCTCAAGGTCAACGTGTTCCCCGCTGGCGCTTTGGGCAGCGACCAGGCCAACGTGTCGGCCATTCAAGGCGGCACCTTGGAGATGGCTTCCATGAACTCGGGCATCTTTGCTTCTCAAGTTCGCGACTTTTCGGTGTTTGATTTTCCCTTCATGTTTGCCAGTGGTCAGGAAGCCGACGCCGTGGTGGACGGTGCCTTTGGTAAGAAGATGCATGCCAAGCTGGAAGAAAAAGGCTTGGTGGGTCTGGGCTACTACGAGCTGGGCTTTCGCCATGTGACCAACGGCCGCCGCGCCATCAACAAAGTGTCGGACATCGAAGGCCTGAAGCTGCGCGTGATCCCCAACCCGATCAACGTGGATTGGGTCAAAGCGCTGGGTGCCAACCCCACACCACTGCCATTCCCAGAGTTGTACGCTGCGCTGGAACAAAAAGCAGTGGACGGCCAGGAAAACCCGGTGGCCACCATCAACGGTGCCAAGCTGTTCGAAGTGCAAAAGCACATGGCTTTGACCGGTCACCAGTACAACCCCCAGTCGATCGTCATCAGCAAGAAGTTCTGGGACACCTTGTCGACCGCTGAAAAGAAAATTTTGAGCGACGCGGCTGCCGAGTCTTCGAAGTTCCAGCGCACCCAAGCGCGCGCGCAGGAAGCCAGCTTGCTGGAGAATCTGAAGAAAAACGGCATGCAAGTGACCAGCTTGCCACCTGCCGAAGTGGCCATCTTGCGCGACAAGATGAAGCCTGTCATTGCCAAGCACGGCGAGGCGATTGCCGCCACCGTGGCCGAACTGCAAGCCGAGTTGGCCAAGCTGCGCAAATAAGCCCCGGGGCCACGGCGCGCGCCGTGGCCTGCTAGAGACGAGCCTGCTTCAGTCCGGCGCTGTCGCGGGCCTGCCGCCTGCAGTCAGGGGGCATTTCCTGATTCCTTTAACCCGCAGGCTTTGACCCTGCGGGTTTCTTCCCCTTTAGCCCATGATCAACGGCCACACCGAACTCATCGCTCACATTGGTTACCCCACGCACACTTTCAAGTCTCCGATGATTTACAACCCGTATTTCAACGAGGCGGGCATCAACGCGGTGGTGGTACCCATGGGTTGCAAACCAGAGAACTATCCACAGTTTTTGAAGTCAGTGTTCAAGCTGGAAAACATCCGGGGGGCGTTGGTCACCATGCCGCACAAGGTCAGCACGGTGGGTTTACTCGATGAAGTGACCGCCACCGTGCGCGTGGCCGGAGCCTGTAACGCGGTCAAGCGCCTGGCCGATGGCCGCTTGGTGGGTGACATGTTCGACGGTGCCGGTTTTGTGCGCGGTGTGCAGCGCAAGGGTTTTGACCTGACCGGCAAACGTGTGTTGGTGGTGGGCACAGGCGGTGTGGGCTGCGCGATTGCGGCATCTTTGGCGGGTGCGGGCATTGCGTCCATCAGTTTGTTCGACGTGAACAATGGCTGCTGCGAAGCATTGGCCAAGCGGCTCAAGGACAACCACCCTAAAATCGCGGTTCGTACCGGATCGAACGATCCAGCGGGGCACGATCTGGTCGTCAACGCGACGCCCATGGGCATGAACGATGGGGATCCGCTGCCCCTGGATGTGTCGCGCCTGTCGCCCGACGCTTTCGTGGGCGAGGTGGTCATGCGCGCCGAGAACACCGCGTTTTTGGCGGCAGCCCAAGCGCGCGGCTGCCGCACTCAGGTAGGTACCGACATGTTGTACGAGCAAATCCCTGCCTACCTTGAATTTTTTGGATTGCCCACAACCACAGCTGAAGAGCTGCGGCGTGTGGCGAAGCTGATTTATTGAACACCCGACTGGAGCCTTGAGATGAGCTTGAACAAAGTGGACCGCGAAGCCGTGCCGGACATGCCCAACCGTTTGGGCATCTCGGGCATTGAGTTCATCGAATACGCCACCAGCCGCCCGCAGGCTTTGGGTCAGGTGCTCGAAAACATGGGTTTTCGCCCGGTGGCGCGTCACCGCTCGCGCGAGGTGACGCTGTACCGCCAGGGCAGCATGAACCTGGTGGTCAACGCCAGCCCGGACGATGCCCGCGTGAGCGGCACGGTCGACGGCCAGCCCGCGATCTCGGCCGTGGCCTTTCGGGTGCAAGACGCGCTGAAAGCGCACACCCGGTGCCTGGATTTGGGTGCATGGAACGTGGACAGTCACGCGCAGGCCATGGAACTGCACATCCCCGCCATCCACGGCCCTGGCGGCAGCCGCTTTTACTTTGTAGACCGCTGGCAAGAGTTCTCGATCTACGACATCGACTTCAAGCCCATTCCCACCGTGGACCCCAAACCTCCAGCGCTGGCAGGTATGCGCTACTTTGGCGTGGTGCAGTACATCGGTGCCGCCCGCAGCGCCGATTGGCAAACCTATTACGAACACATGTTTGACTTCAGCAGCATCCCGGACGAAGAGCGCTTTGGCATCTTGCCCAAGGGCAAGCTGATGAAAAGCCCTTGCGGCAGCTTTTTGTGGCAACTGGTGGAACCTGAGCCCTGGATGGACGCAGACGACAGCCCCGAGTGCTTGCAGCGCATTGGCTTTGGCGTGCCCGATGTGGGTCAGGCGGTGGCCGCGCTCAAGGCGCGTGCTGTGGAGTTTGTCGAGTCGACCCAGCTGCACCCTGAAGACCGGGGTGCGCTCACCCGTGCCACGCTGGGCTCGGTCGCTTTTGAACTGGTTCACCAGTGAGGCCGCGCATGGGCATGCTCGACGGTTTCGGCATGGACACCATCACCATGTCGGGCACCCTGGAGGCCAAGCTGGCCGCCATGAAGGGCGCAGGCTTTTCTCAGGTGATGTTGATGGCGCGCGATTTGGTCACGCACTCGGGTGGGGTGCAAGCCGCTGTGGCGGCGGTGCAGGCCAGCGGGATGCGGCCCACAGGCTTTCAGGTGCTGCGCGATTTTGAGGGCCTGTCAGGACACCTGCACAGCTACAAGCTCGACATCGCCAAATCCATGCTCCAAATGTGCGCGGCTACAGGCAGCAAAGTCTTGTTGGCGTGTTCGTCCACTTCTCGCCACGCCACGCAAGACCTCGACGCCATCGCCGCCGACCTGAAAAAACTCGCCATGTTGGCGGTGCCGCTGGGCATCCAGATCGCTTACGAAGCGCTGTCCTGGGGCCGCACCGTCAACGAATTCACCACCAGCTGGGACGTGGTCTGCCGCGCCGACTGCCCCAACTTGGGGCTGTGCATCGACTCGTTCCACATCTTCGCCGCCAAAACTTCCTTGGACGAGATTGAAGAACTGGATCCGTCCAAAATCTTTTTGGTGCAGTTGTCCGACTTCATGTGGCAAGAAACCCCGACTTTTGAAGAACGCATGACCACGGCCCGCACTTTCCGCGTGTTCCCCGGCGAGGGCGTGCACAGCGAACAACTGGCCGATCTGGTGCTGCGCCTGGACCGTATCGGCTACCGGGGTGACTACAGCTTTGAGGTCTTCAACGACGACTACCAGCAACTGCCGCTGGACACCGTAGCCGAGCGGGCCCGCAAGAGCGCCACTTGGTTGCACCAGGACGTGCTTCACAAAGCCGCGCCGCTGCCTGAATGGACACGGTACAGGGCTTGACTTGCGGACCTTTAGCGATTGATTGACAGTGCGCGCCTGATGCGCCACCACGCAAACAAACCATGGTTGGCCCAGGCCGTGGCCGCGCAGACCAAGGCGGTCCAAGCTGTGTGGCTGGGGTAGTGGGCCCCTCTGAGGGTCTGCGACAGCCCGAGGGCCAACCCGCTCAGCACAATCACCCCGGTCATGGCCTGTCCCATTCGTTGCTGGTCGGTGTCATTTGAGGTCAACCACGGCAAGCTCAGGGCGATGAAGGCAAAAGCACTCGAGGCGTGCCCGCCCGGAAAACACGAACCAGCGCCGCCATCGCTGACCCCCCACGACCAGTGCGACACATAGCTGGCCACCCCCCCAAAGGCTTGTAATTCCCAAGGGCAGCTGGTCAGACTGATGCGTTTGATGGTGGTCACCACCAACAAGCTGAGGGTGATCCCCGCAGCGATCTCCCACCGTTGACGGCGTTGCAGTTGCCGCCAAATACCCTGTGGCCAAACGGTCATCGCCAACACCCCCAGGTAAATCAGCACGGCCACTTGTTTGGCCCCCTCGTGCATGACTTGGCTTAACCACCAATGGTCTCGCCAAGCAAAACCCTGCGGGCCTGCCAGCCAGCTCACGGCTTTGAGGTCTGCACCCCATCCATCCCAGGCCAAGGTCATTACCAGCAACGTGCCCCAGAGCCAAAGGCTGGCGATCGCATGAGGGTGTTGGTGGGTACTGTGCATCCCGCTCATGTGGTGCTGGGTGGGGATTCGCATGTCTGATTTCTGCATGGTCAGATTAAATGCTGCCCGGGTTAAGCCAGGCTTAAAGTCGCTGTGACAAGGTGTGTGCCATGAACACCACACCTGAGACAATCGAGCTTCAACAAATGACCACTCAAGCCAATGGAACTGGAACGATGCGGGTATTGATTGTGGAAGACGACGCGGGCATTGCCACCGGCCTGGCCGCGACATTGAAGGCCAGCGGCTATGCGGTGGACGTGACGTCCACGCTGGCACTGGCTTCGGCAGCATTGCGCGTGGAGCCCTTTGACCTGGTGTTGCTGGACCTTGGCCTGCCCGACGGCGATGGCCTGGACTGGCTGCGCCAGGTGCGCCGCTCGGGCAGCGTGATGCCGGTGTTGATCATGACCGCCCGCGATGCCTTGCCCGACCGGGTGGCTGGGCTGGACGAGGGGGCCGACGACTACGTGGTCAAGCCCTTCGAGCCCGAGGAACTGCTGGCCCGCATGCGCGTGGCCTTGCGCCGCAGTGAAGGCCGCGCCTCGCCGCTGCTGCGCCACGGCGATCTGGTGGTCGACCCGGCGGGCCACACCGTTTTGCGCAACGGTGAGTCCGTGGCGCTGCGGGCCAAGGAATTTGCTTTGCTGCTGGCACTGTTGCGGGGCAGCGGGCAGGTGCTGTCGCGCCAGCGGCTGGAGCAGGCGCTCTATGGTTTTGACGAGGTGCTGGACAGCAATGCCCTGGAAGTGCATATGCACCACCTGCGCCGCAAACTGGGCGATGGTCTGGTCAAGACGGTGCGCGGCGTGGGTTATTTTGTGCCGGTACCAGAACCCCAAGGAGGGGCTTGATGGAACAAGCGACCCCAACGCAGGTTGATCCTGGCAAACCCCAACCCCGCTCGTTGTGGCGTTACCTGTGGGCCTGGGCGCTGGGAGGTGTGGTTGCGTTGTGGTTTTTGCTGGCCGGATTGGCTTATTCCACCGGCTACCACGAGGCCGAAGAAATCAGCGACGGCCTGCTGGTGTCGGCCGCGCAACTGCTGCTCAGCCAGCCCCTGGACGCCCCTTTGAGTGAGGCGCTGAACATGCCCTTGTCCAAGCCTGATGCGTCCAAACCCCTTGCGGCCCCACAGGATGCGCTGCCCAAAGCCTTGGCACAGCATCCGCCCAGCGCCTACGCGCCTGAGTTTCATGTGCTCGTCTGGCAGGACGCACGCCTGGTCTGGGATTCGCACGGTGTACATGCCCAATTGCCAACGAAACTGGCGCTGGGCCATCAGACGCTGGGCTTGACGATGCAGGGCGTCTCCCAGGATTGGCGCGTGTACGTGGGTGAGTCGACGGGTGGTGGCTCTGTGCGCCGCGTGGCCGTGTTCATGGACCCGGCACGGCGTGAAGCGCTGGCCGCCGACATTTCTGAGCACATCCTGCTGCCTGCACTGGTGTTCTTGCCTTTGGTGGCGCTGATGCTGGCCTCGGCCATTCGTCGCGGCCTGCTGCCTTTACAGCGTTTGTCGGGCAAGATCGAGGCACTTGATGTTGATTCAGGCCAAACCCTGGTGCCGCAACAGCCTTATCGGGAACTGGGCGTGACGGTCCAGTCCATCAACGCTTTGGTGCTTCGCCTGCAGGCCCAGATTGGGCGGGAGCGGCGCTTTGCCGCCGACGTGGCCCACGAGCTGCGCACCCCTTTGACCTCGCTGGTGCTGCAGGCCCGGCTGGCACGACACGGCCCGGCTGCCGAACAAGCCCAGGCCTTGCAGGCGGTGGAGCAGGGCGCTTTGCGTGCCGGGCGCATCCTGTCGCAACTGTTGGACTTGGCCAGGGCCCAAAGCCTGTCCGCAGACCTCTCTGAGCCAGTAGACCTTTGCGCCTTGGCCCTGCGTGTGGTGTCTGAGCAGGCGCCGCTGGCCCACGAGTTGGGCCAGGACATCGCGCTGGAAGCACCCGAGCAAGCCCTGACATTGCCCGGGCAGGCCACCTTGCTGGAGCTGGCCTTGCGCAACCTGGTGGACAACGCTTTGCGCCACAACCCCACGGGCACCTACGTCGAGGTGCGCGTGGCCCTCGATGCCACAGGCCAGGTGACGCTATCGGTCAGCGACGATGGCGGTGACTTCAACGCCGGCCGTGCACCGGAAGCTGACACGGGCCTGGGCATTGGCTTGACCTTGGTCGAGCGCATTGCCCAAAGCCAGGGGGCGCAGTTGCTGCGCGATGCGGGTGCTGCACCTTTTGGCAAGCGTTTTGCGTTGGTCTGGCCCGCCACGGGCCACCTGTCGGGTAAAGCTTAATGTTGCGATAAGACTGGGTTTCGAGAATGGCGGCTATAGCTTTGCCATCCGTTGCCCATGACCCCTACTTCTCCCGATCTTGCCCCTGCTGATGCGATCGTTCGCCGCCCTTGGCAACCCTTGAGCCTCTTGCTGGTGCTGGCTTTGTGGCTGAGCACCTTGGGCAACCTGCCCCTTTGGCGTGCCATGTGGGCCTTGACCGATCACCACAGCCTGCGCACCTGGCTGGGCTTGGTGGGTTTTGCGCTCATCGTGCTGTCGGCCATCACCGTACTGCTCAGCCTGCTGGTCTGGCCTCGCTGGCGCAAGCCCGCAGGGGTGCTGCTCCTCATGGTGGCCGCGGCCAACAGTTATTTCATGATCACCTACGGCGTCGTCATTGACCCCACCATGATGGCCAACACCTTGCAGACCGATGTGCGCGAGGTGCGGGATTTGTTGTCGTGGTCCATGGTGGCAGTGCTGGCACTGGGCGTGGTGCTGCCGGGCTGGTGGTGGTGGCGTCAGCCGGTGCAAAAGCTGCCCGCCCGGCGCTTGGTGGGGCGTCAAATGGGCCTGGCCGCTTTGGCTGCGCTGGTTTTGCTGGTGGTGGTCTGGGCCTCGTTTCAGGATTTGGCCTCCACCATGCGCAACCAAAAATCCATGCGCTACATGCTCAACCCCTTCAACACCCTCTATGCCAGCGCACGCTTGGTGATCGGGCAGACCGCTCAGGTCCGCCAGCCTTTGCAGCCCATCGGACAAGACGCTGTTTTTGCACCCGCAACCTTGGCTGGCCACAAGCCCCCGCTGATCGTGCTGGTGGTGGGCGAGACCGCGCGCGCAGCCAACTTCGGTCTGGCCGGTTACGCGCGTGACACCACACCGCAACTGCGGCAACTGCAGAGCAGTGGCGAGTTGGCCTACTTTGCCAACGTCAGTTCCTGCGGCACCAGCACCCAAGTCTCAGTGCCGTGCATGTTTTCTCATTTGGGGCGCGAGGCTTATGGCAAAAACGACATCCCTTACGAAAATTTACTCGATGTGTTGCAACGCGCGGGTATGCAGGTGCTGTGGTTGGACAACCAGTCGGGCTGCAAAGGCTTGTGCGACCGCGTGCCCAACACCAACACCTTGGCGTTGAAAGACCCAGCACTGTGCCCGGATGGCGAATGCTTTGACGAGATCATGCTGCGCGTTTTGCCCGAGCGCCTGGCCCAGCTGGAAAAAGACAGAGGCGCAGGCCCAGCTCCAGCGGGCACGGTGGTCGTGATGCACCAGATGGGCAACCACGGCCCAGCCTATTACAACCGCACACCGAACAACATGAAGGTCTACCAGCCCGAATGCCGCAGCAACGTGCTGCAAGACTGTCCGGCGCAGGAGATCCTCAACGCGTACGACAACGCGGTGCGCTACACCGACCACTTCTTGGCACAAACTGTGCGCTGGCTCAAGAGCCAGCCACGCCCTGCGGTCATGCTGTACGTCTCAGACCATGGCGAATCGTTGGGTGAAAAGGGCCTGTACCTGCATGGCATGCCTTACATGATGGCGCCCAAAGAGCAAACCCATGTGCCCATGGTGCTGTGGTTGTCCAAGCCGCTGCAGTCACAGCTGAAATGGGATGCCCATTGCTGGAAAAAACAGGTATCTGCGCCGATGTCGCACGACCACCTGTTCCATTCGGTCTTGACGCTGGCCCAGGTCAAGACCCGCTTGCAGCAATCTGAGCTGGATGTTTTTGCGGGTTGCGCTGCACGTTCCCCGTAAACCCAAAATCTTAGGCTGCCCACCACCGCCACAGCGCCGTCAGCCAGACGCCGCCACACAGCAGCAGGCTCAGCAACACGGCGGCACTGCCCATGTCCTTGGACCGTTTGGACAAGGCATGCCACTCCGGCCCCACGCGGTCAATCGCCGACTCGACGGCGGTGTTGAGCAACTCCACCACCAGCACCGCAAAGACCACGCCAATTAACAAGACCACCTCAACCCAACTTTGGCCCAGCCACCAGGCGCCCGGCAAAATCAGCAGGGCCAAAATCGCCTCTTGCCGAAACGCAGGTTCGAGCCATCCGGCCCGCAAGCCTTCGATCGAATAAAAAAACGCGTGCCAGACGCGTGACAGGCCTTGGCGTTTGGGCTCTACGGAGGTGTTGTCGTTCATGTCTGGGGGCAGGATGGGGTTGGGGCTTGTAGCTTAAGGGCGTCATGTTAACGGGGTCTTATCGCCTCGAGCCTGTCAGGTCTGTCCAAGTTGACACCCTAATTTCAACAATGTGGTCGCAGAGCCTGACTAGAGTCGCTGCGCGCCGCCCCTCAGCCCACTTTCACAAACTCCCGCGCCAGCGTCACCACCACGGGCCCCAGCAGAGACACCACCCGGCTGTGTGCGAGGCCAGTTTGAGCCGCCTACAAGTTGGTGTCGATGTCTAAGATGTCGCCTTCAGTCAAGAGGTAGAGGCCAGTCGGCTTGCCCAAGCTGTTGCTTGCCAGAAATGCTGGTACGAGCAGTTCGACGCGCTCTGGGTGCAGGCGCAAAGCCACTGGCGGGCCCATTCGGGTGGCCAGCAGGCGATGGGTTTGGTCGTGAAACTGAACGGCAAAAGCCACCAGGCCTTGTAGCAAGGCCGCGGCACGGCGCACGGCCTGCAGCGCATCGCCCGGGTGGACGGCATCGATCAGGTGCGCAATCAGTTCGCCATCGTTGTCGGTGCCGAAGTGGTAACCCCTGTCTTGCAGTTGGTTGCGCAGGGCTGTGTGGTTGTGGATGTGGATGTGGATGTCTCCATGGTGCAGAACGGCTACGCGCGGGCGCGACCCTGGCTTGGCGTTGGGGCCCGGACTGAGTTGGGCTTGGGGCGCGTTCAAAAGCCCAAAGGGTGACAACTGGCGGTGAAAAGTCACCTCTGAATGGGTGTGCATGAGGGGTCTCCATTTCTACAGGTTCAAGGACAAAAACGGTTGGCAAGACAGGCGCTTGTCATGCGCGGTCGGATAGGCATGGCGACCTTTGCGGTTGTGATGATTAATCGTCGTCGGAGTTTGTGTTTTGAACTGTTGTGGAGCGCACACACTGACGTTACCGATGCACGTTTTGTTGGAGCTCAGCCCGAGGAGGCACCCAATAGGAGATCGGTGTTTGAACCGCAGGGTGTAGGCCCCTTGGTCTATGCAAACAGATCTTTTGATCGATCGACCCCGCTGTTGCAAAGCCCGAGCATGGGTCCATGGCAAAGGCTGCAATGGTTGCAGTGGCCGAGATGAATGGAGTCAGTCATGTGGAACACCAAGGCCATCACCCCAAGCGCCCATTGCTCAGCCAGCCTGGTCAGTGGACCAGAGTTGCAGGCGCTTTTTCTTGAGCCTTTTGATGTGCTCCGCACAGGACGGCAGGCCTTTGGCATGAAGCCATCGATAAGTCGGACGGTGGCCTCATGGGACACCGGTGAAAACTGGATATTGGCAACCTTGCCACTGGCGGAGCGGGCTGCGCTGGCCCCCCACCTGGAGCGCGTGGCGCTGGCGTCAGGCCAAGTGATCGTTCAACCGGGCATGGCTTTGCAGCATGTTTATTTCCCCACCCATTGCAGTTTCGTCTGGTTTTCTCACACGGCCGAGGGAGAATCGGCCGAGTTGGCCTTGGTGGGGCGAGAAGGTTTGGTGGGTGTGCCTTTGGTCCTGGGCGGTGTGGAGATGCAGCACACGGTCCAGGTGCAGTGTGGTGGCCAAGCACTGCGAATGGAGGCTGATGCATTTTTGCGTCAGCTCAGCACACAAGGACACTTGCATCGTCTGGCCTTGCTTTATGTGCAGTGGCAGATCGCACAGATGGCGCAAAGCATTTTGTGCAGTCGCCACCACGCCGTGTCTGAACGCTTGAGTCATTGGATGCTGAGCAACGCACAAGGCGCCAACCACCATGAGTTGTGCGTCACGCATGAGACCATCGCGCACATGTTGGGCGTGCGGCGCGAATCGGTGACTCAGGCGGCTGGACGCTTTCAGGCAGCGGGCTGGATCACCATTCAGCGGGGAAAAATCACGTTGAAAGACCCCGATGGTCTGAGCACCATGGCCTGTGAGTGCCATGCGCGTGGCCAGGTTGAATTGCGTCATTACCTGCAACAACTGGCTCAAGTGGGACGGCAAAATGGCGCGCTTGGACAAGCTGCCAAGTGGCCTGAACCTGTCGATTCAGGCTTGGCTTTCCTGCCTCATGGCATGCCGACCGACAAAACGCCAAGGCCCGCTGCTGATGTGCAAAACTACAGGGATGTCTACGACTTTGCCCCCGTCGGATTTGTCACACTCGATGCGCAGGGCCGAGTGTTACAGACCAATCTGGCGGGTGCGATCCTCCTGGACATCCAACGCTCAAAGTGTCGACACCATCTGTTTTCAGACTTCTTGGACGCGCCATATCGGGCTTCTTTTGCCAAATTTCACCAAGAGGTGCTGGGAGGGCAGTGTCGGCGTCATTGCTGGGCAGGTTTGAAGGCCACAGCGCACCGCAACGCCTTGCTCGTGCGCATTGATGCCACTGCCGACGAGTGGGGCGAGGAAAACCGCATGGTGCTGATCGATGTGAGCGCTCAAGCCCCTGTTCACGAAGGTCCGGGTGCTCCTTGGCAATTTCAGTCCGCAAGTGCGACGGCACCTCCTCTGGGTTTTCGGCCTTGATCTTTTCCTTGGTTTCGATAGGTCAGGTCGTGGTATGGGAGGGCCTGAAGTGGCTAAGATATGGCCATGAAAAACCGCCAAATCGCCTCCTTTTCCGTCAGCGCCATCGGCTTGGGCTGCATGAACCTCAGCCATGCCTACGGCCCACCTGTTTCGCCCCAACAGGGCGAGCGCGTGTTGTTGGCCGCCTTCGACCAAGGGGTGAACTTTTTCGACACGGCCGCCTTGTATGGCTTTGGCGCCAACGAGCAACTGGTGGGCCAAGTCATGAAACCGCATCGCCAGAAATTCACGCTGGCCAGTAAATGCGGCATGCAGGGCGTGGAACAAAGCGACGGCAGCAAGGTGAGGGTGATCGATGGTCGGCCCGAGACCATCAAAAAAACCTGTGAAGACTCGCTGCGCCGTTTGCAGACCGAGGTGATTGATCTTTATTACCTGCACCGCTGGGACAAAAAAGTGCCCATCGAAGACAGCGTGGGCGCCTTGAGTGAACTGGTGCGTCAGGGCAAGATCCAGACCATTGGCTTGTCCGAGGTATCGGCCAGCACGCTGCGCAAAGCCCACGCTGTGCACCCGATTGCGGCCGTACAAACCGAATATTCGCTGTGGACACGCAACCCCGAGATCGCGGTGCTTCAGGCTTGCCGCGAGTTGGGCACGGCCTTTGTGGCCTTCAGCCCCGTGGCCCGGGGCTTTTTGTGTGGTGCGCCTCTGGACGTGGCTGGCTTTGATGCCAAGGACATCCGCCGCAGCATGCCGCGCTTCACGTCCGAAAACCACGCGGCCAATTCGAAGCTCTTGCCCGCTTACCATGCCCTCGCACAAGAGGCCAGCTGCAGCCCCTCACAGCTGGCACTGGCCTGGCTGCTGCACCAGGGGGAAGACATCATCCCCATCCCCGGCACGACTTCGGTAGCGCACTTGTTGGACGATCTGGCTGCGGTGGATGTGAAACTGGACGCGAGCGTCCTGGCACGCCTGGATGCCCTGATCAACCAGAGCACGGTGGCCGGTAACCGCTACAGCGCGCAGGCCAACAGCGAAGTGGACACCGAGGTGTTTGGCTGAGTGATCTGTCCTCCTTGGCTTGAGCCGGGGAACGGTTTGATCTTTCATCCTCGGGCTTGGCCCGGGGAGCCACGTCTCGATCACTGACCAAGCAAGTGGCCGATTTGGGTTATGGGAGGCTGGTTCAGGATGTGAGCGCCCTTTCTTAGTATTTGACTAAATCAAGGCAAAAAATTGGCAAGAAGTCATTCAATGACAGGAATTGCAGAGCTTGGTTCCTCTTAACCAAACAGTTAATCAATGAGACACTTTGACCTTTATTCCGCCTTGCCAAAAACGACTGAAATTTGAAAGGTTCGGAAAGGTTTGCAAAAAAGATAAAGTCCAACTCATTGTTTTCGCACGGCGGTGCGGGCAACCGGAGGTCTTCACTTTGAATATGCGGCGCTTGTGCTTGATGGCTATTTTTTGCATCTTTCAAGGACAGGCCATGGCCGACTTGATCGTGGAGAGGGCCTTTTACGAAGACCGAACCGCTTCCTTGAGTTTTGAGCAGGTTCGGGACAAAGATTTTGTGCCTCTGCACAATTTATTGAATGAGGGGTACTCAAACTCCGCTTTCTGGGTTCGCATCAAGGTGGACGACACCTTTCAAGGTGGCAAGATCGCCATCAAGATCATTCCGACTTACCTGGACGAAATTGGCCTGTATACCGAGGGCCGTCCAGAGCCCTGGCGCCTTGTGGGAGACAGGTATCCGTTGGCCAACAACGGCATCAAGGCGCTCGGTCACAACTTCATCGTGGACCACCGCATCGAAAGTCCTTATTACTGGTTGCGACTGAAAACAGCCAGTACCAACCTCATGGACATCGAGGCGATCCCCCATGAGCTGTTGTACGAATCGAGCGTGGTGGAATACATCTTCAGTGCCATGCTGTTGGGTGTTTTGGGTATTTTTTTACTGATGAGTCTTGGGTATTTCGTGGCCAGCCGGGAAGTCATCAATGGGGTGTTCTTTTTGAAGCAGTTGCTGGCCCTGCTGCATGCGTCGTTGTTTCTAGGTTATGTCCGCTTGCTGACACCCGGAATGTTGTCACCCGAGGTCGTTGACGCCCTGTTCAGCTACTGCGTTATTGCCACCACATTTTCGGTCGGATTGTTTTATGCGCTCTTTTTTAAGGAGTACAAAATCCGTGCTTGGGCAAACCTGCTGCTGTGGCTTTGCCTGCTGTTCATTGTGCTGGCTGGTTTAATGTTTGCGGTGGGGCACAGAGCGCTTGCGCTGAATATCAACATGATGGCCATTGCCGTGTTGTCACCACTGCTGGTCTTGATCGCGATTTGGGGCATCCCTTGGCGTGCGATTGACAAGCCGGTCATCAGCCGCCGTGCTCTGATCGGTATTCAGTCGGCCAATTTTGTCACGGGTTTTTTGCATTCAATGCCTTCCTTGGGTGCGGTAACCGGAACCAAATTCAGCATCTACGTGGTCATGCTCCACGCCATCATTTCGAGCATCTTCATGCTGATGATTGTGAGGTTTCGGGCTAGAAACCAGGAGCAACAACGATTGGCCGAGCTGGCCATGCACGCTGGGCGTGCCGAGCAGGAAAAGCACCAGCGTGAAAAACAAGCGCAGTTCATGGCCATGCTCACCCACGAACTGAAAACCTCTCTGGCGCTCATCCGGTTTGCGGCGCGCAATGCGCTGGGCAGGAGCCAACCAGCGGTGCGCATAGAGCAGGCGGTGGACGACATGAACTCGGTCATCGAGCGATGTCAGCAAGCCGACAAGCTGGAACGTGGGTGGTCATTCGAGAAAAAAAATCACAGCGTGCTTGCCTTGGTCCAGGATTGCGTGGATCGTCTGGACCACAAAGAACGTGTGCAGGTGTCGGACATACCGCACATGACGATTTCCACCGATGGTGCCTTGTTTAAAATTATTCTCAATAACCTGCTTGAAAACGCGCTCAAATATTCACCGCCTGGTGATCCGGTGGTTTTACAGGTCATGGCACCCGCTTCTTCGCCGCAGATGTTGCTGAAGCTGATGAACAGGGTTGGCCATGCAGGCGCACCTGACAAAGCAAGGGTTTTCGAAAAGTACTATAGAAGCGATTTGGCGCAGTCCACTACCGGCTCTGGCCTGGGTTTGTACATCGTGCGGGCGCTGACGCAGTTGTTGGGTGGGCAAGTGGACTTTGCCCATGAAGACGAAACGGTGATCTTCAGCATCACCTTGCCGCTATGAAAATCCTCATTGTTGAAGATCACCAGGCGCTACGCGAAGTCATGGTGGAGCATGTGGCAAGCCAAGGCTATCGTGTTGCGGGGGCAGCCCACGCTGATGAAATGGACACATTGTTGCTGCAGGATAAATTTGACCTGCTGGTCCTGGACCTGCAACTGCCGGGCGAAAACGGCATCAGCATTGCTCAGCGCCTCAAGCGCTCACAACCCGGTCTTTACATCATCATGATGACCGCCAGGACGAGCGAGGCAGATCAGGTCAAGGGCTACATGTCCGGGGCGGATGTGTACTTGTCCAAACCGACCACGCCCGAGCTTCTGTCGGCTGCCATTCAAAGTTTCTCGCGACGTTGGGTGCAGCCGTCTGCTGGATCCATTCATTTTGACCCTGTGCGCTTGGTGTTGTTGCGCGGCGATGTGCAGGTCGAACTCACCAAGCAAGAAGCAATGATCCTCAAGGCCTTGCTTGAGGCTCCAGGCCAGATGCTGGCGCACACCCGGTTGCTGGACGTGGTCAACAAGAATTTTTCGGCCCAGGGTAAATCCAATCTCGAAGTCCACATGACAAGACTGCGCAAAAAGTTGTCCGAAGCAGGCGTGGCTTCACCGGCCATCAAGGTTGTTCGCAACAAGGGGTATCAGCTGGTGTGCGAGGCCATCGTCATGGCGTGAGACCTGCGCAAGGTTCAGAAAGGTTCAGGGCTTGAACCTGATGGAATGACTTGGAATATCTGTCAAGTCATTCACTTCTTGCATGCCGATCATGAACTTCAAAAATCAGAGGGTGGTGGGTTTTTTTTCATGGCAAAAGGCCATGAAAAAGCGTTTGGGTCTGGGTGACTGGCTGAAGGCCTGTTGCAGGGTATTGATGGTCCTGCTGACCATGGTTGTGTGTACGACGGCTGTTCAAGCGCTCACTTGGACAAGTCGCACGTCTGCTGCCAACAACAGTTGGACTGGTGCGACCTACGGCAACGGCCTGTTTGTCGCTGTCTCCCGCGATGGAACAGGCAACCGCGTGATGACCAGCCCAGACGGCATTACCTGGACCCCTCGCACCTCTGCAGCAGACAGCAGTTGGAGTCACGTGACCTATGGCAACGGCCTCTTTGTCGCCGTTGCAGATTCAGGATCAGGCAACCGTGTGATGACCAGCCCGGACGGGATTAACTGGACTGGTAACGCTGCGGCATCCAATATCAATTGGGGGGGCGTTACTTACGGTAATGGTTTGTTTGTCGCGGTTGCTTACAGCGGGTCAGGCGGCCGCGTGATGACGAGCCCGGACGGGGTCAACTGGACCTTGAGCGCCCCGACGCAGGTTTTTAGTGGCGTCACCTACGGCAACGGCCTTTTTGTTGCGGTTATTTTTGTCGGGTCCAGTGGCCAGCGCGTGATGACCAGCCCAGACGGGATTACCTGGACTCCTCGCACCTCTGCCGCCGACAATCCATGGAGAAGCGTGACCTACGGCAACGGGCTGTTTGTCGCTGTTTCAGATTCAGGATCAGGCAACCGTGTGATGACCAGCCCTGACGGAGTCACCTGGACCATTCGCGCCTCTGCAGCCAACAACGCTTGGCGTAGCGTGACCTATGGTAATGGCCTGTTTGTTGCTGTTTCAGATTCAGGAGCAGGCAACCGTGTGATGACCAGCCCGGATGGGATCAATTGGAGTACAGACACCACTCCTGACAATAGTTGGCAAAGTGTTTCCTACGGCAACGGTCTTTTTGTTGCTGTTTCAGATTGGGGAAGCAACCGCGTGATGACGGGTGTTAATTCGCAACCGCAGACCATCACGTTCTCAAATCCCGGTTCACAAAACTTTGGCACCACACCCACCTTGACTGCGACTTCCACCTCGTCGTTGGCTGTGTCGTTCACATCTTCAACAACAAGCGTGTGTACGATCACCAGCGCTGGTGCGCTTACATTTGTGACCACAGGCACTTGCACCATCAATGGCAATCAGGCTGGTGATGCGAGTTACTTGGCGGCCTCTACAGTTACCCAATCTTTTACGGTCAACGTGGTAGTGCCTGGAGCGCCGACCGTTGGTGTGGCAACCGCAGGCAACGCACAGGCATCAGTGGCATTCACGGCGCCTGCCGCAAACGGCGGTGCATCCATCACCGGCTACACGGTCACCTCCAACCCCGGGGGACTGACCGGCACGGGTACATCCAGCCCGATCACTGTGACGGGCCTGACCAATGGCACGGCTTACACCTTCACGGTCACTGCCACCAACAGTGCAGGCACCAGCACAGCATCGGCAGCGTCAAACTCGGTGACGCCCGTTTTACCGTCGGTCGCGGGCACATGCGGCAGCGCCAACGCGCAAACCTTTGCGTTTGTGCCTGTTGCAAACCTTTGTACCGCCGGTACGGCCTCGGTTGTTGCCTCGGCCAATGGCCAGTTCACCTGGAGTTGCAACGGCTCGGGTGGAGGCTCGAATGCTTCTTGCGCAGCCAACTGGACGTCAACAGGTGGCAACAACACGGGCATGGTGTCTGTGCCCTCCAACAGCAATAACAACTGGGCTCTGGACACGAGCAGTGTCAACTTTACGCCTGCGCGAGGTGCCAACAACTCGCCCGCAACGCCGCCGCCTGCCAATTACATGTTCCCTCAAGGCCTGGCATCTTTCAACCTGACGTCTGGTACTGCTGGCAGCAATGCCACGGTGACCATCCATTACACGGAGGCGATCCCGGTAGGCGCGGTGTACATGAAATACGGCCGGACCCAGAGCAGTCCCACCACCGATGTGTGGTACCCGTTAGCAGCTAACCGGGTGAGCTTCTCCAATGACCGCAAGAGCGTGACGCTGACGCTGACCGATGGCGGGGAGGGTGACCACGACCGGACGGCCAACAGCACCATTGTTGACCCGGGGGGCCCGGCACTGGACAGCAGCACAGCCCAGGCCATCCCCACTCTGAGCGAATGGGCGATGTTGTTCATGGCAGCCCTGATGGCCATGTTGGGGTACACCCGACTTCGCAGTCGTCGCTTGTAATCTTATTGAGAGTAAGCCGTGCCCACTCATCCGAAGAAGGATGAGAAAAGGATTCAAATCCGGAGCGTTTCATGCGCTTGATTTCGGAATCCTTTAAGTTGCTCCATAAGAGCTTCTAAGATTGGACGGACACCCTTTTATGACTGCTATGGAGAAATCACCAAGGCTTTCTAGCATGGGGGGAACGTCTGCAAACGCTGCAAAGCAGAAATAGCTTCCCAAAGTACCAAAAAAAGGGCCCCGAAGGGCCCTTGTTCTTGTGGGTCTCGCTCAGCCAGCGTCAGGCTGCTGTCCCGGTGCAGCTTTTTGAAAGGCTTCCAGCGCCATGCAGGCTTTTTCCACCGCCATGATGTGTGGCCATTGCGTCAGGTCCACGTTGAAGCGGCGAGCGCTTTCGACTTGCGGGACCAAATACACATCGGCCAGCGTGGGCGTGTCGCCAAAGCTGAAACGGCCACGCCGTGAATCGGCTGCGATCAGGGCTTCGTAGGCGTCAAAGCCTGCGGTGATCCAAGTGTCGCACCAGGCGTTGATGGCTTCTTCGTTGGCCCCGAACTGCTTGCGCAGGGTTTGCAAAATGCGGCGGTTGTTGATCGGATGGATGTCGCAACCCACGATGGCGGCCAGCGCACGCACATGGGCGCGGTCTTCGGCATTGTGAGGCAGCAGGGCGGGGGTCGGGTGTTGTTCTTCCAACCACTCGATGATGGCCGGTGACTGAATCATGACCCTGTCACCGGTGTCCAAGGCGGGCACCAGTTGCTGGGGGTTGACCGTTCTGAAGTCGTCGTTTTGTTGTTCATCGACCCGCAAGTCCACCGCGACATAGTCGGTGGCGATACCTTTGAGGTTCAACGCTATGCGCAGGCGGTGCGAGGTGCTGCTTCTGAAAAAATTGTAGAGCTTCATGACATGTGTCCTGTTCACTGGGGGCAGATGCTTTGCGCACTTGGCGGGGCCATTATTGCGCAGCGCCGATGGTCAAGGCGAGTTCGGCCACGCCTTCCACACGGCCCGTGATGCGGTCACCCGGCAGGACAGCGCCCACGCCTTCCGGGGTACCGGTGTAGATCAGGTCGCCGGGTTGCAGGTGGTAGTAGGTGGACAGGTCGGCGATGATTTCGCGGATGTTCCAGATCAGCTTGTCCACGTTGGACGACTGTTTGGTTTGGCCATTCACTTCCAAAGCAATCGCGCCGTTCTCGATGACGACGCCAGGCATGGGCACGATCTCGGAGCAGACCGAGCCTTGCTCGATGTCTTTGCCCGTATCCCACGGGCGGCCCTTGTCACGCGCCACCAATTGCAGGTCGCGGCGCGTCATGTCCAGGCCTGCGCCGTAGCCATAAACCAGCTCATGCGCGTTGGCTTCGCTCACGCGGAAACCGGCTTTGCCAATGGCCAGCACCAGCTCCATCTCGAAGTGGTAGTTTTTGGTGCGGGGTGGGTAATCAACTGTTGCGCCACTTTCGACCAAGGTCTGTGGCGACTTGGTGAAGTAGAACGCCTGCTCGACGCTCTTGTCGACAGGGCGGCCCATCTCGACGGCGTGCGCATGGTAGTTGCGGCCTACGCAGAAGATGCGGTTGACGGGGAAGCGCTCGGTTTTGCCACGGATGGGCAGGGAGGGGACGGCAGGAGGGGGGAAGAGGTAAGAAGTCATGGGTTCCATTGAAAGAAAATCAACCGCGGTTTTCGTAAACACCCAGCTTGCGGTGCAGGGGCGATTCGTCGGCAATAAAGATGAAAGCAGGCTTGTCCACTTGCAGGTTGGTCAGCGTCACAGCTTCATAACCCGGTGCACAGCAGGTGTCGGCCTCAAGCAGGGTGAAGGTGCTGGCCACGATTTGCGCTTGCACCGCGCCTTCGATGACGTGGAAGACCTGCGCGGGGGAGCGTGCTGGCAGTCGCAGGGTCTGGCCGGGGCGCAGCATCAGGGCGTAAAAGCCCAAGATGTTTTCAGCATCGTCACCGGTTTCGGGGTTGGTGTAGGTCACTTGCACTTGCTCTAGACCGGCATCGTCAGAGGCCAGCGATTCGAGCGCGGCCTTGGCGTCTTTCCAGGCGTAGCGCAGCATGGGGTAGGCTTTTTTGCTGCGCTCAAACACATGGCTTGGCACCACACCGCCACGGGCGTATTGCTGGTCGCCTTGGCCGGGCACCACGGTCTGGCGGTCGCCGTTGATGTGGTAGCTGGCCTCCATGTAATAGACCAGGGGCAGGTCCAGCACATCCAGCCAGATCACGGGCTCGGTGCCGTCGTGGCCGTGTTCGTGCCACAGGCCTGTGGGCGTGAGGATCAAGTCGCCCCGGCTCATGGGGCATTTCGCGCCGTCCACCGTGGTCCAGGCGCCTTCGCCTTCCACCACCATGCGCACCGCGTTGGGGGTGTGGCGGTGGCTGGGGGCCCATTCACCGGGCATGAGCAGTTGCATGCCCAAATACATGGCGGCCGAGGCCTGCATTTTGTCCAGACCATGGCCGGGGTTGGCCAGCACCAGCACGCGGCGCTCGGCTTTTTCAATCGGGGTCAGCTCGCCCGCTCTGAGCAGCAGCGGCTTGATGTCCTTGTAGGCCCAGCAGGTGGGCTGGGTTTGGCGCTTGGGCACTTTGGGCGGCAGCACGCCGCGCAGGCTGGGCCAAAGCGGCACCAGGTTCACGTTGCGCAGGTCCTGCACATAGTCTGCGGGCAGGTCTTCGATTCGGCCGAGGTCGTTCATGAAAGTGTCTCCGTTCTATTCAGTTGTGCTGTGCGGCGTCGAGGCAGTTGCCCACGTTCCAGCCGTACAACCATGCCATCGCATCATAAAAGCGCTCGGGGCTGCGGCCGCGCCACAGGTCGTTGCGCACCAGGCGCTCCACGCCTTTGGCGTGGTAAATGCGGCCCATCTCGCGGCTCGAGAGCACGATGCGGGCGGTGCGGGCCACGCGGGCGCGTTGGTACATGTCCAGTGCCTTGGGCCAGTCGTTGCCGTTTGTGCGCAGGGCCTCGCCCAGGGTCACAGCGTCTTCCATGGCCATGCAAGCGCCTTGGGCCATGTACTGGGTGGTGGGGTGCGCGGCATCGCCCAGCAGTGTTACGCGGCCATAGGTCCACTGGCCAATGGGCTCGCGGTCGGCGGTGGCCCAGCGTTTCCAGGTCTTGGGCAGGTCGATCAACTGGCGGGCCTTGGGGCAGATGCCCTGAAAGTAGCTTTGCACTTCTTCTTTGCTGCCGTCTTTGACACCCCATTCTTCTGGCTCGCGGCTGTGGAAGGTGACCACCACGTTGTACTGTTCGCCCCCACGCAAGGGGTAGTGCACCAGGTGGCAGTTGGGCCCAACCCAAATGGCGGCCGCGTTCCATTGCAGGTCTTGCGGAAAGTCTTTTTTGTCGACCACGGCGCGGTAGACCACATGGCCTGTGACGCGGGCCGGGTCGCCCACAAACTGCTCCCGCACCACCGACTTGACGCCATCGGCCCCGATCAAGGCGCAGCCCTTGAACGCTTTGCCGTTTGGGTCCCACACGGTCACGCTGTGGTCGTCTTGCTCAATGCGGACCACACGGGTGCTGGTGTGAAATTGCACCTGCCCGGTTTCTTGCGCCGCTTCGAGCAAGGACAAATGCACATCGGCGCGGTGGATCACGGCATAAGGGTTGCCAAAGCGTTGGCGAAATTTCTCGTCGGTGGGGATCTTGCCGACCTGGTACTCGTCGATCGCGTCGTGCATCACCATGAAGTCGGTGTAGACGGCGCGGCCCCTGGCCTTGTCACCGACGCCCAAAGCGTCAAACGCATGAAAACCGTTCGGTCCAATTTGGATGCCCGCGCCGATCTCGCCGATCTCGGGGGCTTGTTCCAGCACGGTGACTTGAAAGCCTTGACGCACCAGGGCGAGGGCGGCTGCCAGGCCGCCAATGCCACCGCCTGCGACGATGACGGGAAGGGTGTTGTTCGAGGGGCTCATGGTTGTTCCTTGTGTGGGGACAGAAGAAGCGAAAACAGTCATTCGATAAGTATACTTATTAAATGCCAGTTAGACCAGCCTGCCATCGGGTTCCGCTGCCCCTGACAATGCGACTAAAATTAACCGACCGCCCGGTTGGTTAACGCGCAGATGTCTGTCTGGCTTGCCAACCCACCAGATTTTGATCTCCTCAAGGAAAGAACACACATGTCCCAAGTCCTGCAAAGTTTCATCGGTGGCCAATGGATTGGCCAGCAAGGCGCTCAAAACCTGCGCAGCGCCCTCAACGGCCAAACGGTTTACCAAACCCACGCCGAGGCGATTGATTTTGGCGATGCGGTGCACCATGCCCGCACCGTGGGCCTGCCCAATTTGCTCCAGCTCGATTTTCAGGAGCGCGCCCAGCGCCTGAAAGCCCTGGCCAAGTACCTGGCAGAGCACAAAGAGCAGCTGTACGCCATCTCGGCCCACACGGGTGCCACGCGCGCCGACAGCTGGGTGGACATTGAAGGCGGTGCAGGCACTTTGTTTGCGTACGCTGGCATGGGCAGCAACGAGCTGCCCAGCGGCAACCTGATCCACGAAGGCCCGGCTTTCCCGCTGGGCAAAAAAGGCGGCTTTGCGGGCACGCACATCCTGGTGCCGCGCGGCGGCATTGCGGTGCACATCAATGCGTTCAACTTTCCCATTTGGGGCCTGCTCGAAAAGTTCGCGCCCAGCTTTTTGGCGGGCATGCCTTGCATCGGCAAACCCGCTTCGTCCACCAGTTACCTGACCGAAGCCATGGTGCGCCTGGTCGAGCAATCGGGCATATTGCCTGCCGGTTCGCTCCAGTTGGTGATCGGCTCCACGGGTGACCTGCTGGACCGTCTGAACGGTCAGGACGTGGTCACCTTCACCGGCTCGGCCGACACCGCCGCCATGCTGCGTGTGCACCCTAATGTGGTCAAACACAGCATCCCCTTCAACGCCGAAGCCGACTCGCTCAACTGCGCCATCCTCGCGCCCGATGTGTCGCCCGACGACGAAGAGTTTGATTTGTTCGTCAAAGAAGTCGCCCGCGAGATGACGGTCAAGGCGGGCCAGAAGTGCACGGCGATCCGCCGCGCCATCGTGCCGCGCCAGCACCTCGATGCTGTGGCCGAAAAGCTCAAGGCCCGCTTGTCCAAAGTGGTGGTGGGCGATCCGTCGGTCGAGGGTGTGAAGATGGGCGCTTTGGCCTCACACGCCCAGCAATCCGACGTGGCCGAGCGCGTGGCCTTGCTGCGCCAAAGCGCCGAGCTGGTGTTTGGCGGCGGTGCCGGTTTCAGCCCGGTGGGGCAGGGCGTGGAGGGCGGTGCTTTCTTCCAGCCCACGCTGCTGCTGTGCCAAAAGCCTTTGCACACCGACAGCGTGCACGACGTTGAAGCCTTTGGCCCGGTCAGCACGCTTATGCCTTACGACGGCATCGACGAAGCCCTGCAACTGGCCGCACGCGGGCAGGGCAGTCTGGTCGGCACCCTGGTCACCAAAGACCCGCAAATCGCTGCCCGCATGATCCCGGTGGCAGCCGCCTTGCATGGCCGATTGCACATCCTTGACCGCGAAGCCGCGGTCGAATCGACCGGTCACGGCTCGCCGCTGCCACAGCTCAAACATGGCGGCCCGGGACGCGCCGGCGGTGGTGAAGAGCTGGGCGGCATCCGCGCCGTTAAGCACCTGATGCAGCGCACCGCGCTGCAAGGCTCGCCCACCATGATCGCCGCAGTCACCGGCGAGTACATGCGCGGCGCCCAGCTGATCGAGACCGAAGTCCACCCCTTCCGTCGCCACTTCGAAGACTTGCAAATTGGCGAGAGCTTGCTCACCCACCGCCGCACTGTGGGCGAAGCCGACATCGTGGCCTTTGGTGGCTTGTCGGGCGACTATTTCTACATGCACTTCGACGAGATCGCAGCCAAAGAGTCACCTTTTGGCAAGCGCATCGCGCACGGTTATTTCGTGTTGTCGGCCGCTGCGGGCTTGTTTGTCTCGCCCGCACCCGGCCCGGTGCTGGCCAACTACGGTCTGGACACGCTGCGCTTCGTCAAGCCCGTGGGCATTGGCGACACCATCCAGGCGCGCCTGACCGCCAAGCGCAAGATCGACCGCCACAAGAAAGACGCCAACGGGGTGGGGCAGGGCGTGGTGGCTTGGGACGTGGAAGTGACCAACCAACTCGGCGAAGTCGTGGCCAGCTACGACATCTTGACGCTGGTGGCCAAGAAGGGTTGAGGCGCATGCGGGGATAATCACCGCCATGAGATCCCCCATTGCCGTCGTCGACGTTGACCGTTGTGAAACCTGGACCCGTTACAAAAATGGGCTGTGCGACACCTGCGCGGCCAACTGCTGCACCATGCCGGTCGAGGTCAAGCTGGCCGATCTGGTGCGCTTGGAGTTGGTCGATCCGTTTGAGGCCGAGCACGAAGATCCGAAGCAAATTGCCAAGCGCCTGACCAAAGCGGGTCTGATCGAGCACTTCAACTTCAAGAACAGCATCTTCAGCCTGGCACGTCGCGCCAGTGGGGACTGCCAGTTTCTCGATGCCAAGACACGCCGTTGCACGGTCTATGACAAGCGTCCCAATACCTGTCGCCTGCACCCGCAAGTCGGACCGCGCCCCAACCATTGCCCATACGGCAACAAGGCGCAGTCACGCTGAGCGGCGTTTTGCCCATTCAACTGCGGCCATGAAAAAAAGCCCTCCGACTGCAAAGTCGGGAGGCTTTATTTTTTTGCAGATCGGCAGGATTACATCGTGTCGATGAAGCTGCGCAGTTTGTCGCTGCGGCTGGGGTGCTTGAGCTTACGCAGCGCCTTGGCTTCGATCTGGCGGATGCGTTCGCGGGTCACGTCGAACTGCTTGCCCACTTCTTCCAAGGTGTGGTCGGTGGACATCTCGATGCCAAAACGCATGCGCAGCACCTTGGCTTCGCGGGGCGTGAGGCTGTCCAAAATGTCCTTGACCACGTCGCGCAGACCGGCTTGCAGGGCCGCGTCGATGGGCGCGGTGTGGGTGCTGTCCTCAATGAAGTCACCCAGGTGGCTGTCGTCGTCGTCACCGATCGGCGTTTCCATGGAGATCGGCTCTTTAGCGATTTTCATGATCTTGCGGATCTTGTCTTCCGGAATCTCCATCTTCTCGGCCAGGATGGAGGCATCGGGCTCAAAGCCAAATTCCTGCAAATGCTGGCGCGAGATGCGGTTCATCTTGTTGATGGTCTCGATCATGTGCACCGGGATGCGGATCGTGCGGGCCTGGTCGGCGATCGAGCGGGTGATGGCCTGGCGGATCCACCAGGTGGCGTAAGTCGAGAACTTGTAGCCCCGGCGGTATTCGAACTTGTCCACCGCCTTCATCAGGCCGATGTTGCCTTCCTGGATCAAGTCGAGGAATTGCAGGCCCCGGTTGGTGTACTTCTTGGCGATCGAGATCACCAGGCGCAAGTTGGCCTCGATCATCTCTTTCTTGGCGTCGCGTGAGGAGCGCTCACCGGCGTTCATGCGTTTGTTGATGTCTTTCAGTTCATCGAGCGGCACCACCACTTGATATTGCAGGTCCATCAGCTTTTGCTGCAGGTCTTGCACTGGCGGGATGTTGCGGCCCATGACGGCGCTCCAGCTCTTGCCCGCAGCGGCTTGTTTTTCAATCCACTTGAGGTTGAGCAAGTTGGAGGGGATGCGCTTGCCGTTTTTGTCACGGCCGCTGAAATCGGCAATGAAGTTGTCTTGCGGGTAGCCACATTTGTCCACAATGATGCGGCGCAATTCGCGCTCTTTCTTGCGCACATCGTCCACTTGGCCACGCACCATGTCACACAATTTTTCAATGGTTTTGGCGGTGAAACGGATGGTCATCAGTTCTTCGGACAGGACCGATTGCACCTTGATGTAGGCGGGAGTGCCCCAGCCTTCCTTGTCGTAGACCTTGTGCACTTTTTCGAAGTAATCGGTGATGCGGTCAAAGCGTTCCAAGGCTTGGTTTTTCAGCTCTTCAAGCTTCTTGGTCAGGGCTTTGGAGCCGCCTTTGCCGTCGTCGTCGTCGGCTTCGTCGAATTCGTCGAAGTCTTCTTCGGCCACGTAGTCATCGGCTTCGTTCAAGTTGGCGAAACCGTCCACCACAGTGGAGATGACGATTTTTCCTTCGCGGATCTCGTTGGCCAGGCGCAGGATCTCGGCGATGGTGGCGGGCGATGCGCTGATCGCGGCCATCATGTCCATCAAGCCGCCTTCGATGCGCTTGGCGATTTCGATTTCGCCTTCGCGTGTCAGCAGTTCCACGGTGCCCATTTCGCGCATGTACATGCGCACGGGGTCGGTGGTGCGGCCGAATTCGCTGTCCACGGTGGACAAGGCGGCTTCGGCGGCTTCTTCGGCTTCTTCTTCGGTCGAGCCTGTGGGCGCGTTGTCGGTGATGATCAGGCTCTCGGCGTCGGGCGTTTGCTCGTACACCGCCACACCCAGGTCGTTCAGGGTGGCGATCACCACTTCCAGGGTTTCGGCATCGACCAGTTTGTCGGGCAAGTGGTCGCTGATTTCACCGTTTGTGAGGTAACCACGGGTCTTGCCCAGCTTGATCAGCGCTTTCAGACGGTCGCGGCGCTGCTTCATCTCGGCTTCGGTCAGGACGGTCTCGTCCAGGCCAAATTCTTTCATCAAGGCGCGTTCTTTGGCCTTGCTGATCTTCATGCGCAGGGGCTTGACCTTTTCGCCTGTCTCCGAAACGTTGTCAGCGACAGGTTCGCCTTGCAGATCGTCTTCGAGTTCGGCCAATTCATCTTCGATGCTGGGTTCGGCGATGCTGCCTTTTTTCTTGGGTCCGCGTTTGGCCCCGACCACTACTTTCTTGGCCGCAGGTTTAGTGTCTTCGGCGGGCGCTGCAGCTTTGGCTACTTTGGTGGGTTTTTTGAGTTGTGCGTCGGTTGCAGCTTCTTTGGCTTTGGCAGCGGGCTTCTTGTCGATAACTTCGGATTTCTTGGCGGGCACGGAGGCGGCTTTCTTCACAGGCTTGGCAGGGGCGGCTGGGGCTGGTGTGGCTTTGACTTTGGGCGCTGCTGCCTTGGGGGCCAATTTGCCCACCGGTTGGGCAGGTTTTTTGGCCGCCGCTGGGGCGGACACCTTGGCAGGTGCTTTGGCTGGCGCTTTCACTGTTGGCTTGGCCTTGGCGACGGGCGCTTTGGCTTTGGCCTTCACAGGAGTCTTGGCAACGGTTTTGGACTTGGCAGGGGCCTGGGCAGGCTTCTTGGGCTTTTGAGCGGGCATGGTCAACCTCAGATCGCAAAAAGGGGCAAGGAAACAGACACAGTCAGCGCCAAATACATCCCGGCGCGGGCGTGGGTTAGGGCACAGATCAACGCATCAGATGAGCGTTGAATCTGCATTGGCAAGAGGGTGGGCGAACATTTGGGATGCAGTCCTTGCGGAACGGTGACCTGCCCGCATGGGGACGTCGCGCTGAAGGCGGTGGTCGGGCCGGAGGTGCTGCTGTCGCGCTTGCCGAAAACCTTCGATTGTACCTGATTTTCTGATGATCAGGACTGGGCCAGCTTGTGTTAGAGAATCTGGCCCGGCGCTGTGGCAAGGTCAGCAGCGTCCCTGTTTTGCCTTACCGGGTGAAGCTCCGTGCAGCCGTGGGCTGTGTCAGACGTTGTCGGCTTGCCTGAATTTCATCAAGGCCATCAAGCCGCCAGCGCTGTTGTTGAACACTGAAAAAGTGCCGCCCATGCGCTGCACGGCGCGCTCGACGATGGCCAGGCCCAGGCCAGAGCCGGTGGCTGATGTTCGGGCTGCATCGCCTCTGAAGAAAGGTTGGGTGAGGTTTTTCAGGGTTTCGACAGACACCCCAGGGCCTTGGTCGCGCACGCGAAGCAGCACCCAGCCTTCGTGCACGCGGGCGACAATTTCGACGCGTGTGATGCCGTCAGCGGCACTTTGACCGTAGCGCCGTGCGTTTTCCAGCAGGTTCGACAGTACGCGTCCTAGTTCTACAGGTTCGGCTTGAATTTGCAGGTCCTCACTCACATCCACGGTGATTTGCAAGCGAGTGTTGTTGCGCCACGGTGTGATGCAGCGGCTGATCACACCGGTCAAAAGCACAGGCCCCAACTTGGTGGGCTCTGGGCGGGCGTAGTCCAAGAATTTGTCAATGATGTCGTCGAGTTGTTCGATGTCGGCCACCATCAGCTCGCGGGTTTGCAGGTCGCTCACGCTCAACTCTGTTTCGAGACGCAGTCGGGCCAAGGGCGTGCGCAGGTCGTGTGAAATCCCGGCCAGCATCAAAGCGCGTTCGGCCTCTATTTTGGCCAAGCGCTCGGCCATTCGGTTGAACCCGATGTTGACTTCACGTATCTCGCTGGTCGCAGCCCCCTCGTCCAGGGCTTCACCATGAAAATGCCCTTCGCGCACGCGACTGGCGGCATAGGACAAGCGCTTGAGTGGGCGGTTGATCAAACCTGCCATGACGGCCGCCCCTAACAGGGACAGCGATGTGGTGATGCTCAGCCAGATCAGCCAGGCAGTCCCCCCCAGAGGCTTGAGGCGAGAGGGGTCCATCTGCAACCAATAGCTGTCGCGTTCTATGGCAAAGCCAATCCACAAACCCTCTTCATCGTTCACGCTGGAGGCCACAACGGTGCCTGGCCCCAGTCTGTTGATCATCTCATCGACCAGTCGGCTGTCCATGCCGGATTCGGTGAAGGCCACGATGCGATCGGTGGGTTCGCGCAGCTGGATGCTGACGTCCTCCTCGTCGGCCAGCATGGTGATGAGAGACAAGCGCGCTATTTCATCGCTGTTTTTCAGCGCGGTTTTGGTCAGGTTGACCACCGTGGCGATTTGGTGGGCATTGCGCAGGATGCGGGGCTCGTATTCCTGTGTTTTGAACATCTGCAACCACGTCACGCTGCTGAAAAAAATCAGCAAGGCCAACAAGATGAAGGTGCGCCAAAACAGACTGAGCTTGACCAGGGGGCCAGCTGCAGTCGTGCGCGTCAACTCATCGGCGTCAATGGGTGTTGGTTCACGGTTGTCCATCGGGCACAAAGACGTAGCCCACACCCCAGACGGTCTGGATGATTTTGGGCGAGGCCGGGTCGACTTCGATCATTTTTCGCAAACGTGAAATTTGCACGTCGAGGCTGCGGTCAAAAGGCTCGAACTCGCGACCACGTGCCATTTGGGCCAGCTTGTCGCGGGTGAGCGATTGACGGGGGTGCCTGGCCAAAGCCTTGAGCATGGCAAATTCGCCGGTGGTCAGCGCCATGTCCACGCCGTCTTTGCTGAGGGCACGGGCTCCCAAGTCGAGCCTGAAGTGGCCAAAGTTGATCACCTCGTCTTCGGCTGAGGGAGAACCGGGCAGCTCGTTGACCGGCCTGCGGCGCAGCACCGCATGGATGCGGGCCAGCAACTCCCGGGGGTTGAAGGGTTTGCCCAAGTAGTCGTCCGCCCCGATCTCCAGGCCGTTGATGCGGTCGACGTCTTCGCCTTTGGCCGTCAACATGATCACGGGCGTTTTGACCCCACTCGCTCGCAAGCGTTTGCAGATGCTCAGGCCGTCTTCGCCAGGCAGCATCAGGTCCAGCACCATCAGGTTGATGGTTTCACGCAGCAAGATGCGGTCCAGGGCGCGGCCGTCTTCGGCCAGCAACACGTCAAAACCTTCTTGCGACAAAAAACGGCGCAACAGGTCTCGAATACGGGCGTCATCGTCGACGATGACGATTTTGTCTAAGCGGGGGGAGTTGCTCATGGACTTATTGGGCAGTCCAGCCGCCGTCCATGTTCCAGGCCGCACCGCGCACGTTGTTGCCGGCAGCTGAGCAGAAAAACACCGCCAACTCGCCCAGCTCTTCGGGGGTGGTGAACTGCATGGACGGTTCTTTTTCCAGCAGCAGGACTTTTTTGGCTTCTTCGTTGGACAGGCCCATGGCTGCGGCCTTGGCGTCCACCTGTTTTTGCACCAGGGGGGTCAGCACCCAGCCAGGGCAAATCGCGTTGCAGGTCACGCCGGTGGTGGCGTTCTCCAGCGCCGTGACTTTGGTCAAACCCACCACGCCGTGCTTGGAAGCGACATAGGCCGATTTTTCGGCAGACCCGACCAAACCATGGGTCGAGGCCACGTTGATGATCCGCCCCCAATTGGCCGCTTTCATGGCGGGCAAGGCCAAACGGGTGGCATGAAAGGCGCTCGTCAAGTTGATGGCGATGATGGCGTCCCAGCGCTCCACCGGAAAGTCTTCGATCTTGGCCACATGTTGGATGCCGGCATTGTTGACCAGGATGTCCACGCGGCCAAAGGTGTCGGCCGCGAATTTCATCATGGCTTCGATCTCGTGGGCTTTGCTCATGTCGGCGCCGTGATAAGCGACTTTCACGCCCAGTGCGGCAATTTCGGCCTGGGGTCCTTCGGCATCGCCAAAGCCGTTGAGCACGATGTTGGCACCTTGTTTGGCCAAAGACTTGGCAATGCCCAGACCAATACCACTGGTAGAGCCGGTGACCAACGCTGTTTTACCTTGCAACATGATGTCCACTCCGAAAGATGAATTAGGATGTTCAAAAAACCCATTATGGCGCTGCCAAAGCTCGGTTTGAGCCGCAGCGCTTTTTGATTGTTACCCTTTGTCATGACCGCCACGATGCCCGCGCACTCCCGACCTCAACTTGAATTTGTGGCCTGTCCTCATCCCCAGGGCCAGCACCGCATGGCTTTTTGGCGCTGGGGCAACGCGCAAGCCGCGCACGTGGTGGTGTGTGTGCATGGTCTGACGCGTCAGGGTCGGGATTTTGACCGCTTGGCCCAGGCCTTGGTCGCCCAAAGCCCGCATCCCATGCAGGTCATTTGCCCCGATGTGGTGGGGCGGGGCCGCAGCGATTGGCTGGCTGACCCGGCCGGCTACCAGATGGCGCAATATGCCGCCGACATGCTGGCCTTGCTGGCCCAGGTCCAAAACCAAATGGATCCAGAACACCCCATGTCAACCCTGGATTGGGTGGGCACCAGCATGGGCGGACTGATCGGCATGGTGCTGGCGGGGCAGCCTGGTCTGCCGCTGCCTGCGCCGATTCGCCGTCTGGTGCTGAACGATGTGGGGCCAGCCATCGCCTGGAGCGCGGTGCAGCGCATGCAAACCTATGTGGGCCAATACGGCCAGTACCGCGATCTGGATGAGGCGGCTGCCGCTTTGTGGGCTTTGTCAACCGGTTTTGGGCCTGTGCCTCCTGATGTGTGGCGCGAGATGTCTGCGCACATGTTGCGCCCCGGCACCGACGCTGCTTTGACCTTGCATTACGACCCGGCCATTGGCGTGCCGGTGCGGGCCCTGACACCCGAAGCAGCCGCGGCGGGCGAAGCCGCACTGTGGGTTTTGTATGACCAAATTCAGGCTAAAACCTTGCTTATCCGCGGGCAAGCATCTGACCTGCTTGCGCCCGAAACCGCCATCGCCATGACCCAGCGCGGTCCCCGCGCCCAGTTGGACACCTGGCCGGGTTTTGGCCATGCCCCCACCCTGACAGGCGACGCCCAAATTGCAGTGGTGGCCAAGTTCTTGCTTGGCGATTGAGACCATGGTCAGCCCCACTTCCAGCCATTCCGCCAGGCCGATGTCGCCATCGGCTCGTTTGCACGCGCCGCAATTCCCCGCTGCGGCATTGCCGCCCGTGATGCTCGCCACGGCCGATGTCGCCGAAAGTGTCCAGCACCGCGAAACCCTGATCAAAGCCCGCGCCTTTGCCGAGCCGCTGATCGCGGGCGAAGCGCTGGACACGGGCGAAAACATCCTGGCGCATGCCGATGCTGTGGCCGCGATCCTGGCCGACATTGGCGGTTCGGTGGTCATGCAGGCAGCCAGTTACCTGGTTTATGCCTGCCCCCACCTGAACAAGCCCGAAGAGGTGATGGCCAAGGCCTTTGGTCCGCAGCTGGCGCAATTGGCCATGCAGACCAACCAACTGGTGACCGTGCAGCGCTTGTCTCGGGCGGCCGAGGCCCACACCCGGGGGCCGGACAACACGCCGCTCGGCCCCCGCTTGCAGACCGAAAACGTGCGCAAGATGCTGCTGGCGTTCAGCCGCGATTTGCGGGTGGTCATGCTGCGCCTGGCCTCGCGCTTGCAAACCCTGCGCCATTACGCCGCCACCAAATTGCCCGTGCCTCCCGAGCTGGCCAGCGAATCCCTGCAAGTGTTTGCACCCTTGGCCAACCGCTTGGGCATCTGGCAGATCAAGTGGGAAATGGAAGACTTGTCCTTCCGTTTTTTGGAGCCTGTCACGTACAAGGACATTGCCCGGCTGTTGGATGGAAAACGCACCGAGCGGGAAAGTGACATGGTGGCCCTGCGCGAGCGATTGCAGCAAGCCTTGGCCAGCCAGGGCATTGCGGCCATCGTGGCGGGACGACCCAAACACATCTACAGCATTGTGCGCAAGATGCGGGGCAAGTTGCTGTCGTTTGAACGCGTGTTTGACATCCGCGCGCTGCGCGTGGTGGTGCCCAGCGTGGCCGATTGCTACCAAGTGCTCAGTTGGGTGCACGAACACTTTGTGCCCATTGCCGAAGAATTTGACGACTACATCGCCAAGCCCAAAGCCAACGGCTACCAATCGCTGCATACCGTGGTGCGGGACGCCGACGGCGGCCCCATCGAGGTGCAGATCCGCACGCAGGCCATGCACGAGCACGCCGAAAACGGGGTGGCCGCACATTGGGCCTACAAGGAAGCCGGGGCCAAAGGCTACGCCGGGGTGTCGGCCACCAGCGAATACGACACCAAAATTGCCGTGCTGCGTCAGTTGCTGGCCTGGGAGCGCGACCTGTCAGGGGCTGCGCAAGCCAGTGCACAAGACAACGGCCTGTTTGATGACCGCATTTATGTGCTGACGCCCGATGCGGCCGTGGTGGAACTGCCGCAAGGCGCCACGCCCATCGATTTTGCCTACACCGTGCACACCAACCTGGGGCACCGCTGCCGGGGTGCCAAAGTGGATGGGGCCATGGTGCCCCTGAACACCCCACTGGCCAACGGCCAGACGGTGGAAATCACCGCCATCAAGGAAGGTGGGCCGTCTCGCGACTGGCTCAATGCCGAGCTGGGCTTTTTGGCCAGCCCACGCGCGCGGGCCAAAGTACGGGCCTGGTTCAATGCGCAAGTCAGTGCCGAGACCATCGCCCGTGGCCGCGAGGCGGTCGAAAAATCCCTGCAGCGCCTGGGCCGCACCGCGATTCGCTTGGACGATTTGGCCAGCCAATTGGGCTTCAAATCGGCCGACGGCTTGTTTGAGGTGGTGGGCAAGGACGAATATTCGCTGCGCAACATCGAGGTGCTGCTCAACCCACCCGAGCCCGCGTTGGAGCCCGACGAATATTTTCAAAAAAAATTCAAAGGCGCGGTCACTCGTAAATCGGCATCGGGCGTGCTGGTGGTGGGGGTGGATTCCTTGCTCACGCAACTGTCGCGCTGCTGCAAACCCGCACCGCCCGATGCGATCGGCGGCTTTGTCACACGCGGCAAGGGCGTGAGCATCCACCGCCAAGACTGCAGCAACTTTCGCGAACTGGCCTCGCGTGACGGTGAGCGCGTGATCGATGTGCGCTGGGGGGAGCACAAGGGGGCAGACGCCTCGGTTTACCCGGTGGACGTGGCGGTGGAAGCTTTTGACCGGCAAGGCTTGCTGCGCGACATATCCGAAGTGTTTGCCAAAGAAAAAATGAATGTGATCGGCGTGCAAACCCAGTCCGTCAAGGGCTCGGCCTGGATGACCTTCACGGTGGAAATCGGCGACGCGGTCACCTTGAACAAAGTTCTGGGCAGCGTGCGCGGCGTCAAAGGGGTGAGGGCGGCTCGAAGGCGGTAAACGTCTGTAATTGAAACGCAGCCCAAACGAAGGTTTTTTCTCGCTATAATTCAAGGCTTAGCAGGCGCGTAGCTCAGTTGGTTAGAGCACCACCTTGACATGGTGGGGGTCGCTAGTTCGAATCTAGTCGCGCCTACCAAATTCGGTAGGAAAAACAAGCACTTAGCGGAAACGCTAGGTGCTTTTTTCTTTTCTGTGCGGATAAAGTGCGGATAACCACTACCCGAGCTGATGAGTGCGCGGCCGATACATCATGGCTACCCGTAGCGCTTTTCTAACTCTGGGACGGTCACTGGCGGAGTCAGCCAATGCGATCTTAAGCTCAATGTCATCGGTGATAGTAGGTGCCCAGCGCCTTCCTGATAGTAGGTGCTCCAGCGGTGATAGTAGACGTCGTGTCGCACGTGATAGTAGCCATACCTGACAGTAGGTTCCCATGACAGTAGTGGCTGATAGTAGCTGCACCTACCCCCTACAGGACCCCCAAGCCACCCGGGGTGGGGGCATAGCTTCACGAGGGGCTCAGAGTTGAAAGGTCGTTTTTCTTATCCCAGCAAGTTGCAGAGAAGTAGGGCAGATGACCTTCAATTACTATTCTCCTCAGTTGCCATGAGGAGTTAGCTATGTTTGAGTTAGCCCCTCTGCCTGGCGGTGGAGGGGCTTTTTTGGTAGATCAGCGCCGAATAAACCCTCTGCCGCTGCACTTTCCGCAGATTCGTTGATCGGCGCCTTTGCCATTTCCGTCACATACAGGGCATAGCTCGGCCCCAACGGGCCGCCAGTCGCCGGGTTTGGTCTTTCCCTCGAAAGGGTCGTCGCGCTGGGAATGGAGCGCACTCAATTGACGGTAGTGTTCGTTCATCTCCTCGAGTCGCGCCCTGCTCCTTTCCAATGAACGCAAAAAGCGCTCACCGAACAATTCATTTTCATTGGTTGGATTTCCTGAAAAAAGTCCCCACGGTGGATTGCTAACCATTCGAGAGCGGTCGATGATCTCTCTGTACTTGACCTTCTTGGCATCGAGTGAAAGGTCATCCCGCAACCTCAGACGGCGAACCAATTCATCGCGCACGAGTTCAGTCGGAAATTTTGTCCATGGTGAATTAAATACGCTATCGAATTGCGCATCAGGAATTTGCTGAAGAGCCTCAATGGCTTGTGCAGGATTTATCGGTGGGGGCGTCATGGCGGTAGTAATCAAGTTTTATGAGCGCGATAAAGCGGATGCAGGCCAGCTTTGATGACGCAGAGCTCCCAGATGCCAGGGGGCATCTTCCGGTCTCCTGCTTCCCACAACTGCCAAGCCCTCAAGCTTACGTGCACCAGTTCCGCCGCTTCCTTTTGGGTGTAGCCGAGCGCCTTGCGGGTGCTCTTTAGCAGCTCTGGTGTTGGTGATTTAAGCATGATCGACATTATTTTACGAACAATGTTCGTTAACGCTCAAGTTTTCCGTAGAGTTGAAGTGGAACCCCGACATTGACAGCAGGAGAACAACATGGCGATCTGGTTTTGTGAAACGGACTTCAACTGTCCCAAGGAGTGGGCAGAGTTAAATGTGACAGACGATCCGCTGGTTCGTGACTGCGCGGAGTGCGGCAAGCCGGTTCACTTCGTCGACAGCAAGGAAGAACTTGAAGAAGCTGCAGCAAAGGGCAAGTGCGTCGCTTTTTACAACCACGATAAAGATGACTTATCGCCCGAGATGCGACACGAGCTTCAGCGCACTTGGCGAATCAACTCCGCGGGTGGACGGCTCACATTGGGCCTCCCGCGCAGGCCTGTGAGCGATAAACTCAAGGCTTTCATTGACAACATGTAGTTAGGCGCAGATGAAGTCATGACTGCAATCGTAACCATGTATTACCTTCCAGGGGCAGGCGGCCAATTGGCCACTGGCTTGGGGAAAGCCTTGATGGATCGGGGGGTCAATGTCACGGGCCGTGAGACTCGTGGTGAATTTAGATCGTTAGGTTTCGAGGATCAGCTGCAAATCATTCGGGAGGATTTGCGGTCGCATTTTTGGCACGAGGCGGCGAGAGTGATCTGCAACTCCTACGGTTCGTACCTGTTCCTGCATGCACAGTCGCAGATGGAGCCATTTCCTGGGCGGGTGCTGCTGCTCTCGCCCATCGTGGGCGAGTTTGCGAGCGACGAGACGCGCACCACTTTTTCACCGCCACGCCCGACACGACTTAAAGAGTTGGCCGAGGCTGGACAGTTCCCAGCGCCTGCAAGGTCTGCAATTCATGTCGGCTCAGAGGACTGGCAAAGCATTCCTGCCAATGTACAGGCCTTTGGTGCGCTGACGGGCATACCTGTCACAGTCGTGCCTGACGGTGGGCACAACCTACCCAAGATCTATGTAGGCGGTCTGCTAGATCGGTGGCTCAAAGATTGAGCCCCTGTCGTTGCCAACAACAGAATTAGAAGTAAGAATTTTTTTAGTACGATCCAAAGCAGTTCATATACAAAGCACCTGTTTAATGCAACTCACCCCCCATCAAGCCAAATACATCGCGCACGATCTGACGCTCCAGCACTCTGGCGGCGGTATTGATCGCCTGGGGCAGGCCCTGTTCAACGCCAGTGTTGACTTGAACCCTCACCAGATTGAGGCAGCTGTTTTCGCCTTGCGCTCGCCCTTGTCCAAGGGCGTTTTGTTGGCGGACGAGGTGGGTTTGGGTAAGACGATTGAGGCGGGTATCGTGCTTTGCCAGTACTGGGCCGAGCGTAAACGGCAACTGCTGGTGATATGCCCAGCCTCACTGCGTAAGCAATGGGCACTGGAGCTGGAAGAAAAGTTCAACCTGCCCGCCGTGGTGCTGGACTCAAAAACCTGGCGAGAAGCACAACGGCAAGGCCTAGCTCCGCTGCGCCAAAAAGCCGTAGTCATCGTGTCTTATGCCTACGCCACCCGCATTAAAGAAGAAGTGCGATCGATGGCTTGGGATTTGGTGGTCATTGACGAAGCCCACAAACTGCGCAACGCCTACCGTGAAAGCAACAAGATCGGGCAGGCCATCCGATGGGCCACGGGTGACAGCCGCAAGTTGTTGCTGACGGCAACGCCGTTACAAAACTCGATCCTTGAGCTTTACGGCTTGTCCACCCTTATCGATGAAAACATCTTTGGGGATGTAAATGCTTTTCGCAGCCAGTTCACGGGAGCAGGCGGTGACTTGCAAGGCTTGCGTAACCGGTTGGCCAGCTTTTGCAAACGCACGCTCCGTAAGGACGTGACCGAATACATCAACTACACCGAGCGCAAGCCACATACACAGAAGTTTCGGTCTACAGATGATGAACACAAGCTCTATGAGGCGGTTACCGCTTACCTGCTTCGGGATGACAGCTACGCCATACCGCGCCGCCAGCGGCATTTGACTGAACTGATTTTGCGCAAGTTGCTGGCGTCCAGCTCTTTAGCCATCGCGGGCACCTTGTCGGTGATGAAGACTCGTTTAGAGGGCCTGCGCGAAGAGAAAATCCAGGCTCAAGACGACTGGGTTGAGTTACTGATTGAGGACGAAGAGATCGAAGAAGATCTGCTTGATGAAATTCTGAATGAAGGCGAAGAGGAACAAGCCGAACCCATTGATCCAGCCAAGCTCGACCGCAAACGCCTGAATAACGAAATCGACGAACTTGACCGCCTGATTGCCTGGGCGCAAGGCATAGGCACCGACACAAAGACGACCGCTCTGCTCCAGGCACTGGAGGTAGGTTTCAACGCAATGGCTCAGACGAATGCGAATCGCAAGGCGCTGATCTTCACCGAATCCAAGCGGACGCAGGAGTATCTCAAGCGCTTTTTAGAGAAAAATGGCCATGCGGGCAAAGTGGTGCTTTTCAGCGGCACCAACAACAGCCCAGAAGCCAGCAGCATCTATGAGCGATGGGTCACCGCCAATCAAGGCACGGGTCGCCTCACCGGCTCCCGCGACATTGACATCCGCACCGCACTGATTGAGCACTTTCGCGACGATGCCGACATCTTGATCGCCACCGAGGCTGCTGCCGAGGGTGTGAACATCCAGTTCTGCTCCTTGGTGATCAACTATGACTTGCCATGGAATCCCCAGCGGGTGGAGCAACGGATTGGCCGCTGCCATCGCTATGGCCAGAAACACGACGTGGTGGTCATCAATTTCTTTAACGAACGAAACCATGCCGACCAACGCGTGTTGGAGTTGTTGGCCGATAAGTTCAACCTTTTCAACGGTGTGTTTGGTGCTTCAGACGAAGTGTTGGGCACCATCGAGTCGGGGGTGGACTTTGAACGGCGGATTCTGGAGATTTATCAAACCTGCCGTACACCAGAGCAAATTGACGCAGCCTTTAATGCCTTGAGGGCTGAAATGGATGCTTCCATTCAAGCTCGCATGCAAGATACACGACGTCAGTTGATGGAAAACTTCGACGCCGATGTCCACGACCGATTGCGCATTCAGCTGCAAGACACACGGACGCATCTGGACCGCTTTAGCCGTCGTTTTTGGGACTTGTCACGTCATATTCTTCGGGACAAAGTCTGGTTTGACAATGAGCGCTTGCATTTCGACATCAAACCGCCTCGCCCAGCGGACATGCCTGCTGACGTGCCGACAGGCCGTTATCACCTGATTTCGCGCAACCAACCTAATGATCCGAACTCACTGGCAGTCAATGATCCTAGTCAGGATGGCCACACCTATCGTTTGTCACACCCCTTGGGTGAGTGGGTAGTGCATACGGCCAAACAGGCCGAAACTCTGGTGCAAAGGCTTGTTTTCGACACACAAAAGAACGAAGCCCGCATCACCGTGATTGATCAACTGCGTGGCCAATCTGGTGTACTGACATTGCAAAAACTCAGTGTGGATAGTTTTGAAAAGCAGGAATATCTGCTGTTTTCTGCAATGACCGATCAAGGCAAAAGTCTTGATCAGGAAACCTGTGAGAAGCTCATGGACACCGTGGCTGCAACCGTTCCAGACGCGGTACAGATCCCCCCCGCCATGGTGCAGCGGCTCCAAGCTGAGGCTAAGCGCCATGCTGATGCCACCATTGCTCGTGCGCTTGAAACCAACAACCAGCATTTCACAGAAGCACGTGACAAGCTTGACCGCTGGGCCGAAGACATGGAATTGGCTGCAGAGCAAGCGCTTAAAAATACCAAAGAGCAAATCAAAGTCGCCCAGCGCGAGGCTCGCCAAGCCACAACATTGGCAGAACAGCAAACCCTTCAAGAACGTATTGCCAAGCTGGAGCGTCAAAAGCGCCGTCAACAACAAGAGATTTTTGACGTGTCAGATGAAATCCAAGACAAGCGCGAAGCTCTGATTGACGAACTCACTCGCCGTATGACCCAGAAGGTCAACAGCGAAAAACTTTTCACCATTGCCTGGTCTGTGAATTGACGTTTTTTTCATCACGAACGGTCAGTCCAATCCATTGCCAAACCCAAACCGCCGCTCAAGGGAATCATGAATAACAACAACGCTTCGAACCCAACTATCCAAGAACTCGGCCACAGCCCTGACGCCCTGACTCAACGCAAAGCCGAATTGATGGCCCTTCTGGCTCAAGCTGCGCCCGAACTCATCAGCGACCAACAGCTGAATGTCACCAAGCTGCAAGAGATCTTGGGCGAAGAACGCCTGGCTGCGGACGAGCATTACGAACTGTCATGGGCTGGCAAAGCCGCTGCCCGCCGCGAGATCCAGAAAACCAGCAGCCACACACTGCGACCCGATGCCAATAACCCGGCGCAGGCCCAGCACATGCTGATTGAAGGCGAAAACCTGGAAGTGCTGCGTGTGCTGCAAAAAAGCTATTACGGTAAGGTCAAGATGATCTACATCGACCCGCCGTACAACACCGGCAACGACAGTTTTGTGTACCCCGACAACTATTCCGAAACGCTGGACGAATACCAGCGCCGAACAGGCGAGAAAAACGAAGCAGGCTATTTGAACAAGCAAAGCTTGTGGAAAAAGAACAGCAAGGAAAGTGGGCAGTACCACAGCGCTTGGCTGTCCATGATTTATCCGCGTTTGTATTTGGCGCGGAATCTGTTGCGCGATGACGGGGTCATTTTCATCAGCATTGATGACAACGAGGCTGCCAATTTGAAATTGCTTTGTGATGAAGTTTTTGGGGCAGAAAACTTTGTTGCTGACTTCATTTGGCAGCACCGTAAATCAAGTCAAAACGACGTGGACGTCTCTTTGTCACATAACCACACACTTTGCTTCAGCAAAAAACGTGATTTTTTCCGTCTAAATCCACTTGAAATCGATAGTGGAAAATTTGATAACCCAGACTCAGACCCACGCGGACCGTGGGTGGCTGATCCTTTTGATGCACCCAACATCAGACCAAATTTAACTTATCCAATTACAAATCCGATTACAGGCGAAAATCATATGCCGCCAAATGGCAGATGCTGGCGTTTTTCTCAAGATAAATTCGCCCAGGCCCTATCTGAGCAAAGGATCGTATTTGGGAAAAATGGCAAAGGCCGTCCGCAGTTCAAGCGATTCCAGTCGGAAGCTGAAGATAAAGGAACCAACCCCTTCACCGTTTGGACTGATACAGGAACCGCTACAGAGGGAACAAAAGAGCTGATGAAGCTCTTTGGCGGAATAAAAATATTCGATACACCCAAGCCGGTCCGATTGATCAATGAAATTTTGAAGCTGTCAGTGGATGAAAATTCCATTGTTCTGGATTTCTTTGCGGGCAGTGGCACTGCGGCACATGCACTCATGGAACTCAATCTGGACGGCGGTAAAAGAACATCCATTTCCGTACAAATGCCAGAGGTTCTCGAAGAAGACAGCGAGGGCTACAAAGCTGGTTACCGCACCATCGCCGACATCACCCGCGCCCGCATCGACAAAGTCATAGCAAAGCTTAAAGCCGAACACACGGAAAAAACCGCCGACCTGGCCTGCGCTTACTTCACCCTGGCCCCGTCAAACTTCAAGGTCTGGCAAGGTGACGTTAACAGCTCAAAGGCATTGCGCGAGCAGCTGTCCATGTTCCAGAGTGCTGAAAAAGGTGACGGCGGCATTGGGAACGCTCTTAAGCTGTCGGATGAGCAACTGCTGACCAATTTGCAGGCGGTGCAGAAGGCCAACGTTCTAGCGCTATCCAGTGCATTGGTGCCTTCGACTTCTGATAACGGCAAACAGGTATTTTGTCCGCTGAACTTCACCATCGAGATGGAGACGGGCACGGGTAAAACTTACACCTTCATCAAGACCATGTACGAGTTGAACAAGGTCTATGGGTTCAAAAAATTCGTGGTGGTGGTGCCTAGCGTGGCGATCCGCGAAGGAACGATGAAGAATCTGCAAATCACACGCAGCCACTTTGCGGCCGACTATGCCAATGTGCCGTGTGTGCCCATTTTGTATAACGGCGACAAACTGACAGAGTTGCGGCATTTTGCCCAGAGCGACGCGCTCAGCGTGTTGGTGATCAACATCGATAGCTTCACCAAAGACAATAACAAGATCAAACAGAAGGGCGAACGGGCTTTTGCACCCATCGAGTACATCAAAGCGGTGAACCCGATCGTGATCGTCGACGAGCCGCAGAACTTTGAGACTGATGTGCGTCGGAGCGCTCTGATGGACTTGAATCCGCTGTGTACGCTGCGCTATTCGGCCACCCATAAAAATCCCTACAACCTGCTTTATTCATTGAATCCGGTGCAGGCTTATGACCTGGGTCTGGTAAAGCAGATCGAGGTGGATGGCGTTTTGGCCGATGATGACCAGAACCAGGCCTTTGTGGAGTTGGTGAGCATTGATGCCAAAGCTAAAGGCATCACTGCCAAGGTGAGGATTGACGTCAACGATAAAAGCGGCCCCAAGCGCAAGGAGCTGACCCTCAAACTGGGCGATGACTTGTACGCGAAATCCAGCATGCGGGATTTGTACTTGGACGGCTATATCTTGAATGAGATCCGTGCCGGCGATGGCGAGATCGAATTTTCAGGCGGTCGCGTCCTGCGGGTGAACGAAGCCCAAGGCGGTCTCACAGATGATGTGATGCGTTTTCAAATCGAGCGCACGGTGGCAGCGCACTTCGCCAAGCTGAAAAACGTTCAGCCAATTGGCGTGAAGGTGCTCAGTCTTTTCTTCATCGATAAGGTGGCTAACTATCGGGCGTTTGATGATGAAGGCAACGCTGTCCCAGGCAAGTTTGCTCAGTGGTTTGAGGATGCATTCAATAAATATGCCAATAAAGCGCAATACCGAGGTTTGATTACCCACGCGGCCAGCGAAGTGCACGACGGCTATTTCTCTGGGGACAAAAAGGGCAAGGGCGCAAAGGCAAAAACAGTGTGGGTTGATACATCGGGTTCGGTAGCCAAAGATGACAGCACCTATTCTCTGATCATGAAGGATAAAGAGCGGCTGCTCAGCGCGGATGTCCCACTTCAATTCATCTTCAGCCACTCGGCGTTGCGTGAAGGCTGGGACAACCCCAACGTGTTCCAAATTTGCACCCTCAACGAGACCAAAAGCGCTATGAAAAAGCGCCAGGAAATCGGTCGTGGTTTGCGCCTGTGCGTCAACAAAAACGGGGAACGCGTACAGGACAAGCGAGTCAATGTCTTGACCGTGATCCCGAACGAGAGCTATGAAGCTTTTGCCAAGGCACTGCAGCAGGAGATCGAGGACGAAACCGGTGTGAGTTTCGAAAAACGCATTAAAAATGCCCGAGCAAAAGCCAGGATTCAGCGCAAGGCGCTCACGTCCGAAGAAGAGGCGTTGTTCAAGGCCATCTGGAACAAGATCAGCTACCAAACACGTTACAGCGTGCAACTGGATACGCCTAGCCTGATCAAAACTTGTGTGCAAGCGCTGGGTGACACGACCCAATACCCCAAGGTACGGTCGCCAAAAATCCGGGCTGAAAAGGGCACGATCGTCATGCGCCGTGAAGGCGTTGAGGTGCTGCAGACTGCGATCAACGATACCTCTGCGCGTGAGTTCGGTACCAGCGTTCCAGATGTGTATGTTTACATCCAGAATCGTGTGCACCTCTCTCGTTCAACGATTTTCTCGATCCTCGATGGCTCTGGGCGGTTGGATGAGTTGATGATCAATCCACAGGCTTTTTTGGATACCGCCATATCGGCCATCAAAACTTGCCTGCAAACCCTGATGGTCGAGGGCATTGAGTACCACACCATCAACGGTAGGCGCTACGAAATGAGTCTGTTCGACGAAGAGCTTGAAACTTATCTGAGCAGTGTTTACCCGCCAGCCGACGACGACATGACCACACCAGTCGGCAAGACATTGCTCCAGGCACAGCGGCTCGATGAGCAAAAGGCTCCGGTTGGCGACCCGTTCTCTTGTGTCTTAAGTGACAGCGATACTGAAAGTCAGTTCGCACACGATTGCAGCGTTGACGAACGTGTGAAGTTCTTCTTCAAGCTGCCAAGCCGTTTCAAGATACCAACGCCTTTGGGCACGTACAACCCTGATTGGGCAGTGGTACTGGAGGACGACGCCCGCGTTTACTTTGTGGCCGAGACCAAGTCCACGACAGTGAAAGCCAACCGTCGCCCCGCAGAAAACCTGCAAATTGCCTGTGGGCGTAAGCACTTTGAGCTGGCCGATGGGGTCGCGTTCAAGGATGTGCCATCGCTGGAGGAGTTGACGTCTACAGCAGCCCAAATGGTATAGATAACCAAGATTAATATGACTGATCACTTCAAAACCTTAGCTGATTTGGATAAAGTAGATGCGGAATTTTTGTTGTGTATTTCAAAGGCTTCTGCTATTGATTTGCGCGATTTGCATAAGATTTTATCTATCGGTAGTTGCTATTATGTTGAATATCCGATGGATGATTTCGACGACCCGGATATTAATGTCGGATACGATGAAAAGTATGAATGGTGTTACGATCGGCCAATACGAATTAATGGTTATGGAAGAGAGATTGACTATGAGATGGCTGAGATCGATGATTTAATAAGCATCGAAGTTAAAGATAGACGCCTTGTTAGTCTAATGATTGATCTTACCGATAATCGGATTAAGGATAAGGAAGGTTTTTTAAAGGCAGTTAATGGTGCATTACAGAAATTCGGTGATGATTTGGTGTTGGAAACGTTATGTTTTGGTGGGTTGTTTGGAAATCGCTCAGTACCTGAGCTGTGTATAAAGCTTCCTTATTTGAAGACTTTGATTATAAATATGGTTGAGTTTAAAAAAATAAAATTTATTTCAGCCCCTAGGCTTGAGTGTATAAAAATAATTGATTCCGGTGAAAGTGTTTACGATTTATCCAGAATGTTATCCCTTAAATTGGTCTGTATTGGTGATCATAATGTAATAAAAATAATTTTGCCGGTTGCTAATTCAGTTGAGAAAATAATAATTGGGAAGGGCTGCGTGCCGACTGTTAGGGAGAGGAATAACGGTATTGGTGGTAGCCTTGTGGATTTGGTTTTAAATGTTGGATTTTCAGTTGAATATATTGTTCTTGCAGGATGTGGCATTTCAAAGATTGATCTTTCCGAATGCTCCAACTTGAAATATTTGAATTTAAGTAACAATCCGATCAATAAATTGAACTTGGCCTGGGTTCCAGGTTTAGAGTATCTAAACTTGCAGGGTACCGGTATCCATAATGTGGACAGGCGGGGGTTATCCAAGCTAAAGCATGTTCTCGTTGATACCCGTGAGCCGGAGCCCAAATAGGTGATGAGGACTCACTTTTTACGCATGAACCACAAGGCGCTGAAGCTCTGGGTTCCGGCAGACCAGTTTCGACGGCGTTCGTAGCCAAGCCGTCTCAATGCGATGCCCAGCTCTCCGGGATGGCACTTGCCGCGCCACTTGCCAGCCAACATGTTGCGGATGGCAGGCAGGGAAAGCCCCTGGTTCTTGATCTCAGGGGGGATGGTTGTAAGCAGCTTCGCCAGGCGGTCCTCCAGTGGGGTAAGACGTTCGCTCCACTCAGCTGTTGCCTTGGCGTCGGCCAACATGTCTATTTGTGTTTGGGCCTCTGTGATTTCATCGCAGCGGGCACGAATGGTTTCCAAATACGAAGCCATTAACTCTCTCCTGTGGTGATCCCAGCGGTGGTGGAGCGTCTGGTAGCTACGCATGGTGGTTGTGGTGGGTTTGGTGGGTTTGTTTCTTCTCCAGTAGGAAATGAAATCGTATGAATGGGTGCCACATCGGCTGACTGCGTTGAAATCAACCCACCAAACCCACCACAACCACCAACTTCGATTTCCTCATTTGGGGCGGCAGGCGTCCCCGCTACTCGCCAGTAGGACGTATTTGAACGTCCAGTTAGCATTTCGATTCGCATGCCATTTACTGCGACCCCACGTTTTTTTCGCAGATATTGCGCCAGAACCTTCGCACTGGGCATGCCGCGGCGGTCAAGCGCCACATCATGGATGGATGCATACATGTGGATTGAGAGGCAAACAGTTTTGGCCTCTACAGCAGTATTCCCGAAAGCTATGTACCAGTGATGCAGAAGCTCCCCCAAAGTTGCAGTCTCGGAATCTTGTGTGGCGGCAACCCTAAGCTGTTGAATTGGGTCTGTGAGGCCAGCAACACCTTGCTGTCCGAGCCAGATCACGCATTGGCGCACCAGGTCATTCCAATCTTCGAAACTGGCAAGTCGCCCTCGTACCACGCGTGGCATTCCCGCTCGGACAAAGCTCAAGAGTAGGCTCAAGGCTGCTGCTACTAGTTCTTGGCGGTTCTCGCGTACGTACTGAACGGGGTCAAGCGCAAAATTCCGCTGCCATACCGCTGCTGCATCCATCCGCGGGTCAATACGAACGATCAGAATTCGCCGGACTAAATCCCCGAGGGGATTGAGGTTGTTTCCCGTCAAGATAGTCAGTAGACGGTTGGGTGCTGTCATGAGCGCGTTTCCACCTAGAACACGGTCGTTCCATTGCGGGGTGGTTAAGAATCCGGCTAAATTTGGTGACTGGATATTGCCTTCGACGTTATCCAGCAAGAGCACTTGCTTTGCACCCATGAGGGTTGACGTGATCTTTTTTCGAAGTTCGTCCTCATCACTCACTGCTGGCGTTACTTCGCTTTGGCCGCACGCCAAAATAGACAGGCATTCTGCAAGCTTTGTCTTTCCAGCTCCTGCCACAGGTGCGTCAAAGCCAATGGCTGGCGCGGTTGGCAGGGTGGGGCGGCACACTGCAGTTAGCAAACCCGCGACCATCGCTGAGCGAGACGCTCCGTTTTCGTATGGGAAGTCCTTGAATGGCAGCCACAGCTGCTCAAACGCATCGCCCAGCTCAGAGGGCGAAAGCGCTGAGATCTCTGGCCAAGAATCTACGCCTGATGCAAGCAGCAAAAGCTTGCTTTTTTCGTCATACCCGGGCTGATTGATCAATCGACCGTCAGGAGCCATGGTAGGTGCAGTAAGTACGCCATGAAGCTCGGCAAGTAATTTGTGCCCAGAGCTGGCGAGAGTCATGTGGGCAACACTATCAGGCAAGTCCACAATAGCATGATCGTCAGCGCTTTTGGGTTTACGGAGCTCAAACCAGGTGCCTGCGATTTGCTTGATGGCACTCGCGTTGAGCGGCCTGGCTTCACCGGTGCTCAGAATCTCGCACGCACTGCTAGCGCGGTTGTACACCCGGCCAGATCCGGCAAGTAGGATGGCGAGCTCATCTGCGCATTCGGCGCTACGCCCAGGGCGTATCAACAGTGTTGGCTTATACGTTTGCAGCATGTACCTCGCCCCCCCGTGTGCGTGGCTGTGTATGAACGGAAGGTAGCCATTGAGCAGACTGATATATCCCACGCGTGGGTCGTTCCGGTAAGTCGGATCCAGTGGATCTGCGCATCGAGTGCCGTGATAAGCCTGCGGATTTTCAAGCAACTCACAAACCGTTACCTTTTTACCCGTAGCAAGCTGGATTACAAAATCCGGCCCGAGTTCTGACTTTTCGAGTGCCAGTTCGATAGCTTTTTTTATGGTGGTGGCATCCCCCCCATGCGCAACCATCTCAATGGTTCGTTTCGCAACATATGCGTCCCTCGCCGCCGCGGCCACA
>CAIZHQ010000015.1 GCA_903932865.1 uncultured Burkholderiales bacterium
AGATGAGAGCTTTGGAGGCGGTGATGCTGGCGCGGTGGGTGCCGATGGAACCGCGGGAGATGGTGCACCAATTGCAAATGCCCCAGTGACGATTACCGATGCGAACGGCAAGACTGTGAGCACAACGACGGATGCTCTTGGATATTACAGGGTCAGCTTGAAGTGTATGACCGCACCATTCATCGCCAAAGTCACGCGTGCAGACGGAAATGTTTGGTATTCAGCATCAACCACATCACCAATTCAGCGTGGATTTGTGACCATGAACCTTACAGGCTTGACGGACAAGACAGTGGGTTACGTTGCAGATGCAGCAAAGCTAGACGGAAGAGCAGACATAGTTACACCTGCAATACTGGCGTCTAATGCATCATCTTTTGTAGCTGCTAAAGATAAAATTGCAATTGGACTTTCATCCCTTTTGACCACCACAGGCTTAAACTCGGCAACCTTTGATCCAGTTGTTACTCCATATAAAGCCATATTGGATGATAAATATGATAAATTACTTGAGCAGTTAATTTTAAATAAAAATCCGGAGAGAGGTAATACGGTTGTAGTTGGAACTTTAGCTGGAGCAGGTCAAACGTTAAAGAATGGGGTTGGTTCGAATGCAGCATTTTTTTGGCCTTCAGGAATTGCCTTAGATAGAAGCGGCAATATTTTTGTGGTGGACTCTAGAAATCATGCTATTCGCAAGATTACTCCTGCAGGTTTAGTAACAACTTTTGCTGGTGGTAAAAAAGGTTTTACTGATGGAATTGGTACATCTGCAACTTTTAATGATCCAAATGCAATAGGTATAGATAATAATGACAATTTATATGTTGCTGATTATTACAATCATGCTATTCGTAAAATAACCCCGTTGGGTGTAGTTACAACATTGGCTGGAGGCAAAGAAGGATCCATTGATGGAATTGGTAGCGCGGCTGGTTTCTACTATCCAAGTTATTTGAAGGTTGATGCGGATGGAAATATCTTTGTTGTGGAAAATAAAGCTATTCGAAAAATTACGCCATCTGGATTAACAAGTACTTTGGCCTTGATTAGCGTATCCCGTATAGGCATTGATTTTAATGGAAATATATTTGCTTATGATTTTAATAATAAATCAATTATAAAACTATCACCTGCTGGCTCGATGACGGTAATTAAAAATGGTGTAAGTGATTTAAGGGGAATTGCAATTGATATGACTGGTAATATTTACGCTTCAAGTGATAACTCTATTATCAAAATAATGCCTTCTGGTGATGTTGTAAGCATTGCTGGAAATGGTAAAAGTCGAGGATTTTTTGATGGACTTGGTGCTAATTCAAAATTTAATTATCCTACCGATATTGCTCTAGATAAATTGGGAAACCTCTATATTAGTGACACATTTAACAATGCAATCCGGAAGATAACGCCATCTGGATTTGTTAGTACTATAGCTGGTTCTGGGCCAACTGATGGATTTGTAGATGGAGTAGGGACTAGTGCCCGATTTTATAATCCAAAGGGTATAGTAGTTGATGGAAACGGGAATACATATGTGGCTGACCAATCAAATAGTGCTATTCGAAAGATAAAATTCGATGGAACTGTTAGCACTCATAGCATAATTGGAATGCCTTTTGGTCTGGCCATTGATAGTATTGGAAATTTATATGTTGGGTCAAGCTACAACTCCGTTTATAAAATAACTCCTTCTGGAGTTTCTACTTTATTAGCCGGTAAAAGAGAGGGTGGATTTATAGATGGTGTAGGCTCTGCCGCTGCATTTAGTGGCACTGATGGTCTTGCAATTGACAGCAAATCTAATATATTTGTTGCAGATGTCTATAATCATGCTATTCGTAAAATTACACCTTCAGGTGTTGTTACTACTTTTGCTGGAGGTAAACAAGGTTTTAATGATGGGGTAGGCACTGCGGCAACTTTTTACAGACCAACTGGTTTAGCTGTAGACAGTAATGATAATTTATATGTTGCTGATGCTTTTAATCAGGCTATTCGTAAGATTTCACCATCAGGGGTAGTAACTACATTTGCTGGCGGTTCTTTAGGACTAGGTTTTAAAGACGGAATTGGAAAATCTGCCAGCTTCAATAATCCTTCTGCTCTCGCAATAGACAAAAAAGGAAATTTATATGTGGCCGACACTTTTAATGCCGCCATACGGAAAATTACCCCCTCAGCAGTAGTGACAACGGTCGCTGGGGACGGTACTGATGGATATAAAAATGACGCCGGCACTGGCGCAAGGTTTAATTCGCCAAGAGGTATTGCTGTTGTTGGGGAGGACACTTTGCTTGTAACTGATTCTTTAAATAACGTAATCCGGATAATACTTCCTTGAATGGAAGGTTCAAGGACAAAGTGTAATAAAGATCAAGTTGCATATAGGTGGCTGAGGATGCGTTGGCACCATGGCAGTTTGGAATCCATTTATGTCGAATGCATTTGAGAAATGCTTGCTTCGGCAATTCCCTCTCTGTTGAGCAAGCAATTTGAAAGACCTCCAGCAACCCCTATTAACAGGTATTCGAGGAAGGCCAATGATGTCGAGCCGTACTCGTCCCAGATTTCAGTTTCTTCTGACTTCCAAGCTACAGACCAGAAGTAGACAGGGGGCCGCAAGTGCGTACTAGTATCAAACAAACGCTCAGCTAATGATTGGCACTTGTGTGTCTTTTTAGCTCCATTGTGTCCGGGCACAACGCAGGCACTTAAATACCCGATGTGATAGTTGTAACCGTCCCCCCAACGGGCAAACTTGGTCTTGTCCGTGTGCAGACTTTTGATGTTTGCTGAGAGGTTACGGTCACCTTCACCCAGTCATTCACAAGCTGGTCAGTGACGTTCAGGATCAAACGATCACATTCTTCAGATCGTTTGAGAATGTGCCAGCCGTCTTTGCCAATTGGCTTGGATTGAACATGCCCATCAGGATCGGTAGCGAACAATGAGACAGCCTGTTCCATAACATTGAATCTGTCGCAGAACCTGTCCCAGATGACTTGCTTCATGCCCATAGGCCCAAGTAACTGCTTTCAAGTGGCTCATACTGTGCAGACTTGACCCAAGCTTGTCCATTACTGCTTAAAGCGTTTGAGTAGCCCCAGCGGGCCACCGAAAAGGTTGTCTGCGCATCTGACTTAATCCCTGCTTCAAAACCAATTTCCTTCAAGTCGTTGTCATGGGTGTCAATGAATTCCAGCCAGCGCATCAGGTGCGGTTTGGCTGCCAATGTGTCTGACTTGCTGCGATTGCAGGAAGGATGAGCAATAACAAAGTTGTACATCCTTCCCACACACGTTCCCTCCAGCTTAAAAGCCATGACAGATTTGGTAATGGGCGAATCACACTAAGCCCCTTGCGAACCGAACCTCAGCATCAACCATACGTGCAAGTTCCCGTAACTCGAGCCTGTGCCCGCCTTTCCAAGCATTCCTGCCGACACGTGCCTTGCCTTCAGGTGACCGTGGACCTGTGGACTTTTCCCAAGGCTTCCATTGCCTGATGGTTTGGGATTGCTTGGCTTTGCGTTCAGGTGTCCACGTCATTGAGCTTTTACTCGGAGTTTGTCGTGGTCAACTGATGCGCAAATTGCAGGGGAATAGGCATCACAAATGACAACTTTTTGGATGCCGCTTTGAGCATAAGCAGGAGTGAGTGAGTTTTGCAACGCAATGGTGGACAAGGCAAGGGCGATGACTGTTAAAACAAATTTTGTGTAGAAATCGGTCTTCATAGATTTTTTCCTTGGTTAAATTTTCTCTTTATCCAATACTTTGTTTGGCGCACATTGAGAATTTTCCGCGCCCGTGGGTAAGTCAGTTTGCGCTGATGGACTGCGGTACACATTGTTGACCTGTTGATGGCCTTGGGCAATGTTTGCCTGGTTGATATACGGCTGGGGGTTCTTCAACAGCGCCAATGCTTCAGCCGTGGCCCGTGCCTGTGCTTGTGCTTTCAATGCCAGCCGCAAGTAGGTCTCCATCTGCTTCATGTACTCCTGCCGCCTTGACCGCTCGGCAAGGTTGGCAAAGATGGTGTCAAGGGTTAGGAATTGGCTGGTCAGGGTGCGTTCAATTCGACCCAAGTCGCCGCTGACCACCTCGTCCCCCGCTTGCTTCAGCTCTTTAATCATATCTATGGACTGGATGGGGTAATGAATTGCAAGCTTGATAGCGTGCCATCTAAACGGCACACAGGCACAACTAAAGCCCCAGCCATGCTCTCGCCAGCAATACATAGGGAATCACCAGCAGGCAGTACCCGCAAAAAATCTAGGGGCACACCAGACGCATTCTTTTGAGAGATGTACGGTTGAGCGTTTGTAGCTTGCACGCAGCGTTTCCATACTTCCTCAGCACTCATGACAGCTCGAGGTGATGCTGACGGTTTTGAGGATTTAGCAATGACACCAACTTGGGGTAGGCCCCTTGTTTCAATATAACCATGTTCACGGGCAATGGCGAACAGAGTTCCAGCTCCGATGCCTTTTCCAGACTTAAAGCTGCGCCATGTAGCAAGGCATTCTTTTGGTTTGTAGGTCGCACCCGCGGCGCTCCAATGATCAAAATCCTCATGGCTGCCACCAGCAGCATGGAAAGCCATTCCGACTTTCACCCATGTATCACGGGGTATATCGGGAGGTATTGTGCGAAGTGCATCAAGTACACGAGCGATATGGTTTGTATTAGACATGGCATGTCGACTCCCCATAGGACTCGGCTCTTCGCTCAAGTACCCATGCGTCAACGTCGCGTTCAAGCCAGCCGACTGCTCGACCACCGGGGACTATTTGGAAGGGTTTGGGGAATATGCCCTGCGCAACAAGATCAAACAGCTTGGCGCTGCTGATTTGAAGTTTTTGGCAAACATGTGCGTGTCGAACGACTTGAATGTGGCCGACATTTGTTGCAGTGTCTTGATGTGTCTTCATTGGTCCTCCTGTGTCTTAAGTGACCCAGTGAGACCAATGTAGGCATGATTTTGAAATCGACCAAGATGTCGATCTGGAGTACCTATTTTTTTCCGAGGGAGAAATGAGGTTTGCGGTCGGTCAATGTGCTATTCCAATTTTTGAGCGCGGTTGACTTTTTGATAAGGGGCAAAGCTTTGGTGACTTCTTCGATGGCGGTGCTAGTCTTTTTCTTGATTTCAGACTGTGTTGCTGTTGCTATCGCACCCATGACCATTTTCTTGTTCAACTCACTTTTGAGGCCATTTTTGCGAACGCCTTGCTTTTCTGGTTTTATGTCTAAAACCTCATCAGCATCCTGACCTAATGCTATTTTTCTGAGCGCCAGTACAAGCCACTCCTCAAGCCATTTCGGAAGTGGCTGATTTTTGTTTTGCGAGAGTTGAATCTGATCAGAAATTGCCCATAATTTTCGTTGTCTCTCAATCAGCGGTTCTTTTGCTCTGAAATCAAGCTGTTCTGTTTTCTTGGGCATGTTCATTCCTCTCAAATTTCAGCAGTTTGCTTTCTGTCGGTTTTTTCTCAACGTATTGCTGCCACGTCTGCATGAGTTTTGCGCGTTTTTCGAGCTGGTCTAATCTTCGGTATGAAGCCTCGGATTTGTTTTGAATTGTGTGCGCCAAGGCCAGTTCAAGCGTTTCATTTGCGAAGCTGGTTGTCTCTGCGGCCCAATCGCGGAACGTTGATCGCAGCCCATGCGGCGTGTACCCTTCAAATCCTTCCATTCGTTTCATTGCTACCAAACAGCTTCCCAGCGACATGTGGGTGTCTTTTTGAATGGAGTGGCTGGGAAACACAAAGTCGTTTTGTGATTTGTCCTTGAGCAACATCAGAATCTCAACTGCTCTTGTGCACAGCGGCACACGGTGCTCTCGTCCTGCCTTCATCCGCTCGGCAGGGATAGTCCAGACTTTGCTGACAAAGTCCACCTCGCTCCAGCGTGCAGCAGCAACCTCCCCAGTTCGGCAGGCGGTAAGTACCATGAACTCCAAGGCAAGCGAAGTCATCCCACCTTGTTTGCGCAAAGCCATCACGAACTCATTCCCACGTTGATATGGCAGGGCAGGGTGGTGCTCGACCTTTTTGATTTTCTGTGACTTTGGTAGAAGCTGGCCGAGTGCACCTTTCAACCGTGCCGGGTTTTCACCTTGGCAGTAGCCTCGTGCCTTGCACCAGTCCAAAACCGTCTCGATTCGCTGCCGTACTCTGGTGGCAGTTTCAGTTTTGGTGTGCCATATCGGCTGCAAGACTTTGTAAACAAGCTCTGTTGTGATCAAGTCGACAGACAGCTTTCCGAGAAGCGGGCTGGCATAAGTGGTCAGTGTGTTTTGCCATTGCTGCCCATGCTTGAGGTTCTTCCACTCAGAAGACTTGGCTTCCATGCATTGTGTGATGGCCTCATCGAAGGTGATTTGTTGTGCTCTGGCAGAGATAGCCAGTGCGCGGGCTTTGTCCCGTTCATCCTTGGGGTCAATACCATTCAAAACTTTCAGACGAAGCTCAGCGCCGAGCGATCGTGCATCAGCCAGTTTGCGAGTCAGAGTGGAGCCAAGGCCGAGTTCCCTACGTTTGCGCGTTGTTGGACTGGTGTAACGGAAGACCCATGAGCGCGTGATCCGTTCACGAAGAGGTGTCACTTGCAGGTTCAGTCCTGCGCATAGCCCATCTGCGTGATACCCGGCTCTAGTCTCGGTCTGTACCTGTTTTGCGGTTAGTGCCTTAGCTGCTATTCTTCCCACCTTACTACCCCCCAATTAAAGCTGGATTTTAATGGGTAGTGTTGGAGATTACAAGAGACTATTTGTTATTTCTCGAGTGAAAGGCGCAGTCCACTGGAGTTCTCGGGAGTCCGCTGTGTTCGGATGCGTAGGACTCCGTTTCCGCCAAGTGCCTAGCAAAGACGCCCCTTCCGGGGCGTCTTTTGTTTCTGTAGACCATTTTGTAGGGCAATTTCTAGGTGGCAGAGCAGCCCACGAGGAACTGATTTGGTCTATCACTGCCCGAGACCTCAGAAGGGCGGTAAACAAATGGCGGCGATCTGATCCTCACATAGGAAGTACATCAGAGATTGAGTTTGCAGTGAAATGCAGTTAGACTAAAACTCTCATTGAGATTCGATCGACATTTGACTCAGGTCAATTTTTAATAACACTTGCTGGAATCTGCTCTACAGCATTTCACTTTTTCAAAAAGGTAACCTTTTGTATCTCAGATGGGGGATCGGCGATTACGAGAGATTGGTTATGAGCCGTGAAGATCTAAAGTATCTGAGAATTTTTAAAACCACGGCTTTTTGAAAAATTTTTAGGAGTAAATCATTTGTTGGATTAAAAAAATGAAAAAGACATTTAAATTCAGTCCGAGTATTATTACAATTTTTTTATTATTGATGCTGCCGGCGTTCATTGCCCTTATTTGCTTTGTTTATATTTCAAACAATAAAATTGCCAACTCTATATCTGCCCGATTGATTGATCGATTTAAGTTTGAAACAGAGCTTAGTGTTATTAATCAAATTAATCCTACTCGCAGTCTGGTAAACTCAGCAGCAGCGGTAGGAGGTATTAATTCAAAATTTTTTTATAATGATGAATCATGGAAATATTTAAAATCTATTCTTAGTCAACAAGAAACTAGCATGTCGGCATATGCAGGTGGACAAGACGGTTCATTCCGCCAAGTGAGAAGATTTAAAGCAGGAAGTAAAATACAAAATGTTACTATTACCGAGGAAATGAAATTTGGCTTGCGATGGATTCCAAAGGACCGATCGAGTGACCGCTATATATTTATAAATGATGACAATGAAAATATCGGCACTTCAGTTGCTGCAACTGATTATGATCCAAGAACAAGGCCTTGGTACAAGGAGGCGTCACTTAAGAATAAATTAATTATTACCGATCCTTATATATTTTCTACCACGGGTCTTCCGGGGCTTACCATTGCCGCCCCATTTTTTGAAAAAAATGCTATAGCTGGTGTTGTAGCAGTTGATATATCACTTGAAACGATTTCCGAATTTTTATTGTCTAACTCCATCAGCGATCGATCGATCAGTGTCATCTATGATTCCATGGGTGTTATTATTGCAAGCTCTGAAAAAAGAGATACATTCAGACTAATTAATAATAAAGTAGAACTTAATAATATTTCATCGTTGACAACAAACCTTCCTGCATTAGCCATTGCGATGCGTAAGGAAAATGAAAAGTCTCAATTGATCCTGCCTCATCCTGAAACGGGCGAAGATTATATTGCCGTATTTTCTACGATGCCTAACAATTTTGAAAAAAAATGGAATATATTATCTATTACGCCAATTGATGATTTCAAAGGTGAATTCAATCGTAATAATCAGATAATTTTTTATTTTGGTATTATACTTATTGTACTTCAAATAATTTTATTCTATCTTTATGCAAGAAAAATTTCAAGACCATTGGAAATCATAACGGAAACTATACAAGGTTTGATCGAATTCAAAAAACCAACTCCTATGAATATAAATACCAATATTCATGAATTATCGATCTTGTTTTTGGCCATAAAGAAACTAGCTTCGACTATTACGGCATTTACTTCTTATATCCCTAGAGATTTAGTCAATGATCTTTTGAGCTCAGGTAAGCCAATTGAGGTTGGCGGTGAAAGCAGATACTTGACAATACTTTTCACGGATCTCAAGAACTTTTCATCTCTTTCTGAAATAACGCCAACCCGTGAGCTATTGAAACGTGTCTCTTCATATTTTGAAGTAATGACCCTGGCTATCAAGGAAGAGAACGGAACAGTTGATAAGTTTATTGGTGACGCTGTAATGGCTTTTTGGGGCGCACCCTTGCTCGACGAGCGACACGCCTATCACGCTTGTGTTGCCGCAATCAAATCAAAAAATCGAATGGAAAGCCTAAATGCCAAGTTAATTTCAGAAGGAAAGCCGCCACTCTATGTTCGTATCGGAATTCACTCTGATGCAGTCTTGGTTGGAAATATCGGGTCGGCTGAACGACTTAGTTATACCGTAATGGGTGATGGGGTCAACATTGCATCTCGACTTGAAGGTATCAACAAAGAATACGGAACGCAAATCTGTATAAGTCATTCTGTATTTAAAGAGGCGGGAGAAAGATTGTGGCTCAGGCCAATAGATCAAATTTCGGTAAAGGGCCGTAAAGGTGAATTGATAATTTATGAAGTTGTAGGCATCCGAGATGGTCATGAGGAAACACAGGCTACTGAAATACAAAAGATAGTCTGTGGCCTCACAGAGACGGCCTTTGGACTCTACCTAGAAAAGAGATATTTGGAGGCGATAGCCATTTATCAAGAAATTCTTGATATAAGCTCAGACTCCGTTGCTAAGGTGATGATTGAAAAATGTGTTAATCACAGCCAGGAAGATTCGTAACGGGGCTTTCAGTCTCCCGTTTCGATCGCTCTCCAAATGCCATAAAGCCTGGCAAGCCGTCGTTTGGCTGGTGCAGCGACGCTCTGCCACCGCCTTTACTGCAACGCTGGTGAGCGGGCCTGGCAGCGGCTTCATTGCCAGAATTTCAGGCCTTTGATTTTGCAGGAATTACGCGCTACTTCGGCGGCGACCAACCAGCGGCAGTGGCCATGGTGTAGACGTATCCAATTTCGACCAGATCGTCCATTTTTTCGAATTCGAGCATACCGAAATCATCTATCGGCGGCGCCAGGTATAGGTCCACACTGCGCTTGACCTCATCGGTGCGGTTCGCCGACGCCAGCATTGGCGTGCGCATCAAGATGTCCAGCACGCTTGAGACGTCCAGATTGCGGCGAAATGGCAACACGCGGTTCCAGAACACCTTCCAGGGGGACGGAAATCCGTCAGCGCCCACGCCAACGTCTTCCTGCGGACTGACGTTGACGGCGATCACTGGTCCGCCGCCACATTTGCGGCGCATCACGTCACCTGGCAGATTGTTGATGAGACCGCCATCGACTAGGAGGTGCGAGCCAGAAATGACGGGTACGGCGATCCCCGGCAATGAACCGCTAGCACGCGTCGCCTCCCACACCGAGCCGGTTTCATGAACCACCATTTCTGCGGTAGTCAGGTTGCTCGACACTGAGAAATAGGGCAGCCAGAGGTCTTCAATGAGCGTATCGCCAAAGGACATCTTGGCAGCATCTTCGATCCGCTTGGTCCTAAGCATGGCGATCATCGGAACCGTGTATTCTGAAAAGGGTTTGAGTGCGATGATCTTGCGGTTGAGCTCAAACAGCTGCTCCAGCGTGCGCCCCATCGCGAGCTGACCGGCCATGATCGAGCCCATGCTGGTGCCGCCAATCACGTCGATTGGAATGCCCAGTTCGCGCAGCGCCTTGACGACACCAAAATGAGCATAACCACGTGCGCCTCCGCCACCCAATGTCAGGCCAACGGCACGGCCTGTGAGTGTGCGTGCCACTCGCTCGACATCAGCTGACCGGCCTTGAAGTATGTGCAGGTGAGCGTCCACCCGCCTCGGATCCAGCCAGCGGCGTGTGCCGCTTGGCAGCACTGTTGCTTCATCGTGAACCAGAACCAGGGTCCGGCGTGAACGATGCAATTCCGTGGTGTCATCAAGCAGAAATCGCTTTTCAATCTCACCCGGCACTGGATCGGCCGCCGCGTCAGCAACGACCACAACATGATCGGCCTGACCCAATGCGCGCTCAGTCCACGCACCTGTTGAACCATCTGTCTCAAGCACGATGAAATTGAAGCGCGCCTGCTGCTCCTCGATCCAGGCAGAAAAACGTAACCAGTTCGGGTGGTCCAGCGGCAGTTCGTCAGCGCCGTCGAGAACGCGCTCTTGGGACAGCGTGCGCGTATTGACATGCAAGGCATTGCCCATGCCCGACAGTGCCTGGGTCAGTGCACTCGCAAAACCTGAAGTCAGCGCATAATCTCCCGCCGGCGTGACCGTGATGATCAAACGAGACAAAGCTCCCGAGCGCTTGCGGGCATCCTTGTCGCGCTGAAGAAGAGTACGGCAAATCGACAGCAGTACCCGCGGATGTTTGTCTATGATCTTTTCAAATGCTTTAACGGGAAAGCGCGCAAGCAATGAATCGCGGATGGCATAGGGCGCAGCAGTACGGCCCTCGCCTGTGATCATCGCGATCTCCCCCAGGCTTTCGCCCCGACCCAACTCTCCCACGGCAGTATTTTTGCCAGTCGCATTATCGGTCATGATGACACGGATGCGGCCGCTGAGAATAAGGTACCAGCCATCGCAAGGATCGCCTTGCTGAAAAAGCGCCTGCCCACGATGAAGGTTTATCCACTCGATGTCTTCCTCGATTTTGTCCATCACTTCAGGCTCAAGATGCCCGAAGAAAGCGGGCATGACCAGCGCAAGCTCAGTCTTGTGAAGACGCCTTCTCATGATGGATGACGAGGACAAGACGGCAACGGCATCCGGAGGCAAATCGTCTAATACCGTGCGCGGCAAACGGTACACGACACATGGGCTGCAAGCCTGTACTGTCGCGCCGCGAGATCCGCCCCCGAGAAACTGGATTTCTCCGACTGGTTGACCGGCCCCGATCAACCCGACTTCCACCATGTCGTCTCCATGACGCTGCACCAGTGCGCGCAAGGTTCCCTGCGATACCACAAACATGTCGTCGCCTTGCTCGCCCTGGTGTATCAAGACGTCACCCGCCGCCAAGTGGATCGGCGTCAGGGCTAGGGCAACAGATACGAGAGATTCGGGGGAAAGCGGCCTGAAAAAATCCAGATTCGTAATCAGTTCCAACTCTGGAGTTTTCGTTTTCGTTTCAGTCATCGGCACACCTTGATAAATCAAAACGACACGGCTCATCGCCATATGGCAACGGATAGTAAATTTAGCCGCCCCAAAGCAAGTATAAGGCGTCTTGAATAGTTGATCGATCCAAATTTGCCCTCATCATTAAATTAAACGATTACAGTTACATTTATAATATATTAAGTAATTTATATATATTTATGAATAGCTCGCAGATACTTCAAAGTACATTTCCACCTAGCTTGAACGCTACGCGCATAGCTGATTCAGCAGCTCCCTCATGCAGCCCATTGCCCAAATAGGCGCCAGAGTAGAACGTTCTATTTAATCCATTGATGCTTTCTATCAGTTTTATTTTGCTATCATGATTTTTAGAATAGAATGGCACCGTGTGTTTTACCTCATTTAAAATAGCCTCTTTTGAAATCATGTCATCAAGGTTATAGGCAAAACTGTAATTTTTATTCGTCTTTAGCTGATAAGCATCATTCTGATAGGCATTATAACCAATGTTCGATTCATTATTTTCTAAAAACAAATCCATGGGCGTTTTTTTTACATTTCTGTGTGGTCCGTAAAATGAGAGGTCAGTGTGGGCTATTGTTTTAAATACTTGATCATTCATATCAGAAAATATCGCTATCTCCAGATCACTCATATCGTGGAGCAAGCCTTTTATGCTGCCAGGAGTCGTGGAAATAATAACCGCATCATACTTATGAACTTCGCCTTTTAAGTTAATCTCCACGCCATCTGGTTTTCGACTAATTTTTATCCCTTTGCTATTGCACAATAAGCGCATATTAGATTTAGAAATGATCGTTTCTAAATAGGTATAGACCCCTCCATTTATAAATGACCAAGTTGAATTTGGTAAAGTAACTAAGTATGCGTTTAATAATGACTGAGGCAAATGGGGTACTTGTGTAAATGGCGTTGAAAAGCTAAGCATAAATAACGATTGCAGATACTTTTTGTAAAGTCCAGGTGAAATGGGGTAGTCGGTAAAACTTTGTCCTTTTGGGTCTAATAGAGGTAGTACTTTTTTAAAATCTTTTTGTGCATTCAATAAATGACCGATCTCTGATCTGTAATTAGGCTTAATTAGCATTTTTTCAAAACACGCATAATTGAGATAGGATGCCACGCGAGCAGGATAAAACTCTTCTGCATTAAATAGTGAAATAGAAGGCTTGTAGCTATTATAGGACATACCTAAATGATGTAGCAATTTATGAAAATTTGGATAGTAACTTTGGCTAAAACCCAAAACCCCATTTTCAATATTTAGATGAGCAGGCAAATTTGTACCTGTTACATTTTTATTTAATGTACGAATATTCCCGCCTAAAATCTGTTCTTTTTCATAAATAGTTATATCATAACTTTTACCTAGTAAATACCCAGAAATTAAACCACTGGCGCCACCACCAACGATAGCAATCTTTTTACCTTGTATCATTTAATTTAATTTAACACAAACTTCAATTCTTCTCAATCGCAATTTATTTCAAAAATAAGGCAATAGGAGCGGATGGGAAAACCAACTGCATAAGCACAAGTTTGGCACAAGGTTTTGGCATCCCAAGCCTGCACACTTGGTATGCCTGGATCCTGGCCACCAAGACCTCAAAGGGCTCTCGCATCACAGGGCCACAGGCATGGTCTTGACCCCGTAACCCAGTACCGCCGGTATGTTTAATTTACCGCTCATTTCTCCCTGAACAGCTTGGCGGGCAGGTATCCCAACGCGCTGTGCGGGTGATACGAATTGTAGTCATCGAACCATTTGGGCAACTGTGCTATCACCGCTTGCGAGTCCGGCCGTTCGGCCAGTTTGGCGTAGTCCCGTTTCAATGTTTTCACGAAGCTCTCGGCCATGCCGTTGCTTTGCGGGCTTGTTACCGGTGTGGTCACTGGCCTGAGCCCCAATTGCTTGGCAAAACTCCTGGTCTCGGCTGCCGTGTAGCAACTGCCGTTGTCGGTGAGCCATTCAATGGTCTTGGGCGGCTTGCCATCAGGGCCACACCTGTTTCCTACCGCCTGCATCATCAAATCGCCCACCAACGCCGCATCGATGCCTTTGATCGTGGCCACCCAGCTCATGATTTCCCTGTCGCAGCAGTCCAGTGCAAAGGCTACCCGCACCTTCTCGCCGTTGTCACACGACAGCTCCAAGCCATCTGAACACCAACGCACATCACTTTCCTTGACGGCCACTTTGCCTTCATGCTTTCTGGTGTCGACGGGCTTCTCGCCATGTCGGTACAGCAGCCAACTTTCATCACGCATCACCCGGTAAACCCGCTTGTGGTCGACCCGGTCATGCCCGTCCAGCCGTAAGCGAGCCCAGACGCGGCGGTAGCCATAAGTGGCGCGGTCCTTGACCACATTGGCAATGGCTTGCTTGACGGCGGTGTCATCAGTTCTTGGAGGTGACTTTCTCAAGTCTGTCCATTCAGACGGGCGATCTCTCTTGGCCAACACATGGCTGCGCGACACGCCAAGGGCATAGCAGACAGCTCTCACTGCTCGCCCCCGGGCAATACTGGCGAGCGCGCAATCCACTTTTTTGCTTTGGCAAAGTCCACAGCCTCCTTGAGAATCTCGTTCCCCAAAGTCTTGCGGCCCAGTGCGCCTTCGAGTTGTTTAATGCGGCGCATGGCCTCTTGCAGTTCAGATGCTGGCACCACGGTTTCGTTGGCGCCTACAGCCAAGAGCGAGCCTTGCAGGTAGGCCTTTCGCCATTGAAAGAGTTGCGCTGCAGTGGTACCAAATTGCCTGGAAACCATCGAGACAGAGCTGCCAGCTTCGTTGGTCTGTTTGACGATTTCAAGCTTTTGCTCTGGGGTCCAACGCCTGCGGCGCTGAACGCTGGTCACCACTTCCACCCGAGTGGGCAATGCTGAAGACATAGTCATATCCATGGTCGTATTCCTGTTTCTTAGTTTAAGGAATACCGACGGGACTGTGTTTCAGGGGGCTAACTCAGTTTGTCCCTGAGTGCAGGATACGATATCATTTAATGAAGAGGTTTAGTTTTGCGGCCAATACTGCCGAGACATATTTAGCGGAGACTGAATGTTTTTAAAAGCAATTCATAAGCTCGTACTTGCTGTATCAGTCGTACTGTTCACATTCATCTGCGTGCCCGGTCAAGCTGCCGTAACTATCTACATGTACCAGTCAGGTCCAGATGTGGTCGCCTCGTATTCCGGCACCGTCAATCTCACGGGATTGACACTCAGCGGTAACTCCGCTTGCTCTGCGACTGGTAGGGTTTCTCCTTCGCCAAGTCTTATTTGCGTTGGAAACAGTAATTCAGTTGACTACTACACTGGATTTACCGCCATGCCTGGTGCTTTGGGCTTAGGTGGAGTGGTTGAAGAAGCTACGTCTTCGACAGGCGCGGGGATTGGCCTTGCCTCACTTACAGGTGTTATCGGTGTTCAAGCTGGTTATGTGTCGGGTAGCCCCCTATCTGGTACTTCAACATGGAATGGGAGGACGATATCCAATTTGGGCCTAACAAATGGCACCTATGTCTGGTCGTGGACTTCTGACAACGTGACCTTGGTCATAATAGGCCCACCCTCAGTAACCGCCATCTCCCCGACCAGCGGCCCAACGGCTGGTGGCACATCTATCACCATCACGGGAACCAACTTCAGCGGCGCTACGGCAGTGCAGTTTGGTGCTGCCAACGCCACCAGCTTTACCGTGAACTCAGCGACCCAGATCACGGCTACAGCCCCTGCTGGCTCTGCTGGCACGGTGGACATCACAGTGACCACAGCAGGAGGCACCAGCTCAACCTCCGCGGCTGATCAGTTCACCTACGATGCCGCTCCTACAGTGACCGCCATCTCCCCGACCAGCGGCCCAACGGCTGGTGGTACATCCATCACCATCACGGGCACCAACCTGACAGGCGCCACGGCCATTTCTGTGGGGGGCGTGGGCTGTTTGGCCTTCAGTGTGACCAACAGCACGACCGCGACCTGTACCTCTCCAGCTGGCACTGCAGGTACAGCCAGCGTGTTGGTGACAACGCCTGATGGCGCGAATGCGGCGAACACCTTGTTCACTTATGTAGCGACTGTTGCAGCTTCCATCCCGACCTTGTCCGAATGGGCCCTGATTTTTTTGGCCAGCCTGATGGCCATGCTTGGATTTGTGCGCATGCGGAGGCAATGATCAATTTGAGGTTCATGCAGATGCATGAATGGGCCTGGTGAAAAATGGGCAACTCTGACCCCGGATGGGACAACGAGGCGGCATGAGCATGAGGCGCCGCACGGTTGGCCTGCGCAAATCACCATACGCAAAGGCACCCTGAGGGGCCCCCCTCAAAAAGGGCAGCACTGCCAGACCGCAACGTACCCCCGCCTACACTATTGCGACTTGTCCTGCGCAACAAAGTCTCAATACGCGGGTGGCCTTCGTGTTTATTTGTGAGCGGCCGCTGCCATGCAGTCCAACTCCCGGAATTGCCCCCGTGCATTTTCACAGGGATGGTCCGGCAGCGCGCCGGGCGGTGCACTCACTGCTTTTGAAAGCCGATCTGCCGGATCATTTCACCCCAACGGTCATATGAAGAGCGAATGTCCTGGCGCAACTCTGCAGGCGTAGAGGGCGCAACCTCGTAGGCGCCGCGGGCCATGAAGTCCCTGACCTCGGCGCTGACAAGGGCCTGGCGGAACAGGGCGTTGACTTTGTTGACCAAATCGGCCGGCATGCCTGCCGGACCCACGATGGCGATCCAGCTGGTCAGGTCCAGGCCCTGCACGCCTTGTTCGGTCAGGGTCGGCACTTCGGGCATGGCGTCGTAGCGGTTGGGTGCAGCCACGCCGAACATTCGGATCTTGCCGGTGCGCGAATTCTGGATCGCGGTTGGGGCTGCATCGAAATAGGCTTGCACGCGACCTTCCAGCAGGTCGCGCACAGCATCGGCCGTGCCCTTGTAGGGCACATGCACCACATCAATGTTGGTTGCTTTGGCGAATGCCGCAGCGAAAATATGCGAAGACGTGCCGGTTCCAAACGATGCGAAATTGAGTTTGCCTGGATTTGCCCGAGCCCAAGCCACCAGCTCCTGAACGTTGTTGGCAGGCAATGACTGGTGCACGGTCAGCACCAGTGGCCCTCGGCTGGCCATGGTCACGGGTGTGAAATCCTTGAACGGGTCGTAGGCAATGTTCTGCAAAGTATGGGGGTTTTGAGCAAATATGGACGAGGGTGCAAACAGCAAAGTCTGGCCATCCGGCGCAGCGCGAGCGACCTCCATCGCTGACAGCATCATGCTGGCACCGGGTTTGTTTTCCACGATCACCTGCACACCCGTGAGCTCGGTCAATCGTTTGGCAATGCTGCGTGCTTGGCCATCCAGGGCACCGCCAGCTGCCAGACCGACGATGAGGCGGATGGGTCGTCCTGCTTGAGGATATACAGACTGGGCCTGGCCAGCCAGAGGGAGCAGGTTCCCCAGAGTCAGGGCCCCCAGCAAGGTGGTCAGATGGCGGCGAGTTTTGAAACGGTGGGTCACGGCGATCTCCTGAAGTGATCTGAATGTTCAGAAAAACCTTTCTTATTCCTAAACACAAGGCTTGGAAGAAAAGTTTTGGCTTTCATTTTGATTATTTTGGACGTGATGTTTAAAATAATCAAGAACTACAGGGAAAACACCATGAAAGTCATCACCCGCACCGACGAACGCATCCTGACTGCGGACGTGTTCGAACGCGACACGAAAGAGGTCCGAGAAGATCTTGGTTTTTGGGAAGAGGGTGCACGCCAGATCCCCGTTTACAGACGCTGCCAGGTGCTGGTGGTTGGCGGCGGGCCTTCAGGCACAGCCGCGGCGGCTGCGGCCGCGCGCCAGGGTGCCGACGTGGTGCTGATGGAGCGCTACAACCATCTGGGAGGGCTGTCTACCGGAGGCCTGGTGATCTGGATTGACCGCATGAGCGACTGGACGGGCCAGTTGGTGATTCGGGGGTTTGCCGAAGAACTGTTCAACCGTTTGCCAGCGGACGCTGTGGCCGGACCCGAGCGACAGGACTGGGGCTCGCAGGACGCAGCCAAGGCGCACCACTGGTCGTTCCGCACGGCGGCTTACCACGGTGTCGTGACTTGGTCTCCCACGATCGACCCCGAGCGCTTGAAACTGCTGTCCCAGGAAATCCTCCTTGAGCGCGGCGTCAAGCTGGTCTACCACTCATGGGCGTGCACGCCACTGATGACCGAGGGCAAGGTTTGCGGCGTGACCTTCGAGAGCAAGGAAGGCCGCATGGCCATCTTGGCCGATGTGGTGGTGGATGCCACGGGCGATGGTGACATGTTCGCGCGCGCCGGCGAGCACTTCGAAACCGACATCGAGGAAGGCGATGTGCACCACTGCATGAACACCTCCTGGATGTTCGGTGGCGTCGACATGGACCGCTGGATTGCTTTTCGCTCGGGCGAGCCTGAGCGCTTTACCGCCTTCATGGCGCAGGGGCGAGTGACCTGCGGCTTGTTTGATCGGCCGTTTGTCTCCTGGCGCAACGACGTGGCGCTGTTCATGGGGCCGCGACAGACCGGATACTCAGCTCTGGACGTGGACGACTTGACGGCCGTTGAAATCCGCTCGCACCGAGCGATGGCCATGCATCTGGACTATTACAAGGCGCATGCGCCGGGCTTCGAAAATGCCTTCTTGATGATGTCGGCACCGCAAATTGGTGTGCGCCATGCACGCCGACTCAAGGGGGTGGAGGCGGTGTTGCGCAGCCAGTGGCCCGATGGCGTAGCGCTGCCCACAGAAGTGGGCGTCACACCCGCCGTATCACCCAAATTCCCGAACATTTCCATTCCCTATGGCGCACTGGTGCCCGTTCGACTCGACGGCCTGCTGGCGTGTGGGCGTCATATTTCGTGCGATCGCAATTCACACGGCTTCATGCGCGAGATTCCGCAATGCTGGATCACCGGTCAGGCTGCGGGTGTGGCTGCAGCGCTGGCGGTGGCCCACCAGGTGCAACCCAGGAACGTGGATATTCACCAGCTGCAGCAAGCCCTGCTGGCACAAGGCGTGTTCTTGCGTCCCCAAATCCCAGTAGCGCAGACCGCCAAAGGCTGCTTGACTGAAGCCAGCGCCTGAGGTCGGATGTCCATGGACACCTTGGTCACAGCCCCACCTTCGATTCGCGCTGGCACAGGTGCCGATACGGTCAGCGCGCTGGACCGCGGCTTGCAGGTGCTGGCCTGCTTTCGTGACGGTCAGCGTAGCCTGGGCAGTACCGAGCTGGCGCGCCTGACCGGCATTCCACGTCCGACCGTGACGCGATTGGCGGCAACGCTGGCCCAACATGGCTGGCTTCGGCAAGACCCGGATACAGAGCGATTTACCTTGGGCGCAGGCGCATTGGTTCTGGCCCGCGCTTTTTTGTCAGGTTACGACGCCCGCGCCAGCGCACGCGATCCCATGCAAGTGCTGGCAGACAGCACCGGTGGCTCTGTCTACTTGGCGGTGCGCGACGGCATGGAGATGGTGTTGATCGAGGCTTGTCGTCCGCGTTCGCGCATGTTCACCGCGCGGCTCAGCGTCGGTTCGCGCGTACCGCTGGCCAACTCGGCCCTAGGACGCGCCTACCTCGGTGCCCTGGGTCCGGCGACACGCGAGCCCCTGATCGAATCGCTGCGCTTGACGCGCGGCAATGAATGGCCTGCCCTGGAAGGCGCGTTAGCGAAGTCATTGGAAGACTGGGCTTGCACCGGGGTTTGCCTCTCACTGGGGGAGTTCCACAGCGAAATCAACTCGGCCGCCATCGCAGTGCGCGGACCGGACGGTGAATTGTTGGTTCTCAACTGCGGCGGCTCAGCGCATGCCTTTGACGAATCAAGGCTGCGCCATCACATCACCCCTGCATTACAACAACTGGCACGCACACTGGCCAACGTGACCGGTGGACAGGCCATGATTCCCGGAGACACCGAATGAAACTCACAGACGAAGAAAAGGCCATGCGCGACGGCCGTGACGGCCGTGCCGTGGCCAGGGCCATGGATTTGCTCATCCGCTATGGCAACGCGCTGGATGCCGAGTCGTTGGTGGAAACTCGCAACGTCTGCGGCACCGTGACCGCCACCACACCGTTTCTGCGCGACTTTGCAATGGCCAAGGGGGGAGACGACGCCGTTTACAGTGAGTTCAACCTCGATTCGCAGGAAGTGGTGTCTGTGCCGCGCGTCAAGGCCTTCAGCTCACATCTGCAACTGGGTTTTGATCCGCATCACCCTGAATTGATGGGCGTGGACGAACAGGTGGTGGCTTTTTACCGCCGCAGCGAAGCAATGGCCGCCCGCATGGGCGTGCAGCTTATGAACACCTGCACGCCCTACCAAGTCGGCAACGTGCCCACGCGGGGGGAACACTGCGCATGGATGGAATCCTCGGCCGTGGTCTATTGCAACTCGGTTCTGGGTGCGCGGACCAACACCGAAGGGCGTGAAAGCGCCAATGCGGCGATGGTCACTGGCCGTATCCCAAAATGGGGCTTGCATCTGGACCAAGGCCGCCTTGGCGAGCTGGGCGTCGAACTGGACATGCCGGTCGAATCCGTAGAAGACTGGGGTCTGCTTGGCTACTGGATGGGCGAATGGGTGCAAAACAGAGTGGCCGTGGTTTCCGGAGTGGGACAGGTACCTAACTTGCCAAAGCTCAAGCACATGGGCGCGGCGGCCTCGTCTTCTGGCGGCGTCGAGTTGTACCACCTGGTCGGTGTGACGCCCGAGGCCAACACGGTCGAGCAGGCATTTGGTGGGCGCAAACCGGTTGACGTGCGGCGCTATGGCCCGGCCGAGCGTGCAGCAACCCATGCACGCATCAACGAGATGGGGCGGGACACCCAGGTGGATTACGTCATGTTGGGCTGTCCCCACTACACCATCGAGCAAATCTGGGAAGCTGCTTGCCTGCTCGAAGGCCGCAAAGTGCACGAAAATTGTGCGCTCTGGATCTTTACGCCGCACGCCATCAAGTCGCTTGCCGACCGCAATGGCTACACCGACACCATTGAAAAAGCAGGCGGACTGATCCTGACCGACAGCTGCTCGGCCATGAGCCGAGCAGTGCCCAAGGGCACGCGGGTGGTGGCCATGGATTCTGTCAAGCAGGCGCATTACCTCCCTGCCATTCTGGGCGTGCAGGCCTGGTTCGGCAGCACCGCACAATGCATCGAGGCCGCATGCACCGGTCGCTGGAGAAACGCATGAGCGAGACTTTCATCATCAAGGGCCGTTGCGTGGTGCCCGGTGTGGCCGAAGGCGAGGCACTGGTCACACGTGAGCGCATCTCGGGTTGGGGGGGCGTAGACCCGCGCACCGGCACCATTGTCGAAACACGCCACGAATTGCGCGGTCAATCCTTTGCCGGGAAGGTGCTGGTATTCCCCGGGGCCAAGGGCTCGTCGGGTTGGTCAGCTCAGTTCCACACCGCTCGCGTGATGGGCACCGCACCGGCAGCCTGGTTGTTCAATGACATGTGCACCAAGGTGGCCCTGGGTACTGTGGTCAGCCATTCGCCGTCCATGACCAGCTTCGACCGCGATCCGCTGGAGGTGATCCAAACGGGTGACTGGGTGCGTGTGGATGCAGACGCTGGCACCGTCACGATCACCCGTGGCGGGCAACAACGGGCATGACGCACAACCTGCGCAGCAACTTTCACAGAGGCTCGCAGCTCTGGTCGGAGCGAAAAGCGCATCGAAAGACCACTCTAAATGAACTGGCCGAACAGATTGACGCTTTTCATTGACTTTTTTCTTGGCCACTCCCCCCGCATCGCCTGTGGCCGTTTTCTGACCTTCAGTTGACCATCACCAGCTTGCCCATGACGCTGCGTGAGCCCATCAAGGCGTAGGCGGCTTTGATGTCGCTCATGGGCAGGGTGCGGTCCAGCACGGGTTTGATCTTGCCTTGGCCGTACCACTGGGCCAGCTCGCCCATCATGGCCGCGTTGGCTTGGGGTTCGCGTCTGGCAAAGTCGCCCCAAAAAACACCGACCAAAGAGGCGCCCTTGAGCAAGGGCAGGTTCAGCGGCAGTGACGGGATGGGGCCGCCTGCAAAGCCCACCACCAGGTAGCGACCTCGCCAGGCGATGGAGCGGAAAGCGGGCTCGGCCAGATCACCGCCCACGGGGTCGTACACCACGTCGGGGCCTTTGCCCTCGGTCAGGGTTTTCAGGGCTTCGCGCAAGTTTTCGGTGCTGTAGTTGATGGTGGCATCCGCCCCCAGTGTGGAGCACAGGGCGCATTTCTCGTCGGTGGAGGCCGCGGCAATCACTTTGGCCCCCATGGCCTTGGCGATTTGGATGGCCGCTGTGCCCACGCCGCCTGCAGCGCCCAGGACCAGCACGGTCTCTCCGGCTTTCAAGGCAGCGCGGTCGACCAGTGCGTGGTGCGAGGTGGCGTAGGTCATGATGAAGGCGGCGCCGTCGGTGGCCGGAAAACCAGCGGGCAAGGGCATGCACAGTTTGGCTGGAGCCAGGGTGTGGGTGCCAAATCCGCCCGTGCCCGACAGACAGGCCACGCTTTGGCCGACTTTCAGGTGCGTCACGCCTTCGCCCAGGGCTTGCACCGTGCCGGCATATTCCGAGCCGGGCACAAAGGGCAACTCGGGCTTCATTTGGTATTTGTTTTGCACGATCAGGAGGTCAGGAAAATTCAGGCTGGCCGCCTGGATTTGGATCAGCACTTGGCCTGGCCCAGGCGTGGGGGTGGGCAGCTCTTTCCAGTTGAGGGCATCAACGCCCGTGGGGTTCTCACAAAGCCAAGCATGCATGCCGTCTCTCCAAAGGGAATCAGTTTTAAAAATGGTGATCTTAGGCAGTCAGGCCGTTGCCTTCATGTCCCCCTAGCGACCGCTTGCCACGTCTTGCCTTTGCGCTGACAGCGGTCTGTCGTTCGCGCCCCGACATCACCCTACAATGGCCCATTGCACAACCGTTCACGTATGAAAATTTTGATCTCCAACGACGACGGCTTTCGGGCTGAAGGTATCGTGGCTTTGCATGCGGCGTTGAAAGGCATTGCCGATGTCGAAGTGGTGGCCCCGGAGCACAACAACAGCGCCAAATCGAATGCCTTGACCCTGCACACGCCGCTGTACGTGAACCGGGCCGACAATGGATTCCGCTATGTCAATGGGACACCCGCCGATTGTGTGCACATCGCGTTAACGGGCTTGTTGGGTTACCGACCCGATCTGGTGATTTCGGGCATCAACAATGGCGCCAATATGGGCGACGACACCTTGTATTCGGGCACCGTGGGCGCGGCCATGGAGGGTTATTTGTTTGGCATTCCGGCCATCGCGGTGTCGCAAATCGACAAGGGTTGGGCGCACCTGGATGCAGCAGCCAGCACCGTCCAGCGGATGGTCCAGCAAATGGTGCACCAAAATTTGATCGGCACGCAGCCTTGGTTGCTGAATGTGAACATTCCCAACTTGCCTTTTGATCAGATCAAGTCGCCCAAGGTGTGTCGCCTCGGGCGGCGTCATGCGGCCGAGCCGGTCATCACCCAGGTGGATCCCAGGGGCCAGACCATGTACTGGATTGGCAACGCGGGTGCAGCCATGGACGACAGCGTTGGCACCGATTTTCACGCGGCAGACCTTGGGCATGTGGTGGTCACACCTTTGAAGGTGGATTTGACTGAGCACGATCACCTGCAGGCCTGGAGTCAGACCTGCGCGCGGCTTTGGTCACAGGCCGGGGCATGAAACCCAGGCCCACTTTTCCGGCCAAATTGCCTCCTGCTGGGGGCCAGTCGGCGGTTTCTTTGAGTCCTCAGCCGGTCCAGCTCAATCCACGCCCAACAACAGCTCATGGGACACGTAAAGAGCGGGTCAGCCCAGCGACGGTGCATGCTTCGCCTTTGTCGCCGATGCCTGTGTCCAGTGGGTTGGGGCTCGATTCGAGCGCAGTGCGTGCCCGCATGGTGGCCAAATTGGCCGAGCAGGGTGTGAAGGACCCTTGGGTCTTGCAGGCCATGGGCCAGGTGGAGCGGCACCGTTTCGTCGAAACCGCTTTGGCGGGGCAAGCGTACGAAGACACCAGCTTACCTATTGGTTTGGGTCAGACCATCTCCAAGCCCAATGTGGTGGCCCGCATGATCGAGTTGCTGCGACAAGACGCGCCGGGCAAACTGGGGCGGGTGCTGGAAATTGGCACCGGCTGTGGCTACCAGGCAGCCGTGCTCAGCCTCGTGGCCACAGAGGTTTACAGCGTCGAGCGCTTGCGCGGTTTGCACGAGAAAGCCAAAAAAAATCTGCTTCCTTTTCGCCTGCCCAATGTGCACCTGATGCTGGGCGACGGCATGCTGGGTTTCCCCAAGGGGGCGCCATACGCCGGGATCATTTCGGCAGCCGGTGGCGAGGAGGTGCCCTCAGTTTGGCTGGAGCAACTGGCCGTCGGGGCCAGGCTGGTGGCGCCCACCGTCACGGCCTCGCGGCATCAGGCGCTGGTGGTGATTCGCAGAACGACCACAGGCTTTGACCGTCAGATCTTGGAGGCCGTTCACTTTGTGCCCCTAAAATCGGGGATTGCATGAAGGAATGGCACCGGATGATGTTTCGTGAAGTTTTTCGTTTGGGGTTCACAGTTTTGTCGCTGCTGGCATTGGCCGCGTGCACTTCTTCGCCCCGTACCCCGGCACCGGTGGAAACACGCGGCTCCAGCCCCAAAGTGAGTGCCCAGACGGTTGTGACTGCGCCTGGGGCCGAGACCGTGAAGGCGATGCCGGGTGCGGAAAATGCCGGCAAGCCAGGTTTTTACACCGTGCAACGCGGCGACACGTTGACCCGCATTGCCTTGGACCACGGCCATTCCTGGCGCGATCTGGCCAGTTGGAACAGTTTGCCCAATGCCCACTTGATTGAGGTGGGGCAGGTCTTGCGTGTGGCACCTCCCAACGCTACGGTGGAAGCCAGTGGCGTGGTGGTGCAGCCCTTGGGCGGTGCCGAAGTGGCCACAACCGCCAAGCCGGCTGCAGCGCCCAGTCCAGCGCCATCTGCCAACGACGAAGGTCTGGGCTTCGCCTGGCCCGCCAGCGGCAGCGTGATCGGGGGCTTTGACGAGGCCAAGAACAAAGGCCTTGATATTGGCGGCAAGGCTGGCGACCCGGTTTTGGCTGCAGCCGATGGGCAAGTGGTCTATGCCGGCGCTGGTTTGCGCGGTTATGGCAACCTGATCATCCTGAAGCACAACAACACTTTTTTGACCGCCTACGCGCACAACCAGGCCTTGCTGGTCAAGGAAGACCAAAAAGTGCGCAAGGGACAAAAAATCGCTGAAATGGGCAAGACCGATGCCGACCGCGTGAAGTTGCATTTCGAGATTCGCCGACAAGGCAAACCGGTGGATCCGGCCAAATACTTGCCTGTGCGCTGAAGCGCCAGGCCACTGACCCCATCGCCTCCGAACCTGTGAAACTGTGCGCTGGGCGTTCAAGGACGGGCTCACATCCTGAGACAATCGGGGCATGAGCGATTCAGACATTTCCTTATCCCAAGCCCACGCCGACGAACCCAGCCACTCCAGCGCCGACCTGCCCGAGGGTTGGCTGCGTGTGGGCTCCCTGGACATGGATGCCCAAGGCATCGCCCGCCGACCTGACGGCAAAGTGGTGTTCATCGAGGGCGCTTTGCCTTTCGAGCAGGTGTCGGTCAACGTGCACCGCAAAAAGAACAACTGGGAGCAGGGCACCGTCACCCAAACTCACCACGAGTCTTCCCAACGTGTGCGGCCTGGCTGCCCGCATTTCGGCTTGCATGCAGGGGCCTGTGGCGGCTGCAAGATGCAGCACTTGGAGGCTTCGGCCCAAGTGGCCATCAAGCAAAGGGTGCTGGAGGACAACCTGTGGCACCTGGGCAAAGTCAAAGCCGAAACCATGCTGCGCCCCATCGAGGGGCCGACTTGGGGCTACCGCTACCGTGCCCGTCTTTCGGTGCGTTACGTGATCAAAAAAGGCGAAGTGCTGATCGGTTTTCATGAACGCAAGAGTCGATACATTGCCGACATGAAAGCGTGTCCGGTTTTGCCGCCCCATGTCAGCCGCATGCTGCTGCCTTTGCGTGCGCTGATTGGCCAGATGGACGCCCGTGAGACCTTGCCTCAGTTGGAGCTGGCCTGTGGCGACGAGGTCACGGCCTTGGTGCTGCGCCACCTCGAGCCCTTGAGCGAGGGCGACAAGGTCTTGCTGCGCGCTTTTGCGGCCGAGCACCAAGTGCAGTGGTGGCTGCAGCCCAAAGGCCCGGACACGGTGCAGTTGCTGGAGGAAGGCGGGGCGCAGTTGAGTTATGGCTTGCCCGACTTTGGCATCACCATGCCCTTCAGGCCCACCGACTTCACGCAGGTCAACCCCTTCATCAACCGCGTATTGGTGGCCCGTGCGCTGCGCCTGCTGCAAGCGCAAAAGACCGAACGGGTGATCGATTGGTTTTGCGGTTTGGGCAACTTCACTTTGCCGCTCGCGACGCAAGCGGCTCAGGTGCTGGGCATTGAAGGGGCCGAGACCCTGGTTGCGCGTTCACGCGACAATTACGCCCGCAACCAGGCCACACGGCCCGAGGGGCAGTCCTTGGCCCCCACGCAATTTGTGGCGCGCAATTTGTTCGAGATGACGCCCGAGATGCTGGTGGCCGATGGCACCGCCAACAAATGGCTGGTAGATCCTCCCCGCGAGGGTGCCTTTTCCCTGAGCAAGGCGCTGGCCGAGCTGAATGAAAACCAGGATTTGCGCCAGGGCTGGACACCCCCGCAGCGCATTGTTTACGTCAGTTGTAACCCCGCAACACTGGCTCGGGATGCCGGCATTCTGGTGCACCGTGCGGGCTACCGCTGCGTGAGTGCGGGCGTGATCAACATGTTCGCGCACACGGCACATGTGGAGAGCATGGCGGTGTTCGAGTTGGCCTGATCAGACCACTCCGAAGACGTACCCATCGCCCCGACCCCCCAAAAAGAAAGGCTCCCGAAGGAGCCTTTTTTGACAGGGACCGCGCAATCGGTCAGTCGCGCTCGCCGCCCATGATGCCCAGCAGGGCCAACAGGCTTTGGAAGATGTTGAACACGCTCAGGTACAGGGCCAAAGTGGCGCTGATGTAGTTGGTCTCGCCGCCATCCAAGATGCGCTTGAGGTCGTAGAGCAAGAAGGCGCTGAAAATGCCAATGGCCAAAGTCGAGAGGACCAGCATGCCGGCGGTGGAGCCCACAAACACGTTGATGATGCCGCCCACCATCAGGACCATCGCCCCGACGAACAGCCATTTGCCCATGCCGGACAGATCGCGCTTGATGACGCTGGCCAAGCTGGCCATGACGAAGAACACACCGGCGGTGCCCGCAAAAGCGGTCATCACCAAGTCTGCGCCGTTCTTGAAGCCCAGCACCATGGCAATCATGCGCGAGAGCATCAGGCCCATGAAGAAGGTGAAAGCCAGCAAAACAGGCACACCAGCTGCCGAGTTCTTGGTTTTCTCGATGGCGTACATGAAACCGAAGGCGCCACCCAGGAAAACAATCAGGCCCATAAAGCCTGTCAAGGATTGGGTGATGCCTGTGCTCACGCCTACCCAAGCGCCCAGCACGGTGGGCAGCATGCTCAGGGCGAGCAACCAGTAGGTGTTGCGCAGAACGCGGTTGCGGGCCGCCAGGTCCACGTGGCCCCAGTCGGCAGAATTGAGGGTGCGTAAGTCGCTCATGGTGTATCTCCTTAACTCGCCTTGGATCAAGGCTGAGCGTCATTTTAAAGGCCTCGCTCTGCAAGGTCGATGGTTGTCAGGATTTCCGTCAGGCTATGGGGTTATCCGGGTGATTCAGTTTTGCATTGGGGTGTGCAATAGAGGGGTCAGTGCCCGTGTATGCTTGATGTTTTTAACCCGAGCCCATTTAATCCACATGAAAACACAAGCCACTTTGGAACTTTCCGATGTGAAAGCCATCTCCGCTGCGGCCGAAGCCGAAGCCCTGAAGAACAACTGGGCTGTGAGCATCGCCATCGTCGATGTTGGCGGCCATCTGCTGCATTTTGCCCGTTTGGACGGTGCGCCACCAATCTCATCCCACATCGCACCCTCCAAAGCCCACACGGCCGCACTGGGTCGCCGTGAATCCAAAATCTACGAAGACGTCATCAACGGTGGCCGCACGTCCTTCTTGTCGGCCCCGACCATTCAGGGGATGCTCGAGGGCGGTGTTCCGATCATGAAGGACGGCTTTTGCTTGGGTGCAGTGGGTGTCAGCGGCGTCAAGTCGACCGAAGACGCGCAGATTGCCAAAGCTGGCATCGCCGCCATCGGTCTGTGATCTCACCCGCTTCCGTGGTTGCCTGGCAGCCACGGGCACGCAAAAAAGCCCGCTGAATTGAGCGGGCTTTTTTGTGGGACGCTGCCAGAACAGCGCAGCACGATCAATACAGGTCGAGCACCGCACCTTTGCTGGCACTTGAAGCGTTGAATGCGAATTTGGCCTGCACGCCACGGGTGTAGCGCGGCGCAGGTGCTTTCCAGCCTTCGCGGCGTTTGGCCAGCTCGGCTTCGGGCACGTTGAGCTCCAGAACCAGCTTGTGCGCGTCAATGGTGATGCTGTCGCCTTCATGCACAAAGGCGATGTTGCCGCCGGCTGCCGCTTCGGGGGCGACGTGGCCCACCACCATGCCCCAGGTACCACCGGAGAAACGGCCGTCCGTGATCAGGCCCACGCTTTCGCCCAGACCGGCGCCAATCAGCGCACCCGTGGGGGCCAACATTTCGGGCATGCCAGGGCCACCTTTGGGGCCAAGGTAACGCAAGACCATCACGTCACCGGCCTTGATCTTGCCCGCCAAAATGGCTTCGAGCGCAGATTGCTCGTCGTCGAACACGCGGGCTGGGCCGGTGATGACCGGGTTTTTCAGACCGGTGATCTTGGCCACAGCGCCTTCGGGCGACAGGTTGCCCTTCAAGATGGCCAGGTGGCCTTGCTTGTACATGGCGTTGTCGATGGTGTGGATCACGCTTTGCTCGGGCGGGGCGTCGGGCACATCCTTGAGCACCTCAGCAATGGTTTGGCCCGTGATGGTGATGCAGTCACCGTGCAGCAAACCGGCGTTGAGCAAAATCTTCATGACTTGCGGAATGCCGCCGGCCACATGCAGGTCAACGGCCAAAGCTTTGCCGCTGGGCTTGAGGTCGCACAACACGGGGGTGCGCTGGCGGATGCGTTCAAAGTCGTCGATGGTCCACTCCACGCCTGCGCAATGCGCAATGGCCAAAAAGTGCAACACCGCATTGGTGGAACCCCCGGTGGCCATGATCACGGCCACGGCGTTTTCAATGGCCTTGCGGGTCACGATGTCGCGCGGCTTGATGCCTTTGCGGATGGCTTCCACCAAAACGCGGGCAGACTCTTTGGCCGATTCGACTTTTTCGTCGTGCACGTTGGCCATGGTGGAGGAGTAGGGCAAAGAGATGCCCAGCGCCTCGAAAGCCGAAGACATGGTGTTGGCGGTGTACATGCCACCGCAAGAACCGGTGCCGGGGATGGCGCGTTTTTCGATTTCGAGCAGGTCTTCGTCGCTCAACTTGCCTGCGGCGTTCTCGCCCACGGCTTCAAAAACGCTCACGATGTTCAGGTCCTTGTTTTGGTAGCGGCCCGGCAAAATGGTGCCGCCGTACACGTAAATGGCCGGGACGTTGGCGCGCAGCATGCCCATCAGGCCACCGGGCATGTTCTTGTCGCAACCGCCCACCACCAACACGCCGTCCATCCACTGGCCTTGCACGCAGGTTTCCACACAGTCGGCGATCACCTCGCGGGACACGAGCGAGTACTTCATGCCTTCGGTGCCCATGGCCATGCCGTCCGAAATGGTGGGGGTGCCGAATACTTGGGCGTTGCCGCCGGCGGCTTCGATGCCCTCGATCGCGGCATCGGCCAACTTTTGCAGACCGCTGTTGCAGGGGGTGATGGTGCTGTGACCGTTGGCCACGCCCACCATGGGTTTGACGAAATCGCTCTGCTCATAGCCCATGGCGTAGTACATCGAACGGTTGGGCGCGCGGGATTTGCCCTCGGTGATGTTGGCGCTGCGGCTGTTGACGGGGGTGATCGGAATGATTTTGTCGCTCATGGTGGTGTCTCGGTAGAAGCCCAAAAGAAGGTCGCCACATTCTAACGGGCGCTTATGGGGCCTTTGTGTCCAGTGCGCAGCATCTCCGGTGCACAATCCGGGCATGCTGATCCATCCTCAAATTGACCCCGTCGCCCTGCAATTGGGGCCCTTGGCCATCCATTGGTATGGCCTGACTTATTTGGCCGCCTTTGGCTTGTTTTTCTGGCTGGGTACTCGGCGTTTGGCGCATTTGCCCTTCAAAAACCTGCCGCAATGGCAAAAGCGCGACATCGAAGACATTTTGTTTCTCGGGGTTTTGGGGGTGATTTTGGGCGGGCGCATCGGTTACTGTCTGTTTTACAAACCCGCTTACTACTTGGCCAACCCAATGGAAATCTTGGCGATTTGGCAAGGTGGCATGAGTTTTCATGGCGGCTTGTTGGGGGTGATGCTGGCCATGGTCTGGTTTGCCCGAACCCGCCAGCGCCCGTTTTTGCAGGTCATGGATTTCGTGGCGCCTTGCGTGCCCACCGGGCTGGCAGCAGGGCGCATTGGTAACTTCATGAACGGCGAGTTGTGGGGCCGCGTGGCGGATCCCTCGCTCCCTTGGGGCATGGTGTTTCGTGGTGCGGGTGATTTGCCGCGCCACCCCTCGCAGCTGTACCAAATTGCCCTGGAAGGTTTGCTGCTGTTTGTGTTGCTGTGGTGGTTTGCCCGCAAAGACCGCCCGACAGGCCAGGTGTCAGGGGCCTTTTTGCTGGGCTACGGCTTTTTCCGTTTCGTGGCCGAGTTTTTCCGTGAACCCGACGCGCACTTGGGGCTTTTGAGCCTGGGCATGAGCATGGGGCAGTGGCTCTGTGTGCCGATGATGCTGGGCGGCGTGGTGTTGTGGGTCATGGCGGCGCAAAAGAAATTTTGATGTTCCTTGGCCATTGACACAATCGGGTCAAACAGTTAACAGAAAATCACCCGTATTTTTTTCTAAGCTTAAGGGATCAGGCGCATGACTTTGCCACGCAGACATTTCTGGCTTTTTGCCTTTTGCACCCTGTTGCTCGGTGCCTGCTCGGGCACGCTGCCCACCAGCGAGGCTCCCCGGCCACCGGTGGTGTTTGTGCATGGCAATGGCGACACGGCCGCCTTGTGGCAGAGCACGTTATGGCGTTTTGAATCCAATGGTTGGCCGCGTGATCGATTGCATGCCATCGATGTGCCTTATCCCTTGGCGCGAGACGCCGACAACAGGCCCCAAGCGGGCCGCACTTCCACCGCCGAGCACATGGCCTTTTTGCGTGAAGAAGTGCAAGCGGTTTTGAAGCGCACGGGCGCTTCGCAAGTGGTCTTGGTGGGCAATTCGCGGGGTGGCAATGCGATTCGGAATTTCATCTGCAATGGCGGTGGTCAGGATTTGGTCAGCCATGCGGTGCTCGGCGGCACGCCCAACCATGGGGTTCAGGCCATTCCTGGTGTCAACGAGGCCAATGAATTTTCCGGTACCGGGCCTTTTCTGAGCCAGCTCAATGCGCCCAAAAATGCGCAAGGCCATGAGGTGTGCGGACAGGTCAAATGGATGACCATCCGATCGGACAACAACGACAAATTCGCTCAGCCTGATGGCCTTTGGATTGGCATGAAAGGCAGGCCAACCAACGTGACTTTTGCAGGCCCTGAGCTCAAGGGGGCAACCAATGTGGTGATTCCCCGCATTGACCACCGAGAAACCTCTTACTCAGCGGCGGCTTTCGAGGCCACTTACCGTTTCATCACCGGACAAGCGCCCCAAGTGGACATCCGATCTGAAACTGGGGTGGTGCTGAACGGCAAATTGGTCGGCTTGGGCTTGAACCCGCAGGACCCGAAAAGCGGCAACTTTGTGAATAATTTGCCACTGGCTGGCGCAGGCCTTGAGGTTTATGAGATCGACCCAGCGACAGGGCAGCGCAAAGGTGCTGCGGTGCATCAAAAAACGGTGGGAGTCGACGGGCTTTGGGGGCCTTTCAAAGGCACATCACAAGCAGCCTATGAGTTTGTCATCACGGCCAAAGGCTATGCCACGACACACATTTACCGCAGCCCATTCCCGCTCTCGAGCGACATCGTTCACATGAAGCCCGAGCGCGTGGCCGAGGCCGACCGTTCGGCTGCGGCACTGGTCAGTTTTGTCCGGCCCCGTGGCTACTTTGACCCGCCGCGTGACAGCATGCGCCTGGACGGCAATACGAGCTTGCCGGGTGTACCCCCCGGCGCGGGCGTGGCCAGTTCCAAGCTGCGGCTGGATGACAAAATCCAGCGCACTGTGGCCGCTGAATTCAACGGTGAGCGCTTGGTGGGCTTGACCTGGCCCCTTGCCGAGGGCCACACCACGGTGCTGGAATTGACTTATTGAACCTTGCCCAGTGTGGGTGTGGATTTTTTGCGGCTCTCCAAGACATCCAAGGTGGCAGAAGGCAGTTCGCCGAACAGCTTTTTGTAATCCTGCGCAAATTGGCTCAAATGCCAAAAACCCCAATGCGAGGCAATGTCCTGGATGGTGACGCCGGGCGCGGCCTGGCGAAGGGCGCGGCGCACGCTGTTCAGGCGCAGTGAGCGCAGGTACTTGATGGGCGTGGTGCCCAGCACGTCCTGAAAGCAGTAATTGAGCTTGCGACGGCTTGTGCCCACGCGGCTGCACACCTCCAGAATCGACAGCGGCTCGTCGGCGTGGCTCAACATCAACTCGCAGGCGCGGTCCACCAGTTTTTTGCGCCGCTCCAGGTTGGGCAACTCGGAGGTGTCGACCTGCGCGGGCAGGGCTTCGATCCATTCCATCAAGATTTCATCGCGCAGTTGGCGCAGGGCCTGCGGGTCGTGGTGGCGGTTTGCCAAGGCACTGGCTTGGTCCAACACAGTGAGTTGCAGATCACGCAGGTTTTGTGCCTTGACGTCGGTGGTTTGCAGCACCAGCTGCTTTTCAAGCCAATGGGCCAGGGGCTTTTGGTACATGCGCTCCCACAGCGGGTTGAGCAGGTTGCGGTTGACCACCACGGCGATCAAGGTGAAGTGGGGCGGGGTGGTCAGGTCGACCTCGTCGCCCTTGCCACACATGATGGCGTGGGCGGGCACACGCTGGCCGTTGAAAAACAAATCTGGCGAGTCCTGCAGCGCCATGGCAAAACCATAGACGCTGTCATCAAGCCGCCCGCGCTGACGCAAGGCGATGTTGGTGTCTTCACGCAGTAAGGTCACCTCGGGCAGCTGGACTTGGTGAATGCGCCCCTTGAATTGGCCGGGTGAGAGCTGCTCGTATTGCAGCGCCCAGCCCTGCTGGGCCAGGGCGTGCTGGTCCATGTCCTGGGTGTCCAGCACCTGGACCCAGGGCGAATCGGGGTCGGGGGAGCTCATCAGTGGCAGAAAATGCGAGACAAATGCATGCCCCTGAGTTTGCCCGTTTCCGCGGCACAGGCTTTTTCGTGGAAACCCGGGGTCCTCGATGCCCAAACTTGATAGCGCTGCAGACGCCTTTTGCATAGCATGGACCTCTGCTTGAAAGAGACCTGATGACACGACGCATTGCCGTTTTGCTGACCAACGACGACACCTCGGCGTTTGCCGCGAAATTTCCGAATGATGGCCAAAAGGTGGTGCATCTGCTCCAACCCCTGCGCCCCGAATGGACTTATGAGGTGGTACCGGTCAAGGAAGGAGTGCTGCCTGCCAGTCCAGAGGCCTTTGACGGCTACGTCATCACCGGCAGTCCGGCCTCGGTCAACGACGACAGCCTTCATTGGGTGGGGCAGTTGCTGGATTTCATCCGAGCCGTGCATGCCGCTCGCAAGCCGCTGATTGGCCTGTGCTTTGGCCACCAGGCGGTGGCCAGGGCGCTGGGCGGGCAGGTGGCGCGCAACGCCGCAGGCTGGGGTCTGGGCACCGCCCCCACAAACTGGCATGTCAAGCGCCCCTGGATGACCCCACCGCAAACCACCACCACCTTGATGGCCGCCCACAACGAACAGGTCACCCGCATGCCTGAAGGCGCCGTGTGTTTGGGCGGCAGCGATTTTTGCCCCATCGGCTCGATGCAGATCGGCCAGCACATCTGGACTACTCAGTTTCACCCCGAAATGCCACGGGTGTTCATGCAGGCTTTGCTGGGCTATCTGGCCGACAAGCTCGACCCCGCCACCATGGCCCGTGCCCACATCAGCCTGAACAACGCCGCCGATGTGCCCTTGTTTGGGCAATGGATGGTGCAGTTTTTTGAACACGCAAGGATCACCAACCCATGACCGTCTGGAACCCCACCGACGATGGCCACGCCGATTTGGCGGACCACGACAGCTATGTGAACGGCGCGCCGCACAAAACCTTCAAGCGCCTGCGTGATGAAGACCCCATGGCCTGGTGCGATTGGGCGGATGGCAAGGGTTTTTGGTCGGTCACGCGGCATGCCGATATCTTGGAGCTCAACCGCAACCACCAGCGCCTGTCTTCGGCCCAAGGCATCCGCATGGAAGACCAGTCGCATGAGGAGTACATGGCGCGGCGCACCTTTCAAGAAACCGACCCTCCTGAACACACCCGCACCCGCATGCTGGTGGCCAAGGCTTTTTCCAAGCCCATGATGGCCTTGTACGAAGACCAGATCCGCGAGCTGTGCGAGAGCATCCTTGACCAGGCCCTCGGGCAAGGCGAGTTTGACGCCACGCACCAGATCGCCCGCCAGTTGCCCATGCGTATGCTCGGGCGCATCGCGGGCCTGCCCGAGGAGGACCTGGATTGGCTGGTGGACAAGGGCGACGCGCTCATGGCCAACACCGACAGCGATTTCACCAGCCATGTGGTCGACAAGATGGACACCGAGGCCTACCGCTTCATGCCGTTTCGCTCGCCCGCCGGGGCTGACCTGTTCGACTATGCGGCCCAGATGATGGAACGCAAGCGCGCAGCGGGCGACACCAGCGGCGTGCTGCACCTGATCACCCAGCCCGACGCCCAGGGCAATGTGATCAGCGACACCGAATTTCGCAACTTCTTTTGCCTGCTGGTGGCGGCGGGCAACGACACCACACGCTATTCGATCGCTGCCGCCTTGCACGCGCTGGCCAACCAGCCTGGCCTGATGGCCCAGCTCAAGGCGGTGCAGGGCGAGGCCGCTTGGGAGGGGGTGGCCGACGAGTTCATTCGCTGGGCCTCACCCGCCACGCACTTTCGCCGAACTGCGACCGAGGATTTCGATTACCACGGCAAGCCAGTGAAGGCGGGCGACAAGGTGCTGCTCTGGTTCATCTCGGGCAACCGGGACGAGCGGGCTTTTGACCGGCCGTTCACGGTCGATCTGAACCGGGGCGTGAACCGCCACCTGTCGTTCGGGCAGGGCGGGGCGCATGCCTGTCTGGGCATGTGGCTGGCCCGGCTCGAATTGCGCGTTTTGCTGCAGGAGCTGATCAAGCGGGTCGATCGCATCGAGCAGACCGCACCACACGCGTTTTTGCGTTCCAATTTTGTGTCGGGCATCAAGCGTTTGCCCGTGCGCATGCACCTCATCTGAAAGGAAAAAACCATGACTTCTACTGCACATGAACGCCTGCGCGTGCTGTTTTGCGATCACCTGGCCATCGCACGGGGTAAATATGTCACGCTCAAGCCTGGACAGGGCGGCGGTGCCCGTTATTGCCGAGGCACCTTTGGCGTCACTTACGAAAAAGAGCTGATTCCGGCCCCAGGCGCCATGGTCATGGAAGGCCTGCCCGATATGGAGGCGGCCTACACCGCCGAAGACATCCGCCCGGGCTGGCAGCCGTACACCCAAGTGGCCATTGGCGACCTCAAAGCCAACGATGGCACGCCCCTGCCCATGTGCGGGCGCAGTGCCTTGAAGCGCGCCGTGGCCGACTGGCAGGCCATGGGCTACGAGCCGATGGTGGGCATCGAGCTTGAAGCCTTTGCCTTCCAGATCGAGCCTGACGGTTCTCTCAAACCCTACGACACCCCTGCGGCCCATGTGTATTCCACAGGCCCATTCTCCGACCCAAGGGGCTTCACCGACGCCCTCTGGGAAAAGGCCACGGCGGCGGGCTTTCGCATCGACAGCATGAACACCGAATACGACGCGCCGCAGTTCGAGTTCACGCTCACCTACGACCGCGCCGTGAAGGCGGTGGACGACATCTTTTTGTTCCGACTGCTGGCGCGTGAAGTCGCTTTCCAGCACGGCATCGTGCTGACCTTCATGCCCAAGCCCATCCTCACGGTGGGGGGCAGCGGGGTGCACATCAACTTCAGCCTGCGTGACGGTCAGGGTCACAACGCAATTTCTGGCGGGCACGATGCCAGCCAGTTCAACGCGCTCACACTGGGCTGCACCGCCGGGCTGATGCACCACCACCAAGCGCTGGCGGGTTTATTGGCGCCGTGCGCCAACTCCTACCAACGCCTGCAACCGGCCAGCCTGTCTGGCTTTTGGAAAAACTGGGCGGTGGATCACCGGGGCGTCACCGTGCGCCTGTCGGCCGAAAGCGGTCCGGGTGCGCGCATCGAGCACCGCATGGGCGATGCTGCGGCCAACCCCTACACGCACACTGCGGCTGTGTTGCAAGCCGCCCGCCTGGGCGTGGCCAACGCTTACCCGCTGCAACCCGCAGAAACTGGCGACTGCCTGGAAAACAAGGATGCTACCCAGAGCGTGGCAGAAACCTTGGGCGGTGCCCTAGATGCGCTCGAAGCCGACACGGCCCTCATCCAGGCCCTGGGCGAAGGTTTGGTGGCCAACCATGTGGGCATCAAGCGCCACGAGATCGAACGCACGGCAGGCCTGGAAGGCGACGCGCTGCGCGATTACTACATCCGATTCATCTGATCTGAAAGAACAAACCCCATGCCCCAAGTGCACTGGATCATGAGCAATGGCGATCGCGTGAGCGATGACGTCAACGAAGGCACCAACCTGATGGACGCCGCACAGATGAACGGTATTCCCGGTGTGGCGGGCGAGTGCGGCGGCTGTCTGTCGTGCGCCACCTGCCACGTCTATGTGGATGACGCCTGGCTCGCAGCTTGCCCGCCGATGGATGATGTGGAAAAGAGCATGCTCGACATTGTCATAGCACCCCGGCAAAGCGGCAGCCGCCTGAGCTGCCAGCTGATCGCGTCGAGTGCGCTCGACGGCATCGTGTTGCATGTGCCTGATTGAAAGCAAACCATGAAGCAAGAACTCATCGACGCGCTGCGCCACCAACCCATCCCCGATCAGGGCTTGTTGATCGACGGGCAGTGGGTGGCGGCGGCATCAGGCCAGACGCTTGCGGTGGTCTCCCCCATCGACGGGCAGACCTTGTGCACCCTGGCCGCCGCAGGGACAGAAGATGTCGACCGCGCCGTGCAGACGGCGCGACGCACTTTTGAGCAGGGCCTTTGGTCGCGCATGGCGCCAGTCGAGCGCAAGAAGGTGTTGCACCGCATTGCCGACCGCATCGAAGCCCACCACGCCGAGCTGGCGGTGCTGGGCGTGCGCGACAACGGCACCGAGATCGCCATGGCCTGGAAGGCCGAGCCTGGCAGTGCGGCGGGCACCTTCCGCTACTACGCCGAGTGTGTGGACAAGATCAACGGCGAGATCGCCCCCACGCCCGAGGGCACGTTAGGGCTGATCCACAAGGAGCCTGTGGGCGTGGTCGCGGCCATCGTGCCGTGGAATTTTCCGCTGATGATTGGCGCCTGGAAGATCGCCCCGGCCCTGGCGGCAGGCAACTCGGTGGTGCTCAAACCGTCCGAAGACGCCTCGCTGTCTTTGTTGCGTTTGGCGCAGCTGTGCATCGACGCGGGCTTGCCCCCGGGCGTGCTGAACGTGGTCACCGGTACTGGCGCAGAGGCGGGCGAGGCACTGGCGCGGCACATGGATGTGGACATCCTGACCTTCACCGGCTCCGGTCCGGTGGGACGCCTGCTGCTCAAGGCCTCGGCCGAGTCCAACCTCAAGCGGGTGTACCTGGAACTGGGGGGCAAGTCGCCCAATGTGGTGTTTGACGATGCGGTCGATCTGGCGCAAGCGGCCAAGGTGTCGGCCATGGGCATCTTCCGCAACAGTGGGCAGGTGTGCGTGGCGGGCTCGCGCCTGTTGGTGCAGCGCTCGGTGCACGACGAATTCGTGGAGCGCCTGCAAAACATCGCATCCAGCCTGCGTGTGGGGGACCCGCTGGATGTGACGAGCGACATTGGCGCGGTCAGCAGCGCCCGCCAGCTGGCCCGCAACCAGAGCATGCTGGCCCGTGCTTTAGAGCAGGGCGCGCGACTGCGCACCGGCGGTCAGGTGATTGCACCTGTGCCCGGTGGCCAATACATGAGCCCCGCCTTGCTGGATGGCGTTCAGCCCGAGATGGAGATTGCCCGACAGGAAGTCTTTGGCCCGGTGCTGGCCGTGATGCCGTTTGAGGACGAGGCCGACGCGGTGCGCCTGGCCAATGGCACCGAATACGGTCTGGCCGCTGGCGTGTGGACCGGCAACCTTTCGCGAGCGCATCGCATGGTGCGTGCCATCAAAGCCGGGCTGGTGCACGTGAACACCTATGGCGGCCCCGACATCACCGTGCCTCTGGGCGGCGTGCGTCAATCGGGCAATGGGCACGACAAGTCGATGCATGCCATGGACAAATACCTGGACCTGAAAACGGCCTGGATTCAGCTTTGAACAAACCATGGGATATCAATGAATAACGACCAACTCAAGGCCGACAACGCGCAATACCTGTGGCACCCCATGGCCCACCCGGGGGCGATGAAAAAGTCAACGCCCGACATCATTGCCAAAGGGGAGGGCTGCTGGATCTGGGACGTGGACGGCCACAAGATGCTGGACGGCGTGGGCGGCCTTTGGGCTTGCAACCTGGGCCACAGCAACAAACCCGTGCGCGACGCCATCGTGGCGCAGATGGACGAGCTGCCGTTTTACAACGTGTTCCGCGGCACCACCCATGTGCGGGCCATCGAGTTGTCCAAGCGCTTGGTGCAGATGATGCAGCCCGAAGACGTGGCCACGGTGATGTTTTCCAACGGTGGCTCGGACGCGGTGGAAGGCGCTTTGAAGGTCGCTCGTCAGTACTGGAAGCTCAAAGGCCAAGCCGACCGCTTCAAGTTCATCAGCCTGCGCCAGGGCTACCACGGCGTGCACTTTGGTGGCATGAGCGTGAACGGCAACACCAATTTCCGCCGCGCCTATGAGCCGCTGCTGCCCGGGTGCTTTCACATCGACACGCCTTGGGCCTACCACAACCCTTACACCGAAGACCCGATCCGCTTGGGCGAAATCTGCGCCGAACTGCTCGAGCGCGAAATCGTGTTCCAGGGGCCGGACACGGTGGCGGCTTTCATTGCCGAGCCGGTGCAGGGCGCGGGTGGTGTGATCGTGCCGCCGCCCAACTACTGGCCGCTGGTGCGCCAGATTTGTGACAAGTACGGTGTGCTCTTGATCGCCGACGAGGTGGTGACCGGCTTTGGCCGCACGGGCGAGCTGTTTGGCACGCGTCTGTGGGGCCAAGGTGGAGTTCGCGCCGACATGTGGTGCTTGGCCAAGGGCATTTCTTCGGGCTACATCCCGCTGGGGGCCACAGCCATGAACCACCGCATTGCTGACGTGTTTGACGCCGACACCACGGGCACGGCCTCGGTCTCGCACGGCTACACCTACAGCGCGCACCCGATCGCAGCCGCTGCGGCGCTGGCCACACTCGACCAGATCGAGGCGCTGGACATCCCCGGCCACGCCGCCCGTGTGGGCGCGCACCTGCAGAACCGCTTGCGCAAGCTGGTCGAGACCTGCAGTTTTGTGGGCGATGTGCGTGGCGTGGGCCTGATGCTGGGCATCGAGATGGTGAGCGACAAGGCCAAACGCACGCCCATGACGCGTACCAGCGACATCCCGGCGCGGGTGGCCAAGGCGGCCTACAAGGCGGGTTTGATGGTGCGCATCTCCGGCCCCAACCTGATCCTGTCACCGCCGCTGATCATCACCCGAGAAGAGATCGACTTCATGTGCGACGTGCTCGAAGGCGCCTTTGCTGCTGTGCAAGAGGGCCGCGCATGAAGAGCCCCGTCATCCTGATCGTCGGCACGGTGGATACCAAGAGCGACGAGATTGGCTTCATGCGAGAGCAGGTGCAAGCTGCTGGCGGCCAGGCGCTGATCATGGACGTGGGCGTGCTGGCCAAAGGGCAGGTGGTCCCGGACATTGCCAACACCGATGTGGCCGCAGCAGCGGGCGTGACGCTGCAGCAGGTGATGGACAGCGGCGACGAAAACAGCGCCATGGCCTTGATGGCCCAAGGCGCATCAGCCCTGGCGGCCCAATTGCAGCGCGAGGGCCGCATGGACGGCTTGTTGGTGCTGGGCGGCACCATGGGCACCGACCTGGCGCTGGACGTGGCCAGCAGCTTGCCGCTGGGTGTGCCCAAGGTGGTGTTGTCCACTGTGGCGTTTTCGCCTCTGTTGCCACCCGATCGCATGCCACCCGATTTGATGATGGTGCTCTGGGCCGGAGGTCTGTATGGCCTCAACAGCCTGTGCCAGTCGGCCTTGGCCCAAGCCGCAGGGGCCGTGGTGGGCGCCTGCCGCGTGGCGCGGGTCCCGCGCTTTGACCGACCGGTGGTGGGCATGACGTCCTTGGGCTCGAGTTGCCTGAAATACATGGTGCTACTGCAGCCCGAGTTGGACAAGCGTGGATTTGACCTGGCGGTCTTCCACACCACGGGCATGGGGGGGCGGGCGTTTGAATCGCTGGCCGCGCAAGGACAGTTCGCCTGCGTGATGGACTTCAGTCTGCAGGAAATGGTCAACCAGATGGGCGGCTCGGTGGTGAGCGCTGGGCCAGACCGCCTGATGGGCGCTGGCCGCCAGGGCGTGCCGATGATCGTCGCTCCTGGCGCCACCGACTTGGTGGATTACCCCGCTTGGGGGCAGATGCCCGAGCGCTTTGTCGGGCGACCTTCGCACGACCACAACCGATTGATCGCTTCGGTGGGCATCGACGCCGAGATGCGCCGCGAATTTGCCCGGGAGCTGGCCAGCCGCTTGCGCCAGGCCTGTGGTCCGGTGCACCTGGTGCTGCCCCTGCAAGGCATTCAAGAGTGGGACCGGGTCGGTGCGCCGCTGCACGACCCAGAAGGTCTGGCGGCCATGATGAACGAAATGGCGCGCTGTGACTGGGGCTCGGCCGAGGTCTCGCGCATCGACGCGCACATCAACGACGCAGCATTCGTGCAGCAGGTGCTCGTGGTGTTCGACGATTGGCTGGCCCGTGGGCTGGTGGTGCCCGCCATGGGTAAGAAAGCCTCCCATGTCTGATGCGGTGAAACCCGAAGACAAGGCCTTGATTCTGGACTTTGGTGGCGTCATCAGCCGCACCCTGTTTGAAACCCATGCCTTGAGCGAGGCCGCGTTGGGCCTGGCCGCCGGCACGCTCACCTGGCAAGGCCCGTTTGCGCCTGAATCCGATGCGTTGTGGCAAGCCATGCAGGCCGATCAGATCAGTGAACGCGATTACTGGATGCAACGCACCCGCGAGGTCGGGCGCTTGCTGGGTGAAGACTGGACCGAGATGCAAACCTTTGTCCAGCGCGCTCGTGGGGCGGATGTGCAGGCCGTGATCCGGCCCGAAGCGGTGGCAGCCATTCACCAAGCCAAGGTGCTGGGCTACAAGCTGGGCATTTTGTCCAATGAGCTGGATCTGTTTTATGGGGCTGATTTTCGCGAGCGTTTGCCCATGCTTGAGCAGTTTGACGTGATCGTGGATGCCACTTACACCCAGATCCTCAAGCCGGACCCACGCGCTTACCAAGCGTGTTTGCAGGCCTTGGGGGTGCGGGCCGAGCATGCGGTGTTCGTGGACGACCAGTTGCGCAACGTGACGGGTGCACAACGCTGCGGTCTGCCGATGGTGCATCTGGATGTTTGCAAACCCGGTGCCGGTTTTGCCAAAGCCCTGCAAATGCTGGCAGCGCTCTGATGCCGTGTCGAAGGGCGGATTTCGGGGTTGTGGGGGTACTGCCCGGATGGTTGACGGGTCACTGACACCCTGGCGCAGGGCTGAGTTTGCAAAAACTTTATGATGCGGTCTCTGAACAAAACCAGGAGACACAACATGAACGACCTGAACCCATGGGGCCAACGCCGCGATTTTTTGAAGGCCATGGCCGCCGTGACGGGCTCGCTGCCCCTATGGGCCCAAGCCCAAAGCACATGGCCTACGAAACCGGTGAACCTGATCGTGCCTTTTCCGGCGGGTGGAGGCACCGATGCGTTCGCTCGGCCCATGTCGGCCCAGTTTGCCAAGCTGACGGGTAAGCAACTCATCATTGACAACCGGGGCGGTGCCGGAGGTACGCTGGGCGCTGGCATTGCGGCCAAGGCTGCGCCGGATGGCTATAACCTGTTCATGGGGGCGGTTCACCACACGATTGCGCCCAGCATGTACCCCCGCCTCGACTATGACCTGGAACGCGACTTGGTGCCCTTGATCCAGGTGGCCAGCGTGCCTCAGGTGCTGGTGGTCAATCCCAAAAAAGTTCAAGCGGCCGACTTCAAGGCCTTCCTCGATTTCGTGAAAAAGAACCCCGGGCGACTGAACTATGGATCCGCCGGAGGCGGCACCTCGCACCATTTGGCGGGCGAACTGTTCAAGCTGCAGACCCAAACCTTCATCACGCACATTCCTTACCGGGGTGCTGGCCCGGCCCTGCAAGACCTGATTGCCGGCAATGTGGACATGATGTTCGATGGCCTGGGCTCGTCGGCAGCACACATCAAGGGCGGCCGCATCAAGGCTTTGATGGTCTCGGGTGCCAAGCGCAGTCCGGCTTTTCCAGATGTGCCTTGCTCGGCCGAGCTGGGTTTGCCCGATTACACCGTCTCCACCTGGTACGGCGTGTGGGCTCCCAAGGGCACGCCCGCCGATGCGCAGGCCAAGGCCATCGACGAGCTGCGCCGCTCTTGCCAAACCGATGAGGCCAAAGCCGTGTGGGCCAACCAAGGGGCTGAATTTCCCAACCTCACAGGCGCGCAGTTTGAAGCCTTCATCAAAAAAGAGCTGGCCAAATGGGCCCAAGTGGTCAAAGCCTCAGGGGCCAAACTCGACTGAGTTGGTCAATCGACACTTTGGGGCCCTTGCATCTGCGGTGTGACGGGCCTTTTTTCCTTGTTTGCACTTTGAAACCATGAGCTCCAACAATTTGTTTTCTGCCCTGCGGGCTGCTTTCCCTGCCGACTTGACTTCGGTCGCGGTCGAAACCGACGAAGGCCTGCGCTACAGCTGGCAAGACCTCGATCGCGCCACGGCCATGATGGCCAATTTGCTGCAGTCACTCGATTTGCCCGCAGGCAGTCGGGTGGCGGTGCAGGTCGAAAAATCGGTCGAAGCCATGATGCTGTACTTGGCCACATTGCGTGCTGGCCATGTGTTTTTGCCCCTCAATACGGCCTATCAAAGCGCCGAGATCGAGTACTTCATTGGCAACGCTGAGCCCGCTGTGGTGGTGTGCAGTCCGACCAATTTCGGCTGGGTCAGCAAGATCGCCTTCAAGGCGGGTACGCAGCATGTGTTCACGCTGGGCGATGACCGAACGGGCAGCTTGCTTGATCGGGCCACTCACCACAGTGACCAACACACACCTGCGCCGTGTCAAGCCGATGACCTGGCCGCTATTTTGTACACCAGCGGCACCACCGGACGCAGCAAAGGCGCGATGCTCACACACGAAAATTTGCTGAGCAATGCGGTCACGCTCAAGGATTACTGGGGCTGGAAAAAGGGTGACGTGCTCATCCATGCTCTACCCATCTTCCATGTGCACGGCTTGTTCGTGGCCATACATGGTGCGCTGATCAACGGCAGCAAGATGATCTGGATGGCCAAGTTCGACCCGAAACGCGTCATTGCCCGCATGCAAGAGGCCACCGTGTTCATGGGCGTGCCCACGCTGTATGTGCGCATGCTGGCCGAGCCCACGCTCGACAAGTCAGCGGTGAAAACCATGCGTCTTTTCATTGCGGGGTCTGCCCCCTTGTTGATCGAGACCTTCACCGAATGGCAGCAGCGAACTGGCCACACCATTTTGGAGCGCTACGGCATGAGCGAAACCGCTATGCTGACCTCCAATCCCTATGCGGCGGACAAGCGTTACGCCAAACAGTCCGAGCGGCGTGGCGGCACGGTGGGCTTTCCATTGCCGGGCGTGTCATTGAGGGTCTGGGGTGACGATGCGCAAGCCTTACCGGTGGGTGAGATCGGCGGCATCCAGGTCCAAGGTCCCAATGTGTTCAAGGGCTACTGGCGCATGCCCGAGAAAACCGCTGAGGAGTTCACCGCCGACGGTTTCTTCAAAACGGGTGATGTGGGCAAAGTGGATGAGCGGGGCTATGTGGTCATCGTCGGCCGCAGCAAGGACCTGATCATCAGCGGCGGCTACAACGTGTACCCCGCCGAGATCGAGGGCTATATCAACGAGATGCCCGGCGTGGCCGAGAGTGCGGTGGTGGGCGTGGCGCACCCCGACTTTGGCGAGGTGGGAGTGGCCGTGGTGATCGCCAAACCCGGGGCCACTGTGCAGCCTGAGGCTATCCTGGCTGAGCTCAAGGCCAAGCTGGCGAATTTCAAGATTCCCAAGCGTTGTTTTGTGGTGGCCGAGTTGCCGCGCAACACCATGGGCAAGGTGCAAAAGAACTTGCTGCGCGAGCAACACAAAAACCTGTTCTTGGCCTGAGGGCTCTTGAGGTTTTACAGGTCCAGAAATCATGCCAAAAGTTCATGCTGGCGCGGCTCTGAGTCCTTTCAGCGCCGTGCACGGCCCTGATGGCAGGGGGTCAGCGCAAGACCAATACCGGAATGTGTGAATGCGTCAACACCTGTTGGGTTTCGCTGCCCAGCAGCAGGCGTTTGATGCCTTTGCGCCCATGTGACGCCATCACGATCAGGTCGGCTTTGTGCTTTTTCGCCGCGGCAATGATGGCATCAGAAACGACGTCGGATTTGACCGTGATGGCTTGGGTGCTGACGTTTTTGGCCTTGGCGTTTTTTTCGACTGTGGCCAATTGGACTTGAGCGGCTTCGGTCCACTGGCTTTCTACGCGGGAGATTTCATCGCTGGACAGGGGGATGCTGCCTTCAAAGTACGCCTGCGGATAGCGCGGCACGACCTTGATGGCGATCAACTCTGCGCCACAGGTGGCCGCCAGTTCGATGGCGCTGGCCACGGCTTTTTTGGACAAGGTGGAACCGTCGGTGGCTACAAGAATGCGTTTGTACATGAGTTGCTCCTGTTGAAAAGATGACAAAAACCCAGCTTAAAAGAGCCGCAAATGGGGGCGCTTGATGTACATCAAGCTTTGGTCGGGCGGGCTGTCGTATCTTCAAAACATGACCCGAGTCAATGTTTTGCCAGGCCAGCGAACCGCTTCTGCTCACGCGTTGCAATCGGCTGCGCCAGAGCTGACGCAGGACCATCGCGAAACGACGCAACAAAGGCTGGCGCTGCTCGATGCGCCCGAGGCGTGGGAGGCGTTCAGCCTGCCTGAAAAAACCGAGTCGGGGTGCTGGCGCTCCAGCGTCGTGTTCGAGGGCATGCATTGCGCCGCTTGCGCCATCACGCTGGAAGATGCTTTGCGTGCCGTGCCGGGCGTGCGGTCGGTGCAGATCAGCGGTGCCAGCCACCGGGGCCAGATCGTCTGGTCGCCCGAGCTCACTCGCCCCTCTGAGTGGATGCGCTCGGTCGAGCGCCATGGCTACAAGGCCTTGCCTGCCAACGACGCCCACGCCCATGCGCGCAGGCGCGAGGAGGCCCGGCGCATGGTCTGGCGCTGGGCTGTGGCGGCCCTGTGCATGATGCAAGTCATGATGTACGCCACGCCGACCTACCTCACGCAACCGGGCGACATTTCGGACGAAGCCGTGCATTTGTTGCGCTGGGCATCCTGGGTGTTGTCCTTGCCGGTGATGTTTTTTTCGTGCACGCCATTCTTAAGCAACGCTTGGCGCGACCTGCGCGAGCGCCACATCAGCATGGATTTGCCCGTGGCGCTGGGCATGTTGGTGACCTTTGTGGTCAGCACGCTGGGCACCTTCGAGCCCCAGGGGCCTTTTGGGGACGAGGTCTTTTTTGACTCGTTCACCATGTTTGTGTTTTTTTTGCTCACGGGCCGCTGGCTGGAGCTGCGCATGCGCGACCGCACGGCCGGGGCGCTCGAGGCCGTGCTCAACCGCTTGCCCGACAGCGTGCGCAAGCGCCAGACCGATGGCACTTGGGCGCTCATGTCCATTCGCCGCTTGCAAGTCGGTGATGTGATCGAGGTCTTGCCCGGCGAGGCTTTTGCGGGCGATGGCCTCGTGTTGGTGGGCCAGACCCAGGTAGACGAGGCCTTGCTGACAGGCGAGTCGCGCCCGCTGGCGCGGCGTGCAGGTGACCGTGTGATTGCAGGCAGCCACAACCTGAGCGGCAAGCTGCAGGTGCTGATCGAGCAAATTGGCGCGGCCACCCGCTATGCCCAAATTGTGACGCTGATGGAGAGCGCCGCGGTCTCCAAACCTGCCATGGCGTTGCTGGTGGACCGCTGGGCCAAGCCCTTTTTGGTGGCGGTGATGTTGGCCTCGTTGGCTTCGGCCATCTATTGGTGGCCGACCGACCCCGCGCACGCGGTGATGGTGGCCGTCGCCGTGCTGATCGTGACCTGCCCTTGCGCTTTGTCGCTGGCCACGCCTGCCGCCATGTTGGCCACGGCCGGGGCCTTGGCGCGCAGCGGCGTGCTGGTGCGCAGGCTCAGTGCTTTGCAAAACCTGGCCCTCATTGACACCGTGATTTTTGACAAGACCGGCACCCTGACGCGCGATGCCTTTGAAGTGGCCCGCATCCACACCCGCGGCGGGTTGAGCCATGCCCAGGCCTTGGACTGGGCGGGCAGCTTGGCGCGGCATTCCCTGCACCCGGTGTCGCGGGCCTTGTGGTCCGAGGCACGGCACCGAGCCGAGGCCGCAGGGCGTTTGGATGCGCTCGAATCGCTGGAAGCCAAATACATCAACGAACTGGCAGGTCAGGGGGTGCAGGGGGTTTTGCAATGTTCAGGGCCTTCTGATGTGATGTTGCGCCTGGGCTCGGCCGCTTTTTGCCAAGCCCCGCCCCTGACAGGGCACGCCCTGCAGGTCAGCTTGGCCGATACATCGGGCTGGTTGGCCAGCTTTGAGTTGGTCGAAGAAGTGCGCCCCGAGGCATCGTCCGTTGTGCATGCGTTAAAGCAAATGGGTTTGACCCTGAAGGTGCTGTCAGGCGATGGTCAAAGCGCTGTGACCCAAGTGGCCCAGGCCGTGGGCATCGCGGACGCCCAGGGCGGCTGCAGTCCCCAGCACAAACTGCAAGCGGTGCAGGCCTTGCAGGCCGGCGGACACAAAGTGGCCATGGTCGGCGATGGCTTGAACGATGGCCCGGTACTGGCCGGGGCCGATGTGTCCTTCGCGCTGGGGCAGGCCGTGCCGCTGGCGCAGGCCCAATCCGATTTTGTCCTGATGGGCGGGCAAATAGATGTTCTGGTCAGCACCGTGCTGCGCAGCCGCCGCACCCTGCGCATCGTTCGGCAAAACCTGTGGTGGTCGGCGGCCTACAACGCCACTTGTGTGCCACTGGCCCTGATGGGCTGGCTGCCCGCCTGGGCTGCGGGGTTGGGCATGGCGCTCAGCTCCTTGCTGGTGGTGCTCAATGCATTGCGCCTGTCGCAGGCTTTGCCTGAGTCGCTGCAGCAGCAGGCGCTGGTCCTTCAACCTGTTTGAGAAAAAAGCATGGACATCCTGTATTTGCTGATTCCCTTGTCCGTGGCCTTGGTGTTTTTCATCCTGGCGGGCCTGTGGTGGGCGATTGACCGTGGTCAATTTGAAGACATCGAGGCCGAAGGCGAGCGAATTTTGCGTGAGGATTGATTTTGATCAAGTGGCCGCGGTGTACACCCGGGCAAACTGCCTTGGTAGCTTTTAAAAACAAGAGGTGAAAATGAAATTTGCCAATATGCAGGCGACGTCTTACAACGACAAAGTTGTACGGCAGTTCGCCATCATGACGGTGGTCTGGGGTGTGGTGGGCATGCTGGTGGGCGTGATCATCGCGGCCCAACTGACTTGGCCAGAACTCAACTTCGGCATTTCCTGGCTCAGCTATGGCCGCTTGCGCCCATTGCACACCAACGCGGTGATTTTTGCGTTCGGTGGTTGCGGCTTGTTTGCAGCCGCTTATTACGTGGTGCAGCGCACCTGCAATGTGCGCCTGATCAGCGACAAGCTGGCCGCTTTCACCTTCTGGGGTTGGCAACTCGTCATTGTGCTGGCCGCCATTTCCCTGCCCCTGGGTTTCACCCAAGGCAAGGAATACGCCGAACTCGAGTGGCCCATCGACATCTTGATCGCGCTGGTCTGGGTGGCCTTTGCTGTCGTGTTCTTTGGCACCATCGGCACACGCAAGGTGCGTCATATTTATGTGGCCAACTGGTTCTTTGCTGCGTTCATCATCGCTGTGGCCTTGCTGCACATCGTCAACGCTGCGGCCTTGCCTGTGGGCATGATGAAGTCCTACTCGGCCTATGCCGGTGTGCAAGACGCGATGGTGCAGTGGTGGTACGGCCACAACGCGGTGGGTTTCTTCCTCACGGCGGGTTTCCTGGGCATGATGTATTACTTCATCCCCAAGCAGGCCGAGCGCCCCGTTTACTCTTACCGCCTGTCCATCGTGCACTTTTGGGCGCTGATCTTCACCTACATGTGGGCCGGTCCCCACCACTTGCACTACACCGCACTGCCAGACTGGACCCAGTCCATCGGCATGGTCTTCTCACTGATTTTGTTGGCGCCCAGCTGGGGCGGCATGATCAACGGCATCATGACCTTGTCGGGCGCTTGGCACAAACTGCGTGACGACCCGATCCTGCGCTTTTTGATCGTGTCCCTGTCTTTCTACGGCATGTCGACCTTTGAAGGTCCGATGATGTCCATCAAGACCGTCAACGCCCTGAGCCATTACACCGACTGGACCGTGGGCCATGTGCACTCGGGTGCTTTGGGTTGGGTGGGTCTGGTGACCATGGGATCGATGTACTACCTGATTCCCCGCTTGTTTGGCCAAAAGCAGATGTACAGCGTCAAGGCCATTGAGGTTCACTTCTGGACCGCCACCATCGGCATCGTGATCTACATCGCCGCCATGTGGATTGCTGGTGTGATGCAGGGCCTGATGTGGCGCGCCATCAACGCCGACGGCACCTTGACCTACACCTTCGTGGAATCGGTCAAAGCCACTTACCCGTTCTATGTTTTACGGTTGGTGGGTGGCTTGCTGTACTTCGGCGGCATGCTCATCATGCTCTGGAACACCATCAAGACCGTGACCCAAGGCCGTTCGGTTGAAATCCGCATCCCCGCCCTCGCGGCTCACGCCTGAGGAGAAATACAACATGGCTGAAACTCCAAAAACAGGCGGTCTTTCGCACGAGAAGGTCGAGACCAACAACTTCCTGATGATCGTGCTGATCCTGGTGGTGCTGCTGGTCGGCGGCATGGTCGAAATCGTGCCCTTGTTCTTCCAGAAGTCCACCACCGAGCCGGTGCCGGGCCTCAAGCCCTACACCGCGATGCAAGTGGTGGGGCGTGATATTTACGTGCGCGAAGGTTGCTACAACTGCCACTCGCAGATGATCCGTCCTTTCCGCGCCGAGACCTTGCGCTATGGCCCTTACTCGCTGGCCGGTGAATTCGTCTATGACCGCCCCTTCCAGTGGGGCAGCAAGCGCACGGGGCCCGATTTGGCTCGCGTGGGCGGTCGCTACAGCGACGATTGGCACCGCATTCATTTGACCAACCCACGTGATCTGGTGCCCGAGTCCAACATGCCCGCTTACCCTTGGCTGGAGACATCACCCGCCAACGCGGCCTCCATCCAGGCCCACATGAACGGCTTGCGCACCTTGGGTGCCCCTTACAGCGACGAAGAAATCGCCAAGGCACCGGAAGAAGTCAAGGGCAGGACCGAGCTGGACGCCGTCATCGCCTACCTGCAGGTGCTGGGCACCCACCGCAAATAAGGAGTGGACATGGACATCAACACCCTTCGCTCTGTCGTGACCTTGCTCGCTTTTTGCTGCTTTATCGGCATCGTGGTGTGGGCTTGGTCGCGCCGCAACCAGGCCGAGTTTGACGAGGCGGCGCAACTGCCATTTCGTCAGGACGACTGAGTCGTCCTCCAGCACTTAAAACAATACCAAGGAATCTCCATGAGTGACTTCATCAGCAATTTCTGGCACTTGTACGTGGCCGGCATCACGCTGGTCAGCATCATCGCCTGCTTGGCTTTGCTGTGGTTCAGCGGCAAGGCCAAGGCCATGACGGCCAATGACAACACCACCGGTCACGTCTGGGACGGTGATCTGCGCGAGATGAACAACCCGCTGCCACGCTGGTGGGTGGGCTTGTTCATCATCACCATCATTTTTGCTTTCGTTTACCTGGCCATGTACCCGGGTGCAGGCAGCTTCGCAGGCAAATTTGGCTGGTCTTCAGCGGGTCAGTACGAGGCCGAAGTGGCCAAAGGCCATGCCGAAGTGGCCCCGCTGTATGCCAAGTTCTCGGGCATGCCGCCCGAACAGGTGTCCAAGGACCCGCAGGCCCTGGCCATTGGTGACCGCCTGTTCATGAACAACTGTGCCCAGTGCCACGGCTCTGACGCACGCGGCAGCAAAGGCTTCCCCAACTTGGCGGATGCCGACTGGCTGTATGGCGGCACACCCGAGGCGATCAAAGCCAGCTTGGTGCAAGGGCGCATGGGCAACATGCCGCCCATGGCCGCCGCAGTGGGCACGCCGGATGACGTGCGCAACGTGGCGCACTACGTGTTGAGCATGTCGGGCAGCCCCCACGACTCGCTGCGCGCACAACTGGGCAAGTCCAAGTTTGGTGCTTGCGCGGCCTGCCATGGCATGGACGGCAAGGGCAACCACGCCCTGGGTGCCCCCAACCTGACGGACGATATTTGGTTGCACGGCTGGGGTGAAAACGCCATCGTGAACATGATCAACAACGGCAAGGTCAACCAGATGCCCGCACAGGCCGCCAAGCTGACCGAAGGCCAGATCCTTGTCTTGGCGTCCTACGTCTGGGGCTTGTCCAACAACGCCATGGCCAGTGCTGCCGTCAGTCCTGCCAAGTGATGTCAACCCCCTGCATCAGGCTGGACCTGGTGCAGCATTTGAACCAAGAGCTGTATTTTGTCCGCCCCTGAACATCGCCCCTCTCGCAGCGTGATTCCGATCACCCCCGTGCCCGCTGAGGGCGATGTGGAATTGGTGCCGCTGTACCAGGCACACCAAAAAATCTACCCCCGCAGTGTTCAGGGCGTGTTCGCCCAATGGCGCTGGTTGACGGTGATCATCACGCAAGTGGTCTTCTATGGTTTGCCTTGGCTGGAGTGGGGTCAGCGTCAGGCGGTTTTGTTTGATTTGGGTGCGCGCCGTTTTTACATCTTCGGCCTGGTGTTGTACCCGCAGGACTTCATTTACCTGACGGCTTTGCTGGTCATCTCGGCACTGTCGCTGTTTTTGTTCACCGCCGTCGCCGGGCGCTTGTGGTGTGGCTTTGCTTGCCCGCAAACGGTGTACACCGAAATTTTCTTGTGGATTGAGCGCCAGTTTGAAGGCGACCGCTCCGCACGCATGCGACTGGATGCCGCGCCTTTGAGCATCAACAAGGCCTGGCGCAAAACTGGCAAGCAACTGGCCTGGATCGTGTTGTCGCTCTGGACAGGGTTCAGCTTTGTCGGCTACTTCACCCCGATTCGCGAGTTGACGGCGTCGATCCTGTCGCTGGGTTTTGGCCCTTGGGAAATTTTCTGGATCCTGTTTTACAGCTTGGCCACCTACGGCAACGCGGGTTTCATGCGCGAGCAGGTGTGCAAGTACATGTGCCCCTATGCGCGTTTTCAAAGCGCCATGTTCGACAAGGACACCCTGATCGTTACTTACGACGAGGCGCGGGGTGAGCCGCGGGGTGCACGCTCCAAAAAAGCAGACCCTAAAGCGCTGGGCTTGGGCGCATGTGTGGACTGCACCCTGTGTGTGCAGGTTTGCCCCACCGGCATCGACATCCGCAAAGGCTTACAGTACGAGTGCATTGGCTGCGGCGCTTGTGTGGACGTGTGCAACAACGTGATGGACAAGGTCGGTTACGAGCGTGGTCTCATCAAGTTCTCAACACAAAACGCCTTGGACAAAGGCTGGAGTTGGGCACAAACCGTGCGCCGCATTTTCCGCCCCCGTGTCTTGGTTTACACCGCTGTGCTGTGGGCCATCATCATCGGGGTGGGGCTGTCCTTGTGGAGCCGCGATCCGTTCAAGGTGGACATTGTGCGCGACCGCGCCACCATGGCCCGCATTGTGGCGGGTGGCAAAATTGAAAACGTGTACCGCCTGCAAATCATGAATGCGGCCGAGCAGAACTTGACTTTCCAGTTGCAAGTCGACGGCCTGCCAGGCCTGAGTCTGGCCACTGAGACGCTGGTTGACGTGGGTGCCACCGAGTCGCGTTGGGTGTCCGTGCGCTTGCAAGTGCCTTATGACGCTGCGCCCGCAGGTTCGCACCCGATCCATTTCCGCATCGAGTCCCGCTCGACAGATGGCCAATCGGTCGGTCAGCTGAGCGAGAAAACCGTATTTCTGGTCCCTCGCTGAGTGACCTCTATTTTTGAAAGACAGCCATGAACAAGGTTCTGAATGTGAGCAAAGAGGGACAGCCCTGGTGGCGTTTTGGATTGGTGTGGATGGTGGTGGGTGGCCCCGCCGTGGTGGTGGTGGCGGGTTTCATCACGTTCTACATTGCCGCGACCAACCCCGACCCGGTGCTCAACGTCACGCCACGCACCGCCCTGCAAGAGCGCCAAGGCATCACCCATGTGCCCGCCATGCAGGGGCGCAACCATGCGGCCACGGGCGAGTTGCCCGCTGCGCAGCAAGTGCCTGCTGCTGAACCTGCTAAACCCTGATCTCAAGGAAGACACGATGCTGGCTCAACGTTGGATGTGGATCGCCTGGCCAGCCTTTTTGGTCGCAGGCCTGTTAGAAGTGCTGGTGTTCGCTTTTGTTGACCCGCAAGACCTGCACTGGTTCGGGCAAGACTTGGACCTGTCCAGGCAAGCGATTTACACGCTGGCATTTTTTGCTTTCTGGGCCTTGGCCATGGTCTCCAGTGCCTTGAGCCTTTTGCTGGGCATGTCCTCTGAAGACGTGAATCGCTGAAGGTACCGAACTGCGCTGTTCAGTGCCAATCTGCGGATCTCAGTGGCAATGGGCTGTGTTGTTGACCAGGCGCTGCAGGCCTTCGGTGTCCAGAATGCGAACATGGCGCTGCTTGACTTCCACGGTGCCGTCTTCCACAAACTTTGAAAACGTACGGCTTACGGTTTCGAGCTTCAGGCCTAGGTAACTGCCGATTTCTTCGCGCGTCATGCGCAGCACCAGCTCGGACTGTGAAAAACCACGGGCGTGCAAACGTTGCACCAGATTCAGCAAAAAAGCCGCCAGCCGTTCTTCGGCCCGCATGCTGCCCAAAAGCAGCATCACGCCATGCTCTCGCACGATCTCTCGGCTCATGATCTTGTGGACGTGGTGTTGCAAAGCGGTGAGTTCGCGCGAGATTTCCTCGATCCGGTCAAAGGGCATGACACAGACCTCGGCGTCTTCCAGGGCGATCGCGTCGCAGCTGTGTTGGTCGTTCACGATGCCGTCCAGGCCAATGATCTCACCCGCCATCTGAAAGCCCGTGACCTGGTCGCGTCCGTCTTCGGTGGCCAGGCAGGTCTTGAAGAAGCCGGTGCGGATGGCGTACAGCGAAGTGAATTTTTCGCCATTGGTGAACAAGGTCTCGCCCCGCTTGATCCTGCGGCGCACGGCCACCAGATCGTCGAGGCGGTTGAGGTCATGCTCGCTCAGGCCCATGGGCATGCACAACTCGCGCAGGTTGCAGTTGGAACAGGCGACTTTGATGGCTTGAGGACTCATGGTTTATCTCTTGGTTGTGCAATGGATTTGCCTTGGATCAAGATTTGAGCTTATAGCGAAAATTGAGCCAATTTTGCGGGTATACCCTGTCTTTGCAAGAAATCCCCGAAAACCAGTGAAGGGTTTGACCTGAGTCAACAAACCGGCAGATGCGAACGGGCAAAGTGAGGTGTCGTACTGAACACACCCGAATAAAGGGACAGACACATGTCCGTCGTCACGCCGCAATTGTTGTCACGCTTTGACGTGCCTGGCCCACGCTACACCTCCTACCCCACTGCAGACCGCTTCGTCGAAACCTTTGGCGAGGCCGATTACGTGCAAGCACTGGTGCAGCGCCAATCGTGCACGGTGGGCAAACAGCCACCACTGTCTCTGTACGTGCACATCCCGTTTTGCGAGTCGCTGTGCTATTACTGTGCCTGCAATAAGATCATCACCAAGCACAAAGAGCGGTCTGCGGATTATTTGAAATACCTCAGCAAAGAGGTCGAGTTGCACACCCGCCATTTGGGGCGTGGCCAGGCCGTCAGCCAGTTGCATCTGGGCGGCGGCACGCCCACCTTCATGAGCGATGACGAGTTGCGGCAACTCATGGCCATGCTGCGCGAGCACTTCAAATTCGTGCCGGGTGGTGAATACTCGGTGGAAGTGGATCCCCGCACCGTCGACGAGCAGCGGCTGGCGGTGCTGGCCGAGTTGGGTTTCAACCGCCTGAGTTTTGGCGTGCAGGACTTTGACGCCGCCGTGCAAAAAGCCGTGCACCGCATCCAGCCCGCCGAGCAAGTGTTTGCTTTGATCGAAGCTTCCCGCCGCTTGGGTTTCGAGTCGGTCAACATCGACCTGATCTATGGCTTGCCCCTGCAAACGCCCGAATCTTTTGACCGCACCTTGGCGCAAGTCAACCGCCTGCGCCCGGACCGCATTGCTCTGTATGCCTATGCGCATTTGCCAGAGCGCTTCAAGCCGCAGCGCCGCATCCACGCGGGCGACCTGCCCCCGGGTGCGGCCAAGGTGGCCATGCTCGCGCGCTCGCTCGAGGCCCTGACCGATGCGGGCTATGTCTACATCGGCATGGACCATTTCGCTTTGCCGGACGATGCTCTGGCCGTGGCCAAACGGCAAGGGCGTTTGCACCGCAACTTCCAGGGCTACAGCACGCAGGCCGATTGCGACCTGATTGCGCTGGGCGTGTCCTCAATCGGCCGCATCGGCTCGACTTACAGCCAGAACGCCAAAACCATGGAGGAATATGGCGATCTGCTCGACCATGGCCATTTGCCAGTGGTCCGGGGCCTGGCGCTCACGCGCGACGACCTGATCCGCCGCTCGGTCATCATGGCGCTCATGTGCCAAGGGCATTTGCAATACGAGTCCCTCAACCTGGCCTGGCTGGTCGATTTCAAGACCCTGTTTGCCCAAGAGCTGACCCAGCTTGAAGAGATGCAGGTGCAAGGGTTGGTGCAGTTGAGTGAGAGCGGCATTCAAGTCACCGCCATGGGCTGGTTCTTTGTGCGCGGCGTGGCCATGGTGTTCGACCGTTATCTGCAGGCCGACCGCAACTGCACGCGGTTTTCCAAAATCATTTGATGCGCAGCGAGGGGTTGCATCGCCGACAATGCAGCTCTCGAGATTCAAGCGAAAAAGCCATGCAAAGTTCTTTGGCCATCACGGCCTTGATGATGGGGGTGCTGGGTGGCCCGCACTGCGTGGCCATGTGCGGCGCGGCCTGCGCAGGTCTGGGCCAGGCTGCGGGTGAGCGGCGGACGCAGGCCTTGCTGGCTTTTCAGCTGGGCCGCCTGGGCGGCTATGCGCTGTTGGGTGCGGTGGCCGCGGCCAGCGTGCAGGGCCTGGGTTGGTTGACCACGCAGTCTGCGGCCATTCGCCCCGTCTGGACCTTGCTGCACCTGACGGCCTTGGTGCTGGGCTTGCTGCTCATGCTGCAGGCTCGTCAACCCGTGTGGCTCGATGCCGCAGCGCGCCGTTTGTGGGCGCGTGTGCGGGCCTTCAACACCCGCTGGGGGCGCGCCGCACCCTGGATGGTGGGCGGGCTGTGGGCCTTCATGCCCTGCGGCTTGCTGTATTCGGCCCTGATGGTGGCGGCCTTGACCAGTCAACCGCTGGAAGGCGCAGCCACCATGGCCTTGTTTGCCTTGGGCAGCAGCATCAGCCTGTGGGCTGGGCCTTGGTTGTTTTTGCGCATGCAGACCTTGGGCGATGGGGCTTGGGGCATGCGTGTGGCGGGTTTGGCGCTGGCGTCCGTGTCGGCCTGGGCCTTGTGGATGAGCTTGGTGCATGACCAAGCCCCATGGTGCGTTACACCCTGACACCAAAACGCAGGGCCCCAAGCATGTGGCACACGCTGCGGCGTTCACAATCACGGCGGCAAGTGCCCGATGTTTTTGCCACCTTCTGCGAAAGACTCTCCATGAAAATGATTCGAACATCCTCGATGGCGTGGGCCCTGATGACGGCGCTGACCCTCCCTGTTGCATCCGTGCAAGCCCAAACTGCATCTGCTTCTGCCCAAGCAATAAATGCCCCACTGAACCAAGTTCTGCATTTGAGTGCCTCGTCCCAGACCGAGGTCCCGCAAGATTGGTTGGTGATCAGCCTGTCGGTGCAAAAAGAAGGCTTGCAGGCCCCTGCAGTGCAAAAACAGCTCAACACCATTTTGTCCGCCGCGTTGACTGTGGCCACACCGATGGCCAAAACCGGGATCTTGGAGGTGAAAACGGGTGAAATGAATGTGTCGCCGCGCTATGGCCGTGACGGCAAGATGAGCGGCTGGGTGGGCTCTGCACAACTTGTTTTGCAGGGCCGCGATGTCGAGCAAATCACGGCGCTGGCAGGGCGTCTGCACGAACTGACGGTGTCGCAGATCGATTGGCGCTTGAGTCCCGAGCAAAAAACTGCAGCCGAAGCGCGCATCCAAGCCGAGGCGGTGGCGCAGTTCCAGAGCAAGGCCCAGTCCCTGGCGCAGCAGTTCGGCTTTGCGGCTTACACGCTCAGAGAAGTGCGCGTGAGTGCCCAAGAGGCGGGGGAGGGCGTTGTCATGCAGCGCATGGCCATGGTCCAGATGGACGCGCCAGCACCAATGCCGGTGCCAGCGGTGGCTGGCAAGTCACGCGTGGTGGTGAACATTTCGGGCAGCATTGTGCTGCGTTGAGTTGGCAGGCCTGCAAATTGGATGGGGCTGCTGGCCCGGCATCATGCGGTCAGGCCTTTGTTGAACATGTAGACCGCAAGAAACACCAAGAAGAAAGAAAACACCCTTTTCAGCTTCTTGACCGGGAGTCGGTGTGCTGCTCGCGCACCGAAGGGTGCCGTCACAACGCTGCAACAGGCAATGACCAACATACCTGGCAACCAAATATAGCCAAGTGACCAAGCTGGCAAGTTCTCCAATTTCATACCGCTGATCACAAAGCCGGTGACATTCGCCAGTGCAATGGGAAATCCTAAAGCAGCACTTGTGCCAATGGCGTTGTGTATGGCCACGTTGCACCAGGTCATCAAAGGCACACTCACGAAAGCCCCCCCAGCACCGACCAAGCCGGACAGCAACCCGATCAGACCACCCATGCCCAATTGACCTGCTAAACCCGGCATTTGACGCGATGGCTTGGGTTTTTTATCCAAGAACATTTGAAAGGCAGAAAAAGAGACAAACAGGCCAAACAAAATGGCCAGTGTGGCGCCTTTCACGGCCACAAAAATCCACAGGCTGGCCATGGCACTTCCCAGCACAATGCCAGGCGTTAAACCCTTGACCAAGTCCCATCGCACAGCGCCCAACTTTTGGTGGGTTCTCACGCTGGAGACCGATGTGAACAAAATCGTCGACATGGACGTCACAATCGCCATTTTGATGGACAGGTCCTCAGCTACGCCCATGTTGCCGAGTAAAAAACTCAACACTGGAACCATCATCAAGCCACCGCCCAAACCCAGCAATCCAGCCATGAACCCAACAACCGTACCAGTCAGGGCCAGTTCAAAAAAGATTTGAGCTTCCATAGGGTTTAGGCCAACCCAAGCTTTTGAGCCATGCCAATTCGTTGCAATTTACCGGTAGCCCCTTTGGGAATTTCATCCATCAGTAAAACTTTGCGCGGCACTTTGAAATCCGCCAAACGTGTCGCCGTGTATTCGCGAAGTTCTTTTTCAGTGACCGTCATTCCCTCGCGCAGGACCACGGCAGCGCCCACTTCCTCGCCCAATTTGTCATGAGGGATGCCGAAGCAAACGACCTGTGCTACCGCAGGATGGTCCATCAAGACCTCATCGACTTCGCGCGGGCTGATTTTTTCTCCGCCGCGGTTGATGATTTCTTTGAGTCTTCCAGTGATGCTGACATAGCCTTGTGCATCCAGGATGCCTTGATCACCTGTTCTGAACCATCCATGGGTGAAGGCTTCCGCGTTGGCTTTGTCGTTGTTCTCATAGCCAGGCGTGACGTTGCTGCCGCGGATCACAATTTCGCCTGTGCTGCCTACTGGCAATAAATCACCCTCTGCATTCATGATGGCAATCTCAGGACCTGCGGCCAAGCCGACAGTGCCCGGTTTTCTTTGGCCAGGCGGCAGCGGATTGCAAGCCATTTGGTGGGCCGCTTCGGTCATGCCATAAGCTTCGATCACAGGGGCCTTGAAGGTGGCTTCGAGCTCTGCCAAAACCTGCGGTGGTAAGGAAGAAGATGACGAACGTATGAATCGAAGAGGCACCCTTGCGATGACTTCTTTGTTGTTGGCTGACCTGGACAAAATAGCCTGGTGCATGGTGGGCACTGCGGTATACCAAGTGGGTTTGACTTCGTCCATTTGGCTGAAGAATTTCAAGGCGTTGAAGCCACTGGTGCAAAAGACTTCTCCGCCTTGAGACAGCGGCGCCAAGATGCCGGCAATCAGGCCGTGGATGTGAAACAGGGGCATGACATTCAAGCCACGATCGGAACGGCTAAAACGCGTGCTTTGGGCAATGTTTTGTGCTGAAGCACTCACGTTGCGGTGTGTCAGTGGAACAATTTTGGGGCGCGATGTGGTGCCAGATGTGTGAAGTACCAAGGCCACGTCGTCAGGCTGTGCTTGACCAGGGTGCTGCGCCGCCTTGGGTGGAAGGCCGTTCGTGTTGAGCGTGAAAGAGCCTGCGCCCAGGGTGGGTGTGGGTTCGAGTTCGATGAGGGCGATGCCCATTTTGGCGGCCACGGCCACGGCAGGACTGTTCGAACCTTTTTCAACGACCAAGGCTTTGGCGTTAAGGTCATTCAGGTAAAACTCGAATTCATCGGCACGGTAGCTGGGGTTCAAGGGTGCAGACGTACAGCAACAAGCCACAGTCACAAAACTGGCCGCCATTTCTGCGCTGTTGGGCAAAACGAGCGCCACCCGATCGTTTCTGCCAATGCCAACTTGGTTCAATTCTTTTTGAACATAGTTGTTCAGTTGCCTTAATGCCGAATAGCTGAGAGGCGAGCTGTGTGCGGCCGTTAAACAAACAGACTGGTCATGACCAAAAGCCAAAAGATCTATTAGGGTTTTCATGGGTGAAGGATGAAAAATGTGGATTGTGGGTATTTTTTACTCGACAAGTTGCCGAGCATTCTATTAGGATACTCCAGAGTCGAATAACTTACCAAGGAGTATATTTTGAAAACCCACCTGTCGATCTTCATTCAAACTGCTGCCTTGGTTTTTGGCAGCCTCTTCTTTTCGAACACATTTGCGCAGTCCAAATGGGAGCCCACCAAAAATGTTGAGTTCATCGTGCCCGCTGGTACAGGCGGTGGTGCTGATCAAATGGCACGTTTCCTACAAGGTGTCATTACCAAGCACAAACTGATGGCCCAACCGTTGGTGGTGGTCAACAAGTCGGGGGGTGCAGGTGCAGAAGGATTTTTAGATGCCAAAGGAGCTCGCCCTGACGGCCACAAAATCATCATCACGCTGTCCAATTTATTCACCACACCTTTGGCAACAGGTGTGCCCTTCAATTGGAAAGATCTGACCCCTGTGGCCATGCTGGCATTGGACGAATTCGTGCTTTGGGTCAATGCCGAGTCACCTTATAAATCGGTGGGCGACCTCACCAAGGCCATGAAGCAAGCAGAAGCGGGCAAATTCAAAATGGGCGGTACGGGTTCAAAGCAAGAGGATCAGATCATCACGGTGGCCATTGAAAAAACCACGGACAAAAAAATGACCTACATCCCATTCAAAGGCGGCGGGGATGTGGCGGTTCAATTGGTGGGAAAGCACGTGGACACCACAGTGAACAACCCCATTGAAGCCGTGGCCCATTGGAAGGGCGGCACTTTGAGAGCACTGTGTGTCTTTGATTCGCAGGTCATGCCTTATCCCAAAAAAATCACCACTACACAGTCGTGGAAAGACATTCCCACCTGCAAATCGCAAGGCCTTGATGTGGAGTATTTGATGTTGCGCGGCATTTTCATGCCGCCCAAAGCCTCGCCTGCGCAAGTGGCTTATTACACCGATGTGTTCCAAAAAGTACGGCAACTTCCTGAGTGGAAAGAGTTCATGGAGACAGGCGCATTCAAAGACACTTTCATGAAGGGCCAAGAATTTCAAGATTGGTTGCTCAAAGCAGAGGTGGAGCATTTCCGCCTCATGCGTGAAGCTGGCTTCCTGGCCAAATAAAACTTCTGAAGGACCTCATCATGAAATCAGGTGAACACCTGCAAATGCGGTGGATGGAGTTGTTGGTCGCGGCATGCTTTTTGGGTGTGAGCTTGCTGGTCATCACTGACAGTATTCGGGTAGGCAAGGCTTGGGGCGCTGATGGCCCCGAGCCTGGCTACTTTCCGTTCTACATTGGTTGCCTTTTGTTGGGCGGCGCTGCTTGGGTTATTTTGCAAACCTTGCGGTCATGGAAGCGCGACGCTGGCCAAGAAGTATTTGCTGAAAAGCATGAATTCAATTTGATGTTGCTGATGCTCGTCCCGTCTGCGGTTTTCACAGCCGCCATCTTTGTGCTCGGCATTTATTTGGCCTCGCTGGCTTTTGTCGCAGCCTTTATGGTCTGGCAGGGCAAATACAGTGTCTTCAAATCCATCGCCGTAGGAGCCAGTATCAGCGCGGTGTTGTTTTCTTTGTTTGAGGTTTGGTTTAAGTTGCCTTTGCCAAAAGGCTTCATTGAAACTTGGTTGGGCCATTGATCATGGATGAACTGAACAACCTGTTTCAAGGCTTTGCTGTTGCGCTCACCCTGCCCAACATTGGCTTCATGCTGATTGGTATTTTTCTGGGTGTGCTCATTGGCGTGTTGCCTGGTTTGGGCGGCGCCAATGGCGTGGCCATTTTGTTGCCTCTCACGTTTGGCATGTCTCCCACGTCTGCCATCATCATGCTGTCTTGCATTTACTGGGGTGCATTGTTTGGCGGCGCCATCACTTCCATTTTGTTCAACATCCCAGGAGAGCCTTGGTCGGTGGCCACCACCTTCGATGGCTACCCCATGGCACAAAAGGGCAAGGCCGCTCAGGCCTTGACTGCGGCGTTCACCTCGTCATTTGTGGGTGCTTTTGTGGCCGTGCTCATGGTGACGTTTTTGGCGCCACTGGTGGCTAAATTTGCGCTTAACTTTGGACCGCCTGAGTTCTTTGCAGTTCAGTTGCTCACATTTGCAAGCTTCATTGGCATGAGCAAAGAGCCGCCTGTCAAAACCTTGCTGGCCATGATGTTGGGTTTTGCTTTGGCTGCTGTGGGCTTGGACAGCGTGACTGGCACATTGCGCATGACCTATGGCCAAGAAAGTTTGCTCAAAGGTTTTGACTTTTTGATCGCGGTCATTGGACTCTTTGGCATTGGTGAAATTTTGCTCACCATGGAGGAAGGCCTTGCGTTCAAAGGACAGAAAGGTCGTATTACCCTCAGAGATGTCCTCGACACTTGGAAGGAACTGCCCAAGTACTGGGCGACTTCCTTGCGCGCTTGCTTAATCGGCTGCTGGATGGGCGTGACACCAGGGGGCGCAACACCTGCTTCCTTCATGAGTTATGGCACGGCCAAACGGATTTCGAAGCATCCTGAAAATTTTGGCAAAGGTGCCATTGAGGGTGTGATTGCACCCGAAACTGCTGCCCATGCCGCGGGCACCAGCGCATTGTTGCCCATGCTCACACTGGGAATTCCTGGCTCACCTACGGCGGCCGTTTTATTGGGCGGACTCTTGATCTGGGGACTGCAACCCGGCCCCTTGTTGTTCACCGAGCAAAAAGATTTTGTTTGGGGTCTGATTGCCTCGATGTATTTGGGCAACATAGTGGGTTTGATTGTGGTCTTGACCACCGTGCCATGGTGGGCGGCCATCTTAAGAATCCCCTTCTCCATCATTGCGCCAGTCATTGTGGTGATCTGTGCAGTGGGTGCCTACACGGTTCACAACAGCATGCTGGATGTTGTCATGATGCTGGTCTTTGGCTTGATGGGTTATGCCTTCAAAAAGCTCAAATACCCGCTGGCGCCCTTGGTCTTGGCCTTGGTGCTGGGCGACATGGCTGAAACCAGTTTTAGACAGTCCATGCTCATTTCCAAAGGCAGTCTGGAAATCTTTGTGAGCACGCCCTTGGCTGGCTCCATCACAGTCTTGGCACTCATCATGCTGATGTGGCCAGTCCTAGGCGTTTTGAAAAAGTTCAGTCGAGGCTGAGACCTTTGCCTTTTCTCAACACACTTTGCTCGAGCAAGCGCGTCAAGGCGTAAACCGAGTCGAGTGTGGGGGTGGGCATGCTGCAAATTTTGCCCAACTCAATCACGCTGCCCAACAGCGCTTCCAACTCCAAGGCCTTGCCATGTTCAATGTCTTGCAACATGGACGTTTTGTGGGCGCCCACGGCTTGGGCGCCCGCAATCCGTTTGTCGATGCTGATCTTGAATTGAACGCCCAGTTTTTCTCCCACGGTTTGGGCTTCCGCCATCATGCGGGCTGCCAAATTGCGGGTGAGGTCAAAATTACAAATGTCTTCGAGTGTGGCGTGCGTTAAGGCAGACACAGGGTTGAAAGTGAGGTTGCCCCAAAGTTTCACCCACAACTCGCTGCGAATGTCTGTGGACACAGGCGTCTTGAATCCTGCGGCAATCATGGCCTGCGCCAAGGCGGTCACGCGCTCAGACTTTTCGCCACTGGGCTCACCCAAGGTAAAGCGGTTGCCTTCAATGAGTTTGACTACACCAGGCGCGACCAACTCGGCAGCAGGGTACACCACAGCGCCAATCACCCGGTCTGGGCCGATGTGTTGCCATTGCGCGCCACCGGGATCAATGGAAGTCAATTGACGGTTTTGGTACTCGCCCACCAGGTTGTAAAAGTACCACCAAGGCACGCCGTTTTGCAGGGTCACCACCGCTGTACGGTCATGACACAACCGGCCAATTTGTTCAGCCACTGGACTGACCTGGTGCGACTTCATGGTCAAAAACACATAGTCGTGCGGTGTCGCTTCATCGATGGAGCAGGCCTTGACCTGAGGGGCGTGCAGCGATGTGCCATCTTCTAAAGTGAGCGTCATGCCATGGGCTTGAATGGCTTTGAGATTTTCACCACGCGCAATGAAGGTGACGTTGCAACCCGACAAGGCCAACTTCACACCAAGGTAACCCCCAATGGCGCCTGCACCCACAATGGCAATGTTCAAACTCATGCTGACGCTTTCATGGTGTTGGAGAGGGTGCCGATGCCCTCAATGGTGACTTCGACAATGGCATCATTTTGCCAAGGCATGGCCCCAAGGGATGTGCCGCATGAAATGATGTCGCCAGGCTCCAAAGTCATGCCTATGGAAAGTTTGGCGACCAATTCTTGGGGTGAGAAAAACATGTCACTCACAGGGTAATTCTGGCGCTCTCGGCCATTCACTTTGGCGGTCACGATCGCTTGGGAGCAATCCCAGTCGGTTTCTATCCAAGGACCGAATGGGGTGAAGCCATCAAAATTTTTAGCGCGTGTCCATTGCTCAAAGCTGGTGTCTGAGCGCAGTAACTCAACGGCCGTGACATCGTTGACGCACGTGTAACCAAAAATATACTGTGCGGCTTCCTCGAGTGGAATGTCTCGTCCGCGTCGACCGATGACGATGCCCAGCTCAGCTTCGTAAACCACCCGTCCGACATCGTGTGGTGGCCGAATCACAGCTTGGAGGTGGTGTGAATACGAGTTGGGTGATTTGAGAAAGTAGAGCGGTTCTGAAGGTGCACTCCAGCCGTTCTTTTCTGCGGCCGTTTTGAAATTGTTCCAAAGAGCCAAAACTTTGGTGGGATGGCAGGGCGCCAAAATCTCAATGTCCGACACACTCAAGGTCTCGCCTGTGGGTTGCGGGTGGTTAAAAAGAAGGCCTTGATGAACATGAATGGTCTCACCCACCAATTGACCCATGCCCAAATGGCCTTGGTGTGAATAGCGCAGCCACCTCATGCTGTTCTTCCTCATTGAATTCAAATCGCGTGAAAGGTGTCTGCAAGTGCCACCGGACCGGCATCCTGAACCGGGGTTCAGGTGGGCGAGGGCAGACTGGCGTTGGGTTCATCTGACGCGAGATGATCACGCTCACCAGCCAATGTTCCAAGCCCGGGCTCTAAGAGCATTGGTTCAAGGAAATATAAAGCCCAGCATGCACTGCAGACAAGGCCATTGTAGGGGTTAAAACGCAGCGCGTGCCGTCGCCTGATCAACAAGCTGCAAGGCAGCTGCCCGGTGTTTTACAGCAGTTGGCCGTCTTGCTCAATGACCCGGTCCAGACGCTGCAGCAATTGCGCCAGCCGCGCTTGCGCGTCGGGCGAGGCATCGGCAGAAGGGGTACCGGCAGTGTCTTTGTCAGTGGCTGCAGGGGCCTCGGCTTGTTCGAAGGCCAGGTTCAGCGCTGCCAACACAGCAATGCGGTCTCGCGCCTTGATCTTGCCGGCATCGCGGATTTTGCACATGGCTTCGTCTACCTTGCGCACCGCACTCAGCAAGCGCTCTTCACCATCTTCGGGGCAGCCCAGAATGTAACTTTGGCCCATGATCTGGACATCGATTTGCTTGTTGCTCATGTGGAGGCCTCAGGCGATGCGGGGGCAGCGGGGGGGGGCGCTGTGGGCAGCCGTTCGATGAGGGCATCCACACGGGCTCTGGCGGCGGCCAGGCGCGACTTGAGTTGGTCTCGCTCCAGGCTCAGCGCCTGCACTTGCTGGGTCAGCAAAGCGTTGGTGCGTTGCAGCTCTTCGTGGCGCAGCAGCAAGTGATCCACACGCTCGGCAATTTGATCGATGGTGTCGGAATAGGCCATGGCAAACAAGAAAAATGGAGATCTCTATTGTAGGGCGTGAAGCCCCGGGTCTAATGATTTTGTAGCTTTGGCGACAGTTTTGCGCCTAGAATGAAAGCTGTTGGTGCTCGCGATGCCGGTTCACGGCGCGCAGTTCAACGGGAAGCAGGAGGGACAAGCCATCACGGCCCACCTAACCTGCGCTGCCCCCGCAACGGTAAGCAGACGGTTTTTTGCGCTCGCCAAAAACCAGCTTTCATCTCAGACCACTGGACGCCCTGAAACAGGCGGCTGGGAAGGTGATGAAGGTCGCTCTGTCAGCCCGGATACCGGCCAACAAGGTGACCTGTCGCAAGACAGGTTGTAAAGCCCATGCACTGTCGGGGAAGGCGGTGAGGGCGTTTGACTTGTTTGTTTCTCATGAAAAACCGTTCTATTCGTGCGCGCCGTTTGGCGTTGGCATTTCTCAAACCTGCACATTTCACTCCGACGCTTTCGGCATCGGCAATGGCCGTGTTGTCCCTGGCCAGTGGTGCTGCCCTGGCGCAAACCACGGGTGCTGAAGTGGTGGTCACCGCCAGCCGCACCGAGCAAATCCTGACCGACGCCTTGCCCCACACCACCGTGCTCGGGCGCGACGCCATCGAGCAGTCGCAGGTGCTGGATTTGCCCACCTTGCTTTCGCGCGAGGCGGGCTTTCAGTTCACCCAAACGGGTGGCCGGGGCGGGCAGGCCACAGCCTTCTTGCGCGGCGCGGCGTCCTTGCAGGTGCTGGTGTTGGTCGACGGCGTGCCGGTCACCAAACAAGACACCACAGGTGCCGTGAGCCTGGAGCACATCATGCTCGACCAGGTGGACCGGATTGAAATCGTGCGCGGCAACGTCTCGGCCATTCATGGCAGCGGCGCGGTGGGTGGGGTGATCCAGGTGTTCACGCGGCAAGGCCAAGGGCAGCCCACGGTTTACGCCAGCGCCGAGCGCGGCTCGCAGGGCACCCAGCGCTGGAATGCGGGCACGCACGGCGCAGCCGGCCCACTGGCTTATGCGGTGTCTGTGGGGCGCCTGCGCACGGATGGCATCAATGCGGCCAACCTGTCGCAAACGCTCAATGCCAACCCAGATGAAGACGGTTACCGCAACAACAACCATGCGCTGAGCCTGTCCTACCAACTCAGTCCCGAGCACAAGCTGGGCTTGCGCTCGACCCATTTCAAGGGTCTCTTTGACTACGATGTGCCGGGCAGTTTTTCTGCGCCGACGGATGTGCACCAGGGTCGCACCCAACTGGACAGCCACACGCTGTATTGGTCGGGGCGGTTGGGACCGCTGTGGTCCAGCCGTTTGAACTATTCCGACGCCAAGGAGCGCAATGACACTGCCACCGTTGGCGGCTATTCGTTCACCACGCAAGCCGCAACACGTACCCGCATGGTGTCGTGGACGCACCAGTGGGACTTGCCGTCGATGGTGTTGTCGGCCGGATTGGATCACCAAACCCAAGGCATCGACATGGCCACAGATGGCGTGTCTGGCCTCGCGCGGGAGCGCCAATCCCAAGCACTTTATGGCGGCGTGGTCTACAAGCGTGAAGCGCACAACCTGCAGTTCAATTTGCGGCGCGACGATGTTGAAGGCTTGTCGGCCAAGGATTCCGTCTACCTGGGTTACGGCTACGACCTGAATGCCCAATGGAAGCTGATCGTCAGCCATGCCACGGCCTTCAACATGCCTCCTTTGGGTTATTTGTTTGACCCCTACAGCGGCAACCCAAACCTGCGTCCTGAAACGGCCAACACACAAGAGGCGGGCGTGCAGTGGGCACAAGGGCCACACCGCTTGCGCTCGACCTGGTTCTCTACGCTCACCAAAGACCTGCTCCTGTATGACATGAGCAGTTTTCAGTTCAGCAACGTCAGCCGCGTCAAAAACCGGGGCCTGGAAACCAGCTACAGCGGCCGCTTTCACATGACCGATTTGCGCGCCAGCTTGTCGCTGCAAGACCCGGTGAACGAGGCCACAGGCCAGCAGCTGGTGCGCCGGGCCAAGACCCTGGCCTCGGTGTCGGTCTCGCAATCGCTGGGCTTGTTGTCGCTGGGCGGCAGTGTGCGTTACACGAGCGCACGCCCTGACATTGAAGGCAAGCCTGGCTTGCCCAGCAACACCTTGCTGGACCTGACCGCCCGTTACAGCCTGAGCCGCGACTGGACGCTGTATGGCCGGGTGGAAAATGCGACCGACAGCCGCTACCAAACGGCCTATGGCTACAACCAGTTGCCGCGCACCACGACGCTGGGCCTGAGCTGGAAAATGAAACGCTGATTGGACCTGGCCCATGCAACACCTCTTGCCCCAACGCATCGTTTGCTTGACCGAGGAAACGACAGAATGGCTGTACCTGCTGGGGCAGGAGGCGCGCATCGTGGGCATCTCGGGCTACACGGTGCGCCCGCGCCGGGCCCGCGAAGAAAAGCCCAAGGTCAGTGCATTTTTGAGCGCCAAGATCGACAAGATTTTGGCGCTGAAGCCCGATTGTGTTTTTGGGTTTTCGGACCTGCAGGCCGACATCGCTTCTTTGCTGATCAAGGCCGGTGTGCAGGTTACCGTGTTCAACCAGCGCAGTGTGGATGAGATTTTTTCGGTGCTTTATCAAGTGGCCGCGATGGTGGGGCAGTCCGAGCAGGGTATGGCCCAGTTGTTGCGCATGCGCACTGAGCTCGACGCCATCGCCCAAAAGGCGGCGGGTTTCAAGCGTCGGCCTCGGGTCTATTTTGAGGAGTGGGACGAACCCCACATGAGCACCATCCGCTGGGTGTCCGAGTTGATGCGCATGGCGGGAGGGGACGACATTTTTCCTGAGCTCGCGCTGCAATCCATGGGGCGCGACCGAATCATTGCCAGCGGCCAAACCATCGTCGAGCGCGCGCCTGACATCATCATTGGCTCTTTGTGCGGCAAAAAGTTTCGCCCCGAAAAAGTTGCGGCCAGACCCGGTTGGCAAGACGTGCCCGCCGTGCGTACCGGGCAGATTTTTGAAATCAAATCGGCCGATATTTTGCAGCCTGGTCCTGCCGCGCTCACCGATGGTGTGGCGCAGATGCACCGCATCTTCAGCCAGTGGGAAGCGCTGCGTGCTTGAGCTTCTGACGTCAGGTCCACGCGTCATCCGTCCATCTCGCGTCTGGATTCCCGCCTTCGCGGGAATGACGCCAGCATGGTTTTTGGTGGTGTTGGTCTGTTTCTTTTTGAGCGTTTTTTTCCAGTCTGCACAAGCCCTCACCGTGCTCGACGACCGCCAGCAAAAGGTGCAGATTGCCCAAGCCCCGCAGCGCATCGTGAGCTTGTTGCCGTCCCTGACCGAAACCGTCTGTGCCCTGAAGCAGTGCCACAAACTGGTGGGCTTGGACCGCTATTCCAACTGGCCCGAGTCGGTCAAGTCTGTGCCGCGTGTGGGTGGGGGGCTGAACCCGAACATCGAGAGCATCGTCGCGCTCAAGCCCGATCTGGTCTTGGCTGCTGGCTCCACGCGAGGCGCAGACCGCTTGCAGGCGCTTGGCCTGAATGTGCTGCGCTTGGAGCCGCGCAACCACGCCGATGCGCTGCGTGTGTGGCGCACCGTGGCGCAGGCGCTGCATGTGCCAGCCGCTGACAGCGACCGGGTCTGGCAAGGCATTCAACAAGGCGTGCAGGCGGCGGTGCAATCGCTCAGCCCTGCTGCACGGCAGCAGCGGGTTTATGTCGAGGTCAGCCCTGCGCCCTATGGCGCGAGTGAGTCGTCTTTCATCGGTGAGACACTCACGCGCATGGGCGTGGCGAACATCTTGCCTGCATCGATGGGGCCGTTTCCACAGGTCAACCCCGAGTGGGTTGTGCAGGCCCGGCCTGATGTGATCATGGCAGGCGATAGCAGCCGAGCCAGCATGCAGCAGCGCCCCGGCTGGGCCCGCTTGCGTGCCATGCAAGGCCAGCGCTTTTGCGTTTTCAAGCCAGATGAATCGGACATGCTGGTGCGTGCCGGCCCGCGCATGGCCGAGGGTGCGCAGCTGATGGCTGACTGCCTGAACCGTGCTGCGGCCCAAACCGATACTGGGGTGCAGCGGTGAACACCCACACCCAGACCAACATCCACGCACCCCGCTGGGCGTTGCTTCTCTTGGCTTTGGGACTGGTCGTGGTTTGGCTGGGCACGGCCGCTGGCAGTCAGGGCTGGCAGGCCTGGTGGTCGGCTGGGGCCGATACCGTGTCGCGCCAGATCGTGTGGGAAATCCGTTTGCCGCGCAGCTTGGGCGCGTGGCTGGGCGGGGCCTTGCTGGGCCTGGCCGGGGCTGTGGCGCAAGGGCTGTTTCGCAACCCACTGGCCGATCCTTATTTGCTGGGCAGTGCCTCTGGGGCGTCGCTGGGGGTGGGGGTTTATTTGAGCTTGTGGGGCGGCAGCGCCTGGGCCGTGAACGCTTGGCTCGGCTTGGGCCTCACCGGCGCTGCTTTTGTGGGCGCGGTGCTGGCGGTGGTTCTCACGCTGGTTTTGGCGCGTGGTGTGCAACAAACCCTGCGCCTGTTGTTGGCTGGTGTGGTGGTTGGCGTGGTGCTGGGGGCAGTCACGTCCTTGATCTCGCTGATGCAGCCGCAGGTGCTGCAGGCGATGCAGGGCTTCATGCTGGGCTCGACCGCGTTTGTCAGCTGGAGCGCCTGCGCCACCATGGCGGCGGTGCTGGCCCTGTGCCTGGTGCTGGCCTGGATTTTTGCCCGTGTACTGGACGCGTTGAGTTTGGGCGAAGCCACCGCGCAAAGTCTGGGCGTGCCGCTGCCACTGACCAGCATGGTGATGGTGGGTGTGATTTCACTGGCCACGGGGGCGGCAGTGGCGCACATCGGTCTGGTGGCTTTTGTCGGCCTGGCCGCACCGCACTTGGTGCGTTCGCTGGTGCGCTGCACGCACGCTTGGCGCTTGCCCTTGTCGGCTCTGATGGGTGGGGCCTTGCTGGTGCTGGCCGATGTGATGGCACGCATGGTGTTGGCGCCGCAAGAGTTGCCCGTGGGTGTGCTCACGGCGGTGCTGGGCGGGGGCTATTTGCTTTGGCTCATGCGCAAGCGGGTGGGGTGATGCCATGTTGATCACCGCACAACCAAAACCCACTGCCGCATTGCAAGCGGTGAACCTGCATGCCACGCTGGGTGTCGGCTACAACGAGCGCCATGTTCTGCAGGGTGTGAACTTGGCGCTGAGCGCTGCCCGCTGGACCAGCATCGTCGGTCCCAATGGCGCAGGAAAATCCACCTTGTTGCGCGCGTTGGCTGGGGTGTTGCCTTGCCAGGGCGACGTGCTGTTGCACGGCCAGCCCATGGCGAGCATGGCGCCGCGCGAGCGCGCCAGGGCGCTGGCCTGGCTTGCGCAAAGCGGTGCTGGAGAGGCCACTGCCGACGACCTGACCGTGTATGACGTGGCCTTGCTCGGGCGGCTGCCGCATCAGGCCTGGCTCGCCCCACCCGGCCCGGCCGACCACGCTGCGGTGGAGCGCGCGCTGCGCCAGACCCAAGCCTGGGACTGGCAGTGCCGCCCTTTGGGGGCGCTATCGGGCGGCGAGCGCCAGCGCGTGCTGCTGGCGCGGCTGCTGGCGGTGGAAGCTGACGTGTTGCTGATGGACGAACCGCTGGCCAACCTCGATCCGCCGCACCAAGCTGACTGGATTGCGCTGGTGCGCAGCCTGGTGGCGCAGGGCAAAACCGTGGTCAGCGTGCTGCACGAAATCACTCTGGCGCTCATGGCCGACGAAGTGGTGGTGGTGCAGCAGGGCCGCATTGCCCACGCCGGGCCCACCCATGAAACTGCCGCACACCGGGTTTTGGAGTCGGTCTTTGAGCACCGCATTGCTATTCATGAATTGGGCCCTCGCTGGGTGGCTTTGCCCCAATGAATCCAATCGATCACTTGACAGAACATCAAACCATGAAATTGGAATCAGCCCCTACCGAGAAACGCTACGAGAAGCACGAAGGCGAGCGCCGTGCTCTGGTGATCGTTGGCACTGGCGACGGCAATGCTGAGCGCCCTGTTGGGTGCGGTGGCCCAGATGCGGGAGACCGTATGTGACGGGCCCCCTGATTTTCTTGAACAACACGTTGAGCCCAGTGTGCTCGACGCGTTGAACCCCAAGGACTGAACCATGAACTTCACCATCCCCAGCATCGACGACTTGACCCAGCCCGACCTAGCGGCCCGTCTGCAGCACCGGCTGGACAACAAAACCAAACCTCTGGGATCGCTGGGTCAGATCGAGCGCCTTGGGCAGCGCATCGGCTTGGTGTTGGGCAGTGAAACGCCCGAACTGAAAGACCCGCAGCTGGTGGTGTTTGCCGGTGACCACGGACTGGCCGCGCACGGCGTGTCGGCCTACCCGAGCGATGTGACCTGGCAAATGGTGGAAAACTTCCTGGCCGGTGGCGCGGCGGTGAGCGTGCTGGCGCGCCAGCACGGCATAGGCCTTACAGTGGTGGACTGCGGCGTGAACCACGACTTCGCGCCTCGACCGGGTCTGGTGATTCATAAAGTGGCGTCGGGAACCGCCGATCCGCTCGAGGGCATGGCCATGACTGCTGAGCAGCGCAACACCGCGCTGGCCAACGGCGCTGCGCTGGTCAGAACGCTGCCCGGTAACGCGCTGCTGCTGGGCGAAATGGGCATTGGCAACACTTCTGCAGCCTCGTTGCTGATGAGTCGCCTTGCCGGGCTGGACATTGTGGACTGCACCGGCGCGGGCACCGGCCTGGACGGCGCTGCAGTGCAGCGAAAGATCACCATCTTGCGACAGGTCTTGGCGCGCCACCCCGACACCACTGAACCGCTGGACGCTTTGGCGGCTTTTGGCGGGTTCGAGATGGCGACCATGGTGGGCGCGGTGCTGCAGGCCGCGCGGGAACGCCGAGTGATCGTGGTTGATGGTTTCATTGCCAGCGCCTCAGTGATGGTGGCCAGCGCTCTGCAGCCGCTGGTTTTGCAGCGCTGCGTGTTCGCGCACCGTTCGGGCGAGCGCGGCCACGCGCTGATGCTGGCGCACCTGAAGGCCGAGCCTTTGCTGGATTTGGGTCTGCGCTTGGGCGAAGGCTCTGGCGCTGCGCTGGCCTGGCCGCTGCTGCTCAGCGCCTGCGCCATCCTGCGCGAGATGGCGAGTTTTGAAACAGCGGGCGTGTCGCGGCAGGGTGTCGTTGCCAACCATCCAACAACCACAACAGACCTTTGATCTGTCAAGCATGCAGCCCGTTCGTCACTTTTTGCTCGCCGTCCAGTTCTTCACCCGAATTCCCATCACCGGGCGGCTGGCGGTGTGGGTGGGTTTCAGCCCGGCCATGTTGCGGGCCAGCGCAGCGCACTTTCCTGGCGTGGGCTGCTTGGTGGGCGGCTTGAGCGCAACGGTCTTTTACGGCTTGTGGCTGGCCCTGCCAGCGCAGCCTGCAGCGGCCTGGGTGGCGGCGGTGGCTTGTGTCGTATTCAGCGTGCTGCTGACCGGCGCGTTTCACGAAGACGGTCTGGCCGATTTGGTGGATGGCTTAGGCGGCTCGATGAACCGCGAGCGTGCGCTCGACATCATGAAAGACTCGCGTGTCGGCACCTACGGCGCGCTGGCTCTGGTGCTGGCGGTGGCCACCAAGGTGGCTTTGTTGGCGCTGCTGGCACAGGCCGGCGGCGCTTGGCTGGCAGCGGTGGCGCTGTTTGCTGCGCACGTCACCTCACGGCTGATGCCGCTGTTTGTCATCCGTACGCTGGCCCATGTGGGGGACACGCCGCAGTCCAAGTCCAAGCCGCTGGCTGAAAGTATCACCACGCTGGGTTTGCTGGCCGGTGTGCTCTGGTGGGCCCTGGCCATGGCATTGGTGTGGTGGCTGCTCCCAGGCGCACCGTGGATGCTTGCGGTACTGGGTGCGTTGGTGGGCATGGGCTGGGTGTGGCGACTGCTGCACCGCCGTTTGCAGGGTTTCACCGGCGATGGCCTGGGTGCCACACAGCAGGTGAGCGAGGTGTGCTTTTACCTGGCGCTGGCACTGGCGCTATGAAGCTCTGGCTGTTGCGCCATGCGCAGGTTGACCTGGCCGAAGGGCTTTGCTATGGCGCTAGCGATGTCCCAGCCCACGCCGAACTGACTCAGGTGGCCGCCCAAGCGGCATCCGCGCTTGTGCCGGTGGGCGCGCCGGTTTGGGTGTCGGCTCTGGGTAGAGCCCAGGCGCTGGCCCAAGTACTGCAACAACTGCGGCCCGACCTGGGCGTGCCTATCGTCGATGCGCGCCTGAATGAAATGGACTTTGGCCACTGGGAGCTCAAGCCTTGGGACGCCATCCCTCGCATCGCTTATGACGACTGGATGGCTGATTTTGCCCATCACCGTTTTGGAGGCGCCGAGAGCACCCAGCAAGTGATCAACCGAGTGGCCGACGCCCTGAACGACCTCCGGGTATCACCCTCCAGCGAAGTCGTGTGGGTCACGCATGCGGGGGTCATTCGAGCAGTGAAATTTTGGGTAGACCAGGGCGCCGTGCATGCGCCTGTGGTGATCCATAGCGTAGACCAGTGGCCAAGAGACGCCCCTGTGCCCGGCGGCCACCTGTGCATTGAATGGTGAACAAGTGCCAGCGATGCAGGCACATGAAGACACCCATCAACACCGCTGGCAGACGCTTTGTTACAACGCAGCGAGCTGGGGCGACTTTGATGCTTGCTGAGGGCATGGCCATGACTAGAATCCAAGCCATGGAACTCAAAATCGTTGTCTACTCCAAGTCCGCCTGCCCGCAATGCGAATCCGCCAAGATGGTGCTCAAGTCCAAGTCATTGGCCTTTGAAGAAATCAAAATCGACGGCGAAGCCGAGCGCATGGCCTTTTACGAAAAATGTGGCCCGTCGGTGCGCCAAATGCCCCAGATCTTCATCAACGACCAGCGCGTGGGTGGTTTGGCGGGTTTGCAAGCAGCCTTGGTCCAATTGGGCCGCTAAAAATTTTTTTTGGCAGTGTCCACGTTCAAGGAATCGCCATGAGCCTGATCATGAAACAAGCCATCACCGGACCAGCGGTCTGGAAGGGCGCAGACATGGTCGGGGACACCACTTGGGTACATGTCTTGAGCCCTGAAGTGTTGGCAACCCTTGACGCCGCGCTGGCCCATGTCAAGTCCAAAGGGCTGACGTTTCCAAATTTTGGTCGCGAGGACTTCCCCATTGGCGTTTGGGCGCAGGCCCTCAAAACGCACAGCGACGAGTTGGAAAATGGTCGCGGATTTTTGGTGCTACGGGGTTTGCCTGTTGAGCGCTACACCGAAGAAGACATCCAAATCATCTACTACGGCATTGGCCTGCACATGGGGGTCCCCGTTCGGCAAAACCCCAAGGGCGACCTGCTGGGCCTGGTGATGAACGTGGGCGATGTGACGAAAAAGACCACCCGCGTTTACGAAACCAACCTGTACTTGCCTTACCACTCAGACCCATCAGATGTCGTGGGCCTGTTGTGCATCCGCAAGGCCAAGCAAGGCGGCTTGAGTTCGCTGGTGAGCGTGGCGGCGATTTACAACGAGATTTTGCAAAAATCACCCTGAGTACCTGGGCCTGTATTACCGCACCTGGTATTTCTCGCACCTGTGTGAAGACCTGCCCAGCCTCTCGCCCATTTTCAGCCACCACCAAGGCAAGCTCAGCTGCCGTTACCTGCGCCAGTACATCGAGTTGGGCCATGAAATCCGCAACTTGCCGCTGTCCCAAGTCGAAATCGAGGCGCTCGATTTGTTTGACGAGATCATGCACCGCGAAGATTTTCGTTTGGACATGATGCTCGAGCCCGGTGATTTGCAGTTTGCCAACAACTATGCCGTGCTGCACTCGCGCAATGAATTTGAAGACCACGGCGTGCACGAACTGAACCGCAAGATGCTGCGCCTGTGGGTCAAGATGCCCAATGCGCGGACACTGGCCCCTGAGTTTCCGGGGCGCAACGGCTTTCCGGCAGCGGTAGTTTTGGCCTGAGCGGCTCTGGCCGCCCTCAGCGCTCTGACTTGCTAGCGGGCACGGCCTTTTTGGGTGTTACTTTGACCGTCGCTGGCGCGTCCAAAAACAAGAGCGTGTCCACATAGCCCATGAAGCGGTGGAGGTAGTCGGGTGAGAGGTCGCGCATCAGGCCCAGCGAGCGCAGCACCAGCATGTGGGAGTTGATGGGTCCGGCGTTTTGCGGAGCTTGGGCGATGGCTTGGGTGACTTGTTTTTGCACGCTCATCTTGCCCAGCTGCTGGCGAAACTGCGCAACGCGAGGGTTGTCCATGCGTCCATGACCGCTCGGGCTCAAGGGCCGTTCGGCCGAGGGTGCTGCCATGTCCTTCAGCAGTGCGGATAAAGGAGATGTCGTGAGGCAGGCGGGCTGTATGTTCTGGCTCTCGTTCTCGTCGGTGTGCGCTTTCAGCCTCGCCTGCAACTGCGTCAGCGCCGTATGCAGCTTGTCCTGCAGCAACGCTTGCGCCGGGCCTGTTTGGGCGCGGGTGCGTTCGGCCAGCACTTGGATGTAATGCCAGCTCACGGGGTCCAGTTGTGCCGCCGCTGTGGCCTGTGCAGGCTGCAAAAAATTCAGCCCAGACGCCTGTGGGGGCAGCGCGTTAGGCGGGCAGGTCGTGACTTCGGTCATGGCGCAGTGCGTGCGGCCGTGCCGGGCGTTTGGGGAGTAGACGGGGCCGACTGGGCCGCTGGAGCCGCATTTTTGGCCTTGGGCACCGGGGCCATTTCCACGCGGCGGTTTTGTGCTCGGGCTTGTTCGCTGTTGTTGGGCACCAGGGCTTGTTCCTGGCCAAAGGCGGCAGCGAACAACCAAGACGCGGGCATGCCTTCTTCGATCAGGGTACGCGTGACGGTGAGGGCGCGCTGGGCCGAGAGCTCCCAGTTGTCAGCGAATTCGCGGTTGCGACTGGTGACCGCCCGGTCGTCGGTGAAGCCGCTGACCATGAGCATTTCGTCACGCGTTTGCAGGTAGCTGCGCAGCGGCAGCACCAGGCTTTTGAGCAGTTGGTGCCCCTCGGGTTCGAGCTGGTCGGAGTTGAGCTTGAACAGCAGTTTGCCGCTGATGCCGATGCGGCCGTTGTTCAGGGTGATGCGCCCGCTGGCCAGCGGAATGGCCAGGGCGTTTTCGAGCGAAAGGCGTTTTTGCTCTTCGATCTGGCGCTTTTGCACCTCCACCTCGAGCTGGGAGGCCATGTCCAGTTGCGCAGCCATCACGCCCACCAGCAGCAGCACAAACGCGCCCAGCAGGCCGGTCATCAGGTCGGCAAACGAGATCCAGGTGGACGATGTGGCTTCGACGTCGGCTTCGTGCTCCAGCATCAGACGGCCCCTTCAGTGGCCAGGTCGGTGCGGCGTTGCAGGGCGTCGAGCACATCTTTTTGGCTGCCGATGCTCAGGTCAATGATCTCGCGCGCTTGGGCCACGTAATAGGCCAGTTGCTCGTCGCTGCGTGTCATCGATTGGCCCAGCGCCTGTTCGATACGCTGCAGCTGGGCCATGAGTTGCTCGTTGGTCTGGCTGAAGGCCCGCACGGCAAAACCCAGGCTCGCGCCCAGGCTGGCCACGTCCACCGCGCTGGCGGTGACTTGCGCGGCGATGCCGCCCAGTTTGTCGGTCTCTTGCGCGACGTGTTGCTGGAACTGCTCGCTGGTTTGCGTCAGCGAGGCTTGGCTGCTCACCAGCAGGGCGTCGATCACGCCGCGCTGCTCGGTCGACGCGTGGTTGATCGCATCCAGCAAGTTGCTGAGCGTGCCCAGAATGCGGGTGCGCTCTTCGAGCAAGGCGTTGTCGCGCGCCACGCTGACCGAAATTTCCTGGCGCAACTGGCCAATGACTTCGGCCGCGGCTTTGGGCGCCTCAGAGGCGGTTTCGATCAGGCGGGTGATAGGCGCTTCCAAGGCGGTGCCCAGGGTGCTCAGCTGGGCCGTGACGGTGCTTTGCAGCTCGGCCAGGCGGGCCACGGCGGCTTGGCCGCGTGCGTCTTCGGCTTGACGCAGGGCCGACAGTTCCTCGCGCAGCAGGGCCGAGAGTTCTTCGGCACGCCGGCTGTGCTGAGCGGTCCACTGCGCCTCGGCAGCGATGCGTGTTTGCACCAGCGCTTCGCTGCTGGCCAGCAAGCGGGTGATCTCGGCCAGGGTTTGGGTGGCCTGGGTTTGGCTGTGGGTGCTGATGTCTTGCGCGGTGCGGGCCAAGGTGTCGCAAATCGTTTGTTGTTGGGCCAAGGTGTGTGTGCCCGAAGCTTGCCACTGCTGCTGCAGGGCATCGGCCATGCGGTGCAGCGCGGCTTGCCAACTGTCCAGGCGCTGCTGGTCGGCACTGCTTTGTTGGGCGTGTTGTTGGGTTTGGGCGTTGCCCACTTGCGCGACCAAGGCCTGGGCACTGCGCTCGAAATTCTGGCCAAAAGCTTCCAGCGTCTGGCCCACGCGCTCGCTCATGCGGCTGCTGCTTTGTTCGTGCAGGCTGAGCGTCTGGGCGCTGGTGTGCGCCAAGGTGGCGGCAGTGGCCGTGAGCTGCATGTGCACCTCGGCCAGTTGCTGCTGGGCGTTGTGCAGCAATCGGTCGTTCAGGCTTTGGGCCTGTTCGGCCAGCTGAGCCATGGTGGCTTGCACCACTGGGCGAATGCCGTCGCTGGCCAGTTGCAAGCTTTGGCCGAGGCTGGTGCGCAGCGACTGGTCCACCGATTGCGCCAGTCCCGTGTAGGCGCTGTGCACTTCACGCTGCACCTGTTGCTGAAAGCTCTGCTGGCTCGCCAGCAGTTGCGTGTGGGTTTGCTCGGTGCTGCTGGCCATCTGGGTCATCAGGGCTTGCAGTTGCTGCAGCACTTGCGGCAGGGCTTGGGCCTGCTGCTCCAGCGCCAGGTAACTTTGCTGTCGTTGGTGCGCGAGCGAAAAACGCTGCAGCTGGTTGTGGACCAAGGTGTCGAGTTGCTGCGAGGCCAGAGCGCGTTCACGCCGGGCCAGGCTGCTCATCAGGCCCAGCATCGCCGAGGTGGCCACGCCCGCGACTGAGGTGCCAAAGGCCAGGCCCAGGCCTTTGATGGGTTCAGAAAACGCGGCCCGTACCCCCGCAATGGAGTTGGAGCCTTCGAGCGCGAACACCGCGCCGTTGAGGGTGACCACCATGCCCAAAAAAGTACCCAGCATGCCCAGCATGACCAGCAGGCCCACCAGGTAAGGGGTGAACACCGGGCCGGGCAGGGCCACGCGTTCGCCTTGCACCCGCTGGCGCACCGGGTTTTGCAAGGCCGCAGGCAAGGTGATGAGCCAGTCGCTCAGTTGGGCCAGGTTGGCAGGGACGTGGCCCAAGGCCTGGTTGAGAACGTCTGTGATGGCGCGGTAATGGCGCAGCTCCCAAGCGCCAAAACCATATACAACACCAATCAGCATTGTCATGACCAGCACCAGAAAGTGGCTGTTGGCCACGGCCGTCGCGACCCAAATCAGGACCAAAGCGCCCAGGCCAAAGGCGATCAAAAAAGAATAGCGTTTCATTGTTTTGGTGCGGCAAATGAGGTGAGGGCTTCGAGCAGACCGAGGGTGGGCTGCAGCCGTGTGTCGAGCTCAGCCAGCAAGGCCTGGCGAAGGGTTTGGCGCAGTGACATCAGCCAGCTGCTGGGATCGCCCTTGGGGGTGTCGTTTGGCGTCGTGTCAATGCGGTCTATGTCGTCAGTGGCAGCCACCATGGCATCGGCAGTTTTGGTGGCCAGGGCCTGAACCTGGATGTGCGCCTTGAGGGTTTGCACAAAGCGCTTTTCCAGCAGCTTGGACGTTTTGGCCAGCAGCACCGCTTCGCGCTCGGCAAGGATGTTTTCAAAAGCAGCGTCGAGTGCGGCCAGTTGCTGCCCAACGCTTTCGCGTTGGCTCAGCTGCAGGCGCAACTGGGCGCGCAAGTTGCGCAGTGTGATTTCCATTTGCCGCTGGTGTGCAGCCACAAAGCGTCGGTAGGGCTCAAACGCGGTCTTGATCTCTACCGGCTCGTCCAAAACCGGGGTGGGCATGTCGATGCGCGCCAGGCCTGAGCCCGCCGGGGCACCTTGGGAGATGGACTCGACCAGTTGGGCACGCACTTTTTCCACATGCCTGGCCAGTGCCTCGGGGGCGAGGGGGGGCATGCGTTGCCCATGGGCAGGCAGGGTGGTGGTTTGTGCAGCACTGGCGGTCTCTGGGGGCAGCACGCCGTGCAGCGCAATGGCCTGCCGAAAATTCAGCCAATCGCCCAGTTTTTGTCCCACATCCTCTGCCTGACGGGCAGGCGCGAGCAGGGCGTTTTCGGTCAGAAAACGCACCAAGCTGGCGCTGTAAAGGCTGGCACGCGGCAGGGCTCGCGTCATGGGTGTGTGAGGGTGTTGAATCGGGCAAACAGAGCCGAAGGCTCTAGTGGCAACGGGCGCCGAGCGCTCACGTCATGAACTGCCTCAATCGGCAGAGCAAAGATTTTACCTCTTGCGGTTTTGATGCATTCATTTGGATTAAATTTAAAATAAATCAGCTTTCACACTGTTTCAGCGGCATTCACCCATGAAGGGGTTCTCCAAAGCTTCAGCTTGTGTGCGAAATGAACAGGCGGGTCCAAGAGGCCTGCGCCTGGGTCAGAAAGTTGGTCAGCGATGTTTGGGCGGGCAAACCCAGCACTTGGGCAGCCTGACCCAGGGCCCAAAAGGGGTCAGACAGGTCCAGCGCCAGCGCCCCGTTTTGTTTGCTGAGTTTTTCGCCATCTGCCCCCAGCACCAGGGGCGTGTGCAGGTACTGGAGTGTGGGCAGACCCAAAGCGTGCTGCAGTAAGATTTGCCGGGCCGTGTTGTCGGCCAGGTCCTGACCGCGCACCACATGGGTCACGCCTTGCGCGGCGTCGTCCACCACCACCGCCAGCTGGTAGGCCCACAGGCCATCGGCGCGCCGCAGCACAAAGTCACCCACGTCTTGCCCCACGTTTTGCTGCTGAGCTCCCAAGCGGCGGTCGTGCCAGTGCGTGACATCGGGCAGCCCCAGCGCAGTTTGCACGGCCTGCACATTCAACCGCCAGGCACGGGCGGGTTTGCCTTGCAGGCCCTCTCGGCAGGTGCCGGGGTAAATGGCGGCGCTGTGCCTTGCGACGGCTTGGGCTGATTCAATCTCTTTGCGCGAGCAGCCGCAGGGGTAGGCCCAGCCTTGGTTCACCAGGCTTTGCAGGGCAGCGGCATAGGCGTCGCCGCGCTGGCTTTGCCACAGCACGGGACCATCGGGTGTCAGGCCACAGGCCGCCAGTTGCTGCAAGATGGCCTGGTCAGCCTGCGGCACGCAGCGCGGCGTGTCGACGTCTTCGATGCGCACCCGCCATTGGCCTCCATGTGATTGGGCGTCCAGCCAGCTGGCCAGCGCCGCCACCAGGGAGCCAGGATGCAAAAGGCCGGTTGGCGAGGGTGCGAACCGGCCTGTGTATACCTCAGCCATGCAGGGTCAGCTTGTCGGTAATTAGCGCTTTTTGAGCACCGCCAAAGCCAGCTCCAGGCCCGAGACGAAGGCGTCTTCGACCCGGTGGCCTAAGCACCAGTCGCCGCACAGGCCAATACCTTGATCCTTGAACCACAGGTGACTCTCGCCCAAGGGTTGAGAGGTCTTGGCGTACAGCCAGCGGTGCACCTCGGCGAGGTCCGGGGTAACGCGGATGCCGGTGATCTCGGCAAAGGCCTTGATGAGTTTGCCTTTGATGCGATCGGGCGTGTCGTTCACGTGCTCGGCCGACCAGGGGGCGCTGGCCTGCACGGTCCAGCGCTCGATGCGTTCTCGCCCAGGCTTGGACGATTCGCGCGCCATCCAGGCGATGCGGTGGTGCGTGCTGCGTGCCGCGTTCCATTGCGGGCCGATGGTGATCAGGCCCGGTTGAACGGCCTGGGGGTAGGCCAGCATCAGCGTCCAGCAGGGGTCTACTCGCACCTCTTGGAGGGGATCGGCCAGTGCGCCTTGACCCGAAGTCTGAAGCAAAGTCTTCGCCTGTGCGGGCGGAATGGCCAGGATGACTTTGTCAAAACCAGCGAAGATTTGCTGACCCCCATCTTCGCTTTCGGTGTGCAGTTGCCAGCCGTTTTTCTGAAGGGGATCGGGCGAGATGTGCGTGACCCGGGTTTGCAGCTGCACATTGCCGTCCTCGACCAAAGGCGAAGCCCAGGCTTTGACCAGGCCGTTCATGCCAGGGGTGGCCACCCAGTGGCGCTCGCCGCCAGGCAGACCGGCTTCGATCACGCGTCCATTGGGGTCGAGCACGCGCACGGCATTGGCGCTCCAGGGTTTGCAAACCCCTGGGGCCGTGTTAATGGCCAACTCAAAGCGCGGATCGCGCACGGTGAAGTACTGAGCCCCGTGGTCAAAGCCGCCAAAGGCGCTCGCGCGGGTGGACATTCGCCCCCCTATGCCGCGGCTCTTGTCAAACAGAGTGACGTTGTGGCCGGCTTGGCGCAAAGTGCGTGCGCAAGTGACGCCGGCCATGCCGACACCGATGATGGCGATGTGTGGTGTGTTCATGGGGTCACTTTAGCTGAGAAAAGGGCCTTGAAACCGCCCGGGTGGGTTATTCCCGATGTCGGTGGCGGTGGTCGTTTTCACACACGGTGCACAGGTCGCAACAGGGCCTCACGGGTGGCAGGCCGCACCAGTTGGTCTAGCCACCAGCGCAGGGCTTGTCCTGCGGGCGTTTGCGCGGTGTCGCGCCAGGCCAGGTGGCAGGTGTTGCTGCGCGGCGTGTGAACCTGCTTGGCCACCAGCTGTCCCTTGTCGATGTAAGGCCTGGCCAGCGATTCGGGTAAAAAACCACCACCCAGGCCGCGCAATTGCGCTTCGAGTTTGCTCGGCATGTCGGGCACGGTGAACACATCTTGTCCCCCTTGCAGCCCGATGGTCAGGCCCGTGCCCCGGCTGACCGAATCGGCCACGGCTACGGCGCGGTGCTGCTGCAAATTGGCGTCCGTCAGCGGCTCGGCAGCTGGGGCCAGCGGGTGTTGCGGGGCCACGGCATAGACAAAAGCGATCTCGCCCAGAACCGCGTGCCGCAGGTCGGTTTTCAGGCCTGGCTCCAGCACCACGCCCAGGGCCAGATCGGCCTGGCCCGAGGTGAGCGCGGCCAGCGTGCCCGACAGGGTTTCGTAGCGCAGCCGCAGCCGGGTGGGCGCGCCCAGCGCCAAAAAGCTGGCGCACAGGTCCATGACCACGCTGCGCGAGACGATGCTGTCCACTGCCACGGTGAACACCGCTTCCCAGCCCGTGGCCACGCGGCGCACGCGGTTGGCCACGGCGTCCATATCATCGAGCAAGCGGCTGGCCTCGCGCAGCAATTCTCGGCCTGCGGCCGTGGGCACGGCCTTGCGTGCACTGCGGTCAAACAGCAGCACATCGAGCGCGTCTTCGATCTGGCGGACCCGGTAGGTCAGGGCGCTGGGCACCAGGTTCAGGGTGCGGGCGGCAGCGGCAAAGCTGCCTTTTTGGTCAATGGTCTGCAGCATCAGCAGGGCTTCGGGGGTCAGCCAGTCGCGGGGTGTTTGCATGGTTATCGCTCAATCATTCAATTGGTTTGAATGATGCCAGCAAATCAGGGCCACTTTCAAACAGGCCCGTAGGGCTAAAGTTCATATCTCGCCAAGACGCGAGCCCTCCCGACTTGATAAGGACACGCCCATGCTGAACATCCGCAAATCGACCGACCGCGGCTACGCCGACCACGGCTGGCTGAAGTCGTTCCACAGTTTTTCTTTTGCCAATTACTTTGACCCGGCGCACATGGGGTTTGGCAATCTGCGCGTCATCAACGAAGACCGCATTGCGCCGGGCACCGGTTTTGGCACGCATGGCCACCGCGACATGGAAATCATCAGCTACGTGCTCTCGGGCAACTTGGCCCACCAGGACAGCATGGGCAATGTGAAGGGCATTCCGCCCGGTGATGTACAGCGCATGAGTGCAGGCAGCGGCGTGCAACACAGTGAGTTCAACCACGCCAAAGGCGAGCCAACCCATTTTTTACAAATCTGGATCGAGCCCAATGTGAAGGGCATCGACCCCGGTTATGAGCAAAAGTCGGTGCCCGAGAATGCCAAGCGTGGGCAACTGGCCTTGGTGGCTGCGCCTGCATCGGACGCCCATGCTGCCGCGCACACGGTTGAAATCCATGCCGATGCCCGCATGTACTCAGGCCTGTTCAATGGCCCTGAACATGTCGTCCTGCCTCTGAACCCATCCCGTAAAGCCTATGTGTTTTTGGTGCGCGGTGCGCTGCAGGTCAATGGCCAAGCATTGATTGCGGGCGACGCGGCCATGCTTCAAGCCGAGTCTTCTTTGGCCTTGTGCGAAGGCCTGGACGCGGAAGTCCTGGTGTTCGATCTGGCCGCTTGATTTTTTTCACCCTCTGACCTTTCTTCAGGAACTTTTCGCATGTCAAAAACCATTGTTGTCTACCATTCCGGCTACGGCCATACCCAACGCGTGGCCCAATTTGTGGCCCAAGGTGCCAACGCACAAGTGATCGCGATCGATGCCGATGGCAACATCACCGACGCCGACTGGACCGCATTGGATGCGGCCGATGCGATCATCTTCGGCTCGCCCACTTACATGGGCATGGCCTCTTGGCAGTTCAAGAAGTTTGCCGATGCCACGTCCAAGCGGTGGTTCACCAGCGCCTGGAAAGACAAAGTCGCAGGTGGCTTCACCATCTCGGCCAGCCCCAGTGGCGACAAGCTGTCCACCATCCAGTACTTCATCACCTTGTCCCAGCAGCAAGGCATGATTTGGGTGGGCCAGCCCGCTCTGAACGATGGCACCATCAACCGCATCGGCTCCAACTCCGGCGTGATGGCGCAAGTGGGTCCGACCAGCCCCGCAGAAGACATCCCCCAAGGTGACCTGGACACCGCCAAAGCTTACGGCGAGCGCGTTGCCGGTGTCGCTGCCAAGCTGCGAGGCTGATCTCACTTTGTGGGAGGGGCACGCTCTCGCGAAAGCGGCCCCGCCTCGGTTAGCATGGCAGCATGAAAATCATCACCATGCTGCCGTGGCCCGATTGGCTGGCTCTGATCACATTTTTGACTTTGTGGGTGGGCTACGCCTGGCTTGCCAAGGTGCGCGGCCTGCGCGACCAAAGCCTGATCGCCAACACCAACCGCTATCGCCAAATGTGGATGATGCAAGCCACCCAGCGTGACCCGCGTGTGCTCGACGGTGTGATCACGCAGAACCTGTCGCAAACCCCGGCCTTTTTTTCCTCCACCAGCATCATCATCATTGGTGGTCTGTTTGCGCTGTTGGGCACCACCGACAAAGCCGCCGAGTTGGTGGGTGAAATCCCATTTGCCCAACCCACGCCTTTGCTGGTCTTTGAACTGAAAATCTTGTTGATGGTCAGCATCTTTGTGTACGCCTTCTTCCGGTTTTCTTGGTCCATGCGTCAGTACACCTTTGTGGCGCTGGTCATCGGGGCCATGCCTTCACCCGAGGACTTTGATGCCAAGCTTTACGATCGCCAGCGCTTTGCCGAGCGTGCGGGCAATTTGGTCAGCGCTGCGGCCGAGACCTTCAACGACGGTTTGCGGGCCTACTATTTTTCGTTTGCCGCCATGGCCTGGTTTTTCTCGCCCATGGCCTTGGTCTTGGCCACGGCTTTGGTGGTCTTGATTTTGTACGGGCGTGAATTCCGCTCAGAGGTGCTGCAGGTCTTGCGCGACTGAAAACGCACACCTTTTGCCGCAGGGTCACCTTCTACAATCACGGTCTATGTTTGTTCACCTGCGCCTTCACTCCGAATTTTCTGTCGTTGACTCGACCTGTCGCATCGACGAGGTGGTCAAAATCGCGGCCAAAGACGCCCAGCCCGCTCTGGCCATCACCGACCTGAGCAACCTGTTTGGCACCGTCAAGTTCTACAAAGAAGGGCGCGGCAAAGGGGTCAAACCCCTCATCGGCGCCGAGGTCAACCTCGAAGGCCTGGGGGGCGATTCCGGTGCCACCAGCCGTGTGGTGCTCTTGGTGCAAAACCACCGGGGTTACCTGCACCTGTGTGAGCTGCTGGCCCGCGCCTGGACGCAAAACGTGCTCAAGGGTGTGGCCGTGGTCAAGCTGGCATGGTTGCAAGAACTGTCTGAAGGCCTGATTTTGCTGTCGGGCGCGCAAGCCGGGCCTGTGGGACAAGCCCTGGTGCAGGGCGACCACCACAAAGCCGCTGACGTGGCCTTGCAGCTGGGCTCGATCTTCCCGCACCGTTTTTACCTGGAACTGCAACGCGCGGGTCGCCCCGAAGATGAGCCTCAGGTGGCTGGCGCTGTGGCGCTGGCCGCACGCTTGGGTTTGCCAGTGGTGGCCACCCACCCGATTCAGTTTCATGGGCCTGACGATTACGAGGCCCACGAAGCGCGGGTCTGCATCTCTGAGGGCGAAATCCTGGCCAACCAACGCCGGGTGCGCCGCTTCACCCGCGAGCAATATTTCAAGTCTGCCGCGCAAATGTGCGCCCTGTTCGCCGATGTGCCCAGCGCCATCGTCAACACACTCGAGATCGCCAAGCGCTGCAACCTGAATTTGGTCTTGGGCAAACCGCAGTTGCCTGACTTCCCAATCCCACCCGTACACGGCGTGGTCATGTCGGTGGAAGACTACTTCAGGCATGTGTCTTTGGAAGGCCTTGAGGCGCGTTTGCTTCACCTGTACCCCCTTGAGGCCAAGCGAAACTTAGAGCGCCCGCGCTACATGCAGCGGCTGGAGTTTGAGCTGAACACCATTTTGAACATGGGGTTTCCGGGCTACTTCCTGATCGTGGGTGACTTCATTCAGTGGGCCAAGGCCAACGGCTGTCCAGTGGGTCCCGGGCGGGGTTCGGGTGCGGGCTCGCTGGTGGCTTATGCGCTGAAAATCACCGACCTTGACCCTTTGCAATACAACTTGCTGTTTGAGCGGTTTTTGAACCCCGAGCGGGTGTCCATGCCCGACTTTGACATCGACTTTTGCCAGGGCAACCGGGACCGGGTGATTGATTATGTGAAGGACAAATACGGACGAGAGGCCGTCAGCCAGATCGTCACCTTTGGCACCATGGCCGCGCGGGCGGCGATTCGCGACGTGGGCCGTGTGCTTGACATGAGCTACTCCTTTTGCGACGGCATCAGCAAACTCATTCCCAACAAGCCGGGCATGTCGGTTACGCTGCAGTACCCACCCGCCACGCCCAAAGAAGGCGACAAGAACAACTATGCGATCGCCATGGAGCCGATCTTGGCCGAGCGCATTGAGCGGGAAGAGGATGTCAGGACTTTGATCGAGTTGGCGCAAAAACTCGAAGGCATGACCCGCAACGTGGGCATGCATGCCGGGGGCGTGCTGATCGCGCCGGGCAAGCTGACCGACTTCTGCCCGCTGTACCAACAACCGGGCAGCGAGTCGGCGGTGAGCCAGTACGACAAGGACGACGTGGAGGCCGCAGGTCTCGTCAAATTCGACTTTTTGGGCCTGGCCACGCTGACGATTTTGGAGATCGCCCGCGAGTTCATCGTGAAGCGGCACAAGGGCCAGGAGAACTTCGCCTTTGAGAACATCGCGCTCGACGACCCTCAGACCTACAAACTGTTTTCGGACGGCAAGACCGAGGCGGTGTTCCAGTTTGAAAGCCGTGGCATGCAAGGCATGTTGCGCGACGCCCGGCCCAGCCGCTTGGAGGACTTGATCGCTTTGAATGCGCTGTACCGACCGGGCCCAATGGACCTGATCCCCAGCTTTGTGGCACGCAAGCACGGGCGCGAAGTGGTGGAGTATCCGCACCCTGCGGTGGCCGAGATGCTGTCCGAGACCTACGGCATCATGGTTTACCAAGAGCAGGTGATGCAGACGGCGCAGATCTTGGGTGGCTACTCGCTGGGCGGCGCCGACTTGCTGCGCCGCGCCATGGGCAAGAAGAAGGCCGAAGAAATGGCCGAGCACCGCGAGAAGTTCCGTGATGGGGCTCTGGCCACACACAACATCCCTCAGGAAAAGGCCGATGAAATTTTTGACCTGATGGAGCGGTTTGCGGGTTATGGCTTCAACAAGTCGCACGCCGCCGCCTACTCGCTGCTGGCTTATCACACGGGCTGGCTCAAGGTGCACTACACCGCCGAGTTCTTCTGCGCCAACATGACGGTGGAAATGGACGACACCGACAAACTCAAGGTGCTCTACGAAGACGCGCTCAAATTCGGTATCCGCTTTGACCCGCCTGACGTGAACCGGGGCACGCACCGTTTTGAGCCGGTGACCGACAAGATCATCCGCTACGGCCTCGGAGCCATCAAGGGCACGGGCCAGCAAGCCATCGACGCCATCGTGGCGGCCCGCAACGAGGGCGGCCCCTTCAAGAGTTTGTTTAACTTTGCGGTGCGCGTGGACCGCACCCGCATCAACAAGCGCACGGTGGATGCGCTCATCAAGGCGGGGGCCTTTGACTCGTTGCACATGAACCGCGCTGCCTTGTCGGCCAGCATCGACCGGGCGTTTGAATTCTCAAACGCCACCACGGCCAATGCCAACCAGGGCGGCTTGTTCGACATGCTGGGCGACGATTCACACGGCTCTAGCACGCAAGAGCCCGAGCTGGTCGAGGTCATGCCCTGGGGCATTAAAGAGCGGTTGCTGCTCGAAAAAACGGCCGTGGGCTTCTTTTTATCAGGCCATTTGTTCGACGCGGTGGAGAGCGAGGTGCGCCAGTTTGCCCGCCGCAAAATTGACGACCTGATCGACAGCCGAGAGTCCATGGTCTTGGCCGGCATCGTCAGCGATTTGCGCATCATCAACGGCCAGCGCGGCAAAGTCGCCATCTTCAAGCTCGACGACAAAACGGGCGTGATGGAGGCCACCGCCGACGAAGCCTTGATCCAATCGGCCAAACACCTGCTCAAAGACGACGAACTCATCATCGTCACCGCCAAGATGCAGGCCGACCGTTTTTCGGGTGGTTTCCGGCTCAAGATTGAGCAGATCATGGACTTGGGCGCGGCCCGTTGCCGCTATGGCAAATACCTGCGGGTGGCCGTCAATGGCCGCGCGCCCGACATCGCGCGACTGGTGCGCGAATTCCCTGCGCAGCGCGAACAAACCGAGCAAGGGGATCTGGTGCGTGGCTTGCCTGTGCGTTTGGCGCTGGAGCGGCGCAATGAAGACCTGGCTGCCCGCGCCGAGTTGGCGCTGGGCGAGGTTGCCAAATTTTTCCCCTCCGATGCGGCGCTGGCCAGCTGGATGGCGCAGGCCGACCAAGGCCAAGCGAGGATTGTGTACGACTGAGTCGCATGCTCAGTGGCTGGCAGGCCAATCAGACGTGCTGCCGGCATCCGACCGCAGATGTGGTGGCCGCGTTCTGATCGAAAACTTTTGATGTTGAGGGCTCAACGTGGCACCATCGTTCTGCTTTGAACGTTGGCGGCTGCGCTGCCTTGGCCGATCGACGTGTTGGTGGATTCGGTGACGGTGCTGCTGGCTGCCGTGTTGGCGTTGCTCAGGTTGTTCGTGTTTTGGTTCAAGGTGGTGTTGCCCGAAATGCTGCCGTAGTTCGCGCTGCCCGCAATGACCCCATTGTTGGCCATGGGTTGAACCACGGGCGCTCGGGGGACTGGGTTGGTCAGGGTCACACTGCCGCTTTGACCTTCCTTGCCCAAGGACTCGTAGAGCCGGCCCATCAACTCGGGGTTGCCTGAAATGGTGGCTTCAATGGCAGCGTCCAAAATGGCGGCGATGTCATGCGTCAAGGAGCTGCCCAGCCAATTGGGGCTGTTGGCCTGAAGAGAGGACAGCTGGGCCTGGGAGCAGCTGGAGACGTTCAATTGCAGCCAATTTTCTGCCAGAGCTGCACGCAGATCTGGTCTGTGGGTTTTCAAGGCCAGGGACTTGAATTGAGCCACAAAACACCCTTTGGCGGGTGTCCCTTGGGCCTGGACGGTACTCGCACAGAGTACGAGCCCCGCGGTGGCGAACCAGATACCCGCAATTTTCAACATGTTGTATGTCCCGGAACGCGATAGGTCAGGCCCGTCAGCGGGTCTGCAATAGAAATGAGGTCATGTGAGTATCGGCAGTTGAAGGCCAAGCTTGAGACCACCAAACCATCACCGTGGAGAGGGCGGTTCAAGCCACACAGCGCGTAAGCCGTTGAGGCTTGCGAAAATGGCGGCGTCATTTCTCTCAATCCAGCGGTCGGAACCCCAGCACAATCAAGGGCGGAACCCGACCGTCGGTGTCTTTGGGCAGGATCTCTGTTTTGTCGATGGCCCGCAGCACGGCATCGTCCCAGGCTTTGTTGCCGCTGGACAGCACGATGCGGCGGCTGGTGATGGTGCCGTCGGGTGCCACGCGTACTTCCACTTCGGCACGCGGGTTACCGACCACGTCGCCAGGGTAGGTGATGTTGGGTTTGATGCGTCCCACGAGACGTCCCGCATAACTGGCTGAGGGACCCGACGATTTGAGCGCAGTTCCCGTGGCGTTCGGGCCGCCCGATGCACCAGCCATGCCTTGCATGCGCTGCAGGTTTTCTTGGCGCATGGCTTGGGCGCTGGCATCGTCGGCCTTATCCTGTGCCTCTTGACGCGCTTGTTCCTGCAGGCGTTTCTTTTCTTCGGCTTTGGCTTTTTCATTGGCTTTTTTCTTGTCCAGCTCTTTCTTCTCTTGAGCGGCTTTTTCTTGCAAGGCCTTGTCCTTGGCGGCCTTTTCTTTGGCTGCTTTTTCTTGCGCTGCCTTGTCCTCGGCTTCTTTTTTCTTCTTCTCAAGCGCCTTGCGCTGACGTTCAGCGGCTTCCTGCTTTTTCTTGTCTTCTTCCTTTTTCTTTTCGAGCGCTATTTGGGCATCGCGCAGGCTGTTGTCAGGCTTCGGTTCGGGCGCGGGCCGGGGAGGTGCCGGTTTGGGAGGAGGTTCCGGCTTGGGCTCGGGCTCGGGTGGCCGTGGCGGGGGTTCTTGCAGTTTGGGGGCTGCCGCTTGGGGCACGGCCGACCACAGCTCGGCTTCGGCTTGCACGGTCTGGGGCTGGGTTTTCCAGGCGGTGGCCAGGCCCAGCGCCAGGAACAGGGCCAGGTGCGCTAGACCGGCCACCACCCAAGCGCGGCCCATGCCCGGCGCTGCCGGGGGGGCGAACTCCAGATGGGGGGCGGGCTTGGCGCTCACGGGGGTAACTTTCAGGGGGCCAGTTGCACCGACAGGCCCACACGGGCAATGCCCGCACGCTGAAGGCTGTCCATGACCTTGACCACGGTTTCGTATTTCACACTGCGGTCAGCGCTGATGACCACAGCGGTGTTGGTGCCGTCGCCCAACAAGCGTTTGACGTTGGCGGCGACGCTGCCCAACGTGGCGCTGACGGTCTTGCCGTTGCTCACCAGTTCCAATCGCTCGTCTTTTTGGATCACCACCTGTACCACTTGGTCAGGTTGTTTGGCGGCTTTGCCCACACTGGGCAAGTCCACCACGCTGGGGGTGATCATGGGGGCGGTGACCATGAAGATGATCAGCAGCACCAGCATCACATCGATGAAGGGCACCATGTTGATTTCAGAGATGGTGCGGCGTCCGCGGCTTCGGGAAGAGGGGGATGGCATGGCGCAATCCGATCAATGGCCAGAGGCCGATCCACTGCCGCCGGTCGAGCCCAGGCTGCGCTGCAGGATGTTGGAGAACTCTTCGATGAAGGTTTCGAGCTTGATGGCGATGCGGTCTACGTCGTGGGAAAAGCGGTTGTAGGCCAGCACGGCGGGAATGGCGGCAAACAAACCGATGGCGGTGGCCACCAGGGCTTCAGCAATGCCGGGGGCCACAACGGCCAGAGTGACCTGCTGCAAGCTGGCCAGCCCGGTGAAGGCGTGCATGATGCCCCAGACCGTGCCAAACAAGCCCACATAGGGCGAGATGGAACCGACCGAGGCGAGGAAGGCCAGTTGCGATTCGGCCATGTCCATCTCGCGCTGGAAGCTCGCCCGCATGGCGCGGCGTGCACCGTCGAGCAAGGTGCCCGCGTCACTGATACGGCGTTCGCGCAGTTTTTGGTATTCGCGCATGCCGCTGGCAAAAATGCGCTCCATGGGACCGGAGAGTTTGGCATTTTGACTGGCCGAGTTGAACAGCTCGTTCAGGCTGGTGCCCGACCAAAAGACGCGCTCAAACTCGTCGTTCAGACTTTTGATGCGTTTGATGGCTGTGATTTTGCGCACGATGGCGGCCCAACTGGCCACCGAGATGCTGAGCAAAATCAGCACCACCAACTGGACCACAAAACTGGCGTGCAGCAGCAGTGAGACGATGGACATGTCTTGGTTCATTTCAGGGCTTCCAGAACAGGGGCCGGAATGCGGCCGGGTTTCAAGTTGGTGCTGTCGACCCAGCCTAAGCGAATGGTGCCTTCAGCCAGCAATCGGTCGTTTTGGTCAGGCGTGCGAAGGTAGGCACGTTGGGCGATGGTCAGGCTGGCTTTGCCGCCCGTTTGCAGCTCGGCGGTGACGATCAGGGTGTCGTCGAGGCGGGCGGGTGCGTGGTATTTCACGGCCGTTTCAGACACCACAAACATACCGCCCGATTGGTCGCGCAGCACCTGCTGGCCAAAGCCCAAGTTGCGCAACCATTCGGTGCGGGCACGCTCAAAAAACTTGAGGTAGTTGGCATAAAACACGATGCCGCCCGCGTCGGTGTCTTCCCAGTAGACGCGGATGGGGTGCTGATAAACGCAGGGGCTGGGCTTGTTCATGGCTGCAACCAGGCTTTCAAGCGGGCGATGGCGGTGTGCAGTTCCGCCATGGAATTGGCGGTGGAAAAGCGCACGAAGCGGGCGGTCTGGTCGGTGCCAAAGTCGCGCCCGGGCGTGATAGCCACATGGGCGTGTTCCAGCGCGGCCAGTGAAAAGTCCCAGCTGTCTTTCAGGCCCAGTTGATGGCAAGCGGCGCTGCAGTCGGCCCAGGCGTAAAACGCGCCATCGGCGGGCACGGGCACCGTCAGGCCTAAGTCGTTCAGGGCGGGAATGAAGTAATCACGGCGGTTCTTGAATTCGCCTCGGCGGCGCTCGTATTCGGCCAGGCTCTCGGGTTCAAAGCAGGCCAGGGCCGCCTGTTGCGCCACGGTGCTGGCACAAATGAACAGATTTTGTGCCAAGCGCTCCAGCACGGTCGTGAGCGACTCGGGCACCACCAGCCAGCCCAAACGCCAGCCGGTCATGTTGAAGTATTTGCTGAAGCTGTTGATGCTGATGACATCGTCGCCCAAAGCCAGCGCGCTTTGTCCAAACTGCGTGTCGTGGCTCAAGCCCAGGTAAATCTCGTCGATCAAGGTGATGCCGCCACGGCTGCGCACGACTTCCACAATGCGGGCCAGCTCGGTCGGGTCAATCGAGGTGCCGGTGGGGTTGGAGGGCGAGGCCAGCAGGACGCCCCGGGTGTGAGGTCCCCAGGCCGCAGCTACTTTGGCGGCGCTGAGCTGAAAGCGTTCTTCGGCGGTGGTGGGCAGCAACACGGCTGTGCCTTCGGCTGCGCTCACAAAGTGCCGGTTGCAGGGGTAGCTGGGGTCGGGCATCAGGATTTCATCGCCCTTGTCGATCAGTGCCAAACACGCCAATTGCAAGGCGGCCGACGCACCCGCTGTCACCACGATACGGCTGGCGGGCACCTGCACGCCAAAGCGCTGCGTGTACCAGCCGCTGATGGCTTGGCGCAGGGCGTCCAGGCCCAGTGCGGGCGTGTATTGGGTTTGGCCGTTTTCAATGGCGGCTAGGGCCGCTAGACGCACGAGGGGTGGGGCGGTGAAGTCGGGTTCGCCAATGTTCAGAAAAACCATGGGCCGGTCGCTGTGCGCGACTTCGCGGGCTTTTTGGGAGGCAGCCTTGGCCACTTCCATCACCCAAAAGGGGTCGATTCTCTCGGCTCGCTCAGAGATGCGCATGGTGTCTGGGGTATGGGGTTTATTTGGCGCGGCCAGATTGGCGGTCAGCTTTCACCTCGGCGCTGCGCAATTCGGGGGCCAAGCCTCCCAGCACGGCGTTCACGTACTTGTGGCCATCGGTGCCACCAAAGTCTTTGGCCAGCTCGATGCATTCGTTGAGCACCACGCGCCAGGGCACATCGAGGCAGTGCTGCATTTCATAAACGCCGATCCACATGATGGCGTGTTCGATCGGCGAAATTTCGGCAAATTTACGATCGAGTTTGGGCGCAATCTGCGCGTCCAAGGCGGCAGCTTGCTCGATGCAGCCGTACAGCAGGGCGTCGTAATGGGCCGAGTCGGCTTTGTGAAAACCCGACAGGTCGCGGGTGAAGACATCGATGTCTGACGCTTCGTTGCGGCCCACGATGAACTGGTACAACGCTTGCAGCGCGAACTCACGTGAGCGGCTGCGGGCAGGTTTGGCCGAGGATTTGCGTGAGCCGGACGCGGTAGCTGGCGTGCCTTCGTTGGCGGTCTCGGGTGTGCTGGTCGAATCGGTCATCAGGCTTTGTCTTCTTCGTCGATGTCGTCAGCCAACTCGGCCATGTCGGCAGCCAGGTCGTCCATGATGCAAGCCATTTCAACCGCCACCCGGGCCGCGTCACGGCCTTTTTCGGTTTGGCGGGCGATGGCTTGGTCGAGGTTTTCGGTGGTCAAGATCGCGTTGGCAATGGGCAAGTTGTAGTCGAGGGACACGCGGCTGACGCCGGCTCCGGATTCGTTCGCCACCAACTCAAAGTGGTAAGTCTCGCCACGGATGATGCAGCCCAATGCGATCAAGGCGTCGTATTCGGCGCGCTCGGCCATGGCTTGCAGGGCCACGGGCACTTCCAGAGCACCTGGCACCATGACGTGGTCAATGCTGGTCACGCCAAGCGCTTCAAGCTCTGCAATGCACGCCTTGGCCAAGGCGTTGGTGATGCCTTCATTGAAGCGGGCTTGGACGATGCCGATGTGCAGAAATTGGCCGTCAAGTTCTTCGGCAAGGCCTTTGTTGGCTTCGAGCATGTTTATTCCTTGGGGATGTAAGCGGTGATTTCGAGACCGTAGCCGGTCATGCTGGGCATGCGTCGAGGGTTGCCCATGAGTTTCATTTTGTGTACCCCGCATTCGCGCAGGATCTGTGCACCTACACCGTAGGTGCGCAAGTCCATCTTGCCGCGCTCAGGTGCTTGGGCCGAACGGGCACGGCCTTCAAACTGGGCCAGCAGTTGGTCTGCCGATTCGCCGCAGTTGAGCAGCACGGCCACACCGCATCCTTGGGCGTTGATGTATTTCAAACTGGCATCCAGGCTCCAGGAATGCATGGCCCGGTTGACTTCCAGAGCGTCGAGCACCGAGAGGGGCTCGTGCACGCGCACGGCCACTTCTGATTCGGACAACCATTGGCCTTTGACCAAGGCGAGGTGCACGGTCTGGCTGGGTTGGTCGCGAAAAGCGTGGGCGGTGAATTCGCCGTGGGCGGTTTGCAGGGTGCGGCTGCCGATGCGTTCGACCAGCGACTCGTTGCGGCTGCGGTATTGAATCAAGTCAGCGATGGTGCCAATTTTCAAGCCATGTTCGGCTGCGAAAATTTGCAAATCTGGCAAGCGGGCCATGGTGCCGTCGTCCTTCATGATTTCGCAGATCACGGACGATGCGCTGCAACCGGCCATGGCGGCCAAATCGCAACCGGCTTCGGTGTGGCCTGCACGCATGAGCACACCGCCATCCACCGCTTGCAGCGGAAAGATGTGTCCGGGTTGTACCAGGTCGGTGGGATGGCTGCCCTTGGCTACCGCCACTTGCACCGTTTTGGCTCGGTCTGCCGCGGAGATGCCGGTGGTCACGCCTTCGGCCGCTTCGATGGACACGGTGAAGGCCGTGCTGTAGACGGTGCCGTTGCGCGCCGCCATGGGCGGGAGCTTCAAAAATTCGCAACGCTCGCGGGTGAGCGTCAGGCAAATCAGGCCACGGCCAAAGCGGGCCATGAAGTTGATGGCTTCAGGCGTGACATGGTCAGACGCCAAGACCAGGTCGCCTTCGTTTTCGCGATCTTCTTCGTCAACCAAGATCACAATGCGGCCGGCTTTAATTTCAGCCACGATCTCTTCGACGGGGGAGATCGCCACAGGGGTCAGTTTCTCGGGGGCGTTCATGCGTTGTCTTTCTGGGTCAGGCCTGCGCTGAGCATGCGCTCAACATAGCGGGCCACAGTGTCGATTTCGAGGTTGACCCGGCTGCCTGCTTTGAGGCTGCCCAGGGCGGTGTTGTCGACGGTGTGGGGGATCAGGTTGATGCTGATTTCGCAGCCATCGGCCAGATCGGCCACTCGGTTGACCGTGAGGCTCACGCCGTTGACGGTGATCGAGCCCTTGTAAGCAAGGTATTTGGCCAGTAGCTGCGGTGCCAGGACGCGCAATTCCCAGCTTTCGCCTATTTGCTGGAAGTGGCTGATGTGGCCAACGCCGTCCACATGGCCCGACACGATGTGCCCGCCCAGTCGATCGTGGGCACGCAGTGCTTTTTCCAGGTTGACCGTGCCTTGCTGGTCCAAGCCACTGGTTTTGTCGAGTGATTCGGCCGAGATGTCGATGGTGAACTGATGGCTTTCAGGGCTGAAGGTGGTGACGGTCATGCAAGCGCCGTTGAGGGCGATGCTGTCACCCAGACCCACATCGTCAAGGTACCCGGCGGGGGCCTCGATGGTGAGGCGCTTGCCGTGGTGTAAGGAGCGACCCAGGTCGTGGATGGCGACGATTCGCCCCACGCCGGTGATGATTCCGGTGAACATAGCGTGTTATTTTCGCAGGTAAAGAGAGTAAATCGGCGGGCGACGCAACAAAAATGCACGCAGTCCAGGGTGTCTGGCGCTGGCTGAACTCTGGAAAAGCTCAGGGTTAACCAAGGCGACAAGCCCCAAAGTGTGTGCCTAGAATGGTGCATTGCAGCAGATTTTTCATAGGCTGCCTGTCACCAGGAGTTTTCTTTGCCGGCCAAATCTCCAGTTCAATCGCCCCAACCTGCGAAGACCGCCCGGTCTGAGAAGAAGGCCAGCAGACCCGAATCGTCCACCTCGGTTGCGCGCACCATCAAAAAATACCCGAACCGCCGCCTGTACGACACGCAGACGTCCAGTTACGTGACCTTGTCCGAGCTGAAAAAACTGGTCATGACCTCTGTGCCGCTGTTGGTGGTCGACGCCAAAACCGGTGAAGACCTGACGCGTTCCATTTTGTTGCAGATCATTTTGGAGGAGGAGTCTGCGGGGGTGCCCATGTTCAGCGAAGCGGTTTTGTCCAACATCATTCGTTTCTATGGCCACGCCATGCAGGTACACATGGGTTCCTATCTGGAAAACCACGTCCAGTCCTTCATGGACTGGCAAAGCAAACTGGGCGAATCCAGCCCGACCCTCAGTCCCGAGGTTTGGACGCAGTTCATGGAGTGGCAAACGCCGTTGATGCAAAACATGTTTTCCGGACTTGCCAACCCCTCGCAAAATGTGGTGGCTCAAATGCAAGACCAGTTGCAAAAACAGATTCAGAAGAACACCGAGCAGCTGCTGGGCGTGATGGGTTTGAGGACTTGATGGGCTTGACAAGCCCATTTGTCACGGGTCGGTCGTTTTTGAGGGGACAATGCGGGGATGATTGAAATGACCGCTACCCCCTCCGTTCTCGCTCCCAAAGTGGGTTTTGTCAGCCTCGGCTGCCCCAAAGCGCTGACCGATTCCGAACTGATCCTGACGCAATTGAGCGCTGAGGGCTACCAGACTTCCAAAACCTTTGAAGGCGCCGACCTGGTCATTGTCAACACCTGTGGCTTCATCGATGAAGCCATAAAGGAGAGCTTGGACACCATCGCCGAGGCCCTCAACGAAAACGGCAAAGTGATCGTGACCGGATGCTTGGGTGCCAAAACAGGCGAGGGCGGTGGCAACATGGTGCGCGAGATGCACCCCAGCGTTCTGGCCGTGACGGGTCCGCACGCCACCCAAGAGGTCATGGACGCGGTGCACATGCATTTGCCCAAGCCCCACGACCCGTTTCTCGATTTGGTGCCGGGTGGCTTTGGCGAGGCAGGCCTCAAGCTCACACCTCGCCACTATGCGTACTTGAAAATCAGCGAAGGGTGCAACCACCGTTGCACGTTTTGCATCATCCCCTCCATGCGTGGTGACCTGGTCTCGCGGCCGATTGGCGATGTTCTGAAAGAAGCCAAAGCCTTGTTCGCGGGTGGTGTGAAAGAGTTGCTGGTCATCAGCCAGGACACCTCGGCTTATGGGGTGGATGTGAAATACCGCACGGGTTTTTGGGAAGGTAAGCCGATCAAAACCCGCATGCTCGAGTTGGTGCAGACATTGGGCGAGATGGCCCGTGAGCACGATGCTTGGGTGCGTTTGCACTATGTGTACCCTTACCCAAGCGTCGACGACATCATCCCCTTGATGGCGCAGGGCCTGGTGTTGCCTTATCTGGATGTGCCTTTTCAACACAGTCACCCCGATGTGCTCAAGCGCATGAAGCGCCCAGCCAGCGGGGAAAAGAACCTGGAGCGCATCCAGCGCTGGCGCGAGTTGTGCCCTGAACTGGTGATTCGCAGCACGTTCATCGCGGGTTTCCCGGGCGAGACCGAAGAAGAGTTTGAACACCTGCTGGGGTTTTTGCGCGAAGCGCAGATTGACCGGGCGGGGTGCTTTGCCTACAGCCCTGTCAAAGGTGCCACAGCCAATGAACTGCCTGGCATGCTGCCCGAGGCTTTGCGCGAAGAGCGCCGCGCTCGCTTCATGGCGGTGGCCGAAGAGGTCTCGATTGCCCGTTTGCACCAACGTGTGGGTTCCACCATGCAGGTCTTGGTGGACAGTGCACCGGCCATGGGCCGACGTGGTGGCGTAGGCCGCAGTTTTGGCGATGCGCCCGAAATCGACGGTGTGGTGCGCTTGTTGCCACCTGAAAAATTGAGCAAATCCCTCAAAGTAGGCGAGTTCACACGCACACGCATTGTGCGTGTGGAAGGCCACGATTTGGTGGGGGTTCCCGTTTGATGCCGCTGGGTGCCATGTGGAACAGCCTTGGCGCTGTTTGCCAGCGAATCATTGTCTTCGGTTTTGAAGCCGACAACAAAAAAGCCGTTGATCAAAAAACAACGGCTTGTCATGTGTTTAACTTATCTGATTCGATAAGATTGGTGCCCAGAAGAGGACTCGAACCTCCACGATGTTACTCGCTAGTACCTGAAACTAGTGCGTCTACCAATTCCGCCATCTGGGCGCCTCAGGAATCAAAGGATTGTATATCAAAAAAGTAGCTCAACCCAGCGCGATGCTGGAAGAAATAGTCGGCAGTGTTCAAGGCCACCGTGATGGTCATGGATTTTTGATCCGTGATGATGGTGAGTCGGACATTTACCTGTCATCCAATGAAATGCGTGCGGTCTTGCACCGCGACCGCGTCAAGGTGTGCATCGTTCGTCAGGACCGCAAAGGCCGCCCGGAAGGGCGGGTGGTTGAGATTGTCGAGCGCCCTGAGCAACCGATCATCGGCCGTTTGCTGCATGAAGGCGGTCTGTGGCTGGTGGCGCCCGAAGACAAGCGTTACGGCCAGGACGTGATGATCCCCAAAGGTGCCACAGGCACGGCGAAGCCGGGCCAGGTGGTGGTGGTGGAGTTGACCGAGCCGCCGGCCTTGTTTGGGCAGCCCGTGGGTCGCGTGAAAGAAGTGCTGGGCGAAATCGACGACCCGGGGATGGAGATTGAAATTGCCGTGCGCAAATACAGTGTGCCGCATGAATTTTCTGCCCTGTGCGTTGACCAAGCCAAGGGCTTGCCCGACAAGGTGTTGGCCAAGGACCGCAAGGACCGGGTGGATTTGCGCGACGTGGCCTTGGTCACCATCGACGGCGAAGACGCGCGCGACTTTGACGATGCCGTGTATTGCGAACCTGCCAAAGTCGGCCGCGGCAAGGGCTGGCGTTTGTTGGTGGCGATTGCCGATGTGAGTCACTATGTTCAAACTGGCAGCCCCATTGACATCGATGCTTATGACCGAGCCACCAGCGTGTATTTCCCGCGCCGTGTGATTCCAATGCTGCCCGAAAAATTGTCGAATGGCTTGTGCTCATTGAACCCCGATGTGGACCGTTTGTGCATGGTGTGTGACATGCTGGTCACCGCCAAGGGTGATGTGCACGCTTACCAGTTCTATCCGGCCGTGATGCACAGCCATGCGCGTTTCACGTACACCGAAGTGGCTGCGATCTTGAGCAATACCCGTGGCCCTGAAGCGCTCAAGCGCAAGGACAGGGTGAACGATCTGCTGAACTTGCAGGACGTCTACAAAGCCTTGTTGGCTTCGCGTTCGGTGCGTGGCGCGGTCGATTTCGAGACCACAGAAACCCAGATCGTTTGCGACGAAAGCGGACGGATTGAAAAAATCGTGCCCCGCGTGCGCAATGAGGCACACCGCTTGATCGAAGAAGCCATGCTGGCGGCCAACGTGTGCAGCGCAGACTTCATACAGCAGGGCAAGCACCCGGGCTTGTTTCGCGTGCACGAAGGCCCGACAGCCGAGAAGAAAGACATCCTTCGCAATTACCTCAAGGCCTTGGGCTTGGGCATGAGCATCAGCGACGACCCGCACACCAGCGAGTTCCAGAAAATCGCGCAAGCGACCAAGGACCGCCCGGACGCGCAGCAGATCCACACCATGCTGCTGCGCTCCATGCAGCAGGCTATTTATACGCCTGTGAACAGCGGGCACTTTGGTCTGGCCTACGAGGCTTACACCCACTTCACCAGCCCTATCCGGCGTTACCCGGATTTGCTGGTGCACCGGGTCATCAAGGCGATTTTGCTGGACCGCAAATACACGCTGCCCAGCCTGCCTGTGCCTGGTGAGGCGCATGCCAAGCTCAGCAAGCGTCTGGAAAAAAGCCGTGCGGCCAAGGGCAATGCGCCCGAGTCGTCTGCGCCACGTGTGCGCATGTCGGCCGCCGACCAACGTGCATGGGAGGCTGCGGGCCTGCATTGCAGCGCCAATGAACGCCGCGCCGATGAAGCCAGCCGCGATGTCGAAGCCTGGCTCAAGTGCAAGTACATGCGCGAGCACCTTGGCGAGGAATACAGCGGTGTGGTGTCGGCCGCCACCAGCTTCGGCATCTTCGTGACTTTGGACACCTTGTATGTGGAAGGTCTGGTGCACATCACCGAGCTGGGGGGGGAGTACTACCGCTTTGACGAGTTGCGCCAAGAGTTGCGCGGTGAGCGCACCGGCATTCGATATGCCATTGGCAGCCGGGTGCAGGTGCAGGTCAGTCGGGTAGATTTGGATGGCCGGAAAATTGACTTCCGCTTGGTGCATCCGGGTGACGATCTGGTGCCGCGGGCCATGCGCGACAAAGGCGTGTTGGCCCCTGTGGAGGGCGGGCGTGACAAGAAGCGGGGCACCCAGGACCGCCGCCAGGCCGACGCCGAGCGCAACAGGTCTCCAATTCAGGCCCTCAAAGCCTCTGTGAAAAAGGCTGCGGTCAAGAAAAAAGGGTCTCGCAGCACCAAGCCACGCCGTTGAGGTGCGGCTTCAATTTAGCGCAGGTGCTGCGCCAGGGCGCTGGCGGTCAATGGCAAGTCATCCGACCAGCCATCGGCCATCTGACCGTGCTGCGCCACCGCAGCGCAGGCGGCTTCGAATGACCCCAAGCCTTGTGCCATGCGGGCGCCGATCAGGCCCGCCAGCACATCGCCTGTGCCGCCAGTGGCCAGCCTGCCATTGCCCGAGGTGTTGATGCGGCTGGTCTGTCCGGGGGCAGCGATCACCGTGCCCGAACCCTTGAGCACCACCGTGCAGTCAAACAAGGCAGCCAAATTTTGCGCGGCTCGCAGTCGGTTGCTTTGCACCTGAGTGGTGCTGGTTTTCAAAAGCCGTGCCGCCTCCAGCGGATGAGGGGTGATCACGGTGGGTTTCAACTTTGCCCTTTGGTGGAGCAAGTGTTGAAGTGCGGGATCATCAGACACAGCGTTTAAGCCATCGGCGTCCAGCACCAATTGCGCGCTGCGCTGGAGCACTTCGGGCATGCGCGCACGGATGGCTTCGCCGCCGCCGCAGCCACAGACCACATGCAGTTGCTCCAGGTCGAGCCGCTGCCAATCCCGTTGCATCAGATCGGGCGGGGCATGTTCTGCCGCTTGTCCTGAGAGCAAACTCAAGATCACTCGACCCGCACCGGCATGCAGCGCGGCGGAGGCGGCCAACACGGCGGCCCCGGTCATGCCCATACCCCTTAAGGCCATCGGTTCACCTCCGATCACCGCCACATCGCCGTGGCTGCCTTTGTGACTGGCGTGGCTTTTGGTGGGGGGGGCGTAAGCCGCATTCAACAAGGCTTGGGGCGGCACATCGCTGCCGTTTGCCAGGTGGCCCAAGTCGTCCAGCCAGATTTGGCCACAAGCGTCGCGCCCATGGCCCATGAAAAGACCGGGTTTGGCGGCGATGAAGGTCAGCGTGTGGTCGGCGTGCACCGCCACCGTTGGGGCATCGCAACTGCCCAGCCATTGCCCGTTTTCCAGGTTCAGGCCTGTAGGGCCGTCGAGCGCCAGCACCTGGCCGGGAAACTTTTGGATGGCTTGTGCGCTGGCTTGCATTTCAGGGCTGAGTGCCCGGTTGGCCCCCAGGCCAAGCAGTGCGTCAATGCACAAATCCTGGCCATCTGTGTTCTCTGGCCAAGACTCAGGTACGGCAGATTCGAGGGCGACACCTGCAGCGCTGGCCCGTTGCCAGGCCATGAGGGCATCGGGGGAAGTACGAGTCGTTGAGCCCATCCAGCACACGAGAACCTGCTTGCCCCATTGGTGCAAGTGCAAGGCGGCTTCCAGGCCGTCACCCCCGTTGTTGCCGGGTCCAGCGAAGACCCAAATGCGCCGAGCATGGGGGGCTATGGCCAAGGCCAGTTGCGCAGCGGCCAGGCCCGCCAGCTGCATTAAGGGCTGTGGGTTGCTGTGTTGCAAGCGGCTTTCAAGTTGACGCAGCTCATTTGGCCCGTAAACAGGCCACAGGGATGTGCTGCGCAGTTTTTGCATGGTTTCAGTGCTTTTGCAACAAGGGTTCGAGCAGCAAGGACAGTTGCAAGATGGTGTCGTCGTGCATGGCGGCATGCCAAGCCATCAGGCCCACCGGCAAAGTGCCAGGCGCATGGCAGGGCAGGGAAATGCCGCAACCATCCAATGTGTTGACCACGCTGGTGTTGCGCAGCAGCAGGCCGTTGATGCGGAAGAACTCGGCGTCGCGCTCAGCGCCCGGCGCCACATCGCTGATTTTGGGACCGGTGATGGGGGTGGTGGGCGAGAGCACGGCGTCGTAACCTACCAATGCAGTTTCCACGCGGCGAATCCATTGCCGACGTGCTTGCACCAGATCCATGTACTCGTGGGCCTTCATGCCGGAGCCGCGCATCAGGCGCTGCAGGACGCGGGGGTCGTAATTTTCACTGTCCCGGTCGAGCCATTCGCGGTGCCAGGCAAAGCCCTCGGCCGGACTGAAGCCGCCGGTGCTCATCATGGGGGCCAACTCGCTCAGCTCGTTAAGGGCGATCTCATCGATGCGCGCCCCCGCAGCGCGCAGCGTGTTCAGACTGTGCTCGAATGCACGCGACACGGTCGCGTCCATGCCGTCTTGCATCAATCTCTTGGCCACCGCCAAGCGGTAACCGGACAAGGGCCGTTGCCCTCGGGGAACGTGTCTGGCCGAGAGCACTTCGTGGGCCAAAATCGCGTCTCGCACGGAACGCGTCATGGCGCACACGGTGTCAAGCGTTGTGGACAGGGGCAGGGCACCTTGGGTGGGCACCAGGCGGGCAGTGTTCTTGAATCCAACGATGCCATTCAAGGCGGCGGGCACCCGGATGGAGCCGCCCGTGTCCGAGCCCAGACCGATGAAGGCTGCACCTGTAGCCACCGACACGGCCGCGCCCGAGCTGGAGCCGCCGGGTGCATGGGGCTGTCCGGGGACGCCGACGGCTTGGTCGTGCAGCCCGTCCCATGCGGCAGGGGTGCCGTGGTGGGGGTTGGTGCCCACCCCCGAAAAGGCAAATTCGACCATGTTGGTACGACCGATCAGGCCTGCACCTGCGGCCCGCAAACGCGCCACGGCCGGGCAGTCTGCAAAAGCCGGGGCCTGGTTTTTCAGAACGATGGAGCCCGCTTGGGTTATCTGCCCTTGGACATCAAACAGGTCCTTGATGGACACCGCGAGGCCCGCGAGCGGGCTTTGACCCACTTGCGGATGGCTGGCTGTGAGCTGCAGCGCCTCGGGAGTCAGTTGCATGAAGGCATGCTTGCAGGCCGAGCTTTGCGCCACGGCCAGGCAAGCTTGGGCGGCTGCTTGGACAGTTGTGGATTTAGTCTGGATGGCTTGCCGGGTGGCGATCAGGTCAGTTTTCATGGGGGCGGGGGCGCTTTGGCAGAGTCGGGATGCTATAATCCTAAGGCTTTGCAGAGTGGGGCTGTTGTCTTTTGAGTGTCATGGCCAACATGAAGCCAAATCAGTGATCTCACGCAAAAGCAAAGCACATCCGCGAATCCGTCCCGACAAGGTGTCGTGGTCAGTCTTTTTGGCTGCACGCGATGAGTGGACTGGATTTTAGACCCAACCTTTGGAGTATTTTTATGTCCGTTACCATGCGCGAAATGCTTGAAGCCGGTGTCCACTTTGGTCACCAAACCCGCTTCTGGAACCCCAAGATGGCCCCATTCATCTTCGGTCACCGCAACAAAATTCACATCATCAACCTGGAAAAATCGCTGCCGATGTTCCAGGACGCGATCAAGTTCGCCAAGCAACTGTCGGCCAACCGTGGCACCATTTTGATGGTGGGCACCAAGCGCCAGGCCCGTGATCTGGTGTCGGCTGAAGCGCAGCGTGCAGGCGTTCCTTTCGTTGACCAGCGCTGGTTGGGTGGCATGTTGACCAACTTCAAAACCGTCAAGACTTCGATCAAGCGTCTGAAAGACATGAAGGCTCAGCAAGAAGTCGGTCTCGAAGCCTTAAGCAAAAAAGAGCAGTTGATGTTCAAACGCGAGATGGAAAAGCTCGAAAAAGACATCGGCGGCATCCAAGACATGGCGGCTTTGCCGGATGCGATTTTCGTGATCGACGTTGGTTACCACAAAATCGCCATTTCGGAAGCCAAAAAGTTGGGCATCCCATTGATCGGAGTGGTGGATTCCAACCACTCCCCCGAAGGCATCGACTACATCATCCCCGGCAACGACGACTCGGCCAAGGCGGTGGCTTTGTACGCCCGCGGCATCGCTGATGCCATCATCGAAGGCCGCGCCAATGCGGTCAACGACGTGGTCAAGGCCGTCACCGAAGGCGATGACGAATTTGTCGAAGAAGCCAACGCTTCGGCCTGAGTTCCTGCGACTCGATGAAAGGGGCTTCTTGGCCCCTTTTTTTTAATTTGACTTGAAGACTGAATACGGAGAAATCAAATGGCTGTAATTACCGCAAGCATGGTTGCCGAACTGCGCGCAAAGACCGACGCCCCCATGATGGAGTGCAAAAAAGCATTGACTGAAGCCGAAGGCGACATGGCCAAAGCTGAAGAGTTGTTGCGCGTCAAGCTGGGCACCAAAGCTGGAAAGGCCGCTTCGCGTGTCACTGCCGAAGGCGTGGTGACCAGTTTCGTGAATGGCTCCACAGGCGCCATGATCGAAGTCAACTGCGAAACCGACTTCGTGACCAAAAACGACAGCTTCTTGGCATTGGCCAACGCCGCTGCCAAATTGGTGGCTGAGCACAACCCCGCAGACATCGCTGCTCTGGGCGATTTGCCTTACAGCCAAGACAGTTTTGGCCCCACTCTGGAAGATGTGCGCAAAGGCTTGATCGGCAAGATCGGCGAGAACATGAGCTTTCGACGCTTCAAGCGCGCCGCCGGTGGTGCCAAGATCGCCACTTACCTGCACGGCACCCGCATTGGCGTGTTGGTGGAGTACGAAGGTGATGAAACCGCTGCCAAAGACGTTGCCATGCATGTGGCCGCCATGAAGCCTGTGTCCTTGACCAGCGCCGAAGTTCCTGCCGATTTGATCGAAAAAGAGCGTTCGGTTGCCGCCGCCAAGGCGGCCGAATCCGGCAAGCCTGCAGACATCGTGACCAAAATGGTCGAAGGCTCTGTGCAGAAATATTTGAAAGAAGTTTCTTTGTTCAACCAGTCTTTTGTGAAGAACGACAAGCAGACGGTTGAGCAAATGCTCAAGGCCTCAGGCACCACAGTCAAGGCATTCACCTTGTTTGTGGTGGGTGAGGGGATTGAGAAGAAAGTTGACGACTTCGCAGCTGAAGTGGCTGCCCAAGTGGCTGCTGCTCAAGGCGCAGCTTGAGTTCAAACTTCGTCTGATTTGCCAAACCATCGTCCGCATTGAACCCCCTAGGAGCCCCTCATGTCTTCAGCCAAGCCAGCCTTTAAGCGCATTTTGCTCAAGCTGTCCGGCGAGGCATTGATGGGTGACGACGCGTTTGGCATCAACCGCGCCACCATTGTTCGCATGGCCGAGGAGATCGCCGAGATCAACCGTCTGGGCGTGCAGGTGGCGGTGGTCATTGGCGGGGGCAACATTTTTCGCGGTGTCGCTGGTGGGGCTGTGGGCATGGACCGCGCAACCGCCGATTACATGGGCATGTTGGCGACGGTGATGAATTCCCTGGCCCTGGCCGATGCGCTGGACAAAGCAGGCCTGACGGCTCGTGTCATGTCTGCGATTGGCATCGACCAAGTGGTTGAGCCCTATGTTCGCCCCAAGGCCTTGCAATACTTGGAAGAAGGCAAGGTGGTGGTGTTTGCAGCCGGCACCGGCAACCCTTTCTTCACCACCGACACAGCCGCCGCTTTGCGTGGTGCCGAAATCGGTGCCGAGATGGTGCTCAAGGCCACCAAAGTCGATGGTGTCTACACCGCTGATCCTAAAAAAGACCCCTCAGCCACGCGTTACAGTGAAATCAGCTTCGATGAGGCCATTTCGCGCAATTTGGGCATCATGGACGCCACGGCTTTTGCCCTGTGCCGCGACCAGAAACTGCCGATCAAGGTGTTTTCAATCATCAAGAACGGCGCTTTGAAGCGCGTGGTGCTGGGTGAGGACGAAGGCACCCTGGTTTATGCTTGAGCCCGTTCTGTCGAGGAGAACCCCATGACCATTGCAGACATCAAAAAAACAACCGAAACCAAAATGGACCAGTCCATTGCGGCATTCAAAAACAATTTGACCAAGATTCGCACCGGCCGTGCCAATCCGGCCTTGCTCGACACCATCCATGTTGACTATTACGGCTCGATGGTGCCCTTGTCCCAAGTGGCCAATGTGTCCTTGATGGATTCGCGCACCATCAGCGTTCAGCCTTGGGAAAAAGGCATGGGGGCCAAAATCGAAAAAGCCATTCGCGAAAGCGAGTTGGGCTTGAACCCCGCATCCATGGGTGATTTGATCCGTGTGCCCATGCCCCCCATGAGCGAAGAGCGACGCAAGGAAATGACCAAACTGGCCCGCACCGAAGGCGAGAACAGCAAGATCGCGATCCGTAATTTGCGCCGGGATGCCAACGAGTCGGTGAAAAAATTGGTCAAGGACAAGGAAGCGTCCGAAGACGATCAAAAGCGTGCCGAAGCGGACATTCAGAAACTGACTGACAAGCGAATGACAGAGATAGATCAGTTGGTGACTGCCAAGGAACAAGAGATCATGGCGGTTTGAGTTTGAATCCCATGCCGTGGTTTTGCACGGCCTGACTGGCCGCCCATAGGCGGCCTTTTTTTCAGGAGAATCCGTGCTCAAACAACGCGTCATCACTGCCCTGGCTCTGCTCGCCTTGCTGCTGCCTGCCTTGTTTGCGTCCCATCCTTGGCCTTTCATGGTGTTGACGGTGGCACTGATCGGTGCCGGGGCTTGGGAGTGGGGGAGACTCAATGGTCTGAGGCCTGTGCAAGCTTGGTTTGGGGCTGTTGTATGCGTCTTCGTTTGTGCGATGTCGACTTTGGCCGGTTGGCTGGAATCAACCCCGCCTCTGCTTTGGCTTTTGGCTGGGTCCAGTTGGGTTGTGCTGGGCGCCTGGATGATCCAACGAGGCGTTTACGGTTGGGCGCTTTGGCCTCGATCTGTGCGTTGGTGGACCGGTTTGTTTTTGCTGGCCTTGGCTTGGTTGGCCTTGGCCCAAGCGCATCAGCGGGGCGTGAATTTTTTGTTGTCTGTGTTGGTCTTGGTTTGGGCGGCAGATGTGTTCGCCTATTTCTGTGGACGTGCCTTGGGTGGGCGGATCTTTGCTGTCAAGTTGGCCCCCACAATCAGTCCCGGCAAAAGTTGGGAAGGTGTGTTCGGTGGCATGTTGGGGGTCTTAGGGGTGTCCTGGCTCTGGACCATTTTCGATCAGACCCATGTCCCAAGCTCACCCAGTCTTTACACACTGCTTTGGGCCCGAGGCATTGGGGTGGCCTTGCCTGCTTTGCTTTTCATGTCGGCCATGAGCGTGGTTGGTGATTTGGTGGAGTCCTTGGTCAAGCGCAGCGCAGGTATGAAAGACAGCTCGGGCTTGTTGCCCGGCCATGGTGGCGTGCTCGACCGGGTAGACGCTTTGTTGCCGACTTTGCCCATGGCCATGATGCTTGTGGCCTGGATTTGAAGAGGAGACTTTTGGCATGAACAAACCACAATGCATCACGATCTTGGGCTCAACCGGCTCCATTGGCACGAGCACACTCGATGTGCTCAGCCGCCATCCTGACCAATACCGCATCCACGCCCTGACCGCCTCCAGCCAAGTGGACCTGATACTGGCCCAATGTGCCCGTTTCAAGCCCGAAGTGGCGGTGATGGTGCAGGAGTCCGCAGGCCGCCAGTTGGCCGAACGGGTGCTGGCAGAAGGTTTGCCCGTTCAAGTGCGTTGGGGCGCTGCTGCCTTGGACGAAGTGGCGGCGGCTTCGCAGGTGGATGCTGTGATGGCCGCGATTGTGGGTGCGGCGGGTTTGTCGCCGTGTATCGCAGCCGCTCGCGCTGGCAAACGGCTGATGTTGGCCAATAAAGAGGCCTTGGTGGTGGGCGGTGACGTTTTCTTGCGTGCCGTGCGCGAGGGTGGCGCTTTGTTGCTGCCGATTGACAGCGAGCACTCGGCCATTTTCCAGTCCTTGCCCGAGGACGCCTCAAGCTGGCAGCGGCGCGTTCAAAAGATCATCCTCACGGCTTCGGGCGGTCCATTTCGCACCCGCGATCCCCGCACGCTCAGGGACGTGACGCCCGAGCAGGCCTGCGCCCATCCGAACTGGGTCATGGGTCGCAAAATTTCCGTGGATTCGGCCACCATGATGAACAAGGCCCTGGAGGTGATCGAGGCGCGTTATTTGTTTGGCCTGTCACCCGATCAGCTCGAGGTGGTCATTCACCCCCAAAGCGTCATCCATTCCATGGTGCAGTACCGCGACCATTCGGTGGTGGCGCAGCTGGGCACCCCCGACATGCGCGTGCCCATTGCCTATGGCCTGAGTTGGCCAGAGCGCATCGAGTCAGGTGCGGCAGCGCTGGACTTTCATGCCTTGGCTGCCATGACTTTCGAGGCCATGGACGAGCCTGAGCATGTGCAGCGTTTTCCCGGTTTGCGCCTGGCATGGGAGACTTTGCGTGGTGCGCCGGGCAGCTGTGCCATTTTGAACGCGGCCAACGAAGTGGCTGTAGAGGCTTTTCTGAACAAGCGCATCCGCTTTGACCAGATCCATGAACTCAACCGCGCTACCTTGGACAGTTTGGTGTGCAAGCCACCGGAGTGCCTTGAAGACTTGATCACCCTGGATGCGCGCAGTCGCCAAGAGGCCGAAAGCAACCTGTCTCGCCTTTCATGAAAAAACCAATGTGTATGGACGTTTGGGATGACCGCACGCCTGTACTGTATTATCTTTTGATGGTTTTGGCCTGTTTTAATCGACAAGTCAAAACACCGAAGCCAATCAGGCGGTCAGTCTTGCTGCCGGCTCATGTTGATTTTGGGGCCGGCCATGAATGCCTGATTTTCAAATCTGAAATTGGCTTTTGTTTTTAGAACGATTGAACCATGAATTTTCCTCAATTTAGCGCTCAAGTTTGGCCTTCTGCTTGGAGGGCACTGGCTTGCGCTGTTGTCAGCTTGCCCGCTTGGGCGGTCGATCCCTTTACAGTCAGTGATATCCGTGTGGAGGGCTTGCAACGTATCGAAGCGGGAACGGTTTTCGCATCTTTGCCTTTGCGGGTTGGCGATCGTTACACCGACGACAAGGGCGCGGCGGCTATTCGAGCCTTGTTCGCCTTGGGCTTGTTCAAGGATGTGCGCTTGGAGACACAGGGCGATGTGCTGGTAGTGGTGGTCCAAGAGCGCCCATCGGTCGCTTCTGTGGAGTTCATCGGGCTCAAGGAGTTCGACAAGGAAGTGCTGGTCAAGGCCCTGAAGGATGTGGGTCTGTCCGAGGGGCGACCTTTCGACAAGGCTTTGGCTGACAAGGCGGAACAAGAGCTCAAGCGCCAATACATCAGCCGTAGCCTTTACGGTGCCGAAGTGGTCTCTACCTCCACGCCCGTTGACCGCAATCGGGTGAACCTGACTTTCACGATCACCGAGGGCGGTCCTGCCAAAATCGCGCAGATGGACATTGTGGGCAACCAGGCTTTCAGTGATGCCACTTTGCGCGACCAATTCAATCTGGACACGGGTGGCTGGATGAGCTGGTATACCAAGTCCGACCGGTACTCGCGCACTAAGCTGAATGCGGATTTGGAAGCCTTGCGCTCGTTTTATCTGTCCCAGGGCTTCCTGGAGTTCCGCATTGACTCCACCCAAGTGGCCATGTCGCCCAACAAGCAAGACATTGCCATCACCATCAACATCACCGAAGGTGAGCGTTTTGTGATCTCTGGTGTCAAGCTAGAGGGCAATTACCTCGACCGCGATGACGAGTTCAAGGCCTTGGTCAAGATTGCCGTAGGCAAGCCTTACAACGCAGAGACGGTGGCTGAAACCACCAAGGCTTTCACCGATTACTTTGGCAAGTTCGGATTTGCGTTTGCACGTGTGGAAGCCAAGCCCCAAATAGACCGACGCAACAACCGGGTGCAATTTGTCCTGCTGGCGGAGCCTTCGCGGCGAGCCTACGTTCGACGCATCCAAGTCGCGGGCAATGTTCGCACCCGCGATGAGGTCATTCGCCGTGAATTCCGTCAACTTGAAGCGGCTTGGTACGACAGCGACAAGATTCGTCTTTCTCGAGATCGGGTCGACCGTTTGGGCTTTTTCACGCAGGTGAACGTTGAAACACTGGAAGTTCCCGGTGCGCCCGACCAAGTCGACCTGTTGTTCACGGTGGCCGAAAAGCCCACTGGCAGCATTTCTCTGGGTGCAGGTTTTTCTTCTGCAGAAAAGGTGACTTTGAGTTTTGGTATACGTCAAGAAAATGCGTTTGGTTCAGGCAATTACCTGGCGGTTGAAGTCAACACCAGCAAGTTCAACCGCAACTTGGTGCTCAGCACCACCGATCCTTATTTCACCCGGAATGGCATTTCCAGAACCCTGGATGTTTTCCAGCGGACTACGCGGCCGTATTTGGGGGACGTGAACGCCTACAGCCTGATCAACTCTGGTGCGGGTGTGCGCTTTGGCGTGCCGGTGACCGAAACCGACACCGTGTTCATGGGCGTCAACGCCGAGCAAACCGAGATTCGGACGGGCACGGGATTGCCTGATGCCTACCGTGACTATGCGCAAAAATTTGGCGCCACCAGCTCGGCCTTGCCTTTGACGCTGGGTTGGGCGCGAGACGGTCGTGACAGTGCATTGGTTCCCACCCGGGGCAGCTTGCAGCGTGTCAATGCCGATGTGAGTGTGGGCGGCGACGTTCGTTACTTGCGGGCCAGTTACCAATACCAGCAGTATTTTCAGCTGACCAAAAAATACACCCTGGCTTTCAACACCGATTTGGGCTGGGGTCAGGGACTCAAAGGGCAGGAATACCCCTTGTTCAAGAACTTTTACGTGGGTGGCTTGGGAAGCGTTCGGGGTTTTGAGCAATCCACCTTGGGCCCAACTCGCCCGACCAGCAGTACCAACCTCGCCCCTCTTTACTTGGGCGGTTCGAAGAAGGTGGTTTTCAATGCCGAATTCATCACCCCATTTCCCGGCGCTGGCAACGACCGAACGCTGCGCTTGTTTGGTTTCACCGACATCGGGCGTGCTTTCGGCGAGAATGAAAACATAGCCATGGGCGATCTGCGGGCCTCAGCAGGCATTGGCCTGAGCTGGATTTCGCCGATGGGGCCTTTGCGCTTTTCCTATGCCACACCGCTCCGCAAGCAGACAGACGATAAAATTCAGCGTCTTCAATTCCAAATCGGAACATCTTTCTAATGAACACCTTCCGTCAAAAAATGTCCATGGCCTTTTTGGCCGTTGCCTGTGTGACCTCTGTGGCCCAGGCCCAGGAGTTCAAGATGGGCGTTGTCAACACCGAGCGCATCTTCCGTGAGGCGGCAACTGCCAGGCAAGCGCAGGCCAAACTGGAGCAGGAATTTTCGCGCCGGGAAAAACAATTGGTGGAAACCGGTAACAGTCTCAAACTGGCGTCTGAAAAGTTCGAACGGGAAGCCCCCACTTTGGCCGAGTCCCAGCGGACTGCACGCCAAAAGCAGTTGATCGAACAAGACCGGGAATTCCAGCGCAAGCGCCGGGAGTTCGACGAAGACCTGAATGCTCGCAAAAATGAAGAGAGGCAAATTTTGGTCGAGCGTGCCGAACGCGCCGTCAAGCAAGTGGCTGAGTCCGAAAAATACGATGTGATTTTTCAGGAAGCTGTTTACATCAATCCAAAACATGACATCACCGAAAAAGTCATCAAGGCGCTCAACGCCTCGGCTGCCAAGTAACCGCGCCTGACGGGTTCAACTCTGTGTCTTTGACGCTTGCCTCTCTGGTTGATCGGCTTGGCGGGCGTTTGTGCGGTGACCCCAATTGGGTGATCGCTGGCCTGGCGCCCTTGCAATCGGCCGGGCCCGACCAGATCAGTTTTCTCAGCCACCCCAAATACCAAAGCCAGCTCGCTGCAAGCCGAGCCGGTTGTGTGATCGTGGCGCCGGTTTTTGAAGCGCAGGCCATTGAGGGGCGATCGGCCATTGTGACCGATGATCCTTATGTGTACTTCGCGCGATTGACCCGTTTGTGGAAGCAGGCCCAACACCCCCTCCAAGGACCTCGGATTCATCCCACGGCGGTCATTGACCCGGGCGCTTGGGTGGCCGAGGACGCGGTGATCGGTCCTTTGTGCGTGGTCGAGCGTGGCGCCAAGGTCGGCTCGGGCTCGGTGCTCAAGTCGCGTGTGACTTTGTCCGAAGGGTGTTCGGTGGGGGAGCGGTGCGTTATCCATTCGGGGGTGGTGGTCGGCGCAGACGGTTTTGGTTTTGCCTTGCACCAAAATCAATGGGAAAAAATTGAACAATTGGGGGCAGTTCGCATTGGCGACGATGTGGAAATCGGGGCCAACACCTGCATTGACCGGGGCGCTCTGGACGACACCGTGATTGAAAATGGGGTCAAGCTCGACAACCTGATTCAGATTGGCCACAACGTGCGCATCGGTGCACACACGGCCATGGCTGGCTGTGTGGGGGTGGCGGGCAGTGCGAGCATCGGCGCGCATTGCACTGTGGGTGGTGGGGCGGTGGTTTTGGGCCATTTGAGTTTGGCCGACCATGTGCACATCTCGGCCGCTTCGGTCGTGACGCGTTCGATTTTGCAACCGGGGCAGTACACCGGCATGTTCCCAATCGACAGGAATGCCAATTGGGAAAAAAACGCCGCCAGCCTCAAACAACTGTCCCGCTTGCGTGAACGCATCAAGGCGCTGGAGAGCGAGATTCAAAATAACAAGGAAACACGACCATGATGGACATCCACAAAATTCTCAAGCAGTTGCCCCACCGCTACCCCATCTTGCTGGTCGACCGCGTGCTGGAACTGGAAAAAGGCGTGCGCATCAAGGCGCTGAAAAACGTGTCCATCAACGAGCCCCATTTTCAGGGGCACTTTCCACATCGTCCGGTGATGCCTGGGGTGTTGATGCTCGAGGCATTGGCGCAGGCCGCTGCCTTGCTGGCTTTTGACACCTTAGGTGAAACGCCTGATGACCAGACCGTGTATTACTTTGCGGGCATCGACGGTGCGCGTTTCAAGCGCCCTGTGGAGCCAGGCGACCAGTTGATTCTGGAGGTGCAACTTGACCGCATGAAAGCTGGTATTTTCAAGTTCAAAACCCGAGCGAAGGTGGGCGACGAGATTGCGGTCGAAGCCGAGTTGATGTGTACCATGCGCAAAATCCCACAGGCTTGAGCGTCATGAGCAAGATCCACCCAACGGCCATCATTAGCCCGGGGGCCGAGCTTGACAGTTCGGTGTCCGTTGGGCCTTACACCTTGATTGGGCCAAATGTCTGCATCGACGCGGGTACCACGGTGGCCAGCCACTGCGTCATCGAAGGCCACACGAGGATCGGCCGCGACAACCGAATCTTTCAGTTCAACTCCTTGGGTGCGGTGCCCCAAGACAAGAAGTACAACAACGAGCCTTGTGAGTTGGTGATCGGGGACCGCAACACGATCCGTGAGTTTTGCACCTTCAACATTGGCTCGCCTGGCGACCGGGCCGTGACTTCGGTGGGTCATGACAACTGGATCATGGCCTATGTGCATTTGGCGCACGATTGCCAGGTGGGCAACCACACGATTTTTGCCAACAACACACAACTGGCAGGCCATGTGGTGGTCGATGATTGGGTCATTCTGGGCGGCTTCACCGTGGTGCACCAGTTTTGTCGCATCGGCGCGCACAGTTTTACGGCCATGAACTCTTTGCTGTTTGCCGATCTGCCGCCTTTTGTGATGGCACAAGGTCAACCAGCACAAGCACGTTCGATGAACTTTGAAGGCCTGCGCCGCCGTGGCTTTTCGGCCGAGCGTATCAGTGCCGTCAAGGCCATGCACAAAGCCTTGTACCGCGATGGTCTGTCGCTGAGCGATGCCATGACCCGCATTGCGGCTTTGGCCGTCGACAAGCCCGAGGCCCAGCCTGATGTGGACATGATGCTGGGCTTTTTAAAGGCCGCCTCACCCCAGCGCGGGATCGTGCGTTGACATCACCTTCAGGCGCCACTGCTCACAAAGCCCCTGCGGGGGCTTTGTCCTTTGCCATGGTGGCTGGAGAGGCTTCGGGGGATTTGCTGGCGGGCTTGTTGATTCAGGGCATGCATTTGCGCTGGCCCCAGGCGCAGGGTTTTGGGATTGGCGGGCCGCGCATGCAGGCCTTGGGTTTTGATGCCTGGTGGCCACACGACAAGTTGGCTGTGCGCGGTTATGTCGAGGTGCTGCGCCACTACCGGGGCATCGTCGCCATTCGTGATCAGCTGCGTCAGCGTTTGCTGGCCCAGCCGCCTGATGTGTTCATCGGGGTGGATGCGCCCGATTTCAACCTCGATTTGGAAGCCCGGCTCAAAGCCGCTGGTATTCCCACCCTGCATTTTGTGTGCCCATCGATCTGGGCGTGGCGACCAGAGCGCATCGAGAAGATCCGGCGCAGCGTGGACCACATGCTGTGTATCTTTCCCTTTGAGCCCGCCCTTTTGGCCCAGGCCGGAGTGCAGGCCACGTACGTGGGCCACCCCTTGGCGCAAACCATCCCCATGCACCCTGACCGCTTGGCAGCCTGCCAATCCCTTGGCCTTGATGCGCAAAGGCCCGTGGTGGCGGTTTTGCCGGGCAGCAGACAGTCCGAAATCGAACACCTGACGCCCCTCTTTGTGCGGGCCGCCCAACTCATGCAGCGACAAAACCCAGCCTTGCAATTTGTCTTGCCGGCCATCCCCAGTTTGCAGGCACGCATTCAGGCGCTGGTCGATGCGCAAGGCGGTCTGCCTAGGTTGCAGTTGCTCCACGGGCAGTCCCACATCGCGCTGGCCGCTTGTGATGTGACCTTGATCGCCAGTGGCACGGCCACGCTGGAGGCGGCTTTGTTCAAGCGGCCCATGGTGATTGGCTACCACATGAACTGGCTCAGCTGGCAAATCATGAAGCGGCAACAGCTTCAGCCCTGGGTCGGTTTGCCCAACATCCTGAGCGAGGACTTTGTGGTGCCCGAGTTTTTGCAGGACCGCTGTACACCTGAGGCCTTGGCCCAGGCTTGCCTGGCTTGGTTGTCCGCGCCAGACCGGGTGGATGCCTTGCAGTTCCGATTTCAACAATTGCACTTGGCTTTGCAGCGTGACACGGCCCAGATCTCAACCCATGTCCTCGAACAAGTTCTATCGCGCTGAGCAATCTGCCCTGCATTTTGGCGTCTCCGGCTTGACGGCGGGCGTGGATGAGGCCGGACGCGGGCCTTTGGCTGGCCCGGTGGTGGCCGCTGCTGTGATCCTCGACGATTTGAAACCTATTCGCGGGTTGAACGACTCCAAAAAACTCACGGCCAAACGCCGTGAGGCCTTGTTTGATGAGATCCGTGCCCGTGCTTTGTGCTGCGCCATTGCCGAGGCTTCGGTGCAAGAAATTGACCAGCTCAACATCCTTCAAGCCACCTTGCTGGCCATGAGGCGGGCCGTGGAGGGTTTGCGCCTGCCGCCCAAACTGGTGCTGGTGGATGGCAACCGTTTGCCCTTGCTCCCCATGCAGGCCGAAGCCATTGTCAAAGGCGATGCGCTGGTACCCGCCATCTCGGCCGCTTCCATTTTGGCCAAGGTTCATCGTGACCGTTTGTGCCAAGCATTGCACCAACAGTACCCCTTGTATGGGTTTGACCAACACAAGGGTTATGGTACAGCGCAGCATCTGGCCGCTTTGCAAGCGCATGGCCCGGCGGACTGCCACCGCATGACATTTGCCCCAGTGGCCAGGAGTGTGCGATGAAACCAATCAGCTCGCGGGACAACCCGCAGTTCAAAGCCTGGCGGCGTTTGACTCAAGACAGCACGGCTTACCGCAAGGCGGGGCAGTTCTGGCTGGAAGGCGATCACCTGTGCCGTGCGGCGTTGGAGCGCGGTGTGCGTCCGGTGCAGGTCGTGCTGACCGAGTCGTTTCAAGCCGAGCAGGGCGAACAATGGCTGGGGTTCACTGATCAGGTGTTTGTGGTGCCCGATGCCTTGTTTGCCAGCCTCAGTGGCCTGGAGTCACCCGCACGCATGGGTTTTGTGGTGGCATGGCAAGCTTCCCATGAGGTGTTGCCAGATGCACCCACAGTCGTACTGGACCGATTGCAGGACGCGGGCAATGTGGGGGCCATCTTGCGCTGTGCCTCGGCTTTTGGTTACCGCCAGGTGCTGGCCATCAAGAGCACGGCGGCCTTGTGGTCGCCCAAGGTGCTGCGCTCGGGCATGGGGGCGCATTTTGGCCTGCATCTGGTCGAATCGCTCAGCGAGTCCGATGTGGCGGCTTTGCGGGTGCCTCTGTTGACCACCAGTTCACACGAGGGGCCTTTTTTGCACGCCTTGCTGCAAGCGGGTGATTTACCCCAAAAGTGTGCCTGGGTCTTCGGGCACGAAGGGCAGGGCGTCAGCGCCAGCCTGATGGCTATGGCCCAGCACCAGGTGCGCATTGCCCAGCCGGGTGGCGAAGAGTCTCTCAATGTGGCCACGGCGGCGGCCATTTGCCTGCACGCCGGCGCAACAGCAGGTCCTTGAGTTTATTTTCGGCTTGATCGCTGCGGCAGGGCGCGTGATTTGTCAGGGTTTTCAACTAGTCCTCAGCTATAATGAGAGGCTTTCCCGCATCAACCTGTACGCCACAGTCCACCCCAGGCCCCAATCCTCGAACAAGCAGCCAAAAAGAGATCCCATCTCTGGTGAGTGCTGAGGCGTACCCGAACTATTCCGGAGAACCCAGTGCTTTTGTCTCTTCAGGGAACCTTCCCGCCCGCCATTTTGGCGCTCGCAGACGGCACGGTCTTTATCGGCAACTCGATCGGAGCCACCGGCTCTGCAGTCGGCGAAGTGGTGTTCAACACCTCACTCACCGGCTACCAGGAAATCCTCACCGACCCCAGTTACTGTCAGCAGATCGTCACTTTGACGTACCCGCACATCGGCAACTATGGCGTCAACTTGGAAGACATCGAAGCTGACCAAGTCCATGCAGCTGGCTTGATCATCAAAGATTTGCCTTTGATCGCGAGCAATTTTCGCTCCAACCAAACCCTTTCCTCTTATTTGGTCGATGCAGGTACAGTGGCGATTGCAAACATCGACACCCGACAGCTCACCCGTATCCTGCGCACCAAGGGGGCCCAAAACGGTGCCATCGTGGGTTTGGCCAAAGGCCAGGAAGTCACACAGACCGCGATCGACCAAGCTGTCGCCGCCGCCAAAGGAGCGCCTGACATGGCCGGCCTTGATCTGGCACAAAAAGTCACCGTATCCAAGTTGTATGAGTGGACGCAAACCGAATGGACTTTGGGTGAAGGCTACGGCAAGTTGACCGCGCCCAAGTTCCATGTGGTCGCTTACGACTTTGGCGTCAAGAAAAACATTTTGCGCATGTTGGCCGAGCGCGGCTGCAAAGTCACGGTGGTGCCCGCCAAGACCCCTGCTGCTGAGGTGCTCAAGCACAAGCCCGACGGCATCTTCTTGTCCAATGGCCCTGGCGACCCACAGCCTTGTGACTACGCGATTTCGGCAGCCACAGAGTTGATCGAAACCGGCATTCCCACCTTCGGCATTTGTTTGGGTCACCAAATCATGGCTTTGGCCAGTGGTGCCAAGACCTTCAAAATGAAGTTTGGTCATCATGGTGCAAACCACCCCGTCAAAGACCTGGATTCCGGCCGGGTGTCCATCACCAGCCAGAACCACGGTTTTGCCGTGGACGAAAAGTCCCTGCCCGCCAACTTGCGTGCCACGCACGTGTCTCTGTTTGATGGCACCTTGCAGGGTCTGGCCCGCACCGACAAGCCCGCGTTCTGCTTCCAGGGTCACCCCGAAGCGTCGCCTGGCCCACACGACATTGCTTACCTCTTTGACCGCTTCATCAAACTGATGGAGGCTCCATAACATGCCAAAGCGCACCGACCTCAAAAGCATCCTCATCATTGGCGCGGGCCCGATCATCATTGGTCAGGCCTGTGAGTTCGATTACTCCGGCGTGCAGGCCTGCAAAGCTTTGCGTGAAGAGGGTTACAAAGTCATCCTGATCAACAGCAACCCTGCGACGATCATGACCGACCCGGCCACGGCCGATGTCACCTACATTGAGCCTATCACTTGGCAGACGGTTGAGAAGATCATCGCCAAAGAGCGCCCTGATGCGATTTTGCCCACCATGGGCGGCCAAACAGCTCTCAACTGCGCCTTGGATTTGTGGCACCACGGCGTGCTCGAAAAATACAAAGTCGAGCTGATCGGCGCCACGCCCGAAGCCATCGACAAAGCCGAAGACCGTCTGAAGTTCAAAGACGCCATGACCAAAATTGGTCTGGGTTCTGCGCGCTCGGGCATCGCCCACAGCATGGAAGAAGCTTGGGATGTGCAAAAGACTCTGGGTTTTCCTACCGTCATTCGCCCCAGCTTCACCTTGGGCGGCACGGGCGGCGGCATTGCCTACAACCCTGAAGAGTTCGAGACCATTTGCAAGCGCGGTTTAGAGGCTTCGCCCACCACCGAGTTGTTGATTGAAGAGTCCTTGCTCGGCTGGAAAGAGTACGAGATGGAAGTGGTGCGGGACAAAGCGGACAACTGCATCATCGTGTGCTCGATCGAAAACCTGGACCCCATGGGCGTGCACACTGGCGACTCGATCACCGTGGCCCCAGCCCAGACGTTGACCGACAAGGAATACCAAATCCTGCGCAATGCCTCTTTGGCCGTGCTGCGCGAGATCGGCGTGGACACGGGCGGCTCGAACGTGCAGTTCTCCATCAACCCGCAAGACGGCCGAATGGTGGTGATCGAGATGAACCCTCGTGTCTCGCGGTCCTCGGCCCTGGCCTCCAAAGCCACGGGTTTCCCGATTGCCAAAGTGGCAGCCAAGCTCGCTGTGGGTTACACCCTCGATGAGTTGCGCAACGACATCACAGGTGGTGCCACACCCGCTTCGTTTGAGCCTTCGATCGACTATGTGGTCACCAAGATCCCGCGCTTTGCCTTTGAAAAATTCCCGACAGCCGACAGCCGTTTGACCACCCAAATGAAGTCGGTGGGCGAGGTGATGGCCATGGGCCGCACATTCCAAGAGTCCTTCCAAAAAGCCCTGCGTGGTCTGGAAGTCGGCGTGGACGGCATGAACGAAAAAACCCAGGACCGCGAAGTTTTGGAAAAAGAGCTGGGTGAGCCTGGCCCTGAGCGCATCTGGTACGTGGGCGATGCCTTTGCCATGGGCCTGAGCGTGGACGAGGTGTTCGCCTTGACCAAGATCGATCCTTGGTTCCTGGTGCAGATCGAAGAAATCGTGAAGATTGAGCTTGAGCTGGAGACCACGACTTTGGAAGCGATCACCGCTGAGGAGTTGCGTGCGCTCAAGAAGAAGGGCTTTTCCGATCGGCGCTTGGCCAAGTTGCTCAAAACCACCGAGCATGTGGTGCGTGCCCGTCGCCATGCCCTGAACATTCGCCCAGTGTACAAACGCGTGGACACTTGTGCGGCCGAGTTCTCGACCGACACCGCCTACATGTACTCCTGCTATGAAGGCCATGGTGACGGCGAGTGCGAAGCAGAACCCACGTCCAACAAAAAAATCATGGTGCTGGGGGGCGGTCCGAACCGCATTGGCCAAGGCATTGAATTTGACTACTGCTGCGTTCATGCCGCCTTGGCCATGCGTGAAGACGGTTACGAGACCATCATGGTCAACTGCAACCCCGAGACCGTGTCGACCGACTACGACACCTCGGACCGTTTGTACTTTGAGCCCGTCACTTTGGAAGATGTGCTTGAAATCGTCGACAAGGAAAAGCCCACAGGCGTCATCGTGCAATACGGTGGTCAAACGCCTTTGAAATTGGCACTCGACCTGGAAGCCGCTGGCGTCCCCATCATCGGCACCAGCCCCGACATGATCGACGCGGCCGAAGACCGTGAGCGTTTCCAGAAATTGCTGCAAGACCTGGGTCTGCGTCAGCCGCCCAACGCCACGGCCCGTACTGAGCCCGAAGCTTTGGAAAAGGCCGCCGCCTTGGGTTACCCCTTGGTGGTGCGCCCCAGCTATGTGCTGGGTGGCCGCGCCATGGAAATCGTGCACGAGCAACGTGACCTGGAGCGCTACATGCGTGAAGCGGTCAAGGTCTCGCACGACTCGCCCGTGCTGCTGGACCGATTCCTGAACGATGCGATTGAATGCGATGTGGACTGCCTGCGCGACCCTGAAGGCAAAACCTTCATCGGTGGCGTGATGGAGCACATTGAACAAGCAGGCGTGCACAGCGGCGACTCGGCGTGCTCTTTGCCACCTTACTCGCTGTCGGCTGACACCGTCAACGAACTCAAGCGCCAATCGGCCGCCATGGCCGGTGCCTTGAATGTGGTCGGTCTGATGAACGTGCAATTCGCGATCCAAAACATCGATGGCAAAGACGTCATCTACGTGCTGGAAGTGAATCCTCGTGCGTCACGCACCGTGCCTTACGTGTCCAAAGCCACAGGCATTCAGCTGGCCAAGGTGGCAGCCCGCTGCATGGCTGGTCAGACATTGGCTTCGCAAGGCATCACCCAAGAGGTCACGCCACCTTATTTCAGCGTCAAAGAAGCGGTGTTCCCGTTTGTGAAGTTCCCAGGCGTGGACACCATTCTCGGCCCCGAAATGAAATCCACCGGCGAAGTCATGGGCGTGGGCAAAACCTTCGGCGAAGCCTTTGTGAAGAGCCAATTGGGCGCGGGCACCAAGCTGCCACGCTCCACCAAAGCCGACGGCACGCCTTCGGGCAAGGTGTTCATTTCGGTGAAAAACAACGACAAGGCGCGTGCCATTGAAGTGGCTCGCCAATTGGTGGCTCAGGGCTTTGAGCTGGTGGCGACCAAGGGCACGGCTGCTGCCATTCAGGCCGCCGGCGTGGCCTGTGCGACGGTGAACAAAGTGACCGAAGGCCGCCCGCACATTGTGGACATGATCAAGAACAACGAGATGGTGCTGGTGATCAACACCGTGGAAGAGCGCCGCAATGCGATCGCCGACTCCCGTCACATCCGCACCTCGGCTTTGCTCAACCGCGTCACCACCTTCACAACCATCGCAGGCGCAGAAGCGGCAGTGGAAGGGATGAAGTACATGGATCAGTTGGACGTGATTTCCATTCAGGAGATGCACGCCCAACTGGTAGCCTGAACCCTTGCTTTTAGCCCCTCACCCTGGACCGGGTGCAGGGCATAATGATGAAAATGACCGCCGAGTCTCAACGCTCGGCGGTTTGCTTTTGGAGAACCCAACATGTCAACCATCCCGATCACCAAACGTGGTGCTGAAAAACTCAAGAGCGAGTTACATCGGCTCAAAACAGTGGACCGCCCTGGCGTCATCCAGGCCATTGCCGAAGCCCGAGCACAGGGCGACCTGAGCGAGAACGCCGAATACGATGCGGCCAAAGACCGTCAGGGCTTTATCGAAGGCCGAATTCAGGAAATTGAAGGCAAGCTGTCCGCGGCGCAGATCATCGACCCGGCGTCGGTGGATGCAGGAGGCCGCGTGGTGTTTGGCACCACCGTCGAATTGGAGGACGAGAGCTCTGGAGAGGCGGTGACCTACCAGATCGTGGGCGAGGACGAGGCCGACTTGAAACTGGGCTTGATCAACATCAGCAGCCCGATTGCCCGAGCCTTGATTGGCAAGGAGGAGGGCGATGTGGCCGAAGTGCAAGCCCCAGGTGGTGTGCGTCGGTATGAAATTGTGGGCGTGTCTTACGTTTAAGACAAAAAAAGGTCGCTGTGCGGCGGCCTTTCATGGTGTTGACAGCCTCATGCGGGCAATGCGGCCCTCAGTCGTGACGGCCTTTCTTGACCGATTTTTGTTTGGGTTTGGCCCGCTTGATCTGGCCGCCAGCGGCCAGTCGCTGGTTGCCCAGTACGCGCACCGTTTTGACCTCAGGGCGCTGACCGCCGCGTGAGCTGTATTTGAGGATTTTGAAGTCGCGTGGACCAGCTTTGCGGTCTTCATCGACTTCTTTGAGCTTTTCAGGCTGAGGGCGCCACAGGATCAGCAGTTTGCCGATGTGCTGGATGGGCGCGGCGCTGAGTTGGTCGGCCAGTTGGGCGAACATGGCTTCGCGTGCTGCACGGTCATCGCCTAGCACGCGGATTTTGATCAGGCCATGGGCGTTCAGGGCCGCTTCGGTTTCCTTGACGACGGCAGGGGTCAGGCCATCGCCACCGATCATGACGACCGGATCCAGGTGATGGGCATCGGCGCGAAAAACTTTGCGCTCGGCAGGTGTGAGTTGTATTTGGGTCATCCCCGTATTATCCCCGCAAGGACGCGAAAGAATGAAAGTCAAAACCAAAAGTAAAAAGGTCAACAAAGCGTGGTTAAACGACCATGTGAATGACACCTATGTGAAACTGGCTCTGAAAGAGGGTTACCGGGCGCGGGCGGCTTACAAACTCAAGGAAATCGACGAAACCTTGGGCCTGATCCGGCCCGGCCATTTGGTGGTGGACCTGGGCTCTGCGCCCGGCGCTTGGAGCCAGTACCTGCGCCGCCGCTTGTCACCCGATGGTGCGGCTGTGGGCGAGCTCAATGGCAGCATCATCGCTCTGGACATTCTGCCCATGGACCCCGTGGAGGGGGTGCAGTTCATTCAGGGTGATTTCCGCGAAAACGAGGTGGCCGCCCTATTGGAAGCGGCATTGCAAGGGCGGCAAGCCGACGTGGTGGTGTCCGACATGGCCCCCAATTTGTCGGGCATCGAGTCCTCGGATGCGGCGCGGGTCCAGCATTTGATCGAGCTGGCTGTGGAATTTGCGCAAAACCACATGAAGCCGCAGGGTGCTTTGGTGGTCAAGGTCTTTCACGGCAGCGGCTACAGCCAGATTGTCAAGATGTTCAAGGAGACCTTCAAGGTGGTCAAACCGATCAAGCCCAAATCCTCCCGCGACAAGTCTTCGGAGACTTTTTTGGTGGGAATGGGCCTGATTCAACAGGCCTGATGCATTAATTCCCAGCTTTTAGAGGGCCAAACCCCTTGAAAGGCTAGCCAAGGCTTCTGGCAGGCCTAGAATGGTGTAAGTCAATTTTTTCGATTGGAGTCTCTCTTGAACAACCCTTGGTTTTCCAAAATTGCCGTCTGGATGGTGATTGCCATGGTGCTGTTCACCTTGTTCAAACAATTTGACAACCGTGGTGTCGCGGGCGCGAACGCCATTGGTTATTCTGATTTTTTGGAAGAGGTGCGCAGCAACCGGATCAAGAGTGCCACGATTTCCGAAAGCCCTGGTGGCACTGAAATCCTGGCTGTCACGGTCGATGACCGTCGCATCAAAACCACAGCCACTTACCTGGACCGCGGTCTGGTGGGTGATTTGATCAGCAGCGGCATCAAGTTCGATGTCAAGCCACGTGAAGAGGGCTCCCTGCTCATGACCTTGCTGGTCAGCTGGGGTCCGATGCTGCTTTTGATCGGTGTTTGGGTCTATTTCATGCGCCAAATGCAAGGTGGAGGCAAAGGCGGAGCTTTCAGTTTTGGCAAGTCCAAGGCTCGCATGATGGACGAAAACAACAACAACACCACTTTCGCGGACGTGGCCGGTTGTGACGAAGCCAAAGAAGAAGTCAAAGAGGTGGTCGACTTCCTCAAGGATCCACAACGTTTTCAGAAATTGGGCGGTCGAATTCCTCGCGGCTTGCTCTTGGTGGGGCCTCCCGGAACAGGCAAAACACTGCTGGCCAAAAGCATCGCAGGTGAGGCCAAAGTGCCGTTTTTCAGCATTTCTGGTTCAGATTTTGTAGAGATGTTTGTGGGTGTAGGTGCTTCCCGTGTTCGCGACATGTTCGAAAACGCCAAAAAGAACGCACCATGCATCATTTTCATTGACGAAATCGATGCGGTCGGCCGTCAACGTGGCGCAGGTTTGGGCGGCGGCAACGACGAGCGCGAGCAAACCCTCAACCAGATGCTGGTGGAGATGGATGGCTTTGAAACCAATCTGGGTGTGATCGTTGTGGCGGCCACCAACCGGCCCGATATTCTCGATGCCGCATTGTTGCGCCCCGGTCGTTTTGACCGTCAGGTCTATGTGACCTTGCCCGACATCCGTGGCCGTGAGCAAATTTTGAATGTGCACATGCGCAAGGTGCCGATTGGCCAAGACGTGAATGCGGCCGTGATCGCCCGTGGCACGCCCGGGATGAGCGGTGCCGATCTGGCTAACCTGTGCAACGAAGCGGCCTTGATGGCGGCACGTCGCAACGCCCGCGTGGTGGAAATGGTCGACTTCGAAAAAGCCAAGGACAAGATCCTGATGGGCCCCGAGCGCAAAAGCATGGTCATGCCAGAGGAAGAGCGGCGCAACACGGCATATCACGAAGCAGGTCATGCCCTCATCGGCAATCTGCTGCCCAAGTGTGATCCCGTGCACAAGGTCACGATCATTCCCAGGGGCCGAGCCTTGGGCGTGACCATGAGCTTGCCCGAGAAGGACCGCTACAGTTTCGACAAGGAGTTCATGCTCAACCAGATCAGCATGCTGTTTGGTGGCCGCATTGCCGAAGAAGTCTTCATGAACCAGATGACCACGGGTGCGAGCAACGATTTCGAGCGTGCCACCTCCATCGCCCGCGACATGGTCATGCGTTACGGCATGACCGATGCCCTGGGCCCGATGGTCTATGCCGAAAATGAAGGCGAAGTGTTCCTGGGCCGTTCGGTCACCAAGACCACCAACATGAGCGAGTCCACCATGCAAAAAGTGGACTTGGAGGTGCGCCGCATCATCGACGAGCAGTACAACTTAGCGCGCCGTTTGATCGAGGAACACAGTGCCCAAATGCATGCCATGGCCAAGGCCTTGCTCGAGTGGGAAACCATCGACAAAGATCAGATCGCCGACATCATGGCGGGTCGCGATCCTTTGCCACCAAAGGATTGGTCACCGCGCACGCCTCCCTCGGGTGGCAGCAGCGGTGGTGGCACGCCGGTTGTTCAACCTGAGCCTGCTACCACGGCGGCCTGATCGCGTGGGCGATGCCAGTCTAACAACGGGGCCTTCGGGCCCCGTTTTTCTATGGCGGCCCCTTTTGGGTTTTATTTGAAAGTCACTTGTTGCATGCATTGGCAAACTACACGTTTTAAGCTGGACCTCACGCGCCCTTGGGTCATGGGCATCGTCAACCTGACGCCAGACTCGTTTTCGGATGGTGGGCAGCATGCGCAGGGTTCACAGGCCTTGCAGCATGCCGAGCGGTTGTTGCGCGATGGTGCAGGCATTTTGGACGTGGGGGCGGAGTCCACTCGACCCGGTGCTCAAGCCGTGCCGCTGGAAGACGAGTTGGCGCGTTTGATGCCATTTTTGCGAGAGGCCGTGCGCTGGCAGGTTCCGATATCGGTGGACACTTACAAGCCTGAGGTGATGCAGGCGGTTCTGGATTTAGGAGTTGACATCGTGAACGACATCTGGGCTCTGCGCCAACCAGGTGCCGAGCGCGTGGTGGTGGCCCATCCATCGTGCGGCATGTGTTTGATGCACATGCACCGTGACCCGCAGACCATGCAACTCGAAACCATGAGCGGCGACGTCGTTTCCGATGTCAAGCTCTTTTTGCAAGCGCGCATGCAAAGTCTCTTGGCGCAAGGCGTTGATGCAGCCCGTTTGGTGCTCGATCCAGGCATTGGGTTTGGCAAAACGGTGATGCAAAACTTCGAATTGCTGGCCCACCAAGCAAAATGGATGCTGGAGGGACGTCCCGTCATGTCGGCTTGGTCGCGAAAGTCGTCTTTGGGAGCCGTGCTGAACCAAGATGGCGTCATTCCCCAGCCCTCTGAGCGCTTGTCGGCCAGTTTGGCTGCGGCTTTGCTGTCCGTAGAACGGGGTGCCCGCCTGGTTCGTGTGCACGATGTCAAGGCCACGGTGGACGCCTTGAAAGTCTGGCAAGCAGTCCAAACAGCTGCAGCTGAAAAATGAGCGCTGGCACTCTTTGCATGTCAGTGAGTTGGCTAGCCTTGACCGATAAAATCAGGCTACTCATTATAAAAAAAGGATCAATGCATGGCGCGTCAATATTTCGGGACAGACGGCATTCGCGGCACTGTAGGGCAAAGCCCCATCACCCCCGACTTCATCTTGCGCTTGGCTCACGCTGTCGGCCGTGTCTTGAAGACCCAAGAACCCCATCCTGTGGTGTTGATTGGCAAGGACACCCGCATTTCAGGGTACATGCTCGAAAGTGCTCTGGAGTCGGGCTTCAATTCTGCGGGGGTGGACGTGGTCTTGCTCGGGCCTGTGCCAACCCCCGCTGTGGCTTACCTGACCCGGGCGCAGCGTGCCTCCTTGGGCGTCGTCATCAGTGCCAGTCACAACCCGTTTGCCGATAATGGGATCAAATTCTTCAGCGCTCAAGGCCGAAAATTGTCTGACCTCTGGGAGGAAACTGTGGAGGCCAGGTTGCTGGAGGACCCGCTTTGGGTGGACTCGGCCGCCCTTGGCAAGACCCGGCGCTTGGACGACGCGGCTGGCCGCTACATCGAATTTTGCAAAAGCACGTTCTCCAACGACCTGACCCTCAAGGGCCTGAAGATCGTGGTCGATGCCGCCCATGGGGCGGCCTACCAGATCGCGCCCAAGGTCTTTCACGAGTTGGGTGCCGAGGTGGTTGCCATCGGTTGTGCCCCCGATGGCTTGAACATCAACAAAGGCGTGGGCGCAACCCACCCCGATGCGCTGGTGCAGGCGGTCAAGGACCACCGTGCCGATTACGGCGTGGCACTGGACGGTGATGCAGACCGCCTGCAGATGGTGGATGCAACGGGTCGCTTGTTCAATGGTGACGAAATGTTGTACCTGATGGTCGCTGACCGCTTGGCCCGTGACGAGGCCGTGCCCGGTGCAGTGGGTACTTTGATGACCAACCTTGCAGTGGAACTGGCTCTCAAGCGGCGCGGCGTTCAATTTGTACGGGCCAAAGTGGGAGATCGCTACGTGTTGGAAGTCTTGCACGACAAAGGCTGGTTACTCGGTGGCGAGGGCTCGGGGCATTTGCTGGCCCTGGACAAGCACACCACGGGTGACGGTCTCATCAGCGCCTTGCAGGTGCTACAAGCCTGTGTGGGCAGCGGTCAGAACATCGCTCAGTTGCTCGAAGGTGTCAGTCTCTTTCCGCAAACCTTGATCAATGTGCGCTTGACGCCAGGATTTGATTGGCAAGCCCATGCCCCTTTGTGGTCTGCCAAACAGGCGGTCGAGGTCGAATTGGGCGATTCCGGGCGGGTTTTGATTCGCGCCAGTGGCACCGAGCCCTTGGTTCGTGTCATGGTGGAGGCGCGTGATGCGGAGCAATCGCGTGAATGTGCTGAACGGATTGCGTCAACCTTGGCATGACGAACCCTGAATTGTCCAGTTCCCCAGCTGCTTGGGCGAGCCTGCAGGTGCACGCTTGACCCTTGTGGTGGGGCATGTCCGAGGTCCTGGGGGGCGTATTTATTCAGTAGATCAGTCGGTCCGGCTTGATCTCTTGCAAGATCGTGGTGGCGATTTCTTCGATGGACTTGGTGGTTGTAGACAACCAGCGGATGCCTGATCGGCGCATCATCGCCTCGGCTTCCGAGACTTCCATGCGGCAATTGTCCAGGCTGGCGTAACGCGAGTTGGGGCGGCGCTCCGTGCGGATTTCGGACAGACGCTCCGGCTGGATGCTCAGACCAAAGATTTTCGAGCGATGCGGCATGAGCGCTGGCGGCAACTGTTTGCGTTCAAAGTCTTCCGGGATCAAGGGGTAGTTGGCCGCTTTCAAGCCGTGCTGCATGGCCAGATAAAGGCTGGTGGGAGTTTTGCCGCTGCGGCTGACGCCCACCAAAATGACATCCGCCGACTCCAGATCGCGATTGGATTGACCGTCGTCGTGCGCCAGCGAAAAATTGATGGCTTCAATCCGGTCGTGGTATTCCTTGCTTTTGCTCACGTCTGAAAAACGGCCCACTCGGTGGTGCGACTTGATGCCCAATTCGTTCTCCAGCGGGTTCACGAAGGTGCCGAACATGTCCAACAGCATGCCTTGGCAATGCTCTTGCAACACCTTCAAAACTTCCATGTTCACCAGGGTGGTGAACACAATCGGCTTGGTGCCTTCGGCTTCGGCCGTGTGGTTGATTTGCCGAACGGCCTGGTGTGCCTTGTCGATGGTATCGGTGAACGGCAGGCGCACATGCCGACTTTTCATGTCGAATTGGGCCAAGATGGCATTGCCAAAAGTTTCGGCCGTGATGCCGGTGCCATCGGAGATGAAAAAAACAGTGCGTTTGGGCATGCTTGCAATGGATTTCAAATGAAGGGTCCCACAAGACCCCTAGAATCAGTCGATTATCCATCGACGTCCTCTCGGGGTTTCACTCAAAGAACAATATAAACCCTGACCTGCGCACTGGAGCCCGACTTTAACTTTGGAGCTTTGCATGTCTGATCTTTTCAACGAAACCGCTTTGGTCGTTCCTTTTGAGCTTTTGCGCATGACCGATGTCGAGTCGGTCGGCGGCAAAAACGCCAGCTTGGGGGAAATGATTTCCCAACTGCCTTCGGGTGTGCGCGTCCCCACAGGCTTTGCCACCACCGCCCACGCTTTTCGCCAATTTTTGGCGTTTGGCGGTCTGACCGAGCGCATCAACGCCCGTTTGGATGCGTTGGACACAGAAGATGTTCGTGCCTTGGCGACTGCGGGTGCCGAAATCCGCGCGATGGTCGAGTCCCAACCTTTTCCTGCCGATCTGGAACAAGCCATCCGGGATGAGTTTGTGCGCCTGCAGGGCAGCAACCCGGAGGCTTCGTTTGCTGTGCGTTCTTCAGCCACGGCCGAAGACTTGCCCGATGCCTCCTTTGCCGGCCAACAAGAGACCTTTTTGAACGTGGTTGGTATCGAGGACGTGCTGCACAAAATGAAAGAGGTGTTCGCCTCTTTGTACAACGACCGCGCCATCAGCTATCGTGTGCACAAGGGTTTTGCGCACGCCGAAGTGGCTTTGTCGGCCGGTGTGCAGCGCATGGTGCGCTCGGATCTGGGCACTGCAGGCGTCATGTTCACCATCGACACCGAGTCGGGTTTTGAAGACGTGGTGTTCATCACATCAAGCTACGGATTGGGCGAAACGGTGGTTCAAGGTGCTGTGAATCCGGACGAGTTTTATGTGCACAAGCCCATGTTGGCCGCAGGCAAGCGAAGTGTGATCCGACGAAATTTGGGCTCCAAACTGATCGAGATGGTGTTTGCCACCCCCGAGGAAAAAGCCGCCTCTGGCAAGCTGGTCAAAACCACCGACGTGCCCACCGAGCTGCGCAACCGCTACAGCCTGACCGATGACGAGGTCGAGCAACTGGCCCGTTATGCGGTAGTGATCGAGCAGCATTACGGCCGCCCGATGGACATCGAGTGGGGCAAAGATGGCACCGACGGTTTGCTCTACATCTTGCAGGCCCGCCCTGAAACCGTGAAAAGCCAAGCCCAAGGTGCGCCCGAGCTGCGCTACAAACTCAAAGGCAAAAGCGCCATCTTGGCCGAGGGCAGGGCGATTGGCCAAAAAATCGGCACCGGGCCGGTGAGATTGGTTCACAACATCAGCGAAATGGACCAAGTCCAGAGCGGTGATGTGCTGGTGACCGACATGACCGACCCGAATTGGGAGCCGGTGATGAAACGTGCAAGCGCCATTGTCACCAACCGGGGCGGGCGCACCTGCCACGCCGCCATCATTGCCCGCGAACTGGGCATTCCGGCTGTGGTGGGGTGCGGCAATGCCACCGAACAATTGTCCGAGGGTACGCTGGTTACCGTCAGCTGCTCTGAGGGCGATACCGGCTACATTTACGATGGTTTACTGGAAACCGAGGTCAGCGAGATCCAGCGCGGTGTGTTGCCTGAGATCCAAACCAAAATCATGATGAACGTGGGCAACCCACAGCTGGCCTTTGACTTTGCCCAGCTGCCCAACGCCGGTGTCGGTCTGGCCCGTCTGGAGTTCATCATCAACAACAACATTGGTGTACACCCCAAGGCTATCCTTGACTACCCCGCCATCGATGCCGACCTGAAAAAAGCCGTGGAATCGGTGGCCCGCGGCCACGCTTCCCCACGCGCTTTTTACGTCGACAAGGTCGCCGAAGGCGTGGCCAGCATCGCGGCCGCCTTCTGGCCCAAGCCGGTCATCGTGCGTTTGTCGGACTTCAAGAGCAACGAATACCGCAAGCTCATTGGCGGCAGCCGCTACGAGCCCGAAGAAGAAAACCCGATGCTGGGCTTCCGGGGTGCTGCGCGCTACATCAGCGCAGACTTTGGCGAGGCTTTTGCCATGGAGTGTGAGGCCCTCAAACGGGTTCGAGGTGAGATGGGTCTGACCAACGTGCAGATCATGGTGCCCTTTGTGCGCACCTTGGGTCAGGCCGAAAAGGTCACCCAACTGCTGGCCAGCCAAGGTTTGCGCCGGGGCGAAAACGCGCTCAAGTTGATCATGATGTGCGAGGTGCCGAGCAACGCCATCCTCGCTGAGCAGTTTCTTGAGTTTTTTGATGGTTTCTCGATTGGCTCGAACGACCTGACGCAGCTGACTTTGGGTTTGGACCGTGATTCTGGCATGCCGCTTTTGGCCGCTGATTTTGACGAGCGTGATCCTGCCGTGACAGCCTTGATTTCTCAAGCCATCAAAGCCTGTTTGGCGAAGGGCAAATACATTGGTATTTGCGGTCAAGGTCCCTCAGACCACCCCGACTTTGCGCATTGGTTGATGGACCAGGGCATCAGCTCGATCTCGCTGAACCCGGACACCGTCATTGAAACTTGGACCAATCTGGGGCGCTGAGCCTGCGGTCTCCCTCAAGATCAGGACAAGGTGATGAGCCAATCTGTCGAGGTTGCTATGTCTTCTGCTTACCGCTGGCGATTGCACCGCAATGTCCTGATTTATGTGGTGTTTCTTCTGAGTTTGATCGGGGTGATGGCCTGGGCTGAGCGCTCAGGGCTGTCACGCAACTTGATCGGCCCGATCTTCTTGTTCAGCACGGTCATGATCTACGCGCTCATCGGAATCGCGGGCAGAACCACGAACGAGGACGAGTATTACGTGGCCGGTCGACGCATCCCGGCCATGTACAACGGCATGGCCACGGCTGCAGACTGGATGAGCGCAGCTTCTTTCATCAGTCTGGCTGGCGCGCTTTACCTGCAAGGCTTCTCAGGAAGTGGCAATCAGCCAGGGGGGCTGGCCTATGTGATCGGCTGGACGGGTGGCTTTTGCTTGGTGGCCTTTTTGATCGCTCCTCAACTGCGTGCCATGCGCTTGTATACCTTGCCCGACTACTTCGATCAGCGTTATGGTGGTCGCTGGCCCCGAGTGATTGCTGCATTGGCCTCGGTGCTGTGCTCATTCACTTATGTGGTGGCCCAGATTTACGGCATTGGACTGATCGCTTCTCGACTGACCGGTGTGCAATTTGAAATCGGTATTTTGCTGGGCTTGGGAGGTGTTTTGCTTTGCTCCTTTCTGGGGGGGATGCGGGCCATCACCTGGACTCAGGTGGCGCAGTACATCATGCTGCTGCTGGCTTTTCTCATTCCGGTGTCCTGGCTGTCCTACAAGCAACTTGGCAACCCTGTAGCGACTTGGGCCTATGGTGCCCAGCTGTCGGCCATTGCCAGCATCGAAAAGCGCCTGATGGACGATCCGGCCGAACTGGAAGTGCGCCGTGAATACGCGCAAAGGGCCAAACTCTTTGCTTCGCGGTTGCAGGACGTGGACGCGGCCATGGTCGAACTGCGCCAAGATTTAGAAGAAAAAATTCGCCTCCTCAAAGCACAGGGTGCCGACTTTGCCACCATTGCCCAGGTACGCCGTGAGTTGCTGGCTGTGCCTAACGACCCCTCTGCTGCCCGCGAGCTTTGGACCCGCGCCATGCACGACAACCTTGAGCGGGCGAGGCCTTTGGGCGGCATGCCCCCTCACACACAGGCTTTCACAGGCGAGCCCGGAGGTGGGCTGGCCCAAGAGAAATTGTTCAGCGAGTCGCGCCTGAATTTTCTAGCCCTGGTGTTTTGCCTGATGATTGGCACAGCAGGATTGCCGCATTTGTTGACCCGCTTTTACACCTCGCCTTCAGTTGCCGAAACGCGCAGCTCCGTGGCCTGGTCCTTGTTTTTCATCGGCCTGATTTACCTGAGTGTGCCTGCCTTGGCAGTGCTGGTGAAGTTCGAGGTGCTCAACACCTTGGTAGGCAGCAGCTTTGCCGACTTGCCCAGCTGGATGGCGCAGTGGGCCAGGTTGGACTCGGCCTTGCTGTCGTTTTCGGACGTCAACGGCGACGGTGTTTTGCAACTGGGTGAGCTCAAGCTCGGGGCGGACATGATCATGTTGGCCACGCCCGAATTGGGTGGGATGCCGTTTGTGGTGTCTGGATTGGTGGCAGCCGGTGGGCTGGCAGCCGCTTTGTCGACAGCCGATGGTTTGTTGTTGACGATCAGCAACGCCTTGGTGCGCGACATGCGGCCCAATGGTGTCAATGGCCCAAAGTCTTCGGAGGGCCGGGTGATCTTGTCCAAGTTCGCTTTGCTGGCTGTAGCCATGTTGGCAGCGGTGGTCGCGGCTTTCAAGCCCGCAGAAATCCTGGCCTTGGTGTCGGCCTCTTTTTCGCTGGCAGCCTCTGCCTTCTTTCCAGGTATGGTGCTGGGGATGGCCTGGCAGCGGGTGCATCGTGCGGCGGTGGTGCTGGGCATGCTGTCGGGTTTGGGGGTGACCATTTTTTATATGGTGGTCAATGCCCCTGGTATCCGCCATTTTTGGGAGTTGGACCCCTATGGCGGTTTGTGGTGGGGCATTCAGCCCTTGTCCGCAGGCGTTTTTGGGGTCCCTGTTGGTTTTGCGGTCATGGTGCTGGCCACCTGGCTCATCCCTGAGCACCTGATGGGTCGAAACCCTCGTTCACAGGCATCTCAGGCCGACTCGTCCAACCACTATCCTGGACTGTGATATTCAGGCTATAATGATGGGCTTCGCCTTGCTGCACCCCGACAGACGCTGGGGGCAGCTATTCCAACCATTTGGGTTAACCTCAAGGAGTCTCAATGCGTCATTACGAAATCATTTTGCTGATCCATCCCGATCAGTCTGAACAAGTGCCGGCCATGCTCGAGCGCTACAAAGGCATGATCACTGCCGGCGGTGGCCAGATCCACCGTGTTGAAGACTGGGGCCGCCGCCAGTTGGCTTACCAGATCAACAAACTGGGCAAAGCCCACTACCTTTGCGTGAACATCGAAGCCGACCAAGCCGTGATGGCTGAACTCGAGCACGCCTTCAAGTTCAACGATGCCGTGCTGCGTCACCTGACTGTGCTGAAGAAAAAAGCCGACACCGGTCCTTCTTCGATGATGAAGACGGTCGAGCGCGAAGAAGCACGTAAGTCACAACAAGCCGAATTCGCCGCTTGACACGTGCCTGCTGAGGAGTGAACCGTACCGAATTGAAAGCCTGTATTGCCGAGCACGCCGCTTTGCGATACACCCCCGCTGGTTTGCCTGCTCTGGATTTGATTCTGGAACACGCCTCTGAAGTACAAGAGGCCGGGCAAATGCGAAAAGTCCAGTTAAAACTTCGCGCCTTGGCCATCGGGTCATTGGCCGAAAGACTGAGCAAACAAGCGGTAGGCAGTGTCTGGACGTTTCAAGGCTTTTTGGCCACCCCTCGACAAGGCAAAAGTGTCGTGTTGCACATTCAAGAGTTTCAGCAAGATTAATTTCAGGAGGCCCTATGGCCACGTTCAAAAAATTCAACAAAGACAAGCGCCCTAAGCGCAACACCCAGTCACTGCTGTTCAAGCGCAAGCGTTTTTGCCGCTTCACAGTCACTGGCGTCGAAGAAATCGACTACAAAGATGTAGACACCCTGCGTGACTTCATCGCCGAAAACGGCAAAATCATCCCTGCACGTCTGACTGGCACCCGTGCCATTTTCCAGCGTCAGCTCAACACCGCCATCAAGCGCGCACGCTTTTTGGCCATGTTGCCCTACACCGACCAGCACAAAGTCTAAGGAGTCCAACCATGCAAATCATTCTGCTCGAAAAGGTTGTGAACCTGGGTAATCTGGGCGATATCGTCAAAGTCAAGGACGGCTACGCTCGCAATTTTCTGATCCCCCAAGGTCGTGCACGCCGCGCGACCGAAGCCAACAAGGCCGAGTTTGAAGCTCGCCGTGTTGAATTGGAAAAAGCCGCTGCCGTCAAATTGGCCGAAGCCCAAGCCCAAGGCGAGAAATTGTCAGGCCTGGTGGTGAAACTGTCGCAAAAAGCCGGTGTGGATGGCCGTTTGTTTGGTTCGGTGACCAACCACGACATTGCGGATGAGCTGAACAAGCAAGGCTACAAGCTGGTCAAGTCACAGATTCGCATGCCCCACGGCCCCATCAAGGTGGTGAGCGACTCCTCCGTGTCGGTGGCATTGCACACCGACGTTGTGGTGGAAGTGACCGTGACGGTGTACGGCGAAACAGCCTGATTTTTATTGCGCCCTGAAAAGCCGTCTGGCCTTGTGCTTGACGGCTTTTTTTATTGAAAGCGCCGCGATCTGATTTTTACAGGACTGCACACCGGATCCGCAGAGCTTATCCACAGCTTTATCCCAAACTTGCAGCGTTTTTGCGACTACCATGGTCTTTTGAGGCCTTACACCAATGTCCGTCGTTTTTGCTCCTTCCTTGAACACCTTTAACGCTGACCAGTCTGGCGACAACCTGGTGGCCAAGCTCCGCGTGCCGCCGCATTCGATAGAAGCGGAGTCCAGTGTTCTGGGCGGCTTGTTGCTGGACAACGGCGCTTGGGACCGTGTGGGGGATTTGCTGGTTGACAACGACTTTTACCGGCACGAACACAAGCTGATTTATGCAGCCATTGGGGCACTGGTCAATGCGTCCAAACCTGCCGATGTCATCACTGTGAATGAGCAGTTGCAAAACCAGGGGAAGGCGGAGGAAATGGGTGGCCTTGGCTACCTGAATTCTCTGGCGCAGTACGTGCCCAGCGCGAGCAATATCCGCCGCTATGCTGAGATCGTGCGCGAGCGCTCGATTCTGCGCAAACTGGTGTCTGCCAGCGATGAGATCGCGACCAACGCCTTCAATCCCCAGGGTAAGGCGATTGACCGCATCCTGGACGAGGCCGAGCAAAAAATCTTCAACATCGGTGAAGAAGGCTCGCGCATGAAGCAGGGCTTTCAGTCGATGGACACGCTGGTGGTGGAGTTGCTCGACCGCGTGCAGGAGATGGCCAACAACCCCAACGACATCACCGGGGTCCCCACAGGTTTCTACGACCTGGACCGTATGACCTCGGGCTTGCAGCCCGGGGACATGGTGGTGCTGGCGGCACGACCTTCCATGGGTAAAACGGCTTTTGCGATCAACATCGCCGAGCATGTAGCCTTGAACGAGGGCTTGCCAGTGGCGGTGTTTTCGATGGAAATGGGTGCATCGCAGTTGGCGGTCCGTGTGGTGGGCTCGATTGGTCGCATCGATCAAGGCCATTTGCGCACAGGCAAACTCAGCGATGACGAGTGGCCACGCCTGACCGAGGCCATTGAAAAATTGCGTACCGTGTCTTTGCACATCGACGAAACGCCAGGTCTGACGTCGTCTGAATTGCGGGCCAATGCCCGGCGTCTGGCACGCCAGTGCGGCAAGCTGGGACTGATTGTGGTGGACTATTTGCAGCTGATGAGTGGCTCGGGCGGCTCGGGGGGTGACAACCGCGCCACCGAGTTGGGTGAAATTTCGCGGGGTCTGAAAATGCTGGCCAAAGAGTTGCAGTGCCCGGTGATTGCCTTGTCGCAGTTGAACCGCAGTGTCGAGCAACGAACCGACAAACGCCCCATGATGAGCGACTTGCGTGAGTCCGGTGCCATCGAGCAGGATGCCGACATCATCATGTTCATTTACCGCGACGATTACTACAACAAGGAATCCAAAGATCCCGGCGTGGCTGAAATCATCATCGGCAAGCAGCGTAACGGTCCCACAGGCACGGTCCGCCTCACTTTCTTGAAGAACCTGACGCGTTTTGAAAGCCTGGCGTCGGGCCTGAGCGACGATTACTGAGACCCGACGGCAACTGGATCGTTACAGGGCCTCGCTGGCAAAGTCAGCCAGTCTGGAACGCTCACCGCGTGCGAGTGTGATGTGACCACCGTGCGCCCAACCTTTGAAACGATCCACTGCATAGGTCAGGCCGGATGAGCCTTCGGTCAGGTAGGGGGTGTCGATCTGGGCCAAGTTGCCCATGCAGATGATTTTGGTACCCGGGCCTGCGCGGGTGATCAGCGTTTTCATCTGTTTGGGCGTCAGGTTTTGGGCCTCGTCGATGATCACATACTTATTCATGAAGGTGCGACCACGCATGAAGTTCATGCTCTTGATCTTGATCCGGCTCTTGATCAACTCGTTGGTCGCAGCGCGGCCCCATTCCCCAGCGTTGCCGCCGTCGCCCTTGGCCAAAAACTCCAGGTTGTCGTCGAGTGCGCCCATCCAGGGGCCCATTTTTTCTTCTTCGGTGCCAGGCAAGAAGCCAATGTCCTCACCCACGCTCACAGTTGCGCGGGTCATGATGATCTCAGTGTAACGGCGATCATCGAGCACCTGGGTGAGGCCTGCGGCCAAGGCCATCAGGGTTTTGCCCGTGCCAGCGGTGCCTGCCAACGTCACAAAGTCGACATCCGGATCGGTCAGCAGGTTCATCGCGAAGTTCTGTTCTCGGTTGCGTGTGGTGACGCCCCAAACCGCATTCTTTTGGTGGTTGAAGTCCTTCAGCGTGCGCAACACCGCCGTTTTGCCGCGAATTTCGGTGACGCGCGCATACAGGCTCGGTTCTCCGGGCGCCTCGAAATACACGAACTGGTTCATGAAAAGGCTCGGCACGATGGGGCCGCTGATGCGGTAAAAGGTGTGGGTGCCTTGCTGCCAGCTCTCCACCGTTTTGCCATTTTTGAGCCAAAAGTCGGGAGGCAAAGCCATGGAGCCTGGGTACAACAAGTCGCCGTCTTCGAGGGTTTTGTCGTTTTGGTAGTCCTCGGCCTGCAGCCCTAGCGCGCGGGCCTTGACGCGCATGTTGATGTCCTTGGACACCAGGACCACTTCACGAGGCGCATGCAATTGGCCCAGCGCCTTGACCACGCCTAGGATCTGGTTGTCGGCTTTGCCTTGCGGAAGTGCCAGGGGCAGGCTCAGGTCGAGCGCCTGGGTCTGGAAAAACAATTGCCCTGTGGCATCCGAGTGGCCCGTGACACTCAAGGGGGAACCTTGGCTCAGGTCTTGCCCTTGTCCAGAGGCCAAAGCGTCCAGCGAGCGGCTGGCTTGACGGGCATTGCGCGCCACTTCGGTCATGCCTTTTTTGTGGCTGTCGAGCTCTTCCAGCACGATCATGGGCAAAAAGACATCGTGTTCTTCAAAGCGGAACAGGCTCATCGGGTCGTGCATCAGCACATTGGTGTCGAGAACAAAGAGTTTGCTCGGGCCGGTGCGACGTTTGGTTCGGGCTGGTGCGGGTTTGTTCACCCGATTGGCTGGGGCGGTTAAAGCGGGTCGGGGGGCTGCATGCGGCATGTCTGCGGGCTCGGTGTTTAAAGTGGCCAGCGCAGCCACTGGGGGCTTGGGTGCCAGTGGTCCGGTGTCGTTCTTGCGCAGCCGTGCAGCACGTTTGGCCGGGCTGGCCTCGGGTATCTCGATGGCCAAGCCCCTTTTCGTTTCGATTTGCACCATGACGGGTGCATCGGATGACGTTTCGCCGCTTTCAAAGGCTGTGTGGGTCAAGCGGCTGGCGCGGTGTGTGGGAGCGGGTGGCAATGGCATGAACGGAGGCCTTTAGAAGATTGAAAATTCGGACACCAGACAACAAAAAGCCGCCAGGGAACCCGGGCGGCTTGAAGTGTGAGATGTTGAGGGACTGCGTTTCAGCGTCATGAAATCATTATGCACGAGCCCTGTGACAACTCGGGCTGGCGTCATCAAACCACAGCGGTGGCTTTTTTAAGGTCCTTGACGGCCTGCAAAACCTCTTCGACATGGCCGGGTACCTTCAGGCCGCGCCACTCTTGTTTGAGGGTGCCATCGGTCCCGATCAAAAAGGTGCTGCGCTCAATGCCTTTGACTTTTTTCCCATACATGATCTTGTTTTTCACCACACCAAACATGTGGCACATTTTTTCCTCGGTGTCGGCGATCAACTCGAAGGGCAGCTCCAGCTTGGCTTTGAAATCGTCGTGCGATTTCATGTTGTCGCGGGACACGCCCAAAACCAAAGCACCGGCTTTCACGAAATCTTTGTATTTGTCACGAAACTGCATGGCTTCAGTGGTGCAGCCGGGGGTGTTGTCTTTGGGATAGAAAAACAACACAACGGTTTGGCCAATGTGGGAGATGTTCGAAACTTTAAGACCGCTGGTGGCGTTGGCTTCAAATTCGGGTAGGGGTTTGTTGAGAACGATCGCCATTGAACTTTATCTCGCTTGACTGGTTGAGCGGGTGCCACCATTGCCTGGTGTCAATTTCGCTAAAGGCCTTGGGCCTCGACAACCTGCTATTTTACCCTGAACAGCTGTTGGCATATTTAGGCGAAGAACAGTGACAAAAAAAACAAGAAAAAAGCATGCTTTAGGACTCGATCAAAAGCAAGGCGACCACCTTGCGGCCTTCACTGGCCAAGATGTTGTAAGTGCGACAAGCCGCAGCGGTGTCCATGGTTTCTACGCCTATGCCGCGCATGATCAAATCCTGAAGCCATTGTGGCTTGGCAAAACGCAGTTTGTGGCCGCTGCCGAACAAGACGAGCTCAGCACCGCTTCGGGCCCACGGGCTGAAGTCACTGGCGCTCAGCGCCTCGAAATGGCCTGTGGCCCAAACTGTAGGCGGCACATCGGGCAGGCTGCTCACGGACAAGGATTGCGTGTGCCGCACTCCATTGACTTCGATCCAGCCCAGTGCATAAGCATTGATGGTCGGGGCATTGGACTGGTCGGGCTGGAGTTTCATGGGGCGGGAAAAGTGAGGAGAAGCGAAATAAAAGCCAAGCTCTGAAAACTGAACCGGAGAGGCGAAAGAAATGTGGTCAAATTATAGGTTTTCCCTTATCCACACTGCCTTTGGAGGCACTTTGAAGACCATCCAGAAATCTGCCAAGCTTGCCAACGTTTGTTATGACATTCGCGGCCCCATCATGGACCGAGCGCGTCAGATGGAAGAAGACGGCCACAAAATCATCAAACTGAACATCGGCAACCTGGCGGTTTTTGGATTCGATGCCCCTGAGGAAATTCAGCAGGACATGATCCGCAACCTGCCCAATTCGGCGGGTTATTCCGACAGCAAAGGCATTTTTGCGGCCCGCAAGGCCGTGATGCACGAGACCCAGAAACAAGGCATTTTGGGCGTCAAGCTGGACGATATTTACCTCGGAAACGGGGCCAGCGAATTGATCGTGATGGCCACCAATGGTTTGCTGGACGATGGCGATGAGTTGCTGCTGCCATCGCCCGATTACCCGCTGTGGACGGCGGCGGCCAGTTTGTCGGGGGGCACGCCTGTGCACTACCGCTGCGACGAAGCCAATGGATGGATGCCCAATTTGGACGACATCCGAGCCAAGGTCACACCGCGCACCAAGGGCATTGTGGTCATCAACCCCAACAACCCCACGGGCGCCTTGTACACCGATGAGTTGCTCAAGGGCATCGTGGCGATTGCGCGTGAGCATGGACTGGTGATTTTTGCCGACGAGGTGTACGACAAGGTCCTGTACGACGGCGTCAAGCACACACCCTTGGGCAGTTTGTCACAAGACGTGGTGACTTTGACTTTCAACTCTTTGTCCAAAAGCTACCGCTCATGCGGTTACCGTGCAGGGTGGATGGTGATTTCGGGGGACAAGAAAAGAGCCCGTGATTACATCGAGGGCCTGAACATGCTCTCGAACATGCGGTTGTGCGCCAACGTGCCGGGCCAGTGGGCCATCCAGACCGCTCTGGGTGGGCACCAGAGCATCAATGAGCTGGTCGGCGAGGGGGGGCGCTTGCGCAAGCAACGCGATTTGGCGCACCAGCTGATCACGGCGATCCCGGGGGTCAGCTGCGTCAAGCCTCGTGCGGCTTTGTACATGTTTCCCCAACTCGATCCGAAGATCTATCCGGTGCAGGATGACCAGGACTTTTTCTTGCAGCTTCTGGAAGAAACCAAGGTCATGTTGGTGCAGGGCACGGGCTTCAACTGGCCCGATGCCGACCATTTCCGCATCGTGTTTTTGCCCCATGAAGACGATTTGCGCGAGGCCATCGCCCGTGTCGCCCGTTTTCTGGAGGGGGCACGCCAACGTTTCGGCACCGAAGCCGCGTTGGCCTGAATTCAATCCCTGCCCGTGTCTTTCGGGCGCATTGCAGTAAAGAAGATAAAAATGAAACCGATCAAAGTGGGTCTTTTGGGCATAGGCACTGTTGGCAGCGGCACTTTCGATGTGCTCAAGCGCAATCAGGAAGAAATCCAGCGTCGTGCAGGCCGTGGCATTGAAATCACCATGGTTGCAGACCTGGATGTTGCCCGTGCCCAAGCCTTGGTGGGCGATGGCGTTCAGGTCGTGGGTGATGCCCGAGCGGTGATTGCCAACCCCGAGATCGACATCGTGATCGAATTGATCGGCGGCTATGGCATTGCCAAAGCCCTCGTGATGGAGGCGATTGCCGCAGGCAAACATGTGGTCACGGCCAACAAGGCCTTGCTGGCCGTGCATGGCACCGAGATTTTTGCGGCGGCCCAAGCCAAAGGCGTGATGGTGGCATTTGAAGCCGCCGTGGCCGGAGGGATTCCGATCATCAAGGCGCTGCGCGAGGGCTTGACAGCCAACAGCATCCAATGGGTGGCGGGCATCATCAATGGCACCACCAACTTCATCTTGTCCGAGATGCGCGACAAGGGTTTGGACTTTGGTGATGTGCTCAAGGAAGCCCAGCGTCTGGGTTATGCCGAAGCCGATCCGACGTTTGACATCGAGGGCGTGGACGCCGCGCACAAAGTGACCTTGATGAGCGCGATTGCATTTGGCATTCCGGTGCAGTTTGACAAGGCCTATGTCGAAGGCATCACGAAACTGGGCGCAGCCGACATCAAATACGCCGAGCAATTGGGTTACCGCATCAAGCTGCTTGGCATCACCAAGCGCACCGCACATGGCATCGAGTTGCGCGTGCATCCCAGCCTGGTGCCGACCCAACGCCTGATTGCCAACGTCGAAGGTGCAATGAACGCTGTCATGGTGCAAGGCGATGCCGTGGGCACCACCTTGTATTACGGCAAAGGCGCAGGCTCCGAGCCTACCGCCAGCGCCGTGATCGCCGATCTGGTGGACATCACCCGTTTGCACACGGCTGACCCCCTCAACCGCGTGCCGCATTTGGCTTTTCAGCCTGGCGCCATGAGCAACTTGACAGTGTTGCCGATGTCAGAGGTGGTGACCAGTTATTACCTGCGTTTGCGCGTGGCCGATCAAGCCGGTGTGTTGGCCAAGTTGACCGGTTTGCTGGCCCAAGCCGACATCAGCATTGACGCGGTGTTGCAGCGTGAGGCCGATCAGGTCAGCCAAGCGGGTGAAAACCAGACCGATGTGATCATCTTGACGCACGACACCCGCGAAGGCACCTTGAACGAGGTGTTGGCCCAAATGCAAGCCTTGCCCACAGTCATGGCCGAGATTGTCCGCATTCGCAAGGAAGAGTTGAACTGATGCGCTACCTGTCGACCCGCGGTCACGCCGACCGAAAACAGTTTTGTGAAATTCTGCTCGAAGGCTTGGCCCCTGATGGCGGTTTGTACTTGCCCGAAAGCTACCCAAAGATTGACGCTGCGGCGCTGAGCCGCTTGCGCGAAGTCTGGCAAAGCCAAGGCTATGCGGCTTTGGCGTTTGAGGTGCTGTCTCTTTACATCGATGACATTCCACGCGATGACTTGTTGGCCCTGAGCCGCAAGACTTACACGCCTGAGGTGTTCGGCACAAAAGAAATCGTACCGCTCAAGCCCTTGCAGGCCGCGGGTCAAGCCCAACCTGCGATGTACCTGGAAGCCTTGTCGAATGGCCCCACTTTGGCCTTCAAAGACATGGCCATGCAGTTGTTGGGTAACTTGTTTGAGTACGAACTGGCGCGGCGCGGCGAAGCACTGAACATTTTTGGGGCCACCTCAGGCGACACGGGCAGTGCAGCTGAATACGCCATGCGGGGCAAAAAGGGTGTTCGCGTCTTCATGACCAGCCCGAACGGCCGCATGAGTCCATTTCAGCAGGCGCAGATGTTCAGCCTGCTCGAGGACAACATCCACAACATCGCCATCGAAGGCGTGTTCGACGACTGCCAGGACATCGTCAAGGCGGTGTCCAACGACCTGGAGTTCAAGCGGAAATACAAAATTGGGACCGTGAACTCCATCAACTGGGCACGTTTGCTGGCTCAGGTGGTGTATTACTTTGCCGGTTACTTTCAGGCGACCCAAACCAATGATCAAATGGTCAGCTTCACTGTGCCCAGTGGCAACTTTGGCAATGTGTGTGCAGGTCATGTGGCCCGCATGATGGGCTTGCCGATTGACCGCTTGGTCGTGGCCACCAACGAAAACGATGTACTCGACGAGTTTTTCCGTACCGGCGTTTACCGCGTGCGCGGCACCGCCGACACGCACGAGACCTCCAGCCCTTCGATGGACATTTCCAAGGCCAGCAATTTCGAGCGCTTTGTGTTCGACATGCTGGGGCGCGATGCTGTCCAAACCAAAGCCATTTTTGGTGAAGGCTTGAGCCGCCAAGGCTTCTTCGACTTGTCGGGCGACCCACGCTTTGCTCAAGCCACCACCACCTACGGTTTTGACAGCGGCCGCAGCACCCATGCTGACCGCCTGAAGACCATTCAAGATGTGTTTGCCAGCTACGGCATGATGATCGACACCCACACCGCCGACGGCGTCAAGGTGGCGAAAGAGCACTTGAACCCGCTGGTGCCGATGATCGTGCTCGAAACCGCTTTGCCCATCAAGTTCGCCGCCACCATCGTGGAAGCCTTGGGCCGCCAGCCTGAGCGCCCACCGCAGTTTGAAGGCATCGAAGCTTTGCCCAAGCGGGTGCAGGTCATGAAAGCCGATGTGGCTTTGGTCAAGGCCTACATCCAGCAGCACTGCGACTGACAGCCCATGAGCACCGCCCCACGCGCCCCTTTGATGTCCCTGGACAACGCGGTACAGGCGCTGCTCGGACGCATCAGCCCTTTGACCGACGCCGAGTCGGTGGCCACCTTCGATGCCGATGGGCGTGTGTTGGCCGAGGACCTGGTGTCCGCCCTGCAGGTGCCCGCCTTTGACAACTCCTCCATGGACGGCTACGCGGTGCGCCGTGCCGACTTGTTGCAGCCCGGGGTCGCACTGCGAGTGACCCAGCGCATTGCAGCCGGTCACACCGGGCAAGCTTTGCAGCCTGGGCAAACCGCCCGCATCTTCACCGGAGCCCCGTTGCCCGAAGGTGCTGATGCCATCGTCATGCAGGAGCAAGCCGAGCCCGTGCCCGGAGAAGCCGATGCCGTGCGCTTTACGGTGGTGCCTGAACCTGGTCAGTGGATTCGCCGCAGCGGCGAAGACATCCGCCAAGGCCAGACCGCTTTGCACCGTGGCCAAAAGCTGGGACCTGCTGAGCTCGGCCTGGCTGCGAGCCTGGGTCTGGCGCATTTGCCCGTTTTGCGCCGCCCCCGCGTGGCCTTGTTTTCGACGGGCGACGAGTTGGTCATGCCGGGCGATGTGGCCCCGCAGGACATGCCCCCGGGCAGCATTTACAACTCCAACCGGTTCTTCCTGCGATCCATGTTGCACCGCATGGGTTGCGAGGTGAGCGACTTGGGCATCGTGCCCGACCGGCGCGAGGCCACTGTGGCAGCGCTCAAAACTGCTGCCGACCACCACGACCTGATCCTGACCAGCGGCGGCGTGTCGGTGGGCGAAGAAGACCACGTCAAACCAGCTGTGCAGTCTTTGGGTGAGTTGAACCTGTGGCAAATCGCCATGAAGCCGGGTAAACCTTTTGCCTATGGTCAGGTGCGGCGCCAGACCGCCGAGGGCGTGGCCCACTTTGTGGGCTTGCCGGGCAATCCGGTGTCCAGTTTCATGACCTTTTTGCTCCTGGTCAGACCTTTGCTGTGCAAGATGCAGGGCATGAGCACCTCTGCACCCCACACCCAACGCTTGCCAGCGCATTTTGCGTGGCCGAAAGCCGACAAACGCCGCGAATTTTTGCGCGTGCGCCGCAATGCGCAAGGCGGATTGGACCTGTTTCCCAACCAAAGCTCAGGGGTGTTGACCTCGGTGGTGTGGGCCGATGGGGTGGTGGACAACCCCGGTGGGCAGTCCATTGAGCCAGGTCAACTGGTCGATTTTTGGCCTTTTTCGGAGTGCTTGGCATGAAAGTTCAAGTTCGCTATTTCGCCTCGCTGCGCGAGACCATTGGCTTGTCGCACGAAACCGTGGAGACCGAGGCCCGCGATTTGGCCGCTTTGCGCACCGAGCTGATGGCGCGGGGCGAGCACTACCGCGTCTGCCTGATGCCCGAGCGTCCGGTGCGCATGGCCCTGAACCAAAGCATTGTTCAAGACAACGCAAGTCTGACGGAAGGCTGCGAGGTCGGCTTTTTTCCGCCTGTCACCGGAGGTTGATGCGATGACAACCCGAGTCAGCATTCAGACCCACGACTTTGACGTCACGCAGGAGTTGGCTGCACTCAAGGGTCAGGACTTGCGCGTGGGTGCCGTGTGCAGCTTTGTGGGCACCGTGCGCGACACCCGTGCCTTGACCGGGAGGGCCCATGACGAGGTGAAGGCGATGGAACTGGAGCACTACCCGGGCATGACCGAAAAATCGATTGAGGCCATGATCGACGAAGCGCACCAGCGGTTTGATTTTTATGCTGCGCGTGTGGTTCACCGGGTTGGGCGCTTACTGCCCGCGGACCAGATTGTGCTGGTAGCGGTCACCTCGGCGCACCGGGGCGAGAGCTTCAAGGTCTGCGAATTTTTGATGGATTATCTGAAAACCCAGGCCCCGTTCTGGAAAAAGGAGCAAACCCCTGAAGGCGCACGGTGGGTGGATGCCCGCGTTTCAGATGATGCGGCATTGGCCCGTTGGGGCATTCAGGCCCACAACGCCTGAACCAGGCTGGGGTGGGTCTGAACTGCGTGCTTCAGTGCGCGTAGCGAGGCGGCTCTGGGGCCTGCACGGGCCTGGCCTCGGCTGCTTGGGCCGGGTTGTTCACACCCAACCACTCGGCTTTTACGCTGGCTTGCCGAATCAGGTGAGCCATGCCATGAACCAAGCTGACTTGCAGGTGCAGTTGGCAGGATCGGGCTTGCGCCGTGTTGGACTTGTCTTCAAAAGAAATTTCCAAAGCTCCACATGGTTGGATGCTCAAATGGACGTCGGTGACGAGCAAGGGCTCGGCACCCAACGGCCACTGGGTAGCGCGGTTCTCAAAAGGGGTGTCAAAGTCGGCTTTTTTCAGAAATGCATCGCGTTTGAGCTCGGTCAGCAGTTGTTGCGATGGGGCATCGGTGACCGCCACGCCGGGTTGCGCGGCCTCCAGACGCTCGGCCGATTGCTCGATGGCGGGCATCAAGCGCATTGTCATGCGCCGTGTCAGCCAAAAATGGAACTCTTGCAAATCCTGGGTGTTCAAACGCAGCAACAAGCGGTCTTGCCGCTCATCGTGGTTCACAGACAGTTGGTGAATGTTCATGCTTTGATTTTAGGCAATAGTGACAGCTTGACTGTCCCTTGAAAATGTCTTTTTCAGCACAAGATGCCTAGCATTGGAGATCAACACATGCGAATTGACAAACTCACCACCAAATTCCAGGAAGCCTTGTCGGATGCCCAGTCGCTGGCCCTGGGAAAAGACCATGCTTACATTGAGCCCCAGCACTTGTTGGTCGCCATGCTCATGCAAGACGACGGCCCCAAAGCCATCTTGCAGCGTGCGGGCGTTCAGGTGCCTGCCCTGCTGCAGGCGGCAGAAGCGGCTGTGGCGCGCTTGCCTCAAGTGACCGGACAAGACCAGGTGCAAGTGGGGCCCGACTTGGTCAAGCTTCTGCAAACGGCAGAAAAAGAAGCCATCAAGCGCAGCGATGCGTTCATTGCGGGCGAATTGTTCATGCTGGCCTTGGCCGAGAGCAAATCAGAGGCAGCGCGCATCGCCAAAGAGCATGGCCTGAACCGCAAAAGTCTGGAAGCGGCCATCGACGCGGTGCGGGGAGGGCAAAGTGTGGGCAGTGCGGATGCCGAAGGCCAGCGCGAAGCGCTCAAAAAATACTGCGTCGACCTGACCGAGCGGGCCCGCATTGGCAAGCTAGACCCTGTGATCGGGCGTGACGATGAAATTCGCCGCGCCATCCAGGTCTTGCAGCGCCGCACCAAAAACAACCCCGTGCTGATTGGCGAACCTGGCGTGGGCAAGACGGCAATTGTCGAAGGCTTGGCACAGCGCATTGTTGCGGGTGAAGTGCCTGATTCACTCAAAGGCAAGCGGGTGTTGTCGCTCGACATGGCGGCTTTGCTCGCCGGTGCCAAATTCAGGGGCGAATTCGAAGAGCGCCTCAAAACTGTGCTCAGCGAACTGGCCAAAGACGAAGGCCAAACCATTGTGTTCATTGACGAGTTGCACACCATGGTGGGCGCGGGCAAGGCTGAAGGGGCCATGGACGCGGGCAATATGCTCAAGCCTGCTCTGGCTCGGGGTGAGTTGCATTGCGTGGGCGCGACCACATTGGACGAGTACCGCAAATACATCGAAAAAGATGCGGCTTTGGAGCGACGTTTCCAAAAAATTCTGGTCAACGAACCCACGGTTGAGGCCACCATTGCCATCTTGCGCGGTTTGCAGGAAAAATACGAAATTCACCACGGTGTGGACATCACTGACCCGGCCATCGTGGCTGCCGCCGAACTCAGCCACCGGTACATCACCGACCGCTTTTTGCCCGACAAAGCGATTGACCTCATTGACGAAGCTGCAGCCAAGATCAAGATAGAAATCGACTCCAAACCAGAGGTGATAGACAAGCTTGACCGCCGTTTGATTCAGCTGCAAATCGAGCGCGAAGCGGTGCGCAAAGAAAGCGATGAGTCTTCACAAAAACGCTTTGCCCTGATCGAGGACGAGATCGTCAAGCTGAAAAAAGAAGCTGCTGACCTGGAAGAAATCTGGCGAGCCGAGAAGTCTCAGGCCCAGGGCGGGCAGCAGGTGCGCGAGCAAATCGACCAGCTCAAGCAGCAAATTGAGGAGCTAACCCGCAAGGGCGATTTCAACAAAGTGGCCGAGTTGCAATATGGCAAGTTGCCCGCCTTGGAAAAAATCCTCAAAGAAGTGCAGGCCAAAGAAGCCGCACCCGGTGAAAAATCAGTGCACCGCTTGCTGCGCACCCAAGTGGGGGCCGAAGAAATAGCCGAGGTCGTGTCTCGGGCCACCGGTATCCCGGTGTCCAAGATGATGCAGGGTGAGCGCGAGAAACTGCTGCAGATGGAAGAGAAACTGCACCAGCGCGTGGTCGGACAGGATGAGGCCATTGCGGCCGTGGCCAACGCCATTCGTCGCTCGCGTTCAGGTCTTTCCGACCCTAATCGCCCCACCGGCTCTTTTTTGTTTTTGGGGCCTACGGGTGTGGGCAAGACCGAGCTGTGCAAAGCATTGGCAGGCTTTTTGTTCGACAGCGAGGACCATCTGATTCGCATGGACATGAGCGAATTCATGGAAAAGCACTCGGTGGCCCGTCTCATTGGCGCACCACCGGGTTACGTCGGCTATGAGGAGGGGGGCTATCTGACCGAGGCTGTACGCCGCAAACCCTATAGCGTATTGTTGTTGGATGAGGTGGAAAAAGCCCACCCAGACGTGTTCAACGTTTTGCTGCAGGTCCTCGACGATGGCCGTTTGACCGATGGGCAGGGCCGCACGGTGGACTTCAAGAACACCGTGATCGTGATGACCTCTAATCTGGGTTCTCACTTGATCCAGTCCATGGTAGGCCGGCCTGCGGAGGACATCAAGGACGCGGTGTGGGATGAGCTCAAGGCCCATTTCAGACCCGAGTTTTTGAACCGCATTGACGAAACTGTGGTTTTTCATGGCCTGGATGCACAACACATCGCCGCGATTGCCGAGATCCAACTGGGCGTCTTGAAAAACCGCTTGGCCCGCATGGACCTGAACTTGAAAGTCAGCCCGGCGGCCCTCTCGGAATTGGCCAAGGTGGGCTTTGACCCGGTGTTTGGTGCAAGACCTTTGAAAAGGGCTATTCAGCAGCGCCTGGAAAACCCTTTGTCCAAACTCCTGCTGGAAGGTCGCTTCCCACCCAAATGCAGCATTGAGGTGTCGGTTGACCCGGTGCGCAACCCAGGTCAATTCGAGTTCAAGGTGGACGATCAGGCTGCTTGATCACCATGGCGGTGCAGGCCCTGCTTGCACCGCCGTGACAGACAGGTTTTGGGGCCTTTAGGCACAATGGGGGATGACTTCAAAAATTGCTGGCCACCTGCTTGTTGAATGCCTTTTGGCCCAAGGCGTCACCCATGCTTTCGGGGTGCCAGGAGAGAGTTATTTGGCGGTGCTCGATGGCTTTCACTTGTACCGTGACCAACTCACTTTCGTGACCTGCCGCCAGGAGGGCGGGGCAGCCTTCATGGCCGAAGCCCAAGGCAAGCTCACAGGCCGACCAGGAATCTGTTTCGTCACACGTGGGCCCGGGGCCACCAACGCGTCGATCGGCGTTCACACCGCGTTTCAGGACTCCACGCCCATGGTCCTATTTGTCGGCGACGTGGCCAGCGACACCCGTGACCGCGAAGCTTTTCAGGAAATGGACTACACCCATTTTTTTGGCCCTTCCACCAAAGGCATGGCCAAGCGGGTGGAGCGGGTGGACGACCCTGAGCGGCTGCCCGAGTACGTGGCCCGCGCTTTTGCCACCGCCATGAACGGGCGGCCCGGCCCGGTGGTCTTGGTATTGCCCGAAGACATGCTGACCCAGCCCGTGAAGGCCCAAGCTTTGGGCCGCGTGGAGCCTGTTCAGGCTTGGAGCGACCCTGGGGCCTTGCGCAACCTGCGCGACATGCTGCTGTCTGCCCGCAAGCCCCTGGTCATCGCAGGTGGCGGTGGCTGGACACCGCAAGCCGCGCAAGCGTTGCAACGCTTTGCCGAAAACTGGCAGTTGCCAGTGACCAATGCATTCCGCTTTCAGGACACGTTTGACAACCACCACCCGCTGTATGCCGGTGATGTGGGCATTGGCATTGGTCCAGGCTTGGCGCAACGCGTGCGCGATGCCGATCTGATTGTGGCCATCGGCCCACGCTTGGGCGAGATGACCACCGGAGGCTACACCTTGCTGCAGGCCCCTAAAACACGTCAAAAATTGGTGCATATCCACGCCAGTGCCGAAGAACTCAACCGTGTTTACCAAGCCGATTTGGCCATCAATGCCACCATGAACGCTGCCGCCCGCAGCCTGGAGGTCTTGAGTGCGCCCACGGAACTGCCTTGGGCCGATTGGACGCAAGCCGCGCACAACGATTACTTGGACAACCTCAAACCACAGGCCTTGCCGGGCGACATCGATATGCCCGCCATCGTGGCCACGCTGCAAAAGCATTTGCCAGCCGACGCCGTGCTGACCAATGGCGCGGGCAACTTTGCCAGCTGGATGCACCGTTTTTACAAGCACCACGGCTTGGTCAAGGGTCACAAAACCCAGTTGGCCCCCACGGTGGGCGCCATGGGTTACGGCGTGCCTGCAGGCATTGCGGCCAACCTGTTGACTGGGCGCTTGGCTTTCACGATCGCGGGTGATGGCGATTTTTTAATGAATGGCCAAGAGTTGGCCACGGCGGTGCAGCATGGCGGCAAAAGCATCATTGTGTTGCTGAACAACGGCATGTACGGCACCATCCGCATGCACCAAGAGCGCGAATACCCCGATCATGTGACAGGTTCGAAACTGCACAATCCCGACTTTGCCGCTTTGGCCGCGGCTTATGGGTACGTGGGTGTGCGCATCGAGCAGACCGAAGCCTTTGAGCCGGCGCTGCTGGCCGCATTGGTCCGTCCTCAGGGCACACTCATTGAGGTCATGCTTGATCCTGAGGTGATCTCTACACGCGGGACTTTGAGTGCCATCACGCAAGCCGCTTTGAGCCGCCAAGTGTCCACTTGATTGTCAAGCTCGGAGATTCGGCCGGCTTTGGCGATGACAGGCGTGTCAAGCTGACCGGTCACCCCATAAAAAAACCCGCCGAGGCGGGTTTTTTTATGGGGTCAAGCAACGGAGTTACTTCAGGTGCTTACCGATCAGGCCAGCCATTTCGAACATGGTGACTTGCGCCTTGCCGAAAACAGCCTTGAGCTTGTCATCGGCGTTGATGGCGCGACGGTTCACGCTGTCTTGCAGTTTGTGTTTCTTGATGTAGACCCACATTTTGCTGACCACTTCGGTGCGTGGCAGAGGAGCGGCGCCCACCACTGCAGCCAGTGCGGCACTGGGGGTCAGTGCTTTCATGAAGGCAGGATTGGGTGTGCGTTTGGTTGCAGGAGCAGCCTTCTTGGCAGGTGCCTTGGCAGCCACCTTCTTAGCAGGTGCTGCCGCTTTTTTGGCGGGAGCAGCCTTGGTTGCCGGTGCTGCTTTTTTAGCGGGTGCTGCAGCTTTTTTGGCCGGGGTTTTTTTCGCAGTTGCCATGATGAAATTCCTTTGGTCGGAAGTTGGTTCGCCGCTGAGAAACGATGTGTTTTCAGCTAATGGGATGCTAATGGAGAAAGTGGCACTTTCCAAGCATAAAAATCATTTTTCTCTCGATGTTGTTGCTGATTTGCCCTCGATGTTTGGCTTTTGTGGGTCTTCGAAACTTTCTTCAAGCTGGTTTTAGGTCATTTGTAGGAAATCCAAGAAGTGATCGCGCCACTCTCGATGACTGAACAGGGGCCGTTTGTCAGCCTTTTCCTCTTTTTTTCTGATCGAAATGATGGCGCAGGCGGTCATAGATTGAGCATTTGACCCTCAATTGTGTGGAGTGGCCAGACCACGTTCTGGCACTGGTTGGATCCTCTGGTCGTTTCTCAACCGTTTTTTTGCAGGGCTTTTCATGGGCTGTTCTCAATTTCCACATTGTAAAAAATTGCACTGATTCATTTGAACACTCTATTCCGAGTAATGACTTATTTTTTCACATTGAAAAATTTATTGTGTAAGTCATTGATTTTAAACATATAAAAAAATGTCTTGTATAAGACATAAGATAAAGTAATAGTCTTATACAAGAGTTAATATGGAGGCCATGATGGGCAGATCCCAAAGAACCATTGATTGTTTTCAACTAGACCACAGGAGTTTTCCATGCCAGCAGACATCACTCAACAACTCAGCCGTGCACAACAAATCGCCGCTCTTGAAAAAGACTGGGCGACCAACCCGCGTTGGAAGGGCGTCAAGCGCGGTTATTCCGCTGCCGACGTTGTGCGCCTGCGCGGCAGCATGCCCATCGAGCACACTTTGGCCAAGCGCGGCGCTGAAAAGCTCTGGGAAAAAGTCAACGGGGGCGCCAAGAAAGGTTACGTCAACGCATTTGGCGCGATTTCTGCTGGTCAAGCCATGCAACAAGCCAAAGCTGGCCTGGAGGCTGTGTACCTGTCTGGCTGGCAAGTCGCCGCAGACGGTAACACGTCAGAGACCATGTACCCCGACCAGTCGTTGTACGCTTACGACTCGGTGCCCACCATGGTTCGACGCATCAACAACACCTTCAAGCGCGCGGACGAAATCCAGTGGGGCCGCGGCATCGAGCCAGGTTCCAAGGATTTCATCGATTACTTCCTGCCCATTGTGGCCGATGCCGAAGCGGGTTTCGGGGGTGTGTTGAACGCCTTTGAGCTGATGAAGAACATGATCGCATCCGGCGCTGCCGGCGTGCATTTCGAAGACCAACTGGCGGCTGTGAAAAAGTGTGGTCATATGGGCGGCAAAGTGTTGGTACCCACGCATGAAGCTTGCGAAAAGTTGATCTCCGCACGTTTCGCAGCGGACGTCATGGGTGTATCCACCATCGTGTTGGCCCGTACCGATGCCGAAGCCGCCAACCTGATCACCTCGGACCATGATGCGAACGACAAGCCTTTTTTGACAGGTGAGCGCACTCAAGAAGGCTTCTACCGCGTCAAAAATGGTCTGGAGCAAGCCATCAGCCGCGGCGTGGCTTACGCCCCCTACGCCGACTTGGTGTGGTGCGAAACGGGTGTGCCAGACATCGGCTTCGCCCGCGAATTCGCGCAGGCCGTGCACGCAGCTTGCCCCGGCAAGCTGCTGTCGTACAACTGCTCGCCATCGTTCAACTGGAAGAAAAACCTCAACGACAGCCAGATCGCCTCCTTCCAAGACGACCTGTCCGCATTGGGCTACAAGTACCAGTTCATCACACTGGCCGGTATCCACATCAACTGGTTCAACACCTTCCAGTTCGCTCACGCTTATGCCCGTGGCGAGGGCATGAAGCATTACACCGAGATGGTGCAAGAGCCCGAATTCGCTGCCCGCGAGAAAGGTTACACCTTTGTTTCGCACCAGCAAGAAGTCGGCGCTGGCTACTTTGACGACGTGACCACTGTGATCCAGGGCGGCTCGTCTTCGGTGAAGGCCCTGACGGGTTCTACTGAAGAAGAGCAGTTCCACTGAGCATCTGAGCAGCCCCAGCTGCTATTGAACCTGGGCCCTTCGATGGGTGCCCAGAGATTTAAAAAGCCATCCGATGCCAAAGCGTTGGGTGGCTCTCTTTTTGGGTGTGGATGATTCAGATTGATGGTGAGGCCTTCTGGCTTGGCGGCTGGCCGTGGACCCACCGAAGAGCTCAAACGGCCGGTAACTGTCAACATGGAAGAGCCATTCAAGCAAAAAACTTCAAAGCAACCGCTCAGAAAAAGGGCAAAACAATCGACTACTCGCGAGAGTGTTTAGGCATGAGAGTGGGCCACTTGGCAACACGCAAATCAGGCAGGGTGTGCTTTTGCACCTGCCCATTCACAATGATAGACTGACTCGATCGTAGTCAGATGAAAGTTAATGTCAGTGAATACGCTTGTGGCTGATGCTGATGCGCTTGAAAAATTCCTGCACGCAATCCCAAAGATGGAATTGCATTGCCATCTGCTTGGTTCCGTCAGACGCCAGACATTCAGTGATTTTGTTCGGCGAGCCTCGCTGCAGGCCCTGTCCCATCGGGTTCAAGCGCCACTGTCGGAGGTGGACATTGAGGCTTTTTATACCCGTGGAGAAAAACCGGTGGGTGTCTTGCGTGTGTTGCGGGCGCTCGACCGGTGGTTGCTGACCACCCCGGATGATTTTTATCGCTTGACCTACGAGTATTTGCAAGATGCCGCTTCGTCAGGGGTTTGTTATTCCGAATTTTTTTGGAATCCAACGGGTACCAGCCAGATCGATGGGTTGGGTTATCCCTCTGTGCTGGGCGCTATACGCCGAGCTATCGAAGATGCTCAGCACGACTGCGGTATTGTCGGACGCTTGGTGCCTGCCATTGACCGGGAAGCTGGCGCCGATTCAGCTCGGCAGATGGTGGAGTGGGTGATTGAGCACCGAGTGCATGAAGTCCCTGGTATCGGTATGGACTACCAGGAAGCTTTGGGCCCTCCCGAACATTTTCTCGAGGCCTATGCCATGGCACGACGCGCAGGTCTACGTACCACGGCCCATGCGGGAGAATTTGGTTTGCCTGCACACAACGTTCGTTGTGCCATGGACCAGTTGCAGGTTGATCGGATTGACCATGGCTACACCATCGTGGATGACCCGGCGCTTGTTCGACAGGCGATTGATGCTGGGCTCGTTTTCACGGTGGTGCCGACCAACTCTTACTACCTTCGTACATTGCCCCCCGAGCGCTGGGCCCTTGATCACCCGATTCGCCGCATGCATGAGTTGGGGCTGCGCGTACATCCCAACACCGATGATCCCACTTTGCACCATGTCACCCCCACCGAAGCTTGGGGAAAGATGGTGCGTGACTTTGGTTTCGATCTCGATGCTTTGCGGGACTGTATGCACAATGGCCTGGACAGCGCCTGGATTGATCAGACCACGCGTGCGCAGTGGCGCATCGAGTGGTCGGTTCGTTTTGACCATCTGCGCACTTCGCTTAGACTTTCATCCCATTGACTTTACAAAATCTCCATGTCACGGCTTAAACGATCGAATGTTATTTTTTCCTGCTTGAGTGTTTTGGCCTTAGCGGGTACATCGACACCTCTCACAGCGCAGGAATGGCCCACAAAACCTCTGAAAATCATTGTCCCTTTTAGCGCAGGTGGTAGCCTTGATGGCACCACACGTCTAGTGGCACTGCGTCTTTCGGAACGTCTACAACAGCAAGTGCTTGTGGAGAACGTGACCGGTGCTGGTGGCAGCATTGGTTTTCAGCGAGCGATCCAAGCCGCACCTGATGGCTACACCTTCCTCATGGCAGGCGATTCGCCATTGAATCCCAATGCTCCGACGGGCGGCCCTTATTACACGGTGGATGTGCTGAAGGAGCTTCAACCTGTGGCTTTGGTGAATACTGCTCCCATGGTGTTGGTCACCAACCCATCGATGCCTGTCAAAAATCTGAGCGAGTTGGTGGCACTGGCCAAGCGCAACCCCGGCAAATATTCCTACGCTTCATCTGGCATAGGCACATTGCCACATTTGAGCACTGAGATGATCAAGCAAGCTGCAGGCTTTCACATGGTGCATATCCCGTACCGGGGCGGTGGGCAGATCGCCAATGATGTGGCGGGCAAGCAAGTCGATCTTGCCATGCTGATTGCCGCCTCGGCGACGCCCTTTATTCAAGCCAAGACACTCAAGCCCCTCGCTGTGACCGGCGGCAAACGCTTGGCTCTGTTGCCAGATGTACCGACTGTGGCAGAGACCCCTGGGATGGAGCAGTTCAGCGTGGTGAGTTGGGCGGGACTCTACGCTCCAGCCAAGACCTCTGCGGCCACGATCAAGCGCCTCAACCATGAGGTCGATGAAATTTTGAAGTCTGAAGCGGTGCGCGAAACTTTAGCGCGTGCTGGTGCTTTGCCCGGGGGCGGTTCGCCGTCCGCATTTACCCAATTCATTGAGCAGGACCGTATCAAGTTGGGCAAGATTTTGCAGGTCACCCCTTTGCGCGATTGAGTTGGGTGTGCGTGCAATTTGGCTTGACACGGATGCTGGTTTTGACGACTGGGTGACGATGCTCATGCTGGCGTCCCATCCCGGGCTGCGGTGGTTGGGCGTTGGGGTGGTCGCCGGGAATTCTTCGCTGCCAATCGCTCTGGCCAATACACTGCGCATCTGTCATCACTATCGTTTGAAAGTGCCCGTGTTTGCAGGCGCCGACCGCCCTTTGAGCGCACCGCTCGAGACTGCAGAGAGAGTGCTTGGCCCTCAGGGCATGAGAACGACTGGAATGCCTTTGCCTGACATACAAGTGGCCACCGAAAGACTGGACGCGGTGACGGCCCTTGGCAATGCCTTACGCAACAGTCCGGAGCCAGTCACCGTGCTGGCCATTGGACCGCTGACCAACATTGCTCGTACCTTGCAAGCTGAACCCGCTTTGGTTGAGCGGATTCATGAACTGGTGTTGATGGGTGGTTCAACTGAGCGGGGTAACCATACACCTGCAGCAGAGTTCAATATCTACGTGGATCCAGAAGCTGCAGACCTTGTTTTCAACCAAGCAGGTCTCAAGCGCCGCATGTTCGGTCTCAATGTTTGTCGTCAGGTGCTACTTGAGCGTGCCCATGTGAAGGAGGTTCAGAGTTGGCCCGGTGAGCGTGCAATGTGGTTGGCGGGTTATCTTGATGCCTATCAGCGTATTCGCCATCTTGATGGCGCTGTTCCCATGCCGCTTTATGACCCTGTCACCTCCGCATGGCTCCTGCGGCCCGAATTGTTCACCTTTCAAAGCGCGCGTGTTGATATTGAACTGCAAGGCCGCTTTACCCGTGGCATGACGGTTTGTGATTTGCGCATCGGACAAAGCGTCTTGCCCAATACAGAGATCGCCATGACGGCGGATGGCCCACGGGTCGTCGATGCTGTACTTCAAGCAATTCGGCCAACACTCTGATCATGCTGTTGGTTTTTGGTTCCATCAACGTCGACATGGCCTTTGATGCAGAGGTCTTACCCCAGGCTGGCGAGACCGTGATGGGCAATGGCTACCGCATCTCACCGGGAGGCAAAGGGGCCAACCAAGCCCATGCGGCTCGTCTCGATGGTTCTGCGACCACCTTGGTCGGGGCAGTCGGCAACGACGCGATGGCAGAAATGGCCTTGCAGGCGCTCACCACCGCAAAGGTCGATTTGTCGCACATACAGCGGCTAAATGGGCAAACCGGCTGCGCCGCCATCGTGGTGGATGGCCAAGGTGAGAATCAGATTGTGGTGGCACCCGGTGTGAACCTGGCCGCGCGTGCAGACCATGTCTCCGAGGACGTTTTGGCCAAGGCAAATGTCCTGCTGCTGCAGATGGAGACCGATTATTCACAGAATACCGCCCTGGCTTTGCGTGCGCGACAACTCGGTTGTCCTGTGGTGCTCAATAACGCTCCAGCGAAACCTCTCGGGGTCGATTTGCTGCAAGCGCTGGATGTTCTGATCGTCAATCAGTCTGAGCTGACCATGACCACTCAAATCTTGGGCATCCGTGCCAGTGACCCTGGTGTTTTGGTGCAGACCTTGGCACAGCGCTTTTCATTCAACGTGGTGCTGACACTGGGTGGTCAGGGTTTGATCGCCTGTCAGCCAGGGCAACTGCCTTTGATGTTGCCGGCTCTGATTGTCCCAGTGGTTGATACAACGGGTGCAGGTGACACCTTTTCGGGGGTATTTGCTGCTGCCTTGGTTCGTCATCAGTCCTTTGAACAGGCGCTGATGCGTGGTCTTGTTGCCGCAGGCCTGTCATGCATGAGGCCCGGAGCACAACTGGGACAACCCAACTTCAAAGATATCGATGCAGCGCTAGCGGCATACCAGACCTTACACAGGATTGAGCGATGAGCTTGGGCTGTTTGAGTGGGGTTTGCGGCAGGTGGGCCCTCTCAGCAGTGCATATCCGGTAGTTGCCTCTCGCGTACGACCATGGCGATGGCATGGAGCACGAGACCGAAATGGTGCAAGAGCCCGAATTCGCTGACCGCGAGATGGGTTACATCTTCGTTTCGCACCAGCAAGAAGTCTGCGCAGGCTACTTTGATGGCGTGACGACTGTGAACCAAGGCGGCTCGTCTTCGGTGAAGGCCCTGAAGTGTTTTACCTAAGAAGAGCAGTTACTGGGCGCCGATTGAAAGTCGTCAGACGGGGCACTTGGATCAATAGCCGTCCGATAAGAGGGTGCCGGGTGGCTTTTCGGGGTGTCAGAGGAATTCATGAAAAAAGCCACCCGCGAGGATGGCTTTGCACTGTTGCCCGAGGGCGCTGGCGTCAGGCGGCCGCAGCCAAAGCTGCGTTGAAGGTGGCGCTTGGGCACATGATGGCTTTGAGCTTTTCCTGAGAGGGGTAAAAGTATCCCCCGATGTCCACAGCATGGCCCTGAACCGCATTGAATTCGGTCACGATTTTCTTTTCTTGTTCGGTCAGGGTTTTGGCCAGCGGTGCAAACTTGCTTTGCAAAGCCAGATCGTCCGTTTGAGCAGCCAATTCCTGCGCCCAATACATGGCCAGATAAAACTGGCTGCCCCGGTTGTCCAGTTGGCCTGTCTTGGGGGAAGGATTTTTGTTGTTGTCCAACAATTTGCCGGTGGCCGCATCCAGGGTTTTGGCCAAGATGACGGCTTTTTTGTTGCCTCGCTTGAGGCCCAGGTCTTCCAATGAAACGGCCAAGGCCAGGAATTCGCCCAGCGAGTCCCAGCGCAAGTGGTTTTCTTCTACCAGTTGCTGCACATGCTTGGGGGCAGATCCCCCGGCACCGGTTTCGTACATGCCGCCACCCGCCATCAAAGGCACGATGGACAGCATCTTGGCTGAGGTTCCCAGTTCCATGATCGGGAACAGGTCGGTCAGGTAGTCGCGCAAGATGTTGCCAGTGGCGCTGATGGTGTCAAAGCCGCGTACCACGCGCTCCAACGTGTAGCGCATCGCGCGCACCTGGCTCATGATTTGAATTTCAAGTCCTGCTGTGTTGTGCTCGTGCAGGTACATCTTGACCTTGGTGATCAGCTGGGCTTCGTGCGGACGGTACTGATCGAGCCAGAACACCACGGGCATGCCGGAGTTGCGGGCACGTGTCACGGCCAGCTTGACCCAGTCGCGTATCGCCGCGTCTTTGGTCTGGCACATGCGCCAGATGTCGCCTTCTTCTACGTCCTGGCTGAGCAGCACTTCGCCAGTGTGGATGTCGGTGATGGTGGCCACACCGTCTTCTTGAATTTCAAATGTTTTATCGTGCGAGCCGTACTCTTCGGCTTGTTGGGCCATCAGACCCACGTTGGGTACGGTACCCATGGTCTTGGGGTCGAACGCGCCATGCCATTTGCAGAAGTTGATCATTTCCATGTAGATGCGGGCAAACGTCGACTCAGGCATCACGGCCTTGACGTCTTTCAAACGACCATCGGCACCCCACATTTTGCCGCCGTTGCGGATCATGGCAGGCATGGAAGCGTCCACGATCACGTCATTGGGCGAATGGAAGTTGGTGATGCCCTTGGCCGAGTCAACCATCGCAAGCTCGGGTCGACCTTCATGGCATGCATGCAGATCGCGTTTGATTTCGTCTTGTTTTGATTGGGGGAGGGTGGCAACTTTGGCATACAAATCAGCCATGCCGTTGTTCACATTCACGCCCAGTTCCTTGAACAAAGCGCCGTGCTTGGCAAACGCGTCCTTGTAGAAAATCTTCACGCAGTGGCCGAAAACAATGGGATGAGAGACCTTCATCATCGTGGCCTTGACGTGCAGAGAGAACATCACGCCCGTCTTGTGGGCGTCTTCGATTTCTTGCTCATAGAACTCGAGCAGCGCCTTTTTGCTCATGTACATGCTGTCAATGACTTCGCGATCGAGCAAGGCGACCCTGCTTTTGAGGACCATGGTTTTGCCGCTTTTGGTGATCAGCTCCATCTTCACTTCACGGGCGCGGTCGAGCGTGATGGACTTTTCTCCGTGGTAGAAGTCGCCCGCGTGCATGTGCGAGACGTGCGAGCGCGAGGCTTGGCTCCATTCGGCCATGCTGTGCGGGTTCTTGCGGGCAAATTCCTTCACAGCTTTGGGGGCGCGGCGGTCAGAGTTGCCTTCGCGCAGCACCGGGTTCACAGCGGAACCAATGCATTTGGCATAACGGGCCTTGATGGCCTTTTCTTCGTCGTTTTTTGGGGCGTCTGGATAGTCGGGCAGTGCGTAAGCCTTGGACTGCAGTTCTTTGATGGCGGCTGTGAGTTGGCCGACCGAGGCGCTGATGTTGGGCAGCTTGATGATGTTGGTGTCGGCGCGCAGAGTCAGACGGCCGAGCTCGGCCAAGTTGTCAGGCGCTTTTTGGTCCGCCTTCAGATGATCGGAAAACTCACCCAAGATGCGGCCAGCCAGCGAGATGTCGCTGGTTTCGACCTCAATGCCTGCCGGCTGTGTGAAGGTGCGAACAATGGGCAAAAAGGCTGCGGTGGCCAACAGGGGCGCTTCATCCGTCAGGGTGTAAATGATTTTGGAGCGTGCTTCAGGCATGGTCATCGTGGTGTATTTTTACAAGATGAAAAAGGAAGCCACCATCTTAAACCACGCATGCCTACATTCGAAACGCAAATGGGCAACTTCATTCAAGGTTTTTATGTCAGACGGATCTGCTGCGTTCTACGTCGACCCACCGAGCCCGCCGCCAAGTGCGTCACAAGCCTGTTGCCGCTCGGATTTGTGGGAAAATGAAACCTTGCTGTCGCCTCTCCCCTTCATTCAGCGCGGTCATTGACCGCGTTTTTGCATTCAATTTCATGGTTCAGATCACGCTTCCCGACGGTTCATTGCGCGAATTCCCCGGTCCGGTCACTGTGGCCGAAGTGGCGGCCTCTATTGGTGCTGGCTTGGCCAAGGCGGCCTTGGGTGGCAAGGTCAACGGTCAGCTGGTCGACACCAGCTTCAGCGTGACCTCCAATGCCCAGTTGGCCATCGTGACCGCCAAGGATTCTGACGGCTTGGAATTGATCCGTCATTCCACGGCTCACTTGTTGGCTTATGCTGTCAAGGGCTTGTTTCCTCAGGCGCAAGTCACGATCGGTCCCGTCATTGAAAACGGCTTTTATTACGACTTTTCCTACAGCCGTCCTTTCACGCCCGATGACTTGGTGGCAATCGAAAAGCGCATGACCGAGTTGGCCGCCCAAGACGAGCCCGTGTTGCGTCGTGAGCTGCCTCGCGATGAGGCGGTGGCCCACTTTATGGCCATGGGCGAGCATTACAAAGCCGAAATCATCGGCAGCATTCCGGCCGACCAAGCGGTCAGCCTGTACCGAGAAGGCGATTTCGAAGACCTGTGTCGCGGCCCGCACGTCCCCAGCACCGGCAAGCTCAAACACTTCAAGCTTATGAAGGTCGCTGGCGCTTACTGGCGCGGTGACAGCAAAAACGAGATGCTGCAGCGCGTTTACGGCACCGCATGGGCCAGCAAGGAGGATTTGCAGCAGTACCTGGTGCGCCTGGAAGAAGCCGAAAAGCGCGACCACCGCAAGTTGGGCCGTGAGCTCGATTTGTTCCACATTGATGAACACGCCCCTGGCTTGGTGTTCTGGCATCCCAAGGGTTGGACCGTGTGGCAGACGGTGGAGCAGTACATGCGTCAGGTCTATCGGGACAGTGGTTACCACGAAGTCAAAGGCCCACAGATTTTGGACAAAACCTTGTGGGAAAAAACGGGCCACTGGGACAAATACCGCGACAACATGTTCACCACCGAGTCGGAAAAGCGAGATTACGCGCTCAAGCCGATGAACTGCCCAGGGCACATCCTGATTTTCAAGCAAGGCATCAAAAGCTACCGGGACCTGCCGCTGCGCTACGGCGAATTTGGTCAATGCCATCGCAACGAGCCTTCCGGCGGCTTGCACGGCATCATGCGCGTGCGGGGGTTCACGCAAGATGACGGTCACATTTTCTGTACCGAAGACCAGATCCTGCCTGAGTGCGACACCTTCACACAGGTGCTCAAAAATGTGTACGCTGATTTTGGCTTCAGCGACATCCTCTATAAAGTGTCCACGCGCCCGGCAGCCCGAATCGGCTCGGACGAGCTGTGGGACAAGGCCGAAAAAGCACTGATGGACAGCCTTCGACATTCCGGCTGTGATTTCGTGATTTCTGAGGGCGATGGTGCTTTCTACGGCCCCAAAATTGAGTACACCCTGAAAGACGCCATCGGCCGTGAATGGCAGTGCGGCACGATCCAGGTTGACTTCAACTTGTCTGAGCGCTTGGATGCGGAGTATGTCGCCGAAGACGGTACGCGCCAGAGGCCGGTGATTCTTCACCGGGCCATCGTGGGCAGCATGGAGCGTTTCATCGGTATTTTGGTCGAGCAACACGCCGGGGCTTTGCCCACTTGGCTGGCTCCCATCCAGGTTTCCGTGCTCAATATCACGGATGCACAGTCTGATTACTGTCGCGAAATCGCTGCAAAACTGCAAAAATCGGTGTCAAATCAAGGCCTTAGGGTACAAATGGACCTGCGCAACGAAAAAATCACGTATAAAATAAGAGAGCATTCATTGCAAAAGCTGCCTTACATCCTTGTCGCTGGCGACAAGGAAAAGGCAGCAGGTACCGTCGCTGTGCGCGCCCGAGGTAACAAAGACCTTGGTGTGATGTCGATCGATGCGTTCATAGAACTCATTGCTGCCGACATCGCTTCTAAAGCCTGAAGGTGAGTTTCGCCACAAGCTCTGGCCCGTGGGCACAAAGATGGATGGGCTGCTTTTTGCAGTTTTTCCCGTAAAGGATTGAGTCATCGCTACCGAATTTCGTGATCGTCGCCAACGCGAAGAACGTAAACACCGTTTGAACCGTGAAATCATGGCCCCAGAAGTCCGTGTTTCCGGCCCTGAAAATGAGCCCATGGGCATTCTGTCTCTTGCAGAGGCATTGCGTCTTGCCGGCGAAATGGATGTGGACTTGGTTGAAATTGCCGCCACCGCCAGTCCGCCCGTGTGTCGACTGATGGACTACGGCAAGTTCAAGTACCAAGAGCAAAAGCGTGCGGCAGAAGCCAAAGCCAAGCAAACGGTCATTGACATCAAGGAAGTCAAATTCCGACCGGGTACGGACGACGGTGACTACAACATCAAGATGCGCAACATTCGCCGGTTTTTGGCCGATGGTGACAAATGCAAAATCACTTTGCGTTTCCGTGGTCGTGAAATCACCCACCAAGAGTTGGGTTTGGCGCTGCTCAACCGAATTCGCGATGATTTGGCCGATTCGATCGTTGTTGAGCAGTTTCCCAAACTGGAAGGTCGCCAGATGATCATGATGATCGCGCCTGGCCGTAAAAAGCCTGCTGTGGGTGGCAAGACTTCAGATGCTTCTGCACCTGTTGAGTCGGCTTAAAAAAAGAATTTGACCGGCTTTCGGGCTGGTTAAATCAAAAGCTGCCTGAGGGCGGCTTTTGTTAAAAGTGGCTCGGGGCCAACAAGGCTGCAAATTTTTTGCAGACGCCTCACGAGCACAATTAAAGGAGCATGAATATGCCCAAGATGAAGACCAAAAGCAGCGCCAAAAAGCGCTTCCGTGTTCGTCCCGGTGGAACCGTTAAACGCGGCCAAGCCTTCAAACGTCACATCCTGACCAAGAAGACCACCAAAAACAAGCGCCACCTTCGCGGTGCAGTCGCTGTGCATGAGACCAATATGGGTCACATCGCTCAGATGCTGCCCATGGCTGGCCTGTAATCACTGACGAACAAGGAGAATAAATATGCCTCGCGTTAAACGTGGTGTAACGGCACGCGCCCGTCACAAGAAAGTTTTGGCCCTTGCAAAAGGTTTCCGCGGTCGCCGCGGCAACGTCTTCCGTATCGCCAAACAGGCGGTGATGAAGGCTGGCCAATACGCCTACCGTGACCGCCGCACCAAAAAGCGTGTGTTCCGTCAGTTGTGGATTGCCCGTATCAACGCCGCTGCGCGTGAATGCGGTCTGACCTACAGCCAGTTCGCCAACGGCCTGAAGAAGGCTGCTATCGAAATCGACCGTAAGATGCTGGCGGACATCGCCGTGCACGACAAGGCCGCTTTTGCTGGCATCGTGAACCAAGTCAAAGCCAAATTGGCTGCAGCTTGAGTCCATGAGTGACACGGGCCCTTGGGCCTGTGCCACGCACTCGATCAAAGGGATTGAGGCTCACAAAAGCTTCAATCCCTTTTTTATTTTGTCATCTACGAAATTCACATCATGAACGAGCTGGACACCCTGGTTGAATCCGCCCGCCAGAGTTTTGCACAGGCACTGACACCTGCTGACCTCGAAAACGCCAAAGCCCAGTTTCTGGGCAAATCCGGTCGTATCACCGAGCTGATGAAGGGCATGGCCGCACTGAGCGTGGAAGACAAAAAAACCCGAGGCGCCGCCATCAACCTCGCCAAGCAGGCGATCGAGGCCGAGCTCAACGCGCAACGCCAGGCGCTGGCCGATGCCGAGTTGCAAGCACAACTCAAAGCCGAGGCGCTGGACGTGACGTTGCCCGGCCGCAGTGCCAATGTGGGTGGCTTGCATCCCGTCTCGCTCACGCTGGAGCGTGTCGAAAACATTTTTGGCTCCATGGGTTTCGAAGTGGCCCAAGGCCCCGAGATCGAAACCGACTGGTTCAACTTCACAGCGCTCAACACGCCCGAAGACCACCCAGCCCGCTCTATGCACGACACCTTCTATGTGGAAGGCGGTCATTTGCTGCGCACGCACACGAGCCCCATGCAGATCCGTCATGCAGTGCAACACGTTAAACGCTACAAAAACCAACTCGACGCGGGTCAAGGGATGCCCGAAATCCGCGTCATTGCCCCAGGCCGCACCTACCGTGTGGACAGCGATGCCACCCATTCGCCCATGTTTCACCAGTGCGAAGGCCTGTGGATTGGCGAAAATGTGAGCTTCAAGGACCTGAAAGTGGTGGTCACCGATTTTTGCCGCACCTTCTTTGAACGCGATGACTTGGTGCTGCGCTTTCGGCCCAGTTTTTTCCCTTTCACCGAACCCAGCGCCGAGATCGACATCCAGTTCCCGAGCGGTCCACTGGCAGGTCGCTGGCTCGAGGTGGGAGGCTCCGGGCAGGTGCACCCGAACGTGGTGCGCAACATGGGTCTCGACCCCGAGCACTTCATTGGTTTTGCCTTTGGCATGGGCATGGACCGTTTCACCATGCTGCGCTACGGCGTGAACGATTTGCGCTTGTTCTTTGACGGAGATGTGCGCTTCCTGAGTCAGTTCCAGTAATTCCCTCCCAAGTCCGATAAACGAGACAAGAGTCATGCAATTTCCCGAATCTTGGTTGCGCGAGTTCTGCAACCCTTCCCTGACCACCCAGCAATTGGCCGACACGCTGACCATGGCTGGCCTTGAAGTCGAAGAGCTCGAGCCCGTGGCACCGCCATTCACCCACATTGTGGTCGGTGAGATCAAGGATGCTGTGCAACACCCCAATGCCGACCGCTTGCGCGTTTGCCAGGTCGATGTGGGGCAGGGCGCTTTGTTGAACATCGTTTGCGGCGCGCCCAATGCCCGCGTGGGCATTCGCGTGCCTTGCGCCATGGTGGGCGCTGAATTGCCCCCCGGCGAAGACGGCAAGCCTTTCGTCATCAAGGTCGGCAAATTGCGTGGTGTCGAGAGCCAAGGCATGTTGTGCTCGGCCAAGGAGTTGCAGATTGCCGATGACCACGGCGGCCTTCTGGAGTTGCCCTCAGACGCCCCTTTGGGTCAGGACATTCGCCAGTATTTGAATCTGGACGACACCTTGCTGACGCTCAAGCTCACGCCCAATTTGGCGCATTGTTTGAGCGTGTATGGCATCGCGCGTGAAGTGTCGGCCCTGACCGGTGCGCCACTCAAGACGCCATCGTTTCCGGTTGTGGCCACCCATGTCAGCGACAAGCTGGACGTGAATGTCCAGTCACCCGACCTGTGCGGCCGCTTCAGCGGTCGTGTGGTCAAGGGCGTCAACACCCAGGCCCACACCCCGCAGTGGATGGTGGATCGTCTCGCCCGTTGCGGCCAGCGCAGCGTGAGCCCGTTGGTGGACATCTCCAACTACGTGATGTTCGAGTTCGGTCGCCCTTCGCACATTTTTGACCTCGACAAAATCCACGGTGGCCTGCAAGTGCGTTGGGGCCAGCCCGGCGAAACGCTCAAATTGCTCAACGGCAACACCGTGACTGTGGACGACAAGGTCGGCGTGATCGCCGACGACAGCCAAGTCGAGTCGCTGGCCGGCATCATGGGTGGCGACGCCACCGCCGTGTCCAACGACACGCAAAACATTTACATCGAAGCCGCTTTCTGGTGGCCCACATCGATTGCCGGCCGTTCTCGCCGTTTCAACTTCTCGACCGATGCGGGTCACCGCTTTGAGCGTGGCGTGGACCCGCAGATGACGGTTGAGCACATCGAGCGCATCACCCAATTGGTGCTGGACATTTGCGGCACGTCCGAGACGAAGGTCGGCCCCATCGATGACCAGACCCTGAACGTGCCAGCGATCAAGCCCGTCACACTGCGAGTGGCCCGTGCGGTCAAGGTGATTGGCATGCCGCTCACACAACAACAGTGCGCAGACGCCTTGCGCGGTCTGGGTCTGCAAGTGGCTGAAGGCGAGGGCACCGTCACCGTGACGCCGCCCAGCTTCCGGTTTGATTTGCAGATCGAAGAAGACCTGATCGAGGAAGTGGCCCGCATGGTGGGCTATAACAACCTGCCCACGAACCCGCCGCTCGCCCCCATCACCGCCAAGGTGCGGCCAGAGACAGAGCGCAGTCCATCGGCTGTGCGCCGCGCCATTGCCGCATTGGGTTACCAGGAAACCATCAACTACAGCTTTGTCGAAGAAAGCTGGGAGCGTGGTCTGGCGGGCAACGCCGACCCGGTACGCCTGCTCAACCCGATCGCCAGCCAGATGAGCGTGATGCGCTCGAGTCTGATTGGTTCGCTGCTACAGGTGGTCAAGTTCAACGCCGACAGAAAGGCCGATCGCGTGCGTGTGTTCGAACTGGGGCGCGTGTTTTGGCGCAATGCCGCCGTGCAAAGTAACGACACCACAGTGGAAGGTTTCGACCAGCCCGTGAAGGTTTCAGGCATGGCCTGGGGCCCGCTAGAGCCGCTGAACTGGACCGGCAAGTCGCGTTTGGTCGATTTTTTTGATGTCAAAGCCGACGTTGAACGTTTGCTGGCCCCGGCCCAGGCAGATTTCGTGGCCACCGAACACCCCGCCTTGCACCCCGGCCGCTCGGCCCAAGTGCTGCTGCATGGCGTTGTGATCGGTCATGTGGGTGAATTGCACCCCCGCTGGCGACAGGCTTGGGACTTGCCGCATGCGCCAGTTGTGTTCGAGCTGGACCTGGATGCGGTCACCCAGCGCAGCGTGCCCGTGGCCCAGCCCGTGGCCAAGTTGCAAGCGGTGGAGCGTGACATCGCAGTGATCGTGCGCGAACAGGTCACGCACGCCCAGATGATGCAGGCCATCCACAGCGCCCCGACCCAGGGTTTGCTGCGTCATGCGGTGTTGTTCGATGTCTATCGTCCCAAGGCCGAAGCCGCTGGCGGTTTGGCGGTGGGTGAGAAAAGCCTGGCGGTGCGTTTGAGCTTGCATAGTGACGAGGCCACATTGACCGATGCCCAGATCGAAGCCACCATGGGTGCCGTCATGGCCAGCCTGTCAGAGCGAGTTTCTGCGCGTTTGCGTAGCTGAGAGCGTGCCATGCAAATCAGTTTTGAATCCCTGGAAACCCCGGCCCTGACCAAGGCGCATCTGGCCGATTTGCTGTTCGAGCAGATCGGCTTGAACAAGCGAGAGTCCAAGGACATGGTCGATGCGTTCTTTGACCTGATGGTGGACAGCCTGATTGCGGGTGACGATGTGAAGATCTCTGGCTTTGGTAATTTCCAGATCCGCACCAAGGCCGCGCGTCCCGGTCGCAACCCGCGCACTGGAGAGTTGATCCCTATTGATGCACGTCGTGTCGCGACCTTCCATGCCAGCCATAAACTCAAGGCCTTGATCCAGGGCGATGCCGTTGACGACGAGGGTGTGGAGACGGTGGGCCGCTGAATCATTCCTGACTGGAGTGCCCATGTTGTTCAAGTTCAAATCTCAAGCCACCAGCGATCTCATCATGCTGGAGGACGATGGTCGCAGGCTGTTGAAAATCATGTTGGGACACGACCCTGATAAAGGCATCATTTTGGTGAAGGATCTGCCCGTGGCCATTGCCAAGCTGGAATCGGCTGTTGCCCAGGATGAAGCGGCTCGTTTGCAGCGGAGCCAGGACGCGCAAAGAGCTTTGGCGCCAACAGAAAGCCTGCAACACACCTATGGAGAGCCCCCGAACCCGGTGCGGCTTGCGCAACGGGCGAGCCCCATGCTCAAGATGCTCAAACACTGCGCAGCTGACTCAGCCGACATGGTCTGGGGCGTTTGACCCTCAAGTTGGTCGCTTGTTGAACACGGTGCCACCGAGTTTGGCGCCGGGTTTGATTTGCCGCTTGACAAACCAGCCTTGGTTCATTTCCAGTACAAAGCGCACGGGTTTGCTGGAGCAGTGCGAGTCATCGCTTTGCGGCTGCATGTCTGCCAAGTTGACGATGGTGCCATCGTCCTCGACAAAAGCTGCGGTCAAAGGAATCAGGGTGTTGCGCATCCAAAAGCACTGGGTGGTCGCCTGTTCAAATACGAAAAGCATGCCCTCGTGAACCGGCATGTCTTTGCGCCACATCAGTCCGATCTGGCGTTGCTCAGGGGTTTGGGCCAATTGCACATCCAAGCGGTGCATACCGGCCGTCAGCTGCGTGCGGGCCAGGCCCAATTGTGGTCCGGGGTTTGTTTGGGCTGATGCCAGTGAACCGGCCATCAGCAGGCTGCAGCCGATCCAGAACTCAATGCTGAGCTTGAAAAGATCGCGTGCAATGTTGCAAAAAGAGCGATAAGTTGTGAGGACGAGGGCATTCATGGTTGTGGGCAAGAAAGCTGTAAGGCCCAAGCATAACCCCTGGCCAGCGTGGCGCTGAGCAGGAGGCTGGCACAACCGGTGAATAAGCCCGCGCAGATGTCAGCTCCAGCGTCCCCCGAACGCTGCAACAGCAAGGGGCAGACAGGCCTGCACACCAAACTTCAAGGCCCAAAGCTTCAAAGGTTCCGCTTTTCAGAGCGTCAAGGGGTGTGGTTACTGGAAATTTGGCCTTGCGCGTCGTCGGGGTTGCCATGGCTTGCCAATGGGCTGCCTGCTGGGCTCTCAGCAGTCGTCAGGGCATGTGAGGTGGCCTGGATGTTCGCGGCCATCAGGCCCTTGGCGCCCTGGATCAGCTCGAAATCGACGCGTTGGCCTTCCTTGAGGCTTTTGAAGCCCTCCATCTGGATCGCCGAGAAATGGGCAAAGGCGTCAGCGCCGCCGCCGTCGGGTTGAATGAAACCAAAACCTTTGGCATCGTTGAACCATTTGACCGTACCACTGGGCATACGACGTCTCCGTATTTTTTGTCAGACGGATCAGTTTGAGTAATTCAAGGCGAATTTGTCAATGTAAGGTTTTCCCGGGGTGAAGCATTTGTGCTTCAGATAGCCAAGACTTTTCAAGCCCCGTGCTCAAAGGGCTTGAAAGCATCGATAGAATGATTTCATGGCAACGAAAAAACCCTCCAATCCCACGCTGCCGAATGTGACCCCGCGTGCGCCCGATGGCGGCGATGCCGTGGTCCTCGAAAGACGTGCTCAGAAAATAGAACCGCCCCAGATGTACCAAGTGGCGATGCTCAACGACGACTTCACCCCGATGGAATTTGTGGTGATGGTGATCCAGGAGTTTTTCAGCAAAGACCGTGAAGCGGCCACCCAAATCATGCTCAAAATCCATTTGGATGGCAAAGGCGTTTGCGGTGTTTACTCGCGCGACGTGGCCGCTACCAAGGTCGATCAGGTTCTGGACGCAGCCAAACAGGCCGGTCACCCGCTGCAATGTGTCAGTGAACCCATTGAATAAGTCGGTATGCCCCCCACCTCCCATTCATCTCATTTACTCAGCAAGGCATAAGGAAATCACATGATTGCCCAAGAATTGGAAGTCAGCTTGCACATGGCCTTTGTTGAAGCCCGTCAACAGCGCCACGAATTCATCACCGTTGAGCACTTGCTCCTGGCCCTGTTGGACAACCCCAGCGCGGCCGAAGTGCTGCGGGCATGTGCGGCCAATATCGATGATTTGCGCAAAGCCTTGAGCAATTTCATCAAGGACAACACGCCGCAGGTCGCCGGTACGGAGGAGGTGGACACACAGCCCACCTTGGGGTTTCAACGCGTGATTCAGCGCGCCATCATGCATGTGCAGTCCACAGGCAACGGCAAAAAAGAGGTCACGGGCGCCAACGTGCTGGTGGCAATTTTTGGCGAAAAAGACTCACACGCCGTGTATTACTTGCACCAGCAGGGCATCACGCGTTTGGACGTGGTCAATTTCATTGCCCATGGCATTCGCAAGACCGATCCGCCCGAGGCGGCAAAGTCCGATGCGCCTGCGAGCTCCGAAACCGAAGAGGCCAGCGGTGGTGAACGCAACGAAAAAGCCTCGCCGCTGGAGCAATACACCAACAACCTGAATCAGGCCGCCAAAGAAGGCAAAATCGACCCCCTGATTGGCCGTGAATACGAAGTCGAGCGCACGATCCAAATTTTGTGCCGCCGACGCAAAAACAACCCGCTGCTGGTGGGTGAAGCCGGTGTAGGCAAGACGGCGATTGCCGAAGGCCTGGCCTGGCGCATCACGCAGGGCACCGTGCCTGACATCCTGGCTGAAGCCACGGTGTATTCGCTCGACATGGGTGCACTGCTGGCGGGCACCAAGTACCGCGGTGACTTTGAACAGCGCCTCAAAGGTGTGCTCAAGTCACTCAAGGACAAGCCCAACGGCATTTTGTTCATTGATGAAATCCACACTTTGATCGGGGCGGGTGCGGCCTCGGGCGGTACGCTCGACGCGTCCAACCTCCTGAAGCCGGCCCTGTCCAGTGGTCAGCTCAAATGCATCGGTGCGACCACCTTCACCGAATACCGAGGCATCTTTGAAAAAGACGCAGCCTTGTCGCGCCGCTTCCAGAAAGTCGACGTGGTCGAGCCCACGGTGTCCGAGACGGTGGACATCCTCAAAGGCCTCAAGAGCCGTTTTGAAGACCACCACAGCGTGAAATACACCATCGCCGCCTTGCAGGCTGCTGCCGAGTTGTCGGCCAAGTTCATCAACGACCGCCAGTTGCCCGACAAGGCGATTGACGTGATCGACGAAGCCGGAGCCGCCCAACGCATCCAGGTCCCATCCAAACGCAAGAAGACGATTGGCAAGACCGAAATCGAGGACATCGTCGCCAAGATCGCCCGCATACCGCCGGCCAACGTGTCCAACGACGACCGCAGCAAACTGCAGACCATCGAGCGCGACCTCAAATCGGTGGTGTTCGGCCAGGACAAAGCCATCGAAGTGTTGGCCTCTGCAGTCAAAATGGCCCGCTCTGGCCTGGGCAAGACCGACAAGCCGATTGGCTCTTTCTTGTTTTCTGGTCCTACAGGTGTGGGCAAGACCGAGGCGGCCAAGCAACTGGCCTACATCATGGGCATTGAGCTGATCCGCTTTGACATGTCCGAGTACATGGAGCGCCATGCCGTGAGCCGCCTGATCGGCGCCCCCCCCGGCTATGTGGGCTTTGACCAGGGCGGCCTGTTGACCGAAGCCGTGACCAAAAAGCCTCATTGCGTACTTTTGCTCGACGAGATCGAAAAAGCCCACCCGGACATCTTCAACGTGCTGCTGCAGGTCATGGACCATGGCACATTGACCGACAACAACGGGCGCAAGGCCGACTTCCGCAATGTGATCATCATCATGACCACCAACGCGGGGGCCGAGACCATGAACAAGGCCACCATCGGTTTCACCAATCCGAGAGCGGCCGGGGATGAAATGGGCGACATCAAGCGACTGTTCACCCCCGAGTTCCGCAACCGTTTGGATGCAATGGTCAGCTTCAAGCCCTTGGACGCGCAGATCATCCTGCGCGTGGTGGACAAGTTCTTGCTGCAACTGGAAACCCAGTTGGGCGAGAAAAAGGTGGAAGTTACCTTCACCGACGCCTTGCGCAAGTTTTTGGGCAAGAAGGGCTTTGATCCGCTGATGGGCGCTCGGCCTATGCAGCGCCTGATCCAGGACACGATCCGCAAGGCCTTGGCCGACGAGTTGCTGTTTGGGCGTCTGACCGAGGGTGGTCGCCTGACGGTGGACATTGACGACAAGGACGAGGTGTTGCTGGACATTACCCCCAACCCGAAAAAGGAAAGTCGCGCGTCGCGTTCGGAGCCTGCCGAGCCAGAGGAAGCGACCGCGGATTAACACCCGTGTCCGCTTCCTGATCCCTTTCCTGGGGCGGGATCATCCCAAAGGCCCTTCGGGGCCTTTTTTTTATCGAGGCTTTTGACTTGCCCTTACCTGCGTCGGCCACTTCCCAGTAAATTGCCCAGAACGCCGCGCACGATTTCCCTGCCAATGGCGGAGCCCACAGTGCGCACGGCACTTTTGACCACCAACTGCGCCACCCCGTCGCGTTGCCCTCCGCGTGGGCCTGAGCTGCCAAACAACATGTCAGACAGCCCACCCATCAGGCCACCGCCGGCGGGCTCTTCCGCCGTTGCGGTTTGCCCTGGCAAAGGGTTGTTGGTATTGGCTTGGCCAGATGCAGCGGCCTGGCTCTTGATTTTTTCGTAAGCCGATTCCCGGTCCTGGGCTTGTTCGTAAACCCCGGCCACCAAAGAGCCCTGAATCAGCGACTGGCGCTGAGCAGGTGTGATGGGGCCGAGTTGGCTGCCTGGCGGCAACACAAACACGCGTTCGGTCTCGCAGGGGCGGCCCTTGGCGTCCAGGAAACTCACCAGGGCTTCGCCCACGGCCAGCTCGGTGATGGCCGCCTCGATGTCCAGGCCTGTCTTGGGGCGCATGGTTTGTGCGGTCGATTTCACGGCCTTTTGATCGCGCGGGGTGTACGCGCGCAGGGCGTGCTGCACCCGGTTGCCCAACTGGCCCAGCACGCTGTCGGGGATGTCCAGCGGGTTTTGCGTGACGAAGTACACCCCCACGCCCTTGGAGCGAACCAGGCGCACCACCAGTTCAATGCGCTCGACCAGCACCGCTGGCGCATCCTTGAAGAGCAAGTGCGCCTCGTCAAAAAAGAAGACCAACTTGGGTTTGACCGGATCGCCGATTTCGGGCAAGACCTCGAACAACTCCGAAAGCATCCACAGCAAGAAGGTGGCGTAAAGCCGCGGCGAATTCATCAGCTTGTCGGCCGCCAGGATGTTCACCACCCCCAGGCCTTGCGCGTCGGTCTGCATGAAGTCTTCGATGTTGAGCATGGGTTCGCCAAAGAACTGGTCGCCGCCCTGGGTCTCGATTTGCACCAAGCCACGCTGGATGGCGCCGATGCTGGCGGCGCTGATGTTGCCGTACTCGGTGGTGAATTGCTTGGCGTTGTCCCCAACGTACTGCAGCATGGACCGCAGGTCTTTCATGTCCAGCAGCAGCAAGCCGTTGTCGTCGGCGATCTTGAACACCAGGTTCAGCACCCCGGCTTGCGTGTCGTTCAGGCCCAACATGCGGGTCAGCAACAAGGGGCCCATGTCCGATATGGTGGCGCGCACCGGGTGGCCTTGTTCGCCAAACACGTCCCACAAAGTGGTGGGGCAGGCCAAGGGCGTCGGCAGAGATAGCCCCCGGTCTTTCAGAACAGCGGCCAGCTTGTCGCCGATCTTGCCCGCTTGGCTGACCCCGGTCAGATCGCCTTTGACGTCGGCCATGAAGACCGGCACACCCATCCGCGAAAAGTTTTCGGCCAGGGTTTGCAAGGTCACGGTTTTGCCGGTGCCGGTGGCCCCGGTGATCAAGCCGTGGCGGTTGGCCAGACCCGGCAGCAGGTGACACTGTGCTTGGGCATTTTGAGCAATCAACATGGGATCAGCCATCGAAAATCTCCTCCCTGGAGTGAAAAGTAAAATCAGGCCTCTAGATTAAATCAACATTCAAGGAATATTCGATGGCTGGCCACAGTAAATGGGCAAATATTCAGCACCGCAAGGGGCGGCAAGACGAAAAGCGCCAACGCATCTGGACCCGCGTGGTACGCGAAATCATGGTCGCGGCCCGCACGGGCGGCGGTGACGTCAGCGCCAATCCCCGGCTGCGCCTGGCCATCGAGAAAGCCAAAGCGGCCAATATGCCGGCCGACACCATCAAGCGCAACGTGGACAAAGCCACCGGCAATCTGGAGGGGGTGAGTTACGAGGAAATCCGATACGAGGGCTACGGCATCGGCGGCGCGGCCATCATCGTGGACACCATGACCGACAACCGGGTGCGCACCGTGGCCGAAATGCGCCATGCGCTGAGCAAGCATGGCGGCAACTTAGGCACTGAGGGTTCGGTGGCGTTTCAGTTCAAGCATTGCGGCCAACTGATTTTTGCCCCTGGCACTTCGGAGGACCGGGTCATGGAAGTGGCGTTGGAAGCCGGTGCCGAAGATGTGCTCTCTGACGAAGAGGGTGCGATCGAGGTCTTGACCGCACCTGCTGATTTTGAGGCCGTGAAAAACGCGCTGGAGGCCGCTGGACTGGTGGCCGAGATGTCCGAAGTCACTTGGCGTGCCGAAAATTCTGTGTCTTTGTTCGGTGATGAGGCCGCCAAAATGCAAAAGTTATTGGATATATTGGAAGACTTGGACGATGTACAAAATGTGTTCCACAACGCTGAATTTGCAGATTAAGGAAGTTGGATGAAAGTATTGATCGTCGGCAATGGTGGCCGTGAGCACGCCATGGCCTGGAAATTGGCGCAATCACCCAAACTTCAGCAGGTTTATGTGGCACCTGGCAACGGCGGCACAGCCAGAGACAAAAACCTCATCAATGTGCCGATCACCGACTGGGCACTGCTGCGCCAGTGGGCCTTGGACAATGGCATCGGTCTGACCTTGGTGGGGCCAGAGGCGCCCTTGGCAGCGGGCATTGTGGACGATTTTCGATCGCACGGTTTGCGCATCTTTGGTCCCACGCAGGCGGCAGCTCAGCTGGAAAGCTCCAAGGCTTTTTCCAAGGCCTTCATGCAGCGCCACGGCATCCCCACAGCCGAATTTGAGACCTTCACCGATGCGGCGCTGGCCCATGCCCATGTGGACCGCCAAGGCGTACCCATTGTGGTCAAGGCCGACGGCCTGGCGGCTGGCAAAGGGGTGGTGGTGGCCACGACGCTGGCCCAGGCGCATGAAGCGATAGACTTCATGCTGCTGGACAACACCCTGGGTGTGGCGCACAACGCAGGCGGCGCACGCGTGGTGATTGAAGAGTTTTTGCAAGGCGAAGAAGCCAGCTTCATGGTGCTGTGCGATGGCAAGAATGTGGCAGCCCTGGCCACCAGCCAAGACCACAAACGCTTATTGGATGGCGACGAGGGCCCCAACACGGGCGGCATGGGGGCGTATTCACCTGCCCCCGTGGTCACGGCCGAGGTGCACGCCCGCGCCATGCGCGAGGTCATCTTGCCCACCATACGGGGCATGGAAAAAGACGGCATCACTTACACCGGCTTCTTGTACGCGGGTCTGATGATCGACCCACACGGACGCATCAAGACCTTGGAATTCAATTGCCGCATGGGTGACCCCGAGACCCAGCCCATCCTGATGCGCCTGAAGTCCGATCTTTTGGAGGTGCTGTTGGCGGCGACCGGCGAGGGCCTGAATCAATTGGAGATGGAATGGGACCGGCGCGTGGCTTTGGGCGTGGTCATGGCTGCAGCGGGTTACCCACTCAACCCGCGCAAGGGCGATGTCATCACCGGCCTGCCCAAGGACTTGGACGATGCCATGGTGTTTCATGCGGGCACCACCGAACAAGACAGTCAAATCCTGACTTCGGGCGGGCGGGTGCTGTGCGTCACGGTGTTGGCCGACTCGGTCAAGCAAGCACAGCAAAAGGCGTACCAGACAGCCATCCCAATTGCCTTTGATGGCATGCAGATGCGCCAAGACATTGGTTACCGCGCCATCAAAAACTGAAGCCACACTTTCGCCATGCGCAGTCCGCCCGACCACCCCGTGACCTTCAAGGGCTCCCCCTTGGCCCGCTGGGTCTTGAAACTGCTGGGTTGGCATGTGGACTTTGAGGGTTTCCCGACCCGCCAGGGCGTGGCTGTTTTTTATCCACACACCAGCAATTGGGATTTCCCGATCGGCATGCTGGCCAAATGGGCACTGGGCGTTCCAGTGCATTTTTGGGGCAAGGATTCGTTGTTCAAGTTTCCATTGGTCGGTGCCTGGCTTCGCTGGCTGGGCGGCATCCCGATTGACCGCAGCTCCTCAAAGGGCGTGGTTGGACAGATGGTGCATGTTTTTGTGCAACACAAGCAAAACGACCAATTTCTGTGGCTTGGTTTGGCGCCTGAGGGCACACGCAGCCATACGTCGGGCTGGCGCAGCGGTTTTTACCAACTGGCCATCGGGGCGCAGGTGCCCTTGGCCTTGGTCAAGCTGGACTGGGGTCGGCGCCGCTTCTGCGTCGTTGATTTCTACGATCTGACGGGCGATGTTGCGCAAGATTACGCTCACATGGCCCAAGTCTATGCAGGGGTGACGGGCTTTCATGCGCACCAGATGGGGCCCATCATCCCGTGGCGTCCTGTTCAGGCCGTTCAGTCGTCCCCGCCAGAGACCACGACCCTTTCCTAAAAACTTTACTACCTCTGTCTCCACCATGAGCACCAGTTTCGAACTCGGCACCGTCAAGAATTATCTTCTAGGCCTACAGGCCCGCATTACCGGGGCCTTGACGGATTTGGATGGCACGGCCTTCCTGTCCGACAGTTGGCAAAAAGACCCCGGTGAAAAACTTCAGGGCCATGGCATCACCCAGATTCTGGAAGGCGGCCCGGTGTTCGAGCGGGCCGGGTGTGGTTTCTCGCATGTGACCGGGTCGCAATTGCCACCCTCGGCCACCCAACACCGCCCCGAGCTGACGGGGTCCGCTTTTGAAGCCATGGGCATGTCCCTGGTGTTCCACCCCCGCAACCCCTATGCCCCCACAGTTCACATGAACGTGCGCATGATCGCGGCCAAACCAGAGGGCAGGGCGCCCGTGGCCTGGTTTGGCGGTGGCATGGACCTGACGCCTTACTACGGTTTTGATGAAGACGCGGTCCATTTCCACCAGACTTGCAAGGACGCGTTGGCCCCGTTTGGGGAGGGTTTGCACCCTCGCTTCAAGACCTGGTGTGATGACTATTTTTCCAACAAGCACCGCCACGAACAACGCGGTGTGGGCGGCATTTTCTTTGATGACTTTTCCGAGCTCGGCATGGCTCAGAGTTTTGCCATGCTGCAAAGCGTGGGTGATTCACTGCTGAAGGCCTACATGCCGATCGTGCTTCGCCGCAAGGACACGCCCTATGGCGAGCGTGAGCGAGACTTTCAGCTCTACCGCCGAGGCCGCTATGTCGAGTTCAACCTGGTCTGGGACCGGGGCACTCATTTCGGCTTGCAATCGGGCGGGCGCACCGAATCGATCTTGCTGTCCATGCCGCCTGAAGTGCGTTGGTCTTATCAGCGCCAGGATCCTCCGGGATCGCCCGAAGCGCGCTTGCTCAGCCACTTTCTGGTACCCAAGGACTGGGTTTGAAGCTGCCGAGTGCGATGCCCAACGCCAAGGCTGACATTCAGCGACTGGGTGTTTTTGGAGGGGCTTTTGATCCACCGCACTTGGCGCATGTGGCCTTGGTGGAGGCGGCCATCGAGCAGTTGCAACTCCAGCAAGTGCGTGTTCTGCCCACGGGTGATGCTTGGCACAAACCACGTCAGTTGTCTGACGCCGTCAATCGGGTGGCCATGACCCGACTGGCCTTTGCGGATTTTCCGACTGTTGTGGTGGACGAGCGAGAAATTTTCCGATCCGGTCCCAGCTACACGGTGGACACCCTGCATGAACTGCATGCCGAATACCCGCAGGCGCAGCTGTTTTTGCTCATTGGTGACGACCAGCGGCGGTCCTTGCCGTCCTGGCACCAAATCGGTGAAATCGGGCGCATCGCTATAATCTGCGCCGCAGGCCGTGATCTGGCCGTGCGTGCTTGGAACGAGCCATCAGGCACGGTACCCACAAGCCCACCTCTTTCTGACCCGCTGCAAGCGCGCATTCGCACTCTGGACATGCCACTGATGCCCCACAGTGCCACGGACATCCGTGCGCTTGCGGCCACAAAGCAGGCCCTGACAGGCTTGGTTCCCCCCGCTGTTGAGCGCTATATTCACGAACACCACCTTTACAGGCCTTATTGATGACCGAAAACGCAGCCAAAAAAGACATTCAAAAACTCCAGCGGAGCATTGTGGACGCTCTGGAGGACGTCAAGGCCCAAGAGATCCAGGTGTTTGACACCGAGCACCTTTCCTCCTTGTTTGAACGGGTCATCATTGCCTCGGGTACCTCCAATCGCCAGACCAAAGCCTTGGCTGCCAGCGTGCGTGACAAAGTGCGCAACGCTGGCTTTGGCAAGCCCCGGATTGAGGGCGAAGACAACGGTGAGTGGATCATTGTTGATTGCGGCCCAGCCGTGGTGCACGTCATGCAGCCCACCATTCGCACTTACTACAACCTGGAAGAAATCTGGGGCGGAACACCGGTGCGTCTGAAGTTTGGCGCACCCAAGCCTGAGGCGACAGCCGAAGTCAAAGGCCACATCAAGAATTCTGTGGCCAAAAAAGCGACCAGCAAAACCACCAGTGCCAAGCCTGCCGCGAAAGCCAAGCCCGCCTTGAAGGCCCCGAGCAAATCCGGCAAGCCTGCCGCCAAATCAGCGCCAAAACCCGCGGGCAAAACTGCTGCCAAAACAACGGCCAAGACAGCAGTTCAATCGGTCCCCAAAACGAGCGCCAAGCCTGCGGCCCAGAGGGCCACCAAGTCCGTGGCCAAACCCAGCACCACCACCAGCAAGCCCACCTTGAAAACGGTGGGCAAACCCGCGACCAAGACTGCCGCCAAAAAGGCACCGGTCCGCAAGTCGGTGCAAGCGGCCAGCCGCCGCAAAGCCGATTGATCCTGCATGAAGCTGCTGATCGTTGCGGTCGGCCTGCGCGTGCCTGACTGGGCGCAGACCGCTTGGGACGATTACGCCAAACGGTTTCCGCCTGAGCTCAAGGTCGAGCTCAAGGCCGTGAAAACCGAGCCCCGGGGCTCCAAAACGCTGCCGAACCTTTACGCAGCCGAGCGTCTGCGGATCGAAGCGGCCATTCCTCGCGGTACCCGCATCGTGGTGCTCGACGAGCGCGGAACCTCCTTGACCACTCAGGCATTGGCCTCGCGTTTGACCAGTTGGCAGCTCGCTGGCGACGATGTGGCGCTGGTGATCGGTGGCCCTGATGGGCTCGAGCCTGACTTCCGTCAAACGGCCCACGAGCGCATCCGCTTGTCTGACCTGACCTTGCCCCACGCCATGGCCCGGGTGCTGCTGATCGAGCAGCTCTACCGCGCCTGGTCCATCAACGCCAACCACCCCTACCACCGCGAATGAGCGACTTCATTTACCTCGCCTCTCAAAGCCCTCGGCGCAGCCAGCTCCTTGACCAGATGGGTGTGGCCCACAGGCTGCTGCTGGCCTTGCCTGAAGAGGACGCCGAGTCTCTGGAAGATGTTCGGGGCGCGGAAGCGCCTGCGCGCTATGTGGCGCGGGTCACAGGCCTCAAACTGGATGCCGCTGTGCAGCGCTTGAAACGCCAAGGCTTGCCTGCCGCGCCCGTTTTGTGTGCCGACACCACGGTGTGCATTGGCCGCGATCTATTGGGCAAACCGACGAACAAAGCCGATGCGGTGCGCATCTTGCAGCGTCTAGAGGGCCAATCCCACCGCGTTTTGACCGCTGTCGCCGTGCAAAAAGGATCTCGGCGTGTGGACGCCGTTTCCGAGTCTTGGGTGCGCTTTGCCCCCATGACGCTCGCGCAGATCAAAGCCTATGTGGCCACAGGTGAGCCCATGGGCAAGGCCGGTGCATACGGGGTGCAGGGCAAGGCGGCTGCCCATATTGAACAGATCCGTGGCAGTTATTCAGGCATCATGGGTTTGCCGCTGTTCGAGACTGCTGCCTTGCTGCGCTTGCTGGGCGTTCGCTGTTGACCGTTGGCCCCGACGTGGGGCGCACGGCATTGCGACGAACGGTCTGTTGTTTTCACTCCACCCCTTTTGATGCCCTTCATGCAACAAGATATTTTGGTCAATTGGTCGCCCCAGGAAACACGGGTCGCGGTGGTCGAGTTTGGCGCGGTCCAAGAGCTGCATGTCGAGCGCACGCTGGAACGCGGTTTGGTGGGCAATGTGTACCTGGGCAAAGTGGCACGCGTTCTGCCCGGCATGCAATCGGCCTTCATCGACATTGGCCTCGACAAAGCGGCTTTTTTGCATGTGGCCGATGTTTGGCAAAAACACACCGAAGGCGAGGCCGCCTCAGCCCGCACAGGCTTGCCGCTGGTGCCGATTGAAAAGCAGGTTTTCGAAGGCCGTGCCATCATGGTGCAGGTGATCAAGGACCCGATGGGGACCAAGGGCGCGCGCCTGTCCACCCAGATCAGCATCGCAGGTCGGCATCTGGTGTTTTTGCCGCAAGACGACCACATCGGGGTGTCGCAAAAAATCCCTTCTGAGCAGCGCGATGCGCTGCGCCAAAGGGTGCAAGCTTTGGTCGGACCCGCCGGGGGCGGCTTCATTTTGCGCACCAACGCCGAAGACTCGAGCGATGAAGAGTTGCAAGACGATATCGCCTACCTGCGCAAGACCTGGACCCGCATCAAAGAGGCCTCCTTGCGGCGGCCGCCCACCTCCATCCTGCATCAGGACTTGACGCTGTTGCAACGCGTGTTGCGCGACCTGGTGGGTGAGGCCACGCAAAGCATCCGCATCGATTCGCAAGAGCAGTTTGCCAAGCTCCAGGACTTTGGCCTCGAGTTCATGCCCAAAGCAGCCGAGCGCCTGCAGCTTTACAAAGGAGAGCGCCCGATTTTTGACCTGTATGCCATCGACGAGGAAATCGCCAAGGCGCTGGGTAGGCGGGTGGAACTGAAATCGGGTGGCTACCTGATCATTGACCAAACCGAGGCGCTGACCACGGTGGACGTGAACACGGGCGGTTATGTCGGGGCCCGCAATTTTGAAGACACGATTTTCAAAACCAATTTGGAGGCAGCCCAGGCCATTGCCCGGCAACTGCGCCTGCGCAACTTGGGCGGCATCATCATTGCCGACTTCATCGACATGGCCCGCCCCGAGCACCAGGAGGCTGTGCTGGCCGAGTTCCGCAAACAACTGTCGCGTGATCGCGTCAAAACCATGGCCGGGGGCTTTTCTTCATTGGGCTTGCTGGAAATGACGCGCAAGCGCACCCGCGAATCTTTGGCCCACATGTTGTGCGAACCCTGCCCGAGTTGCCAGGGCAAGGGCATCGTCAAGACGCCGCGCTCAGTGGTGTACGACATCTTGCGCGAGATTTTGCGCGAAGCGCGTCAGTTCAACCCACGCGAGTTCCGCATCTTGGCCACGTCGGCGGTCATTGACTTGCTGCTGGACGAAGAAAGCCAGCATTTGGCAGGTTTATCGGACTTCATTGCCAAGCCCATTTCACTCCAAGTCGAAGCTGCCTTGGGGCCTGAGCAATACGACATCGTGCTGCTTTAAGGCCACTCAGGCCTGCAGTTCAGGGGTCCATTCTCCTCTGTGGTGCAGTCGCGCATAGGCGCCACCGCGGGCCAGCAACTCGGCGGGTGCACCTTGCTCGACAATGTGCCCACGCTCCATCACGATGACCCGGTCGGCGTGCTCGATGGTGGACAGTCGGTGTGCCACGATCATGGTCGTGCGACCCTTCATCAGTTTTTGCAGGGCGTCCTGCACCAGCCGTTCGGATTCGTTGTCCAGGGCCGATGTGGCCTCGTCCAGAATCAAAATGGGGGCATCCTTGTACAAGGCCCGGGCTATCGCCAGGCGCTGGCGCTGACCCCCCGAGAGTTGGTTGGCGTTGTGGCCCAAATCGGTGTCCATGCCTTGGGGCAAGGTTTGCACATGGGACCACAAATTGGCCGCTTCCAGACATTGCTGCACTTTGTCGCGGTCGATCGAGTGGCCCAAGCTCACATTGGCCGCCAAGCTGTCGTTGAGCATCACCACATCTTGACTGACCATGGCCAACTGGCTGCGCAAGCTGTCCAGCTGCCACAGCGGCAGGGGCACGCCATCGAGCAGTACTTGGCCAGTGGTCGGACTCAAAAAGCGCGGCAACAGTTGGATGAGCGTGGTTTTGCCTGCCCCGGAAGTGCCCACCAGGGCCACCGTTTCGCCCGGCGCCACGCTCAGATGGATGTTCGCCAATGCGGGCGCACCGTCCGGATTGAACTGCACGGACACGTCCTGCCACGCCAAGGCGCCGATGGCCCGCTGTGTTTGATGTTGGCCTTGGCTTTCTTCGGGCGCGTCGTGCATCAGGGCCAAGCCACGCTCCAGCGCAGCCAGGCCCCGCGTGATGGGGTTGGCCACGTCGGCCAGACGTTTGATGGGTGCGATCAGCATCAACATGGCGGTGATGAAGGCGACAAAACTGCCCACCGTGGTCCCCGATCCGGCTTCGCGACTCTGAACCAGCGCAATCACGAGCACCAAGGACAGGGCAATCGCCGCCATGATTTGCGTCAGCGGGGTCATGGCGGCCGAGGCCACTGTGGATTTGAGGGCCAAGCGCCGCAGTCGCTGCCCCAGCCCATTGAAGCGCCCCATTTGTTGCGCCTGGGCCCCGTGCAGCCGCACCATGCGGTGGGCCAGCACGTTTTCTTCCACCACGTAGGCCAGATCGTCTGTGGCTTTCTGGCTTTCCTTGGTCAGCCCATACAAGCGGCGAGACAGCACTTTCATGATCCAGCTCAGGCCGGGAGCCACAGTGAACACCACCAACGTGAGCTGCCAGTTCAGCCACATCAAATAGCCAATCAGGGCCAGCAAGGTGAAGCCGTCGCGGGTCAAGCCGATCAAGGCCGACACCAGCTGCGATGCACCAATTTGCACCTCGTACACCACGGTGTTGGACAAGGCGCTGGCCGACTGGCGACTGAACAGCGACAAATCGGCCCGCACCAGTTTGGCAAACAAGTCGTTGCGCAGTTTTTCCATCCCGTCATTGGTCACACGCGCCAAAGCGTACTGCGCCACAAAGTGCGCCAGACCGCGCAGGCCAAAAAGGCCAATGACCACCAGCGGAATGGACCACAAGGGCAAACTGTTTTCGGCGAAACCGTTGTCCAGCAAAGGCTGGAACAGGGCAGGAATCAAGGGTTCGGTCAAGGCGGCGACCAAAGTGGCCCCAATGGCCAGCAGCCAGACGCTGCGTTGTCGCCAAAAATAGGGTTTCAGGCGCAACAAACGCTGGGCAATGCCAGGCTGAGGGTGGATGCCCGTGGGCGTTGTGGGTGCGGTTTGGGCTTCAGACATGGATTTGGCTATTCTAAGAGGCCGGTCTGCCTCCATGCGCTCTGCGATGCGGTGTTGGGCGCTTGCGTGCGCTCATCGGTGAAAAAACGGTCCTTACAGTGTACGATTGGCGTTTTGATTCGTAACGATCTGCTGTTGATGCACATGAACCTGTTTTGCACACCTGTCCGCCGTCTGGGTTCGCCGTTGATCTGGCTCTGGATGTTGTTGGCTGCCAGCAGCGCGCTGGCGCAGTTCCGTGTCGAAGTCACGGGCGTGGGTCTGACCCAATTGCCCGTGCTGGTGGCGCCTTTCAAGGGCGAAGCCCAGGCCGGCCAGAAGATTTCTCAGATTGTGCAAGCCGACTTGGCCCGCAGCGGCCAGTTCAAGCCATTGCCTGCAGAAAGTCTGGCGCTCGACGAGATGAGCCGCCCAGACTGGTCGGTCCTGCGGCCATTGTCGGCCGAGGCCTTGGTGGCGGGATCGGTCACGCGCTTGGCAAACGGCCGCTTCGATGTCCGGGCCCGATTGTGGGACGCGGTCAAGGGACAGGAAAAGTCCGATTTCAAGGACAACGTCAGCGCTGCAGATTTACGTTTGTCGGCCCACCGTGTGTCCGATTGGGTGTACCAGCAGCTGACGGGCACCCCCGGTGTGTTCACCTCGCGCATCAGCTACGTGACCAAATCCAGTGGCCGCTACAACCTGTGGATTGCCGATTCCGACGGGGAGGGCGCACGCTCTGCGCTCAGCAGTCCAGAACCCATCATTTCCCCCTCTTGGTCGCCCACGGGCACCCAACTGGCCTATGTGTCTTTTGAGTCACGCAAGCCCGTGGTCTATGTGCACGAATTGGCCAGTGGTCAGCGCAGGGTGGTGGCCAACTTCAAAGGCTCCAACAGCGCACCGGCATGGGCCCCTGACGGCCGATCGATTGTGGCCACGCTCAGCCGCGAGGGGGGCTCGCAGCTTTATCGGGTGTCCCTGCAAGGCGGAGATCCTCAGCGCCTGACTTCGGGCAGCATCAACACCGAACCGGCTTTTTCACCGGATGGCAACACCTTGTACTTTGTCAGCGACCGGGGTGGCAACCCTCAAATCTACAAAATGCCCGCACAGGGCGGTCCTGCTGACCGGGTGACTTTTTCAGGCAACTACAACATCTCGCCGGCCATCAGCCCCGATGGCCGCTGGTTGGCCTATGTCTCTCGCCTGCCTGGAGGTTTTCGCTTGCACCTGATGGAGTTGGCCACGGGTCAGGCCACGGCGCTGACGGACACCAACGCCGATGAGCGGCCCAGCTTTGCCGCCAACAGCCGTTTGCTGGTGTACGCCACGCAACAAGGCGGTGAAGCCTTGATGACCACCACACTGGATGGGCGCATCAAAGCCCGCTTGGCTGTGCAAGGCGGCGACATCCGCGAACCGCATTGGGGCCCGGTGCGTCCCTGAGTTCTGAATTTAAAATCCGTTTTTATCCATGAGGTTGAATATGAAAAAGCATTTCTGGTCGGTGTTGATGGTCTCGGTGGCCCTGGCGGGCTGCGCCTCTGGCGTCAAACTCGATGACGTGCCCGTGGAAGACAAGTCGGCCAAGCCCAGCGCCAGCGGCGTGGGCGTTCAAGGCATTGCTGCTGGACAAGGTGGCGCTCAAACAACCAGCAGCGTAGCGGCTGTGTCTGTCGGCCAAACCGCGGCAGGCCAAGGCCCTGTTGGCATTGCCCATGTGGTGTTTTTTGACTACGACAGCTTTGTGCTTCGCCCTGAAGCCCGTCCCGTGATCGCTTCGCATGCCCAATTTTTGCAAGCCAATAAGCAGCGCAAAGCCAATCTGGAAGGACACACCGATGACCGTGGTGGCCGTGAATACAACCTGGCCTTGGGCCAAAAGCGCGCCGATGCGGTGCGCCAGGCGCTGAGTTTGCTGGGCGTGCCCGAATCGCAGTTGGAAGCCGTGAGCTTTGGCAAGGAAAAGCCCTTGGCCAACGGCGCTTCTGAGGCCGATCAGGCACAAAACCGCCGCGTTGAAATCCGTTATTGAGGTCTGCCATGCAACACGATCGATCCGTCTGGCGCAGTGCTGTGATGGCGCTGACCCTTGGCTTGGCGGGTTTGTCCAACCCAGCGCAAGCGGCCTTGTTTGGCGGTGACGACGAAGCGCGTCGAGCCATCCTTGATTTGCGCCAGCGTCTGGAGCAGTCTCAAAACGCCACCCGCGCCCTGATCGAGCAAAACGCGCAGTCTCAAAGTCAATCCCAAAACCAGGCCACTGCCCAAATGCGTAGTGCGCTGCTGGATTTGCAAGGCCAAATCGACCGCCTCAAATCAGAACTGGCGCAAAGCTTGGGCGCACAGGAGCGCTTGGCGCGTGACCTGACTGAATTGCAGTTGCGTCAAAAAGACGTGCTCAGCGCGGTCGACGCCCGCTTGCGCCGCTTCGAGCCTGTGCCCGCCACCATCGATGGCCGCGAGGTGATGGTTGACCCTGTCGAGAAAGCCGACCATGACAAAGCCATGGCGCTGTTTCGGCAGGCGGACTTTGCTGCTGCCCAAGTTGCACTGGAATCCTTTGTCTTGCGTCATGGGGCCAGCGCCTATGTGCCCTCGGCCTTGTTCTGGCTGGGCAACGCCCAGTACGCCAACAAGGCTTACAAAGAGTCAATGGCAAATTTTCAAAAGCTGCTGAGCATGGCGCCAAATCACCCGCGTGCGGCCGAGTCCATGCTGGCCATCTCGAATGTTCAGATTGAACTCAAGGACATGAAGGCGGCGCGTAAAACCCTGGAAGATTTGATTGCCGCCTACCCTCAGGCCGAAACGGCGGGCACCGCCCGCGAGCGCCTGAGCCGCCTGCGCTGACATCCGATGGTTTTGTTTTCCGAGGATGAAGTCCAGCAGTTGGTCTACCAGGTTCAGGGGGCCAGCTTCGCCTTATCGCTGATGGCGGGGGTATTGATTCATCGGGGGCACTTTTGCACCATGGGTGCCATCAGCGATTGGGTGGTGATGCGCGACGCCACTCGGCTGCGGCAATGGGCACTGGCGGTGGCGGTGGCCACGGCCGGTTTTGGCTTGATGGCCTGGCTCGGCTGGATCAGTCCGCTGAACACCATTTACGCTTCTACCCGATTGGCGTGGCTGTCGGCACTTTTCGGTGGTGCCATGTTCGGTACCGGAATGGTGCTGGCGTCGGGCTGCAGCAGCAAGTCCTTGGTTCGTCTGGCGGCCGGCAACCTCAAATCCCTGGTGGTTTTGCTGGCCATGGCGGTCTCGGCGCTGGCGGCCATGCGCGGCTTAACGGCGGTGTGGCGCGTGCACGGGTTAGACACGGTGGCCATTGATTTGCCCTACGGCCCTTTTGTCGGGCAGTGGTTGTCTGCTTTGGGTGTGCTGGACCTGCGCACGGGCTTGGGCATCAGCGCAGCGCTGGTGTCTTTGCTCTTGCTGGGGTGGGTCGTCAAAGATCGCCGTTTCCACTCGGTGTTCAACTGGGTCACGGGTGCGGGTCTTGGCTTGCTGGTGGTGGCACTGTGGTGGGTCAGCGGCGTGATGGGTTTTCTGCCTGAACACCCGCAAACCCTGGAGCCAGTGTTTCTTGCCACCCACAGCGGCCGCATGGAATCGTTCAGCTTCACGGCCCCTGTAGGCTATTGGCTCGATGCCCTGCTGTATTACAGCGACGGCAGCAAACGGCTGACCCTGGGCATGGTCACGGTGGCCGGTGTTTTGGTAGGGGCTTGCCTGAGCGCATTGCAGCAAGGCAGCTTTCGTTGGGAGGGCTTCACCGACCGAGCCGATTTGGTTCGGCATTTGGTCGGTGGCGCGCTCATGGGCACAGGCGGCGTGCTGGCGATGGGGTGCACTCTGGGTCAGGGCATGAGTGGTCTGTCGACCTTGAGCTTGGGCAGCCTGTTGTCGGTGCTGGGCATCTTTGCAGGGGCTTGGGCCGCTTTGCATTGGCAAATGCGCGAGGTTTGAGCCCTCTCATTCGCGCTTCGCCTTCGCTTCATTTTTTGCAAGACCAGTCCATGAGCCAAATGCCACAGATGGAAACAGACGACGACACCCGTCGGTTCGGCGGTCTTCAACGCCTGTATGGGGTGACCGGTGCGCAGCGCATTCGGCAAGCGCATGTCGTGGTGGTGGGGATCGGTGGCGTGGGCTCTTGGGTGGCAGAAGCCCTGGCTCGCAGCGGCGTGGCGCGTTTGACCCTGATCGACATGGACCACATTTCAGAGTCCAACATCAACCGCCAAATCCACGCGCTCAGCAACACCACGGGCCAATCCAAGGTGCTGGCCATGCAAGAACGCATTGCCCTGATTCACCCGCAATGCCAAGTCGATGTCGTGGACGATTTTGTGAGCCCTGAGAATTGGCCTGCGCTTTTGCCCTGCATGCCCGATGCCCTGGTTGACGCCTGTGACCAGGTCAAGGCCAAAGTCAGCCTGGCCCAATGGGCACTGTGTGAAGGCGTGGGCTTCATCACGGTGGGGGCCGCTGGCGGTAAACGCCTGGCGCACAAGGTCGATGTGGACGACCTGTCGCGCATCACCCACGACCCTTTGCTGGCGCAGTTGAGGTACCGGTTGCGCAAACACCATGGTGCCGCCAGGGGCGACAAAAGCATGGGCATTCAAGGTGTCTTCAGCCGCGAAGCCGTGGCCCCACCGGATGCCTCGTGCGACTTGGAAAGCGACGGCTCGCTCAACTGCCACGGCTACGGATCAGTGGTCAGTGTGACGGCTACGTTTGGCATGTGTGCAGCTTCAGAAATATTGAATTTTTTAGCGTCTACCCCAGAGAAGGGGAAAAAATGACGCTATAATTTGAAGCTTGCCTGAGTGCACTGCACCGCAGCAAAGGGACCATAGCTCAGTTGGTAGAGCAGCGGACTTTTAATCCGTTTGTCGTGGGTTCGACCCCCGCTGGTCCCACCAAATTGAAAAGCACTTTGAACTTCGGTTCAAAGTGCTTTTTTCATGGCCAATTATTTTTTTGACGCAGTCAGTTCTCAGGCTGGCGCTGGCCAAGTTGTCAACGCCAACGCTTGACGTGGCGAAAAGAATGCCAGATGGCAAATTCCGGCATTTGGGGTTCATGTGCGACGTGTCAAAGCGCTGTCGATGTGGTCTCTTCGAGCAAAGACATCAGCTCCAGCCAACGCTCCTCCAAGGTCGCCACTTCGTCGGACAAGGCTTTCAGACGTCGACCCGCATCGGCCATTTCGGAAGGGGATACAGGGGTGGTCAGCAGCGCTTCCAATCGGTTTTTTTCAGCTTCGATGCTGGCCATGCGCTCCTCGTTTTGTTCCAGCTCGCGCTTGAGTGGGCGGGTTTGCGCTGCCAGTTGCTGGCGTTTTTGGGCGTCGAGTTTGCGCTGCTCGGCGCCATTCAGTCCGGTTGAGCCGGTCTGCTTGACGGCCGAGCTTGATCCCTTGACTGCAACAGCGTCTGCGGCTGCTGATGCAGGCGCGGGCTCAGGTGCAGCACTCGAAGGGCTTTGATCGTGGTGCTGCTCGCGGGTGTTTGCCGCTGGAGCCGTTGCCGGTGCCGCAGTTGCCGTGACCACAGCATCACGGGTTGCATTTTTGGCTTCTTCGCGCAGTCGTTTGGATTCTTCCAGCAGGTACTTCTGGTAGTCGTCCAGATCGCCGTCGAAGGGCTCGACTTTGCCTCGGCCCACCATCCAGAACTCGTCGCACACGGCGCGCAGCAAGGCGCGGTCGTGGCTGACCAGCATCACGGTGCCTTCGAACTCGTTGAGCGCCATGGACAGCGCCTCTCGGGTTGCCAAGTCCAGGTGGTTGGTAGGCTCGTCCAGCAGCAGCAGGTTGGGCCTTTGCCAGACGATCATGGCCAGCACCAGCCGGGCTTTTTCGCCACCGCTCATGGAGCCCACTGACTGCTTGACCATGTCGCCTGAAAAGTTGAATGTGCCCAGGTAGTTGCGCAGGTCCTGCTCGCGGCTGGGCTCGTTGCTGCCCAGCTCTTTGGCCAGGCGAATCATGTGCTCCAACGGGTTGTCGTTCGGGTGCAGCACATCGAGTTCTTGTTGAGCAAAGTAACCGATGTTCAGCCCCTTGCCCTCGGTCAGCGTACCGGCCAGCAGCGGCATGGTGCGGGCGATGGTCTTGACCAAGGTCGATTTGCCTTGCCCGTTGGCTCCCAAAATGCCGATGCGCTGGCCTGCCAACACTGATTTGCTCACCCCTTGCAAGATGGCTTTGGGCTCGTCGTCCACTACATAGCCAAAACTCGCGTCGCTGATGGCCAGCATCGGGTTGGGCAGGTTGTTGGGCTCTTTGAAGCCGAAGGTGAACTCGGCATCGGCCAGCAGCGGGGCCACTTTTTCCATGCGCTCGAGCGCCTTGACGCGGCTTTGCGCCTGCTTGGCTTTGCTGGCCTGGGCCTTGAAGCGGGTGATGAACTTTTGCAGGTGGGCGATCTTGTCTTGCTGCTTGGAAAACGAAGCTTGTTGCAGCTCCATTTGCTGTGCCCGCAAGATTTCAAAACCGCTGTAGTTGCTGCCGTATCGGGTGAGTTTGGCGTGGTCGATGTGCAAGGTGACATCGGTCACGGCATCCAGAAATTCGCGGTCGTGGCTGATCACGATCATCGTGCCTGTGTAGCGCTGCAACCAGGCCTCCAGCCAGACCAGGGCGTCCAAGTCCAGGTGGTTGGTGGGCTCGTCCAGAATAAGAATGTCAGACGGGCACATCAGCGCACGGGCCAGCTGCAAGCGCATGCGCCAGCCGCCCGAGAAGCTGTTGACAGGGTTGTTGAGCTCGTCCACCCGAAAGCCCAAGCCCAAAATCAGCGCTTCTGCGCGGGGCATAGCGTCGTGGTCACCGGCATCGGCCAAGTCGGTGTAAACGTGGGCCATTTCCATGCCGTCGCCACTGGCTTCGGCCGCGACCAGACGCTGGCGCAACTCGGCCAATCGGGTGTCACCTTCCAGCACAAAGTCAGAGGCGGCCTGGTCGGTCTCCGGCATGTTTTGTGCCACTTGGCCCATGCGCCATTGGCGTGGCATCTCAAAATCACCGCCGTCTTCGGTCAAGCTGCCGTTGAACAACGCAAACAAGGTGGATTTGCCCGCCCCGTTGCGCCCAACCAAACCGACTTTTTCGCCCGGGTTGAGGGTGACAGAGGCTTTGTCCAGCAGCACCTTGGTGCCTCGGCGGAGGGTGACGTTTTTAAGATTGATCATGAAAAGCAGTATCCGGAACGGTTTCCGGTATGGGGAGCAGGGTCAGTTTGGAGGGACTGACCTCTAAAAGCACAACCCACCATTTTCGCCGATGTGTGTGTCGGTGAGGTGGCGCGTTGAAAATTAGGTCGTTTCCCAGGCCACCAGGGCGGGCATTTACAAGCTGAGCAAGGCTTCGCGGGAGATCAGCAGCACCTGATCGTCGCCCGCGCTGGTGTCCAGCCAGGCGACTTCGATTTCGGGGAAAGCGGCCATGAAGTGGTCCACCTCGTTGCCGATCTCCAGCACCAAGACGGCGTGTTCGCTCATGCGCCCAGGCGCATCCTTCAACAGTTGCCGCACAAAGTCCATGCCGTCGATGCCGCCCGCCAGCGCCAGTTCGGGTTCAACGCGGTATTCGGCGGGCAGGGCGTCCATGCTGGCTTGACACACATAAGGCGGGTTGCACAGGATCAGGTCAAACGGACCCGGCAATGCACGCAGGCCATCGCTGTGCACCAGTTGGACGCGCGCTTGCAACGCGTGCCGCGCCACGTTGATCGCGGCCACGGCCAGTGCATCATCCGAAATGTCCGCCCCGGTGACGTGTACCTCGGGCCAGGCCAGTGCTGCCAACACGGCCAGGCTGCCGTTGCCGGTGCACAGGTCCAGCACGCGGGTGGTCTGGTCGCTCAGCCAGGCGTCGATCGTGCCGTCGGCCAGCACTTCGGCGATCAGGCTGCGCGGTACGATGGCGCGCTCGTCGATGTAAAACGATACACCTTGCAACCAGGCTTCTTGTGTGAGGTAAGCGGCGGGCTTGCGGGTGACAACGCGTTCTTCGATCAGTGCAGCGCAAGCCGCCTGCTGCTCGGGCGTCACGGCCTGTCTTTTCACTGCGTCCAAGTCGGTGTCCAGCGGCAGGCCCAAACGCCACAGCACCAGCCAGACGGCTTCGTCAAAGGCGCTCTGGGTGCCGTGGCCGAAAGCCACACCCGCTTGTGTGAGCCGCTCGGCCGATGCCGCGATCAACCCCGACAGGGTCAAGGCGCTCATGCGGACAGGCCCGCGTTCAGGTGTTCCAGCGTGCGGCGGTAGATGGCCTTGAGCGGCGCGATGTCACTCAGCGCCACATGCTCGTTGACCTTGTGGATGGTGGCGTTGGGCGGGCCGAACTCGATGACTTGTGGGCAAATCTGTGCGATGAAGCGGCCGTCGCTGGTGCCGCCTGTGGTGGACAGCTCGGTGGTCAAGCCCGTTTCGTCGGTGATGGCTTGTTGAATGGCTCTGACCAAACTGCCCGGTGTGGTCAAAAACGGCAGGCCGCCGATGGTCCATTTCAAATCGTACTGCAGGCCCTGTTTGTCCAGCACGTCCGTCAGGCGTTGCTGCAGGCTCTCGGGTGTGGATTCGGTGCAAAAGCGGAAGTTGAAATCCACCACGCAGTCCCCAGGGATCACGTTGCTCGCGCCTGTGCCCGCGTGGATGTTGCTCACCTGCCAGCTGGTGGGCGGGAAGAAGGCATTGCCTTCGTCCCAACGGATGCTGACTAACTCTGCCAGCGCGGGGGCCAGCCGGTGGATGGGGTTGTCGGCCAGGTGAGGGTAAGCGATGTGGCCTTGCACACCTTTGACGGTGAGCTTGCCGCTCATCGTTCCGCGTCGACCGTTTTTGATCATGTCGCCCGTCTGTTGGACCGAGGTGGGTTCGCCCACAATGCAAAACTGCGGCGCGTCGCCACGGCCCTGAAGCGCTTTGCACACCACCACGGTGCCGTCGAGTGCTGGGCCCTCTTCGTCGCTCGTCAGCAAAAAGGCGATGCCCAAAGCGGGTTGGGGATTGGCGGTCAGAAACTCTTGCACCGCGACCACCATGGCCGCCAAGGACGTTTTCATGTCGCTCGCGCCTCGGCCAAACAACTTGCCATCTCGGTGCGTGGGGGTGAAGGGGTCGCTGTCCCATTGCGTGAGTGGCCCGGTGGGCACCACGTCGGTGTGCCCGGCAAAAGCCAAGGTCTGACCAGAGGTGCCTGCGCGTTTGGCCCACAGGTTGCGCACGCGGAAAGTGTCGGGACCGGAGTCCATGAATTCGCAGACGAATCCCAAGGGGTTCAAAGCATCGGCGATCAGGTCAAGACAGCCGGCATCATCGGGCGTGACGGACGGCTTGGCGATCAACTGCTCTGCCAAGCGCATGGTATCGTGACAAGTGGTGATGGTGTTCATGGCTCAGACTTTGCTGGGGTGGGCGTGCGCGAAGCGGGCGATGCGTTCTGCCGCTTCCAGGCACTCGGCGGTTTCGGCAACCAGCGCCATGCGGATGCGGCCCTGGCCCGGATTTGAGTCTTGGAAATCCCGCGCCAGGTAGCTGCCTGGCAGCACGGTGACGCTTTCGGCCTCGTAAAGCGCCTTGGCAAAGGCCTCGTCGTCACCTTGCCAACCGACAGGCACACCGGCCCAAAGGTAAAAACTGGCGTCGGGCAGTTTCACATCCAGCACCTGGGCCAGCACGGGCGTGACCTGAGCGAACTTGGCGCGGTACTGGTTGCGGTTGTCCACCACATGGGCTTCGTCACCCCAGGCGGCCACGCTGGCCGCTTGGACGACCGGGCTCATGGCGCTGCCATGGTAGGTGCGGTAAAGCAAAAATTGTTGGATGATGGCGGCATCACCTGCCACAAAACCGCTGCGCAGGCCCGGCACATTGCTGCGTTTGCTCAGGCTGGTGAAGGCAATCAGGCGTTTGAAGTCGGTGCGGCCCAGTTGGTGGGCAGCTTCCAGCCCCCCCAAAGGCGCTTCTTCGCGGAAATAAATTTCGCTGTAGCACTCGTCCGATGCGATCACAAAACCGTGTTGGTCCGATAAATCAAACAGCTTTTGCCATTCAGACAGCGGCATGACCGCGCCCGTGGGGTTGCCGGGCGAGCAAACGAACAAAAGCTGCGTGCGCGCCCAGACTTCGGCTGGCACGCTGTCCCAGTCGTTGGCAAAGTTGCGCGCTGGGTTGCTGGGCACGTAATACGGCGTGGCGCCCGACAACAAGGCAGCGCCTTCATAAATTTGGTAAAAAGGGTTGGGGCTGACCACCGTCGCGCCGGGTCGGGTGGGATCGATCACAGTCTGCGTCAGGGCAAACAAGGCCTCGCGCGAGCCGTTGACCGGCAACAATTGGGTGGCCGCGTCGAGTGTCAGGGCGTAACGGGTCTTGAGCCAAGCCGCACAGGCTTTTCGCAAGGCGGGCTCGCCCGCCGTGGCCGGGTAGGCCGACAAACCGGTGGCCACCGCAGCCTTGAGCGCTTCCTGAATGAAAGCCGGTGTGGCGTGTTTGGGTTCGCCAATGCCCAAGCTGATCGGCTTGAGGTCGGGGTGGGGTGTGACGCTGGCAAACAGCTGCTTGAGCCGTTCAAAAGGGTAGGGTTGCAGCTTGGCGAGAAGGGGATTCATCCCGCAATTATCCGGGATGATGGGCCTGCGTTGCGCCTTGGGCTTGTCAGCACGTTTTTCACCATGTCTGTCGGGTAATATTGACGTTTTGAACGGTGTTGGCCATTGGAGCTGGCCCAACCATCTGATCTCGAACCGATCTGACCACGAAAAAAACCACCGTGCGCCTCAATTCCATCAAGCTTTCCGGCTTCAAATCATTTGCCGAACCGACCAACTTCCTGCTGCCTGGCCAACTGGTGGGCGTGGTGGGGCCCAACGGGTGCGGCAAATCAAACATCATGGACGCGGTGCGTTGGGTGCTGGGCGAGTCCAAAGCGTCCGAATTGCGTGGCGAGTCCATGCAGGACGTGATTTTCAACGGCACCAACACCCGCAAACCCGCCAGCCGCGCCAGCGTGGAACTGGTATTTGACAATGCCGACCACCGCGCCGGTGGCCAGTGGGGCCAGTTTGCTGAAATCGCCGTCAAGCGCGTGCTGACCCGCGATGGCAACAGCAGTTATTACATCAACAACCAGCCGGTGCGCCGCCGAGACGTTCAGGATGTTTTTTTGGGTACGGGCCTAGGCCCCCGCGCCTACGCCATCATTGGCCAGGGCACCATCAGCCGGATCATCGAGTCACGCCCCGAAGAGTTGCGCTTGTTTTTGGAAGAAGCTGCAGGCGTGTCCAAATACAAGGAACGCCGCCGCGAGACCGAAAACCGTCTGTCCGACACCCGAGAGAACCTGACACGGGTCGACGATATTTTGCGCGAGCTGAACGCCAATCTGGAAAAGTTGGAAAAGCAGGCCGAAGTGGCCCAGCGTTACAACAACCTGCAGGCCGACAGCTCGCTCAAACAGCACCAGTTGTGGTTTTTGAAGCGACGCGACGCTGAGGCTGACCAAGGCCGCATCAAGACGGACGTTGACCAAGCGGTCATTGCACTGGAATCGCGCTTGGCCGATTTGCGCCACGTCGAAGCCGATTTGGAAACCATCCGCCAGGCGCATTACGCCGCTGGTGACGAGGTCAACCAAGCTCAAGGCAAACTGTACGAAGCCAGTGCCGAGGTCGGAAAGCTCGAAGCGGAAATCCGCTTTGTGGTCGAAGGCCGCCAACGCGCAGAGCAACGCCTGCAGCAGTTGGTGGAGCAAACCACGCAATGGGGCACCCGCAGCCAAGACGCGCAAGCTGAGCTGGAAACCATCGCCGAGCAAGCGGCCACGGCCGAAGACCAGAGCCTGACGCTGGCCGCGCAGGTGGAAGACCAGGCCATGGCCTTGCCCGATTTGGAAGAAGCCCTGCGCAAAGCGCAAAACGATGCCACTGCCCAGCGTGCCACTGTGGTGCAGGTTCAGCAGCAAATTGGCGTGCTCGCCGCGGACCAGCGCAACGTGGAGGAACAAGCGCGGCAGCTTGACAACCGCCGCGAGCGCCTGCTGACCGACCGCAATGCCTTGGCCGCTCCCGACGAAGCACGCCTGCAGCAGTTGCAAGAACAGCTGGCCGAGGCCGAAGCTCTTTCTGCTGAATCGGAGGCCCGGCTGCAAGACCTGCAAGAACAGGTGCCTGCCCTGGACGAAGACCGCCGCACCCGCCAATCCGCCGTGAACAATGAGTCCTCCCGCTTGGCCGATCTGAGCGCCCGCATCGAGGCGCTCAAGGCCCTGCAAGAAAAAGTCCGTACCGACGGCAAACTCAAGCCATGGCTGGCCAAGCACGGCATGGACGGTCTGGAAGGCCTTTGGAGCCGCATCCACATCGAACCCGGCTGGGAAAACGCCCTCGAATCCGCCTTGCGAGAGCGCTTGTCGGCGCTCGAAGTGTCACGACTGGACATGGTGCGCGCATTTGCGAATGACGCGCCACCCGCCAAATTGAGCTTTTTCAGCCCGCCTGTGGCGGCCAAGGCCGCGCCGCGCAGCGGTATGCCCGCGGAGTGCAAACCCTTGGCGGACTTGCTGCGTGTGCACGATGCCGGTTTGTCGGCCCTGCTGGCCGACTGGCTGCAAGGCTGCTACACCGTGCCCCAGATCGAGGACGCATTGGCTTGGCGTGGCCAGCTGCAAGCGGGTGAAACCCTGTTTGTGCAAGCCGGTCATGCGGTTCAACTCAACAGCGTGGTTTTCTATGCGCAAGACTCCGAGCAAGCCGGTTTGCTGGGCCGTGCCCAAGAGATTGAGAACCTGGAAAAGCAGCTGCGCGCCCAGACCTTGATTTCGGAAGAAAGCCGCAGCGCTTTGGTGCGTGCTGAAGCGGCCTACGCCGACGCCTCACAGCGCCTCATCTCTGTGCGCCGCGAAGCCAGCGAAAGCCAGTCGCGCACCCACGAACTGCAGGTCGAAACCCTGCGCTTGTCACAGTTGGTGGCGCAAACGCGTGCCCGCAGTGAACAGATCAGCAACGACCTGGCCGAAATCGAGGCTTTGCTGGACGAGCTGCAAGAGCGCCGTGTGACCGCAGAAGCCCGTTTTGAAGAACTGGACATGCAACTGGCCGACACGCAAGAGCGTCACGCCCAGCTGGACGAACGCGTGATTGGGGCCGAGCGCAAACTGGCCGAGTGCCGCGAACAGCAGCGCAGCCTGGAGCGCCGTGCCCAAGAGGCCCAGTTCTCGCAGCGCAGCCTGGACGCCCGCCGCGCCGAACTGAACCGCACCATTGAGACCGCCCAGCAGCAAGTGGCCAGCATCGACGCCGAAATGCAACGCGCCCGTGACGAACTCAGCCGCCTGACCGATGCCGCTGCCCAAGCTGGGCTGCAAAACGTGCTGGCCGTCAAGCTCGAGCGCGAGCAAGCCCTGGCCGCACGGCGCAGCGCCTACGACGACCTGACAGCCAAACTGCGCGCCAGCGACGAGCGCCGCGTGAGCTTCGAGCGCGAACTCGAACCCCTGCGCCAGCGCATCACCGACTTGCAGCTCAAGGAACAAGCCGCCCGCCTGGGTCTTGAGCAATACACCCAGCTGCTGGCCGAAGCGCAGGCCGACCTGGTGGCCGTGGCCGCTTCGATTGAAGCTGGCCAGGTGCGCGTGACCGGTCTGCAAGGCGAGATCGACCGCATCCACCGTGAAATCAACGCTTTGGGCCCTGTCAACCTGGCTGCGTTGGAAGAGCTCAGCACCTCGCGTGAGCGCAAGACCTTTCTCGATGCCCAGTGCGCCGACCTGACCGATGCCATGAACACGCTGGAAGATGCGATCCGGAAAATTGATGCCGAAACCCGCGAATTGTTGGGCGGCACCTTCAAGATCGTCAACGAGCACTTCAGCCGCATGTTCCCTGAGTTGTTTGGGGGCGGCAATGCGCGCTTGGTGATGACAGGCGACGAGATTTTGGATGCGGGTGTTCAAGTGCTGGCCCAGCCGCCAGGCAAGAAAAACCAGACCATCCACTTGCTGTCGGGTGGCGAAAAAGCCCTGACCGCGATTGCGCTGGTGTTTGCGATTTTTCAACTCAACCCCGCCCCGTTTTGCTTGCTTGACGAGGTGGACGCGCCGCTGGACGACGCGAACACCGAGCGCTATGCCAAGCTGGTCAAGGGCATGGGCAAAGAGACCCAGTTTCTGTTCATCAGCCACAACAAGATCGCCATGGAAATGGCCGAGCAGTTGATCGGCGTGACCATGCAGGAGCAGGGCGTGTCACGCATCGTGGCTGTGGACATGGAATCTGCAGTCTCATTGGCCGATGTGGCCTGAGGAATTTATCTTGGAATCGATGAGCTCATTGCAATGGAGTCTAGCCGTCATCGGGGGGCTCACTGTGGGTGCCGTGGTGGTCTACAACTACTGGACTTCACGTAAAAACGCGCCTCGCCAAGCCGACCCCCATCGCGAACCTGCGGTCGAGTCGGCTTTGAATGCCATAGAACCTGTACTTGACGCTGATTCCGCTGTTCCGGGCAGCATGAACGAGCCTCTTGAGCCGGTATTGCAAGACTCCTTCTCCCACCTGAGCCCGCTCGATCGCAAAACCCAACTCGATGCGCTAATCGACGTGTTGGCTGCAGTCGAGGTGGACCAACCCGTATCGGGCGATGCGGCCTTGGCGGCCCTGCCGAACACGCGCCGGGTGGGCACCAAGTTGTTTTCTGTCGAGGGCCTTGTGCAAGAAACAGGACAGTGGGAAACCCTGGCCGCTGGGCGGCGCTACAACGCCTTTCAGGCGGGGGTTCAGCTGGCCAACCGTGTGGGTGCGCTCAATAACATCGAGTTTTCTGAATTCGTGGTCAAAACGCAGGCTTTTGCAGATGCCATAGGGGGGAGCGCCAGCTTCAGTGACATGCTCGAAGAGGTGGCCCGCGCCAAAGAGCTGGACCAATTTGCCAGCGTGCACGACGCCCAGCTTAGCTTCACGCTGTGTGCCCGCTCCGCAGCCTGGAGTCCTGGCTACATTCATCAGCACGCCGCGCGCTTGAATTTTGTTCCCGGTGTCATACCCGGTCGGATGGTTTTGCCTGCTTTGGTGCAAGGCCTGCCGGCAGTGCTTTCACTCACCTTTGACACCCATGCAGCGATGGCCGAAGACCCAGATCTGTCGGCCATTCGTTCTTTTGCATTGAGCCTTGATGTGCCCCAGACCGCCCGCGAAGAGCAGCCTTATCTCCGCTTGCGCGAAGCCGCTGTGTCGCTGGCTGCACAGATGGACGGTGTGGTGACCGATGGCGAAGGCCAGGTGCTCAGTGAAGCCACGCTCGACCAGATTGGTCTGGACTTGCAGCAGCTGTACGACGCGCTGGACTCTCGCGAGCTGTCAGCCGGATCGCCACAAGCGCGTCGCCTGTTCTCTTGAATGCGCCCCAAAGCCGTGAGTCCCAACACGCCAGGCCTTTTTGATGACTTGCATGCCGAATCATCGATGGCTTCGACACCTGCCGACACTCCGGCCGCACAGGCTCAAGCCCTGCGCCGCCAGCTGCACCACCACGCGCATGCTTACCACACACTGGACAGGCCCGAAATTCCCGACGCTGAATACGACCGTCTGTTTCGCGAGCTGCAAGCCCTGGAATTGGCGCACCCCGAACTGCTGACATCCGACTCGCCCACCCAGCGTGTCGGCGGAGCGGTTTTGGACGCGTTTGCCCAAGTCAAGCACCGCGTGCCCATGCTCAGCATCCGAACCGAGACCGACACCGAAGCCAGCGGGGCCGAGGCCTTTGACGCCCGGATTCGCAAAGAGTTGGGCCTGAGCGCGTCTGACCCGCCTGTGGACTACGTGGGCGAACTTAAATTTGACGGTCTGGCCATGAGCTTGCGTTATGAAGGCGGCTTGCTGGTGCAAGCGGCCACCCGAGGCGATGGCGAAACCGGCGAAGACGTCACCATCAACATCCGCACCATCGGGCAAATTCCTTTGCGCTTGCCGACCCACGCCCCCAGCGTGCTCGAAGTGCGCGGCGAGGTCTACATGCGCCGCGACGATTTTGAGACCCTGAATGAGCGCCAACGCCAACGCATCGCCGCAGGCATCAAAGGCGAAAAAACCTTCGTGAATCCGCGCAATGCGGCGGCTGGTGCGGTGCGCCAGCTCGACTCGGGCATTGCGGCTGAACGACCGCTGAGCTTTTTTGCTTATGGCCTGGGTGACATCACGCCCGCTCACGAAGGCGGTCCGCAGTGGATATCCCACTATGACATGCTCATGCAACTCAAGGCTTGGGGCTTTCCGGTGGCCGACCAAACAGCGCTTGTGCAAGGTGCTGCTGGGCTGGTGGCGTTTCACCAGCGCGTGGCCGCCGAACGCGATGCCTTGCCCTATGACATCGACGGCGTTGTCTACAAAGTCAATGACCTGTCGCTGCAGGTCGGCTTGGGTTTTGTGACCCGCGAACCGCGTTGGGCCGTGGCGCACAAATACCCCGCGCAAGAAGAAATGACCACAGTGCTGGCCATCGATGTGCAAGTGGGCCGCACCGGCAAACTCACCCCTGTGGCCAAATTGGCTCCCGTGTTTGTGGGAGGGGTCACGGTGACCAATGCCACGTTGCACAACGAACTCGAAGCGCGACGCAAGGACGTGCGGGTGGGTGACACCGTCATCGTACGCCGGGCAGGCGATGTGATCCCCGAGGTGGTGTCGGTGGTGTTGGACCACCGTTCGCCTGAAGCCCCCATGTTCACCATGATGACCCACTGCCCCGTGTGCGGCAGTCTGGCCGAGCGGGAAGAGGGCGAAGCCGATCACCGCTGCACGGGTGGGTTGTTTTGCAGCGCCCAGCGCAAACAGGCTATCTGGCACTTTGCCCATCGCCGCGCCATGGATGTGGACGGCTTGGGTGACAAACTGGTGGACCAACTGGTGGACACGGCCCAAGTCAACACATTGGCAGATCTGTACCACCTGAAGCTCGACCGCTTGGCCAACATGGACCGCATGGCCGAAAAATCTGCTGTCAACTTGCTCGAGGCTTTGGAAAAGTCCAAATCCACCACCCTCGGACGCTTTCTGTTCAGCTTGGGCATTCGGCATGTGGGCGAGGCCACGGCTAAAGAACTGGCCCGCCATTTCGGTCAACTCGACGCCATCATGGTCGCCAGCGAAGACGCGCTTTTGCAAGTGGCCGATGTGGGCCCTGTGGTGGCCCACAGCATCCGCACCTTTTTTGATCAGCCACACAACCGCGAAGTGGTGCAAGCCCTGCGCGATGCGGGGGTCACCTGGCCCGAAGGCGAGGCTTTGGCCCCCACCGAAATGCCCTTGGCGGGCATCACCGTGGTGCTCACCGGCACGCTGCAAACCATGGGCCGCGACGAGGCCAAGGAAAAACTAGAAGCCCTGGGCGCCAAAGTGGCCGGTTCGGTCAGCAAAAAAACCCACTATGTTGTTGCCGGGGCTGAATCGGGCAGCAAGCTCGACAAAGCCCAAGCGCTGGGAGTGCCCGTGCTGGACGACGTGGGTTTGGCCTTGCTTTTGGCGGGCCAAAAACCCTGAGTTTTGGTCTGCAAAGGCCGCAACTGCCAGACAGGCGCTTAGTGTGTGAGAACTTCCAGCAGTCGATCCAAGCCACCTTCATGGATGGCCACCATGGCTTGCTCCCGCACTTTGGGCTTGGCGTGGTAAGCCACCGACAAGCCCGCCACGCCCATCATGGGCAAGTCATTGGCGCCGTCGCCCATGGCAATGGCTTGGTCTGGTGTGATGCCCATCATTTGGCAAGTGTCCAAAAGGGTTCTGCGTTTTTCATCGCCGTCACAAATGTCGCCCCAGGCTTGGTCCACCATGCGACCGGTCAGCACGCCATTTTTTAGCTCCAGTTCATTCGAGCGTGTCCAGTCGATGCCCAAGACATCGCGCACATGGTCGGTGAAATAGGTGAAGCCGCCCGAGACCAACAGAACTTTCATGCCCGAAGCCTTGCAGGCCCTGACCAAATCTGCCGCACCTGGATTCAGACGCAGTCGCGCACTCAACACCTCATGCATGTGGGCGACGGTCACGCCCTTGAGCAGCGCCACGCGCTGGCGCAAGCTCTCTTTGTAGTTGGTGATTTCCCCACGCATGGCCGCTTCCGTGATCGCCGCCACTTCTGCCTTGCGTCCAGCCGCATCTGCGATTTCGTCCACACATTCGATGTTGATCAAGGTCGAGTCCATGTCGAAAACGATCAGCTTGAATTGGGACAGTCTGAGGGGGGGAGCAAAACCCTGAATGGTCAGGCCAGGGGCGAATTCGGTCGTTTGAGTCATGGCATCCATCCGATCTATTGTGAAAAATTTAGGTTCGCCAGTTTTGCATTTGCAGGTCCAGCAAAGAAATCCCGGGTTATTGTCACTGATCAGATTCATTCCTTCTGTGCATTCAGTGCCATGGTGTGTCCAAAGCGAAAAGAGATGCTCAAAAAAAGTGGCTGGACGATCCTGGCCACTTGCGTTCTTGCCACACTCGCCCCATCTGCGGTCAGACCATCACCAAGCGCCCACGGCGGCATGGAGGTCTTTGGTGAGGTGCACGTCACGGCCCTGGCGTCACCCTCGAAGCAGACCAGGGTGTTTGTTGACCGAACCGGCCGGCTAACCCCTGAGGTCAGATCGGTTCATGCGCAGGGGCATCAAGCCAGCGTCACAGGCTGAACCGAGGTGGTGCTGACCATGCTCAGTGCTGGCTGTTCAGGCCGATGTCAGCAGCCCCCGTGTTGGACAGTCACCGTTGCCGCGTACGTCGTCATGTTGTTGCGCTGTCGGGTTTCTCAAAAATATTCAAAATTCGGCGATCACCATCCATGGCCAAGTCCATCAGTTCAGAAAGGGAAGTGCACCCCATTTTCTCCAGAACCCGACTTCTGTGAAGTTTGACGGTTGAAGCTGCAGAGCCGTTCAGGCTGGCAATTTCCTTGTTGCCGTAGCCCTTGATCATCCAAGCACAAATTTCACGCTCTTTATCGGTCAAACTGGAAAATAGCTTCTGCGCCTTTTCGGTCTTCATTCGCTGATCAAGACGTGTTTTGTCTTTTTTCAAGGCTAAATCGATCGCATGAACAAGCGCATGAAGCCCGAAAGGTTTCAGCAAGAAGTCAACAGCCCCTTTTTTCAAAGCCTCTATGATTTCGGTGGGTTGACTCTCGCCTGAGATGAAAATGATAGGCGTCTCGCGTCCTTGGCATATCAATTCGTTTTGCAGGCTCAAGCCGCTGGTTTCGGGCATTCGGTTATCGAGCAAAATGACAGCAGGGCTGATGAGCAGTGCATCTCTCAGAAAAGCGTTGGGGTTTTCAAAGCTCTGGATGGAGTAACGCAACGAACTGAGACTGAAGGCCAGACTTCTGCGCATGGATGGGTCGTCATCGATCAGGTAAATGTGGCCTTTGTAGTCTTCAAAATTCATTCATCACCCGTGTTGAATTGGTTGCACCGAAGGTTAAATTTTATGGTTTGAAAACTTCTTTTTTCATTTAAATAATCAAAATTAATTGCAATTGAAATTTGTTCAAGGCACCGTGGATGGAGTTTCTGTATGGGGTCTGACAGTTTAGGATATTTGACCGGCTTACCCACCGATGGTCAGAGCATTTTGAGCTTGGCAGCTCGTTCACTGTTTGATGTGTTTGCCAACGCCAGTGAGGGAATGCTTTTGGTGGACCGGTCCGGACGCGTGGTTTGGATCAATGACCATTACCGCAGGTACCTGCCCGCCTTGGGGTTCGAAAAAGAGGAAGATTTTGTCGGAAGGCCAGTGGTGGAGGTGGTACAAAACACCCAGATGGGCCAAGTGATGGAAACGGGTAAACCCATACTCATTGATCTGCTGACCAACAGGGCTGGAACTTTTTTGGTCAGCCGGTTCCCCTTGCGTGATGAAGCCGGGCTGGTCATTGGGGCATTGGGTGTGGTGTTGTTTGATCAGCCCGAAACCAATTTGCAACCCCTGATGGCCAAATTTGCCTTGATGCAACGTGAGTTGGACGAAGCACGCAATGCGCTGGCCGCACAGCGCAAAACAGGGCCTGCCTTGCGTCAAGCCCGCTACAGTTTTGCCAGTTTTGTGGGCGCAAGTGCGGTTGTGTCCGACCTGAAACGCCAAGCCAGGCGAGCGGCCCAAACACACAGTCCTGTTTTGCTTTTGGGAGAAACAGGTACCGGCAAAGAGTTGTTGGCCCATGCCATCCATGCCAGCTCGCCAAGAGCCAGGGGGCCTTTGGTCAGCGTCAACATCGCGGCAGTGCCCGATTCTTTGCTGGAGGCCGAATTTTTTGGTGTTGTCCCCGGAGCTTTCACGGGGGCTGACCGCAAAGGGCGTGACGGTAAATTCAAGCTGGCCGACGGTGGTACCTTGTTTTTGGATGAGATCGGTGACATGCCTGTGGGCCTGCAGGCGAAGCTGTTGCGTGCCTTGCAGGAGGGTGAAATCGAACCCTTGGGGTCCAATCAATTGGTAACTTTTGATGTGCGGGTGATCGCGGCAACATCCCGTGATTTGGGGAAGCTGGTGCGCGAAGGCTTGTTTCGCGAGGATCTTTTTTACAGACTCAATGTGCTGCCACTTCGAGTGCCGGCTTTGCGCGAGCGGGCCTCTGACATTCCCAACTTGGTCGAGGTGTTGTCGGAGGAGTTGGCTTTGCGCAGTGCAGTGCCCCAACCAGAGTTCAAGAGCGAAGCGGTCGCATTGCTGTCAGCGCAACCCTGGCGGGGCAATGTCCGTGAACTTCGCAATGTGATCGAGCAGTTGTTGTTGCGCTGTGAATCGGGTAGTGTGGACGCCTCATCGGTCGAAAGTGTTTTGCGTGAATCCGGCCTCAGTCAGATTGTTCCCGCCCGTGTCGACTCTTCGGTGCCTGCCCCTATGGGTCTGATGTTGTCGGATGCGGACCCGTCCGGCGAGAGGTGGCCTTTGGCACCGCGCATCCGTGCCTTGGAGTTGAAGGCTGTGCAGGATGCTTTGATCCAAACCCGGGGCAACAAGGCTGCGGCAGCCCATTTGTTGGGTATATCCCGTGCCAAACTGTACCAATGCCTCTTGTGACTTGTGTTTTTTAAATACACATGTATTTTTTAAAGACAATGCTGGTGTATTTTTTTCAAACACTTGAGTTCATGAGCTTATCTGTCGGACGCATTCTTCAGGTTTCACAAGGGTTTGCGTGACTTTGTCTTGGGCGTTGTGATTGGCATGCAATGTGCATTAAACAAAGAGCGCCGCAAACCAGCGGACGACTTTCAAGGAGACCATCGCATGTTCCGTCGACACCTCATTTCCTGGGCCGCACTGGCCGCCTGTTCCGTTTTGATGCCGGCCGCATGGGCCCAAGGCAAAGACATCAAGATTGCTCACATTTACAGCAAGACCGGCCCTCTCGAGGCCTATGGAAAGCAAACCCAAACCGGTTTGATGATGGGTCTGAATTACGCCACAGGTGGCAGCATGACCATCAATGGCCGCAAGATCGTGGTGATCGAAAAAGACGATCAGGGCAAGCCAGACTTGGGTAAAAACCTGTTGGCCGCTGCTTATGGCGACGACAAAGTGGACTTGGCGGTGGGCCCAACCGCCTCGCCGGTGGCCTTGGCCATGCTGCCTGTGGCCGAGGAGTACAAAAAGATTTTGTTGGTCGAGCCTGCCGTGGCCGACTCCATCACCGGCGAGAAATGGAACAAATACATCTTTCGCACCGGCCGCAACAGCAGCCAAGACGCGATTGCCAACGCTGTGGCGGTGGACAAAGACGGTGTGAGCATCGTCACCATGGCCCAAGACTCGGCCTTTGGGCGTGACGGCGTCAAGGCCTTCAGGGACTCGGTGAAGAAAGCCAAGCTGGTGCATGAAGAATATCTGCCGCCTGCCACCACCGACTTTACCGCCGGTGCGCAGCGCATGATCGACAAACTCAAGGGCCTGCCTGGCCGCAAGATCATTTTCATCATCTGGGCTGGTGGCAACCCCTTCAAGATTGCCGATATGGACTTGAATCGTCACGGCATCGAGATCGCCACTGGTGGCAACATCCTGCCCGCGATGGTGGCCTACAAACAGTTCCCCGGTATGGAAGGCGCAGCTTACTATTACTTCGGAATGCCCAAGAACCCGGTGAACGACGCCATGGTGGCCTCGCATTACCAGCAGTTCAAGTCGCCCCCGGACTTTTTCACTGCTGGGGGTTTTGCAGCCGCCATGGCTTTGGTCACGGCATTGAATAAAACCAATGGTGACACGAACACCAACAAGCTGATCAGCACCATGGAAGGCATGAGTTTTGACACGCCCAAAGGCAAGATGACCTTCCGCAAGGAAGACCACCAAGCCATGCAAAGCATGTACCACTTCAAGATCAAGGTCGATCCGGCATTTGCGTGGGGTGTGCCCGAGCTGATCCGGGAGATCAAGCCTGAAGAAATGAACGTGCCGATCCGCAACAAACGCTGATGCTTGAGACCCATAACCTGACCGTGCGGTTTGGCGGTCATGTGGCCGTGAACGCGGTCTCGTGCTGCTTCGAACCCGGCACGCTCACGGCCATCGTCGGCCCCAACGGTGCGGGCAAAACGACGTATTTCAACCTGATCTCGGGGCAGCTGACTGCCACCGCGGGCTCGGTACACCTGAATGGGCGTGAATTGACCGGCTGGCCTGCATCGGCGCGTACCCGTGCTGGCTTGGGTCGGGCCTTTCAGTTGACCAATTTATTCCCAAACCTGTCGGTGCTGGAGAACGTGCGTCTAGCGGTGCAGGCCACGAAAGAGGGCGCACACCGCCGGGGCTTGAACCTGTGGAGCATCTGGAGCGATCATGCGGCCTTGACCCAGCGCGCTTTGGAGATTTTGCAATCCGTGTCGATGAGCGCGCAGCAAAACGCCCCCGTGGCCAGCCTGCCACATGGCGACCAGCGCAAGCTCGAAGTGGCGCTGCTCATGGCGCTGGAACCGGCGGTCTACATGTTCGACGAGCCCACTGCCGGCATGAGCCATGATGAAGCGCCGGTGATCCTCGACTTGATTCGCCAACTGAAAAAAGACAAAACCAAAACGATCTTGTTGGTGGAACACAAAATGGACGTGGTGCGCGAGCTGGCCGACCGCATCATTGTTCTGCACAACGGCACGCTGGTGGCCGATGGCGAGCCCAATGGGGTGATTGCATCGCCCATCGTGCAAGAGGCTTACCTGGGCAAGGCGAAGGTGGCTGCATGATCAATAACCTGTTGACTCTCGAAGGCGTGCACACGCACATCGGGTCGTACCACATCCTTCACGGGGTGGACATCGTCGTGCCGCGTGGCGAGCTCACATTGCTTTTGGGCCGCAACGGCGCGGGGAAAACCACCACGCTGCGCACCATCATGGGCCTGTGGCCAGCTTCGCTAGGGCGCATCACCTTTGGAGGTGAAGACATCACGGCACTCAACACACCGGCCATTGCGCAAAAGAACATCGCCTATGTGCCCGAAAACATGGGCATCTTCTCAGACCTGACGGTGAAGGAAAACATGCTGCTGGCCGCCCGCAGCGCCCAGCATGCGGCGCAGATGGACGAAGCCAGGCTTCAGTGGATTTTCAAACTGTTCCCACCTGTGGAGAAATTCTGGAATCACCCGGCGGGTAAATTGTCGGGTGGACAAAAACAGATGTTGGCCGTGGCGCGGGCGATTGTGGAGCCGCGTGATTTGCTGATCATTGATGAGCCCAGCAAGGGCCTGGCCCCGGCCATCATTCAGAACATGATCGAAGCCTTTCAACAGCTCAAGACCAGCGGCGTGACGATTTTGCTGGTGGAGCAAAACATCCACTTTGCCCAGCAGTTGGGTGACACCGTGGCCGTGATGGACAACGGCCGGGTGGTGCATGCGGGTCGCATGCAGGCGCTGGCCGAGAACTCAGCTTTGCAGCAATCCTTGTTGGGGCTGGCTATATGAAATTGTTTCAAGAAGTGGACATCCGTCCTTTGCTGCTCGTGCCGGTGCTGGCCTTGTTCGCGTTTCCCCTGATTGGTTCGGGCTCGACCTGGCTCACGCTCACAGTGGCGGGTCTCGCCATGGGCATGATCATTTTCATCATGGCCTCGGGCCTGACGCTGGTGTTTGGCCTGATGGACGTGCTGAACTTTGGCCACGGTCTTTTCATTGCCCTGGGCGCTTTTGTGGCCACCAGCGTGCTGGGCGCCATGGGCGACTGGACGGGCTCGGGCGAGTGGTGGCGCAACATGGTGGCGGTGTTGCCGGCGATGCTGATCGCTATGGCTGTTGCCGCTGCCTTGGGTTTGGCTTTTGAGCGTTTCATTGTTCGGCCGGTGTATGGCCAGCACCTCAAGCAAATTTTGATCACCATGGGCGGCATGATCATTGGTGAGGAACTCATCAAGGTCATCTGGGGGCCGCTGCAGATCGCCTTGCCTTTGCCCGAAGCCATGCGTGGCTCGGTGCTGTGGGGCGACGCCGCGATTGAAAAATACCGATTGTTGGCGGTGGTGGTGGGTTTGGCGGTGTTGGCGCTTCAGATGTGGGTCCTCGGCCGCACCAAGATTGGCCTGTTGATCCGTGCAGGCGTTCAGGACCGGGAGATGGTCGAGTCGCTGGGCTACCGCATTCAACGCCTGTTTGTGGGTGTTTTCGTGGTGGGCAGTGCGCTGGCGGGCCTGGGCGGCGTGATGTGGGGCCTGTACCAGCAAAACGTGGTGCCGCAAATGGGCGCGCAGGTCAACGTGTTGATCTTCATCGTCATCATCATTGGCGGGCTGGGCTCCACGGGGGGGGCCTTGATCGGCGCTTTGCTGGTGGGCCTGATGGCCAACTACACCGGTTTTTTGGCCCCCAAGGTCGCGCTGTTTTCCAACATCGCGCTGATGGCGGCGATATTGCTGTGGCGGCCCCAGGGGGTCTACCCCGTGGCCAACCGCTAAAAGGGCAGGGCATGATCAACCGTTTGATTTCCAATGACCCGCCGCGCAGCCGCTTGCTCGCGGGCGTGCTGATTGTGATTTTGTTGGGCCTGGCCTTCGCCCCCTTTTTGTTTCCGGGGGTCAAGGCCTTGTCGGTGGCGGCCAAGGTGCTGATTTTTGTGGTGCTGGTGGTCGGCTTTGATTTGTTGTTGGGTTACACCGGCATCGTGAGTTTTGCCCACACCATGTTCTTTGGCATCGGGGCCTATGGCATCGCCATTTCGTCAAACACCTGGGGGCCGACTTGGGGTGCCATTGGCTTGGGCTTCGCGCTGTCCTTGGGCATTACCCTGGCTTTTTCTTTGGCCATAGGCCTGTTTTCTCTGCGGGTGCGGGCGATTTTTTTCGCCATGATCACGCTGGCCGTGGCCGCTGCTTTCCAGACGCTGGCCTCCCAGTTGTCGGACTTCACAGGGGGCGAAGACGGCTTGAGTTTTAAGGTGCCCGAACTCTTGTCGCCGGGCACCGAGTTCAGCGACGAGCCCTTTTGGGGCGTGTCCCTTGACGGGCGTTTGCTGTCTTATTACCTTTTGTTTGTGCTGGCTTTGGGAATGCTGCTGGCCATGCTGCGCATCGTTAACTCGCCTTTTGGCCGAGTGTTGCAAGCGATTCGCGAAAACGAGTTCCGCGCAGAGGCGATAGGTTACCGGGTGGTGGTGTACCGCACGCTGTCCAGCGTGTTGTCAGCCTTGTTTGCTTGTGTGGCCGGGGCCATGCTGGCGCTTTGGCTGCGCTACAACGGGCCCGATACTTCGCTGAGTTTTGAAATCATGATGGACGTGCTCTTGATCGTGGTGATCGGTGGCATGGGCACGGTGTATGGCGCGGCCATTGGTTCGGTGCTGTTTTTGCTGGCGCAAAGCTATTTGCAAGACCTTCTGCGTCTGGCCAGTGAGGTGGCTGCGGCCTGGCCTTTGTTGTCGGCACTGCTCTCTCCCGACCGCTGGCTGTTGTGGCTGGGCTTGCTGTTTGTCTTGTCTGTCTACTACTTTCCTACGGGGGTGGTGGGGCGCTTGCGCTCTCGCGCCGCCTTGAAGAGGCCGTCCAAAAAGCCTGGCCCGCAGGAGGTGGCATGAGATTCACGTCCCATTACCTTCAATGCGCTGGGCTGGAAATCCATTACACCGATTGGGGCAAGGCCGAAAAGGGCACGGTGCTTGCCTGGCACGGCCTGGCCCGCACAGGTCGCGACATGGACGAGCTGGCCGCGCACTTGAGCGCACGCGGCTGGCGCGTGATTTGCCCCGACACAGTAGGGCGCGGCCTGTCTCAGTGGAGCGCCGACCCTGAAAACGAATACTGCCTGGCCTTTTACGCCCGCTTGGCGCGTGAACTGATGGATGGTCTGCAATTGCGGGCAGTGCATTGGGTCGGCACCTCGATGGGCGGGGCGATTGGCACGGTGTGCGCCGCAGGCTTGTCAGAACCCAAGCTCAAGCACCGCATTTTGAGTTTGACCCTGAACGACAACGCGCCCGAGTTGGCGTCTGCAGCCATAGAGCGCATCAAGTCTTATGCAGGCAGTCCGCCGAGCTTTGCCACTGTCACTGAGCTGGAGGCTTTTTTGCGGCAGGTCTACCAGCCCTTCGGTTGGCTCAGTGATGCGCAATGGCGTCGCCTGACCGAGTCCTCGGTCCGCCGCCTGCCCAATGGCCGCATCACACCCCATTACGACCCAGCGATGGCGCTGCAGCTGACATTTCACCCCAACGATTACCTGATTTGGCCGCACTACGACGCGTTGAATCTGCCCGTGCTGCTGCTGCGCGGGGTGGCGTCGGATTTGGTATTGCCCGAAACCGCTGCAGAGATGCGCCGCCGAGGTCCAGGCGCAAGCGGATTACTGCAACACATTGAGGTGCCAGGTTGCGGTCATGCCCCTGCGCTGAATGTGCTGCAACAACTGGAATGGGTGACTGGTTTTATCGAATCGGTGTGAACGACTTTTGACAGTGATGGCTCATGGGTGTTTCCACTCTGTTGGATGGCTTGTTAAGGCTGCAAAATAGGTGGATTATTTTCTGGAGCAACCCATGAAGGCATTCAAAATTTTGCCACTGCTGGCCCTGATGGCGACCAGCGCCCAAGCCCAAAACCGCGAAGTCAACATCATTTGTTCGGCTCAAGCCGCTTGGTGCAGCATGATTGCTGTCACCTTCGAGAAAAGCCAAGGCATCAAGGTCAACATGACGGCCAAGGGCTCCGGCGAGGCCATTGCCCAATTGACCGCTGAAAAAGCCAACCCCAAGACCGACATCTGGTTTGGTGGCACAGGCGACCCGCACCTGCAGGCGGCCGAGCAAAACCTAAGCCTCGAATACAAATCGCCCACGTTGCCCAAGTTGCACGACTGGGCGCAAAAGCAAGCGGCCCAAGCCGGGTTCAAAACCGTGGGCATTTACTCTGGCCCGCTGGGCTTTGGTTACAACACCGAGCTGCTGGCCAAGAAAAAGCTGCCCGTGCCCAAAATCTGGGGTGACCTGCTCAAGCCCGAATACAAAGGCGAAATCCAGTCGGCCAATCCGGCCTCCAGCGGCACGGCCTACACCATGATCGCCACCTTGGTGCAGCTCATGGGCGAAGACAAAGCCTTTGAATACCTCAAGGGTTTGCACAAAAACATTGGCACTTACACCCGATCGGGCACCGGCCCCATCAAGGCGGTAGCGCGGGGCGAGACGGCGGTGTCCATCAGCTTTGTGCACGACGGCCCCGGTGAAAAAGCCCAAGGCTTTCCCATCGAAACCATCACCCCTTCCGATGGCACAGGGGCTGAAATCGGCTCCATGTCCATCGTGCGCGGCAGCCGCAATCTGGAGTCCGCCAAAAAGTTTTACGAGTGGGCCTTGACCCCGGCGGCGCAAGAACTGGCTGCAGCCACCTTGCAGTTCCAGCTGCCTTCGCACAAAGAGGCCAAAGTGGATCCGCGTGTCCCGGACTTTCGCAAGATCAAGATGATCAATTACGACTACGCCAAATACGGCCAGACGGCCGAGCGCCGCCGCCTGATCCAACGCTGGGAAAAAGAAGTCAACAGCTTGCCGCGCTGAATGAGACCCTGAGATGAATCCAGCGCTGCGCTTGCAGCCCGCTTTGCAAGGGTGGGTCCTTTTGGGCTTGCTCAGCTTTGTGCTGCTGCCTTGGTATTTTTTACAACAATCGACCCTGATTGCGGCCTTGCCCGGTGTTTTGGCGACAGCCGAAACGGCCAGCGGCTGGGTGCAAGCCCTGCAGCATGGTCGGCCTTGGTTGTGGTCGGCTGCGCTTGGTTTGGGTGTGTGCACTCTGGCCGTCATGCGTCCCTGGCCTGCACGCCTGCAAGGCACTCTTTTGTTGCTGGGTAGTTTGACAGGCTTGCTGGGCTTGCTGGGCAGTGGTTTTGCCATTGGGGCCACGGGCTGGTCTTTCTCATCGCTCGAAGCTTGGTGGGGCGCTTTGCCGGTGGGTCAATACGGCATGGGCTGGGGCGCTGCAGTGACCCTGCTCAGCTTGCTAATGCTGCTGGGTGCGGCGCTGGCGCGATTGGGCGGTTTTCGCGGTGATGTGTTTGTGGCTGCTGCGGTGGTTGGCTGCACGGCGCTGCTGGTGCTGTTTGTGGTTTACCCGGTCCTGCGTTCTTTGGTGGCGGCCTGGGTGGACGATCTGGGCGCTTATGCTTGGACGCATCTGTTTGAGCGCGTGGCCACAGAGCGGGTTTGGGGTCTGGGCTGTGTGCAAGGCGAAGGCCGCTGCGGCGTGGCATGGAACACCCTTTGGCTGGCTTTCTTCACGGCCACTGGCACCACCATCATGGGCACTTTGCTGGCCTTGTGGGCCGAGCGGGGCGGTACACGTTTGTCCAAACCGCTCAACATTTTGGCCATGCTGCCCATCATCACGCCACCCTTTGTGGTGGGCCTGGGGCTCATCCTTTTGTTTGGCCGTGCGGGCTTGTTCAACCAAGCCTTGGAGTGGGCCTTTGGTATCGAGCCCGGACGCTGGTTTTATGGCGTGTTCGGCATCTGGTTGGCGCAGATGTTCGCCTTCACCCCCATTGCTTTCTTGATCATGCGTGGCGTGGTGCAGGGGGTGAGCCCCAGCATGGAGGAGGCCGCACAAACCCTGCGCGCCAGCCGCATGAAAACTTTCTGGACAGTGACGCTGCCACTGCTCAAGCCCGGTCTGGCCAATGCTTTCTTGGTGGGTTTTATTGAAAGCATGGCCGATTTCGGCAACCCGATCATTTTGGGGGGGCAGTACGCGGTGCTGTCCACCGAAATTTTTTTTGCCATCGTGGGTGCAGCGCTGGACCCCGGCATGGCTGCAGCGCTGGCGCTGGTGCTGACTGGCTTTGCGCTGGCGGTGTTTTTGGTGCAGCGCCGGGTGCTCTCGGGCAGCACTTTCACCACCGTCTCGGGCAAGGGCGATGCGGGCGTGGCCATGGCTTTGCCGCCAGCGGTGCTGCGTGTGTGCCGGGTCGTTGCAGGGCCGTGGCTCTTGTTTACGGTGGTGCTGTACCTGTTTGCGTTTGCGGGCGGCTTTGTGCAGACCTGGGGGCGCGACTTCACGTTCACGCTGGTGCACTTCAAAACCGCGTTCGATGTGCAGCAGGGCGAGTTTGGCTGGGTGTTTGCGGGCACGGCCTGGAAGTCGCTTTTCACCACGCTCAGTTTGTCGGCCATGGCCGCGCCGATTTGCGCCGGGGTGGGTTTGCTGATCGCCTGGTTGCTGGCCCGCACCGAGTTCCGGGGCAAGGCGGCGTTCGAGTTCTCGGCGCTTTTGACCTTTGCCATTCCGGGCACGGTTCTGGGCGTGAGCTACATCCTGGCCTTCAACGTGCCGCCTGTGGAGCTGACCGGCACCGGCTTGGTCATCGTGCTGTGCTTTGTGTTCCGCAATTTGCCGGTGGGCGTGCGTGCGGGCACGGCGGCTTTTAAGCAATTGGACCGGTCTTTGGACGAAGCCTCGCAAATGTTGCGCGCCAGCACCCTGACTACGCTGCGCCGGGTGGTGTTGCCCCTGCTCAAACCCGCGCTGGTGGCAGCGCTGGTCTACAGCTTTGTGCGCTCCATGACCACGGTGTCGGCGGTGATTTTTTTGGTCACCGCGCAATACGAGCTGGCCACGACCTACATCATTGGCCGCGTGGGCAATGGCGACTACGGCGTGGCGCTAGCTTACTGCACGGTGTTGATGGTGCTCATGTCCGTCATCACCTGGGGCATTCAAAAGCTGGTGGGTGAGCGACAGCTGGGGCGGCGGGCCACAGCGACCGCAGCGTCTTGATTCAAGGATTCAACAGCATGGGCATTCAATTCAAACATGTCACCAAACGCTATGGCGGCGGTGCCTCGCCTCTGGTGGTGCAGGGCATCGATTTTGTGGTGCCCAAGGGCAGCTTGACCACCATCCTGGGGCCCTCGGGCTGCGGCAAAACCACCACCTTGCGCATGATCGCCGGGCTGGAATCGCCTACAGGCGGGCAGATCTTGATCGATGGCGTGGATGTCACCCACTTGGGTCCGTCCGAGCGCAATGTGAGCATGGTGTTCCAAAGTTATGCGCTGTTCCCTCACATGAATGTGATCGGCAACGTGCGCTATGGGCTGGACGTGAGCGGTGTGCACAAAGCCGAAGCCCAGGAGCGTGCCCAAAAAAGCCTGTCTCTGGTGGGGCTGGCTGGCTACGAAGAGCGCCTGCCCGGTGAACTGTCGGGCGGTCAGCAGCAGCGCGTGGCCTTGGCCCGTGCGCTGGTGCTGGAACCCTCGGTTTTGTTGTTTGACGAGCCGCTGTCCAACTTGGACGCCCGCCTGCGCAGGTCCATGCGGGATGAAATCCGCCAGCTTCAGCAGCGCCTTGGCTTGACGGTGGCCTATGTGACGCACGACCAAAGTGAAGCGCTGGCCGTGAGCGACCAAATCATCGTGATGGAAGCCGGGCGCATTGCGCAAGCGGGCACGCCGCAAGACCTGTACGAGCGCCCGACCTCGGCTTTTGTGGCCGGGTTCATGGGCGAAGCGGTGCTGTTTGATGGGCAGTCGCTCAGCGATGGCAAGGTGCAGTTGGGGCCACTGCGGCTGGTGCCGCGCCACGCGGTGGCCCCGGGGGCAGTGCGTGCAGCGGTGAGGCCTGAGGCCTGGGGGGTCGGGCGCGAATTGTCAGGTGGCGAAAGCCTGCCCGGCAGCCTGTCTGCTGAACTCAAGCAATGGTCTTACCTGGGCAGCTTTGTGGAACTGACTTTTGACACCGAACTGGGACAAGTGTTTGTGGTCTCGCCCGAGGTTGAGCGCGAATGGCGCATCGGCCAAGTGCTGGCCTTGAGCTTGCCGGGGCGTGGTGCCTCTGTGGTGGCGGTTTGAAAGAAAGTGCAATCATGAGCCAAGATGTGGTGTTCGACTTGGGTGGTGTGGTGTTTCGCTGGCAGCCGTTGGTCTTGTTGCAAGAGTTGTTCCCCACGCAAGTGCGCAATGAGGCCGAGGCCCGCGAATGGGCCAGCCAGATTTTTCAGACCTTTTACCCTGATGCCGATTGGGCTTTGTTCGATCTGGGCGTGATAGAGCCCGAACCGCTGGCCCAGCGCATCGCCGCCCGCACCGGTTTGGCCGAGGCCGACTTGCTGCACCTGATGCTTAACATCCCCCCGCACCTGCAACCCATTCCTGGCACGGTGGACTTGATCCACGAACTGAAAGCGCAAGGCCATCGTCTGTACTTTTTGTCGAACATGCCAGCGGGCTATGCAGATCATTTGGTCCGCGAGAACGATTTTTTTGCGCTGTTTGAAGAAGGTATTTTTTCAGCGCATGTGAAGCAGATCAAGCCGCTACCGAATATTTTTGCCACAGCCCAAGCGCGTTGGCCGTTGCGGAGAGCGCCTGTTTTTATTGATGATGTCCAGCACAACATTGATGCTGCAGCCTTGCATGGCTGGCGACCGATACGATTTGAAACACCCCAGCAAGTGAGGTCAGCTTTGGTCGGTTTACATTGCTTGGATGTGTGATGAAGCGGGTCCTCTGTTGAGGTTATGCATTCAATCGCTTTGCCAAGGTAGCCGTGGCGCGACCTGCCTAAATGCGCTTCAGTTCGGGGTTGTTTGTCAAGAAGCTGAGCGCTGCTTCACAAGCCGGGTAAACAGTGTGTGTTCGCAGCCAGGGTCGCTGCAGTCGTTGCATTGCCACACGCTGCGGCCTTGGTTGATCGCGAACTGGCCTTGCTCACGGATATGTTGCGCGGTTGCATCCTCGCCCGCCAAACCCAGAGCCAGTAAGGCGTTGTTCAAGCGCCGTGGCCCTTGGCCATACACCACCCGATAGGCCATTCCTGAGCGCTCCAGTGCTTGCCGCACCAGGTTGTCGACCGTACCACGCGCTTGAGGGCCATCGCGTTGCAGACCGTCCGCTACCCAAGGCAGGTCCAGGCCCGTGACCAAAGTGATGTCGTAAAGGGCCTGGTGCGCCAAAGCCATAGGGTAGAGGCTCTCGTCATCAAACAGAAGATGGCTGTAGACAGCGGTCATCAGGGGCGTAGTGTCCGACAACAGCCAGGTGTCGGGCGCTTGCGGGGCCTGTGGGTGCGCGGCATCGGCTTGCTGCTGTGCAATGGCCATTTGCTCGTGGCGTTGGGGCGTGCGGCCAACGCGGTTGCACCATTGGCGCAGCACTTCGTCCACGGTGTGCACCGCATGGCCCCTTCCGCGCAAAACCCCGGCCAAGGCCTGAGTGAGCCAACTTTTTCCTGTGCTTTCGGCACCCACAATGGCTGTACGAAGGGCTTTCATGTCCTAGGCGGCATCCACCCATTGGGTGGGTGGTTCATTTGGCGATCTGGACAAAAATTTCGTTGGCTTTGACCATGCCCAATTCCTGTCTTGCTCGCTCTTCCACCATGTTCAGACCCTCTTTGAGGTCGTTGACTTCGGCGCTCAGTTGCTCCATGCGGCGGCGGGCTTCTTCGTTGGCCTGTTTTTGCTGCGCCAGTTCTTGGCGCAACTCACGCACATGCGGCAGGCTGCCTGGGCCGAACCAAAGTTGGGCTTGCACAATCGCCAGCAAGGCGAACAGCACGATCGGGACCAGGCGGGTGCCCATGACGCAATGTTCAACGCAGGTTGTAAAACGCGCTGCGACCAGGATACACCGCCACTTCGCCCAGGTCTTCTTCGATGCGCAGCAACTGGTTGTACTTGGCCATGCGGTCCGAGCGGCTCATGGAGCCGGTCTTGATCTGGCCAGCGTTCAGGCCCACGGCGATGTCGGCAATCGTCGAGTCTTCGGTTTCGCCCGAGCGGTGGCTGATGACGGCGGTGTAGCCGGCACGCTTGGCCATTTCGATGGCTGCGAAGGTTTCTGTCAAGGTGCCGATCTGGTTGATCTTGATCAGGATCGAGTTGGCGATGCCTTTATCGATGCCTTCTTTGAAGATTTTGGTGTTGGTCACGAACAGGTCGTCACCGACGATCTGCACGTTCTTGGCCAAGCGGTCAGTCAGCACTTTCCAGCCATCCCAGTCGTTTTCGGCCATGCCGTCTTCGATGCTGATGATGGGGTACTTGTCACACCAAGTGGCCAGCATGTCCGTCCACTGCTCGGATGTCAGGCTGATGCCGCCTTCACCGGCCAAGACGTACTTGCCGTCTTTGTAAAATTCGCTGGCCGCGCAATCGAGGCCAATGGCGATTTGCTCGCCCGCGGTGTAACCGGCTGCGGCAATCGCGTCCAGCACCATCTGGATGGCCGCTTCGTGGCTGTCCACGTTGGGGGCAAAGCCGCCTTCGTCGCCCACAGCAATGCTCATGCCCTTGTTGTGGATGATTTTCTTCAAGGCGTGAAACACTTCAGCGCCCCAGCGCACGGCTTCGCGGAACGAAGGTGCGCCCACAGGGATGATCATGAATTCTTGCAAGTCCAAGTTGTTGTTCGCGTGCGCGCCTCCATTGATGACGTTCATCATGGGCACCGGCAGTTGGTTGCCATTCATGCCGCCAAAATAGCGGTACAAGGGCAAGCCGGATTCTTCGGCCGCAGCGCGTGCCACGGCCATGGACACGGCCAGCATGGCGTTGGCACCCAGGCGGCTCTTGTTGTCGGTGCCGTCCAGGTCGATCAGGGTGCGGTCCAAAAAAGCTTGTTCGGAGGCATCGAGGCCCAGCACGGCTTCGGAGATTTCGGTGTTGATGTGCTCGACGGCTTTGAGTACGCCTTTGCCGAGATACCGGCTCTTGTCACCGTCGCGCAGCTCAATGGCTTCGCGGCTGCCGGTGGATGCACCCGATGGAACGGCAGCGCGGCCCATGACGCCCGATTCCAACAGCACGTCGCATTCGACGGTGGGGTTGCCTCGGCTGTCAAGGATTTCACGGCCGACGATATCAACGATTGCACTCATTTGGGAACTCTCTCAAAAATGAAAAAAATAACGGGGATGAACCATCCCAAAAATCAAACGCCTTCAACGGCCACCATGCGCATGATGGCTGCGCCTTCCCGGGCTTCGCGGGCTTTGAGGTATTCCGGCAGTTCGTAAAAAGATTTGGCGGCTTCAAAAGAAGGAAACTTCAGGACGACGATGCGTTCGGGAGCCCAGTCGCCTTCGAGCACTTGCACTTGGCCACCGCGCACGCAGACTTCTGCACCAGCAGTTTTCATGGCGGCTGTAGACCATTTTTTGTATTCTTCGTACTGCACAGGGTTGGTGACTTGTACGTGGGCGATGATGTAGGCACTCATGAAAAATCGTCCTCTAAAAATGGGGTCTTTTTGGTGATGGCATCGAGCTGCACCAGCGTCTCGAGCAGGGCCTTCATCTGACCCAGGGGCACAGCGTTCGGGCCATCGGACCAAGCCTCAGCGGGCTTGGGGTGGGTTTCCATGAACAGGCCTGCCACACCCGCTGCAACCCCTGCGCGGGCCAGCACAGGCACCATCTCGCGGGCACCGCCGCTGCTGGTGCCTTGCCCGCCGGGCTTTTGCACTGAGTGGGTCACGTCAAACACCACGGGCGCGCCGGTTTTGCGCATTTCGGCCAGGCTCGTCATGTCGGCCACGAGGTTGTTGTAGCCAAAGCTCACACCGCGCTCGCAGGCCAGAAAGTTGTCTTCGGGCAGACCGGCTTCAAGCGCAGCGGTTCGGGCTTTGTCGATCACGTTTTTCATGTCCCAAGGGGCCAAAAACTGGCCCTTCTTGATGTTCACCGGTTTACCCGATTGCGCCACGGCGCGGATGAAATCGGTCTGGCGGCACAAAAAAGCGGGGGTCTGCAGCACATCGACCACGCTGGCCACGGTTTTGACTTGCGATTCGTCGTGCACATCGGTGAGGATGGGCACGCTGATTTGTCGACGCACTTCGTCCAGAATCTTCAGGCCCGCATCGATGCCCACGCCGCGTTGGGTATTGCCCGATGAGCGGTTGGCCTTGTCAAATGAACCTTTGTAGATGAGGGGGATGCCCAATGCAGAGCATGCCTCTTTGAGGCGTCCAGCCACCTCGATGGACATCTCCAGGCCTTCGATCGAGCAAGTGCCCGCGATCAAAAAGAAGGGCTGGTGCAGGCCAACGTCAAATCCGCAAAGTTTCATGGAGGTGTCCTGTGAGGAGAATCAGGCCTTGGCCTGGTGCTCAATGGCCGCCTTGATGAAGGCGTTGAACAGGGGGTGACCGTCCCATGGTGTGGACTTAAATTCGGGGTGAAACTGCACGCCTACGTACCAAGGGTGTACGTTTTGCGGCAGCTCAACGATTTCGGTCAGTTGCTCGCGCTGGGTCAGCGCCGAGATCACCAGACCCGCTTTGCGCAGATCGTCCAGATAATTCACGTTGGCCTCGTAGCGGTGGCGGTGGCGCTCGGTGACCACGTCGCCATAAATCTGGTGGGCCAAGGTGCCCTTGGCCACGTCGGAGCTTTGCGCGCCCAAACGCATGGTGCCGCCCATGTCCGAATTCGCATCACGCACCTGGATGGAGCCGTCTGCGTCTTTCCACTCGTTGATCAGGGCGATCACGGGGTAGGGCGTCTCGGGTTCGAACTCGGTGCTGTTGGCGTTATTCATGCCGGCCATGTGGCGGGCGTATTCGATGGTGGCGACCTGCATCCCAAGACAAATGCCCAAGTAGGGCACTTGATGGGTGCGGGCGAATTGCGCGGTTTCAATCTTGCCTTCCACGCCGCGCTTGCCAAAGCCGCCGGGCACCAGCACGCCGTCAAAGAGGGCCAGGCTGGCCACGGTTTCGGGGTTGATGGTTTCGGAATCGATGTGCTCGATCTTGACGCGCACATGGTTGCGCATGCCGGCATGGCGCAGTGCTTCGTTGACCGATTTGTAGCTGTCCGACAATTCGACATATTTTCCCACCATCGCAATCGTCACTTCACCTTGTGGGTGCTCGGTGTCGTGTACCAAATCATCCCAGCGTTTGAGGTTGGCCGGTGGTGTGCTCAGGCGCAGTTTGTCGCAGATCAGGCCATCGAGGCCTTGCTCGTGCAGCACGCGGGGCACTTTGTAAATGGTGTCCACGTCCGGCATGGAGATCACGCCCCAGCTTTGCACGTTGGTGAACAGGGAGATTTTGTCGCGTTCATCGTCAGGGATGTAGCGGTCAGCACGGCACAGCAAGGCATCGGGCTGGATGCCGATTTCGCGCAGTTTTTGCACCGTGTGTTGGGTGGGCTTGGTCTTGAGTTCGCCCGCAGCCGCGATCCAAGGCACGTAAGTCAGATGCACAAAGGCCGAGTTGTTGGGCCCCAGGCGCAAGCTGAGCTGGCGCACAGCTTCCAAAAAAGGCAAAGATTCGATGTCGCCCACGGTACCGCCGATTTCGACGATGGCGATATCCACCGCTTCAGGGGTTCCATACCCCGCGCCGCGTTTGACAAAATCCTGGATTTCGTTGGTGACGTGCGGGATGACCTGCACGGTCTTGCCCAAGTAGTCGCCGCGACGCTCTTTTTCGAGCACACTTTTGTAAATCTGACCGGTCGTGAAATTGTTGGCCTTCTTCATCCGGGTGTTGATGAAGCGCTCGTAATGGCCCAGGTCCAGGTCGGTTTCTGCCCCGTCGTCGGTCACAAACACCTCACCATGTTGGATCGGCGACATGGTGCCGGGGTCCACGTTCAGGTAGGGGTCGAGCTTGATGAGTGTGACGGAGAGACCGCGCGATTCGAGGAGAGCGGCGAGCGATGCGGAGGCGATTCCCTTGCCCAGGGAAGACACCACACCGCCGGTGACGAAGACGAATTTGGTCATGTCCAAGACGGGAGCCATCAGCCCCCGGTAGGTGGAAATCGTGATTATAGACAGTCGGGTTCGGGGTTTATCCGGTCTTCATGCGTTTCTGGTTGATTTCGAAGCGCAGTCAGCGCTTGATGTCTGAATTCGTTCGTGTTCGCTGGTGCCTCACTCTGCTACATTCACCAGCCATGAGCACATTGGCTGGAAAACACATCGTTCTGGGTTTGTCGGGCGGCATTGCGGCCTTCAAGTCGGCTGAACTCTGCCGCGCCCTTGTCAAGATGGGCGTCACCGTGCAGGTGGTCATGACCGAGTCGGCTGAGCACTTCACGACGGCGGTCACCATGCAGGCGCTTTCGGGCAGGCCGGTCTACACCTCACAGTGGGATCCGCGTGAGGCCAACAATATGGCGCACATCAACCTGAGCCGCGAGGCAGACGCGATTGTGGTGGCCCCGGCCAGTGCCGATTTTCTCTCTAAGCTGCTGCATGGTGGCGCTGACGAACTGCTGAGCCTGATGTGTTTGGCCCGGCCCATTGACAAAGTGCCATTGATCGTGGCTCCGGCCATGAACCGTGAAATGTGGTCCAACCCCGCCACCCAGCGCAACGTAGCGCAACTCAAAGTGGATGGCATCCATGTGCTGGACGTGGGGCAAGGCGACCAAGCCTGCGGCGAAATCGGCGACGGACGGATGCTCGAAGCCGAAGAAATCCTTGAGGAGCTCGAAGCATTCTTCACGCCCAAGGTGATGGCGGGCCAGTCTGTTTTGGTGACCGCAGGTCCCACGTATGAGGCCATCGATCCGGTGCGGGGCATCACCAATTTGTCGAGCGGCAAGATGGGTTTTGCCATTGCGCGTGCGGCCCGCATGGCGGGCGCCGAGGTGACCCTGATCGCAGGCCCGGTGAGCTTGGAAACGCCCCGAGGGGTCAAGCGGGTGAACGTGCGCTCCGCCCGCGATATGCTGCAAGCCGTGCAGGCCCATGTGCCAGATCGGGGTGTATTTGTCGCCACTGCTGCGGTGGCGGACTGGCGTCCGGCCACCTCGGCCGACCAGAAAATCAAAAAAGACGGCTCAGGTCAGACGCCCGAGTTGAGCTTTGTGGAGAATCCTGACATTTTGGCCACCGTGGCCCAGTCGTCGGCTGCGCAAAAAGGGGCGCTGTTTTGCGTTGGTTTTGCGGCCGAAAGCCACGACTTGTTGGCCCATGCCACAGCCAAACGGGTGCGCAAACAGGTGCCACTGCTGGTGGGCAACATTGGCCCAGCCACATTTGGTCAAGACGACAATGCTTTGCTGTTGGTGGACGAAGCGGGTGCTCGAGAAGTGCCTCACGCCAGCAAACAAGCTTTGGCGCTTGAACTCATTGCTGATATTGCCCGCCGTTTGGTCTGAACTCATCTTCTTGCGTCTCGTATTTGGGTTCGGGCGCTTTTGTGATCCATTCCGGAGTTTTTATGAACATCGATCTCAAAATCATGGACAGCCGCATGGCCGATCAATTACCAGCGTATGCCACATCGGGCAGTGCGGGTTTGGATTTGCGGGCATGTCTTGATGCACCCTTGACCTTGCAACCGAACGCCTGGCAATTGGTGCCTACGGGCATTGCGGTGCATCTGAAAGACCCCAGTTATGCCGCCATGTTGCTCCCTCGCTCGGGTCTGGGCCATAAGCATGGCATCGTTCTGGGCAATCTGGTGGGTTTGATTGACAGCGACTATCAGGGCCAGTTGATGGTCAGTGCCTGGAACCGCAGCGATGTGGCGTTCACCATCGAGCCCATGGAGCGGATCGCGCAAATGGTCATCGTGCCTGTGATGCAAGCAACATTCAATGTGGTGGCAGAGTTTGATGCACCCAGCGAGCGAGGGGAAGGCGGTTACGGCTCGACCGGCAAAAAATAAGCGCCTCGGAAGGCGCCATTTGTGGGGTCAGTGCAGCCTGGGCGGCGTCAGGCTGCCTTCTTCGCCGACTTCTATCTTGAAAAAACCTGTACCGCAACTGCCACTGCCCACTTCGGCTTCGGTGGGCTCTCGTACCGATTCCACCTTCAGATGCAGGCGCAGCGCAATGCCAGACAGTGGGTGGTTGCCGTCCAGTACCACATGCTCGGGGTAAATTTCGGTCACGGTATAGAGCACATTGCGTGGTGCGTCAGGGTGGCAGCCCTCGGGCAAGGCGGTACCTTCGATGGTCAGACCGGGCTCGAGCCCTTCGGGAAAGAGGGTCAGCGGCTCCAGAAACAGAAGCTCTTCGTTGAAGTCGCCAAAGGCGTCTTCGGGCTCCAGGTGAAGATCGACCTTGGCGCCTTTTTCATGGCCTTGCAGGGCTTCCTCGATTTTGGGCAACAGGTCTTGGCCGCCGATGAAAAATTCAACAGGCTCGTCCAGGGTGTCCAGAACTTCGCCCAGCGTGTCTTTGAGTGTCCAGGTCAGTGCGACCACAGAAGGTGTCTTGATTTCCATAGGACAATTGTCGCAGTTTGGCGGCCGGTTTTGCCCGCCTCGGCTCAGAGGCTTCGTTACAGCAACATCCATTCAGACAAACCATGAAGACAGAACAACCCTTGGCCTTGCTCGGCGGCCTGACGCCCAGCCAATTCATGAAGCGGCACTGGCAGAAAAAACCGCTGCTGGTGCGCCAGGCCATTCCCGGTTTTCTACCTTGCGTGAACCGTTCGGACTTGATCGCATTGGCTGGGCAGGAGGGTGTGGAGTCTCGGCTCATCATCGATTCAGACAAAGGTTGGAAGATGAGGCAGGGGCCGCTCGCCAAGCGCAGTTTCCCGCCCTTTAGTCAGAAGAAATGGACCTTTTTGGTGCAAGGCGTGGACTTGCACCATGACGGTGTGCATGCGCTGATGCAGCAGTTTCGGTTTGTGCCGGATGCTCGGCTTGACGATGTGATGATCAGTTACGCCACAGATGGCGGGGGCGTAGGGCCGCACTTTGACAGCTACGATGTATTTTTGCTGCAAGCCCATGGCCAGCGCCGCTGGCGCATTGGTCGCCAAAAAGAATTGCTTCTGCAGCCAGGCGTGCCGTTGAAAATTTTGCAAAACTTTGAAGCTGAAGAAGATTTCTTGCTTAATCCGGGCGACCTGCTGTATTTACCGCCCAAATATGCCCACGAAGGCGCGGCCGTGGGTGAATGCATGACCTGGTCAATTGGTTTCAGAGCGCCGCAAGAAGGCGAATTGGCGAGAGAATTGTTGCTGGGTTTGGCCGATGAGTCTTTTGACGGTGTGGGTGATGCGCTTTACCGTGATCCCCAACAACTTGCTGTGTCTTCACCAGCCGCCATTCCGTTGTCTTTGTCTGGCTTCGCACGGCATGTCGTCGATAAAGCTCTAAAAAACCCTCAACTTCTTGACAGCTTGCTGGGCGAATACCTGACCGAGCCGAAGGCCAATGTCTGGTTCGAAGGTACACAAGCCGAACCCGATTTGTCGGGAGGTGTTCAACTCGACCGACGCACCAAAATGATGTACGACGACAAACACCTTTTCATCAATGGCGAGAGCTTCAAGGTCGGAGGACGAGATGCTGTGGGGTTGCGTCAATTGGCTGACGATCGTGCCATCACAGAGCACACCTTCAAAATTTTAAGCACCGATGCCAAGGTCGCCTTGCTCGAATGGGCTGGAGCCGGCTGGTTAAAACCTCTTTGAACACCCCTTTTTAAATGATTTTTTCCTTGAATAATCCCAAGCTCACGATAAAGGTGCATCTGCTGGACTAGGGAAAACGCTATAATCTAAGGCTGGGTACAAAAGAGCTCGAGTGCTTTTGGCTCAGTTTCAACGGCCTTAACAACCGTTGAAACAATTTCCGGAAATTGTTTTCACATTCACACCATAGGAAAATCAAAATGAACAAGTCCCTCGTTCTGGCCGTCTTCATCGCTGCTGCTGCTTTGTCCGCTTGCGGCAAAAAAGAAGCCCCAGCACCAGCGCCAGCACCTGCAGCCGCACCTGCTCCAGCACCCGCTGCTGACGCATCGGCGCCTGCTGCTCCAGCTGCTGACGCATCGGCTCCTGCAGCTGGCGCTTCTGCTGCCAAGTGACCACTGTCATCCGGTGCAAACCGGATAGGTCACAAAAAAACCCCGCTTGGCGGGGTTTTTTTCGTCTGAAAGTCACGCGTTCAGCGCAACTCGGCCGCGATCAACTTCAAGATGCGCTCCGCATCCTGGGCTGATGCCTCCGGTTGACCGCTGGCGGTCAGAACGCGCAGCGTGCTTTGGTTTTCGCCAGAAGACGTGACGCTGATCTGGTATTTGGTCAGCGTCGAAGGAACATCTTTTTTACTGGAAAAAAGACGTCCGAGGAATCCTGTCGGTTCGTTTGTGGTGCCAGCGGCCACATAGCGTACAAAGTACACACCCGCTGAACGGTCGCGGTCTTCCACGGTGAACCCGCTGCGGTCCAAGGCAACGCCTGTGCGACGCCAAGCGCGGTCCAGGTTATCCTGCAGCACGACAGCGTATTGGCCATTGAGGCTGGTGATCTGGCTGCGTGTGTCGGGCGCGTTGCTGGCAGCAGCAGCGGTCGTTTGGGCGACTTCTGGAGAGGTGCCCAGCTTGACCATCAGGCGGCGCAGAAATTCGATTTCGAGTTCCGGGTCGCTGGGGCGGGGTTGCCAGATGGTGGAGCCTTTCTGACTGTCAGAGTAGTTTTCAACCATGCCCCGGTGGGTGATGTAAATCTCAACGCCACCTTGAGCGTGACGTTCTACGCGAGTTCTGAATTTGTCGCGCTCACCGGTTGAGTACAACGAGTCCAGCACTTTGCCCAAGGTTCTGCGAATGAAGTCTTGAGGAATCTTGGCCCGATTTTCAGCCCATTCGGTTTCCATGACGCCTGTGTCGGGAGCATCCGTGGTCAGCACAAAGCCATTGCTGGTCCAAAATTCCCGCAGGGGCTCCCAGACTTTGTCGGCAGGCAAGCTGGTCACCAGCCAGCGCTGATTGCCTTGGCGTTCGATTTTGACGGGTCCCAGAGCGTTCGCTGCCGTGCCTGCATCAACCACGCGGCTGCCCGCATTTTGAAAACCCGAGGCTGTGGTCGAAGTGCTCTCGAGGGCGAAACGCGATTCCTTGCGCAACTGCGTCAGGTCCGGTGGCACTTCGAGTGTGGGCGCTTTGGCTGCGCTTTTGTAGTCGATCTTGTCTTCCTGCAGCATTGAGCAACCGCTGAGCAAGCTGGCCAAGGCCAGCACTGCGGTGGTGCGTTTGAAAGGGGCTGTGGGCATGGCGTTGAAAAACAGAGGGTTCACAAAAATCCTTGAGGTGTCCATCAAATGAGTTCGCTGGCTTTCAGGGCCGCTTCGACCACGGGCTGTTGAGATTCAGACAGTTCAGTCATGGGCAAACGCAATGTGGGGCCGCACAGGCCCATGCGCTGCATGGCCCATTTGACGGGGATGGGGTTGGCTTCGACGAACAGGTTTTTGTGCACAGGCAGCAGTTTGAACTGTATGCGCATGGCCTCTTGGACATCTCCACGTGTCGCTGCCATGCACAGTTCATGCATCAGTCGTGGGGCCACGTTCGCGGTCACACTGATATTGCCAGCTCCGCCGCACAGCATCAGGGCCACTGCGGTGGCGTCGTCGCCAGAAAACACCGCAAATTCTTTGGGAACTTCACGGATGAGCCACTGAGCACGCTCGATGTTGCTGGTGGCTTCCTTGATGCCGATGATGCCGGGCACCTGGGCCAGACGCAACACCGTTTCGTGCTGCAAATCAGCCACGGTTCGGCCTGGCACGTTGTAAAGAATCACCGGCAACCCAGGCACCGCTTGGGCAATGGCCTTGAAATGCTGATAAAGGCCTTCCTGGGTCGGCTTGTTGTAATAAGGCACCACTTGCAGTTGGGCGTCAGCGTGAACTTTTTGGGCAAATTTGGCCAGATTGATCGCTTCGGCGGTGGAGTTCGCGCCACATCCGGCAATGATGGGGATGCGTTTGGCGGCTTGTTCAACAGAGACCCGGATGATTTCGCAGTGTTCTTCCACCGTCACAGTGGGCGATTCGCCCGATGTACCCACCACCACAATGGCATCGGTGCCTTCGGCCACATGCCAGTCGATCAGTTTTCGCAAAGTAGGGTAATCCACTTTGCCGTCGGCGAGCATGGGTGTGATCAGGGCAGGGATGCTGCCACGGATGGGGCGAAATTCGGTGGTCATGTCCGGTGTTTCTGAGCAGGAAAAAAGTCCATTCTAACGAGTGCAAGTCATCGGCCGATCGACACACCCTGCCCGGGGGCAAAGCCATGTAAATGCAACAGTCCAAAGCGGTTTCAGGCAGGGCGCAATGGCCAGCGCTCCAACGTGTTGGTTGCACTGGCGCGCACGGCCACGATGCGCTGCACAAAGCGGTCCGGCGAGGCCTCAAAGCCTTCTTCGTAAGCCACCGTGCGCAAGCCTTCGGTGACCCTGAGCATCTCGCCGTGCTGCAGCAAAAAGTCAGGCCGCGAGGGTTTGCCCACGCTTTCGTTGCCTGCGGCAAATGTTTCGTAGATCAGCACGCCACCCGGGGCCACGCTGCCCACAAGGGTGGGCAGCAGCGGTCGCCAGAGGTAGTGGGTCACGATCACGCCGCCAAAAGTGAGGCCAGCAAACGGCCATGGGCCGTTTTCAATGTCGGCGCAAGTGACAGGTCCACAGGCTTGGGCCAGCGCCACGGCTTCAGGGTTGCGGTCCACGCCCGTGACACGGTGCCCCAGATTGGCCAAATAACGCATGTGCCGACCTGCACCGCAGGCCACATCCAGCACGTTGCTGCCCGGGGCAATCAGGTGGGCCCAGCGTTGCAGCCAGGCAGAGGGATTTTCGGTGCCATGCATGTCGTCGTCGCTTTCAAATCAATGGGGGTTTTAAAAGCAGGACCAAAGCTGTTCGGACAGCATGATGACCACGTCGGACTGGCCATACAGCCAGAACGTCAGGCCCAGGGCTGCAGCCCCCAGCAGCAGCCAGGTGTGTCGGGTGCTCATGGTGTTTGAGCCGTTTGGCGGGCAATCGGGCTTTCGCGTACAGGGAGATTGACCAAGGCTGCAAAAATGCCCAAGGCAATGGCCAAGTACCAAACGACATCGTAGCTGCCAGTTTTGTCGTACAAAAAACCGCCCAGCCACACGCCCATGAATGAGCCTATTTGGTGGCTGAAAAAAATGAAGCCGCTGAGCATGGACAAATGCGCGACGCCAAATATCTGGGCCACTGCCGCGTTGGTGGGCGGCACAGTAGACAGCCACAGCAAGCCAATGACTCCTGAGAAAATGTAAACACTGGTGGGCGTGAGCGGAGCCAACAAAAACAAAGTGATGGCCACTGAGCGGCCAATGTAAATGATGGCCAAGATATTCTTTTTGGCGATTTTGGGGCCCATGGTGCCCGCGATGTAGGTGCCAATCACGTTGAACAGACCAATCAGGGCCAGCGCATAACTGGCCACCTGCGGGGCCAGGCCGTGGTCTTTGAGGTAACTGGGCATGTGCACGCCAATGAACACCACCTGAAATCCGCAAACGAAATAGCCCGCCATCAGCAGCTGAAAACTGGGGTACTTGAAGGCTTCTTTCAAGGCCTGGCCAATGGTTTGGTCACGCTTGGCCTGACCGGGTGCGTTCAGGGCAGGTTCGCGCAGGCCCCAAGCCAGGGGAATGATCAGCATCGCTGCGGCCGACAAAATGACCAATGCGGTTTGCCAGCCCATTTGGCTGATCAGCATACCCTCGACGGGGACCATTAAAAATTGACCAAAACTACCCGCCGCTGCCGCCACGCCCATGGCCCAAGAGCGTCGCTCGGCGGGAACATTGCGCCCAATCACGCCGTAAATGACCGCGTAGGTGGTGCCCGCTTGGGCGGTGCCGATGATCACCCCGGTGAACAGGGCAAACACCCAGGGGTCAGTGGCCCAGGCCATGCCCAGCAACCCAACGCTGTAACTCACGGCACCCAGAGCAATCACCCGGAACGCGCCGAACTTGTCGGCCACCATGCCCGCAAAAATGCCCATGAAACCCCAAGACAGGTTCTGAATGGCCATGGCAAAGGAGAATTCTTCACGTCCCCAGCCTTGGGTCTGGGTGATGGGCTGCAGCCACAGGCCAAAGCCGTGGCGAATGCCCATGGACAGGGTGACGATGGCCGCGCCACACAGGAGCACCTGGGCAAGAGACAGGGGTTTGTTATGCATCCGCCGACTTTAACCAATTGCTTGGACGCCAGCCGTCACGCAAATGCCTCGCTCATTTGTTGGCATTCGAACACTGTCTATTCATCCAGTAGGTCTTCGTAAATCCCACTACAATCCGCCTCCATGGTCACCCAAACTACAGTCAAAACCTCCCCCGAGTATTCCGAAGGCTCGATTCGCGTCTTGAAGGGCCTGGAGCCCGTCAAGCAGCGTCCGGGCATGTACACCCGGACAGACAACCCCCTGCACATCATCCAAGAAGTGCTGGACAACGCCGCCGACGAGGCGCTGGCGGGTTACGGCAAAAAGATCAAAGTCGTCCTGCACTTGGATGGATCGGTCAGCATCGAAGACGATGGACGGGGCATTCCCTTTGGCCTGCACCCCGAGGAAAATGCCCCCGTGATCGAGCTGGTCTTCACCCGATTGCACGCGGGCGGTAAGTTCGACAAGGGCAAGGGCGGTGCCTACAGTTTCTCGGGCGGCCTGCACGGCGTGGGCGTCTCGGTCACCAATGCGCTGTCCAAGCGCCTTGAAGCCACCAGTTACCGTGAAGGCCAAGTGGCCACCTTGGTGTTTTCAGGCGGCGACGTGACCGAGCCGCTGGTCAAACGCACCACAGGCGAAGGGGATCGCAAACAGGGCACCACCGTGCGCGCCTGGCCCGACGCCAAATACTTTGAGTCCAGCACCTTGCCCATGAGCGAGTTGATGCACCTGCTGCGCAGCAAGGCGGTGCTCATGCCGGGTGTGACGGTCACTTTGGTAAACGAAAAAACCAAAGAAACCCAGCAGTGGCAATACAAAGGCGGGCTGCGTGACTACCTGATGCAAACCCTGCACGGCGAGCCTGTGATACCGCTGTTTGAGGGCGAAGGCTATGCCGACAGCAACCACGACAGCTTTGCCGAGGGCGAGGGCGCGAGCTGGGCCGTGGCTTTCACTGAAGACGGCGCACCGGTGCGCGAGAGCTATGTCAACCTGATCCCCACCAGCGCGGGCGGCACGCACGACAGCGGCCTGCGCGACGGCCTGTTCACCGCCGTCAAAAGCTTCATCGAACTGCACGGCTTGCTGCCCAAGGGCGTCAAGCTCATGCCTGAGGACGTGTTTGCCCGGGCCAGCTATGTGCTGAGTGCCAAGGTGCTGGACCCGCAGTTTCAGGGGCAGATCAAGGAGCGCCTGAACTCGCGCGACGCGGTGCGGCTGGTCTCCAGCTTTGTGCGGCCCACTTTGGAGCTGTGGCTGAACCAGCATGTGGAATACGGCAAAAAGCTGGCCGAGCTGGCCATCAAGGCCGCGCAAACCCGGCAAAAAGCGGGTCAAAAGGTCGAAAAGCGCAAAAGCTCCGGCGTGGCCGTGTTGCCTGGCAAGCTGACCGATTGCGAGAGCAAAGACATCTTGCACAACGAGGTGTTTTTGGTCGAGGGCGACTCGGCCGGTGGCAGCGCCAAAATGGGCCGCAACAAAGAATGTCAAGCGGTGTTGCCGCTGCGCGGCAAAGTCCTCAACACCTGGGAAGTGGACCGCGACCGTTTGTTTGCCAACAACGAGATCCACGACATTTCAGTGGCCATCGGTGTGGACCCGCACGGGCCCCATGACAACCCCGACATGAGCAATCTGCGCTATGGAAAGGTCTGCATCTTGTCGGATGCGGACGTGGACGGCTCGCACATCCAGGTGCTGCTGCTGACCTTGTTTTTCAGGCATTTCCCCAAGCTGATCGAAGCCGGCCATTTGTTTGTGGCGCGCCCCCCGCTGTTTCGGGTCGATGCCCCGGCCCGTGGCAAAAAGCCCGCCTCCAAAGCCTATGCGCTGGACGAAGGCGAGTTGACCGCCATCTTGGACAAACTGCGCAAAGACGGCGTGAAAGAAAACGGCTGGAGCATCAGCCGTTTCAAAGGCTTGGGCGAGATGAGCGCCGAGCAACTCTGGGACACCACGCTCAACCCCGACACGCGCCGCCTGTTGCCGATCGAGTTGGGTCCGCTGGACAACACGGGCACCGAAAAACTCATGACCCAGCTGATGGGCAAAGGCGAAGCCGCCGCCCGCCGTGAACTGATGGAGTTGCACGGCGACAGCATTGAAATCGACGTGTGACCTTCTTGTCGGTCAGGGCTTCGGCTCCGACGATGCATGAACACCCTTGTAGGGGCTGAAGCCCCGACCCACCAAACACCAGTCTTGCCATGACCACTGACCTGTTGACCCCCGAAACCGCAGCCGCTCCCGAAGGAGACCATCTGGGCGCTTACGCTCAGCGCGCCTATCTGGAATACGCGCTGTCTGTCGTCAAAGGCCGCGCCTTGCCCGATGTGTGCGACGGCCAAAAGCCGGTGCAGCGGCGCATTTTGTATTCCATGGACCGCATGGGTTTGTCGTACAGCGGCCCCAACAACAACACCGCCGCCAAGCCCGTCAAAAGCGCCCGCGTGGTGGGCGATGTGCTGGGCCGCTACCACCCGCATGGCGACACCGCCGCCTATGACGCGCTGGTGCGCATGGCACAAGACTTCTCCCAGCGCTATCCACTCATCGACGGCCAGGGCAACTTTGGCTCACGTGACGGTGATGGTGCCGCGGCCATGCGTTATACCGAGGCGCGTTTGTCGCGCATCACCAGCCTCTTGCTCGACGAGATCGACATGGGCACGGTGGACTTCATCCCCAACTACGATGGCTCCACCGAAGAGCCGCGCCAGCTGCCTGCCCGCTTGCCCTTCACCTTGCTCAACGGTGCCAGCGGCATTGCCGTGGGCCTGGCCACCGAAATCCCCAGCCACAACCTGCGCGAAGTGGCCGACGCCTGCGTGGCGCTGATCAAAAACGACAAGCTCAGCGACAGCGAATTGATGGCCATCATTCCCGGTCCTGACTTTCCGGGTGGTGGCCAGATCATCAGCCCGGCCAGCGACATCGCCGACGCCTACCGCTCCGGGCGCGGCAGCCTGAAAGTGCGCGCCCGCTGGAAGATCGAGGACCTGGCCCGTGGTCAGTGGCAATTGGTGGTGACCGAACTGCCCCAAGGCGTCAGCTCGCAGCGCGTGCTCGAAGAGATCGAAGAACTCACCAACCCCAAGGTCAAAGCCGGTAAAAAAGCGCTGAGCACCGACCAGTTGCAGCTCAAAGCCAGCATCTTGAATGTGCTGGACGTGGTGCGCGATGAATCGAGCAAAGACGCCGCCGTGCGCCTGGTGTTCGAGCCCAAAACCAGCCGCATCGAGCAGCAAGAACTCATCACGGCGCTGCTGGCGCACACCAGTTTGGAAACGTCCTCGTCGATCAACATGACCTCGGTGGGCATCGACGGCAAGCCGATCCAAAAGTCGCTGCGCCAGATGATTGTGGAGTGGGTCACTTTCAGGCAAATCACCATCACTCGGCGCAGCCAGCACCGGTTAACCAAGGTGCTGGACCGCATCCACATTCTGGAAGGCCGCCAGCTGGTGTTGCTGAACATTGACGAGGTGATTCGCATCATCCGCCAAAGCGACGAGCCCAAGCCCGCGCTGATTGAAGCCTTCCGCTTGAGCGACCGCCAAGCCGAAGACATTTTGGAAATCCGTCTGCGCCAACTGGCCCGCCTCGAAGCCATCAAGATCGAGCAAGAGCTCTCTGAGCTGCGCCAAGAGCAGGGCAAGCTGGAAGAAATTTTGAGCAGCCCAGCCGCGCTGCGCCGCCTGATGGTCAAAGAGATCGAGCAGGACGCCAAAACCTTTGCCGATCCGCGCCGCACGCTGATCCAGGAAGAGAAAAAAGCGGTGGCCGAAGTCAAAGTGGTCGACGAGCCGGTGACGGTCGTCATCTCAGAAAAAGGCTGGGTGCGCGCGCGCTCAGGCCACGGTCATGATGCCAGCAGCTTCGCCTTCAAAGCCGGTGACGGCTTGTACGGAACCTTTGAGTGCCGCACGGTGGACACCTTGCTCGCCTTTGGCAGCAATGGCCGTATCTACTCTGTGGCCGTGGCGGCCTTGCCCGGTGCCCGTGGCGACGGCCAACCGGTGACCACGCTGATCGAACTCGAAACCGGCACCCAACTCGCGCACTATTTTGCCGGTCCGGCCCATGCCACGCTGCTGCTCAGCGGCTCGGGCGGTTACGGCTTCTTGGCCTCGGTCGAGAACATGGTTTCGCGCAACAAATCAGGCAAAGCTTTCATCAGCCTGAGCGAAGGCGAAGCCGTGTGCGTGCCCAGCCATGTGAGCGGCTCCAGCGCCACGGTGGCGGCGGACCAGCAGCCCCTGCCAGCGGCCACCAGCGTGTGCTGCGCCAGCACCGGCGGGCGCGTGCTGACCTTTGCATTGAGCGAACTCAAAACCATGGAAAAAGGCGGCCGGGGCCTGATGCTCATTGACCTGGAATCCAAAGACACCTTGGCCGGAGCGGCGGCTTACACCCGCAGCGTGAAGATCGCGGGCATCGGGCGCGGCGGGAAAGACCGGGAAGAGACGCTGGAGATCCGCAGCCTGAACAACGCCAAAGTGGCCCGCGCCAAAAAGGGCAAAGTGGCGGACTTGGGGTTCAAGCCGAATAAAGTGACAAGGGTGGAGTAAGAAAGCGTACCCGCAGGTTCAGTACACCGCGTCGTGATCGCCTACATTGAGCGGGATGATCTGCTGATCCTGAATCAGCAACTCCAGCGTGATGCGGTACGACAGGTTGATGGACACAGAATGAACGCCTTCCAGACGGCCAGGCAGTGCATGCAGGCGCAGCGAAGGGTGGTGCGGATTGATCTCCAGCAATGCCAGCGTCTTGGCGTATTGGTTTTTCAGCTCCGGCTGGCGCTTGAGAAATCGCATTGCGCGGCGGTTGTAGCCATCTGTGAAAACCAAGGCGTAAGGCATCTGGCGCTGGTGCTTCAATGACCGGGGGGGTTGGACTCGGTTTGCAGCAGCGCTTCAAGCCGAGCCATGTGCGCGTTGGCCGATTCTTGCTCCGCAAGCCCGGCGGCCAGATCGGCGTGACTTTGCGCCAGCGCCGCCTCCAGCTCACATTCACGCAAGTAGTGGTACTGGGCCATCTCCATCACCACAAAGCGGTCTTTGCCGCGCACAGAAATCGTGGCTTCGGCTTGGTCGGTCAGGGCGGATTCAATCGCCGCGATGCCGCGCACTTTGAGGTCGTTGGCAGTGAGTTGGGACATGGTCGGCGCAAGAAAGGATTTGAAGCGCCTCATTTTGAGTGCGCTTTATCGCACTGTCAAGTGTGTTATTGGTGCGCCGGCCCTGCCATCCTTAGCCCTGCGCGCCCAGCAGGTAATCGATCTTGCCCACTTCGACACCGTTGTGGCGCAGGATGGTGTAAGCCGTGGTGATGTGGAAGTACATGTTGGGCAGCATCCAGCCCGTGAGGTAATCCTGACCGTTCAGCGTGCGGGTTTTGCCGGGGCCGGCGGGAAAGGTGATTTCTTTGGCCTCGGTGCCGTCCAGCGAGGCGGCGGGCACGGTAGCGATGAAGGCCAGGGTTTTCTGGATGCGTTCTTGCAACTGGGCCAGTGTGGTCTCTGTGTCTTCAAACTTGGGCGCTTCGATGCCGCTCAAGCGCGCCACGCCGTTTTTCACCGCGTCGCAAGCAATCAAAATCTGCCGCGTGAAGGGCAGCATGTCGGGGGCCAACCGGTAAGTCGTCAGCGCTGTCGGGTCGATCTTTTTCGCTTCAACGAACTGCTCGGCTTTGGCCAAGATGTGGCTCAGGTTGGTGAGCATGCGGGTGCAAACGGGCAAGCTGGCGCTGGACATGGAAATGGTCATGAAATTCTCCGGGTTTGGATGGGTGGTTGGATGCGTTTGCACCAGTTCGGGTTCGCGTTTTATTAGCGCTGGTTGAACTTTTGCCAGTACTGGAATTCATCCTCGCGGACTTCGTAAGCCAGGTCTTCTGCGCGCATGAGCATGCGCTCTTTGGCATCGCTCACAGCGCGGTTGTAAATGCTGGGGCCAATTTCTTCGAGGATAAAACCCAGCAAGGCACCGGCAGAAATGTTGCCGATTTTTTGCTCAAAATTGTCCAGAAAGTAGCGTTCAATGCTGGCAATCGCCTGGACCCGGTCTTCTTTGCTCAGTTGGATGGCCATGAGCGTGTTCAGCCGATTTCGGCGATCAATTCGATCTCGACACAGGCGCCCATCGGGATTTGGGCCACCCCAAAAGCGCTGCGAGCATGGGCACCCACTTGGGGTCCGAAAACCTGTCCCAGCAATTCGCTGCAGCCGTTGGTGACCAAGTGTTGTTCGGTGAAGTCGCCCGTTGAATTGACCAGGCTCATCACTTTGACAATTCGCTTGACCCTGTTGAGATCGCCCACGGCCGCGTGCAGTGTGCCCATCAGGTCAATGGCCACGGCTCGCGCAGCTTGTTGGCCTTCAGCGGTGTCGATGTTCTTGCCCAGTTGACCTGCCCACGCTTTGCCGTTTTTTTTGGCGACATGGCCCGACAAAAAGACCAGGTTACCGGTTTGTACATAGGGCACATAGGCTGCAGCGGGCACGGCCACGGGGGGGAGCTCGATGTTCAGGGACTTCAGGGTTTCATAGACGTTCATGTCGTGGGCTCGTTGTGTGGATGGATCGAAGTGGAACGGCACTGACCTTGGGCCAGTGCTTGGATTGTCGCCGAAACGCATTCACGCTCAGATCAAGACCAAGCGCATGAGACCTGTCTAAACTGTTGTAAAAAGTACGCTTTGCATCAATGCCTTGCAAATCCAACCACCAGCCCATTCAGGGAGGCTGCCATGAACCTCAATTCGAGCCGAAAACCCAGTCTGCTTTCTAAGCTGCAGGTTGGTCCATGAGCGCGCGCGCAGGACAAGGGTGGTTCATTAACCTCGTGGCATGGTGTGCTGGGATCGCGCTGCAACTGCAGCAAGAGACACTTTGGGCCGTATCGGCTTATGTCTTGCTGGCGTCCTTGTCAGGTGGCGCGGTTTGGTGGATCCGCCGCCAAAAAGCGACCTTTTGGGTCAGGACCCTTGCTGTAGGGGGCGCTTTAGCCTGTCTCGCATACGCTGTGACGGGTCTGCATGCGCTCTCACGGTCGTTGCCCATCGACCCCGCATTGGAGGGCCAAGACTTGGATGTGGTTGGTTGGGTCCAAGCCATGCCCCAACGGCAAGACGTGGGGTGGCGTTTTCGTTTTCGCATCGAGCAAGCCTGGCAGGTTGATGCGTCAGGTCAAAACCGGGCGATCGACTTGGACACCGAACTGCCCTCGCAGGTGTATTTGGGGTGGTATGGGCAAGAGGGCAGACACGACAGCGGATGGAACATGTCGGCATTGCCCGAGCCTGTGAAGGCGGGAGAGCGATGGCGACTGCGTGTACGGCTGAAAGCGCCTCATGGCCATCTGAACCCCAGGGGTTTTGACTACGAGTTGTGGCTGTGGGAGCAAAACATCCGGGCCACCGGATATGTCAGAACAGGCGTCAAAGACCCGAGCCCTGAGCGGCTGGCCAGAACGGGCCGGCACACTGTAGAAAGCTGGAGACAGTCGGTTCGCGATCGATTGCTGACACACTTGGCCACGTCGCCTGGGGGCGCAGCAACTGTCCAGCACAGTGGCGTGGTCGCCGCCTTGGTCACGGGCGATCAGGCCGCTATCGACCGAAGCGAGTGGGACCTCTTTCGGGCGACCGGGGTGAGCCATTTGATGAGCATTTCAGGCCTGCATGTGACCATGTTCGCATGGCTGGCTTCGCTGGTCGTGGCTTGGGGCTGGCGTCGGTTGGCGCTTTGGGGATTTGCAGGAGCCTTGCGTTGGCCTGCCCCTGAAGTGGGGGCCTTGGCCGGGCTTGTGCTGGCGGGTTTTTATGCCCTGTTCAGCGGTTGGGGCGTGCCCGCGCAGCGCACGATGTGGATGTTGGCGGTGGTGGTGGTGCTCAAACTGTCGGCCCGGCTTTGGCCTGGGCACTTGGTCTGGTCTTTGGCCGGGGCGGTGGTGCTGACATGGGACCCTTGGGCCATGTTGCAGCCGGGGTTTTGGCTCAGTTTTGTGGCCGTGGGGGTTTTGATGGCGACGGGCCATGCCTGGGATCCAGGGCAAAAGCAACGGGTGGGGGGCAGTGTTTGGCCAGGACGTGCGTTCGCATTGGTCAGGGAGCAGTTCATCGTCACAGTGGCGTTGGCACCGCTTGGGTTGTTGTTTTTCGGGCAAGTATCCTGGGTAGGCTTGATTGCCAATTTGCTGGCCATTCCCTGGGTGACTTTCTTGGTCACGCCCTTGGCCATGTTGGGGGTGGTTTGGTCGGGTGCTTGGGAGCTGGCGGTTTGGGCCTTGCAGCCGCTGACGATGGTGTTGAGTTGGATGGCTTCATGGCCTCAACCTGTTATGTCAACGGCCATAGCGCCTTGGAGCTTGGCCGTTTTGGCCCTGGTTGGCGCCGTGGTGCTGGTGCTCAAAGCGCCGTTGTCTTGGAAGCTACTTTGCCTGCCGCTGCTGTGGCCCGTTCTGTTTTGGCAAGCGCCCAGACCTGCGGCGGGCAATTTTGAGTTGCTGGCCGCTGATGTGGGGCAGGGCAACGCGGTGCTTGTGCGAACCGCACGGCACAGCTTGCTGTACGACGCTGGGCCGCGTTATTCATCCGAAAGTGATGCGGGGCACCGGGTGTTGGTGCCCTTGCTGGCCCAATCGGGTGAGCGCTTGAATATGTTGATGCTCAGCCACCGAGACAGTGACCACACGGGTGGTGCTGCAGCTGTGTTGTCCATGCAGCCTCAAGCAGCACTGTGGTCTTCTTTGGAAGAGGGTCACCCTTTGCACAGCTTGCGGCCTGACTGGAGGCGTTGCCAAGCCGGGCAATCCTGGATCTGGGATGGGGTGCTTTTTGAGGTCTTGCATCCGCCAGCGCTGGCCACTGGCAAGCCGCTGGACAAAAAAACCAAGCCCAATGCGCTCAGCTGTGTGCTGCGCATCAGCCAAGGAACGGCCTCGGCTTTGTTGGCGGGTGACATTGAGGCCCCTCAAGAGTTGGCATTGGTGGCCTCGGGTCTTCTGCCTGTGAACCTGCTTTTGGTGCCACATCACGGCAGCAAGACATCATCTACTGGGCCATTCATTGAAGCCTTACAGCCCCAAGTGGCCGTAGTTCAAGCCGGCTACCGCAACCGTTATGGCCATCCTGCCGAGTCCGTAGTTGAGCGCTACAGGGCATTGGGCGTTGACTTGGTTGAAAACACCCGCTGCGGCGCAGCGCGCTGGCTCAGCTCCAAACCCGAGGTGGTGCACTGTGAAAGGGAATGGGCTCGGCGGTACTGGCACCACATCGTGCCTCCTTGATCTGTGGCGAGTGGGCGCATAACAGGGAGGTTGGCCGTTCAGGCGGACAGCGTGAGCACCACCGGTGTATGGTCGCTGGGCCGCTCGTTTTTGCGGGGGGCACGATCGATCACGCAGGCGCTGGCGCGGACTTTGAGGGCTTGTGAAATCAAAATATGGTCAATGCGTAAGCCCCGGTTGCGTCGGAACGCGAACTCGCGGTAATCCCACCAGCTGTAGCTTTTCTCGGGCTGTTCAAACAAACGGAAGCTGTCCGTCAGACCCAAATCGGTTAGAGCTTGGAGTTTTTCGCGCTCGGCCACGGTGCAGTGGATGGTGTCTTTCAAGCCTACGGGGTCCCACATGTCGAGTTCGTCAAAGGTGATGTTGTAATCGCCCGTGAGCACCAAGTTCGGGTGCTTTTGCATCTCGCTTTGCACCCAATCGTGCAAGGCATCCAGCCAGCGCATTTTGTAGATGAATTTGTCGCTGTCCGGCGCCTGACCATTCGGAAAATAAGCGCCGATCACCCGCACCGTTCCGCCTGCGCCATCGGGGTAGGTGGCGGCGATCACGCGCGACATGTCGTCTTCAAAGCCGGGGATGTTTTTCACCAAGTCGATGCCTGCCGCCTTGGAGATCAGCGCCACGCCGTTGTAGGTTTTTTGGCCAAACCAATGTGCTTGGTAACCGGCTTCGGCGAAAGCGGCCACAGGAAATTTGTCGTCGGTCAGCTTGAGCTCTTGCAGGGCCAGCACCTCGGTCGGGTTGGCGGACAGCCAGTCCAGCACTTGCGCCAGACGCACAGACAAGGAGTTCACATTCCAAGTGGCAATTTTCATGGCTTGATGGTGTTTTGGTAGGTGACGAATGCAAAGCCCAAGTCGCTTGCCGTGGTGTGCTGTTCACGTTGCACCTCTTGCCAATGGGCGCCCAGTTCGGGCGCGAAGGCATCGCCGACAAAGTCTGCGTCGATCTCGGTGACCACCGCCGTGCTGGCCAAGGGTTCGGCTTGACGGTAAATGTCGGCGCCGCCCATGATCCAGGCGACGGGCACATTGCCGCACAAGCGCATGGCGTCTTCGATCGATTGGGACCGCAAGGCACCCTCGGCTTGCCAGTCCAGCTGGCGGGTGACGACGATGTTCAAGCGACCCGGCAAGGGCCTGAACCTTGCAGGCAGCGAGTCCCAAGTCTTGCGGCCCATGATGACCGGTTGACCCAGCGTGACGCGCTTGAAATGCGCCAGGTCTTCGGGCAGGTGCCAGGGCATCTGATTGTCTTTGCCGATCACACCATTGCGGGCGCGGGCGTAAATCAGGTGCAGCTTCATCGAAAGCTGCCTCAAACAGCGACAGGCGCTTTGATGGCCGGGTGGCATTCGTAGCCCACGACCTCGAAGTCTTCAAATTCGTAATCGAAGATAGAGGCAGGCTTGCGCTTGATGTGGAGCGTGGGGTAAGCCATGGGCGAACGGCTCAGTTGCAGCTCGACCTGTTCGTGGTGGTTGCTGTAAATGTGGCAGTCACCACCCGTCCAGATGAAGTCGCCCACGTCCATGTCGCATTGCTGGGCCACCATGTGGGTCAGCAGCGCATAGCTGGCGATGTTGAAGGGCACGCCCAAAAAAATGTCGGCGCTGCGCTGGTAGAGCTGGCAGCTGAGTTTGGGTTTGTCGCCCGCTTTTTTGGGGGGCGCCACATAGAACTGGAAGAAGGCATGGCAGGGCATGAGCGCCATCTGGTCCAGCTCGGCCACGTTCCAGGCGCTCACGATGATGCGGCGCGAATTGGGGTTGTTTTTGAGCGTGTCCATGACCTGTTGGATCTGGTCGATGTGGCCGCCGCCCGGGGTGGGCCAGCTGCGCCACTGCACGCCATAAACGGGGCCGAGCGAGCCGTCTTCGCGCGCCCATTCGTCCCAGATGGTGCAGCCGCGTTCTTGCAGCCATTTCACATTGCTGTCCCCCCGCAAAAACCACAAGAGCTCCACGATGATGGCCCGCAAAAACACCTTTTTGGTGGTGACCAGTGGAAAGCCCTCGTTCAGATCAAAACGCATCTGGTGGCCGAACACGCTGCGTGTGCCAGTGCCGGTGCGATCGCTTTTTTGTACGCCTGTCGTGAAGACGTGGCGCATGAAGTCTTCGTATTGGCTGCGAACAGGGCGGTGCAGTGGGCGGGCAGGGGAGTTCATAGTGTGCAAGTTTAAATGCTGGATCAGGCCAGTACCCGTCCTGGATTGAGGATGTTTTGCGGGTCCAGCGTCTGCTTGATGGCCCGCATCATGGCCAGTGCGGTGGGGTCTTTGTAAAGCGGCAGCTTGTTCACTTTTTGCTCGCCCACGCCATGTTCAGCGCTGATCGAGCCGCCAAAGCGTTTGACCTGATCGAACACCAGGGTGTTGATCTTGTCCTCGAAGGTCCGCACAAAGGCGGGGCCATCAGCCGCCTTGGGCGCTTGGACGTTGTAGTGCAGGTTGCCGTCTCCCAAGTGCCCAAAGTCGACCAAGCGCACGCCGGGCACCTCGCGCTCAAGCAAGGCGTCGGTATCGGCCACAAAAGCCGGGATGCGTGAGACAGGGATGCTGATGTCGTGCTTGATGTTTTGGCCCTCTTGCACCTGGGCCAGTGTGATACTTTCGCGGATGTGCCACAGCCCTTTGGCTTGCGTCAGGTTTTCGGCGACCACTGCATTGGTCACGCAGCCGGCGTCCAGTGCGGCTTCAAGCAGGGCTTCAAACTGTCCCCGGGCGTGGGTTTCGTTTTCGCTGTCGGAATTTTCCAGCAGCACGCACCAAGGCGTTTCCTGCCAGAGTGGCACGCGCAGCTGCGGGTAGTGTTTGTCGACCAAGCTCAAAGCAAACTGGCCCATGACCTCAAAGCCCGTGAGACCTGGTCCGAGGCGCTGATGCGCCAGACCCAGCAGCTGCACGGCCGCGTCCATGCTCGGAACAGCGGCCCAGGCGGTCAGTTGAGCGGCGGGCTGGGGGTAAAGCTTCATGGTTGCGGCAGTGATGATGCCCAGTGTGCCTTCGCTGCCGATCATCAGGTTGCGCAGGTCGTAGCCCGTGTTGTCTTTGCGCAGACCTGTCAGGCCGTGCCAGACCTCGCCTTGCGCGGTGACGACTTCCAGGCCCAAGCAGAGCTCTCGGGTGTTGCCGTAGCGCACGACTTGGGTGCCCCCAGCGTTGGTGCCCAGATTGCCACCAATGGTGCAACTGCCTTCAGCGCCCAAGCTCAAGGGAAATAAAAATCCGGCGTGTTCAGCGGCGGCCTGCAGGTTTTGCAGCACACAACCGGCTTCCACGGTGATGGTCAGGTTGGCCGGGTCGATGGCGCGCACGGCGTTCATGCGGGTCATGCTCATCACGATCTGTGTGCCTGAGCCGTCGGGCACGCCCCCGACCACCAGCCCGGTGTTGCCGCCTTGGGGCACGATGGGTGTGTTCGTCGATGCGCAGGCCTTGACCACGGCGGCGACTTCTTGGGTGTTGCCCGGGCGTACCACGGCGAGCGACCGTCCCTTGACGCGTTTGCGCCAGTCTTGTTCCCAAGGGCTCAGGTCTGCGCCGGGGTCGTCGTGGGTGAGCACGTTGGCTTGGCCACAAATGGCACGCAGCTGCGCGATCACGGCGTTTTGGGTCGGGGTCTGATCGGTCATGGCAGTCATAAATGAGTAGACAGGCTGTGGCAGTGACGCTCAGTCTCTGGGCACGGGCACAAAGTTCCCCGTGGCTTTCGCGGCCTTGAAGCGTATGCGCACATGCAGCGCGCATGCCACAAACAAGGTGGTGCACAGCAAGGTTTGCAGTGCGGCCAGGCCTGAGGACGGCCAAGCATCACCCCAGGCACGCACCACGCCTTCGGTGAAATACAGCCAGACCAACAGGCTGACCCAGCGGTAGGTGTACATGCGGTTTTTCAACAATCCGGCCACCGGGATGCACAAGGGCAACACTTTGATGGCCCACCAACTGCCCCCCTCGCGCAAAGGGGCCAGCCAGATTTCCCAGGCCAGGCCCAGCACGATCAGGCCCAGCAAGCTGCCCACGGCCAGCCAGCGCGTCAGGTCCAGGCCTGCTGGGGTGGTTTCTTGGAGGGTGATGGGGGAGGTTTCGGGGTTCGGATTCATTGCGATGGCATCATACCGGGCATGCAATCATCCTTGTCCAAGACCGGCCTGATCGAACACACCCGTTTGTGGTGGCAAGAGCTGTCGGATTTTCCCTGGCGACAAATGGGCGGCGTTTTGGCCGAACGCTTTCGCGACGCGCGTTTGGGGCTCAGTGCCAGCTCGCTCACCTTCACGACTGTATTGGCCTTGGTGCCCTTGTTTGCGTTGGGATTGGCGGTTTTTTCAGCTTTTCCCGTGTTTGGCAAGTTCCAAGAGATGATTCAGCGCTGGCTGATCGAGAGTTTGGTGCCCGAAAGCATTGCTCGGCAGGTGCTCAGTTACCTGACCCAATTTTCGCGCAAAGCCAGCCGCTTGGGCACGGCGGGTTTGGCGGCGGTGCTTTTGTCGGCGGTTTTTCTGATGGTGACGATCGAGCGGACTCTGGGGCAGATCTGGCGGGTCCAGCGTCAGCGTCCATTGCCGCAAAAGGTCTTGCTGTATTGGTCGTCCATCACGTTGGGGCCTTTGCTGTTGGGGGCCAGTCTGGCCATCAGCTCGTATGTCATGACGGCTTCGCGCGATGTGGTGGATGTCTTGCCGGGCTCGGTGCGGTGGGTGCTCGACAGTTTTGAATTTTTGCTGCTGACCGCCTGTGTGAGTGGCTTGTATTTTTATGTGCCCTTCACCCGGGTGCGTTGGCGGCATGCCATCACCGCCGGTTTCCTGGTGGCCGCTTCACTGGAATTGGCCAAGAAAGGGATGGCCTTTTATTTACTGGAAGTGCCCACCTATTCGCTGGTTTACGGGGCCTTTGCCGCGGTGCCGATTTTGTTGGTCTGGATTTACGTCACATGGCTGCTGGTGTTGCTGGGGGCGGTGCTGGCGTCCAGCTTGCCGGAACTGGGCCGCGAGCTGTGGCGCAAACCCGAAGGTGCAGGGTGGTCCTTCAGGCTGGCCCTGGAGGTGTTGGCAGAGTTGCGTGCGGCCAAGGCTTCGGATCGGCGGGGATGGAGCACCACGGCTTTGGCCGCCCAATTGCATGTTGAGCTGGGCGAGCTGCAGCGGGTGCTGTCGGTCTTGCACCAACTCGATTGGGTGGGTCACTTGAACGAGCAGTCGCCAGCGCGCCAAGTGCTGTTGATCGACCCCGAACAAGCCAGAGCGGGCCCGCTGATTGACCGCTTGCTGATTTTGAGGTCCTCAGCCGCAGATCCTCTGTGGATGCAAGCCGGCTTGGATCAAATTCTGGTGGCGCAGTTGTTGTCCCCTGCCAAAGTGGATTGAATCGATTCAAAAAAACGCACACGTCCGCGCCACACGTCGCGGTACACGACACGGTCGCCCATGAAGCTGTCAGGTGGGCGTTGGATGCTGGCCTGCCGGGGCACTGGTGTTTCAGGTGAGTTCATGGCTTGTTTTCTGAGGCCGAGCCGATGGAAAAAGGCGCTTGCAAAAAGCCCCGAAAGCGCGCTCGACCACCGCGCAGCGGCGCTTGCGTCAACTTGTAGTCGGGAAAGCGCTGCAATAAGCGGCCAATGGCGATGCGCCCTTCCAGCCTCGCCAGGCTCAGGCCCGCGCACTGGTGCACACCAAAGCCAAAGGCCAGGTGTTTGTTACCGGTGCGGCGCAGGTTCAGTTGTTCGGGGTGGTCATACACGGCCGGGTCGCGGTTGGCTGCGCCGATGCACAGTGTCAGCAGCGCGCCTGCGGGCAGTTCGACACCGTTGACCTGTGTGGCCTGCAAGGCACGGCGGTTGCTCAGTTGGTTGGACGATTCAAAGCGCAAGAACTCATCCACCGCCAGACCCAGTACCTTCTCTTGCTGTTCGCAGTTGGACGCTTGTTGAAGGTCGCCCATGAGTCGCTCGCGTTGCTCGGGCCATTCCTGCAGGCTGATGAGCGCGTTACCGATCAGGTTGGTGGTGGTTTCATGGCCGGCATTGAGCAGGAACACGCAGTTTTGCAGCAGCTCAACTTCGCGCAGGGCGTCGCCATTTTCTTCACCTTGGATCAACCGGGTGAGCACGTCTTGCTCCGGGTCGCCGGGGTGTTGGCGGCGCTTGGCCACCAATTCACGCAGGAAAGCCAGAAACTCGCTCACGCTGCGGTTGCCCAGTGCTTCTTGTTCCGGCGTGAGCGATGGTTCCAGCGCACCCAAAATGGCCAGCGACCAGCCACGCAGCGGCTCGCGGTCGGCGTGAGGTACATCGAGCAAGTTACCGATGATCTCGACGGGAATGGCCGATGCAAAGTCTTCGATCAAGTCGCCCCCGCCGTGCGTCTCGATCTTGTCCAGCAGGCTGTCTACGAGTTGCACCAATCCGGGCTCCATGGCTTCAATGGCGCGGCGGGTCAGCGCCCCCATGATCAGGCGGCGCACCCGGGTGTGCAGGGGTGGGTCGTTGAAGACCAGGCTGTTGGTGTGGTGCTCGAACAGTGGGGCCACACCAGTTGCTGTGGCGAAGGGTGGTTGGTTGAACGGTGCGTGGTTGTATTTGGGTCCGAACTCGACCTGCTTGTCGGAGCTGAAGACCTTGGCATCGCGGTACACCGCCACCAGATCGGCGTGGCGCGTGAGGAAGTACGAGCCATCGGGCATGCGCTTGAAAGGCTCGGCCTCGCGCAGCGCGGCGTAGACCGGATACGGGTTGTCCAGAAAGTCGCGCGGCAAAGCCCGCAGGTCCAACGAGCGGGCGATCTTTTGGGCTCTGTCAGGGGAGAGCGCCGGTGTGATGTGAGAAGTCAATGAATTCATGGTGTGGGGGCTTAACCCCGTTGGCGAAGGGTCTTCAAGTTCAAGACTTTAAAAAATCCTTGAGCGCCTGCAGCACGCCCTCGGGTGCTTCGGTCATGAGCGCATGGCCTGCGGGCAGCTTCACCACTTGGGCTTGTTCGCACAAGTCGATCAGGCTTTGTGCCGCTTTTGGCGGTGTCATCTGGTCTGCGCTGCCCAGCACAAACAGGGTGGGGCAAGTCACTTGCGGCATGGTCGTTTCGCCACCCCGGTAGTCGTCGCAGGCCTTGAAGCCGGTGTGAAAGACATTGACCTGTAGGTTGCTGGCCAGCACACGGCGCATCAGCGCCTTGCTGCCGCCATACAACCAAGTGCCGGGGCCCAAGGCTGAGGGGGGCGGTGCCAACGTCGAATGCGAGAAACTGTTGACCATGTCGATGGCCTTGAACGGGGCGCTGACCGACAGGTCGAGCAGGGCGGGCGACACGCGCATAGGGTAGGCTGTGCCCACCATCACCAGGTGGCTCACACGCCCAGGGTGCAACTGGGCGTCGCGTACCGCTGCTTCCAAGGCGATGAGTGAGCCAAAGCTGTGACCGATCAGCGCAGCCTTTTTGATATTCATCGCATCGAGCAGGGCCATGACGGTGTCGGCCGCCTCTTCCACGCTTTGCGGCGGCATGCCTTCACTTTTGCAATGGCCGGGCAGGTCAATGGCCAGCACGTTCCAGCCGTGGTGTGCCATGTAGCGGGTTTGCAAAATCCAGACGCTGTGGTCGTTGAGCACACCGTGGATGAAGACCGCCGTAGGCTGTGTGGGGGTGAAGGGTTTGCCGCCGGTGTAGGCGTAGAGGGTGTGGTTGGGCAGTGGAATGAGCATGGGGGGTGGAGTTTCAAAGGTCCGGGATCAGGCGTTTGCCCATGCTGACGACCTGGTCGTCGCGGTAACCCAGTGATTCGTAAAAAGCCAGCACTTGAACGTTGCTGGCGCGCACTTGCAAATTGATTTTCGGGCAGCCCGAGGCCAGCAGCAGGGCTTCGCCGTGCTGCATCAATGCTTTGGCGTGGCCTTGTCTTTGGTGCTCAGGCGAGACGGCCAGGTAGTTCACCCAGCCGCGATGGCCTTCGTAGCCAAACATGGCGCTGGCCATCAAGAGACCCTGCACTTCACCCACCAAAAACAGGTTCGGGTGCACTCGCAGTTTGCGGGCGATGTCCGCGTAGGGATCGTTCCAGGGGCGGGTCAGCTCACAGCTTTGCCACAAAGCCACCACGTCAGCTTCGTCAAAAGTTTGGTAGGCGCGGATCAGCATGATGATCAGGCCTTTTCAGCGGCCTTAAGGGCCTTTTTCAGGTCGTCGATCAAGTCGGCCGGGTCTTCCAGGCCAATCGACAGTCGGATGGTGCCGGGGCCGATGCCGCCTGCGGCCAGGGCTTCGTCCGTCATGCGGAAATGCGTGGTGCTGGCCGGGTGGATCACCAGACTGCGGCAGTCGCCCACATTGGCGAGGTGGCTGAAGACCTTGAGGGTTTCGATGAACTTTTGGCCTTGGGCGCGGCTGCCTTTGATGTCAAAGCTGAACACCGAACCGGCGCCGCGTGGCAAGAGTTTTTGCGCCAGTGCATGTGAAGGGTGGCTCTCCAGCATGGGGTGGCCCACGCGGCTGACCAGCGGGTGGGCAACCAAAAATTCCACCACTTTGGCGGTGTTGTCCATGTGCCTGGCCATGCGCAGGGGCAGGGTTTCGATGCCTTGCAAAATCAGCCAGGCGGTGTGCGGGCTCATGCAGGCGCCAAAGTCGCGCAGGCCTTCACGCCGCGCCCGCAGCAAGAAGGCGCCTACGGTGCTTTCTTCGCTGAACACCATGTTGTGAAAGCCCGCATAGGCTTGGCTCAGTTCGGTGAACTTGCCGGATTTTTCCCAGTCAAAACTTCCGCCATCGACCACCACGCCGCCCACCACGGTGCCGTGGCCCGACAAAAATTTGGTGGCCGAGTGGTAGACCAGATCGGCCCCGTGGTCGAACGGCTTGATGAGCCAGGGCGAGGTGAGGGTGGAGTCCACCAGCAGCGGCACACCCGCTTCGTGGGCGATGGCGCTCACGGCTTCGATGTCCAGCACGTCCATGCCGGGGTTGCCCACGGTTTCGCCAAAGAAGAGTTTGGTGTCGGGGTGCACGGCGGCGCGCCAGGCGTCCAAGTCGCCAGGTTTGACGAAGGTGGTGCGGATGCCAAAGCGGCTCAGGGTGTAGTGCAGCAGGTTGTGTGATCCGCCGTACAAAGCGCTGGAGGCCACGATGTGCGAACCCGCCCCCATGAGGGTGGCAATCGCCAGGTGCAGCGCCGCTTGGCCGCTGGCGGTCGTGATCGCCCCGATGCCGCCTTCCAGGGCCGAGACGCGCTGCTCCAGCACCGCGTTGGTGGGGTTGCTGATGCGGCTGTACACATGGCCTGGGCGCTCGAGGTTGAAGAGGGCTGCGGCTTGGTCACTGGACTCAAAAACGAAAGACGTGGTCAGGTGGATGGGCACTGCCCGAGCACCCGTGCTGGGGTCGGGGGCCGCCCCCGCGTGCAAGGCCAAAGTGTCAAAACCGGGGTCGCTGTAACCAGCCATGGGGTGTCTCCGAAAAAAAGAAAGGGCCAGCGTGTACGAAGCGCTGTGCACGGCGCAAATTGTGGGCTATATTAAAACTTCGTCAGTCACGCTCAATCCAAAGGAGAGATGCCATGAAAGTCAACGATATTTTGCGCGTCAAGGGCAGCACCTTGTTCACGGTCAAACCTGATGAACTTTTGGCTGCAGCGCTGAACGCCATGGCCGAAAAAGACATTGGCTCTCTGGTGGTCATGTCCCATGGACAACTTGTGGGCATGCTGACGTTTCGCGAGGTGATCCAGCAAGTGGTCAAAAACGGCGGGCAAGTGGGCCAGACCACGGTGCTTGAAGCCATGGATGCCCAGCCGATGTCTTGCAGCAGTGGCACCGAACTGGACGAGGTACGCCGAATCATGCTCGAGCGCCACGCCCGATACATGCCCATCATGGACGGGCCCACCTTGATGGGCGTGATCAGTTTCTACGATGTGGCCAAAGCCGTGGTCGAGAGCCAGGACTTTGAGAACAAGATGCTCAAGGCCTACATCCGCGACTGGCCAGATCAGAACACCACGACGGCTCCCACCTGATCCGCCCCGAAACCGTTTGATAACCCCGGCCTAACCAGTCGTGTAGACCTTGCACCCATCTCTGGGCCGGCGTCAAACATCTGGGTATCCATTGCCCCTAGAGGCCTGCGCAGCCAAGGCGGGGTCCGGCTCTGGGATAATGCCTTCCCATGAGCGGCAATACCTTCGGACAACTTTTCTCGGTCACCAACTTTGGTGAATCCCACGGCCCAGCCATTGGCTGCGTGATTGACGGCTGCCCCCCGGGGATGACGCTGTCAGAGGCAGACATCCAGCCCGACCTGGACCGCCGCCGTCCCGGCACCAGCAAATTCGTCACCCAGCGTAACGAACCCGATGCGGTGCAAATCCTCTCGGGCGTTTACCAAGGATTGACCACCGGCACCCCGATTTGCCTGTTGATCCACAACACCGACCAGCGCAGCAAGGATTACGGCGACATCCTGCAAACCTTCCGCCCCGGGCATGCCGACTACACCTATTGGCGCAAATACGGCTTGCGCGATCCGCGAGGCGGTGGCCGCTCGTCGGCCCGATTGACGGCTCCCATGGTGGCCGCGGGTGCTGTGGCCAAAAAGTGGCTGAAAGAAAAATTTGGCACCACCTTTGTGGGTTGCATGACGCAGATCGGTGATGTGCCGATTGGGTTTGAGAGCTGGGACCATGTGCAGCGTAACCCGTTCTTTGCCCCGGTGGCCGATGTCTCTGCGTTGGAGGTTTACATGAACGTGCTGCGCAAATCGGGGGATTCGTGCGGTGCGCGATTGCGCGTGGTGGCCAGGGGCGTGCCCGTGGGTCTGGGCCAGCCGCTGTTTGACAAAATCGACGCCGACATTGCTTACGCCATGATGGGCATCAACGCTGTCAAGGGCGTGGAAATTGGTGCAGGTTTTGGCAGTGTGACGCAAAAAGGAAGCGCAGCGGGGGACACGCTCACGCCCGAGGGCTTTGTGGGCAACAACGCGGGCGGTGTGCTGGGCGGCATCAGCACCGGGCAAGACATTGAGGTGTCGATTGCTGTGAAACCCACCAGCTCGATCCTGATCCCCCGCGACTCGATCGACGCTGCTGGCCAGCCCACAGAAGTCCTCACCAAAGGCCGCCACGACCCCTGTGTGGGGATCCGCGCCACCCCGATTGCCGAGGCCATGTTGGCCCTGGTGGTCATGGAGCACGCCTTGCAGCACCGCGCCCAGTGTGGTGATGTGGCACACGACTTGCCGCCCATCGCTGCAGCCAAGCCTTGAGGCATGACGCAACGCCGTCAGCTCATGCCTTTTGCCGCCCTGTCGGCCAGTTACTTCGCGCACATCGGTTTTTTTAACCCTTATTTGCCGCTGTGGTTGCAGGACATGGGCCTGAGCCTGCTCACCATCAGCGTGCTCACGGCCGTGCAAGCCACCACCCGCTTGTTTGCGCCCTATGCCTGGGGGGCCATCAGCGACCGCACGGGTGAACGGGTCAAGCTGTTGCGCATCGGGGCGGGGGTGGCTTTTGCCACGTCCTGTCTGCTGTTCTGGGATTGGGGACCCGTTGGCTTGGGACTGGTTTTGCTGCTGATGTTCACCCACACCAGTGCCATGATGCCCATGAGCGAGGCGGCGATGGCGCACTTGGTCAGCCAAAACGGCGCGTTTGACTCCAAGCGCTACGGCCGGGTGCGGCTGTGGGGTTCCATGGGTTTTTTGGTCACGGTGTTTGTGGCCGGGGCTTGGTTCGAGGCTTTCGGAATGAAGCACTTTCCCGGTTGGACCGTGTTCAGCCTGGGCGCGGTGCTGCTGAGCGTATGGTGGATGCCCGACATCAAGGAGGCCACCCACCCGGTGCGTGAGCATGTTTCGGTCATGCCGGTGCTCCAGCAAAAGCCGGTGCAGTGGTTCTTTGCGTCTACTTTCTTCCATGTGCTTTCGCACATCGGCATTTATGTTTTCTTTTCGCTTTACTTGGACGCATTGGGTTACAGCAAAACCATGATCGGCGTGCTTTGGGCGCTTTCGGTGGCGGTGGAGGTGTTGTGGTTTTTCAATCAGTCCAGATGGCTGCCGCGCGTGCCCTTGACCGGCTGGCTGGTGGCGTGCTCGGCCGTCATGCTGCTTCGCATGGGCATGACAGCCACTTGGGCCGATGTGTTGTGGGTTTTGCTGTTGGCGCAAACCCTGCATGCCATCACTTTTGCAACGCACCACACCGTCTGCATTGCCTTGATTTCGCACCATTTTCCGGGCCGGTTGCGCGGCCGTGGACAAGCGCTGTACACCGTGGTGGCTTATGGTTTTCCGGGGGTGATCGGGGCCTTGCTGGGCGGTTTACTGAGTGAGCGTTGGGGTTTGCAAAGCGTGTTTGTGGCCAGCATGGTGACCAGTGCTGTGGCCACCGCTGCGGCTTACAAGGTTTGGCGTTTGCAACACCCCAAGCCCAAGGTGCCCGGCTGAATCTCAGGTTTGTGTCTGCTACCCTTGCCGAAAGGTTTTGCGTGCGCCTGAAGTCCGTTGATTCACACCTTTGCCCAGTTCTTTATGCCCTCCCGACCCATGTCTGCCGCCGTTTTGCCTGATTTTTTACCCCTGGAACTGGCCCTGGCTTTGGCCGGTGCCGAGCGCCACGAAACCTCATGCCAATCGGCCCGAATGGTTTGGCACGCGTGGGGTCCTGTCGCTGCGCCAACGCTGGTCTTGCTGCATGGCGGCAGCGGCAGCTGGACGCATTGGGTGCTGTCCATTGCACCGCTGCGCGATGCGGGTTGGCGCGTGCTGGTGCCCGATTTGCCGGGCTTTGGCGACTCCGACCTGCCCGCGGGCTGCACCGATGTGAACGACTTGCCCGCGCATTTGCATGCAGGCCTGCACCAATTGCAAGGCGCGGGTTTTTGCGCCGGGCCGGTGAGCGTGGTGGGATTTTCATTTGGGGGCATGGCCGGGGCCTTGTGGTTGGCCGAGCACCCCCAAGATGCGGCGCAATTGGTGCTGGTGGGCGCACCGGGCATGGGCCTGGCGGCGCCCGATCGCACAGCTTTGAAGGGTTGGCGGCACCTGCAAAGCGCCCTGGCACAAGAGGCGGTTCACCGCCACAACCTTTTGGCGCTGATGTTGCAGGCCCCCGAGGCCTTGGACGACCTGGCGCTGCGTCTGCACAGCGCCAATGTCCAGCGCGACCGCATGCCCCGCCGGCGCTTGTCTTCGACCGACATCGTGGCGCGGATTTTGCCGCAGGTGAAAGCGAGGGTCAGTGCCATCTTTGGCGAACATGACGCCTTGTACCGGGGCCGCTTGTCAGAGCTGGCGGCAGCCTTGCCCCTGATGGCCAGTCGATGGGGCGGCTGGCACGTCGTGCCGGGTGCCGGTCATTGGGTGCAATATGAAGCCGCGGCGCTTTTTCATGCGGCTTTGCTGGAAGCCCTGAGCCCTGAGCCCAAGACTTAAAGCAGACAGGGTGGGGTCGTCAAAAAAGATCGGACCTCAGGTCGGCTGCAAGGCATGCAGCAACTCGGTTTCGATCTCGATTTGCGCACGGTTGTGCTGCAAGGCCGGGCCGCTGATGAGGAAGGTGTCTTCGACCCGTTCGCCCAGGGTGCTGATCTTGGCCAGGTGCAGGTGTATGCCGTGCTGGGCCAGCACGCGGGCGACGCTGTAAAGCAACCCGATGCGGTCGCTGGCCGAGATGCTGAGCAACCACTTCTGGCCCTGCTCGTCCGGGTTCAAAGTCACGCGAGGCGTGACTGGAAAACTCTTGACACGGCGTGAGACCCGGCCCCGAGACGGGGAGGGCAGGGGGCCTTGCTGTTCCAAGGTCTGCGTCAAACCTGACTCGACCATGCTCATCAACTCGCGGTAATGCTCGGGCAGCATGGGCGTGACGATCTGGAAAGTATCCAGCGCCCAGCCGGTGCGTGTGGTGTGAATCTTGGCGTCCAAGATACTGAAGCCCGCTTGGTCAAAGTGACCGCAGATGCGGGCGAACAAATCCGTTTGGTCGGGCGTGAACACCAGCACTTGCAAACCCTCACCGACCGGGGAGTGCCTGGCGCGCACGATCGTGCGTGACTGTTCTGGCGCTTGCAAGGCCACATGGCGCGAGAGCTGGCGCGCATGCCAGGCGATGTCGGACGCATCGTGGCGCATGAAATAGCTCAGGTCCAGCGTGTCCCAAAGTGCCTTGTGCCCTTCGTGAGGCTCGGCCTGGCGGGCCAGCTCGATGAGGGCCTCGCGTTTGCGGGCTTCCACCTCGGCAGTGGCATCGGGGGCGCGACCGCCCAGCACGCGCAAGCACGCTTTGTACAGGTCTTCCAGCAGCTTGGCTTTCCAGGCGTTCCAGACCTTGGGACTGGTGCCCCGGATATCGGCCACGGTGAGCAGGTAAAGGGCTGTCAAACGGCGCTCGTTGCCCACGCGCTGGGCAAAACGTGCGATGACTTCGGGGTTGCCCAGGTCTTCTTTTTGCGCCACGCGGCTCATGGTCAGGTGTTCACTGACCAGGAATTCGATCAGCTGCCCGTCCTCCTTGCCCACCTGGTGCTGGCGGCAGAAGGTGCGCACCTCGGTGCAGCCCAGTTGCGAGTGGTCGCCACCCCGGCCTTTGGCGATGTCGTGGAACAAGGCGCCAGCGTACAAGATCCACGGCTTGTCCCAGCCACTGGCCAGTTGTGAGCAAAAGGGGTATTCGTGGGCGTGTTCGGCCATGAAAAAGCGCCGCACATTGCGCAGCACCATCAGGATGTGCTGGTCCACCGTGTAGGCGTGGAACAGGTCGTGTTGCATCTGGCCCACGATGCGCCGGAACACCCACAGGTAGCGCCCGAGCACCGAGGTTTCGTTCATCAAGCGCATGGCATGGGTGATGCCCTGGGGCTGCTGCAGGATCTGCAAAAACGTCTGCCGGTTCACCGGGTCGGCGCGAAAACGCCCATTCATGATGGCGCGCACGTTGTACAGCGCGCGCAGCGTGCGGGCCGACAAGCCTTTGAGCCCCGGCGTGGCCTGGTAAAGCAAAAAGGTTTCGAGGATGGCGTGCGGGTGCTTTTGGTACAGGTCGTCGCTGGCCACTTCGATCAACCCTGCCTTTTCAAAAAAGCGCTCGTTCAGGGGGCGAAAGGGGTCAATGCTCTGACCACGCTCGGTTTTGAGGCGGTCTTCGATGTTGAGCAGCAAAATCTGGTTGAGCTGCGTCACGGCTTTGGCGGCCCAATAGTATTGGCGCATCAATTTTTCGCTGGCGCGCAAGGCCAGCCGCCCCTCGGGCGTGATGTCCGAGGCGTATCCAAAGGTCTCGGCCACATTGGTTTGAAGGTCAAACACCAAGCGGTCTTCACGCCTTTTGGCTTGCAGGTGCAAACGGGCACGGATCAGGCCCAGCAGGGCTTCGTTGCGCTTGATTTGTCTGGCCTCCAGCGGCGTGGCCAGGCCTTTGCGGGCCAGCTCGTCCCAGCTGTGGCCCAGGCCTGCGGCGCGGGCCACCCACAAAATCATCTGCAGGTCGCGCAAGCCGCCGGGCGACTCTTTGCAGTTGGGCTCCAGGGCGTAAGGGGTGTTGTCAAATTTGGTGTGGCGCTGGTTCATTTCCAGGGTCTTGGCCACCAAAAAGGCCTGCGGGTCCAGGGCCGACTGAAATTGCTTTTGGAATTCGGTGAACAGTTTGGTGTTGCCCGTGACCCGGCGCGACTCCAGCAACGAGGTCTGCACCGTGATGTCCTTGGCCGATTCGGCCAGGCACTCGTCCAGGCTGCGCACGCTGGAGCCAATCTCCAGGCCCGTGTCCCAGCAGCTGCCAATGAAGCGCTCAAGCTGCCCCTGCAGCGCTGGGTCGCCTTCCGGGGTTTGGCCTGCGGGCAGCAAAACCAGCACATCCACATCCGAGTGCGGGAACAGCTCGGCGCGGCCAAAACCGCCCACCGCCACCAGCGCCAGCTCGGGGGCGAAACCTGCGTTTTGCCACAGCTGAATCAACAAGCCATCGGCCAGGATGGCCAGTTGCTTGAGTGTTTGTTTGAGGCCCCGCACGGCCGATCCGCTGTCGGCCAGGACCTGCAGCACGGCGGCCTTGTCGCGCTTGTAAGTCTCGCGCAGCGCCAGCAGATTGGCCGGTTCGGCCAAATCTGGCATGGGGGCCTGGACGCTCATGTCAGGCCGTGGCTGGGGTGGTCACAAAAGCGGGCACGGCGGGGGTGCCAGCCGAGACGGTGAGCACTTCGTAGCCGGTTTCGGTGACCAGCACCGTGTGCTCCCACTGGGCCGACAGCGAATGGTCTTTGGTCACGATGGTCCAGCCGTCGCCCATTTCTTTGATGTCGCGCTTGCCCGCGTTGATCATGGGCTCGATGGTGAAGACCATGCCGGTAACCAACTCGGTCAAACTGCCGGGTTTGCCGTAGTGCAGGACTTGCGGCTCTTCGTGGAACACGCGGCCAATGCCGTGTCCGCAAAACTCGCGCACCACCGAAAAACCATGCCCTTCGGCAAACTTCTGGATGGCGTGGCCGATGTCGCCCAAGTGCGCGCCAGGTTTGACCTGCTCAATGCCTTTCCACATGGCGTCGTAGGTCAGTGTGGCCAGGCGCTTGGCCGCAATCGAGGCTTCGCCGACATGGAACATGCGGCTGGTGTCGCCATGCCAGCCGTCCTTGATGACGGTGATGTCGATGTTCACCGAGTCGCCTTTTTTGAGCGGCTTGTCGTTCGGGATGCCGTGGCACACCTGGTGGTTGACCGAGGTGCAGATCGACTTGGGGTAGGGCTTGTAGCCTCCGGGCGCGTAGTTCAGCGGGGCCGGAATGGCCCGCTGCACATCGACGATGTAGTCGTGGCAGAGCTTGTCGAGTTCGTTGGTGGTGACGCCAGGCTTCACATAAGGGGTGATGAAGTCCAGAACTTCTGAGGCCAAGCGGCCTGCCACGCGCATCGCTGCGATATCGTTGGCATTTTTGAGGGTGATGGTCATAGATTCTCATTATCCCATCGGGTCAGCGTGCACGTCCGGGTGGTGCTGCAAAACCATGGCCGTTGCTGGTGCTGTGAAGCTCGGGTAAACACCAATTCTGTGTTTGGCTGCCTTTTTGTATTCTGAATACAGACATGACGCAATCGCTCCTTCAGCTCACCGCAGTCCCGGACCTGGTTGAACAGGTCTACAGCCGTTTGCTGGACGCCATCAGCGAAGGGACCTTGCCTGCGGGTGCTCGCCTGACACAAGAAGACTTGGCCCAGCGCCTGGCCGTGTCCCGCCAGCCGGTGCTGCAGGCCCTGCGCTTGCTGAAAAAAGATGGTTTTGTTGAGGATGCGCCGGGCCGAGGTGTGCGCGTCACGCAACTCGATGTCGGTTGGATTGCCCAGGTTTACCAAGTCCGCGGCAGCCTGGATGCGCTGGCCGTGCGGCTGGCGGCCGAGCGCGGTGCCCAGCTGGAGGAAAGCGTGATGCGCGAGGGACGCCATGCCGAGCATGCGCGCGACGTTCAGGCCATGATCCGGGCCGACCTGGCCTTTCACCGCGCCATTTACCAAGCCTCGGGTAACCCTTTGATCGCACAAAGCATTGACCTGCACTGGCACCACCTCAAGCGCGTGATGGGGGCGGTGCTGCAGTCTACGCAACAGCGCCAATCGGTGTGGGACGAACACGAAACCATCGCCCAAGCCATCGCGGCGGGTGACGCCGACTTGGCCGTGCGCCTGGTGCAAGACCACGCGCAAAAGGCCAGCGCGCAACTCACGGCCCGACTTTCCGAACAAATTCAACACCTCAAAACAGGAGCACAAGCATGAGACTGACCCCCGAACAACTCGAACAATTTGACCGCGAGGGATACTTGTTTTTTCCCGGCCTGTTCACGCCCGAAGAGACCAAAAACCTGACCGATGCTGTCCCTGAGTTGTACAGCCGCCGCGAGGCCTACAACGTGCGCGAAAAAGGCAGCGAAGCCGTGCGCACCAACTTTGCCGCCCACATGTACAGCGAGCCCTTTGCCAAGCTCGCACGCCACCCGCGCATGATCGAGCCGGTGGAGGACCTGTTTGGTGAAAAACTCTACATGCACCAGTTCAAGATCAACGGCAAGATGGCCTTTGAAGGCGACGTGTGGCAGTGGCACCAGGATTACGGCACTTGGCTCAACGACGACCTGATGCCCACCGAGCGCGCCATGAACGTGGCGATTTTTCTGGACGATGTGAACCCCTTCAACGGCCCGCTCATGTTCATCCCCGGCAGCCACAAAAAAGGCGTGGTTGAAGCCAAGCACGATTTGTCGACCACCAGCTACCCGCTGTGGACAGTGGACAACGACCTGATCCGTCAATTGGTGCAACGCGCCGGTGACAAGGATGGCGGTATTGTCAGCCCCACCGGGCCCGCAGGCTCGATGATTTTGTTTCACAGCTGTCTGGTGCACGCATCCACCAGCAACCTTTCGCCCTGGAACCGTGTGAGTGTCTATTTGAGTCTGTGCGCCGTGTCCAACCACATTCGCCGCCACAAGCGCCCCGAATACATCGCCCACCGCGACTTCACGCCCATCAGCTGCCTGCCAGACGATTGCCTGGTGAACAGCTACCCGGTCGATCTGCCATGGAAAAACGGCATGCCCGACAGTGCACTGCTGACTTCCCTCGAAAAACTGAAAGAAGCCGCATGAACCTGCATGCCAAACTCCTGCAACGTGCGGCGCAAAACCGCCCGGTCCGCATCGGCCTGATCGGCGCGGGTAAATTCGGCTCCATGTACCTGGCGCAAATCCCGCGCACCCCCGGCGTGCACTTGGTCGGCATTGCCGACCTGTCGCCCGACGGCGCCCGCGCCAACCTGGCCCGTGTCGGTTGGAAGCCTGAGCGGTTGATCGCCAGCAGCCTGGACGAGGCCGTGAAAAACGGCACCACCCATGTGGGCGACGACTGGCAAAGCCTGGTGCGTCATCCGGCGGTGGACGTGATCGTGGAGTGCACCGGTTCGCCCTTGCACGCGGTGGACCACATCTTGGAAGCCTTTGCCCACCGCAAACATGTGGTCAATGTGACGGTGGAAGCCGACGCCTTTTGCGGCCCCTTGCTCGCCACCCGTGCGCAAACGGCGGGCGTGGTGTATTCACTGGCCTTTGGTGACCAGCCCGCTTTGATTTGCGATTTGGTGGACTGGGCGCGCACCTGCGGTTTTCCGGTGGTGGCGGCCGGTCGCGGCCACAAATGGCTGCCACATTTCAGCGAATCCACGCCCGAAACCGTGTGGGGCTATTACGGGCTCACGCCAGAGCAAGCCGAGCGAGGCGGTCTCAACCCTAAAATGTTCAACAGCTTTTTGGACGGCTCCAAGCCCTCCATTGAGAGTACCGCCGTGTCCAACGCCACGGGTCTGGGCGTGCCCAGCAACGGCTTGCTTTACCCACCCGCCAGTGTCGAAGACATCCCCTATGTCACCCGTCCGATCTCGGAAGGCGGCGTGCTCGAGCGCAAGGGCATGGTCGAAGTGATCTCCAGCCTGGAGACCGATGGCCGCAAGATTCCCTACGACATCCGCATGGGCGTGTGGGTCACGGTCGAAGCCGAGACCGACTACATCAAAAACTGCTTTGAAGAGTACAACGCCCACACGGACCCTTCGGGCCGTTACTTCACGCTTTACAAGCGCTGGCACCTGATTGGCCTGGAAGTGGGTGTGAGCGTGGCGAGCGTCGCCCTGCGCAATGAACCCACCGGTGTGGCCATCGGCTGGAATGCCGACGTGGTGGCCACCGCCAAGCGCGACTTGAAGCCCGGCGATATGCTGGACGGCGAGGGTGGCTACACCGTTTGGGGCAAGCTGCTGCCGGCTGCCACCTCCAAACGCATGGGCGGCGTGCCGCTGGGCCTGGCGCATGGCGTCAAAGTTATTCGCCCGGTGGCCAAAGGCCAAAGCCTGACTTGGGATGATGTGGCCATGGACACCAGCACCCATGCCTACAAAATCCGGCGCGAAATGGAGTCCACTTCCGTTTTGGGTTGATCGATTCTGCCCAGTGTGATCAAAAAAGCCGTGCCGCTTGTCCAGCACGGCTTTTTCTTGAAAAAGACAGTCCTGGATCTGTTCCTCTCGCCTCCAGATCAGGGTTTGCCCCGTTAAAATATTGCCTTTGCCGGCCAGCCCCAGTCAGCGGCCCCGGAATGACGGTTTTCTGTCTCTTTACAAGGCCACCCCGTGTCCCTGCTCATCACGACTTTTGAAGGCGCCAGCGCCCTCAGCGACTTTCGTATTGCCCAGCTTTTGCCACGATTGGCCGCCGTTTCGCCTCAAATCCAGGGGATTTCAGCCCGTTTTGTCCACCTGGTCGCGACGACCGCCCCCCTGGCCGACGCACAAAAACAGACACTTTCCGCACTCCTGACTTACGGCGAGCCCTATGCCGGACCGGCGGACGGCCCCGTGATCTTGGTCAGCCCCCGCTTGGGCACCGTGTCGCCTTGGGCGTCCAAGGCCACCGACATCGCCCACAACTGCGGTTTTGAGGTGCGCCGCATCGAGCGCCTGACCGAATACCGCTTGGTGATGAAGTCTGGCTTGCTGGGCACGGCCAAATTGACTGAGGCGCAACTGAGCCAAGTGGCCCGTGTGTTGCACGACCGAATGACCGAATCGGCCATGCCCAGCCGCAGCGAGGCTGCAGCCTTGTTCACCGCACTCGAACCCGCGCCCATGGACCATGTGGACGTGTTGGGCGGAGGCCGCGCTGCCTTGGACATCGCCAACAAAAACTGGGGACTGGCCCTCGCCGAGGACGAAATCGACTATCTGGTCAAAGCCTTCACGGCTTTGCAACGCAACCCCACCGACGTGGAGTTGATGATGTTTGCGCAGGCCAACAGCGAGCACTGCCGCCACAAGATTTTCAACGCCGAGTTCACCATCGACGGCGTGGCCCAGACCAAGAGCCTGTTCGGCATGATCCGCAACACGCACCAGCTGAGCCCCCAGCACACGGTGGTGGCCTATTCAGACAACGCCTCGGTGATGGAAGGACACACCGTGGAGCGTTTTGTCGCCCGCATGTCCGCAGATACAGCAGAGCAGGGCGCGGCTTACCAAGCAGAGCAAGCCCTGCACCATGTGCTGATGAAGGTCGAGACCCACAACCACCCGACCGCGATTTCACCTTTTCCTGGTGCATCAACCGGCGCGGGCGGCGAGATCCGCGACGAGGGTGCGACCGGCCGAGGCTCCAAGCCCAAGGCGGGGTTGAGCGGTTTTACCGTGTCCAAACTCTGGGGCGGCATGTCGGACCAATCGGGCGGCAAACCCGAGCACATCGCCAGCCCCTTGCAAATCATGACCGAAGGACCCCTGGGTGGTGCGGCGTTCAACAACGAGTTTGGCCGCCCCAATTTGCTGGGCTATTTCCGCGAGTACGAGCAAACCGTGGATGGCGTGGTGCGCGGTTACCACAAGCCCATCATGATCGCGGGCGGTCTGGGTCAGATCGACGCCGAGCAAACCAAAAAAATCGTATTCCCTGCAGGCAGCTTGCTGATCCAGCTGGGTGGCCCCGGCATGCGCATCGGCATGGGCGGCAGCGCGGCCAGTTCCATGGCCACGGGCACCAACGCCGCGAATCTGGACTTTGACTCGGTGCAGCGCGGCAACCCCGAGATCGAGCGCCGGGCGCAAGAAGTCATCAACCATTGCTGGGCACAAGGCGCGAATAACCCCATCCTCGCCATCCACGACGTGGGCGCAGGCGGCTTGTCCAACGCCTTCCCCGAGCTGACCAACGACGCCGGTCGGGGCGCACGTTTTGATTTGCGGGCCGTCCAGCTCGAAGAATCCGGTTTGTCCCCGAAGGAAATTTGGTCCAACGAAAGCCAGGAACGCTATGTGATGGCGATCGCACCCGAATCGCTGGACCAGTTCACGTCTTTTTGCGAGCGCGAGCGTTGTCCGTTTGCGTTGATCGGTGTGGCGACCGACGAGCGCCAATTGGTGCTGGAAGACAAAGGCCAGGAATCACCCGTTGACATGCCGATGGATGTGCTGCTGGGCAAGCCGCCCAAGATGCACCGCGATGTGAAGACCTTGTTGCGCCAGTCACCCGCCATGGACTTGAATGGTGTGTCGCTCCAAAAAGCCGTGATCGACGTGCTGAGCCACCCCACGGTGGCGTCCAAGCGATTCCTCATCACCATCGGCGACCGCGCCGTGGGCGGTCTGACGCACCGGGACCAGATGGTCGGCCCATGGCAGGTGCCCGTGGCCGATGTGGCCGTGACTCTGGCCGACTACCAAGGCTTTGCCGGTGAAGCCATGAGCATGGGCGAGCGCACACCGCTGGCTTCGCTCAACGCCGCGGCCTCTGGCCGCATGGCCGTGGCCGAAGCCATCACCAATTTGCTGGCCGCGCCCATCGAGTTGCCCCGCGTCAAGTTGTCGGCCAACTGGATGGCCGCTTGCGGCGAGCCGGGCGAAGACGCGGCTTTGTACGAAACCGTCAAGGCCGTGGGCATTGAACTGTGCCCGGCTTTGGGCATCTCGATTCCCGTGGGCAAAGACAGCTTGTCGATGCGCACGCAGTGGCAATCGGATGGCCAAACCCACAAGGTCACCTCCCCCGTCAGCCTGATCATCACCGCCTTCGCCAGCCTGAGCGACGTGCGCGGCACGCTGAACCCGCAACTGGACGCAAAAACCGATGACACCAGCTTGCTGTTGATTGACCTGGGCCAAGGCCGCAACCGCATGGGCGGCAGCGTGCTGGGCCAAGTGCTGGGCCAGTTTGGCGACAGCGTGCCCGATCTGGAAGACCCGCAAGCGTTGGTCAATTTGGTCAAGGCCATCAACACCTTGCGTGCCCAAGGCCAAATCCTGGCCTACCACGACCGCAGCGACGGCGGCTTGCTCGCCGCTGTGGCCGAAATGGCTTTTGCAGGCCATGTGGGCGTGGCCCTGAACGTGGACATGCTGGTCACGGAGGGCGACGGCATCACCGACAGCCGCGCCGACCATGGCGACGCCAAGAACTGGGCAGGCCAAGTCAGCGCTCGCCGCGACGAGCTCACCCTCAAGGCCCTGTTCAATGAAGAATTGGGTGTGGTGCTGCAAGTGCGCACGGCCGATCGCAACGCGGTACTGCAAACCCTGCGCGAACACGGCCTGTCCAAACACACGCATGTGATCGGCAAAACCCGTCCCGTCCAATCGACCATCCAAAAAGGAGTGGGTGAACTGAGCATCTGGCGCGACACCCAAGAGGTGTTTGCCGCCAAACTTGAGGACCTGCACCAGGTTTGGGACAGCGTGAGCTGGAAGATTTGCCAGCAGCGCGACAACCCCGCCTGCGCCGATGCTGAACACGCCGCCGCTGGCCGCGCAGACGACCCTGGCATGCATGTGGCGCTGAGCTTTGACCCGACTGAGAACGTCGCTGCGCCATTTTTGAACTTGTCGCGCCCCAAGGTGGCCATCTTGCGCGAGCAGGGCGTTAACTCGCATGTGGAAATGGCCTACGCCTTCCACAAAGCGGGCTTCGAGTCGCACGACGTGCACATGACCGATCTGCAATCGGGCCGCGCCAAGTTGGCCGACTTCCAGGGCCTGGTGGCTTGCGGCGGCTTCAGCTACGGCGACACTTTGGGCGCAGGCATTGGCTGGGCGCGCAGCATCACTTTCAACCCGGAGCTGTCTGCTCAGTTCAAAGGCTTTTTTGGCCGTACCGACACCTTTGGTCTGGGTGTGTGCAACGGCTGCCAAATGTTTGCCGAACTGGCCGACATCATCCCGGGCGCGCATGCCTGGCCTCGTTTCACAACCAACCAGAGCGAGCGCTTTGAAGCCCGCCTGTCCATGGTCGAGGTGCTCGAATCGCCCAGCTTGTTCTTGCAAGGCATGGCGGGCAGCCGCTTGCCCATTGCCGTGGCGCACGGCGAAGGCTTTGCCAATTTCAAGCACCGGGGCAACGCGTCGCAGGCTTTGGGCGCCATGCGCTTTGTGGACAACACGGGCGTGGCCACCGAGCAATACCCCTTCAACCCCAATGGCAGCGCGGGAGGCCTCACGGCTGTGACCACCGCAGACGGACGCTTCACGGCCATGATGCCGCACCCCGAGCGTGTGTTCCGCAATGTGCAGATGAGCTGGACCAGCGGTGACGTTTCGGCCACCAGCCCTTGGCTGCGCGTTTGGCAAAACGCCCGCAAGTGGGTGGGCTGAGACTGTGAACGCATGAAGTCCGACACGCCACGTCAGTGGTTCCCTCCTTCGCAACTGGCCTTTTACTTTGACCAAGGCGCTTGGTCGCGGGGTACGACGATGTACCTGCAAAACAAAGTGGTTTCTTCGCAGCTCTCACCCGACGGCGAAGGCTGGCGTCTACAAGGCTTGGTGGAGGGCAGTGAGGCACGTCCCTACACCGTGAATGCCGAGCTGCGCGTGAGCCCGGGTGGAAACCTGAGCGAGTGGCGCTGTGGCTGCTCTTGCCCGGTCGGGCGCTATTGCAAACACGGTGCGGCATTGGGCATTTTGGCGTCCATGCAAGGCTTGGCTTTGCTCGACGAATGGGGCAGCGACGGGCCTTCGCCCGAGTTGCTGGCGCGTCGCAGCCAGATGGAAAAAGAGCGGGCCCTGAGCCACGCTGAATACCAAACGCGCGAATGGTTGACGCGGCTTGAAAATGCCAACGGTCCCACTGGTTTTGCTTCGCCCGGAGCCACGCAGGACCAATTCGTGTATCTGCTGTCGGTGGTTGACTCGGGCCCCAGACCCTTGTTCCACCTGAGTGTCAAGCGGGCCGCACAAAAGCGAAACGGTGATTGGGGCAAGGCCAAAAAAATCAACAATGAACCTTCCCCTCACGACCCGATCTGGGTCAGCAGCAGCCCGCTGGACCGCGATATTTTTGACCTGATGAAAGCCTGTCCCGCGGCCAGCAGCTTCAGCTCGTACGGGTTCCAAGGCGAAGTCAAGTTGCACGGCATGCCCGGACAATTACTGCTCAAGTTGTGCGGCCAGACGGGACGTCTGATGTCTGCCGAGGGCTCGGTCCGCATCAAGTGGAGCGAATCGTCCCAAGTTTTGGTGGGAACTTGGCAAGAAGTGCCTGCGCAAGACAATTTGCCGGCTGGTTGGAGGCTGAGCATGCAGCCTCAGCGAGCAGGCGTGGTGTATGGCCTGAACGATCCGCCTTTTTACATGGACACGCTGCAAGGCCAATGCGGGCCGCTGGACACACAAGGCCTGAGCGCCAACGAGTTGCAGCTGATGTCCAATGCGCCCGTGCTGCCAGAAAGCTTGGTGTTCAAGTTCCAAAACCAGTTGCTGGCGCGTTTGGGGCCAGTGCCCCTGCCGCCCGTCATTGCACACATGCCCGAAATTTGCAATGTGTCAGCTCGGCCTGTGCTGGACATCACGCCCGTGCCCCTCGAAAAACGCGAAGCGCTTGGCCTGTTCCAGGCCGAGCTGAGTTTTGATTACGCGGGTCTGCGCGGCTATTGGCCTGGCACGCAGAGCCGCGTCATGGTTGGACATGGCGCGCAGGCAAGCAGGCTGGTGCGCGACTTGCCTGGCGAACGCCAAGCCTGGCAAACGCTTGAAGCTTGGGGATTGTCGGTGCGCTCGCACAACACGTTGTTCTTTGCGCCGCCTCAGCCCCAGCAGTGCTGGCTGGATTGGCTAGAGACTGATTTTTCATCGCTGCGCCAAGCCGGTTTCGAGGTGCGTTTCGAATCTTCTCAGGCCCATTGGCTGCGCGTGGCTGACGATGTGCATATCGACCTGTCGGTCGACGCCGCATCGCCCGAAACCTCCCCTTGGTTTGATTTGTCGCTGGGCATGGACATCGATGGCCAGCGTGTAAACATCTTGCCCTGGGTGCCCACCATTTTGACGGCTTTGGCCCGCATCAGCGTGCTCAACGCCGAGGGCCAGACCGCCCCTTTGCCACCGTTTTTGTACCTGCCCGAACTGCAAGGCGAGGGCTTTGTGAAGTTGCCCACTGCCAAGATCGAACCCTGGCTGAATACCCTCATGGAGTTGGTCTCAGAGCGCGGACGCGAATGGAGCGGCGATGGGCTGCGCTTGTCACGCCTGGAAGCCTTGCGCACTGCCGCCTCGCTGGGTCAGGGTGTGGCCTGGTCGGGTGCCCAAAGTTTGATGAAATTGTTGCAACAAATGCGGGGCCTCGAAAGCTTGCCTGAGGTGAGTGTTCCCACCAGTTTGCAAGCGACCTTGCGGCCTTACCAGCAGCAAGGTCTGAACTGGTTGCAGTTTTTGCGGCAGCACCAGCTGGCCGGTATCCTGGCCGACGACATGGGCCTGGGCAAAACCCTGCAGACCCTGGCGCACATCCTGACCGAAAAAGAGGCCGGTCGCCTCACGCATCCGGCGCTGATCGTCGCCCCGGTGAGCTTGTTGGGCAATTGGCAGCGCGAAGCGGCCCGCTTTTGTCCCAGTCTGCACACCCACATTCACCATGGCCACTTGCGGCATGGGGCCGCGCAAGACCTCAGTGGTTATGACATCGTGCTCACGCCGTACTCTTTGCTGCACCGCGACCGCGACCTTTGGCTGGCCACCGACTGGCATGTGTTGGTGCTCGATGAAGCGCAAAACATCAAGAACGCCAACACCCATGCCGCGCAAACCGTGGGCGACATCCCGGCCCGTCACCGCCTGTGCTTGTCGGGAACGCCCATGGAGAACCACCTGGGTGAGCTGTGGAGCCTTTTCCACTTTTTGATGCCGGGTTTCCTGGGCAGCCAAAAGCGTTTTGGCGAGCTTTTTCGCAACCCCATTGAGCGCCAGGGCAACAGCGAAAAAATGGACCAACTGCGCAAGCGCATCACGCCTTTCATGCTGCGTCGCACCAAAAACGTTGTGGCCAGCGAGTTGCCACCGAAGATCGAAACCCTCATGCCGGTGCCCCTTTTAGGCAAGCAAGCCGATCTGTACGAAACCATCCGTTTGGGCATGGAAAAAACCGTTCGTGACGCCTTGAATGCGCAAGGTTTGGCCAAATCGCAAATCACCATCCTGGACGCGTTGCTCAAATTGCGGCAAGTCTGTTGCGATCCACGCCTGCTCAAATTGGGCGCGGTCAGCCAAGTGCAGCAATCGGCCAAACTGGAGCAGCTGCTCGACATGCTGCCCGAGATGGTGGCTGAGGGCCGCAAAATTTTGCTGTTCTCTCAGTTTACCCAAATGCTGGGCTTGATCGAGCAAGAGTTGCCGCGACTGGGCATCCCCTGGGTCAAGCTCACAGGTCAAAGCAAAAACCGCGATGCCATCATTGACCAGTTCACCAGCGGCGAGGTGCCGCTTTTCCTCATCAGCCTGAAAGCCGGTGGCGTGGGGCTGAACCTGCCGCAAGCCGACACGGTCATCCATTACGACCCTTGGTGGAACCCTGCTGTTGAAAACCAAGCCACCGACCGTGCCCACCGGATTGGCCAAACGCAAAGCGTGTGGGTGCTCAAACTGGTGGCCCAGGGCACGATTGAAGAGCGCATGCTGGCCCTGCAAGAGCGCAAAGCCCAACTGGCGCAAGACGTGTATTCAGGCTCGGTGCAGCGCAAAGAACCGCTGTTTGGCGAGTCGGACTTGAACGAACTCTTCAAGCCGCTGGGTTGAGCGCATCAACATGCGCGTGTTCCTAAAACTTCTCTGTGCTTTGGCTGTGAGTGTGCTCCTGGCCTGCAGCCCCGACAAGCCGCAATGGTGGCCTGCAACCCCAGCTTCCAGCGTGAAAATGGTCAGTGCCGAAGCTGTGGCGCAAGCCTGGGCGCTGGCCGATGCCTTCAGCCCCGACGTTCAAGAAGCGGCCCGTTTTGCGGTGCAGACCTTTGCGGTCCAAAACAAGGCGAGGGTGCTTTACAAAGACGTGACACGGGCCCGCCAGCAAGTTGTGGCTGGTCTGCAGTTTGAACTTGATTTGCAAGTGACGCTGGAGGGCGCGAAGCGGCACGCCAAAGTCATCGTTTGGCGTCAGCCTGATGGGGTATACGAGTTGCAGTCTTGGGCTTGGCAGGACTGAACCCCGCAGATTCAGTGCAGCCCGACCACAGGCCTCGATTTATAAAACTGCACGGGGCTTTCCGGCACGGCGTTGAGCACCGACTTTTTGATTTTGCCGACCACATGCATTTCGCACGGTTTGCAATCAAAACGCAGGGTTAGTTTTTCTTTGCCGTTGATGAGTTGCATGGGCTCGGCCTTCACCGTGCCTTGCACACCCGTCACGCCTTTGGCTTGTTTGGGGCACAGGCTGAGGCTAAAGCGCACGCAGTGTTTGGTGATCATCAGGCTGACTTCGCCCAACTCTTCTTGGCTTTCATAGGCCGCATCAATCACTTTCACGCCATGTTTGGCGTAAAAGTCTCGGGCTTTTTGGTTGAACACATTGGCCAGATAGGTCAGTGTGTCTTCGGGGTAAGCGACAGGGGGCTCCACCGGCACCGCACGCGGCAGGCGATGCAGCCCCTGGTGGCGTGCAGCTTCAAGGGCTTGCACGGCGTCTCGGCGCAAGGCGTTGAGCTGTGAGGGTGGCACAAACCAAGGACGGGACAGGGCCACTTGCACATTCAGCGGCTTAAACAAGGTGTCGCCCAATTTGCCTAAGGCAGTTTTGAGTTTGTCCTCGGCTTGGGCGGCGTCTTTGGGGGCTTGCCAGGCGATGGCCAGCTCAGCTGTGCCGGTGTGGCCCGCTTCGTCGGTCAGGGTCAGTTGCAGACCTTCACCTTGGCCATCTGCGCTTTCAGCCATTTGCATCCACACGCCCATGCGCCGCTCGGCCGATTTTTTGTCCAGCGTTCGCACCCAGCTCATGTCGCGGTTGCGGTTGACTTGCACGCCTTGTCGCAAGTCCTTGAAGCCGTCCATCGGGTCTTTCGGGTACAGCCTCCAAACGCCTTTGGTTTTGGCAGCTTCTGCCCGGTTGATCTGCAAGCCCACCAGTTCTTTTTGCAGGTCGTAGTAGCAAAGCCCATCGCCGTTGTGCAGTTCGGTCGTCGTGTCGTCGGTGGTGATTTCGACGTGTTCGGCTGTCACCTTACTCACCCAACCAATGGGTTGGCCCGGGTTTTTTGGGGTGTCAAACGCACCAATGTCTTGCTTGCGGCCTTGCACGAAATAGTCGGTGAACTCGCGGTTGAAGTTCTGGTTCGGGTCGGGCTCAAAGCTGAAGGTGGTGTGGCCATGCGAAGCGGCAGCCAGTTCGGGGCGCTCGTTCAGCACCTCGTCAAATAGCTTGCGGTAATGGGCCGTGATGTTTTTCACATAGGCCATGTCCTTGTAGCGACCTTCGATTTTGAAGCTGCGGATGCCCGCGTCCACCAAGTCGCGCAGGTTTTCGCTCTGGTTGTTGTCCTTCATGCTCAGCACATGTTTGTCGTGCGCCACGATGCGGCCTTGCGCGTCTTTGACCTCGTAGGGCAGTCGACAAGCTTGCGAGCAGTCGCCCCGGTTTGCGCTGCGTCCGGTGTGGGCATGGCTGATGAAGCACTGGCCGCTGTAGGCCACGCACAAGGCACCGTGCACAAAAAATTCGATCACGGTGCGCTCGGTGTCGATCACGTCGCGGATCGCGCTGATCTGCGGCAGCGTCAACTCGCGGGCCAGCACGATCTGGCTCAATCCAGCATCTTGCAAAAATTTGGCTTTTTCGGGTGTGCGGATGTCCGTCTGGGTGCTGGCGTGCAGCTGGATCGGCGGCATGTCAATCTCGAGCAAGCCCATGTCCTGGATGATCAGCGCGTCCACCCCTGCGTCGTAGAGTTGCCAGGCCAGCTTGCGCGCCCCTTCGAGCTCGTCATCGCGCAAGATGGTGTTGAGCGTGACAAAGATGCGGCTGTGAAAACGGTGCGCGTATTGAACCAGCTTGGCAATGTCTTGAATGCTGTTGTCCGCCGTGGAGCGCGCCCCAAAAGACGGGCCGCCAATGTAGACCGCGTCCGCCCCATGGTTGATGGCTTCGATGCCAATGTCGAAGGTGCGGGCGGGGGCGAGGAGTTCGAGGTGGTGATGCTGCATGGGCTGGGATTATCCCAGCTTGTCTCATTTATCCCTGGGGACACCCTTCAGCTTCGGGGGAGCCCTGAATCGGCGGGCACTGGCCGGGGCTCAGAGGCGCTTCGCTTTGCCACATCGCCCCAGCCCGCGCCCAAGCCTTTTGACCACAGAACCCCAGAAAACAAAAACGCGACCGAAGTCGCGTTTTTCAGGTGAGCAAAGACCCGATCACTGGATCTTGGCTTTGCTGCGCAGACCTTCTTGGTAAGCGCTCAGCTTTTGTTGTTGCAACTGCTGGGAAATCTGGGGTTTGACTTCTTCGAGTTTGGGCAATTGGGCGTCACGCACATCGTCGACGCGGATGATGTGAAAGCCAAACTGGGTCTTCACGGGCGTGTCGGTCATCTGACCCTTGTCCAGTTTGACCATGGCACCGGAAAACTCAGGCACGTAGCTGCCCGCAGCAGCCCAATCCAGGTCGCCACCGTTGGCGCCTGAGCCTGGGTCTTTCGAGGCTTTTTTGGCCAATTCTTCAAAGTTGCCGCCCTTTTTGATGTCGGCAATCAGGGCCTTGGCATCGGTTTCGGTTTCCACCAGGATGTGGCGGGCGCGGTATTCTTTGCCGCCGTTTTCCTTGACGAATTTGTCATATTCGGCCTTGATGTCAGCGTCTGTGACCGGATTTTTCTTCTGAAAGTCAGCAAACAGCTGCCGGATCAGGATGGTCTGGCGCGCCAGTTCCAACTGGGTTTTGTAGTCATCGCTGGCATCAAGACCACGTTTGCGGGCTTCTTGCATGAAGATTTCGCGGGCGATCAGCTCTTGCTTGATTTGGTCCATCACTTCAGGGGTGACGGGGCGACCTGAGGCTTCGACTTGCTGTTGCAGCGCTTTGACGCGCGAGGTGGGCACAGGCTTGCCGTTGACCACAGCCAGGTTTTGCGCCAGAACGGGGGAAGCGAGCAAGGCCACCAAAGCGGCGCTGAGCATTTGCTTTTTCATCATGTTTTCCTAAAAGACGGGGTGTCAGATGTGGGTCAAGGGTTCAAAAAAAGGGGCTGTCACCAAAGGGTGACGGCCCGGGTTCAGATCAGCTCGATGGCCAGGGCATGCAAGCCCTGGTCAATGAAATCTTGCAGCGCATCATACACAAGGCGGTGGCGCTGTACGCGGCTGATGCCGACAAACAAAGGGGAAGCAATGCACACCCGCATGTGGGTGCCCACGCCGCTGTCGTTGGCCCCCATGTGGCCCGCGTGCTGGGCGCTTTCGTCAATCACACGCAGTTCGGTGGCTTGCAGTCGTTCGCTCAGTCGGGCGTGGATTTGCTCGCTCAGGGGCAAAGTGGCTTGGATCATGGCTGTTTGTCCTCGTCTTTGGGCAAATAGCGCGAGATGTACAGGCCCTGACCCAGAATGAAAACCACCGGGAACACATAGCCCCACAGTTTGAAGTTGACCCAGTCTTCGGTGCTGAAGTAGTGCGCCACATAGGCGTTGATCGCGGCCATGAACAGGCAATACAGCATCCACGACAGGTTCAGGCGGTTCCACACGGCTTGGGGAAGTTGCAATTGCGTGCCCAGCAGCATGTGCAAAAAGTTTTTCTTCAACAACCAGTGGGCCACGGCCAGTGCAATCGCCAGACCCGAGTAAAGCAAGGTGGGTTTCCACTTGATGAAGCGTTCATCATGCAGCCCCAGCGTCAAGGCGCCAAAGCCCAGTACCAGCACCAGCGTGATCTTGTGCATGGTCTGCAGCTTGCCGTCCATCTTGTAGATGATGGCCGTTTGCAGCACGGTCGCGCCCATCAGCACCGCGGTGGCGGTGTAGATGTCGGCCATCTTGTACGCGCCAAAAAACAGCAGGATGGGGAAAAAGTCGAGAATGAATTTCATGGAATGGGTGAGTTGGCTGAGCCAATGAGGCGAAGCCGGATTCGGTCAGTAGGGCTCGAAGTCTAACGAAGCGGAGTTCATGCAGTAGCGCAAGCCCGTGGGGCCAGGGCCGTCCTCGAAAACATGGCCCAGGTGCGCACCGCATTGGGCGCACAAGGTTTCCACCCGGCGCATGCCGTGGCTGGTGTCCACGCGTTCTTCGATGGCGCTGTCGCTGGCTGCTTGCGAAAAGCTGGGCCAGCCGCAGCCCGCGTCGAATTTGGTGTCCGAACTGAACAAAGGCGCGTCGCAGCAGATGCAACTGTAAGTGCCCTTGGACCAGTGGCCATCGTATTTGCCAGTGAAGGGGCGCTCGGTGGCGGCTTGCCGCGTGACCGCAAAGGCCACAGGCTCGGCCCCCTTGGCGGCCAGAAGCTCGCGCCACGCTTGTTCAGATTTCTCAATTTGGCTCATGATGAACAGCTGATTTCCAGTTGACCCGCCCAGTCGGGCGGCAAGTCGGCATAGGCCTCAAAGCCCGGATGCTCGTCGAAGGGGGACTTTAGCAAGTTGTGCAGGGTGTTGATTTCCGAGAAGTCACCGGTCTGGGCTTGGCGAATGGCCACTTCGGCCAGGTGGTTGCGCAGCACGAACTTGGGGTTGGTGCGCAGCATCTGCTGGCCCATGGCCGCGAGGTTAATTTGACCTGCCCGCTCGGTGTAGCGCGCCAGCCATTCCAGGAGGCGAGGGCGGTCCAATACCAAGTTGGTCACCGCGCTCCAACCCGCATCCGTCAAAGCAGAAGCTGTTGATTGCTGCACCACCGCTTGGCTCAATTGACGCCAAAATACCTTGAAGTCCACTTTTTCGGCCGCCATGATCTGCATCACGTCTTCGACCAGAGTCCAGTCGGCTTCGCGCTCGGATTCGGGGGCCAAGTTGCCGACCAAACCCAGTTTGGCCCGCATGGCATCGCCCAGGTAGCGTGGGAACATGGTTTTGTAGCCCTCCAGCACCTGCAGCGTCATCTCTTGATCGTCAACCAACGGGGCCAGCGCTTGGGCCAAGCAGAACAAGTTCCAGTACGCCACATTCGGCTGGCGGCCATAGGCGTAGCGGCCTTGGTGGTCCGAGTGGTTGCAAATGTGTCCTGGATCAAAAGCATCCAAGAACTGGAAAGGGCCGTAGTCGATGGTGAGGCCCAAGAGGCTCATGTTGTCGGTGTTCATCACGCCGTGACAAAAACCCACCGCCTGCCACTGGGCCAAAAGCTTGGCGGTGCGTTCTTGCACTTCGTCCAGCAAGGCCGCGTAAACATTGCCTTGCCATAGCGCCGCACGCTCGCGGCATTCGGGCAAGTGGTGGGCCATGGTGTGGTCAGCCAAGGCGCGCAGACTGTCCATGTCGCCTTGAGCCGAAAAATGCTCGAAGTGCCCGAAACGCAAAAAGCTGGGGGCCACACGGGTCACCACGGCGGCAGTTTCCACCGTTTCGCGTCTGACCGGCTCAGGCGACGCCACCAGGCTCAGGGCCCGGGTGGTCGGGATGCCCAGACCGTGCATGGCCTCGCTGCACAAATACTCGCGGATGCTGGATCGCAGCACGGCGCGGCCGTCCCCCCCACGCGAATAGGGCGTGCGACCTGCACCCTTGAGTTGGATTTCTTGTGGGCCCTGGGCCGATGCGGCTTCACCCAGCCAGATGGCGCGGCCGTCGCCCAACTGGCCCGCCCATTGGCCAAATTGGTGGCCGCTGTAGACCGTGGCCAGCGGTTGGGAGCCGGCCATGATGGCATTGCCTGCCAAGGCTTGCAGATGATCGTCGTCAAACAGCTTGTCGGGCCAGCCCAACTCGGCACGCAAAGCCTCGTTACGGGCGGCCCAGCGCGGCGCAGCGACCGGCGTGGGCTTGAGAGGCGTGAAAAATCGGGTGCCCAGTTGGGTCAGGCGGTGCGTCCAGTCCAGCACAGGCAAGTCGTGTGGATGACGGACGGGAGGAGCCAAAATGGAAGATGACATGGGCACTGATTGTCACGCCCTTGACAAGCACCCGCGGTTTGGCGGGTTTTAGGCCTGGCTGGCGTCGAACTCGGGTGCACAATGAACCGATTGAGAACCACCTACCTGACAGGAGACCCCCCATGCTGGGACTGATGCAACAGCAATCGCTGCTGATTTCTTCATTGATTGAATTTGCCGAACAACACCATGGCGACAGCGAGGTCGTCTCTCGCCGGGTCGAAGGTGACATCCACCGCAGCGATTGGGCCCAAGTGGCCCGCCGTTCGCGCCAGGTGGCCAACGCACTCGATGCGCAAAAGCTCCCTCAGGGCACACGCATTGCCACGCTGGCTTGGAATGGATACCGCCACTTGGAGCTGTACTTTGGCGTAAGCGGCTCGGGCCGCGTGCTGCACACCATCAACCCGCGACTGCATCCAGAGCAGATGGCTTGGATCGCCAACCACGCTGAAGACCAGGTGTTGTGCTTTGACATGACGTTTTTGCCCCTGGTGCAGGCGCTGCACAGCCATTGCAAAACCATCACCCACTATGTCGCTTTGTGCGACGCCGACAAGCTGCCCGCCGATACCGGCATCCCGAACTTGGTGAGTTATGAGGCCTGGATGGGCCAGCAGCCGAGCACCTACTCCTGGCCACAGCTCGACGAAAACACGGCCTGCAGCTTGTGCTACACCAGCGGCACCACGGGCAATCCCAAAGGTGCTTTGTACAGCCACCGATCCACCGTGCTGCATGCGTACGCCGCTGCTTTGCCCGACTCCATGTGCATTTCGGCCCGCGATGCCATCTTGCCGGTCGTGCCCATGTTCCACGTCAACGCCTGGGGTATCCCCTATAGCGCAGCAATGGCGGGCGCAAAGCTGGTGTTTCCTGGCCCGGCGCTGGACGGCAAGTCGGTGTACGAATTGATCGAAGCCGAGGGCGTGACCTTTGCGGCTGGCGTGCCCACCGTGTGGCAAATGCTGCTGGGCCACATGGCCCCCGCAGGCCTGAAGTTCAGCACGCTGGGCCGCACTGTGATTGGCGGCTCGGCTTGTCCGCCTGCCATGATCGACGCCTTCCGTCAGAACTACAACGTGGACGTGCTGCACGCCTGGGGCATGACCGAACTGAGTCCACTGGGCACGGTCTGCACCCTGAAGAACAAGCATTTGAAACTGCCCGCCGAACAGCAAATGAAGCTGCGCATGAAGCAAGGCCGCTGCATTTTTGGCATCGACATGAAAATCGTGGACGCCGAGGGCCAATCCCTGCCGCACGACGGCAAAGCTGCAGGTGATCTGCTGGTCAAAGGCCCTTGGGTGATTGCCTCTTATTACAAACAAGAAGGCGGCAACCCCTTGGTGGACGGCTGGTTTCCCACGGGAGACGTGGCCACCATCGACACCGATGGCTTCATGCAAATCACCGACCGCAGCAAGGACGTGATCAAGTCGGGCGGCGAATGGATCAGCTCGATCGATGTGGAAAACATCGCCATGGCCCACCCGGCCGTGGCCATGGCCGCCTGCATCGGCATGCGCCACCCCAAGTGGGACGAGCGCCCGATTGTGTGCGTGGTCAAGAAGCCCGGGGCCGAGGTTACGCGTGAAGCGTTGTTGGCCTTTTACGAAGGCAAGACCGCCAAGTGGCAGATTCCGGACGATGTGGTCTTTGTCGAGGCCATTCCATTGGGCGGCACTGGCAAGATGCTCAAGACCAAGCTGCGTGAGCAATTGGCCGAGTACGTTTTGCCTGGACTTTGATGCCCAACATACCTGCGCGCAAATATGTTGTGAGAGTCAGTCGCTTGGGTGATATGCCTTAGGTGCAAACCCCGAGCCCAATCCTCATTTCAGCGGTTACGCTGACACTGTTCTGATTCACAACGCAGGAGACCTTGAATGAAAACCACCACCCGTTTGATCACCGCAGCCGCCTTGGCTGCCTGCTCCTTGAGCGCCTTCGCGCAAAAGGGCGAAACCGTCAAAATTGCCTGGATCGACCCCTTGTCTGGCCTGATGGCCCCCGTGGGCAGCAACCAGCTCAAGAGCTTCCAGTTTTTTGCCGAAAAATTCAGCAAAACCAACCCCGCCGGCGTCAAGTTCGAGGTCATTGGCATTGACAACAAACTCAGCCCAGCTGAAAGCTTGAACGCCCTCAAGGCCGCCATGGACCAAGGCGTGCGTTACATCACCCAAGGCAATGGCTCTTCGGTGGCGGGCGCCCTGATCGAGGCCGTGAACAAGCACAACGAGCGCAATCCCGGTAAGGAAATCATTTTCCTGAACCATTCGGCGGTGGATCCGGACTTCACCAACAGCAAGTGCAGCTACTGGCACTTCCGCTTTGATGCCGACACCTCCATGAAGATCGAGGCCATGACGACCTTCATGAAGGATCAGAAAGACATCAAGAACGTCTATCTGCTCAACCAGAACTACTCGCACGGTCACCAGGTCGTCAAGTTCGCCAAGGAAAACATTGCGCGCAAGATGCCGGCCGTGAAGATCGTGGGCGAAGACCTGCATCCCCTGGCCCAGGTGCGCGACTTCTCGCCCTACATCGCCAAGATCAAAGCCTCGGGTGCCGACACCGTGATCACTGGCAACTGGGGTTCTGACTTGGCGCTGTTGGTGAAGGCGGCCAACGAAGGCGGCTTCAATGGCAAGTTCTACACTTACTACACCGGCGTCACGGGCACGCCGACTGCCTTGGGCCAAGGCGGTGCTGGCCGCGTTTACCAGATCGCTTATGGCCACTACAACATGGGCGGCCAAATGGATAAATGGTCCGCCGAGTTCAAACAAAAGTTTAACGACGACTTCTACACCCACTCCGTGGTGAGGATTTACCAGGCGCTGGGTGATGCCATGGCCAAAGCCAAGTCCACCGATCCGGTCAAAGTCGCCGCGGCGTTGTCCGGTCTGAAATTCTCGACCCACAACGGCGAAGTCGAAATCCGCAAAGCAGACCATCAGTTGCAGCAACCTCTGTACATGACCGTCTGGCAAAAAGCGGACAAAAAGTTCCCCTACAGCCCTGAAAACACCGGCATGACCCTGGCGCCCGTGAAAGATTTCCCATCGTATGTGTCCAGCACACCCACCAGCTGCCAGATGAAACGCCCTGGCTGAGGCGCAAAGCCTGCCGCCGCCCATCTCTGAGCGACCCGCATGGGTGGTTCAGAGTTGGGCGGATGGGCCAAGGCCCGATCACCTGAGGGTTCATCGGGCTTTTTTATGGGTTTTCGGGCCCCATTGAGACCGGATTTGCTTGCGCAATTCCACTTTCGGTAATGCTTTAGACCCCAAGGGTCTGGAAGGTTTGTGATGGAGTTTTTCATCATCTCCATGCTCAACGGCCTCAGTTACGGGCTGTTGTTGTTCATGCTCAGCTCCGGGCTGACGCTGATCTTCAGCATGATGGGTGTGCTCAACTTTGCGCACGCCAGCTTTTACATGGTGGGCGCTTATTTTGGTTACACCATCTCGCAATGGGTCGGCTTTTGGCCTGCTCTGATCGTTGCCCCACTGCTGGTCGGTGCCTGTGGAGCGTTGTTTGAACGGTTGACCCTGCGCAAGGTCCATCCCTTTGGCCATGTGCCCGAATTGCTCGTTACCTTTGGCTTGTCCTACGTGGTGCTGGAGTTGGTGCAGCTGGTTTGGGGCCGAACGGCGGTGGATTTTCCACCGCCCGAAATTTTGCGAAGCTCCGCTTTCACCTTGATCAATCACTCGGCCAATGGCTTGAGCCTCATCTGGGGTGCCGCGCCTGCCGACATGTGCAGTGCAGCCGATGCGACCATCCGTGTGGTGTGTTCGCCGTTTCCTGCCACGCGGGGTTTCATGATGCTGGTGGCGCTGCTCATGCTCGTGTCTTTGTGGCTTTTGCTCACCCGCACCCGCATTGGTTTGGTCATTCAGGCCGCTTTGACCCACCCCGAAATGGTCGAGTCGCTGGGGCACAACGTACCCCGCGTGTTCATGCTGGTGTTTGGTGCGGGCACGGGGCTTGCTGGACTGGCCGGTGTGATTGGCGGCAGCACGTTTGTCACCGAGCCGGCCATGGCCGCCACGGTGGGCTCGGTCATTTTCGTGGTGGTGGTGGTGGGCGGTATGGGTTCTTTGTCTGGCGCGTTTTTGGCCTCGGTGCTGATTGGTGTGATCCAGACCTTTGCTGTGGCCATTGACTACTCCTTTCTCACGCTGGCCAAGGACATGGGCTGGGCTTTGTCCGCCGCCACCCAAGAGAACTCCTTTGCCAAACTCACCCTGTCCCAGGTTGCGCCCATCTTGCCCTACCTGTTTTTGGTGCTGATTCTGATCTTCCGGCCCAAGGGTCTGTTGGGTACACGCGAGACTTGAAGCCATGGCCGCTGTTTACAAATTCAAACCTTACAACGTCGGCCGCTGGGTCATCTGGAGCCTGTTCGCGCTGGTGCTGGTGGTCTCGCCTCTGGTGTTCACCAGCAACCTGTCGACCACCATGCTGGCGCAAATGGGCATCGCTATCATTGCTTGCCTGTCCTACAACATCCTGCTGGGCCAAGGCGGCATGCTCAGCTTTGGCCATGCGGTTTACACCGGACTGGGTTCTTACATGGCCATCCATGCGCTCAATTCGGTGAGCGGTGGCCAATTGAACATTCCGGTCAGTTTGCTGCCCATCGTGGGCGGCTTGACCGGCATGGGCTTTGCCATCTTGCTCGGTTGGGTCACCACCCGCAAATCGGGCACCACCTTCGCCATGATCACACTGGGCGTGGCCGAGTTGGTGTTCGCCATGTCGCTCATGTTTTCAGAGTTTTTTGGGGGCGAGGCGGGGGTGTCAGGCAACCGGGTGGCGGGTCAGCCTTTCTTTGGCATCACCTACGGCCCGCAAATCCAGGTTTATTACCTGATTGCCGCCTACACCTTTGTGTGTGTGGCGCTCATGTATGCCTTCACGCAAACGCCGCTGGGCCGCATTTTGAATGCGGTGCGCGACAACCCCGAGCGGGTCGAGTTCATCGGCTACAACACCCAGCGCGTGCGCTACATGGCGTTCATCATCTCGGGCTTTTTTGCGGGCATCGCGGGCGGTTTGGGTGCTCTGAACTTCGAGATCGTGACGGCCGAGGTGGTCGGGGCAGGGCGCTCTGGCGCTTATTTGCTGTTCACCTTTTTGGGCGGTGCGACCTTCTTCTTTGGCCCCATCATCGGGGCGGTGCTGATGATCATCGCTTTTGTGCTGTTGTCCGAACTGACCAAAGCCTGGCTGCTGTACTTGGGCCTGGTGTTCTTGTTCATGGTCATGTATGCGCCAGGCGGCATTGCCAGCCTGATCATGATGAACCTGCGGGTGGCCAAGTTTGGCAAATTGCGCCAGATCTGGACCAGTTACCTGGGCCTGGGTCTCACAGCCATCGTCATGCTGGCGGGGGCGGGGGCCATGATCGAGATGGTCTACCACCTGCAACTCAATTCGGCGCTGGGCGACACGGTCAAGTTCATGGGCGCCACCCTCAATGCCAAGAGCCTCGACAGCTGGTTCGGCTCGGCGTTTGTCATGCTGACTGGCCTGGGTCTGTTCGAGCTGGCCAGGCGACAATTTGCCCGCGACTGGGGCGTGATCCAGACCGACATCGAAAAAGAAATCAAGCGAAGGGAAACGGCCTTATGAGTTACGCCTTAGAACTCCGGGACGTGCGCAAGAACTTCGGCAAAACCGAAATCATCCGTGGCGTGAACCTGGCGGTGCAGTCTGGTGAACGCGTGGCTGTGATCGGCCCCAATGGCGCGGGCAAGTCCACGCTCTTTAACCTGATCAGCGGCCGCTTTGGCCCCACCAGTGGCGATATTTTGCTCGCTGGTCGGACTATTCAGAACAAGACGCCTTACGAAATCAACCGCATGGGGCTGTCGCGCAGCTTCCAGATCACCAACATCTTCCCAAAGCTCAGCGTGTTTGAAAATCTGCGCTGCGCGGTGCTCTGGAGCCTGGGCTACAAGTACAGCTTTTGGAAGTTCCTGTCGGGCCTGAAAGACGCCAACGAACGCACCGATGAGTTGCTGGAGATGATCCATCTGGACAAAAAACGTGACGTGCTGGCGGTCAACCTGACCTATGCCGAGCAACGGGCGTTGGAAATCGGCGTGACCATCGCGGGTGGCTCCGATGTGATCTTGCTGGATGAACCCACGGCCGGCATGAGCAAGAGCGAGACCTCGCGTTTCATCCAGCTCATCAAAGACGTCACCGTGGGCAAAACATTGCTCACGGTGGAGCACGACATGGGCGTGGTGTTTGGTCTGGCCGACAAAATCGCGGTGGTGGTGTACGGCGAGGTCATCGCCTTTGACTCCCCTGAGGCGGTGCGGGCCAATGCCAAAGTGCAGGAGGCTTATTTGGGCTCTCCAGTCGCAGACAGCCAAGTAGGAGGCCACTGATGTTGCTGATCGACAACCTGCATGCTTATTACGGCAAAAGCCATGTGTTGCATGGCGTCAATTTTGAGGTGGGCCAAGGTGAAATCGTGGCCTTGCTCGGTCGCAATGGTTCAGGTCGCTCCACAACCGCCAAGGCCATCATGGGTCTGGTGGAGTGCGAAGGGCGCATCGACTGGAAAGGACAACCCATTCTGGGCAAAAAAGCCTATGAAATCGCCCACTTGGGAGTGGGCTATGTCCCAGAGAACCGTGAAATTTTCCCCAAGCTCACCGTGAGCCAAAACCTGCAATTGGGACAAAAACGCAGCGGGCAAAACGGCCGCTGGTCCTTTGACGACATGTTCAACATGTTCCCGCGCCTCAAAGAGCGCGAACATACCGAAGCCGGAGTGCTTTCGGGTGGCGAGCAGCAAATGCTCACCTTGTGCCGCACCCTCATGGGTGACCCTGACCTCATCATCATCGATGAGCCCACTGAGGGTTTGGCCCCCAAAATTGTGGAATTGGTGGGCCAATTCCTGCACAGCCTCAAAGCCAAGGGGGTTTCGGTGTTGCTGATCGAGCAGAAACTGACGATTGCCATGAGCATTTCGGATCGCGCCTTGGTCATGGGCCACGGTTCCATCGTGTTCCAGGGCACCCCCGATGAACTGAAGGCCAACACCTACATTCGCAAGGAATGGCTGGAGGTTTGAACCGATTTTTTCCACGTCGCTGGTGCGACAAAATTTTGCCGTGCAGTTTTTTTATGTCTACAATGCTCAAAAACGAACGGTCGTTCTTTTTTAATTTTTCACGCAAAGGAAGTCCAGCATGACTGCTGAATACAAAGTGAATGGCGATGTCGCGGTCATCTCCCTGATGAACCCGCCCGTCAACGGTTTGGGTCTGTCCACCCGCGTCGGCATCACCGACGGGCTGGAAAAAGCCAACAACGACGCCACTGTCAAATCCATCGTTATCACCGGTGGCGGCAAAGCTTTTTCGGGTGGTGCGGACATCCGTGAGTTTGGCTCTCCCAAGGCGACGCAGGAACCCAATTTACTGAGTGTGATCCGCTCTTGCGAAAACTCGGCCAAGCCGGTTGTGGCGGCCATTCACTCGGTCGCCATGGGTGGCGGCTTGGAGCTGGCTTTGGGCTGCCACTACCGCATTGCTGCGCCTGGCGCCTCGATTGCCTTGCCCGAAGTCAAGCTGGGTCTTATCCCCGGCGCAGGCGGCACGCAGCGCTTGCCCCGCGTGATTGGTGTGGAAGCGGCTCTGAACATGATCGTCAGCGGTGAAGCCATCAAGAGCGACATGTTGGCCATGCTGCCGGGCCAAAAGCTGTTTGATGCGATGGCCCAATCTCTGGAAAGCCTGCCTGAAGAAGCCTTGGCCCTGGCCCGCAAAGTGGCTGCAGCGCATGCCGACGGCAGCCCGCTGCCCCTGGTGCGCAACCTGCCATGCAAGCATCCGCAAGGTGATGCTTACTTCCAGTTCGCACGCAACATGGTCAAAGGTATGGCCAAAAACCTGCCTGCGCCTGAAAAGTGCGTGGACGCCGTGGAAGCGGCCACCAAGAAGAAATTCGACGATGGCATGGTTTTGGAACGTGAGATTTTCACCAACCTCATGTTCACCCCCGAAAGCCGCTCGCTGCGCCACATCTTTATGGCCGACCGTGCTGCCAGCAAGATCGCAGACGTGCCCAGCGATACTCCTCAGCGAAACATCCAGAGCGTGGCCGTTATTGGTGCTGGCACCATGGGTGGTGGCATCTCGATGAACTTCTTGAACGCGGGCATCCCGGTCAGGATGCTCGAAATGAAGCAAGACGCGCTCGACCGTGGCGTGGCCACCATCCGCAAAAACTACGAAGCGCAAGTCAAAAAGGGCAAGCTCAAGCAAGACAAATACGAGCAGCGCATGGCCTTGCTCAGCACCACACTCAGCTACGACGACATCGGCCAAGCCGATTTGGTGATCGAAGCCGTGTTCGAAGAAATGGGCGTGAAAGAAGCTGTCTTCAAGAAGCTCGATGCCGTCATGAAGCCCGGTGCCATCTTGGCCTCCAACACCTCCACCTTGGACGTGAACCAGATTGCCAACTTCACCAAGCGCCCACAAGACGTGGTCGGCATGCACTTCTTCAGCCCCGCCAACGTGATGAAGCTCTTGGAAGTGGTGCGCGGCGCGCAAACCGCCAAGGACGTCATGGCCACCGTCATGGCCATCGGCAAAAAGATCAAAAAAACCTCGGTGGTGTCGGGTGTTTGCGATGGTTTCATCGGCAACCGCATGATCGAGCAGTACAGCCGTCAAGCCGGTTTCCTGATCGAAGAAGGTTGCACCCCAGCACAAGTCGACAAAGCGGTCGAGAAATTCGGCTTTGCCATGGGCCCTTTCCGAATGGGCGATCTGGCGGGCAACGACATCGGCTGGGCGATCCGCAAGCGCCGCTATACCGAAAAACCCAACCTCAAGTACAGCAAAACCGCTGACTTGCTTTGCGAGATGGGGCGTTACGGCCAAAAGACGGGCGCAGGCTGGTACGACTACCAAGCCGGCAAACGCGACGCGATCCCCAGCGCCGTGGTGGTCGAGATGATTGAAAAACACCGCGCTGCTTTGGGGCTAACGCCGCGCAAGATTTCCGACGAAGAAATCGTGCAGCGCTTGGTGTATTCCTTGGTCAATGAAGCCTGCCACATTCTGGAAGAAGGCATTGCCAGCAAGGCCAGCGACATCGACATGGTCTACATCACCGGCTACGGTTTCCCGTTCTGGCGCGGTGGTCCTATGTTGTATGCCGACACTGTGGGCTTGTTCAACGTGGCCGAAGCCATGAAGCGCTTTGCCAAGAACCCTCTGGACGACGCCCAATTCTGGCAACCCGCACCGCTGTTGCAGCGTCTGGTCGCCGAAGGCAAGACATTCAACTGATTTTTTAAATTTTTGGCGGGACAGACCTCAAGCGCTGCCCCCACTTGAAAGGACCATCATGACGAATGCTGTCATCGTATCTACCGCCCGCACCCCCCTGGCCAAGAGCTGGAAGGGCGCATTCAACATGACCCACGGGGCCACCCTCGGCGGTCACGCCGTGCAACACGCTGTGGCCCGCGCTGGCATTGACGCTGCCGAAGTCGAAGACGTGATCATAGGTTGTGCCACACCCGAAGGGGCCACCGGTGCCAACATCGCCCGCCAGATTGCGCTCAAAGCCGGTCTGCCGATTTCCGTGTCGGGCATGACCGTGAACCGCTTTTGCTCCTCGGGTTTGCAAACCATTGCTTTGGCTGCGCAGCGCATCATCGCGGGCGAAGGCCAGGTCTATGTGGCCGGTGGCGTGGAAAGCATTTCTTGCGTACAACAAGAGATGAACACCCATATGCTGCAAGACTTGGCGTTGGCCAAGATGAAGCCCGAGATTTACTGGAACATGCTGCAAACCGCCGAGCAAGTGGCCAAGCGCTACAAGATCGGCCGCGATGTCATGGACGCCTATGGCGCAGCCAGTCAACAAAAGGCTTGCGCTGCGCAAGCTGCCGGTTTGTTCAACGACGAAATCGCCCCCATCACCGTGTCGCAAGGCGTGATCGACAAAGTCATGGGCATGACCACCAAACAAGTCACCGTGAGCGTGGACGAAGGTTTGCGCGAAGGCACCACCGTAGAAGCCATCAGCGGCCTGCGCTCTGCGCTGCCTGGTGGTTTGGTGTCAGCGGGCAATGCCAGCCAGTTCTCAGACGGCGCAGGCGCTTGCGTGCTGATGGATGAAAAACTGGCCGAACAACGCGGATTGAAGCCCCTGGGCCGATTCCTCGGTTTCGCAGTGGCTGGTTGCGAGCCCGACGAAATGGGCATTGGGCCTGTCTACGCTGTGCCCAAAGCGCTGGCGCGTCTGGGCCTGACTGTGAACGACATCGACCTGTGGGAACTGAACGAAGCGTTTGCGGTGCAGGTGCTGTATTGCCGCGACAAGCTGGGCATTCCGGCCGATCGCCTGAACGTCAACGGTGGCGCAATCGCGGTGGGCCACCCCTACGGTGTGTCGGGCCAGCGCTTGACGGGCCACGCCCTGATCGAAGGCAAACGCCGTGGCGCCAAGCGCGTGGCGGTGACCATGTGCATTGGCGGCGGCATGGGCGCATGCGGCATTTTTGAAGTGCTGTGATCACCCAGCGCGTGTGCTGTCACTTGGATGGCTGACGTGACTCAGGGCAGAAGGCAAGATGTCTTCTGCCCTTTTTTAATGTGGGAGGCCACTGCGGCCGAATGCTTTGCGTGCAATGGCTTGCTCCCACAAGTATTGACCTGATGAAAGCTCGCTGCCATGAGTTTGCGCCCCACCGTTGATTTTTTGCTCCACGACTGGTTGAAGGTCGAAGGACTGCAAAGCCGCGAGCGCTTTGCCGACCATTCACGCGAAACATTTGATGCGGTGCTGGACACCTGCGAGCGCATTGCGCGGGAAAAATACGCGCCCTTCAACCGCTTGGTGGACACGCAAGAGCCGCACTTTGACGGCGAAAAAGTCATCTTGCCGCAGGCCACGCACGATGCTTACAAGGCCTATGCCGAATCGGGCATGCTCAGCGCCGCACAGGACTACGAGATCGGTGGCATGCAGTTGCCCTATACGGTGGAGGCTGCAGCCAACGCCTTTTTTGCCATGGCCTCGGTGAGCATTGGCTCGGGCATGCTGACCAGCGGCAATGCCAATCTGCTGATGGTGCATGGCACCGAGGCACAAAAACAGGTGTTTGCTGCCAACGAATTCAATGGCCGCTTTTCGGGCACCATGTGCTTGAGCGAGCCGCAAGCTGGTTCGTCGCTGAGCGATGTGACCACCCGTGCCACACCCGATGGCGCTGACTTTGCATCCGATGTTTTGGGTGAACGCTACCGCCTCAAGGGCAACAAGATGTGGATATCCTCAGGCGAGCACGAACTCTCCGAGAACATCATCCATTTGGTGTTGGCGAAGATCCCTGACGTAAATGGCCAGCTCGTGGCGGGAGTGCGCGGCATCTCGCTGTTCATCGTGCCCAAAAAGCTGGTCGACGCCAACGGCCAGCTGACGGGGGAGCGCAATGACGTGGCGCTGGCGGGCCTGAACCACAAATGCGGCTGGCGCGGCACGACCAACACGTTGCTGAACTTTGGCGAGGGCAAGTACCCGGTGCGAGGCGAGTCGGGCGGCGGCTTGGACGGTACTGGAGGCGGCGCCGTAGGCTATTTGGTCGGCAAGCCCGGCGAAGGCCTCAAGTGCATGTTCCACATGATGAACGAAGCGCGCATCGGCGTGGGCATGGCCGCCACCATGCTCGGCATGGCCGGTTACTACGCCAGCCTTGACTACGCCAAAAACCGCCCGCAAGGCCGACCCAGCGGGGCAGGGGGCAAAGACGCCTCCCGTCCGCAGGTGCGCATCATTGAGCACGCCGACATCAAACGCATGCTGCTGGCACAAAAGGCTTATTCCGAAGGTGCCCTGGCCCTGGCGCTGTACAGCGCTCGCTTGGTGGATGAGCAGCACACCGGCACGGCGGAAGACGCCGATGTGGCACGCCTGCTGCTGGAGGTGCTCACGCCCATCGTCAAGAGTTTCCCCAGCGAGTGGTGTCTGGAGGCCAACAGTTTGGCGATCCAGATCCACGGAGGCTACGGCTACACCCGCGACTTTCCGGTGGAGCAATACTGGCGCGACAACCGCCTGAACATGATTCACGAAGGCACGCACGGCATCCAAGCCATGGACCTGCTGGGCCGCAAGGTGTTGATGGAAAACGGTCGAGGCCTGCAGCTGTTGGCCGAGCGCATGCTCGCCACGGCGGCCAAGGCTGAGGCTAGCTTTGGGCCGGAGGCCACTGCCTTGCGCGATGCTCTGAAGCAAGTCGGGCAAGCCACCCAACAAGCCTGGGATGGCGCTGAGCCCGCTCAGGCGCTGGCCAATGCCGTGCCGTACTTACAGGCCTTTGGCCACACGGTCATCGCCTGGATTTGGCTCGATGTGGCGGCCAGTTTGGACGGCAACGACACCCCTGCCGCACAGGGACGTCGTGCCGCCTGCCGCTACTTTTTCCGCTACGAATTGCCCAAGATCGGCGCTTGGCTCAATGTGGTCAGCAGCCGAGACCCGACGTGTGCTGATTTGCCCGAGGAGGCCTTTTGATGATCCGACACATCGTGATGTGGAATCTGCACGAACAGGCAGAAGGGGCCGACAAGGCCGCCAACCTGCAGAAAGCACAAGCGCTGCTGCTGTCTTGCGCCAAGGTGGTGCCTGGCATTCGCGCTTTTGAAGTCGCCACCGCCACCCCCGGCATGGACTGCACAAATGATTTGGTGCTGCACATGCTGCTTGATGACGCGAAGGTGCTAGCGGCTTACCAGAATCACCCGCAACATGTGGCCATCAAACCGTTCATGAAAGCGATCGTCCAAGAACGCCGCTGCATGGATTTCATCGTCGATTAAAAGGAGCTACGACATGGCACGCACTGTTCAACAACTTTTTGACCTCACCGGTCAGGTGGCCCTGGTCACCGGTGGCTCGCGTGGCCTGGGCCTGCAAATGGCCCACGCACTGGGCGAAGCCGGTGCCAAAATCATGCTCAGCTCACGCAAGGCCACTGATTTGGAAGAAGCCGCTGCCGAACTGCAAGCTGCCGGTATTGATGCGCGTTGGATCGCCGCCGACTGCGGCAAAGAAGAAGACATCCGCCGCTTGGCCACTGAAACCATGGAGCGCTTGGGGCCCATCGACATTCTGGTCAACAACGCCGGTGCCACCTGGGGTGCACCCGCGGAAGATCACCCTGTGGCCGCCTGGGACAAGGTCATGAACTTGAATGTGCGCGGCTATTTTCTGTTGTCACAGGAAGTGGCCAAGCAAAGCTTCATCCCCCGTGGCAAAGGCCGCATTTTGAATGTGGCGTCCATCGCCGGTTTGGCAGGCAACCCGGCCGCGATGAAGACCATTGCTTACAACACCTCCAAGGGTGCGGTCATCAACTTCACACGAGCCCTGGCGGGTGAGTGGGGCGAGCACGGCATCACCGTCAACGCGATTTGCCCTGGGTTCTTTCCCAGCAAGATGAGCCAGGGTCTTTTGGACACCATTGGGGCCGACAAGATGGCGCAAGCCGCTCCTCTGCGCCGCTTGGGCGACGACGAAGACCTCAAGGGCCTGGCATTGTTGTTCGCGTCAGACGCAGGCAAGCACATCACCGGTCAATGGATGGCGGTGGACGGTGGCGTCAGCGCCATCATCGGCGGCTGAGCGCCAAGGTCTGACATGAGCATTCCTTTTGGCGTTCCGATTCCGTTTGTGGATCACCTGGGCATCACACTGGAAAAATTTGAAGGTGGTCAATCCGAACTGTGGTTTCCGATGCGGCCGGAAATACTCAACTCTTTTGACGTTGTCCATGGTGGCGCCATCATGACTTTTTTGGACATCGTCCTGGCCGCGGCCGCTCGCAGCGTTGAGCCCAGCAACGGCGTGTTCACCATTGAAATGAAGACCAGTTTCATGCAAGCAGCATCTGCCCCCCCCGAGGGCCGACTCATTGGCCGCGGCCGCTTGCTGCACCGCACACGCAAACTCGCCTTCACTGAAGGTGGGGTATACGACCCTGAGGGGCGTTTGTGTGCACATGCCACCGGCACCTTCAAATATGTTCCCCGTCGTGGCTCCGATGCCCTTCAAACCGACTGATTTTTTTGTTCACTTTTTCAACGACCATCCTGTAAATAACGGAAACACAGATGACCCTCAACCACCAAATCGTGCTCGACAACCGCCCCCAAGGCGAAGCCACTGTGGTCAACTTCAAACTGGTTGAAGCCGCTATTCCTGCCCTGCAAGACGGTCAAGTCTTGGTCAAACACCACTTCATGAGCCTGGACCCCTACATGCGCGGCCGCATGAACGAAAGCAAAAGCTACGCCGTGCCCCAGCCGCTGGGTCAGGTGATGATCGGTGGCACTGTGGGCGAAGTGGTGAACAGCCAGCACCCCAAATTCAAGGTCGGTGACCAGGTGGTTGGCATGGGAGGCTGGCAGGAATACAGCGTGGTCGATGCCAACGTGTTGGGTGCGCTGCGCAAAGTCGACACCACCCATGTGCCACTGTCTCATTACCTGGGGGCAGTTGGCATGCCCGGCGTGACCGCTTGGTATGGCCTGGTCAAGATCATCAACCCCAAAGCAGGCGAGACTGTCACGGTGAGCGCCGCCAGTGGTGCAGTGGGCAGTGCCTATGGCGCTTTGGCCAAAGCCCGCGGTTGCCGCGTGGTTGGCATTGCCGGTGGCAAAGACAAATGCGACTACGTCGTCAACGAACTGGGCTTTGACGCCTGCATCGACTACAAAGAGCACAAGGACTACCTGAGCCTGTCCAAAGCCCTGCGTGAAGCTTGCCCGAACGGCATCGACGGCCATTTTGAAAACGTGGGCGGCATGGTTTTGGACGCGGTCATGCTGCGCACCAACGCCTTTGCCCGCATGGCGGTGTGCGGCATGATCGCAGGCTACGATGGCGCGCCCCTGCCCATGAGCAACCCGGCCTTGATTTTGGTCAACCGCATGAAGATCGAAGGCTTCATTGTCAGCGAGCACATGGAAGTCTGGCCCGAGGCTTTACAAGAGCTGGGCACCTTGGTGGGCACTGGCCAATTGCGCCCCCGTGAATCCGTGGCCCAAGGCCTGGCCGCTGCACCAGAAGCCTTCCTAGGTCTGCTCAAAGGCAAAAACTTTGGCAAGCAGTTGGTCAAACTGATCTGAGGCCACGCGCATGTCTGATCTGATCTTGCACCACTACCCGACGTCGCCGTTTGCTGAAAAAATCCGGCTGATTCTGGGCTACAAACAATTGGCCTGGAAGAGCGTTTTCATACCCATGATCATGCCCAAACCCGATTTGACGGCCCTGACGGGTGGCTACCGCAAAACGCCGGTGCTGCAGATCGGAGCCGACATTTACTGCGACACCGCCTTGATCTGCGATGTGCTGGAGCATCTGGCCCCCACGCCAACAATCTATCCCGACGCCGTGAAGGGGGCGGCCAGGATCGTGGCCCAGTGGGCCGACAGCGCTTTGTTCACCGCCGCCATGGCCTACAACTTTCAGCCCACCGGGGTGGCGCAAGTTTTTGCGGGCGCACCTGCAGAAGGAGTGCAGGCTTTTGTCGCTGACCGCACCGCCATGCGCGGGGGCGCGGCCCGCATGGCGTCTGCGGACGCCACGGGGACCTACAAGAGTTATCTGCGCCGCATCGCCAGCATGTTGCATGGTCAAGACTTCTTGTTCGGCGACCAGCCTGGTGTGGCCGATTTTGCGGTCTATCACCCACTGTGGTTCACCCAAGAACGCACGCCTGCATTGGCGGGCATTTTTGACGCCACTGCCGAAGTCAAAAGCTGGATGGCCCGCATGCAGGCCATTGGCCACGGCTCGGCTGTCAAATGTAGCCCCGAAGAAGCCTTGCAAGTGGCCCGCAACTCAACGCCCGCCACCGAGCCGGGCGAAGTGTTTCAAGACGAGCACGGCATTGCACTGGGCAGCCCGGTGGTGGTGGCGGCCGACCACTTCGGCCTGGAGCCTACCGAGGGCGAGTTGATCGCGGCCACCCGCACCCGTTACACCCTGCGTCGCTCGGATGACCGTGCGGGCACTGTCCATGTTCATTTCCCGCGTGTCGGGTTCACACTCAAAAAGGTCGCCGCATGATCGATGATTTCAAAGGCAAAACCGCTGTGCTGACGGGCGCAGGTTCAGGCTTCGGGCTGGAATGCGCCCGCATCGGTGCCCAGCTGGGCATGAACCTGGTGCTGGTGGACGTGCAGCAAGACGCTTTGCACAAAGCCGAGGCCGAAATGACCGCCCAAGGCGTGCAGGTGTTGGCCCGTAAGGTGGATGTGTCGAATGCGCAGGCTATGGAGCAGCTGGCTGCCGACGTGAAGGCCCGCTTTGGCGCACCGCACTTGGTGTTCAACAACGCCGGCGTGGGGGCAGGGGGCCTGGTCTGGGAAAACTCGGTGGCCGACTGGGAATGGGTGCTGGGCGTCAACCTCTGGGGCGTGGTGCACGGCGTGCGCCTGTTCACCCCCATGATGATCGAAGCTGCCAAAGCCGATCCGGGCTACCGAGGCCACATCGTCAACACCGCCAGCATGGCCGGCTTGCTCACGGCGCCCAACATGGGCATCTACAACGTCAGCAAACACGCCGTGGTGGCTTTGACAGAAACGCTCTTCCAAGACCTTCACTTGGTAACCGACCAAGTCAGCGCCAGCGTGTTGTGCCCCTATTTTGTGCCGACCGGCATCAGTCAAAGCCAACGCAATCGGCCCAGCGACCTGCCTCCCGAAAAACCCACAGCCAGCCAATTGATTGGCCAAGCCCAAAGTGACAAAGCGGTCAGCAGTGGCAAGGTGTCAGCGGCCGATGTGGCGCAAAAAGTGTTTGATGCCGTGGCCAGTGACCAGTTTTACATTTACAGCCACCCACATGCACTGGGCAATGTCCAAAGCCGCATGGAAGCGATCGTGCAAGGGCACAACCCGCCTGACCCGTTTGCAGCACGCCCCGATCTGGGCGACAAACTGCGCGAGGCCTTGCGAAAGGCCTGACGGGGCTTTCATCAGCGACGAGCATCGATTTGCGAGGTAACTTGGCGGATGCTTGTTTTTGGAATGGACTTTGACGCAGTGTCGGACTTCGTGGCCCGGAGCCACATGCGTGGTTTGTACCCCTTTGACGATGACGCACGCTTGGCTCGCCACGTGCCAAACTGAACAGCCACGGGCGGTGTGATGCGGACTTGTTCACGCCGCACGCCGATGGATCTGACGCAGTACCGAGCCAGATGCTCCCTCACTTCCCAACGCAATTGAACTTCTTTGACGACGCGTTTCTTGAAGGGTTTGGGATTGAAAGTGTTGAACGCATGTCCCTGGAAGGCCGCCCCAACCATTGATTGACAACCTGTCCCAAACCACTGCAAAAGGCCTTCAGCTGCGAGGACTTCGCAACACTTGGTGCAACGGTTGACCCGTTCAAAAACTCGAAATCATGAACTCGTCATTTTTAGATTTTTCATCATTTTTGCCATCAGACCGAGGTTAGTCTCTTTTGAAATGAATATTTTTTAATTGCAAGAAACTGTTTGATCTGGTTCATCTTGGGATGATTTTTTGCTACCGAGCTTGTGGCAAACTTGATCGTTCCCCTTAAAAATGTGACCTGAGACATGCAAAAAATTCTGGCCCAACTGGCCGCTGAAATCCGTATCCGCCCTGATCAGGTCAAGACCGCTGTGGAATTGTTGGATGGAGGCGCGACGGTCCCCTTCATCGCCCGTTACCGCAAAGAAGTGACGGGGGGCCTGGACGACATCCAGCTGCGCGAGCTGGAATCGCGTCTAGGCTATCTGCGTGAACTTGAAGACCGCCGCACTGCCGTGATCAAGAGCATCACCGAGCAGGGCAAGATGACCCCAGACTTGCTGGCCGCCATCGATGCAGCACCCACCAAGCAGGAACTCGAAGACATTTACTTGCCCTTCAAGCCCAAGCGCCGCACCAAGGGCATGATGGCCCGCGAAGCTGGACTGGAGCCCCTGGCCGACAAGCTGTTTGCCGACCCCAGACTCGACCCGCAAGCAGAAGCGGCCGCCTTTGTGTTGCCCGCAGGCACGATCGAAGGCGCCGACTTCACCACCACCGCCGCCGTGCTCGACGGTGTGCGCGATTTGCTCAGCGAACGGTGGGCCGAAGACGCGTCTTTGGTTCAAGTACTGCGCGAATGGCTGTGGAACGAAGGCCTTTTCACAAGCAAGTTGGCCGATGGCAAGGACGAGAACAACGCCGACGTGTCCAAGTTTCGCGACTACTTTGACTACGACGAGCCGATGGGCCGCGTGCCTTCACACCGTGCGCTGGCCGTGTTCAGGGGCAGGGCGCTGGAAATGCTGGACGCCAAACTGGTTCTTCCTGTGGAGCCCGAGCCCGGCAAACCCAGCATCGCCGAAGGCAAGATCGCTATGCACCTGGGCTGGAGCCATGCGGCCCGACCCTCGGACGATCTGATCCGCAAATGCGTGGCCTGGACCTGGCGCGTGAAACTGAGCCTGTCGACCGAGCGTGACCTGTTCACCCGCCTGCGCGAAGAGGCTGAAAAAGTCGCCATCAAAGTGTTCAGTGACAACCTGCGCGACTTGCTGCTGGCTGCGCCTGCAGGGCCCCGCGTGGTCATGGGGCTGGACCCGGGCATCCGCACCGGCGTGAAGGTGGCTGTGGTCGATGCCACCGGCAAGCTGGTCGACACCTCCACGGTGTACCCGCACGAGCCCCGCAAAGACTGGGAGGGTTCGCTGTTCACACTGGCCAAGCTCTGTGAAAAGCACAACGTCAACCTGATCGCCATTGGTAACGGCACCGCCAGCCGCGAGACCGACAAACTGGCGGGCGACCTGATCAAGCAACTGGCCCGTTGGCGAGAAGGCATGCGTGAGGGCGTGGAAATTCAAAAAGTGGTGGTCAGCGAGGCGGGTGCCTCGGTGTATTCGGCCAGCGAATTTGCCTCACAAGAGATGCCCGATGTGGACGTGAGCCTGCGTGGCGCGGCATCCATTGCCCGCCGCCTGCAAGACCCACTGTCAGAACTGGTCAAGATCGACCCCAAAGCGATAGGTGTAGGCCAATACCAGCACGATGTGAACCAAAGCGAGCTGGCCAAAACGCTGGACGCGGTGGTGGAAGATTGCGTGAATTCGGTGGGCGTGGACCTGAACACGGCCAGCGTCCCCTTGCTCACCCGCGTGTCGGGTTTGTCGGCCAGCGTGGCCAAGTCGGTCGTGCGCTGGCGCGATGCCCATGGTATGTTCAAGAACCGTCAGGACTTGCTCAAAGTGACCGGTCTGGGCGCCAAGACCTTCGAGCAAAGCGCGGGCTTTTTGCGCATTCGTGGCGGCGATAACCCTCTCGACATGACCGGCGTTCACCCCGAAACCTACCCGGTGGTCGAGCAGATCATCGTCAAAACCGCCAAGCCGATCCAGGAGATCATGGGCCGTTCTGACGTTTTGAAAACACTCAAGCCCGAGCTGTTTGCCAACGACAAGTTCGGCGCGATCACCATCAAAGACATCCTGGGCGAGCTGGAAAAACCTGGCCGCGACCCGCGTCCCGACTTCAAGGTGGCACGCCTGGCCGATGGCGTGGAAGACATCAAGGACCTGAAAGAAGGCATGACTTTGGAAGGCACCGTGAGCAACGTGGCCCAGTTTGGCGCTTTTGTCGATCTGGGTGTGCACCAGGACGGCTTGGTCCATGTGAGCCAACTGGCCAACAAGTTCGTGAGCGACGCCCGCGAAGTGGTCAAGACCGGTGACATCGTCAAAGTGAAAGTGCTCGAAGTCGACGTGGCCCGCAAGCGCATCAGTCTGACCATGAAGCTGGACGCTGCGCCCGCAAGACGCGATGGTCCCCGCGACAACAAGTTTGAAGGGGCAGGGCGGGACCACCGCCAGCGTGGCGGCGGTGGTGCTTACACCTCGCCGCCTCCAGTAGGATCCGCATCAGGTTCGGGCTCCGCCATGGCCAGTGCCTTTGCCAAGCTGCAGGGCCTCAAGAAATAAACCCATGCAAGCCCTCCATATCCACGCTGGCCCCAAGGCGCTGGCCCACATCCGTGAACACGGTCTGAGGCCACAGCACATCGGCGTGATCCCAGGTGCGGCAGGTGGGCCCAAGGGTCTGATCTTGGGTCCGCTGGACCGCTTCATTTTTGGCGATTGGCTGACCCAAAGCACACAAGTTGTGGATTTGGTGGGTGCTTCCATTGGCGCGTGGCGCATGGCCACCGCTTGCCTGAACCAGTCGGTGGCGGCGTTTGAACGCCTGGAGCACGACTACATCCACCAGCATTACGAACCGCTACCGGACCAAAACCGGGTCAACGCCCAGCAGGTGAGCGATGCGTTTGGTCACAGCCTGCAAGCCTTCTACGGCGGCCGCATTGCTGAGGTGCTGAGCCACCCGCGTTACAAACTTCACATCGTCACTTCGCGCGGACGGCACATCCTGCACCGCGAACACCCGCTGGGCACGCCACTGGGATATGCAGGGGCTTTCTTGAGCAACCTTGTGTTCCGCCGGTCCTTGGGTGGCTGGTTAGAGCGGGTGGTGTTTTCTGGCCAAGGCGCGGCATTGCCGTTTGACGCCCAAGACTTTCGGACCCGCGCCGTGGGCCTGACAGAGGGCAACTTCATGCCCGCCTTGCAAGCCAGTTGTTCGATCCCCTTTGCCCTCAAAGCCGTGCACGACATTCCCGGCGCACCCGCTGGCGCGTATTGGGACGGCGGCATCACCGATTACCACCTGCACCTGAACTGGACTGCACCAAGCAGAGGTCCTGATCGGTCCATCGTGCTCTACCCGCATTTTCAGAAAAGTGTGGTGCCCGGTTGGCTCGACAAAACGCTCAAATGGCGACACGGCGCGAGCCCTTTTCTGGACAGCACCATCGTCTTGGCCCCCAACCCCGAATGGGTCAAAACCCTGCCGAACGGCAAATTGCCCGACCGCAAGGACTTCATGACCTACGACCGAGATTTGGCGGGGCGGGTGAAGGTGTGGAATGCGGCGGCCCGTGCCAGCCAGCAATTGGCAGAAGAGTTCAGCAGCTGGTTGCAAAATCCGAGCTTGTTGCATGTTCAACCCTTGTGAGGAAGTTTGATGCCTGAAGCCTTTGTCGTAGGTCAAATGACCGTGAAGCAAGCCGAAAAATGGGCCCAATACCGATCGCAGGTCTTGGCCACCTTGCTCCCTTTTGGCGGAGAACTCGTGTTTCGAGGTGAACAAGTTGAATCGTTTTCGGGCGTCAATCCACATCCTGACATCGTGGTGATCCGTTTTCCTTCCGCGGACCATGCGAAAGGGTGGCACGCTTGCCCGGCCTACCAAGCCCTGATCCCTTTGCGTCAAGAGGCAGCCGATGTGGTTTTGACCACCTATGGGACATAAGCCTGACGTCAAAGCGGATAATCTCGGCATGTTGAAACCCTCTCTTTTTCTCACCGCTGCGCTCTACAAGTTCGTCGATTTGCCCGACTTTGTCGACCTGCAAGGGCCTTTGCAAGCCTGCTGCGAAGCCAACGATGTGAAAGGAACGCTGCTGCTGGCGCACGAAGGCATCAACGGCACGATTGCCGGGCCAGAAGCCGGTATCCACGCCGTGCTGGCCTTTTTGCGAGCAGACCCGCGTTTGGCCTCGCTGCAACACAAAGAGTCGTGGAGCCCCAAGCCACCGTTCACCCGCATGAAGGTCAAACTTAAAAAAGAGATTGTCACCTTGCGTGTGCCCGAGTTGGACCCGAACAAGACGGTGGGCCAGTACGTCAAACCCGCTGACTGGAACGCCCTGTTGGCCGACCCGGACGTGGTGGTGATCGATACACGCAACGACTACGAGGTGGCCATTGGCACCTTCAAGGGTGCAATCAATCCGAACCTCAAGAACTTTGTACAACTACCCGCCTGGCTGGCCGCGCAGGGAAACCTGCAAGGCGAAGCAGCCAAAAAGACCAAAGTAGCAATGTTCTGCACCGGCGGCATCCGGTGCGAAAAATCCACTGCGCTGTTGAAAATGCGCGGCTTCGAAGAGGTTTACCACCTGGAAGGCGGCATCCTCAAATACCTCGAAGAAATCCCTCCTGAGCAAAGCACCTGGGAGGGCGAGTGCTTTGTATTTGACGAGCGTGTCAGCGTGGGCCACGGCCTGGGCGTGGGCAGCCATGAGCTGTGTCGCTCTTGCAGGTGGCCTCTGAGCGAGCAGGACAAGCTGTCGCCGCATTACGTGTTGGGCGTGAGCTGCGCCCATTGCCACGACCAGCGCACAGCAGAACAAAAGGAAAAACTGGCCGAACGCCAGCGCCAAGTGGATTTGGCCCAAGCGCGGGGCGAAATCCATGTGGGGGCCAAGATGCCCCACCACGACATGCCCTGAAACCGATTCCACTCATGAGCGACTTCATTCCCTTAGTGCAGGAGTTACTGGAAGATTGGGCCCCTGTGTCAACCCGCCGCATGTTTGGAGGCCATGGCATCTACCACGAAGGCCTCATGTTCGCCATCGTGATGGACCAGCGGCTTTACCTCAAGGCCGATGATGTCAACCGACCAGACTTTGAGGCACTCGGCCTTGCGCCCTTCACTTACACCATGAAGGGCAGGGACGTGGCGCTGTCTTATTGGGCTGCGCCGGATGCGATTTTTGACCAGCCCTGCGATGCAGTGCGCTGGGCACGGTCGGCCTGGGATGCTGCTTTGCGTGGACATTTGGCCAAGGCGCAGTCAAGATCAAAAGCGAAGGCCAAAGTGGCTGACAAAAAGGCCTCCCGATCCAGTCGGGTGTGAATTCAGCAGGATCACAAGCTCGAGACCAACAGGTCCCGGTATTCATCCGCCGATGCGATGCGCGGATTGGTCTTGTGGCAATGATCCGCCAGCGCCCCGGTGATGACGGCATCAAACAGGCTTTCGGTCACCCCCATTGCACCCAAGCCCGTGGGGAGCCCCAAGCGGGCGCACATGTCGCGGATGGCATCGGGAATGTCCGAGCCGCTTTGCAAGCCCATGGCCTGGGCCATGCGGTTCAGGCGGTTGTCTTTTTGCACGCTTTCAGCCGCCGCGTTGAACTTCACCACCGCTGGCAAAAACATGGCGTTCAAGGTGCCATGGTGCAAGCGAGGGTTGACGCCGCCCAAGCTGTGGCTGAGCGAGTGCACGCAGCCCAGACCCTTTTGAAAAGCCATGGCGCCTTGCATGCTGGCGCTCATCATGTTCAGGCGCGCTTCGCGGTCTTGGCCATTGACCGTGGCGCGTTCGATGTGCGCCCAGCCTCGGGCCAGGCCGTCCAGCGCGATGCCGTCAGCAGGTGGATTGAAGGGTGCGGCCATGAAGGTTTCCATGCAGTGCGCCACCGCATCCATGCCGGTGGCAGCCGTCAGGATGGGCGGCAGGCCGAAGGTCAGTTCGGGGTCACAAATGGCCGCTTTGGGCACGATGAACCAGCTGTGAAAACCCACTTTGCGGCCGTCGTCCAGGATCAAAATCGCGCCGCGCGCCACTTCGCTGCCGGTGCCGCTGGTGGTGGGCACGGCGATGATGGGGGCCACACGGTCGGTGATTTTGAGCGAGCCGCCTTCGATGGTGGCGTAGGTTTTGAGCGGACCTTCGTGGCTGACGGCAATCGCCACACCCTTGGCGCAGTCGATCGCCGAGCCGCCGCCGACCGCGATAAGTCCATCACAGCCGTTAGCCTTGTACATAGCCGCTGCAGCGCGCACGGCCGCTTCGGTCGGATTGGAGGGCGTTTGATCAAATACAGTAACGGCCAAGCCGGGCAGAGCGTCCAAGGCTTTTTGCAACACGCCAGCGGCTTTGACACCGGCATCGGTCACGATCAGCGGTTTGCGGATGCCCACGCGCTCACACTCGGCCTGCAGCAGCTTGACAGCGCCAAAGTCGATCTGGATCTGGGTGACGTAGTTGATGAAAGACATGCGAAAACTCCAATCTGGCGCCCCGGTTCGGAAGTGACAGAACAGCGGGGCAGGGCGTTGTACGATCAAGGCCCATTTTGATCCAGGAAGCCGCGGTTGCCACCCCGGGGCTGTCACCCTTGTTCGAGATGGTCCGTTTTGCCCAAGCCTGCTGGCCTCGACCATCTCCCATGCACCCACATTCATGAGCAGCCACCACACCAAGCCCAGCGCCTTGCTGAACGCCGCCACGCGCAGCCTGATTGAGCGGGTACAGCGCGCAGGCCGCCCCCCCATGGCGGCCATGACGCCTGCGCAGGCGCGCGAGTTTTACGACATTGGCGGGCCGATGTTGGACCTTCAGCCCGCCCCGCAGGTGTACCGGGTGGAAGACATCACCCTGCCAGCCCGAGATGGCCATGCCATGCCCGCCCGCTTGTATGCGCCCCAAAGCGAAGCCGCTTTGCCTGTGCTGCTTTACATCCACGGCGGCGGTTTCACCGTGGGCAGCCTCACAACCCACGATGTGCTGTGCCGTCAACTCTCGCGTCACGGGCATTGCGCTGTGGTGTCGCTGGACTACCGACTGGCACCCGAGCACCGTTTTCCATCGGCGGTGAACGACAGCTGGGATGCCCTGAAGGGGCTGCAGCGACACAGCCTGGCTCTGGGGCTGGACACCACAAGATTGGCCGTGGGCGGCGACAGTGCAGGCGGCACTTTGGCCGCCGTGTGCGCCATGATGGCCCGTGATGCGGGTCTGCCCCTGCGCCTGCAGCTGCTGTTTTATCCCGGTTGCATCGCCCGGCAAGACACCGCTTCGCACCACAGGTTTGCAGAAGGCTTCATGCTCGACAAGCAGACGGTGGATTGGTTTTTTGCCAACTACATCGACGAAGCCGACCGCGACGACTGGCGCTTTGCCCCAATGAACGCGCCCGATCACGCGGGTTTGGCCCCCGCATGGATAGGTTTGGCCGAATGTGACCCGCTGGTGGACGAGGGCGTGCAGTACGCCGACAAGCTGCGCATGGCGGGTGTGGCGGTCGATTTGGAAATTTACAAAGGCGTGGTCCACGGTTTCATCACCATGGGCCGCGCCATCCCCGATGCCTTGCTAGCGCATGCCGATGCGGGCCGGGCCTTGAAACACGCTTTTGAAAGTTGAACTCATGAAACGCCAGGACTTCCGTTTTTCTCACCGCATGCGCGTGCGATGGGTCGAAGTGGACATGCAAAAGATCGTGTTCAACGGTCACTACCTGATGTACTTCGATACCGCCGTGACCGACTATTGGCGCAATTTGGCCATGCCCTATGCCGAGACCATGCACCAGCTGGGCGGCGATCTGTTTGTCAAAAAGGCTAGTGTCGAGTACCACGCCAGCGCCGAGATGGACGACTTTCTCGATGTGTGCATGCGCTGTGACCGGGTGGGCAACTCCTCCATGAGCTTTGCAGGGGCGATTTTCCGGGGCGATGAACTGCTGATCACCAGCGAGCTGGTTTATGTGTACGCTGACCCGGTGGCGAAAAAGAGCCAGCCCATCCCGCCCCCCTTGCGCGACCTGCTCGAAGGCTTTGAGCGCGGCGAAGACATGGTGCAGGTGCATGTGGGCTCGTGGCACGACTTCCAGAAATTGGCCAGCCCGCTGCGCCGCGAGGTGTTTGTGGATGAGCAAAAAGTGCCTGTCGAATTGGAGTTGGACCACGAAGACGAAACGGCATTGCACGCCGTGGCCCTGAACCGTATGGGCCTTTGCCTGGCCACAGGCCGCTTGATCCAACACGCGCGTGGTGTTTCACGCATTGGCCGCATGGCCGTCAAAAAGCAGATGCGCGGCAGCGACTTGGGCCGTCGCGTGCTGCACGCGCTGATGGACGCGGCGCAGCACCGTGGTGACACCCAGGTGATCTTGCACGCCCAATGCAATGCCGAAGGTTTTTACAAACGATCAGGTTTTGAGCCGCATGGGGCCATTTTTGAAGATGCGGGGATTGCACACATCGAGATGGTGCGAAAACTCTGAACCTGTGCAGGCTAAGCTTTTAGACGCTCAAATGTCCGCCAGCAAGGCGTAGGGCAGCGGCATCATTTCCAGTGCAGGGCCTTGCGCATCGCCAGCCCGCCATCCAGTCTGCTGGCTTTCCAGCGTGCCGCTGACCAGCGCATCAAAGCCCTGACCATCGGGCCTGGCTGCGCTCAGCACCACGGTGGCGCAAGGCTGCTCGAGGTCGGTGGGCGTGAAGATGTCTTGCCCGGCGCTCAAGGCCACTGGGCTGTGCGCCCGTGTCGTACGGCGCTTGAGCGTGCCGCGAAACTGGCTGCGGGCCACGACTTCCTGACCGGGGTAGCAGCCTTTTTTGAAGTTGACGCCGCCCACCGATTCGTAATTGAGCATTTGGGGCACAAAGGCCTCGAACAGCGGTTGGGTCACCAGCGTCACGCCGCTCATGACTTCGGACCAGGACCACACTTCGGTGGACAGCTCTGCTCCGGTCGGCAGTGCTTGCGATGGCGCGCCGAGCCACAGGGCGCGGGGCACATGGCTGTCGCCCAGTACAGCGGGATAAAGGGCCACAGCGTGCGATTGATCTCGGGTCATGGTCTGCCAGGGGGACGCATCGCCCATCACAGCCCGAGCGCTGTCGCCCAGCAAACCGCGCAATTGCCATTGTCCGGTGGCATCACTCAGTTTGACCTTGGCCCGCAGTACAAACATGGACAGGCGCTTGAGGGTTTGGGCCAGCAAATCGAAGCTCATGATCAACAAAACAGTGTCGGGCGCGGTTTTGATGACGACAAAGCTGGCCTGGATCCGACCCTTGGCCGAACAAAAAGCCGCCAAGCGCGATTGGCCCACGGGCAAGAGCAACACGTCATTGCTCAGTTGGTTGTGCAAAAAGTTGGCGGCGTCTTCGCCTTGGGCTTGGATCAGGCCCAGTTGGGGCAGAGTGGCAACGCCCTGAAGCTGGGCCGCAAATTGGTCGATGGAGGCGCTGGCTGAAGTGGTCATGGTGGTCGGTGAGTGATGAGCCCCGCTGGCAAGGCCCTCGGAATTCAATGGGGGGCGAATAGGGCCACAGATCAAAGGCTGTAAGGTCTCAATTATGATCAACCGCCAGAGTCAGTCGGCTCTGTGCGGACATTTTTTAGGGTTCCGGGTGATCAAAGCTTTGTTCAAGGGCTTGGTGGGTTTGGTCGTGCTGGCCTTGGCACTGGCCGCTGCCGCTTATTTTTGGGTACAAGCCCCCATGCCCCTGCGTGCGCCAGCGGCCACCCCGGTCGATTTGTCGATTGAGCCGGGCACATCGGCCAAAGCCATTGCGCAGGCTGTGGCCGATGCCGGCGTGGACACGCCGCCCACCTTGCTGTACGCCTGGTTCCGTCTGTCGGGCCAGTCGCGCCAAATGCGGGCCGGAAGTTATGAAATTGCCCCAGGCACATCACCCGAGCGCTTGCTGAGCATGTTGGTGCGGGGCGAAGAAAGCCTGCGCAGCGTGACGATTGTGGAGGGCTGGAACTGGCGGCAAGTGCGCCAGACCTTGGCGAAGGCCGAGCACCTCCAACCCGACAGCCGGTCGCTGGACGATGCGGCCTTGATGGCGCAGCTGGGACGTCCCGGCGTGGCACCGGAAGGGCGTTTTTATCCGGACACCTATTCGTATGCCAAGGGCGCCAGTGACTTGGCTGTGCTGCAACGCGCGCTCAAATCCATGGACAAGCACTTGCAAGAGGCCTGGCAAGCCCGCTTGCCGGGTGTTTCGCTCAAGTCCGCCGAGGAGGCCCTGATATTGGCGAGCATTGTGGAAAAAGAAACGGGTCAGGGCGTGGACCGACCGCTGATTTCTGGCGTGTTCAACAACCGCATGCGCATCGGGATGCGTTTGCAGACCGACCCGACGGTGATTTATGGTTTGGGCGCAGCCTTTGACGGCAACCTGCGCCGCATTCATTTGCAGACCGACAACCCTTGGAACACCTACACCCGGAGCGGCTTGCCACCCACCCCCATAGCCATGCCCGGCAAGGCGGCTTTGTTGGCGGCAGTGCAGCCCGCCAAGACCCAGGCGCTGTACTTTGTGGCCAAAGGCGACGGCAGCAGCCACTTCAGCGCCACGCTGGACGAGCACAACCGGGCGATCAACCGTTACCAGCGCGGCATCCAAACGGCCAAGGATTGAAGGTGGGCTTGAGCCTGCGACAATTGGGTTTTCCATATTTCACACACCATGACACGCGGTTTGTTCATCAGTTTTGAAGGCATCGACGGTGCGGGCAAGTCCACGCACATCGCCCGCGTGACCGAACTGTTTCGCCAAGCGGGCAAGGCGGTGGTGCTGACCCGTGAGCCGGGCGGCACGCCTGTGTCTGAAAAGCTGCGCGAATTGGTGCTGCACGAACCCATGGACGCGCTCACCGAAGCGCTGTTGATGTTCGCGGCGCGCCGTGAGCACTTGGTACAAGTGATCGAGCCCGCGTTGGCCCGGGGTGATGTGGTGCTTTGTGACCGTTTCACCGACGCTACTTTTGCCTATCAAGGGGGTGGACGTGGTTTTGACTGGCAGGTACTGGTCCAGTTGGAGCGCATGGTGCAGGCCTTGCCCGATGGTGCTTTGCGCCAGCCCGAGCTGACCGTGTGGTTTGATTTGGACCCGCACATCGCTGCGCAGCGCCTGGCCTCCGCCCGTGTACCGGACAAATTTGAATCTCAGCCAGCCGATTTTTTTTCCGCTGTGCGCGCCGGTTATGCCAAGCGCCAAACCGAAATGCCCGAGCGATTTGCACGCATCGACGCGGCCCAAAGCCTGGATGCCGTGGGCGCTGAGGTGGGCCGTGTGGTTTCCGACTGGCTGAAACAACTTACCCCATGACCGCCGTTTTGAATGCACCGTGGATTGCACGCCAAGCCACCGAGTTGCTGGCCCAACGCGGCCATGCCTGGTTGCTGCAAGGCCCTTCGGGTTTAGGCCAGTACGAATTGGCGCTGGCCTTGGTGTCTGCCTGGCTTTGCGAAAAACCCACAGTGCAGGGCGCATGTGGCGACTGCCCAAGCTGCCATGCGGTGGCGGTGCGCACCCACGCCGACTTGGCTGTGCTGATGCCCGAAACGGTGATGATCGAGCTGGGTTGGCCATTGTCTGAAAAAGCCCAAGACGAGATCGACAAGAAAACCCGCAAGCCCAGCAAAGAGATCCGGGTGGATGCCATGCGCGATGCGGTGGAGTTTTCTCAACGCACCGATGCGCGGGGGCGCGGCAAGGCGGTGCTGGTGTTCCCGGCCGAGCGCATGAACACCATCACGGCCAACGCTTTGCTCAAAACCTTGGAAGAGCCGCCCGGCGATGTGCGCTTTGTGCTGGCCACCGAAGCGGTGCACATGCTGCTGCCCACTATTCGCAGCCGCTGCTTGGCCCACACCATGAAGTGGCCCGAGGCCGATGAGGCCTTGAGATGGCTGAGCGGGCAGGGCGTGCCCGCCGCTGTCGCGCAAGACTTGCTGCGCAGTGCGGGCGGTCGTCCCTCCGATGTGCTGCGACAGGCGGAATCGGGCTTGTCGCCCGATTGGTGGGCTGCTTTGCCCAAGGCCATGCGTCAGGGCGATTCTCGCCATCTGGCTGACCTGAGCCCTGCACAAGCCATCGACGCCTTGCAAAAGCTTTGCCACGATTTGGTGTTGCGAGAGTCGGGCGCTGCACCGCGCTTTTTTGAGGCCACACAATTGCCACCCAACCAAGCTTCCGTGTTGGTGCTGACCGATTGGTTCAAGCGGTTGATGCAATCTGCTCGCACGGCCGAGCACCCTTTCAATGCCGGGCTGATGCTGGAAGCCCTGACCGCCGATGCCCAACAAACCCTGCTCTCCAAGGGCTGAGCCATGTACACCGACTCGCACTGCCACTTGAATTTTCCCGAGCTGATGAGCCAGCTGGACAGCATCCAGCAGGCCATGGTGGCCGCCCAAGTGACCCGCGCCTTGGTCATTTGCACGACCCTGGAAAAGTTTGACGAGGTGCACAACCTGGCCATGGCCCACGACAACATGTGGGCCACCGTGGGTGTGCACCCCGACAACGAAGGCGTGCGCGAGCCGTGCTTGCAGGATTTGCTGGACGGCGCAGCCCGACCCAAAGTGGTGGCCATTGGCGAGACGGGTCTGGATTACTACCAAATGGACGAGCGCAAAGGCGGGCGTACCGTTGCGGACATGGAATGGCAGCGTGAGCGTTTCCGCACCCACATCCGCGCAGCACGGCAGACCGGTTTGCCTCTGGTGATCCACACACGCCAAGCTTCGGATGACACCATCGCCATCTTGAAGGAAGAAGGTGAAACTGGTGGAGCAGGGTGCGCGGGCGGTGTCTTTCATTGCTTCACCGAAAGCCAAGAGGTCGCCAGGGCAGCCCTCGATTTAGGTTTTTACATTTCCCTGTCGGGTATTTTGACCTTCAAGACCGCTGCCGATTTGCGGGAAGTGGCCAAATTCGTGCCTGATGACCGCCTGTTGATCGAGACAGACAGTCCTTATTTGGCCCCTGTCCCATACCGCGGCAAACTCAACAACCCTTCTTATGTGCCCTTTGTTGCCAAACTGTTGGGCGAGTTGCGCGGCTGCAGTTCCGAGGCGATTGGTGATTTAACCACCCAAAATTTCCTGAAATTGTTTGTTAAACCAGCGGTTTGAATTCATGATTTACTTTAATAATATTAAAAAAGTCATTGTCATTATTGGACTAAGTTGCTCATCATTTCTTTCAAATGCCGGCGCTTACGAGGATTTTTTCAAAGCGGTTCAGTTGGACAACGTTCGCACTGTTCAGGCCTTGCTTCAACGTGGCTTTGACCCCAATACGGTCAACCCTGAGGGCGTTCCGGCCTTGATGCTTGCGGTGCGTCAACCATCGCTGAAGGTGGCCGATTTGCTGGCCAGTTGGCCAAAAACCAAAACCGAGTTGCGCAACGACAAGGACGAAAGTGTGTTGATGCTGGCTGCCCTCAAGGGCCATTTCAGCTTGGTACAAAAATTGGTTGAACATGATGCCGATGTGAACAAAACTGGCTGGACACCTTTGCATTACGCAGCGTCTGCTGGCCATGTGCAAATCATCGAGTACTTGCTGGAGCACAGCGCCTACATCGACGCGGAGTCGCCCAACGGCACCACGCCACTGATGATGGCCGCCATGTACGGCAGCCCTGAAGCTGTCAAGGTGTTGATTCAGGCGGGGGCTGATTTGCACCTCAAAAACCAACTGGGTCTGAGCGCTTTGGATTTTGCGTTGCGCGGACAACGCCAAAATTCCAAGGAACTCATTGAAACTGGATTGTCCCGTCTGGCAGCTCGTCAAAACCAGGCCACATCCAACTTGGGCCAGCAAAAACCTGCAGCACCCAAGTCATTCCCAGCCAAGTGATCGTATTGGGGGCGTTTGGTGAAATCACTTTACTTTTATTCAATACGATGTATATTATGTAAAGTGATCATAATCCAGCATCACGCTTCACATCTCTAAAATGACCATGGGGAAATCTGAACGACATCGAGACCCACATGATCACGGAGAGATCAGATCATTGAACATGATGGGTTCAGGGCGTCAGCACCAAACTGTGAACAGACGTGCTTTTTTGTTGCAGCGGGCGGTAATGGCCCGCAGCCCAAGCGCTGGCCATCGAGCGGCTTCGGTTATCAAACACATGGCCTGATTGTCCCGTTTGGTAAATGAAGACCGATTGATCAGGATCGGCCAGGTCATAAACCGCACGCATCGAAGCCGCATGGCGGTTGGCAAAAGGCTCCTTCAGGTCATTGGCCCAATACTGACCGACGTTCACAGTGAACAAGTCCCCTGCACTTTCAGTGCGCACATCAAACAAGGTGTTGAGCAAGGGCACTTTGCCAAAGGGCTTGTGGCTGCTGATGGCCGGATGCCAGGCTCCCCATCGCCAGGTGAGCATGTTCTGGCCTTGTTGAGCTGCAATGCGGGACAAAGCGCGGTCGAGTGCAGCAGACACTTGCCCTGGGCAACCTGGAGCACCACACCAAAATGCGTCTGAGCGCTTCAAGATGCCCTCCACCGCCGCACGAAAATGGCGTTTGCCATAAAGCGCCTGGAAACGCTCGGTACCCAAATGCGGCATCAGCAAACCACGCGTCAACTCGTCGGCCCAAACGTTGAAAACCAGCGCAGCAGCGCTGTCCGCTGTCATTTGGCCGTCAAATGTGCGGAGCATTTTAAGAGCTGGTTTGCCCATTGGGTGTTGAGGCTTGGCAGTAATAACGACGGGCAGCAGCGCTTTCGCACCCAGAGACATGACGTCGTTTTGGATGGCTTGGAGGCTTTCGCGGCTGTGTTGGGGACTGGCGGCCAGCAACTGTTCAATGCGTTCAAAACGCTCCGGCGTGGTCCAGTCACCTCCTACAAAATGCGCATAGCCCGGTGGCAAGATGTTCTGGTTGGCGGTGGCGTGCCAGCCTTTGGCTTCAATGGCTTGGCGATTCACTGCAGGGTTTTGTGCTGTGGGCAACCAACCGGTCCAGTCGTATTGGGCCAACCAGCCGGGGGCAGGAGCCACCCCCCGAATATCGTTTTGTGGCGAGCGTGTGGGCAGTTTGCCAACGGCCTGAAAAGCCACATCACCCAGCGTGTCGGCCATGACCACGCTTTGCATGGGCGCATGGTTGTCGGTGAAGGCTTTTTGCAGTTCGGGGACGGTTTGCGCCCAGTTGGTGAGCATGCCCGCTTCGACGGTTTTGTTGTCTTCGGTCAAAGCAGACCAGCGCAGGCTGATGACATAGCGCTTGGCATCGATCAGGCCGCGGTATTGTGGCTGTACATCGCTGATGACCGGGCCATGCCGCGTGCTGCGCACTTGCAGGATCACATCGCCCTGCCCTTTGACGCGGATGGATTCGGCACGTTCCTCAAACGCCGCCCAGCCGGAAGGGGTGCGGTACTGGCCGGGTTTGGCTGCGTCCAGCTGTTCCAAATACAGGTCCTGAACGTCAGGGCCGGTGTTGGTGAAACCCCAACTTACACCTTGGGTACGGCCCAGCACCACAAATGGCAAACCGGGCAAAGTGGCCCCGATCACATCCAGTGCGGGGTGTTGATGCCCACCGGGTAATTCTCCTGCAGGTGCTTTGAGGTGCGCGAAATACCAGATGGCTGGCGAACTCAAAGCCAAGTGCGGATCGTTGGCCAACAGGGGCTTGCCGCTGACGGTGCGGCTGCCGGGCACCACCCAGTTGTTGCTGCCTTTGCCTTCCAAAATGCCCACATCGCGCACCCAATCGGCCGACCATTGGGCCAAAGCGTTCGAGGCAGGCTGGATGGCCGAAGCGGTTTTGTCCTTGGAGGCGTACACACCCAGCTCGGCATACAAGGCCGGCAAGTCCACTGCAGAAACGGGTTTTTCACCCGGGTAAGGCGGCATGAGCTGCCACAGTTGCTCATGCTTGAGCACCTGCGAGGCGGACAAACGGGCGAATTCCTGCCCCCAGTTGCCGCCCAAATCGAGGGCCATCATCAGCGCCCAGCCCACACTGTCTTCGGGCGACCAGGCTTGGCCTTTGGGGCCACCGGCTACGGTGCCGAGGATCTTGAATTCAGGTGATGGCCTGACGGCGCCACTTTGCCAAGCGTGATGAATGCCCTCGGAATAGGCCTGCAGGGCCGCTTGCGTTGCGGGCGATAAACCCTTCAATTGTTTTTGCGCCATGCCGATGATGCCCAGCGTTCGCATGAGTTTGTCGGTGTCAAGCGTGGCCGCGCCCAGAATCTCAGACAACTCACCGCGCATCAGGCGGCGGTTGAATTCAAGCTGCCAGCCGCGCTCTTGGGCGTGCACAAATCCCAGTGCGCGCCAAGTGTCCAAGGCAGTGGCGCCTTCGATGTGCGTCACATCTGCGGCATCGCGGGTGATGTTGACCGGGGCACTCAAACCCGCCAGCTTGAGCTGTCCGTTGAGTTGCGGCATGCTGCGCAGCAAGTGGACGGCCAATACGCCGCCCGCCACCAGCAAAGCGGCCAGCAGCAGCAAAACAAGTCTTCCGATCCATTTCATGGGTGTCTCCGTGCGGGCGATGGGTGCGCCTCTTGGGTGGCTCGCTCAGACCTTCATTCAAGGTCATCCTTCTGGCTTTAAATGTGGCCCCAAACCATCAGCGCGTCACGCCCTTCGGTGACAAGGTCGACCTCGGCGCCCACGGGCAGCAACACCTTGGTCGCCACATGGCCAAAAGGCAAACCGGTGAGAACCGGGGCATTGATCTGGCCGCGCAGCCACTCAATCACCGTGGCCAGCTTGAAGCCTTTGTCGTGCGAGGGCACCAGCTTGTAGTTGGTGAATTGACCGATCAACACCGCTTTTTGTTGGGACAACACGCCAGAATGCAGCAGCTGGGTCAGCATGCGCTCAACACGGTAAGGGTGCTCTCCCACGTCTTCGAGGAACAGCACCCCGCCCTTGATTTGGGGGAAAAACGGTGTACCCAGCAGCGAGTTCAGCACCGTGAGGTTGCCGCCCCACAGCGGCGCGTCCTTCACCAGCACGCGGCGCTCGGCCTCAGACTTTGGCAATTGCCAACCGGTGCCCTCACCCTGCTCCAACAGAAGATCGTCAAAGCAAGCCTGCATGATGTCATCGGGTTCTTGTTCAGGACCAAAGTCTTCACCTAAAGCTGGTCCTTGCCAGCTGATGCGCCCGGTCTTGGCATAAACGGCTTGGTTGAAGGCGGTGAAGTCGCTCAAGCCCACAAACTGCGTGCCGCCATCGATGGCCTTGGCAATGGCTTTGTAGGGCAAGCTGGGCAGGATGCGCGTGAGGCCGTAGCCGCCGCGAGAAATCAGGGCCACATCGGCGCCACTGGCCGCAGCACGGGTGATGGCTGCGATGCGCGTGGCGTCGTCACCGGCAAAGCGCATGTGGGTGTCGAGGGCTGATTTGTCTACTTCCACCTCATGGCCTTGGGCTTTCAGGCGCTTGATGCCACACCGAAAAGCGGCTTTATCGCGCACAGCGCTGGAGGGGGAAAAAATATAGATGTGGGCCATGGCACTTGTTCTTTTTCAGGGCTTGAAGTGTCGCACAGCCGCCTGCGCAATCGCCCTGCCCTGCTCCTGCACAAAATGGCCCGCATCGGGCAGCATCATGGGCTCTGGGCAGCCCAAAATCCGGCTTTGCAAATGGCGCATCACCGGCTCGCCCAGCACCGGGTCTTGCTGGCCGATGGCCATGAAGCTCTGTCCTTGCCATTCGTCGCGCCAAAAAGCCTGTGCTTGCCGTGAGATGGCCGCACCGGGAGAATCGGCAAACTCCGGCACCATGGGCGGAAAGGCCCGCAACGCGGCGCGGTAGCCCTTATCAGGGAAGGGCGCGTTGTAGGCCGCCGTCTCTTGTGCCGTCATGCTGCGGTTGCCTCGCGCAAACAGTTTGCCCACATCGAACAGCGGCTGGCTTTGGCACCAATCGCGCCAGGCTAAAAAGCCTGCACTCAAGGGGGTCTCGCCGGTGGCCAAGGTGGTGTTCATGACCAGCAGGCCTGTGTAACGCTCGGGTTCGGCCATGGGCAAAGTCAAGCCCAAGATGCCCCCCCAGTCCTGCACCACCAGCACCACGCGTCGTAAATCTAGCCGTTCGATCAAATCAAGCAAAGACTGGCGGTGGGTTTCAAAGTGATGAAAACTGTCCTTCTTGGGCTTGTCACTCTTGCCAAAGCCGATCAGGTCGGGCACCACCACACGGTGCCCCGCCGCCAACCAGACTGGAATCATCTTGCGATAAAGATAGCTCCAGGCCGGGTTGCCGTGCAGGCACAGCCAAGTCAAAGGGGCGTTCACATCGCCCTCGTCCAGGTAGTGCATGCGCAGCCCAGCGATGCTGGGCAGGTCACTCACGTAGTGCGGCAGCCACGGGTAATCGGGCAAACCGACAAACGCCTCATCGGGGGTGCGCAAAGCGTCTTCTCTGAGGGGGTGTGGTTTCATTCTTTTGGGCCTGAAAAAGTCTTTGAGCAACTGACCGCACGCCTCTGACATCACGCCACCTGTGACCTGGGTTTGGTGGTTCAGTTGCTTATGGTCAAACAGGTTGAGCGCCGAGCCCGCCGCCCCGGTGCGCGAGTCGGCTGCGCCAAACACCACGCGGTCCAACCGTGCGTGCAACATGGCTCCGCTGCACATGGCGCAGGGCTCCAGTGTCACATACAGCGTGCAACAGTCCAGTCGGTAATTGCCCAGCACCCGGGCTGCTTCGCGTAAGGCCATCACCTCGGCGTGCGCCGTTGGGTCGTGGCTGCCAATCGGGGCGTTGCGGCCCGTGGCGATGACTTGATCATTCTTGACGACCACCGCACCCACCGGTACCTCGCCCGCTTTGGCGGCCAATCGAGCCTGCTCCAAGGCAAAGCCCATCCAGTGGGCGTCTTGGCTTGGCGTGTCCACGCTCAAGACACCATGCCCAACCGCTGCATCCATTGCGCCAGGGCTTGCTCTTGTTCGCCCCCTTGGGCGTAGGCGGCGTGCATGGCCACATGCGACTCGGGGCGGTGTTGGTTGATCTTGACCTTGGTTTGCAGGTCCACAATTTTCAACTCAAAAGCCACAATGCCATTCAGCATGCCGTGGGCATAGTTCTCGGGCAAGGCACGCCACTGTGCGGCGTAACCAGGCTCGTGGTCGGCAATCATCTGCTTGAGCATGGCGTCTTTGGCGTCGTTGCCGTCCAGCATGCGCGCCTCAACCCGGGCATGCACCGCCAGATAAGTCCAGGTCGGCACACGCATCAAATCGGGGTAAACGGCTGGCGACATGTAGGCCTGTGGCCCCATGAACGTCACCAGCGCCTGTGGCCGAGCTTGCAAGAACCCGGCATGCGGATTGGCACGGGCACAGTGGCCCAAAAGTGCCACAGGGTGTCCACCCTCTTCGATCAGCTTGAGCGGTAAATGCGTGACAAACGGGAAGCCCTCGCCGTCGGTCGAGACCAAACTCGCAAACGGATGCTCGCGCATGATGGCCAAAGCGTGTTGAGGGTGGTTGAATTGTTGGGGGAGATACATGCAAACACTGTACCAAAACAAAGGCACCCGAAGGTGCCTTTTTTGTCATTCCCACTCGATCGTCGCTGGTGGTTTTGAACTCACATCGTAGGTCACTCTGTTGATACCTCGCACCTCATTGATGATGCGCCCAGACACTTTCTTGAGCAGCGCATAAGGCAACTCGGCCCAATCGGCGGTCATGAAATCGCTGGTTTGCACGGCACGCAAGGCCACCACGTAGTCGTAGGTGCGCCCGTCACCCATCACGCCCACGCTCTTGACGGGCAAGAACACGGTGAAGGCTTGGCTGGTCAGGTCGTACCAAGTCTTGCCTGACTCGTCAGTGAAGTTGCGCAGTTCTTCAATGAAAATCGCGTCCGCACGGCGCAGCAGGTCGGCATATTCTTTTTTGACTTCGCCCAAAATGCGCACGCCCAAGCCTGGGCCTGGGAAGGGGTGGCGGTAGACCATCTCGCGGGGCAAGCCCAGCGCCACGCCCAGTTCGCGCACTTCGTCTTTGAACAGTTCGCGCAGCGGCTCCAGCAGTTTCAGGCCCAGCTGCTCGGGCAAACCACCCACGTTGTGGTGGCTCTTGATGGTGACGGCCTTTTTGCTCTTGGCACCGCCCGACTCGATCACATCAGGGTAAATCGTGCCTTGGGCCAAAAAGGTTGCCCCCTTGTGCCCACCGTCGCCCGATTTCAATTTCGCAGCCTGCTCTTTGAATACATCCACAAACAAACCGCCGATGATCTTGCGCTTGGCTTCGGGCTCGCTCACGCCCGCCAACTTGCCGAGGAACAAGTCACTGGCATCGACGCGGATGACTTTCGCGTGCAGCTTGCCCACGAACATGTCCATGACCATGTCGCCCTCGTTCAGGCGCAACAGGCCGTGGTCCACAAACACGCAGGTGAGTTTGTCGCCAATGGCGCGGTGGATCAAGGCGGCGGCCACGGAAGAATCCACACCGCCGCTCAAGCCCAGGATGACTTCTTCGTCACCCACTTGCTCGCGGATCTTGGCAACAGCTTCTTCGATGTAGTCGCCCATGATCCAGTCAGGGCGGGCCTGGCAGATGTCGAGCACAAAGCGGTTGAGCAGCGCCTGACCCTGCACGGTGTGCGTGACTTCGGGGTGGAACTGCACCGCGTAAAAGCGGCGGGCCTCGTCGGCCATGCCCGCAATCGGGCAAGCCGGGGTCGAGGCCATGACCTTGAAGCCAGCAGGCATGGCCGTGACCTTGTCGCCGTGGCTCATCCAGACCTTGAGCATGCCGTGGCCCTCGGGCGTGGCAAAGTCTTCGATGCCCCTGAGCAGTTCGGTATGGCCATGCGCGCGGACTTCGGCGTAGCCAAATTCGCGGGTGGTGCCCGCCTCGACCTTACCGCCGAGCTGCTGGGCCATGGTTTGCATGCCGTAGCAAATGCCCAAAACCGGCACGCCCAACTCGAACACCGCATCGGGCGCTTTGTCGTCCACCTCGTACACGCTGGCGTGGCTGCCCGACAGGATCACGCCCTTGAGGTTGCCGTCTTTGGCGTACTCACGCACCCAGTCGCTGCTCACATCACAAGGATGTACTTCGCAAAAAACATGGGCCTCTCGTACACGGCGGGCGATGAGCTGGGTGACTTGTGAGCCGAAGTCAAGGATCAGGATCTTGGAATGCTGCATGGCAGGCGTCGTTCTTTGAGAAAGGAAAAGGCGTCTGGGGTGCAGACGCCTTGATGATCAGGTGCAGATTTTAGTCGGCCCGGTAGTTCGGGGCTTCTTTGGTGATCTGCACATCATGCACATGGCTTTCGCGGATGCCCGCAGCCGTGATTTCCACAAACTGCGATTCATTGTGCATGGCCTCAATCGTCGCGCAGCCGCAGTAACCCATGCTGGCGCGCAAGCCGCCCGCCATTTGGTAAATGATGGACACGACAGAGCCTTTGTAGGGCACGCGGCCCTCAATGCCTTCGGGCACCAGTTTGTCGGCGTTGGGGTTGCCCGTGCTCGACTCTTGGAAGTAACGGTCGGCACTGCCTTGTTGCATGGCACCAATAGAGCCCATTCCGCGGTAGCTCTTATAGCTGCGGCCTTGGAATAAAACGATTTCGCCTGGGGCTTCTTCGGTGCCCGCGAACATGCCGCCCATCATCACCGTGCCCGCGCCTGCGGCAATCGCCTTGGCGATGTCACCGCTGTAGCGGATACCGCCGTCTGCGATCAGCGGCACGCCCGTGCCTTGAAGGGCCGTGGCCACGCTGTCCACCGCCATGATTTGCGGCACGCCCACGCCTGCCACGATGCGGGTGGTGCAAATCGAGCCGGGGCCGATGCCCACTTTGACCGCATCAGCCCCCGCCTCCACCAGGGCCAGGGCCGCAGCGCCGGTGGCGATGTTGCCACCAATGACTTCGATGTGGGGGTAGTGTTGTTTGACCCAGCGCACGCGGTCCAGCACACCCTTGCTGTGTCCGTGTGCGGTGTCCACCACGATGGCGTCCACACCGGCGCGGGCCAGTGCCTCCACGCGCTCTTCGGTGCCCTCGCCCACCCCCACGGCTGCGCCCACGCGCAACTTACCGAAAGCGTCGCGTGCGGCGTTGGGGAAATTGAGCTGTTTGGTGATGTCTTTGACCGTGATCAGGCCCTTGAGCTCAAAGGCCTCGTTGATGACCAGCAAGCGTTCGAGTTTGTGTTTATTCAGCAGGTGTTTGGCTTGCTCGGGCGTGGTGCCCTCGGGCACGGTGATCAGGCGCTCACGCGGCGTCATGATTTCGCTGACCTTTTGGTCGTAGCGGGTTTCAAAACGCAGATCGCGGCCGGTAACGATGCCCACCACTTGGCGGCCATCACACACCGGAAAGCCCGACACGCCCAACTCATCGGACAGGGCCATGACTTGGCGCACCGTGGTCTCGGGGGTGATCACCACCGGGTCGCGCAGCACGCCCGACTCGTAACGCTTGACCTTGGCCACTTGGGCGGCTTGCTCTTGCGCGGTGAGGTTTTTGTGCACGATGCCGATGCCGCCTTCTTGCGCGATGGCAATCGCCAGGCGAGCTTCCGTCACGGTGTCCATGGCGGCAGACACCAAAGGCAGATTGAGGCGGATGTTGCGGGTGAACTGAGTGGCCAGCGAGGTGTCCTTGGGCAGGACTTGGGAGTAAGCGGGGACGAGGAGGACGTCGTCAAAAGTCAGGGCTTTACCGAGTAAGCGCATAAGCTAAGGCTCCAAAAAATGGATTGTACCCGTGCCAATCAAGGCATTTCATGCGCTCTCCAGCGTGCTGATGACAGGGTCAACGGCGTGAAATGGTTCGAATCAATTCCGCAACCAAGGCCAGCCTCTTTGGAATTCGGTCGATCAACACAAATTCCTCATCGGATGAGTGGTAATTTCCTCCGGGCAGCCCCAAAGATTCAATGACGGGCTTGCCGGAAAGGGATGCCCATGCCGCATCGGTTCCGCCGTAGGTCCGAGGCAACAAACTCAAGCGTCCGCCCAGATCAGCATAGATCGTCCGAGCCAACTCGGCCAGTTGTCGACCCTCGGCGGATGCGTTGTAGGCGGGAAAACCAAGCCCAGATTGAATGCTGACATGGGCCGTCGTGAATTTTTTGGCATTCAAGAGATCACGTACAAGCAGCGTCAGCTTTTCATAAGCCTGTGCGTCAGGTACCCGCATGTCCGCCGAAGCAAAAACAGTGGGTGTGCTGTCGGAGCTTTGAAAAGGCCCTGCTTTGAAGTCCACTTGAACTTTTGCGCCGGCAAGCCAAGTTTTTTCAGCAGCACTGGCTATGGTTTTCAGAATTTCTGCACGATCAGCTTGAGTGCCAATAGACAACTCCAACACCAATGTAGACTCATTCGGAATGATGTTGGTCACAATCCCACCATGCCAAGAACGCCAATGCCATGTCAAACCGGGAATTGGGGAAACCTTTGCCCCTACACGCTGAATGAGGTCAGCTGCTTCAGTCAATGCATTGATACCCAAGTGTGGATTGACACCCGCATGAGAAGCTTTGCCATGAACACGAAAAGTCGCCGTCATATTGGGCGAGGGCATGCGATCAAGACGACGGGCATCTTCAGCTTTGGCAAGGGTCCAATTCATACGCGTCTCTGGAATCTTCGCGGATGCATCGCGGGTACGAAGCATCATGTCGGCCAGTTCCTCGATGGGGCGAGAGTCCTGACTCACACCCAGCCCAGAGGACGCCATCCGTACAGAGAGTCCGGCCACGCCAGAAGTGCCCAAAACAATCACCTCTTCCACCGCAGTAGGCTCGCCACTGAGCACGACATCATGCTCTTGCGCGCGTCGGCGGATCAAATCACGCGAGCCCAAGGATCCACGCTCCTCGTCGCTGGTGAACAGCAAGGTGATTTGTCCGAAATCCTTGAAATCACGCTGTTTGAGAAGTTTCATCGCATGCAGAAAAACGGCAATTCCCCCCTTGTCGTCCGCTATGCCTGGGGCAATGGCGCGTGAGCCTTCAATACGGAAAGGCCTGGCCGAAGCCGTGCCCGCTGGATAAACCGTGTCCATGTGCGCGATCAATAGGAGATTTCGCTTGCCTTGACCTTTAAAGATCAAGGCCACGTTAGGCCCGACCACATTGGCAAAAGGTGTGATTCGTTCTGTTTGAGCCCCTAATTGCTGTCCGAATTGCTCGATCCATTCCACCACTTTGAGCATGCCTTGTGCTTGTCCTGTCCCAGAGTCGTGGCTTGTAAGCTCTTTCAGACTGGCCAGGACATGAGGCGTTTCAAGTTCTGCCAGTCTCAGTAACTCCGTGTCTTTGGGCACCTGATTTTGGCTCCAAACAGGAAGGCACAACCCTAAAAACAGGCAGCACGACCCATGTAAAAGGGAGCGCAAAACAGATGAGAATGTGGCCATAGGAGTCCCAAGAAAACGTGAACGTGGTGCACTGTGCTGGGATTTTGTACGATCTTTGAAGAAGTTTGAGTAGATAAATTATTCAAGCTTTTGATAATGAAGCACCTTCAGCGACTTTGCCGGATCGATATCGGCAAATGCCGCGGGGTTGGCCAAACGCTCGACAAACTTCAGACTGGGTGCAGCCTCAGCCACCTGACTGTGCAAAAACTGCGCGTCCAACTCGGGCGCGTTCAGGCACAACAGCACATGGCCTTGCGGCTCCAGCAAATCGGGCAATCGCCGGATCAGCTTGATGTAGTCCTTGGTCGCGATGAAGCTGCCTTTTTGGTAACTGGGCGGATCGATCACGATCACACCGTATGGCCCCATTTTGCTGATCTTGCCCCAGGTCTTGAAAATGTCGTGACCCAGAAACCGCGCTTTGGCAGGCAAGCCGTTCAGACGGTGATTTTGCTGCCCCACGGCCAGTGCGGCCTGGCTCATGTCCAGGTTCACGACTTGCGCGGCCCCGCCTTGCAAGGCCACCACCGAGAACGCACAGGTGTAAGCAAAGAGGTTGAGAATATTTTCATGCAGGGCATGATTTTTCAGCCACTCGCGCCCGACGGCCATGTCGAGAAACAAACCGTGGTTTTGCCCGCGCATCAGATGCACGATGTATCGAGCGCCCTGCTCGGTCACCACATGAGGCTCGGGAACACTTCCCGCCATCAGGCGCGTTTCGGTTTCACCAGGGACCCGACTCTGAAACACCCAATTGAGTGGAACGCCCGGGGCTACGGCTTGCCAGCGGGCTTGCAGAGCGATGTGGCACTGGGCCAGTTCTGCATCGTTCACTGGTTTGAAGCTGGTCAACACCCAGACGGGTGCGAACCAGTCCAGCGACCATTGTTCAGAGCCGGGGTACAGACCGCCTCGTCCATGAAAAACACGCCGGACGTCCTCGCTCAGAGTGATCTGCGAGATCACGTTCAAAAGGGCTTTCATGGCGACTTTCAGTACCCTGCGGCCGAACCGCTCTTGCGCTTGGCAAACAGCCCAGTGCGTCCCTTGCCCTGGCGCTTGAAGCGTTGACGCCGAGCAACTTTGGGGTCGACTTTCAGGGGGCGGTACAGCTCGATGCGGTCGTCTGATTGCACAATTGTCGTCCAAGGCACTTTGTGTCCCCAGATGCCCGGCTGTTGAAACTTGAGCGATGACAGGGAAACGGGATCGGCTGCTGGGTTGAATTCAAGCCATTGGGCAATGCCAAGATCCAGCGCCGCCTGCACCGTGCTGCCATCAGGCACCCTCAGTTTTAACTCCTGCACATGTCGCGGACCAAGACTCCAGCACAGCGTGACTTCAAACATCGACTCAGCCATACACCGCTTCGGCGCGTTTGACAAAGGCATCGACCAAGCTGGCGGCGATCTTGTCAAACACCGGCCCCACCAAGGCGGCCAATGTTTTGCTGGAAAAGCCGTACTGCAAATCCAACTCGACCTTGCAAGCGCGTTGCGAGCCGTCGCCAACAGGGGTGAATCGCCACATACCACTGAGGTTGGAAAAGGGGCCTTGCACCAAACTCATCCCGACCGATCGGCCTTCCACGTGCTCATTGCGGGTGGTGAAGGTTTGCTGGATGCCGCCCAGGCTGATGCCCACTTCGGCCACCATGCTGTGGACATCTGTTTCGAGCACGCGGGCTTTATCGCACCAAGGCAAAAACTCAGGGTAATGGCCCACGTCGATGACCAGACGAAACATTTCCTCTGGCGAGTACCAGATGAGAACGGACTTGTGGATATTCTTCATACAATATTGCGATTGTAGTTTTTCATTTCTTCGTTTGGGCTTGCAGCTTCTTTGCACGCCCTTGTGAACGGCCAGCCCGTCCTCATTTGCTCACCATGGCCACCACCAAAAAGTCCCCTTCTGCTCCCGTTTTTGCCAAGATAGCGGAAAACAAAAAAGCGTCGTTTGACTATTTTTTTGAAGAACGCTACGAGGCAGGCATGGTACTGGAAGGCTGGGAAGTCAAGGCTATTCGCGAAGGCAAGGTGCAACTCACCGATGGTTATGTGGTCATCCGCAACGGCGAGTTGTTCATCATCGGTTGCCTCATCAACCCGCTCAAAACGGCATCGACCCACATCAACCCCGAAGCGGCGCGCACGCGCAAGTTGCTGCTGAACAAGGAAGAGATCAAGCGGCTGATCGGCAAAATCGAGCAAAAGGGCTACACCCTGGTGCCGATCAATCTGCACTGGAAAGCGGGCAAGATCAAATGCGACATTGCATTGGCCAAGGGCAAAGCCGAGCACGATAAACGCGACACCATCAAGGACCGCGAAGGCAAGCGTGAAGTCGAACGTGCGATGAAGAGCCGCCACCGCGACCGCTGAGCAACACTGGCCCATCCGATTGGATGGTCGGCAGCTTGAGCCCCCACAGCGGCCAAAAACCGACTCATCGGGTTTTATGCCACTGAAAAATCAAGCCAAATCGCGCAACGGATGGTGGTTGGCATGCCAGGGGCTCGCAAAAAACCGAGCGACTTCCGACAAATCCACGTCTTCCACCCTTGCAGGCTTCCAGTTCGGTTTGTGGTCTTTGTCCACAGCCAAGGCGCGGATGCCTTCCACGGTGTCGCTGTCGGTCACTGAACGCAAGTGAAAGCAGTGGTGCACCATGTCCCGCTCCATGCGCAGATCATCAGCCAGACTCAGTTGACGGGCGCGTCGTATTTGTTCCAGCACCACATGCAGCATCAAAGGTGAGCGCTGACGCAAAACGTGTGCGGTTTTCTGACTCCACTCGTCGGTAGCCGCGTCCAGTTTGAGCAACATGTCAGACATGCTGGGTAGACCAAAAATCTCATCGATTTGGGGTTGTGGCGTCAGCTTTTCGGGTGTCATGGCGCCCGCCTGAGCCAGCACCCACCGCTCCACCGATTCGGCGTTTTCAAAGGGACTGCTGATCAATGTCTGCCAAATCGGCTCCATCATTCCGCTGGGCAGGGCGATGTCGGCCAGTTTGGCTGCGACCGCTTGGGGGCCGTTGAGCATCTGTCCCGTTAAGCCCAGGTACTCGCCCAATCGCCCCGGGCAGCGGCTTAGAAAATAGCCCCCACCCACATCCGGAAACAATCCAATGTGGGTTTCTGGCATGGCCATCTTGGTGCGCTCGGTCACCACACGCACGCTTGCGCCTTGGCTGATGCCCATGCCGCCACCCATGACGATGCCGTCCATGAAGGCAATGTAAGGTTTGGCGTAAGTGTGGATCAGATGGTTGAGGTGATACTCTTCGGTGAAAAAATCACCCAAAGATGCGTCGCCCGCATGCGCGGCTTGGTGAAAAAATCGGATGTCACCCCCGGCACAGAAAGCACCAAACGGCCCTTCTTTTCCCGTACCGCGCACCGCCACGGCCAGCACTTGGGGATTGGATTGCCAATCGAGCAAGGCGCGAGTCAAAGCACGCACCATGCCCAGCGACAGGGCGTTCAGAGCCTTGGGGCGGTTGAGGGTGATGCAGCCGATGCGGCCTTCGATCTGTGCGATGACTTCAGTCATTGTCGTCTCTCCAGCCTAACCATTGGTTCATGAGCAAAGCCCCCAAGACTAGGGAACCGCCTAACAATACGCTCATTTGCGGGGCTTCATTAGCACCCCACCAAGCCAAGGCGATGCCAAACACGATTTCCAACAGACACAACAATGACGCCTCAGGGGCTTTGAGCACCCGCACGCAAATCACCGACAACACACAGGGAATGGCCAATTGGAACAAACCCAAAATAGCGAGCAAGCCGACATCGTGGGCCGATGCCTGAAACGGCATGGCCAAGGGCAAGGTCAGCAAAGTAGAGAAAACAGCCCCCAATAAAACCGAGGGCACCAAGTCCAGACTGTGGCCATCGCTTTGGCTTCTTTGCGCCAAGGTCCACTGCACCGCGCCCGCGATGGGTACACACAAGGCCACCAGGGAGCCCACCAGAAAATTCGGGTCGCCCAGGCTCAACTGGGTGCCATACATCCAGCCAATTCCAATTCCGGCCACCACAATGGCGACCCAGGTGCGCAAAGGCAATTGGTGGCGCAAAAACACGCGGGTGAACAAGGCGGTGAACAAAGGCCCCACAGCCATGGTGATCAACACATTGGCCACTGCCGTGAGCGTCAGCGCCACCATGAAGGCGGTGAACATGACGCTCCAGCACACGCCAGACAGCCAAAAGTACCGGTTGCGCCATGGCATGCGAGACCACACCCCCTGGCCCTGCCACAAAGGCAGGATGATCAAGAGGGACACGACGGTGAAAAAGCTGCGCCAGAAGGTGACTTCAAAGCTGCGGGCTTCCTCCAGGTGCCGAGTCACCACGCCAGCCATGGACCACAGGGCGGTGCAGCCCACCATGGTCCAAACGGCCAAACCGTGTGTCATGCGCATGGCCTGGGTCCGATCACTTGTTGCGCTTGCGATCGCTTTCCTTCAAGAAACGCTTGCGCAAGCGAACGCTCTTGGGCGTGATTTCGACCAACTCGTCGTCTTCGATGAACTCGACGCCGTATTCCAGTGTCAGGTCAATCGGTGGCGTGATCTTGATCGCATCTTCCTTGCCGGAGACGCGGAAGTTGGTCAACTGCTTGGTGCGGGTGGCGTTGACCACCAGGTCGTTGTCGCGGCTGTGGATGCCCACAATCATGCCTTCGTACACTGGGTCGTTCGCCTTGACGAACATGCGGCCACGCTCGTCGAGTTTGCCCAGGGCGTAGGTGAAAATTTCACCATCGTCCATGGAGATCAGAACACCGTTCTTACGGCCGCCGATGTCACCCTTATGGGCTTCGTAGCTGTCAAAGATGTTGGAGATCAGGCCAGAACCACGGGTCAAGTTCAGGAATTCGTTGGTGAATCCAATCAGACCACGAGCAGGAATGCGGTATTCCAAGCGGACACGGCCACGACCATCGGGTTCCATGTTCACCAGTTCGCCTTTGCGCTCACCCAAGGCTTGCATCACGCCACCTTGGTGAGTTTCTTCGATGTCGGCGGTGACCAGCTCGATCGGTTCATGGCGCTCACCATTCACATCGCGGAACAGCACGCGGGGCTTGGACACAGCCAATTCGTAACCTTCACGGCGCATGTTTTCCAGCAAGATGGTCAAGTGCAATTCACCTCGGCCCATGACTTCAAAGATGCCTTCTTCGTCGGTTTCGTTGACGCGCAGGGCCACGTTGTGCTGCAGTTCTTTTTGCAGGCGATCCCAGATCTGGCGGCTGGTCACGTACTTCCCTTCGCGGCCGGCCAACGGCGAGGTGTTCACGCAGAAGTTCATGGTCAACGTGGGTTCGTCCACTTTCAGCATGGGCAACGGCGCGGGGTTGAGCGGGTCGGTCACCGTGACACCGATGTTCAGGTCGGCAATGCCGTTGATCAACACAATGTCGCCAGGGCCGGCTTCGGTCACTTGAACACGGTCAAGACCCTGGAAAGTCAGGACCTGGTTCACGCGACCTTTGATGGTCGAGCCGTCTGAGCCTTCCATGACCACCACATCCATGTTGGGCTTGATGGTGCCTTGGCTGATGCGGCCCACACCGATCCGACCGACGAAGGTCGAAAAGTCGAGCGCAGAAATTTGCAATTGCAAAGGGGCGGCTGGATCGCCCGAGTTGGGTTTGACGTGCTTGAGCACGGTGTTGAACAGGGCAGACATATCGGGGCCCCACTGCTCACCGGGTGCGCCCTCTTCCATCGATGTCCATCCATTGATGCCGGAGGCATAGACCACCGGGAAGTCAAGTTGCTCGTCGTTGGCACCGAGTTTGTCGAACAAGTCAAAAGCGGCGTTCACCACTTTGTCTGGGTTGGCGCCAGGCTTGTCGACCTTGTTCACCACCACAATGGGCTTCAGACCCAAAGCCAAAGCTTTCTTGGTCACAAAACGGGTTTGAGGCATGGGGCCTTCTTGTGCGTCAATCAAGAGCACCACCCCGTCGACCATGGACAAAGCACGCTCGACCTCACCGCCGAAGTCAGCGTGTCCAGGGGTGTCCACGATGTTGATGTGCGTGCCTTCCCAGCTCACGGCGCAGTTTTTGGCCAAAATGGTGATGCCTCGCTCACGTTCGATGGCGTTGTTGTCCATGACGGTATCGACGATTTTTTCGTGATCAGCGAAGGTGCCGGACTGACGCAGCAGTTGGTCCACCATGGTGGTTTTTCCGTGGTCAACGTGGGCGATGATGGCGATGTTGCGAATTTGCTTGGTCATGCTTTCTCTTCCTTTAAACCTGCTCGGCCAGCAACGGCTCAAATGCAGGTGAACTTTCTAAAATCTGTTGAATTTCCATCGGGCTCAACAATCGACCCGGAACCAATTCGCCGCCATGCACCATTGCTGTTCCCAGCAAGGCGCGGGGATGTTCTCCATACACCGCGACTTGATCACAATCAACCCAAGGGCCGTGTCTGCGCACCCCGTTCAAAAAACGGCCTGTGTTGTCGCTGTCTAAGCTCACCTCTGTGTAGCCGGCCAACAATACAGCCACTGGCAGCAACGCTCCCAGGCGCTTGGCTTCTTCCATCGTTTCCAGATCCTGCAGCGTCAAGCACTGTGACGCGTCAAAAGGACCCGTAACCACCCGGCGCAAGGCGCTCAAATGCCCACCACAACCCAAAGCCAGGGCAATGTCTTCGCCCAGCGTCCGAATGTAGGTACCTTTGCTGCAGCGCACACGCAAACGCAAAAACGGCGCATCGCCTTGCAGTTGCATGTCCAGCAAATCCAGGCCATAAATCACGACGTTGCGCGCAGCGCGTTCAACGGTTTCGCCCTCTCGGGCATATTCATACAAGGCCTTGCCGTCCTTTTTCAAGGCACTGTGCATGGGGGGCACTTGGCTGATCGGGCCCATGAACCGGTCCAAAACTTCCACGACCATACCAGCTGTACATGACACTTCACGCACCGCGATCACATCGCCTTCGGCATCCGCCGTGCTGGTCTGGATACCCAAGCGTACAGTGGTCTCATAGGTCTTGTCAGCGTCCAAATGCTGTTGACTGAATTTGGTGGCCGCACCGAAGCACAAGGGCAAAACACCAGTCGCCAGGGGGTCCAGGGTACCGGTATGTCCCGCTTTTTCAGCCCGCAACAACCATTTGGCTTTTTGCAAAGCCTGGTTGCTGGAAAGACCCAGCGGTTTGTCGAGCAGCAACACCCCGTGCACAGGGCGCCGCTGCACCCTGGTGCGTGGCGCGTTCATGCTCAGTCCTCCTGGGCGCGAGACGAGACAGCCTTGGCGATCAATGCATTCATGTCGGAAGCACGCTCAGTGGTGCGGTCAAACAAAAAGTGCAATGTCGGCACGGTGTGGATGTGCAAACGTTTGAACAAACCATTGCGCAGAAAACCTGCGGCCGCATTCAAACCTTCGGTCGCCTCTTCCGGGTTGCCAGTCAAAACACTGAAATAGACCTTGGCGTGCGCGTAATCGGGCGTGACCTCGATCGCATTGATCGTGACCATGCCCACACGGGGGTCTTTTAACTCGCGCGCAATCAACTCGGCCAGATCGCGCTGGATCTGGTCGGCCACGCGGAAACCGCGGTTGGGCACAGAGGACTGCTTTCGACGCACCATTTACAGCGTTCTCGCAATTTCCTTGACGTCGAAGAATTCGAGTTGATCGCCTTCTTTGATGTCGTTGTAGTTCTTGAGTTTGATACCGCACTCGAAGCCCTCTTTGACTTCGCGCACGTCGTCTTTGAGGCGCTTGAGCGAGTCGAGCTCGCCGGTGTAAATGACCACGCTGTCGCGCAACAAACGGAACTTGGCGCTGCGGGTGACTTGACCTGAGGTGACCATACAGCCAGCCACAGTTCCAATCTTGGAAGCCACAAACACCGTCCGAATTTCGGCCATGCCCATGATTTCTTCTCGTTGCTCTGGCGCCAACATGCCAGACATCGCAGCCTTGAGTTCATCCACAGCGTCATAAATGATGTTGTAGTAATGCAGATCAACGCCATTGCCTTCGGCCAATTTGCGCGCACCGGCATCGGCACGCACATTGAAACCGATCACGATGGCCTTGGAGGCGATCGCGAGGTTGATGTCAGATTCGCTGATGCCGCCCACGCCGGAGTAAACCAGCTGGACTTTGACTTCTTCGTTGGACAACTTGAGCAAAGAAGCGCCCAAGGCTTCTTGCGAGCCCTGCACGTCGGCCTTGATGATGATGGGCAACATCTTGATTTCGCCGGCTGACATGTCGGTGAACATGTTTTCGAGCTTGGCGGCTTGTTGCTTGGCCAGTTTGGTGTTGCGGAATTTGCCAGCACGGTAGGTGGCGATTTCGCGGGCACGTCGCTCGTCGCCCATGACCATGAATTCGTCACCGGCTTGAGGGACTTCGGTCAAGCCTTGAATCTCGACCGGAATCGATGGACCTGCGGACTTGATGGCAGCGCCATTTTCGTCCAGCATGGCGCGAACGCGGCCAAAGGTCTGACCCGCCAACACCACGTCCCCCGTATTCAGAGTACCGGATTGCACCAAGATGGTCGCCACGGGTCCACGTCCCTTGTCCAAGCGCGCTTCGATCACCAAGCCTTTGGCAGCGGCTTTCACAGGTGCCTTGAGTTCCAGAATTTCAGCTTGAAGAAGCACTTGCTCCAGCAGCGCGTCGATGCCCATGCCGGTCTTGGCCGACACGGAGACAAAAGGCGATTCGCCACCGAACTCTTCAGGGACGACTTCTTCTGAAATCAGTTCTGCACGCACGCGTTCGATGTTCGAGTCGGGCTTGTCCATCTTGTTGATGGCCACCACGATGGGCACACCAGCAGCCTTGGCATGCTTGATGGCTTCTTTGGTCTGGGGCATCACACCGTCGTCACCCGCTACCACCAAAATCACGATGTCGGTGGCTTGCGCACCACGGGCACGCATGGCCGTGAAGGCCTCATGACCAGGGGTGTCCAGGAAAGAAATCATGCCCCGAGGCGTTTCGACGTGGTAAGCGCCAATGTGCTGGGTGATGCCACCGGCTTCACCCGAGGCCACCTTGGCGCGGCGAATATAGTCCAGCAGCGAGGTTTTGCCATGGTCAACGTGGCCCATCACCGTGACCACAGGGGCACGCGATAACGATTCAGCGTGCTGGTCTGACACTTCGTCGTCGGTAAAGGCTTCTGGGTCGTCCAGCGCTGCGACGACCGCTTTGTGTCCCATCTCCTCCACCACGATCATGGCGGTATCTTGATCCAACGGCTGGTTCATGGTGGCCATCTGGCCCAGCTTCATGAGGTGCTTGATGACCTCAGAGGCCTTGATGGCCATCTTGTGGGCCAATTCAGACACGGTGATGGTTTCAGGGACGTGCACTTCAAGCACGCGCACCTCAGCTGTTGCCTGCTGACTTTGACCGTCATCACGGTCGCGTTCGTTGCCACGACGTCCTCTTGGGCCGGTACGCCAGTTGTTTCGGCCCACGCCGCCACTGGTGTCGCCACGCGTGGGAATGGCCTTTTTCTTGGCCGGATCGCCTGCCCAGCTGGAAGACAGCTTCGCTGACTTGACTTCCTTGTTGGCGCCAGGAGCCGCAGGCGCTGCAGCTTGTGCAGCCGCAGCACGTGCACCAGGTGCAGGAGTTCCTGCTGGCTTGTGCAAGGTACCCTTGACTGCTGCTTTGGGCTCAGCCTTGGGCTCCTCTTTCTTGGCGACCAGCACTTTCTTGGGGGCGTTCATCATCGACCGAATGGCTTCGGCTTCGGCCAGGGCCTTGCGTCGGCGCGCATCCAGATCTTGTGCACGCGCAGTGTCTTCATCGGCCTTGGCCTTGGACTCTGCAGCGGCTTTGATTGCCAAGGCTTCACGCGCAGCCTTCGCTGCTTCGGCTTTGGTGGTCGCCAATTGAGCCGCTTGTTCTGCTGCACCAGCTTTGACATCAGCGGCAGATTCGACGGGCTCAGAGGATGTTGGCGCAGCAGGCTTGGTTTGAGAAGCCGCATTGATACTGGCCGCTTCGGCTCGCGCCAATTGTTCACGCGCTTCACGGCTCAGTTGTGGCTTGGCTACCGCAGGCTCTTCATCACTGGTTACAGCAGCAGATTGAGACTGGACGAGAGCTTGTGCTTCCTGGGCCGCCAACTCGGCGCGTTGCGCAGCTTCCTGCGCCTCGCGCAGACGGCGCTTTTCCGCCAGCTCCTGTTCCTGTCGAAGGATCAGCTCTGCCTGACGACGCGCTTGTTCTTCAAGTCGGGCCAAATCGGCATGGTCCAGTTGGGGCTCCGCGATCTCTTCTGCAGAGGCAACAGGCTCGTCATCGCGTTTGATCAGCGTGCGTTTTTTGCGCACTTCGACCTGGATGGTTCTGGCCTTGCCCGAAGCATCGGCTTGCTTGATCTCACTGGTGGATTTCTTGACCAAGGTGATCTTTTTGCGGTCAGCGGACACGGTGCCGTGGCTCGCTTGCAAGTAGCTCAGCAGTTTTTGCTTGTCGGCATCGGTCAAAGCATCACCTTCAGAGGCTTTGGTCACCCCAGCAGATCGCAACTGATCGAGTAAAACATCGGCAGATTTTTTGAGTTCATTGGCGAACTCGGCAACAGTGGTACTGGACATAATTTTGTTCAAGCCTCCATCAGACTTCAGGCCTGGCCTGCGAACCAATGTTCGCGGGCTTTCATGATCAGGGCGGTGGCCTCTTCAACGCTTTGACCGGTGATGTCGGTCAACTCGTCAGTGGCCAGATCAGCCAGGTCGTCACGGGTTTGTACACCCGCCTCAACCAGCTTGGAGATCAGCTCAGGGGTCAATCCTGGCAGATCGCGCAGGTCTTGAGAAACGTCTTCAACGCTCTCTTCACGCGCAATTTCAAGGGTCAGCAAAGCGTCTTTCGCACGGGTGCGCAGCTCGTTGATGGTGTCTTCGTCGAAGCTTTCGATTTCCAGCATTTCCTGGATCGGCACATAAGCCACCTCTTCGAGGCTGGTGAAGCCTTCGCCGATCAGGATGTCGGCGATCTCCTGGTCCACATCGAGCTTTTCCATGAACAGCTGGCGGATGCCGGTGGTTTCTTCGGCTTGTTTTTGAGCCGACTCGGCTGCGTCCATGATGTTGATCTTCCAACCTGTCAGGTCAGAAGCCAAGCGCACATTTTGTCCGCCACGGCCAATGGCAATCGCCAGGTTTTCTTCGTCCACCACCACGTCCATGGCGTGCTTTTCTTCATCCACAACGATGGACTGCACGTTGGCCGGCGCCAAAGCGCCAATCACGAATTGGGCGGGGTCTTCGCTCCACAAAACAATGTCGACTCGCTCGCCGGCCAACTCGTTGGTGACGGCGTTGACACGAGTGCCGCGCACACCCACGCAGGTGCCGATGGGGTCTACGCGCTTGTCATGTGACAAAACGGCGATTTTGGCGCGTGAGCCGGGGTCACGGGCACAGGTTTTGATCTCGAGCAGGCCTTGTTCGATTTCAGGTACTTCCTGACGGAACAACTCGATCATGAACTCGGGCGCAGAACGCGACAACAAAATAGGGGCGCCGCGCAAAGTCAGGTCGACTTCCATGATCATGGCGCGAACGCGATCACCGCTGCGCAGGTTTTCTTTGGGGATCATCTCGCTGCGTCGCAAGCGGCCCTCGATGCGACCGGACTCGCAGATGATGTCGCCCTTGTCCATCCGCTTGACGGTGCCGACAAAGATTTTTTCGCCACGCGACATGAAGTCGTTGAGCAGCATTTCGCGCTCAGCATCGCGGATTTTTTGCAAAATGACCTGCTTGGCGGCCATGGCGCCAATGCGTCCGATCGGCACCGACTCAATCGACTCTTCGATGTATTCGTCGACTTCAATGTCCGGTATTTGCTCTTTGGCTTCAAACAAAAGGATTTCTTGCTCGGGCAGTTGCAAACCAGCCTCATCGGGCACCACGTGCCAACGGCGAAAACTCTCGTAGTTGCCGTTGTCGCGATCTACCGCCACACGGATGTCCACTTCGCCTTGGTAAAGTTTCTTGGTGGCTTGTGCCAAAGCGGCTTCCACGGCACCAAATACCACGTCGCGCTCAACGTTCTTTTCACGTGAGATGGCTTCGACCAACATCAACATTTCGCGATTCATGACTTGACTCTCCTGTTCCACTGGGCCCAGATGTGGGGCCCGAAAGTTTGCTCAAAAAATGGGGCTGCCGTCAGGCTTCCTGCTTGGACTTGCGCCCTTTGAAGTCCACGACGGGTGCGAGGCGAGCATCTCGCAACTCATCCAGCGTGAACCCCAATGCATGCACAGGCAAAGGAATACGCTTTTTACTGACCTTTTGTCCGGGCTTGACCGCAGGCGCATCGCTCCAGACGATTTGCCAGCCTTGACCAGTGGCGTCACGCTCGAGCGTGCCGCGAAATTTTTTACGCGTCGGGTTGACCATGCCCGCAGCGCTCTCGCCCATCGGTGCTTTGAGCGTGATGTCAATCAATTCGCCAACAAATCGCTCAAAGTCTTGCTCACGGGTCAATGGACGGTCAATGCCGGGAGAGGACACCTCCAGCCGGTTGTAGGTCACACCGTCGACTTCCAGGGCAAACTGCAGTTGCCGGTTGACTTTCTCGCAATCTTCCACGTTGATGAACAGCTCAGAACCTGACTGCCAGGGCCAGTCGATGGTGATGCGCAACAAACCGCCCGCTGTGCGGTCAATCTCAACCAGGTCGTAGCCCAGGCCGGTTACGGTTTCTTGAACAATTTGCTGCAATGCCACAGAGCTTCTGAATGTCAACGTTAAAAAAGAAACAACCAAAAAAAACGGGCGGTGAAAACCCGCCCGTTTGGTCGTGAAGCCAGTATTCTAGCTCAAAAAACGCGCTAAGTGTGTGATTTTCAAGGAAAACGAAGCGTACGCGATCGACTTGCCGCTCAAGTTGGTTCGGGAAAGGCCTGTACCAAGCTGCGGGTGTAAGGGTGTTGTGGATTGCTCAGCACCTGCTCGGCCAAACCCTGCTCGATCACTTGCCCTGACTTGAGCACCATGACTTGATGGGCCATGGCCCGAAGCACATCCACATCGTGGGTAATCAACAAATACGCCATGCCGCGTTTTTTTTGCAGCGTTTTAAGCAATTCAAGGATCTGTTTTTGAACGGTCACGTCAAGCGCGCTGGTGGGCTCGTCCAGCACCAACAGCGCTGGCTCGACCACCAAGGCTCGGGCCAAGGCGATGCGTTGGCGCTGCCCACCCGAAAAAGCATGCGGGTAGCGGTTCAGCACATCAGCAAATCCTTCACCCACCAAGCCTACCTCGGCCAAAGCCGCGCGAACGCGTTGCTCCGTTTGTTCTGATGTCCAGTGCGGGTGATGCAAGCGCAAGCCTTCCGAGACGATTTCACCCACCGTCATGCGCGGTGACAGGCTGCCATAGGGATCTTGAAACACCACCTGCACCTGTTTTCGCAAGGCCTTGTCGCGATCCGGGATGCCCCACCAAGTTTGCCCGGCAAACGACAATTCACCCGAAAAAGAAATCAAACCCAGCACCGCCTGCGCGAGGCTCGACTTGCCAGAACCCGACTCGCCCATCACGCCCATGGTACTGCCGGGCGACAACGAGAAGTCCGCGCCGTGCAATGCGGTGAAATGGTGTTTTTGAAACCAGGCTTTGAAACCAGGCACCGCCTTCGGATAGCGTACCTGCAGTTGGCGTGCGATCAAGATGGGTGACGCCTCCAATGGGGGCATGTCCACCAGGCCTGCACGGCTAGGGCGACTGGCAAGCAATCTTTGCGTGTAGGGGTGCTGAGGCTGCTCAAAGACAGCTTGCAAAGTCCCTTGCTCGACCAGATGGCCTTTTTCCATCACCGCCACTCTGTCGGCGAAGTGGCGCACCAAGGACAGATCATGCGTGATCAGCAACACGGCCATGCCGGTTTTTTGCTGCAAATCGGCCAGCAACTGCAGCATTTGCAATCGCAAACTGGCGTCCAGCGCGGTGGTGGGTTCATCGGCCAGAAGGAGCTTGGGCTCGGATGCAAGGGCCATGGCCATCATGGCGCGTTGGCGCTGGCCGCCCGACAACTGGTGAGGGTAAGCCCCAAACCGACGCTCGGGCTCATCGATCCCGGTTTCGGACAACAAATGCACGGCCCGCGCATCTGCGTCACGCCGAGGCATCAGCTTTTTAAGTTGCAGGACTTCCGAGATTTGGTGACCCACTGTCATCAAAGGGTTCAGCGCCGTCATGGGCTCCTGAAAAATCATGGCAATTTCGTCGCCACGAATGCGTTGCATCTCAGCAGGCGTTTGATTCAGCAAATCCTGGCCATGCCACAGCACCTGGCCCGAAAGCTGCGCAGATTCCAGCAAACGCAACACCGACAGCGCCGTCACCGACTTGCCAGAGCCCGACTCCCCCACCAAGGCCACGCGCTCACCCGGCTGAATGCTCAGGTTCACGCCATGCACCACAGCCTGGCCACCAAAGGCGATGCGCAGGTTTTTGAGTTCCAGCAAAGCTTGGGGCGTGCTCATGCGTCCACCTTTCGTGGATCGAGCGCATCGCGCAAGGCATCGCCCATGAAGGTGAGCAGCAGCAAGGTCACCACCAGCACCAAAAAGGTGGACATCGAGATCCACCAGGCGTCGATGTTGTTTTTGCCCTGGGCCAGCAATTCGCCCAAAGACGGCGTGCCCGGTGGCACACCCAAGCCCAGAAAATCCAACGAGGTCAGGGCCAAAATCGCCCCACTCATGCGAAACGGCAAAAAGGTCACCACGGGGGTCATGCTGTTGGGCAGCACATGTCGCCACATGATCTGCCAATGGCCCAGCCCCAGCGCCCGGGCTGATTTGACGTAATCGAGTTGTCGGTTGCGCAAAAACTCGGCCCTGACATAGTCGGACAAACCCATCCAGCCAAACAGGCTGAGCAGCACCAGCAACAGCCCCACACTGGGCTCGAACACGGCCGAGAAGATGATCAGCAGATAGAGCTCAGGCATGGCGCTCCAGACTTCGATGAAGCGCTGAAAGACCAAGTCGGTCTTTCCCACAAAAAAGCCCTGTACCGCCCCGGTCAATACGCCCAGCAACACGCCAAAAAGCGTCAGCGCCATGGCAAAAAGCACCGATACACGAAAGCCATACAACAAACGCGCCAGCACGTCACGCCCCCGGTCATCGGTGCCCAGCCAGTTGCGGGCTGTGGGCGGCGCGGGGTTGGGCAAGGGGGCAAAGTAATCGAGCGTGCTGTGGTGGTAAGGGTTGGGCGCTTGCAAAGCCCAGTTGCTGCCCTTGTGAAGTTGCTGCTGAATGAACGGGTCGAGGTAGTCGGCAGGCGTCTCGAAATCACCGCCAAACACCTTTTCAGGCTGGGTCTGCAGCACTGGGAAATACCACTGACCCTCAAACCGCACGACCAGAGGTTTGTCGTTGGACAAAAACTCGGCTCCCAAGCTCATGATGAACAGGGTCACAAAAATGATCAGGCTGCCAAAACCGAGACGGTTGCGCCTGAAACGCCGCCACGCCCGCGCCGAGGGCGATGTCTGATGCGGCAAGACGGAGGTGGTGGCTGGCGTCATTTGTCAAACTTCACGCGGGGGTCCACCCACAGGTAGCACAGGTCACTGATCAGCTTGGTCACCAGGCCAATCAGGGTGAACAAATACAAGGTGCCGAGCACCACCGGGTAATCACGCCGGATCACCGCCTCATAACTCAGCAATCCCAGCCCATCGAGCGAGAACAGGGTTTCGATCAGCAAAGACCCGGTGAAAAACGCGCCGATGAAAGCCGCAGGGAAACCCGTGACCAGCGGAATCAAGGCATTTCGCATGACATGGCGGTAGAGCACCCGGTTTTCACTCAGGCCTTTGGCGCGGGCGGTCAAGACATACTGCTTGCGGATTTCTTCCAAAAATGCGTTTTTGGTCAGCATGGTGATCACCGCAAACGAGCCCAGCACACTGGCCGTGACCGGCAAGGCGATGTGCCACAAATAATCGACCACCTTGGCACCCCAGCTGAGCTGTTCCCAGTTCGACGAAGTCAGGCCGCGCAACGGAAACCACTGCAGCTGCCCGCCAAAAACGACGAGCAAGGCCACGCCCAGCACGAAGCCCGGAATCGCGTAACCCACCAGCACCATCAAACTGGTGAATGTGTCAAAGCGCGTGCCCGCCCGCACTGCCTTGGCGATACCCAGAGGCACTGAAACCATGTAACTCAGAAAAAAAGTCCATAAACCCAAACTGATGGACACGGGCAGCTTCTCCTTGATCAAGCTCCAGACGTCTTTGGGGTAGAAAAAACTTTTACCCAGATCAAACTGTGCAAACTGCTTGAGCATCATCCAAAAACGCTCGGTGGGCGGTTTGTCAAACCCGTAAAGCGTTTTGATCTCTTCAATGCGTGCCGCATCGACGCCCTGCCGGCCCCGGTAACCGCTCCCTTGGGCTGCCGCGCCCTCACCGCCCGTGTCACGGCCTTGCAACTGGGCCACCATTTGCTCGACCGGGCCACCGGGCACAAACTGAATCACCACAAAAGTCATCAACAAGACCCCGAACAAGGTCGGGACCATCAAGAGCAGACGCTTGAAAATATAGGCCAGCATGTGTCAGGGGGCCTTGGGGGCAGGTTGGGCCGCTGGTACGGCTGAGGCATTGGGCGACCACCACACGGAGGTGACCAGTTTTTCTGGCTGGTAAAAACGGGGCAAGTCGGCGGGTCTGGCAAACGACTTGGCCCGCCAAGACACCCGGTGCACCGCACCATACCAGTGCGGTACCACGTAATGGCCATGGCGCAGCACGCGGTCCAGCGCACGCAGGCTGGTCACCAGTTCTGGGCGGGACTTGGCACTCACCACCTTGTCCAGCAGCGCATCCACGGCCGGGTCTTTCAAGCCGATCACATTGCCAGATCCTTCCACGTCGGCCGATCGACTGCCGTAGCGCTCGAGTAACTCGGTGCCGGGCGCTTCGCTGCCCACAGTACGGTTGCTGATGATGTCAAAGTCGAACACGTCCATGCGTTTTTGGAGCAACGCAAAATCGATGACCTTGTACTGAACTTTGATGCCCAGTTTTTCAAGGTTCTTGGCAAATGGTGTGACCACGCGCCCCATTGAGCCCGAACTGTCCAGAAACTCGATACTCAAGGCCTGTCCCTTGTCGTTTCGCAAAGCGCCATCGCGGTAAGTCCATCCGGCTTCTTTGAGCAAGTCACGGGCCTGGCGCAAATGGTCGCGCAAGGTGTGGCCCGAAGTCGGGTCCAGCGCGGTCTGGGGCGGTAGCGGCACATCTTGGTCAAACACTGCGGCGGGCAACTTGGCTTGTAAGGGGACGAGCAAAGCCAACTCTTCGGGGCCAGGACGGCCCTTGGCCTCAAAGTCGCTGGCCACAAAATAGCCACGCACACGGCTGTAAGCGTTGTAGAAAAGTTGGCGGTTCAGCCATTCAAAATCCATGGCCAGCGCAATGGCCTGGCGCACGCGTACGTCCTGGAACTTGTCGCGGCGGGTATTGAACAAAAAGCCCTGAAAGTCACCAGCGTTGCCATGGGGCAATTCGGCCTTGATCAGCTCACCACGCTCAAACGCCCGCCCGGTAAAAGCTCTGGCCCACTCCCGCGCAATGAAAGATTGCATGTAATCGAACTCGCCCGCTTTGAAAGCTTCGAGTTGCGCAGTGCTGTCTTTGTAAATCTTGTAGGTGATACGGTCGAAATTGAACTGTCCCTTGCGCACGTTCAAGTCTTTGGCCCAATAGTGCGGGTCTCGAACATAGGTGACATCCTTGCCAAACTGCACCGGTCCGAGGCGGTAAGGCCCCGAAGCAATCGGAATGTCCATGACCATCTGGTCCAGCGGTTTGTGTGTTGCTTGAGGGCCCTCGCCTTGTAAACCCCACTTGGCACTGAAGACGGGCAAGCTGCCCACAATCAAAGGCAACTCGCTGTTAGGGCGCACAAAATCAAAGCGGATGCTGCGTTCGGCCAATACAGTCGCAGCCTTGACCTCGCCGAAATAGGTACGGTATTGGGGCGCTGCTTGCTTGCTGGTCAGGCGTTCAAAGGAATGGCGAACGTCTGCCGCCAGCACAGGGTCGCCATTTTGAAATCGGGCTTGCGGGTGGATCTGGAAGGTGACCGACATCCGGTCTTTGGCCACCGAGACATCTGAAGCTAACAAGCCATAAGACGTGGTCGGCTCGTCCATGTTGCCCACCAAAAGGGTGTCAAACATCATGCCCAACATGGACGGCGGTGCGCTGCCCTTCAAGGTGAAGGGGTTGTATTTGTCGAAATTGGACTGGCGGGTAGGCGGCACCAGTACGATCTCCCCCCCCTTGGGTGCGGCCGGGTTGGCATACGAGAAATGGGCAAAGTTTGCAGGGTAGCGGATGTCACCAAATTGGGCATACGCGTGGGCGGCGAAGACATGACCGGACACGCTGAGCCCCAGGGTCAGCAAACAGGTTGTCCAGAATCGGGCCACGGGTCTTCGCATGCGACAATTCTGCACACATTTTCCAGGAGTTGAAGAGATGACGATAAAAACAGGTTTTTTGTCAGGCAAAAAGTTGCTGATCACCGGCGTGCTGTCGAACCGTTCGATTGCTTACGGCATTGCCAAAGCCTGCCATGCACAAGGCGCCGAGCTGGCGTTCAGTTACGTGGGAGAGCGCTTCAAGGACCGCATCACCGAGTTCGCGGCCGATTTCGACTCCAAGTTGATTTTTGATTGCGACGTCGGCAGCGACGAACAAATTGAAAAACTCTTCTCCGACCTGTCGGCCACTTGGCCAAAATTTGACGGTTTTGTGCACGCCATTGGCTATGCCCCGCGTGAAGCGATTGCCGGTGATTTTCTGGACGGTTTGTCACGCGAAGGCTTCAAGATCGCACACGACATCAGCGCCTACAGCTTCCCGGCCATGGCCAAAGCGGCCCTACCCTACCTGAACGACAAGTCGGCTGTGCTGACCTTGACGTACCTCGGCGCGATCCGCACGGTGCCCAACTACAACACCATGGGCCTGGCCAAAGCCAGCCTGGAAGCCTCTGTGCGTTACTTGGCAGAATCACTGGGCAGCCAAAACCGTGGCCTGCGCGCCAATGGTATTTCAGCGGGTCCCATCAAGACGCTGGCGGCCAGCGGCATCAAGGGCTTTGGCAAGATTTTGTCGGTGGTGGCCGAAGCGTCGCCCATTCGCCGCAACGTGACCATTGAGGATGTGGGCCATGTGGCGGCGTTCATGCTGAGCGACTTGGCGGCGGGCGTGACGGCTGAGATCACCTATGTAGACGGTGGTTTCAGCCAGGTGGTCGGCGGTATTGCGGAGCCAGCGTCTGCGGCTTGATGCCTTGTCTTTGGCGGGCGCTTGTGAAGCCTGGGTAATGCTTTTGCAACGACTCTGCCTAAAACTGGCTGACGTCAGTGAATGGGTTTTTTGACCTACCGCTGTGGGTGATCCACATTGTTATCTTACAGACCGATGGCTCCGGTGTTAAAAAAGCGGCGAAAGCCGCTTTTTCAATACTCCCCCGCAGGTGAGTTGGGACCCCGTGCGAAGGCGATGTGGCAAAACGAAGCGCCTCTGAGCCCCGCACAGGGCCCCAACTCACCTGCCCTCTCATACCCCAAAGACCCTAGAGCCACACACCAAAAGCAGGGTCAGGCCTTCACACAATCCGCAAAGTACCGCTTCTTGCCATCGTCGTCTTTGATCTCGACCAAGCCGTGAATGTCGGTTTCGAAGCCAGGGCACTTCTCGTTGAACTCGCGGGCGAACTTGAGGTAGTCCACGATCTTCTTGTTGAAGACTTCTCCCGGAATCAACAAAGGAATGCCCGGAGGGTAAGGCGTGACCAGACCGACAGTGACTCGGCCTTCCAAGTGGTCAATTTCCACCCGCTCGGTTTTGCGCTGGGCAATGTGGGCATAGGCATCTGAAGGTCGCATGGCCGGGGCCAGGTCCGACAAATACATGTCGGTGGTCAAGATGGCGATGTCGTACTTGGCGTACATCTCGTGCACATGTTGACACAAATCGCGCAATCCCATGCGCTCATAGCGCGGGTGCTTTTGACAGAACTCCGGCATGATTTTCCACATCGGCTGGTTCTTGGCGTATTCGTCCTTGAACTGCTGCAAAGCCGTGAGCAGAGAATTCCAGCGGCCCTTGGTGATGCCGATGGTGAACATGATGAAGAAACTGTAAAGGCCCGTCTTCTCCACCACCACGCCATGCTCGGTCAAGAACTTGCTGACGATGGACGCAGGAATGCCGGTCTTGTCGAACTTGCCGTCCAGATCCAAACCCGGTGTCACGATGGTCGACTTGATCGGATCCAACATGTTGAAGCCATCAGCCAGTTGGTTGCCAAAGCCGTGCCACTTGCTTGATTTCTTGCGTGGATCGTTGTGCAAAATCCAGTCGTCGGCACGGCCAATGCCTTCGTCGGCATATTTTTCTGGGCCCCAAACCTTGAACCACCAGTCTTTGCCGTACTCGGCGTCGATCTTGCGCATGGCGCGGCGGAAATCCAGCGCTTCGGCAATGCTTTCTTCCACCAGCGCAGTGCCGCCGGGTGGCTCCATCATGGCGGCAGCCACATCGCAGCTGGCAATGATGCTGTATTGCGGACTGGTCGAGGTGTGCATCAGGTACGCCTCGTTGAACAAGTGCCTGTCAAGCTTGGTGTTTTGTGCATCTTGCACCAACACATGACTGGCTTGGCTGATGCCCGCGAGCAACTTGTGAATGGATTGCGTGGCATAGACCACCGACTCTTTTGGACGGGCCCGCTTTTTGCCCATCGCGTGGTAGGGACCATAAAAGGGGTGAAAGGCCGCGTGGGGCAACCAAGCCTCGTCAAAGTGCAAATTCTCGACGTAGCCGTCCAGCATGCTCTTGATGGTTTCGGTGTTGTACAGCACGCCGTCATAGGTGGACTGGGTGAGGGTCATGACACGGGGCTTGACCTTTTTCGGGTCCACGCCCTTGAGCAAAGGATTGGCCTTGATCTTGGCCATGATGGCGGCGGGCTCAAACTCGCTTTTGGGGATGGGGCCGATGATGCCATAGTGGTTGCGGGTGGGCTTCATGAACACGGGCACCGCGCCCGTCATGATGATCGCGTGAAGGATGGACTTGTGGCAGTTTCGGTCTACCACCACCACATCACCCGGAGCCACGGTGTGGTGCCAGACGATCTTGTTGGAGGTGCTGGTGCCGTTGGTCACAAAAAAGCAATGGTCGGCATTGAAAATGCGCGCCGCATTGCGTTCGCTCTCGCCAATGGCGCCGTTGTGGTCCAGCAATTGACCCAGTTCTTCCACCGCGTTGCACACGTCGGCACGCAACATGTTCTCGCCATAAAACTGGTGGTACATCTGGCCCACGGGGCTTTTCAAAAAGGCCACGCCACCTGAGTGACCCGGGCAGTGCCAAGAATAAGAGCCGTCTTCGGCGTAGTCGAGCAGCGCCTTGAAAAACGGCGGCTGCACGCCTTCCAGATAACTTTTGGCCTCGCGGATGATGTGGCGCGCCACAAACTCAGGCGTGTCTTCAAACATGTGGATGAAGCCGTGCAACTCGCGCAGGATGTCGTTGGGCAGATGGCGCGATGTCTTGGTCTCGCCATAGATGTAGATGGGCACATCGGCGTTCTTGCGACGCACTTCGTCAATGAAGGCCCGCAAGTTGATGACGGCCGGGTCCAAGTCGGGCCCAGGCGAAAATTCTTCATCGTCAATCGACAGGATAAAGGCACTGGCGCGGCTTTGCTGCTGCGCAAACTGGGACAAGTCGCCGTAGCTGGTGACCCCCAGGACCTCGAAACCTTCGACCACGATGGCGTCAGCCAAAGCACGGATACCCAGGCCCGAAGTATTTTCAGAGCGGTAATCTTCGTCAATGATGACGATGGGGAAGCGAAATTTCATGGGCTGATGGGGCTGTTCGCCGAAGAAAGGTCAAAGGGATTTGAAACAGTGGCGAAGTTTAAGGACAAAAAGGCCCTGCTGAGCGACACAGATCACAAATTGGCAAAAAACCCCTGAGACTGCATGCCTTGGCCCCCTGCACAAGAATTGCTGGGGGCCTGCGAAAAGCAGTTTTTCCACTGGTACAATCGAAGGCTTCGGAGCGGTGGATGAGTGGTTTAAGTCGCACGCCTGGAAAGCGTGTGTGGGTTAATAGCCCACCGCGGGTTCGAATCCCGCCTGCTCCGCCAGAACTGAAAAAGCCTGCACATGTGCAGGCTTTTTTTTCGTCTGAGGTTTCAAGGGGTTTTCATTCAAACATCTTGAAACAGGCCCCCCAAAAATGGGGGCCGAGAGGTCAACGAACCACAGCGATCTGTGAACGCTCGCCACCTTTGTAGGTGAACAATGTCAAAGCGCCGTTTTTGATGTCGCCTTTTTCGTCAAAAGCGATGTTGCCGGTCACGCCTTTGTAATTGATGCTCTTCAAAGCAGGCAGATATTTGGCGGGGTCGGCAGAACCTGCGTTGACCATGGCAGTCGCCATGACCTTGACAGCGTCATAAACGTAGGGGGCATACACCTGCACGTCTGCGTTGTACTTGGCCTTGAAGTCTGCGCGGAACTTGTCCATGCCGACTTTCTGCTCGCCTTCCACGCCACCGGCTTCAGCGCAGATCACGCCTTCGTCTTTCATCGCGTCACCGGCCAACTTGGCCAATTCGGCTGTGCAGATGCCGTCACCGCCCATGAACTTAGCATTGATGCCTAAGGACTTCATCTGCCGCAACATCGGGCCAGCCACAGCGTCCATACCGCCAAAGAACACGACATCCGGCTTCTTGGCCTTCAGGGTGGTCAGGATGGCGTTGAAGTCAGAGGCTTTGTCCGTGGTGAACTCATGGCCCACAACAGAGCCTCCGGCAGCAGCCACTGCTTTCTTGAACTCTTCAGCCACGCCTTGGCCATAGGCAGTGCGATCGTCGATCACGGCGATGCTCTTGCCCTTGAGGGTCTCCACAGCATATTTGCCGAGAGTGCCGCCCAAGTGCACGTCATCAGCCACCACACGGAAAGCGCCCGCGTAACCCTGACGGGTGTACTTGGGGTTGGTGGCTGAAGGAGAGATTTGGGGAATACCAGCTCCGTTGTACAACTGAGAAGCTGGAATGGTGGTGCCAGAGTTCAGGTGGCCGATCACACCATTGACTTTGGCGTCGACCAACTTTTGGGCCGCTGCAGTACCCTGCTTGGGATCGGCAGCGTCGTCTTCGGCGAGCAGCTCGAACTTGGCAGTTTTGTCACCAATCTTCAGACCCGCAGCGTTCAGCTCTTCGATCGCCATGCGGGCACCGTTTTCATTGTCCTTGCCCAGGTGGGCAATGGCGCCGCTGACAGGGCCCACGTGACCGATTTTGACGACCATCTCGGTGGACACGACCTCTTTTTTGCCGCATGCGGCCAACACCATTGCAGCAACGGCAACAGACACCACGGTCAAAGCATGAGAACCAGAAAATTTCATAGAAACTCCGAAAATAAATTTGCTTCAATCAAGCAAGCCGTAAAGATACTGCAAAAAAGCGCTTCTGTAACTCAGGAAAAACCAAAACCTGTGTGTTCGAAACATCAGGGCTCAATCTCTTGGTAGGTTCCCGCGCGCTTTTCCCAAACACTTTGCAAGGTTCTTTGCACCAAATCCGCCGTCAAACGCTCAATCTCTGGGCGGAAATTTTCCAGCAGATCCGATGACAAGGCCATCAACGCCTGTTTCTCAGCGGCCCGCGCATCCAGCGCCACAATCACTGCCTGCGGCACTTGGGCCAACGCCATATCCTGCGTCAGAGTCGGCATCTGATCAAAAGAGACAGGTTGGCCCGAAAAAGGGATTTCAGATTGCGTCATGAACCGGCCACCTTGGACAAATCGTGTTGTAAAAGTTCGTAACCGAGGCTTTTGTAATGCTTCCAACGCAAACGGGCTTGGTCGCGACCGTGTTCGTCGTTGGAAACAATCTCAATCAAGCGGGCAAAGCGCTCGAAGCCCAAAGGCACCTCATCGCCCAAGTTCATCAACACCTCGTCGATGCCCCAGGCGTGTGGATCCGGTCCCAGAGCTACTGGCGAAGCCCGCCGCACATCTGGGGGGTCTTGGGCGGTGCAATGCGCTAAAAATGACACATCCTGAAAGCGCCACAACTCGGTGTCGAGTTGCTTGAGCGTTGCGGTTGCACCCACCACCGCGATGCGCAAATTTTGAGTACGCGCCTTACGCAGCAAGCGGCAAGTGTGCAGCAGTCGTTCGCCAGTATTGAAGTGGAACTCAATGCGGGTCATGTGTGCCAATGGCCTGGTCCAAGCTCAAGCCTTGCCTGCAGTGCGCGACTTGGCTTTGCCCTTCAAGCCCAACTTGACCGCAGCTTTAGATTTGCCATGGGATTTAACCACTGGGGTTTCTTGAGCGGCGGTCAGCAGGTACTGCAAAAGCAAACCCACAGGGCGTCCTGTGGCCCCCTTGGCCGCTCCGCTGCGCCAAGCGGTGCCCGCGATGTCCAAGTGCGCCCAGGCAAAGCTCTTGGTAAAACGCTGCAAAAACTTGGCCGCCGTGACCGAACCCGCGGCCCGGCCAGCCACGTTGGCCACATCGGCAAAGCGCGACTTCAGGCCCTCGGCATAGTCATCATCCAAAGGCATGCGCCAGCAGGTGTCGCCCGAGGCCTCGCCCGCGCGCTGAAGTTGCAGGGCCAGCGCATCGTTGCTTGAAAAAAGGCCCGAACGTACCGCGCCCAGCGCGATCACACAGGCGCCTGTCAGGGTGGCGATGTCGATCACGGCTTGTGGCTTGAAGCGCTCGGCATAGGTCAGCGCATCACACAGCACCAGACGGCCCTCAGCATCGGTGTTCAAAATTTCAATGGTCTGTCCGCTCATGCTGGTCACCACATCCCCTGGCTTGACGGCCAGACCATCGGGCATGTTTTCGGTGGCCGGAATCAGGCCGACCACATTGATGGCCGGCTTGAGCTCGCCCAGTGCCTTGAAAACGCCCAACACACTGGCGGCGCCGCCCATGTCGTATTTCATCTCGTCCATCTCGGCAGCAGGCTTCATGGAAATACCCCCCGTGTCAAAGGTGATCCCCTTGCCCACCAGCACCACCGGGGCCTGCGAGGCCGCCGCGCCGTTGTATCGCATGACGATGAAGCGCAAAGGCTCGGCCGCGCCCTGGGCCACAGCCATGAAAGCACCCATGCCCAACTTGGCCACTTCTTTGGGGCCCAGCACCTCGCACTTGAAATCGCGGCCCGAGGCAATGCTTTTGGCCGTGTCGGCCAAGTGTGTAGGCGTGGCATGGTTGGCCGGGCGGTTGGCCCACTCCTTGGCCAACTCAACCCCGGCCACCAGGGCCTGGGCATGCGCCACCGCTTGGCGCAGTTCAGCCCTGTCGTGCGTGGCGCTGACCAGGACCTGTTTGAGCGTGCGGGCCTTGGGCTTGCTCAAGGTGGTGGTGTAGCTGTAGCTGGCATCGGCCAGACTGCTGAGCGCCATGTGAAGACTCTGGACAGACGCCTCACCGACCACGTGCAAGCCCAAACGTTTGATCTTGCCCGCTTTGAGTGCACCCCAAGCGGCCTGCATGGCGCTGCGAGTCTGCCCGGGTTGGTTGTCAGCACTGCAGGCCACCACCACGTGCCGTGCAGCCATGCCGGGCTGGCTGTACAAACTCAGTACGGCACCGGCCTTGAGTTCAAAATCACCGTGGGCAATGGCTTGGGCCACCAAACGTGAGACCGGCTCCACCGCCTGGATATCAGGCTGCACCTGGCTGGGCCAAAGCACCACCAGAGCGTCCACCGAAGCGGTCATGGCATGCGACAGTGAGAGCTTTTGAAATTCGAAGTTCATAATTCGGGTTTTCCTGTTTCACCAATGTTATTCCATTCCTCATTACGCAAAGACCTTGCGCGCAATTTTGGTGCCACGTTGGTCATTTTGGTCACCATCGTGATGACCATCATTCTGATCCGCACCTTGGGTCAGGCCAGCCGGGGCAGCGTGAACCCATCTGAGGTGATGCTGGTCATGGGTTTCAGCGTGCTGGGGCAAATGACCACCATCATCACCTTGAGCCTGTTTATTTCATGTGTGGCTACTTTATCGCGGATGTATGGCGAAAGTGAAATGGTCATCTGGTTTTCAAGTGGCCAAGGCTTGGGCCAGTTTGTCCAGCCCCTCTTTCGATTTGCCTGGCCCATCTTACTGGTGATTGCCCTGCTGGCCCTGTTTGTATGGCCCTGGAGCCAACAGCAAATCCAGGACCTGCGCCAACGCTTTGAAAAACGCAACGACGTGGAACGCATCGCGCCTGGCCAGTTTCAAGAGTCCGCAGGCGGGAATCGGGTCTTTTTCATTGACAAGGACAGCCCGGGTGAACGTACGGGCAACAACGTGTTCGTGTCCAGTCGAGACGACCAGTTCGAAAGCGTGACCACGGCCTCTCGCGGTCGGGTCGAATTTGTAGGCACCGACCGGTTCCTGTTTCTGGAAAACGGCCAGCAATGGCTGTCCGTCCTTGCCACGGGTGAAACCCGGCTGACCCAGTTTGACCGTTACCAACTGCTGATCGATGCCAACTTCGTGCCCCCCAATTCGGTGCGCAACAGCCGCCAAAGCACCACCTGGCAACTGATTGAACAACCCACACCCGCCAATCGTGCCGAGCTGGCCTGGCGCATCGGTCTGCTGTTCACAGCCATCAATTTGATCCTGCTGGCACTGGCGCTGTCTGCGGTCAACCCTCGGGTCGGCCGCAGCTACCACTTGGGTTTGGCGCTGTTTGTGTTTGTGGCGTATTACAACCTGCTCACCGTGGGCCAAAACTGGATCGGTGCGGGACGTATCGGTGCTTTGCCCTTCATGCTGGTGCTGCACGGTGGCGTCTTGGCACTGGCCATGGTATGGCTGAGTCTGCGCCATATGAACTGGAGTTGGCGACACCTCCTTCCAGCCGTGAACCTTCCTCAAGAGGCCTCTGCATGAAAACGGTACGCCATTTGCTTTACGGCGAAATCATCCGCGCCGTGGTCTTTGTGGCCCTGGGTTTTTTGGGCCTGTTTTTGTTTTTTGACCTTGTCGATGAGCTGCAGGCCATCACACGGCATGCTGCACAGGGCTACCAGTTACAGCACGCCCTGCTGTTTATCGCCTTGAAAACGCCTGACCACATCTACGAATTGCTGCCGATCTCGGTGCTAATTGGCAGCATTTTTGTCATGGCACGACTGGCCCAAAGTTCCGAATTCACCATCTTGCGCACAGGAGGTCTGGAGCCTTGGATGGCGCTGGCCTCGCTGCTCAAGCTGGGCATGGTGTTTGTGGCCATCACCTTCTTTTTTGGTGACTACGCCGCGCCCTGGGCTGAGCGACAGGCACAGCAATTCAAGGCCCCGTTTTTGGGCCAGCTGACGACAGGCCAAACCGGGGCCTGGTTGCGCGAGAAGCAAGGTAGCCAGCAATACGCGGTCAACGTGCGCCGCTTTGACGGCATTAGGCAGATGCAAGACGTGCGAATTCACGCTTTCAATGAAAAAGGGCAACTTTTGAGCATCACCACCGCCCGCCAGGCACAAATTCAGCCAGGCCAATGGCAGCTGAGCGAAGTGGAAGAAAAATCGATTCTCATGCCCAGCGCAGCCAACCCGACGCCATTCAGTGCCACCAAACTTGACAACAAAGTTTGGACGACCGACATCAGCCCCGACATGGTGGCTGCCGCGTTGCTCAGCCCGGACCGCATGAGCACCTGGGAGTTGTTCAGCTACATGCGTCACTTGTCGGCCAACAACCAGAACGCCCAGCGCTACGAAATCGAGTTTTGGCGCAAGGTGTTTTACCCCTTGAGTTGCCTGGTCATGCTGGTGCTGGCCCTGCCCTTTGCCTATTTGCATTTCCGCTCGGGGCAAATCGCCGGCCACGTTTTTGCAGGCGTTCTCGCAGGCATCAGCTTTTCGCTGCTCAACAATGTGTTCAGTTTCATCGGTAACCTTCAAAACTGGCAGCCCCTGCTGACCTCGGCTGCACCCGCGCTCATTTACAGCGCCGTTTCACTGGCGGCATTTTGGTGGATGGTTTTAAGACGATGACAAGCCACATGACACCGCGCGGCGGCGTGATTTTGTTCGCCCATGGCTCGCGTGACCCTCTTTGGCGCCTGCCCATCGACGCAGTGGCCCAGCGCATGCTTGCGCAGCAACCCGGCCGGCCTGTGTCTGTGGCCTTTTTAGAGCTGACCGAGCCGAACTTGCCCCACACTGTAGAGGCGCTGATGAAACAAGGGGTTGCCTATGTTCGCATCGTTCCCATGTTTTTGGGCGTTGGCCGACACGCCCGCGAAGACCTGCCCAAATTGGTGCAAGGCCTGACCGAAGCCTACCCTCAAATGTCGTTTGAACTCTTGCCCGCCATCGGCGAACACCCCGCCATGACGGCACTCATGGCCGATATCGCGGCAGGATCGGTTTAATCAGACATGTAAAGCATAATGCAGGTCATCCATATAACCATAAGCATATGAACTTGCATCAATTTCGCTTCGTCCAAGAAGCCGCCCGGCGCAACCTCAACCTGACTGAAACCGCCAAGGCCCTGCACACCTCACAGCCCGGGGTGTCCAAGGCCATCATCGAGTTGGAAGAAGAACTGGGCATCGACATCTTTGCGCGTCATGGTAAACGGCTCAAACGCATCACCGAACCTGGCCTGCACGTGTTACAGAGCATCGAACTGATTCTGCGCGAAGTGAGTAACCTGCGCAAAATCGGCGAGCAATACAGCGCCCAGGACAGCGGCACTTTGTCGATTGCCACCACCCACACGCAAGCCCGCTATGTGCTGCCTGTGCCTGTGGCCAAGCTGCGCGACAAATACCCCAAGGTCAACATCAGCCTGCACCAAGGCGCACCCGACCAAGTGGCCAAAATGCTGCTGGACGACACGGCAGAGATCGGAATCGCCACCGAATCCCTGTCGGCCTACGAAGACCTGGTGACCCTGCCGTGCTACGAATGGCAACACGTGTTGGTGCTGCCGTTAGACCACCCTTTGGCCAGCAAAGCTCACCTCTCGCTTGAAGACATCGCCAGCGAACCGCTGATCACTTACCACCCCTCTTTCACAGGGCGAAGCCGGATCGACCAAGCCTTTGCTGCCAAAAAAATCACGCCCCGCATTGCCCTCGAGGCCATCGACTCCGACGTTATCAAAACCTATGTGCGGCTGGGCTTGGGCATCGGCATCGTGGCCGAAATGGCCGTAAAAGACGACCCGGTCAAAGACCTGGCTGTGCGCCCCTTGGGTCCGTTGCTGGGCATGAACGTGGCCCGCGTGGCTTTCAAGCGTGGGGCCTACTTGCGTCAGTTTGTGTACCAATTTGCCGAACTGCTGAGTGACCGCCTCACCGCACCGTTGATCGCCAAAGCCATGACTGGCCACGTCAACGATTACGAACTCTGAACGACATACCCACAAACATGACCGCCAGCAGCCCCAACCTCAAGTCCAAGGCGCCCAAGATGGGCACCACCATCTTCACCGTCATGTCTGCCCTGGCGGCCGAAAAAAAAGCCGTCAACCTTGGCCAGGGCTTTCCCGACTTTCCATGTGACCCCCGACTCACTGACTTGGTCCATGACGCCATGCGCGATGGCCATAACCAATACCCGCCCATGCCCGGCGTGGCCCCACTGCGCGAAGCCGTAGCCGCCAAAATCGAAACCCTTTACGGTCGCCGCTACAACCCGACCAGCGAGATCACCGTCACCGCCGGTGCCACCCAAGCCATCCTCGCCATCATCTTGGCCATCGTGCACCCTGGCGACGAAGTCATCGTGCTCGAACCCTGTTACGACAGCTACGTGCCCAACATCGAGCTGGCAGGTGGCCGCGTGGTGCGCGTGCCCCTGACCCCCGGCAGCTTTCGCCCTGACTTCGATCGCATTGGCGCGGCCATCGGACCACGCACTCGCGCCATCCTGATCAACACCCCGCACAACCCCAGCGGCATGGTCTGGACCCGTGAAGAAATGCTCACCCTGCAAGACATTCTGGCCCCCACCAACGTGGTGCTCATCAGCGATGAGGTCTACGAACACATGGTGTACAACCCCCTGCAGCACTGGAGCGCCGCGCACTTCGACGGCTTGGCTGCGCGCGCCTTCATCGTCTCCAGCTTCGGTAAAACCTACCATGTGACGGGCTGGAAAGTTGGCACAGTGGCTGCCCCCGCCGAGTACACCGCAGAGCTGCGCAAGGTGCACCAGTTCATGGTTTTCACCGTGAACACCCCCATGCAGCACGCCCTGGCCCGCTACATGGACGATCCGTCACCCTACCTGGAGTTGCCGGCTTTTTACCAACGCAAGCGCGACCTTTTCCGCGCTGGCCTGGCACAAACCCACTTCAAGCTCCTGCCCGGTGAAGGCACCTACTTTCAGTGCGCAGACATCTCGGGCCTGCAAGTGCCCGAAAAAAACCTGAGCGAAGCCGACTTCTGCCAATGGCTCACTGCGGAGATCGGCGTGGCCGCCATCCCCCTGTCGGCGTTTTATGGCGATGGTTTTGACCAAAAAGTCATCCGCTTTTGCTTTGCCAAAACCGACGAAACCCTGAACGCCGCGCTGCACAAACTCAAAGGCCTTTGAGTGTCAGAGACAAAACCCAAGCTGCACACCATCAAACCTCTCCAGCGCAGCCTCGCCACCGCTGGCCTTGCGCTGCTGGCCGCCTGCTCGGTCTCCGCACCACAAGCCCTCACGCCTGTGCTGTCCGACAAAATCGTGGTCAGCAATCCCGTTCCATCCACCCCCACCCGCTTTGACTTGCCCACAGGCCAAAGCCTGGCCGGCAGGTTCTGGGTCGGCCCCCATGCCCAACACATCGTGCTGGCGGTGCATGGTTTCAACGATTACAGCAAAGCCTTTGAACCGCTCGCCCAGCACCTGGTGACCGAGCTGCAGGCCACGGTCTACGCCTACGACCAACGTGGCTTTGGCGCCAACCCCCAGCCGGGCATCTGGCCTGGCACGGAGACGCTGCTGGCTGACCTGCGCCACATCGCCGCAAAACTGCGCGAGCGCCACCCTGACCTGCCTCTCACGGTGGTGGGCGAAAGCATGGGCGGTGCGGTGGTTCTGGTGGCTGCCAGTGAAGCGCCGGGCCTTGCCGCTGACCGATTGATCCTCAAAGCCCCCGCTGTTTGGGGTGCCAGCAGCATGCCCTGGTACCAACGCCTGAGCCTTTACACCATGAATGTGGTCGCACCCGACATGAGTTTGACCGGGCGGGGTCTGCCCTCGCTGGGCATCCGTCCAACCGATGACCCCGAGGTATCACGCGACTTGAGCCGCGACCCGCTGTTCATCAAAGCCACCCGCATTGGCAGCCTGGCCGGGGTGACCGAGCTCATGGGCCGTGCCCAAACCCAAACAGCCCTGCCTCCCCAACGCACTCTGGTGCTGTATGGTCTGCGCGACCGCATCATCCCGCCGCAACCTGTTTGCGATTGGTTCACGCACCTGAACACGGCAGCGCCACAGCCCGCCACGACCGATGTCGTCATTTACCCTGAAGGATGGCACCTGCTGACGCGCCAACTGCGAACGCGCGAGCCGCTTCAAGACATGGCCCAATGGCTGCAAAACACCCCCCTGACCCACCGGCAAACCCCGGCGCAGGCTCAACAAACGGTGTGTCGGCATAGCTGAAAAAACCCGGCATGCGCACCGAATAGAAAAACGCCGACTGCTTCAGATGGCCCTGCATGGCCAACACTGCTCGCTGGGCACCTGTAAACATTCACGCACGGATGGCCCTCGGTGTTTCAATCCGTGACCCCACCCAGACTTTTGAGCACACCCAGCCACAAGGCGTCGCGCAGTTGGTAGGGCCGGGGGTCTTGTCGGCCGCTGGGCTGGTCATTGACCGAAGTCTGAACCATGACGATGCCCGATTTGGGTTGCACCATGATGTGCTGACCATGGATGCCTTGCAGGGCAAATGTGCGCTCTTTGAAGGGTGCAATCCAGGTTTGGTAACCGTAACCCATGCCCGGCGTCGCGTAGCGCGGCCGAAAAGCCCCCGGTTGCCGTGCCGCATCGGTCGCATCCAGCAGGTAATCACGGGGAATGATTTGCACATCACCCCTGAGGCCATCGTTGGCCAGCAGCACACCAAAGCGAGCGTAGTCGCGCAGCGTGGCATTGAAGCTTCCGCCTGTGCCTTCGCCTTGGTCTGCACCTGCCAGCAACCACCTCGCCTCGGCTTCTGCGCCCATGGGTTGCCACAGCCATTCCTGAGTCATCCGGGTGATGCTCATGCCCGCGGCCCGACTCAAAACCCTGCCCAGAATTTCTGTCTCGATGGTGGCGTATTTGAAGCGCCGGCCTTGCTCCGCTTCGCGGATGGTCTTGGTGTTGAGGTATTCCACGATTTTTTCGGGCCGCATGCGGTTTTCCGGCGAATACAGAACACGGCCCCAAAGCCAGATGTCGTCGTCGGGCGTCCAGGTGTAAAGCTCCCGAAAAGGCACGCCAGACGACATGCGCAGCAAGTTGCGGATGGTGGTTTGTCCGTAAGCAGAAGGCGCAATTTCAGGCCAGTAGTCGGCCGCTTTGTCGTCCAGTGAGCGAATCAGGCCTTTGCCGTGCGCGATGCCCACCAGCATGGCCGTGAAGGTCTTCGCCATGGAAAAAGAACGAAACCGCATGTCGGGTTGCCGACCATATTGGTAGCGCTCGGCCACCACTCGGCCGTCTTTGATCACCATCAGGCCGGTGGTTTTGGTGTCGGCCATGAAGTCGTCCAAGGTCTTGCTGAAGAGCCCCCACCGGTAGCTGATGGCTGGCGCGTCTTGCCAGCGCAGCAATGGCAAGGGGTCGCCAGACGGACTCACGACAGAGCTGGGCGCTATTTTTTCATTGGCAGACCAAGTGCCCACACGGCACTCGGGCCGGGTCAAGGCTTGGGCGCAGACCGGGTAGCCTTGTTGCATACCCAAACGCTCGGCATCCGGCCCAGCTGGCCGCGTCGAAAAGGTCTCAGCCCCGGCTCCCAAATGAAAGCCGACCCAGCCAACGAGGGTCAGACACATGGCCCATTTTTTGGGGAAAAAATTCATAAGTTCTCCAAGTTTCTTGTTGTTATCAATTTAATCATTTGCTAAAAGCTTATCAGAGGCTTGGATGCCGCCAGCAGACTTTCCCTCCAGACAAGCCCCCATGCGCCACCTCCTGCGCAGGGGCTAAACTGTTTTGCACGTATCACCCAGCACCCCACACCTGCCGAGGAGCCCATGAGCGAACTTGAACAATTTTTGGCCAGCCGCGATGCCTTGCTGACCCACCGCACCGACTACCAAGCCGCCGTGGCGGCGTTTCAGTGGCCTGTTTTGACACATTTCAATTGGGGGTTGGATTACTTTGACAGCATTGCGCGGGACAACCACGCACCGGCTTTGCACATCGTGGAGGCCTCTGGCGAGCAATATCGACTGAGTTATGCCGATCTGTCGCAGCGCTCCAACCAGGTGGCCAACTGGTTGGTGGCCCTGGGGTCACGCAAAGGCGACCGGATTTTGCTGATGATGGGCAACGAAGTGCCGTTGTGGGAGACCATGCTGGCCGCGATCAAGCTGGGCGTGGTGCTGATTCCTGCCACCACGCTGCTGTCGGGCGATGATTTGCAAGACCGATTGGAACGAGGTCGGGTCAAGTGCATCATCACCAATGCGGTGGGCATGGCCAAAGTGCAGGATTTGCCGAGCGCCGTGACGAACGGGCTGACCTTGGTGAGCGTGTCGGGCGGCGCGGGCTTGCCTGGGGGTTGGCAAGATTACGCGCAGTCGCACCAGGCCAGCACCGCCTTCATCCCGACCGAGCCGACCCAGGTGACCGATCCTTTGCTGGAGTACTTCACCTCGGGCACCACGGCCAAACCCAAGCTGGTGCAACACACCCAACAAAGTTATCCGGTGGGACATCTGTCCACCCTGTATTGGCTGGGCCTGCAAAAAGGCGATGTGCATTGGACCATCAGCTCGCCGGGCTGGGCCAAGCACGCCTGGAGTTGTTTTTTTGCGCCGCTCAACGCGCAGGCCTGTGTGTTCATTTACAACTACGCACGCTTCAACGGGCCGGACATTCTGAGCACCCTGGTACAGCACCGGGTCAACACCCTCTGCGCCCCGCCCACGGTGTGGCGCATGCTGATCCAGGAGGATCTGAAAGCCTGGCCCGTGCAGTTGCGTGAGCTGATTTCAGCGGGCGAACCGCTCAACCCCGAGGTCATCGATCAAGTGCGGGCCGCTTGGCACATCACCATCCGCGACGGTTATGGCCAGACCGAGACGACGGCCCAGATTGGCAACCCACCGGGTGCACCGCTCAAGGCGGGTTCCATGGGGCGGCCTTTGCCCGGCTACCGGATGGTGCTGTTGAACGCTGAGGGCCAACCTGCCGACGAAGGCGAGATCTGCATCGACTTGGCACACCGCCCCACGGCACTGATGAACGGCTATGCAGACGACGCGGACAAAACCGCAGAGGCCATGCGAGATGGTCACTACCACACAGGCGACGTGGGTCAACGTGACGAGCAGGGCTACATCACCTATGTGGGCCGGGCCGACGATGTGTTCAAGTCCTCGGGCTACCGCATCAGCCCCTTCGAGCTCGAAAGTGCGCTGATCGAACACCCGGCTGTGGCCGAGGCGGCGGTGGTGCCCGCGCCCGACCCTGTGCGCGGCTTGGTGCCCAAGGCCTATGTGATCTTGGCCTCAGGCCATGCGCCGGACGCGGCCACTGCAGGAGCGATTTTCAGGTTCATGCGGGAACGGGTTTCGGGCTACAAGTTGGTGCGTCGCATCGAGTTCAGCGACCTGCCCAAGACCATTTCGGGCAAGATCCGCCGCGTGGATTTACGCGCCCAGGAAAATGCGCGGGCCAGCCAAGGCGGCCGCCATGCAGGTGAATTCCGAGAAGAAAACCCATGAGGCCAACATGAACAGATGGATGCTTGCATGGCTGATGGCAGCCCTGCTGCTGCCTACGGCGTTTGCCCAGCGCCTTTACGACGGCAGCGGACGGCAGATTGGACGGGTTGATGCAGAGCGGCTTTACAACGCTTCTGGACTGCAAATCGGGCGCATCGATGGCGAGCGCGTTTATGACGCCTCAGGTCGGCAGTTGGGGCGCATCGATGGCTCCCGGGTGTACAGCGCATCGGGCAGCCAGATGGGAAGAATCGACGGTGACCGCCTGTACAGCGCATCGGGCTCAGCCATGGGACGCATCGATGGCGACAGGCTGTACGACGGCTCTGGTCGCCAGATTGGGCGCGCCGACGGGTTGCGGCGGATGCAAATGATCGTGTTTTTTTATTTCTTCATGTGAGACGGCCACCATGACTGTTCGTGAAATTCTCAAAATGGGCGACGCCCGACTGCTGCGCGTGGCCGAAAAGGTGCAGAACTTGGACACGTCCGAGTTGCACGCCTTGATCGCCGACCTGCACGACACCATGGCGGCCGTGAACGGCGCAGGCCTGGCCGCCCCGCAAATTGGCGTGAACTTACAACTGGTGATTTTTGGCAGCACCGCCCTGAACCCTCGCTACCCGGGCCGCCCGCTGGTGCCTCGCACGGTGCTGCTCAATCCGGAAATCACGCCGTTGGGGACCGAAGAAGAAGACGATTGGGAAGGCTGTTTGTCAGTGCCAGGCTTGCGCGGTGTGGTGCCGCGCTGGTCTCGCATCCGCTACACCGGCTTTGACGAAAAAGGCACGCCCATCGACCGCACGGTCGACGGTTTTCATGCCCGCGTGGTGCAGCACGAATGCGACCACCTGATTGGCAAGCTCTACCCGATGCGGGTGCGTGACTTCAGCCGCTTTGGTTTCACCGAGGTGCTGTTTCCAGAAATCAGTGCGGCTGAGGACGATTGAGAGAACGGTCCATCTCTTTCGTCAAAAAACGGCATAAACAAGGCAAATCAACGAGGCTGGCGCAGGGGCTTGAGCAAGTCGCTCAAGCCGTTGTGGTCGATCTCCTGCATGAGCTGCAGCAGTTGACCGATTTCACCCTTGGGGAAACCCTCGCGCGCAAACCAATTGAGGTAGTTGCCGGGCAAGTCGGCAATCAGCCTGCCCTTGTGCTTGCCATAGGGCATGGGCGTGTTGACCAGTTTCATCAGGTCTTCGGGTTTCATGTGTGAGCCTTTTAGTCTTGTCAGCTCAGGCTTCGCCCCACAACCATTGACGCACTCGCGCATGGAAAGCCTCGGGTTTGGAGACCATGACCCAATGCCCACAGGGCAAGCCCAACACCGCACTGCCTGGGGCGCTGGCCACTTGAGCCAACCATTTGGCCGAATGGAACATGAACGGCTTGCGATCCCCATAAACAAACAACAGCGGCATCGGCAACTGGATGGGCGATGACTGCTTGAAGCCGCCCACCGTGCCAAACCACTGCATGGCGTAGGGGTAGTTCATTTGGTGGGTGATGTGGTCCGCCTTGGTGGGGCAGCGCAGCCAACGGGCCATGGCGCGGGTCATGCGTGTGCCCAAGTTGCCGCCCAGCTTCCAGGCCAAGGCCAGCCACACTTGGTAGCCCATGACGGACAGCTTTTCCTTCAAACCCCATTCGCGCAGCAGGGCACCCGAGTTGTGGTCCCCCACATCCACCGCCACCAAGCGGGCCACGCGCTCTGGGTGGCGCATGGCAAATTCGTAGCCAAAAATGCAGCCCCAATCGTGCAACAGCAAGGTCACGGGCTGGTCGGGGCAGATGCGGTCCACGATCTGACGCAAGAGCTGGCACATGTCGCCCAAGCTGGTCGCGGCAGGGCCAGTTTCAAAGCCAGGCAGTGTCAGGCGGGCACAACTGGCACGGTCTTGCAGTGCGGCCACGGTGCCGTCCCACAGGGCGCGCGTGTCGGGCCAGCCATGCAGCATGAGAATGACTTCATCACCCTGCCCTTGCAGCCAGACTTCGGTGCCATTGACGTTGATGCACCGTTCCATAGGGTCAGCCATGGTTTACAGCGCCTTGGCCAGACGCGAAATACCTTCGAGGATCTTGTCTTCGCCGACAGTGGCAAAGCTCAGTCGGAAAGTGGCGTGGTCGGGGTGGGCACAGAAGAACGGTGCACCCGGCACAAAAGCCACGCCATTGTCGATGGCGCGTTTGGCAAACACATTGCCGTCGGCCACTTTGCAACCGGCACCCGTGAGGCGTGCCCATACGAACAAGCCGCCTTGGGGTTGCACAAAGTCCACCGCTTGGCCCAGTTCACGGCGCAAAGCGTCCCCCATGGTTTGGGCGCGCTGGGCATACACGCTGCGCACTTTGTCGAGCGTGGCGGGCATGCGGCCCGCCTTGAGGTATTGCGCGGCCGTGGCCTGGGCAAAGGTGCTGGTGTGCGCGTCGCTGAACTGCTTGCACATGGTGGCGCGGGCCAGCAATTCGGCCGGTGCAATCATCCAGCCCACCCGCAGACCAGGTGACAGCACTTTGGACAGCGAGCCGCAATGCACCAGCAGCTCGCGGCTGCCGGGCACGGATGCGCTCATGGCCAGCAAACTGGGTGGTGGCGTTTCGCCAAAATACAAGTCGCCATAGGGGTCGTCTTCGACGATCAAGGTCTGGTGTTTCACCGCCATCTCCAGCACCTTCTTGCGGCGCTCGGCGCTGAGCAAAGCACCGCTGGGGTTGCCGAAGGTGGGGATCAGATACACAAACTTCGGCTTGTGCTCTGCGATCAGCTTTTCCAGTGCATCGGTTTTCACGCCATGGCCGTCCACCGGGGCGCTGATGAGTTCGGCGCCGTAAAGGCGAAAGCACTGGATGGTGGCCAAAAAGGTCGGGCCTTCCACGATCACCTTGTCGCCGGGGCTGATCATGGTTTTGCCGATCAAATCCAGCGCTTGCTGGCTGCCCGTGGTCACGATCAATTGGTCCGCCGTCACGTCGTTGGCACCCTTTTGCCCCATGAAGTGGGCCAGTTGCTCGCGCAGCGGGCCAAAGCCCTCGGTTGCGCCATATTGCAGGGCGGCGCCGGGGTCTTGGCTCAGCGCGGCGTTGCTGGCGTCGCGGATGCCGTCCACGTCAAACATGGCGCTGTCTGGAAAGCCACCTGCAAAACTGATGATGCCTGGCTTGCCTAAGAGCTTGAACAGCTCACGGATGGCGGAGGTTTCGACGTTGTTCAGGCGATCGGCAAATTGCAAAGGCATGGTGTATCTTCCTGTGTTGACTTGGCCGACATTTTGCCAACATCTGGACACCCCATGAAACCCGCTCAAATTGAATCTTTTTTTGCCACTCTCCAAGCGGCCAACCCCATGCCGGTGACCGAGCTGGAATACACCAGCGTTTTCGAGTTGTTGGCTGCCGTGTTGCTGTCGGCACAAGCCACCGACGTGGGCGTGAACAAGGCCACGCGCCGCCTGTTTCCGGTGGCGGGTACGCCTCAAAAAATCCTGAATCTGGGTCTAGCAGGCCTGGAGGACCACATCAAGACCATCGGCCTGTACCGCAGCAAAGCCAAACACCTGTTGGAAACTTGCCGGATTCTGTTGGAGCAGCACGGCGGTCAAGTGCCCCGCTCGCGTGAGGCCCTGGAGGCGCTGCCCGGCGTGGGGCGCAAAACGGCCAATGTGGTGCTCAACTCGGCCTTTGGCGAAGCGACCATGGCGGTGGACACGCACATCTTTCGCATGGGCAACCGCACCGGGCTTGCGCCCGGCAAAACGCCCCTTGAAGTGGAGCAAAAGCTGCTCAAACGCATTCCGGCCAAATATTTGGTGGATGCCCACCATTGGCTGATCCTGCATGGGCGCTATGTGTGCCAAGCGCGCAAACCGATGTGTGGGCAGTGCGCAGTCGCGCCGTTTTGTGACTACAAACCCAAGACGGCTTGACGCATTGGGCGGCTTCGTGCGGTAAGGGCGCACCCTACAATCCTCACCCATGACTGAAAACGCCCCCATCGACGCCCCCAAGCCCAAAGGTATCCCGACTGACGTGCCCTTTTTACGCACCATCAAAAGCTATGTGTTGCGTGCCGGCCGCACCACCATCGGCCAGGCCAAAGCTTATGAGATGTATGGCCCCGCCAATTTGCTCAATTACGCGCCAAATGCCTTGGATGCTGTGGCTGCTTTTGGCCGCACTGCCCCTGTGATTCTGGAAATCGGCTTCGGCATGGGTGAAGCCACGGCCCACATCGCGCGGGTTCGGCCCGATGACAATTTCCTGTGTTGCGAGGTGCACGAAGCCGGAGTAGGCGCACTGCTCAAGCGCATTGGCGAGCAAGACATCCACAACATCCGCATCCTTCGCCACGATGCGGTGGAGGTCATTGACCACATGCTAAGCCCGGGATCACTGGATGGTGTTCATATTTTTTTCCCGGACCCTTGGCACAAAACCAAGCACCACAAGCGCCGCTTGATCCAGCCTGCACTGGTAAACACGCTGGCCGAGCGCCTCAAACCCGGCGGCTACCTGCATTGCGCCACCGACTGGCAAGCCTACGCCGAGCAAATGATGGACGTCATCAGCGCCGAACCTTTACTGGTCAACACCAACGGCTCGGTGGGCGCCTATGCCACCAAGCCCGCCTATCGGCCGCTCACCAAGTTTGAAAACCGTGGCCTCAAACTCGGCCACGGCGTGTGGGATCTGGTGTTTCGCCGCGTCTGACATGACCCGCTCAGGACGCGTTGCCCACATGCCTGTGCGCGCGGGTGTGAGCGCCAGCGTGGTGGCCGTCCCAGCAGGTCATTGGCCCCACTTGCTTGACTTTTTGGCACAGCGCATGCCGGGCATCCCGCGCAGCGAATGGGCGCAGCGTCTGGCGCAAGGCCTGGTGTTGCAAGAAAACGGTCAAAGCGCCCAAGCCGATCAAGTCTGCCACGCTGGCCAGCGGTTTTTTTATTACCGCAACGTGGTGGACGAACCACGCTTGCCCACGCAGGCGACAGTCCTGTTTGAAGACGACCACCTGCTGGTGGCCGACAAGCCGCATTTCATGCCCGTCACCCCGTCTGGCCCCTATGTACAGCAATGCCTGCTGGTGCAACTCAAACGCCTGACGGGCCATGCCGATCTGGTGCCCCTGCACCGCATTGACCGCGAAACGGCGGGGCTGGTGCTGTTGGGCAAGCAACTGCACGAACGCGACGCTTATCACGCGCTGTTCCGCGAGCACCGCATTCACAAGACTTACCATGCCGTGGCCACTCACGCCCCCCATCTGGACTTGCCGCGCGTGTACACCAGCCGTTTGGTGCCTGGCGCGCCGTTTTTCAGAACACAAGAAGTGTCCGGCCAGGCCAACAGCGAAACCCGCATCGCCTTGCTCGACACCGATGGCCTGCGGGCGCTTTACCAGCTCGAGCCCGTCAGCGGCAAACGCCACCAACTGCGCGTGCACATGGCCGCCTTGGGTGTGCCGATTGAGGGCGACCCGTTCTACCCCACACTGACACGCGGTCAGGATGCGCCCGAGGACTTCAGCCAGCCATTGCAATTGCTGGCCCAAGCCATCCGCTTCACAGACCCCGTGACAGGCCAACATCGCCAATGGACGAGCGCTCTGAAACTGTCATGGCGTCAAGTCCTGTCAACTGAGGCAAAGCACAACGTCACCCGGACGACCTGAAGTCGCCTGCACGCAAGCGCTGACAAAGTCCTGCGCGGCTCAGCCTGGCAACAAGCTGGCCAGCAACTGACTCAGGTGAACGGCTTCACGTTGAGCGCCGTCGTGGATCTGGTGACGGCAGCTGGTGCCATCGGCGACCACGATCGCATCGGGCTGGGCGCGCACGGCGGGCAACAAGCTCAGCTCGGCCATTTGCATGGACACCTCGAAGTGCTTGGCCTCGTAACCAAAACTGCCGGCCATGCCACAGCAACTGCTCTCGATAAGTTGCGGCTTGGCCCCTGGGATCCAGCGCAAGACCTCCATCACAGGGGACACCGCGTCAAAGGCTTTTTGGTGGCAATGTCCGTGCAGCAAGATCGGACGAGAAACCGGCGCGATTTGCGCTTTCAGCGTTTCCAGATGGCCCGCTTGGGCCTCGCGTGCCAAAAACTCTTCAAACAGCAAGGACTGCTTGGCAATGCTTTGCGCCCCCTGGCCCAAACCCATCACCAGCAGCTCGTCACGCAAGGTCAGCAAGCAAGAAGGCTCCAGGCCCACGATGGACAGGCCTTTTTCGGCAAACGGCAGCAGGCTTTGCACGACTTCGCGGGCTTTGTCACGGGCTTTGTCCACCATGCCGCTGGCCAAATAGGTGCGGCCGCAGCACAGGTGCGCGCCATCGTCCAGCAACTTGGTGGCCACATGCACGGTGTAACCGGCCGCCTGCAGCACCTTCACGGCAGCATGTGCGTTGGCCGACTCCAAGTAACCGTTGAAGGTGTCCACAAACAAGACCACGCCGCGCGGGGCGGTCAACACTTCGGCACGGGTGGCGATGGCTTGTGCGGTGCTGGGTTGGGTGTTAAAGAAGTGCTGCGTTTGCCATTGCGGCAAACTGCGCTGGGCCGACAGGCCGAGCAGCTTTTCGGTCAGCGCGGCCAACAGCGGCATGCGGTTGCGCAGGTTCAGAACCGGGGCCAACGGCGCCGCCCAGCGGGCGTATTCGGGCAGGTAAGCCACCATCTTGTCTTGCAAGGTGTGGCCATGTTTGGCCTTGTAGTGCTGCAAAAACTCGACCTTCATCTTGGCCATGTCCACCCCAGTGGGGCAATCGCGTTTGCAGCCTTTGCAGCCCACGCACAGGTCCATGGCCTCGCGCACCGCGTCGCTGCTCAAGGCATCTTCGCTCGCCAGGCCTTCGATCTGACCGCTCAAAGCCAAGCGCAGGGTGTTGGCGCGGCCCCGTGTCAGGTGCTTCTCGTCGCGGGTCACGCGGTAACTGGGGCACATGGTGCCCGCATCGAACTTGCGGCAGTGGCCATTGTTGTTGCACATCTCCACCGCTTTGGCCAGGCCTTGGGCCGGGTCGCCGCCGGTGCCAGGTGCGCTGGTTTGCTCGGTGACCGGGTCGTTTTGCACGTTCCAGGCGCTCCAGTCCAGCGCGGTGCGGATCGGCACCACCTTGTAAGTCGGAGGAAAACGCATCAAAGACGTGTCGTCCATTTTGGGCGGGTTGACGATGCGCTGGGGGCACAGCAGTTGCTGCGGGTCCATCTCGCGTTTGATCTGTGCAAATGCCTCGCTGATGCGCGGGCCAAACTGCCAGCCAATCCACTCTCCCCGACACAGCCCGTCGCCGTGCTCACCACTGAATGCGCCCTTGTATTGACGCACCAAGGCACTGGCTTCTTCGGCAATGGCGCGCATTTTGCTGGCCCCATCTCGGCGCATGTCCAAAATCGGGCGTACATGCAAGGTGCCCACCGAGGCGTGGGCGTACCAGGTGCCCCGGCTGCCGTGTTTGCGAAACACGCCGGTCAAGGCATCGGTGTACTCGGCCAGACTTTCCAGTGGTACAGCGCAGTCTTCGATGAAGCTGACCGGCTTGCCATCACCACGCAAGCTCATCATGATGTTCAAGCCCGCCTTGCGCACTTCCCACAAGTTCTTTTGCGGCACATCGTCCACCATCTCGACCACGCTGCCGGGCAAGCCCAAGTCGCCCATCAGCTCCACCAGCTCTTTGATCTTGTGCGCGATGTCGGCCTTGCTCGGCCCGGAAAACTCCACCAACAACACCGCCTCGGGCATGCCGCCGTTGATGTGCGGCGACAAGGCGGTGCGGATGGTCGGGGCAAAAGCCGGGTTTTGCAAAGACAATTCGATCATGGTGCGGTCCACCAGTTCGACCGCCGACAGCTGCCCCACCGGCATGCCCTGCCCCAGCTTGACGATGTGCTGGGCCGAATCCATGGCTTGGTAAAAGCTGGGGAAGTTCACCACCCCCAGCACCTTCGCACGCGGCAACTCGGCCAAGCGCAGGGTGAGCGAGCGTGTCAGCGCCAGCGTGCCCTCGCTGCCGATCAGCAAATGCGAGAGGTTGACGGACCCATCGGCCGTGTAGGGCCGCTCATTCTGGTTGCGAAAAATGTCCAAGTTATAACCGGCCACGCGGCGCAAAACTTTGGGCCAGTGGGTGTCGATTTCACCCGCGTGTTGCAGGGCCAAGTCGCGCACAAAGTCGCCAATCTGGCGCACACGGCCTTGGGCTTGCTCATAGGCACCAAAGTCCAACAAGCTGCCGTCGGCCAACCAAGCCTCAGCCCTCAGCACGTTGTGCACCATGTTGCCGTAGGCAATCGAGCGGCTGCCGCAAGAGTTGTTGCCGGCCATGCCGCCCAGCGTGGCTTGGGCGCTGGTGGACACGTCCACCGGGTACCACAAGCCATGCTGTTTGAGGGCCGCGTTCAGGTGGTCCAGCACCAAGCCCGGCTCCACGGTGGCCGTGCGCTGCTCGGCATCGACAGCCATGATCTTGCGCATGTGCTTGGAATGGTCCATGACCAAGCCCGCCCCTACGGTTTGGCCGCACTGGCTGGTGCCGCCGCCGCGCGGCACGATGGGCACCCCCACATCGCGGCAAATGTCCATGGCCACGCGAACATCGGCCGCATCACGCGGCACGAACACGCCCAAGGGCATGACTTGGTAAATCGAGGCATCGGTGGCGTAGCGCCCCCGATCGGCCGCAGAAAACAGCACCTCGCCCTTGGCGTGCTGGCGCAAACGCTTGGCAAGCGTAGCGACCGCCTCGTTGCTGCCAGCGGCCACTTTTTCATAAGCACCGTCAGGCGAGGTTTTTGACAAATCGATCGGCAAAGGGGCATTCATGGGGTCTGTCCTTCTTTTTCTGCCGGGGCAAAACTCAACGCAGCGCTGCGCAGCTGTTCGATCACCACCGTGCGCTTGTTGTCCAAGTGGTGCATCAGCACCCGACGCAGGGCCGCAGCGTCGCGGGCCTCCAGGGCCTGCACCATCGCAACGTGCTCGTCCACAGCGCGCTGCCACTTGTCACCGTCCTGATTCGAGCGAAAGCGCAGCGCCTGCAAGCGGGCATTGACTTGGTTGTAAGTGGCGGTCAGCACCGGGTTCTTGGCCGCTGCGTTGAAGCTGCGGTGAATCGCGGCATTGATGGGGTAATAGGCGGACAAGTCACGGCGGGTGTAGGCCGCCATCATCTCGTAGTGCAGGGCTTTGATTTCGCTGAGTTCGGCCTCGGTCACACGCTGCGCTGCCAACTCACCCGACAGCCCCTCCAAGCCTGCCATCACCTCAAAGGTGTGGTACACGTCCGCCTCGCTCAACTGCACAGCCACCGACCCCCGGTTGGGCAACAGTTCGACCAAGCCTTCGGCCGCCAGCATCTTGATGGCTTCGCGCAGCGGTGTGCGCGAAATGTGCAGCTCTTCGCACAGCGTGCGTTCATTGAGTTTGCCACCGGGTGGAATCAAGCCCTCCACCAACATTTGGCGCAAACGCTGCGCCACGTGCGCATGCAAAACGGGGCGAGGAAGTGTCGAGGGGTCAAGGTTCATGAAAAATTTTTTGAATACAAAAAAAGAATCGTATCGCTTTTATTTTAGGGCAAACACCCTTGACAAAGGTGATTTGAATACAAAAAATAATGGAAAAAATGAAAGGCTTTGCTGCGCATGCTCACCACAAATTTCCACCCCACAGGTCGCCATTTCTTGCAAATTCCAGGCCCCTCACCCGTGCCCGATCGCATCTTGCGGGCCATCAGTTCGCCCACCATTGACCACCGTGGGCCCGAATTCGGCGCACTGGGCAAAAAGGTGCTGGCCGACGTGCAAAAGATTTTCAAAACCCGCCACCCCGTCATGATCTACCCCGCCTCGGGCACCGGGGCTTGGGAGGCGGCTTTGAGCAACGTGCTCAGTGCCGGCGACCATGTGCTGATGTACGAGACCGGCCATTTTGCGTTTTTGTGGAACAAACTGGCCAACCAACTCGGACTGAAATCAGAGGTCATCAGCCTACCGGGTCTGGAGGGCTGGCGTCACGGCGTGCAAGCCGATTTGATCGAGCAACGCCTGAAAGCCGACTCGGGCCACAGCATCAAGGCCGTTTGCGTGGTGCACAACGAAACTTCGACCGGCGTGACCAGCGACATCGCTGCCGTGCGCCGTGCCATGGACGCAGCCAAGCACCCCGCCTTGCTGCTGGTCGACACCATCTCGGGCCTGGCCAGCGCCGACTACCGGCACGACGAATGGGGCGTGGACGTGACCATCAGCGGCTCGCAAAAAGGCCTCATGCTGCCGCCCGGCATCAGCTTCAACGCCCTGTCTCCCCGCGCCATCGAGGTCAGCCAACAAGGCGGCATGGCCCGCAGTTATTGGGCCTGGGGAGAGATGATCGAGATGAACAAAAACGGCTACTGGCCCTCGACACCGAACACCAACTTGCTGTATGGCCTGAGCGAAGCCTGTGACATGCTGCTGGCCGAGGGCCTCGACAAAGTCTTTGCCCGTCACCAGCGCTGGGCTGCAGGGGTGCGGGCGGCGGTCAAGGCTTGGGGCCTGCCGATTCAATGCGCGGACCCGGCTGTCTACTCTCCCATCCTGACCGGTGTCATGACCCCTGAGGGCGTGGACGCCGACGCGGTGCGCAAAGTCATTCACGAACGCTTTGACTGCTCGTTGGGCACGGGCCTTGGCAAAGTCAAAGGCCGCATGTTCCGCATTGGGCACCTGGGCGACAGCAACGACCTGACCCTGATCGCCACCGTAGCGGGCTGCGAAATGGGCCTGAAGCTCTCGGGCGTGGCACTGCAAGGCAGTGGTGTGCAAGCCATCATGGACCATTTTTCAAGCCACTGATTGACCGTCTTCACCTCTTCTCGCGTGCATTTTTAAACACAACCCCAGGAGACAACATGAAACGCAGAACCTTTGTAGCCGCTACAGCCGCCACCGCGGCCACACTCGTTGCACCCGCTGTCCAGGCACAATCCCTGCCCGCCGGGCCCGTGCGCATTTTGGTGGGGTTTGCACCTGGGGGTGGCACCGATATTTTGGCCCGCATCGTGGCGCAAAAACTGCAAACCATGTGGGGCGTCACGGTGTTGGTTGAAAACCGCGCCGGGGCCACTGGGGTGATCGCTGCTGAAGCGGTGGCCAAGGCTGCCCCTGACGGCAACACACTGCTGATGGCGCACATCAACAGCCATGCACTGGCTCCCGCACTCATGCCCAAGCTCAGCTATGTGGTGGATCGCGACTTCACGCCCTTGACCTTGGTCGGGATCACGCCCAATTTGCTGATATCCAACAACGACCAGCCCGCCAAAACCGTGGCCGAATTGGTGGCGCAATGCAAGGCCAACCCGGGCAAGGTGAGCTTTGGTTCTGCCGGCCAAGGCTCAGCCCAACACATGGCGCTTGAATCCTTCAAACTGGCCGCGGGTGTGGACACCATCCACATCCCTTACAAAGGATCGGGTCCCATGTTGGTCGATTTGATTGGAGGGCAAATCGGTTACTCTTTTGACACCATGACCGCTGCGACACCCCACGTCAAAAGTGGCAAGGTGCGCGCGATTGCACAAACCCGAGCCAAACGGGCCTCCAGCTACCCCAATGTGCCCACCATGGTCGAAGCGGGCTTCCCCAACTTCGAGGCCACCACCTGGTACGGCTTGGTCGGTCCAGGCAAGCTCCCCCCGGCCATGGCGCAACGCATGAACGAGGACATCAACAAGGTTTTGGTCATGCCCGACGTGGTGGAAAAATTGGCCCAATACGGCGCAGAAGACGGCGGCGGTTCGGCGCAACGCTTTGCCGATTTCATCCGCACCGAGCAAATCAAGTGGGCCAAAGTGGTCAAAGACAGCAACGTGAAGTTGGACACCTGATGTCGGAAATCAACACGGCAGGCACTGTGGATCTGGCTGTCGAGCAAGGTGTGGCCACGGTCACTTTCAACCGACCCCAGGCACGCAATGCCATGACCTGGGCCATGTACCAACAGCTCAGCGAACATTGCCGGGGTTTCAAAACCGATCAGGGTGTGCGAGCTGTGGTGTTTCGCGGTGCGGGCGGGCAAGCCTTTGTGGCGGGCACCGACATCGAGCAATTCAAAACCTTCAGCTCCGGAGTCCTACGCATCCAAACCCAGCCAACTTCAATAAACTCCATTTCACTCCGTAAGCCATTGAAAATACTTGATGTAAGCTCTATTCAACTCCACTAGGACCCAGTAAAATCTTGCTCATATTGGAGGGTAAATAGGTGGGTAGAACAGCAGCAAAAGCCCTTTCAGCCAAGCAGGTCGAAACAGAAATCCGGGCGGGTTATCACGCAGACGGTCCGCATACTGGCTTGTATTTGGCTGGTCATACGCTAGGGTTCATGGAAGGGGGGCGAAAACGCGGAGCCAAACCTAAGAATATGAACAAAGTCGAAATTGGGCTCCAAGAATCTGTTTGTCAAATCATCCTTCGCAACTTTTTGTCAAATCGCCCTTAATCGCTTGTCATGAGCTTGTATGTCCGCCGCATGGGCGAGCCTGACAGTTTTTAGTGGCGCATCACTCAGTGGTTGTTACCCTGGTTCACCATGATTCCGCCGTTTGGCCACCACGCCTTGGGCGGCTATGCGCACGAGAAAGTTCAAACATCATGGTGCCGAATCAACAACCAACGCGGAGAATGTGATCGGTCTTCATCAACTTCAGAAGTTTTTGCCACAGGACATGGGCTGCTGGCGCAAGACCACCACTATTGCAGCACCACCGGCATGCAAAGGCTGTAGCCCACCTTGTGCAGGGCTTTAACGGACGGCGTGGGGGCACCAACCGCTGATAGTTTTTTGCGCAATCGTGTGATGCGCATCTCCAGCATCGAAGCGGAAAGGGGTTCGTCATCGAGCCCCCCTACGATTTCGGCAAGTTGCCAGCGTTCCAGTTTCTGGCCAGGCGCGCGCGCCAGTGCACCCAGAAGCAGGGCGTCACTCGCCGTCAACTCCACCTTGCCATCGGGACCGCTCAGGCGCATGCCCGTCAGATCAAGCACCAAAGTATCGTGCTGCCGCCTGGATGCGCGCAGGCGTTTGCCCAGTGCATTCACGCCAGCCATCAACTCTTGCGGATGGACAGGCTTGGTCAGGTAAAGGTCGGCGCCGCACTCATAGCCGATGACTTTGTCACCAATCTGGCTGCGCGCCGTGGTGATGACAATGCCCACATTGGGATGCGTTGCCCGCAACCGCCGCGTCAGGCTCAAGCCATCTTCATCGGGCAGGTTCAGGTCGATGACATAGACGTCGGGTAAAAAATCGCCCATCACATCGTCAATGTCTTCGGCCATGGGCACGCCACGCACATCATGGTTTTGGCGTTGAAGAAAAGCCAATGTGGCTTCACGCAGCTCATCGTTGTCTTCGACCACCAAAACCTTGAGGGCAATATCATCCATGCGTTGAGTGCTCAATGGGGTCCGTTTGTAATCTGATCATCTTCTGGACTGAAGGCCTTCAAAGCTAACCATACCTAACGTCAAGAAAGATGATCAGGCAGCCAGATTCTGAAGACAGCCCGGTCAGATTCTGCTCTGTATTCAATGGTCCCCTGCATCAGTTCCAGTAAGCCTTTCACCAGAAACAAGCCCAAGCCAGAACCCGACAAGCGGCGCGCCTCGGGACTCCGGTAGTATTTTTCAAACAAACGCCTAGCATCGGGCAGCCCTGCCGACCCGGCATGGCTTTCGATCTGCCAGCACCAGCCCGATCGCCCAGCCTGCTGGGCGCTTTGCAAAGTGACGTGAATGGGCTTGTCCAAAGCGCCGTATTTGCAGGCGTTGTCCAGCAGATTGCCCAACACGATCGATAGCATTTGCTCATCGGTGTGCAAAGATCCGGCAAGCTCGGTCACGGTCAGCGTCAGCTTTTCCGGACTGCGGCAGCTGGCGATGCAGTTGCGCGTGAGCAACTCGGCATTCACGGCTTGTGGCAAAGCTTGCAAGCCTTGATCGGCCAATTGCCCCGTGTGCAAACAGCGTTCAATCACCTGGTTCATGTCGGCAATGGCGCGCTCGATGGTTTCAGGTTTGAGCTGACCGGCTTCCTTCCACATGCGCAAGGTGGCCAGCGGTGTTTTCATCTCGTGCGCCAGCATGGCAAACAGCTGGCTTTGTTCTTCGCGGTGGTGTTTTTCGACATCTGTCTGCCGCTGGCTGCTTTTCAGGTCCAAGGCAATCTGCACTTGCACTTTGCGCATTGCGCTGGCACGGATCTGCAGCATGACAAACATGACCAGACCGTCCAGAACGGTGTGCGCAAGGCTGCCAAACAGCACGATGGGCCTGGCATCGATCCAACCCAAATGGATGAGGCTGGGCAAAGAGTTCAATGTGCCGTAAACCATCATGTAAATCAGCAACACCTGAATCGGTATGGCTTGTTTGACCCGTTTTGGATAGGCGGTCAGAAGGACTAAAGGTAACAAGGCAAATCCCAGCACCACCATTTTGTTGGCCAAGGCCAGCATCAGTTGCGTCTGGTCCAGCCATTGCAAAAAAGGCAACATGACTGCCACCCAAGCCAAGCTGTGTATGGCCGTCAATGCGATCTCAGGAGGTCGATAGCTCTGGATCAGTTTGCTGAAGAACCAAAGGGTCATACCGATCAACACAATGAAAACCGTGGAAGCCATCGTTGTCAACACGCCCTCGGACAGCCACGGACCGATCAGCACCCGAGCAAAGCCCCAAATGAAAAAAGCCCAGGCCGCAGCGAAAAGCTGTTTCAGCGCAAACGCTCCGATGACTGTCTCGCGCGTCACCCACCATTGAGCACATGCCCAGATGGCAAAAATGATGGAGCAAACCATCGCAAAACCCATCAACCATTCCTGCAGGCGATTGCGCTGCTGCGCCTGGCCGTAGGGCAGTACCTCAACATTCAGAGTACGCGCACTGCTGGTACGCAGTTGCAAGTAGACCGTGCGTTCGTAGGGCAGTGGTGGTATTTGAAAGGTGAAATTGATCGAAGCCATACCGTCGTGATCTGGTGGCAGTGCATCTCCGGTTCGCAGTACAAGGCCAGTGGAAGGATCGTGCAGCGTCACATAGTCCAGAAATGGAGGTCGAACCCGAACCACCCAAGGGTTGCTGGTTTCTTGCGGTGCTGCGTTGAGTACCAGGCGCACCCAGACCGTTTCTTGACCAAAACCCCAGCTTTTCCATTCAGGCAATGGCGTCCAATCGGTGGTGTTTCGCACATCCTGCAGGCTTGCTTGGCCGCTCGCATCCATCCGCCATGCCTTGGATTGGATCAGCTGGGGTGCTTGTTCGACGTCGGGTGCCTGGCAACCTGTGAGCAGCAGCATGACAGCCCATGGAGTCAGCCAAAGCCTGCAAAAGAAACCGAATGAGCAGAAGTGCATGACGTCAGAGTGAGAAAGACGGGGGGTTAATCGTCAGGACTGTACTGGACATCTTGTTTGAATTGGTTAGTTTTGTTGAATTTGCTTATTTACATTGACACGGCTGGCGAGAAAAAATTGACTCACAGTCTTTTGCAGAAATGCACAACGAAAGATACGCATGAAACTTTCATTGTCTCCCATGTTGTTCAAGAGCAATAGCAAAGCTTTGTCAGCAACTTTGAGTGTTGCCATCAAGCGCTTTGCGCTGATTCTGACGACGACAACGGATTCGAGGGAAGTGACAACCATCAAAAATCACCAAAAGGCAAAAAAATGTTTCCTAAAATTTCCCAAATGGTCGTTGCTCTGGCTGCCGTGGCCAGCAGCTCTGTTTACGCTGCTGACTGTGTCAGTGGTGCACAAACCACAGGCAGTTGTACTGTTCCTGCAGGCATCTCATCCATGACCATTTCCATCACTGGTGGCGGTGGCGGTGGTGGTGATGGTGCGTCTAGTACTTACAACGGTGGTGGTGGTGGTGGTGGTGGTAACTGCACCTTGACTAACTTTGCTGTTACTGCTGGCAGTGCTTTGACAATCAGCGTAGGAGCTGGTGGAACTTCACCTCCCGCGGGCTTCATTTGGGGCACCCCAGGTGGCGATTCTAGTGTCGTCCTCGGAGGCACAACATACCAAGGTGGCGCAGGATCAGGGGGATTTAGCGGATCAACAGGGGGACAGGCTGGTGCTGCTGCTCATGGGCCTGGTGGAGTTGGCGGAAGCGCAACTTGTACTGGCGGCACCAGCACCGCAGGTCAAAACGGCGCTATGGGAACTGCTTTGACCGGCGGAGCAGGTGGCGCGGGCGGCGATTCACCCCCCCCAGGTGCAGCTGGGGGGGATGGCGGACTTGCAACCGTATCTGGCTCAAGCGGTCTGGGTGGTTCAGTTGTTCTGACATTTGCCTCGGCATCAGTAGCTACCGTTCCAACCCTTTCAGAGTGGGCCATGATCTTCTTGGCCAGCTTGATGGGCATGTTGGCCATCCGCAGAATGCGCCCCCAGTGATTCAGCACTGAACCTACAGAAACCCGCCTCGGTGGGTTTCTGTCTATAGTTCACTCATTCTTATGCGCATTGAACTGGGATTGACGTGATCCGATTCTTCAGCATCTTCATCGGCACCTTGGCCCTGTTGTTCGGCATTGAGATGCTATCACCCGTTCAGCAAAGCCTGGTCCATCCCTGGACGGGTTGCTTGGCCTACGCCAGCGCGCACATCATGCAGTTGTTGGATGGCAGCATCATCGCGCATGGACGCATTTTGCAAAGCAGTGCCAGCGGCTTTGGTGTCTCCATTGAGGCGGGTTGCAATGGCGTGGAAGCGGCCATCATTTTGATTGCGGGCATGCTGGCCTTTCCATCATGCTTAAAGCACAAGCTGGTGGGCATTGTCATTGGCATTGTGGCGGTGCAGGGTGTGAACCTGTTGCGCATCATCAGTTTGTTTTATCTGGGGCAGTGGAATGTCCAAGCCTTTGAGTTTGCGCATTTGTACTTGTGGCAAGCGCTGATCATGCTCGACGTGTTGGTGGTGTGGCTGCTGTGGATCCGCGCTGTGTCGCGCCAAACACCACACCCAGAAGCAGCGGTACCCCATGCAACCTAAGGGCATTGGCCGCTTTTTGGGCTTGAGCCTTCTGGCTTTGCTGGGGCTCATGGTGCCTTGGTACTTTGTGGCCGAATGGCTGGCCGCACCGGCTCTGGAATTGGCGGGGTGGTTGATGCACTTGTCCTTTCCCACTTGGGCTGAAGGCGTGCAGCGCAGCGGTACGGTGGGTGCCTTGATCACCCGCGTGGGCGTGTACATCCCGCAGCAAGGCCAGTTGCTCCTGGCGGACATGACGCCTGAGGTGAATTTTTTGAAATACGGCTACGGCGTGGTCTTGCTGTGGACACTGCTGCTGGCTTCTCGCCCGCCACGCTGGCTATTGAAAATCGCCATCGGCACGGTGACCTTGGTGCCGTTGCAAGCCGCGAGCCTGTGCTTTCATTGGTTGCGCGACATTGCGTTTCAAGGCGGCGCTAAAGCGCAAATGACCACCTACATCACGGGCTGGCAACTGGAGGCGATTGCCTTTGCTTACCAGTTCAGCTTTTTGGTGCTGACGCCTTTGGTGCCGGTGATGGTCTGGCTGCTGTTGGATAAAGGGTTTTTGCAGAAGATTTTGAACCGCTAAGCCAAAGAAGAATCCCTGCTCATAGGAACCTCTGATTACTGCAAAAATGATGTTTAAATGATTTGCTGGTAGGAACAAAAACGCACCCAAGCACCAACCACTGGAGCTTTTGTCATTAAATGTCTGCTTGCAACTTTTGCATTGATTTAGTCGAATGAATTGGAAGACAGCTTCAGGCCTATCTGAGTCAATGGGAAAACTGCCCTTGCTCAAACTGGGGCGATCGTTCGAGCGAGATACAGTGTAAGTTCTGACGGATGGAACCATTCAGAAAATTGGGGGGGTGTGGAGGGCGGTGGGGTCCAGCGGGGCTGAACTTTGAACATCTACCCTATATTACTTTGCCGCAATGCGTAGTTTTGCCGCTCTACAGACTTATGCTGCCTCGATGTCCAACCTTGGACAACAGACATCCAATTTTTAAATTACTTGTGACTAACAGTGATTACGTCTGGCTAGGGACATGGCCCAAATAGCGGGGGTGGGGATGCGGTGGCCTACGAAGCGCAGATCGAGGCGTGCATCGACTTGCTCTGTTCGCTGCCCATGCCTACCCTGGCGCTCATTGAAGGTTGGGCCGTGGGCGGTGGACTGGCCATAGCCACTGCGTGCGACTTTCGACTGGCCACGCCCGGCTCACAGTTGGGCGTGCCCATTGCCAAGACGCTGGGCAATTGCTTGTCGCTGGCCAATGTGGCGCGTTTGTGCGCGGCTTTCGGGCCGCAACGCGTCAAACGCATGCTGATGCTGGCCGACATGATCGGCGCCGAAGAAGCCCTGGCCTGCGGCTACCTGCACCAACTGGCCGCCCCCGACGAGATCGACAAGGCCATTGCCACCTTGGTCCAACGCCTGACCACCTTGGCACCCGTGACGCAACAAGTCAGCAAACAAGCCCTCAGCCGCTTGGTCCAGCACAGTGCGCCAGAGGCTGAAGACCTGATTCGGCATGCCTACGGCAGCGAAGACTTTCGTGAAGGTGTGGACGCCTTCGTGGCCAAACGCAAGCCTGTTTGGAAAGGCCGCTGACGGTCACGAGGGCAAAGGACCACGGCAAGGGCCCTTTGGGGTCCTCACTACCCCTGGTTCAGCGACTCAAACCCGCTCGGCTACCCAAGTCTGCACGCTGGCCAGCGCTGCGGGCAAGGCTGCGGGGTTGGTGCCTCCGGCCATGGCCATGTCGGCCTTGCCGCCGCCTTTGCCGCCCACTTGTTGGGCCACAAAGTTGGCCAGCTCACCGGCCTTGACCTTGCCCACGGTGTCAGCGGTCACGCCCGCGGCGATGTTGACTTTGTTGCCATCGACAGCAGCGAGCACGATCACCGCCGTGCTCTTGAACTTGTCCTTGAGTTTGTCCATGGTGTCGCGCAAGGTCTTGGCGTCGGCCCCTTCGAGCTTGGCCACCAGCAGCTTAATGCCCTTGACGTCCACAGCTTGGGTCAGCAACTCGTCGCCTTGGGCAGAAGCCAGCTTGCCTTTGGCGGCGGCCAGTTCTTTTTCGAGTGCCTTGACCTGATCCAGCACTTGGGCGATACGGGCATTCAGCTCGGCCGGTTGGGCTTTGAGTGTGCCAGCGGCTTGCGTCACGGTGTCTTCAAGCGATTGCAGATACTTCAATGCATTGGCGCCGGTCACGGCTTCGATGCGGCGCACGCCTGCGGCCACGCCGCCTTCGCTGACGATCTTGAACAGGCCAATGTCCCCCGTGGCTTTGACGTGGGTGCCGCCGCACAGTTCGCGGCTGGAGCCGATGTCGAGCACGCGCACGGTCTCGCCGTACTTCTCGCCAAACAGCATCATGGCGCCGGTTTTCTGGGCGCTCTCGATGTCCATCACACGCGCTTGCGCTGCGGCGTTGGCCAAAATTTCGACGTTGACTTGGGCTTCGATCTGGCGGATCTCGGCGTCTGTCACGGGCGCGTTGTGTGCAAAATCAAAGCGGGTGCGCTCGGCGTTGACCAAGCTGCCCTTTTGCTGCACATGGATGCCCAGCACTTCGCGCAGGGCTTTGTGCATCAGGTGGGTGGCGCTGTGGTTGCGCACGGTGGCGGCGCGCAGGCCCAAGTCCACATGGGCTTGCACCATGTCGCCCACTTTGAGGCTGCCGGATTTCACTTCGCCGTGGTGGCCAAACACATCCGCCTTGATCTTCAGCGTGTCGGCCACATTGAACTGGCCGCCCGCGTTGTGGACCATGCCCTGGTCGCCCACTTGGCCGCCTGACTCGGCATAGAACGGTGTGGTGTCGAGCACCACAACGCCAGCCTGGCCTGCTTTGAGCTCGGTCACGGCATGGCCGTCTGCGTACAAAGCCAGCACTTTGGCGTTGGCCGTCAGGTCTTCATAGCCCACAAAGTCATTGCCTGCGCCGGTGTAGTCCAGCGCTTTGTCCATCTTGAACTTGCCAGCAGCACGGGCCTGCGTTTTTTGCTTTTCCATGGCAGCGGCAAAACCGGCTTCGTCTACGGTGAGGCCCCGCTCGCGGCACACGTCGGCCGACAGGTCAAGGGGAAAGCCATAGGTGTCGTGCAACTTGAAAGCGACTTCGCCGGGCAGCACTTTCACGCCGCCTTCGAGGGCCGCGTCCAGAATTTGCATGCCACTTTGGAGCGTCTCAAAAAAGCGCTCTTCTTCCACACGCAAAACATCGGCAATGCGTTCGGCCTGGTGGGCCATATTGGGATAAGCCGCGCCCATGAGCTGCACCAAATCAGGCACCAGTTTGTGGAAAAACGGTTTTTTCTGGCCCAGCAAATAGCCGTGACGAATGGCTCGGCGCACGATGCGCCGCTGCACATAACCCCGGCCTTCGTTGCTGGGCACCACGCCGTCGCTCACCAAAAAGGAAGTGGCGCGAATGTGGTCGGCAATCACGCGCAGCGACTTGTTGTTCAAATCGGTGCAGCCGGTTTCACGCGATGCCGCCTTGATCAACGCGTCAAAAATGTCGATCTCGTAGTTGCTGTGAACGTGCTGCAAGATGGCGGCCAGCCGCTCCAGGCCCATGCCCGTGTCCACGCACGGCGCAGGCAGTGGCGTGACGGCACCGGTCTCGTCCATGTTGAACTGCATGAACACGTTGTTCCAGATCTCGATGAAGCGGTCGCCGTCTTCATCGGGGCTGCCGGGTGGGCCACCGGGGATGTGCTCGCCATGGTCGTAAAAGATCTCGGAGCACGGGCCGCAAGGGCCGGTGTCGGCCATCATCCAGAAGTTGTCGGACTTGTAGCGGCCGCCCTTGTTGTCACCGATGCGGATGATGCGGTTCTCTGCCTGGATGCGCTCAGGCGTCCAGCCGGCTTTGACAAAAATGCCTTCCCAAATGGCATGGGCCTCGTCGTCTTCCAGGTACACCGTGGCGTACAACTTGTCGGCGGGCAACTTGTAGACCTGTGTCAGCAGTTCCCATGCCCACTCCAGCGACTCGCGCTTGAAATAGTCGCCAAACGACCAGTTGCCCAGCATCTCAAAAAAGGTGTGGTGGCGGGCGGTATAGCCCACGTTTTCCAAGTCGTTGTGCTTGCCACCGGCGCGCAGACAAGCTTGCACAGAGGCTGCACGCACATAAGAGCGCTTGTCGGAGCCTAGAAACACGTCCTTGAACTGAACCATGCCCGAGTTGGTGAACATCAAGGTGGGGTCGTTGCCGGGCACCAGGGGGCTGGACGCCACCACGGTGTGGCCCTTGGACTCGAAAAAGTCCAAAAAGGTCTTACGGATGTCGGAGACGGAGATGGGGGCTTGGCTCATGGTGATTCGGGCTTTCAATGCAACCGGCCATTATAGATTTGAGGCGGGGCCATTTTCTGGCTTGTTCATGACCAGACGCCCTCTGTGCATCGGGGTTTTGAGACTTTTGTGACAGACGGTCAAATGCACAAACGCTAAGCTTGCCAGCTGAACACAATAAGCACCTGCACTTGCAGCTTCTGGAGACCCCATGGACATGAAGACTTCCCCCCTCGCCCAACTCAACGACCCCACCCTGCTCAAGACCGATGCCCTGATCAACGGCCAATGGGTCAAGGGCAGCAGCCGTTTTGCTGTGACCGACCCCGCCACAGGCGCCCACTTGGCCGATGTGGCCAATCTGGGCCCTGTCGAGGCCGAGGCTGCGATTGCCGCAGCCAACGCAGCCTGGCCCGCCTGGAAAACCAAAACCGCCAAAGAGCGCAGCATCATCCTGCGCAAGTGGTACGACCTGCTCATGGCCAACCAAGACGACCTTGGCCGCATCATGACCGCCGAGCAAGGCAAGCCTCTGCCCGAGGCCAAAGGCGAAGTCGCTTATGGCGCAAGTTTTGTCGAGTGGTTCGCCGAAGAGGCCAAGCGCGTCAACGGCGAAACCCTGCCCCAGTTCGACAACAACCGCCGCTTGCTCGTCTTGAAGCAGCCCATTGGGGTGTGTGCGGCCATCACGCCTTGGAACTTTCCCCTGGCCATGATCACGCGCAAGGTCGCCCCGGCCTTGGCCGCAGGCTGCCCGGTGATCATCAAACCGGCTGAACTCACGCCGCTGACGGCACTGGCCGCAGCCGAGTTGGCCATCCGCGCGGGCATCCCTGCGGGCGTGCTCAACATGATCACGGCCGATGCCGACAACTCGATTGCCGTGGGCAAGGTGCTGTGCGCCAGCGACGTGGTGCGCCACATCAGCTTCACTGGCTCGACCGAAGTGGGCCGCATCCTGATGGCGCAGTCGGCCCCTACCGTGAAGAAAATGTCGCTGGAGTTGGGCGGCAATGCCCCCTTCATCGTGTTTGAAGACGCCGACATCGACAGCGCGGTCGAAGGTGCCTTCGCCAGCAAATACCGCAATGCGGGCCAGACCTGTGTGTGCTCCAACCGCTTTTACGTGCAGGAGTCGGTGTACGAAGAGTTCGCCACCAAATTCGCAGCCAAAGTCAAAACCGCCAAGGTCGGCAATGGCTTTGCCGACGGTGTGAATCAGGGCCCTCTGATCGAGCCCTCGGCCCTTGACAAGGTCGAACGCCATGTGAAAGATGCCATCGCCAAAGGCGGCCGAGTTCTTGCGGGCGGTAAACGCCTAGAGGGCCAGTTCTTTGAACCCACCGTCATCGCCGATGCCAGCGCCGACATGGTCTGCGCCAAGGAAGAAACCTTTGGCCCCTTTGCCCCGATTTTCAAGTTCAAAACCGAGCAAGAAGCGATCGATGCGGCCAACAACACCGAGTACGGCCTGGCCAGCTACTTCTACAGCCGCGACGTGGGCCGCATCTTCCGGGTCAGCGAGGCGCTGGAATACGGCATGGTCGGCATCAACGTCGGCATTTTGGCGACCGAACACGTGCCATTTGGTGGCGTCAAGCAATCGGGCCTGGGCCGCGAAGGCTCACACCACGGCATCGACGACTACGTGGAAATCAAATTCCTGTGCATGGGTGACATCTTGAAGTGATTCAAGCCCAGTGATCACCTCAAGGGCGCGGCCACGGCGAAGGCCGGCGTGTCCTCCAGCACCAGCCCAGAACGAAAAGGCACCTTGAATTCAAAATCTTGCAGCAATGCCCGGTGAACCCATGCCACCGAATCGGCCCAAGCAGGTTCAGCGCGCACACTCCACTCTACAAAAGGGGCCAAATAGGGTTGCTCAGACCAAAGCGCTGGGCTGGCCACAAGGCGATAGGCAGGCGACGCGGTCCAAACATTGCCAGGCCACCAACTCAAGCCCATGCACAACGTGGTCAAGGCAGGCAGTAACCAGAACTTGCTGCGTTGCAACAAGCGGTCTTGTCCGCAAACGGTCAAGCCCCAAGCCAGCGATCCCGCAAAAAGTTGACACAAATTGAGCAATCCAAACAGCAAAGAGGCGCCCAAGACCACTGGGGTCATGACCGTCTTTCTGTAGCTTGCCACCAATTGCGACGGGCTGACTTGAGGGGCAAAGAAGCCGCTCATGAGTTGCGCCGCGCCCGAATCCGAGTTCAGATCCTCAGGCAATAAGCCCGCCACAGAAGAGGCCCACAGGGCGCTCATCACAGGACGTATCTCGGCAGGAGCCGGGCTGGTCAACAAGGTTTCGCCTCGATGCAAAATACGACCATTGAGTGCCTCTTGGGTACTCATTTGCGATTTCCAACTCATCGCCAGGTCTTGCGCATGTGCATGCGCCACAATGTTGTCAACCAAGGCCTTTTGAGCATGCCACATGCTGAGCAAACCCAGTGTGCAGCACATCACCAACAGCAAGAGCCTGGACCGCACAAAGTTGTCCAGCCATCGCATCAACAACAAGCCCAAACCCAAACCTGAGACAACACGCCCCCAAATCTCAATGTCGTTCAATTGAACCGATGTGACTTTCCATTGCAAATCACCCGCCAATTCGAGCAGCCGGTGGTTGAAGGACAACTCCAGCACCGTGTAGCTGGCCAGCAATAACAAAAACCAAAGACGTGAATTCAAGGCATGATTTAGGAGAGCTGACCGTTGCATCAAATGATTTTAACTTTGCGAACGTTGACAGCGGCGCTGAACGCCAACCCAAAGCGATTAGAATTTATCCATGCGGGTGTCGTTTAATGGTAGGACTTTTGCTTCCCAAGCAAATAACGAGGGTTCGATTCCCTTCACCCGCTCCAATTGAGGCATCCATAAGCCCTCATAAACAGTCAAAAAGCCAATTCCCCACCACGACAACCCGCTGACCTTTCTGCTGGCCGTGATTCAGCATGACGGCATCCAGATGACCATCAGGATTCACGCTGCCAAGGCGCTATTGCCATATGTTCCAACTGAATCAACGACTACTTAGTCGTCACAGTCAAACGCCCTAATGATCTCAATTAATCCGTATAAATCAAAGCGGACGGTTACAACAGACGACGGCGCTGCTGGTAGATGCCAAAACCCGCGATCAGCAATGCGAGGCTAATCATGGCCCATTCGGAGACGGTGGGGACTGGGACAGCGCTGCACGTGTTGGCTCCAATGGCAATGCAGCCAGGTCCGGTCAAAGTTGCGGAATAGTTAAGACCGGCCGGGGTGAAACCATAGGCGATCAGCAAGGTGTATTGCTGCCCGGCGACCAAGTTCAAAGACGAGAAGTTGTCTGTTCCGGGGATAGTGCCCGAAAAGTAACCCGCAAAGAAATTACTATATGGCGTGGTCAATGACGCGGCATTCGGCGAAAACAAACCCGACAAGAACCAGGACGTGTTGACCGAGTTATTGACAGTAACGGTTGCTGAGTACGTGCCTGACTGATCAACAGTAAATGGAAGGACAGTGTAGCCATACGGCCCTGAGGCGGGCCCTGTGAAGGTTGTTCGTTGCGTACCAGCTGGGGTGGGAATTTCCGGTGTCATCGTCGTTGCCGGTGTGCCAGCTACCCAAGCACCAGACGCGGTGGCAGTCCCTGCATTAGCTACCGGAGCCAGCGACAAAAGCAGCAGCGCTAAGAATGCTGATGCCTTGACAACCTCATGAAGGCGTTGAATGTAGCGAATCATGGTGGAGTAAACCCTTTCTGGGCTATAAGTTTTTAACCGCCCAATATAACGGAAAGCCGATCAGGTGATGCTATGTCACAAAAACAATTTGTTTCCAGAATCAACATGCTCCAGACTTTCGATGCCCCCTAACCATGCCCGGAGCGCAGCGCGCAGCCGCGTTCAGGCGCAATCGGCGTGAGCAGGCAGGGCAAGCCCACGAAATCCTCGAGAGCGCCAGCCCCGCCGTTCTAATGACAGCCTTGGGCCGTCAACTAAAACGTATTCAGACCGACCTCGACCATGCGCCAACTGCACGCGATGTGGCTACACGCATCATCAAAAGAATTGTGTTCGCGTCACGAAATCACATTAACGTGACGGTAACGAAACAGCGGGGGCCCCAGCGCTGGGGTGTAGTGGATAATTGCAGGGAATGGAACCCATGTGTGGAAACCCGGCTGGGGGAACACTTGGGGGTAAATCTTCTAACCCTAAACCCTAAAACGCAATGAATTCATAGCGTTAAAACAACATTTCGATTCCCTTCACCCGCTCCAACCCACCGTGTCAAGCAAAAGGCCCCTTTCGGGGCCTTTTCTCATGTGCGCATCAATCGGCTCAAAAGTGCAACTTCACACCCGTTTTGCTCTGCAGCAACTCAGGTGTCACCCCCGGGGCCAGCTCCACCACTTTGAGGCCCGCGTCGGTCACGTCCATCACGGCCAAGTCGGTGATGATGCGGTCCACCACACCCACACCCGTCAAAGGCAAGGTGCAGCTGGGCAAAATCTTCATGTCTTCGGTGCCGTCTTTTTTCTTGGCCACGTGTTCCATCAAGATGATCACGCGCTTAACGCCTGCCACGAGGTCCATCGCGCCGCCCATGCCCTTGACCATCTTGCCGGGGATCATCCAGTTGGCCAAATCGCCCTTTTCGCTCACCTGCATGGCGCCCAAGATGGACAGGTTGATCTTGCCGCCTCGGATCATGGCAAACGACAGCTCGCTGCCAAAGATGGACGAGCCTTTGATGGTCGTCACGGTTTGCTTGCCCGCGTTGATCAGGTCGGCATCGACTTCATCTTCATTCGGGAATGGTCCAATGCCCAGCATGCCATTTTCGCTTTGCAGCCAGACTTCTTTGTCTGCAGGCACAAAGTTGGCCACCAGCGTGGGGATGCCGATGCCCAGGTTCACGTAGAAACCGTCTTCCAGTTCGTGGGCCGCACGGGCGGCCATTTGGTCTTGACTCCAGCTCATATCAGACTCCCGCCTTTTCAGTGATGGTGCGCTTCTCGATGCGCTTTTCAGGGTGCTTGTTCAGCACGATGCGGTGCACATAAATGCCGGGCAGGTGCACGCTGTCTGGGTGCATCTCACCGGTCTCGACGATCTCTTCGACCTCGACCACGCAGATCTTGCCTGCCATCGCCACAGCGGGGTTGAAGTTGCGCGAGGTGTAACGGAACTGCAGGTTGCCGGACTTGTCGGCCCGGTGCGCTTTGACCAGCGACACATCGGGCACCAGCGAGCGCTCCATCACGTAGGTCTCGCCGTCGAACTCGCGCAGCTCTTTGCCCTCCGCTACCAGGGTGCCCACACCGGTCTTGGTGAAGAAGGCCGGGATGCCCGCGCCGCCCGCACGCAGCTTTTCGGCCAGCGTGCCTTGGGGCGTGAACTCCAAAGCCAGCTCGCCTGCCAAGTACTGGCGCTCAAACTCTTTGTTCTCGCCCACATAAGAAGAAATCATCTTCTTGATCTGACGGGTTTGCAGCAACAAGCCCAGACCGAAATCGTCCACGCCCGCGTTGTTCGAAATGGCCGTCAGGTTTTGCACGCCGCTGTCACGCAAGGCGGCGATCAGCGCTTCGGGAATACCGCACAGGCCAAAACCGCCCACGCCAAACAATTGACCGTCAGCCACGATGCCCTTGAGGGCCTCGGCTGCGGAGGGATAAATCTTGTTCACACCGGTCTCCCAAAGAGGATGAATGAAAGCATTACGATACTACGTATTGAACTACGTAGTTTTTCGTAGAGGGCTTCCCCTAGCCCCTGGCCTTCCCGCTCATGAACTCAGACATTAATTACCGCCTCGCCTTTGATCTGGCGCCCATCGGCTTGGTGCTCTCGCGCAACCGCGCCATGGTCGACTGCAACCAGCGCGTGTGCGAGATGTTTGGCGTCGGCCGCGAGCAACTCATCGGCCAAAGTTTTCAGCTGCTTTACCCCAGCGCCGACGAATACGAGCGCACCGGCCAGCGCATCGCGCCCATCCTGAACGCCAAGGGCGTGTATGCCGACGACCGCATCATGAAAAGGGTGGACGGGCGATTCAAAGGCGAAACCTTTTGGTGCCATGTAACCGGACGCGCTCTGAACCGAGACGCCCCACACGAAGCCGGCATCTGGACCTTTGAAGACCTCTCGGCCCGCAAACCCGTCAAAGCCGAACTCACCGCCCGCGAGCGCGAGGTCGCCGCCCACCTGATGGACGGCCTGACCAGCAAAGAGATTGGCAAAGCCTTGGGCATCAGCCACCGCACGGTGGAGATTTACCGCGTCAAGCTCATGCGCAAATACGAGGCCTCAGGGGCGGCAGATTTGATTCAGAAGTTGATGCGAGGCTAAAGCATTGAGCAGGCAAGACCCCTCAGAGGCTCGAGCCCCTGCAAGTCAAACCTTGGGCTCGATCACTTCGGCAGCAGAGCGAAATGCGTCAATCGCTGTCGGGAAACCGCAGTAAACCGTGGCGTGTAACATGAGTTCGCGGATTTCTTCCGGCGTGGCCCCGTTGGTCAATGCGCCACGGATGTGGGCTTTCAACTCCTGCTGCTTGCCTTGGGCCGTCAACATGGCCACCGTGATCAGGCTGCGGGTCTTCATGTCCAGCCCCGGGCGCTGCCAGACATTGCCCCAGGCGTTGGCCGTGATGAACTCCTGCATGGGCATGGTGTAGTCGGTGGCGGCGCCCAAGGCGCGGTCCACATAGCTCGGACCCATGACCTGAGCACGGGTGCTCAGGCCAGCCTGAAAGGCAGCGTCATCAGGGTGGGCTTCGCGGGCTTGTTCAATTGGTGTTTGGGACATGACAGTTTCCTTTAAGAGCCATGAGCATAATCAAAACCTTGCCCACCAGGAGACACCATGAGCACACCCGCTGACGCTACCGTTACCCCGTCCCGCTACCCCGCCCCCGAAATCAGTGACTTGCCCGACGACATCAAAGCCAAGGTCCTCGAAGTCCAAGAAAAAGCCGGGTTTGTGCCTAATGTGTTTCTGGCCTTTGCCCGCCGCCCCGCCGAATGGCGCGCTTTTTTTGCTTATCACGACGCGTTGATGGTGCCGGAGTCCGTGGGGCGCGAAAGTGGCCTGAGCAAAGGTGATCGGGAGATGATCGTGACCACCACCAGCGCGGCCAACAACTGCCTGTATTGCGTGGTGGCGCACGGCGCGATCTTGCGCATCTATGAAAAGAAACCGCTGGTGGCAGACCAGGTGGCCATCAACCACCGCAAGGCCGACATCAGCCCCCGTCAACGTGCCATGCTGGACTTTGCACTGAAGGTTTGCAACCACTCTGACGAGGTGGAGGAGGCCGACTTTGCCGCCCTGCACGCGCACGGCTTTGACGACGAAGACATCTGGGACATTGCCGCCATCACCGCCTTCTTTGGCCTTTCCAACCGCATGGCCAGCTTCAGCGGCATGATGCCCAACCCCGAGTTCTATTTGATGGGCCGCGCGCCCAAGGCCAAACCCGCGGCCTGAAGCGCTGGCGGTCGGGCCAGCAAAGCCCAGGCCATTTGCACCAGGGCTTCTTCAAACGCGGGGCTGCCCAAGAGGGGTGACTTTTCCAGGCTGGCGCTGCGCAGTGTGCCAATGACCGAGCGGGTCAGCACAAACAACTGCGCCGGGCTGGGTGTTTGCAGCGCGGGGTGCCCGATGCGCTCAAAAAAGATGGCCAGCCGGTCGGCCACCTGACGCACCGCACTGGCGGTTTCATCGGGCTTTTCCAGTGTCCAGCACAGGCGGATCAGGCTTTGGCTCAGGCCCTTGCCCGTGGCAAAGCCACGCACCAAAATGCGGATGGCCTGGCCCAGCAGCGCACGCCCGTCCAGTTGGCGCACATCGGGCAGGGTTTCCAATTCGCTGAGGTAACGCCCCAGCTCTTGCAGCACCATCTCTTGGCCCCGAGCGGCCATGGCCCGCACCAACACCTCTTTGCTCGAGAAGTACTGGTACAGCGTGCCAATGGAAAATCCAGCTGCTGCAGCCACCTTGTTGGTGGTCAATCCGGCCTCGCCTTCCTTGTCCAAAATCTGAGCAGCGGCCTTGAACAGGGTCTGCATGGTCTGCTGTGCCCGCGCCTGCGAGGGCTGGCGACGCTGACTGGACGGGGCTTTGGGCTTTTGACCAGGTTGGGCAGCGGACATGAATGGCTTTTTCAAAATGTGAGCAGATTGCGAGTTGCAAGGTCTTTGCAAAACCTGAACAATGCTCAGATTCTGCCGTATTTGCACAAAAGACCCACCATGAACACCCACCCCGCCGCCCCGACCGAGTTGACTGTGCGCCGTTTGAGCGTGGACCTGAGCCATGGTTTCTCGCGCCACTGGAACGGCGGAGATGCGTTTTTGACGGCCTATGCCAACGCCTTGTCCATGAGTTTTCCGGTGGGAGAGCAGTCTTTCATCGACGCAGTCAAAAATGGCGCCAAAAACCTGACCGACACGCCAGAAAACGCCGAGCTCAAGCAAATCGCCAAAGGCTTTGTGGGCCAGGAAGCGACCCACCGCCACCTGCATACGCTGTACAACGCGCACTTAGAAAAACAAGGTTTCGTCAACCACTGGGGTCCTCGCGCCGAGCAGCGCCTGAACAAAGGCCGTGAAGAGTTTTTCAGCAAAAGTGACAAGGGTTACCTGCACGAGCTGGCCATCACCGCCGCTTTTGAGCATTACACCTCGATCTTTGGCGACCTGACATTGGACCGAATGGACCAAGCGGGCGACTGGTTTGCCAAGGCCGAAGACCCGCTCAAAACCCTGTGGCGCTGGCACGCGGCCGAAGAATCCGAGCACAAATGCGTGGCCTTTGACCTCTACCAACGCTTGGGCGGGAATCACCAGTGGCGCATGCGCTGGTTTTGGTACGTCACGGTGCAGTTCAGCACCGACGTGTTCCGCCAGACTGTGAACAACCTCTGGCACGACAAAACCCTGTTCAAGCCCTCCACCTGGTGGTCAGCAGGCAAGTTCTTGTTCGGTCGTCACGGCATGGTTTGGCGCGTGGCCAAGCCCATCATGGCCTACACCCGCAAAGACTTTCACCCTATGCAAGTGGGCAGTGCTACGCTGTCTCAAGAATGGCTGAAAAACCACGCCGACCAGTGGCGTGCGGTGGGTTCAGCGACCCAGCCTGTGGCTTAAGGCTTTCGCGCACTGGGGTGCGCTCCCACGTAACAACAACAGCGCTCATTCGCTGACCAAGGCCCGCACCCAGTCGGGCAGGGTCACCGCCTTTTGGTTTGGGAAATCCACCCAAATCGTGGTCGCGCCCCCGGCGGCAAACACCACACCCGGCTGGTCGGTGCGCTCCAGCGTGCACCAGCTCTCGAACGTGGTGCGACCCGGGTCGCTGACAAACATCTTGGCCAGGATGTCACCCGGAAATTCAAACTGTTTGTAGAAATTGCAAAACGCGTTGACGATGACTGGCCCCTGCCCTTGCGGATTGACCTGGCAACCAATGGCCTCGAACCAGTCGATGCGCAGCGTCTCCATGTAGCGAAAGTACAGCGTGTTGTTGACATGGCCCATGGCGTCCATGTCACCCCAGCGGATAGGGATCACCAACTCAAAAACTTGCTTTTTGTGTTTAGGCAATTCGAATTTCATGCCATGGCCCTCACACCGCGAAACCGTCGTCGGCCGACACCACTGCGCCATTGATGAAATGGCTCTGGTCGCTGGCCAGCAGCATCAGCAAGGCGTCCAGATCTTGCGGCTGCCCCACACGTTTGCGGGGCAGCATGCTGATGAGTTTTTGGCCTTGCACGGTTTGCCAGTGGTGGTGGTTGATTTCGGTGTCGATGTAGCCAGGGCAAATGGCGTTCACGTTGATGCCAAACTTGCCCCACTCCACCGCAAAGGCCTTGGTCATCTGGATCACGGCCGCTTTGCTCATGCAGTACACGCCAATTTGCGGCAACACTTTCAGACCCGCCATCGAGGCGATGTTGATGATGCGCCCCCCTGTGAAGTTGCCCGGCGCAGCCCCCTTGGCTCGGGCCAGCATCCGTTTGCCCAATTCTTGCGCTACAAAAAATGCGCCGCGCACATTGGTGTTCATGATGAAGTCGTAATCTTCTTCCGTCACGTCCTGGATGCGCTGGGTGGTGCTCACGCCTGAGTTGTTGACCAAAATGTCGATGCTGCCCATCTCGGTTTCAGCGTGCGCCACGGCGGCGGCAATGCTGTGGCGGTCGGTCACATCCATCTCGACCACATGGGCGTCGCCACCAGCGGCTTCGATTTCAGCGCGCAGGTCCTTGAGCTTTTCGATGCGGCGGCTGGCCAGCACCACGCCCGCGCCCGCTGCGGCCAGGGTTTTGGCAAATTGCGCCCCCAAGCCGCCCGAGGCGCCCGTCACCAAGGCCACGCGGCCGGACAAATCGATTTCATAAGCCATGACAACTCCTTCAAGAAAGAACCCCTGCGGGCAAGAACGGTTGACGCCATTGTGCGGGGCAAGCCAGGCAGAGCGGCATAAAATGAGTCACACGCCCGACAGCACAGTGTCGGGGCATTTGTTTTGACCCCCTGCATTGAAGAGAAGTTCATGAGCCCCCAAGAAATCCTGAGCACCTACGGCCCCCGCGAATCCATGGCATACGACGTGGTCGTGGTCGGCGGCGGCCCCGCTGGCCTGTCCACCGCCATCCGCCTCAAGCAACTGGCCGCTGAACAAGGCCAAGACGTGTCGGTGGTGGTGCTGGAAAAAGGCGGCGAGCCCGGTGCGCACATCTTGTCTGGCGCGATCATGGACCCCAAAGCCTTGACGGAACTCTTTCCTGACTGGAAAGAGCGCGGCGCACCCCTGAACCAACCCGTGACCGACGACGCCTGGAGCTTCCTGTCGGAGACTGGCGCCACCCGCACCCCCGGCATCTTCTTGCCCGAGTGCGCGCAAAACCACGGCAACTACATCATCAGCCTGTCCAACTTCACGCGCTGGCTGGGCCAGCAGGCTGAAAACCTGGGCGTGGAAATTTTCCCCGGCTTCACGGCTTCAGAAGTGCTCTACAACGAAGATGGCTCAGTCAAAGGCGTGGCGACCGGCAACATGGGCGTGGGCAAAGACGGCGAGCCGACCGAAAACTTCCAGCTGGGCATGGAATTGCATGCCAAATACACCGTGTTCGCCGAAGGCGCGCGCGGCCACCTGGGCAAGCAGCTGATCGCCAAGTACAAACTCGACGCAGGCCGCGACCCACAGACCTACGGCATCGGCATCAAGGAAGTCTGGGAAATTGACCCCTCACGCCACACCCCTGGTTTTGTGATGCACACCGCCGGCTGGCCCATGAACAACGACACCTATGGCGGCGCGTTCATGTACCACATGGAAGACAACAAGATCGCCATCGGCTACGTGGTGGGCTTGGATTACGCCAACCCCTGGCTCAGCCCGTTTGAAGAGTTCCAGCGCTGGAAAACCCACAACAACATCCAGTGGTACTTCACCAACGACCAGGGAGAAGTCAACGCCAAGCGCATCGGCTACGGCGCACGCGCCATCACCGCAGGCGGTCTGATGAGCCTGCCCAAGACCGTGTTCCCGGGCGGCGCGTTGGTGGGTTGTGATGCGGGATACCTGAACGTCAGCCGCATCAAGGGCAGCCACGCCGCCATCAAGACCGGCATGCTGGCTGCCGAAGCGGCTTACGACGCATTGCAGGCAGGCCGCCAGCACGACGAGCTGAGCGCTTACCCAGAAGCTTTCGAAAAGAGCTGGCTATTCACCGAGCTGAACAAATCACGCAACTTCAAGACTTGGTTCAAGCAGGGCCTGACCGTGGCCACACTCATGAACGGCTTTGAGCAGTTTGTGCTGCGCGGCCACATTCCTTGGACGCTGCGCCGTGACAAAGCGGACCACACCTATCTGAAGCCTGCGGCCGAGTGCGAGAAGATCGAGTACCCGAAACCGGACGGCAAGCTGACCTTTGACCGCCTCTCCAGCGTCTTCATCAGCAACACCAACCACGAAGAAAACCAGCCAGCGCACCTGACCCTGAAAGACGCCTCGGTGCCCGTGGGCATCAACCTGGCCAAGTATGGCGGGCCCGAGAGCCGCTATTGCCCAGCCGGTGTGTACGAGTATGTGAAGAACGAAGACAACTCGGACCGCCTGCAGATCAATGCGCAAAACTGCGTGCACTGCAAAACCTGCGACATCAAGGACCCGACGCAAAACATCGTCTGGGTCACGCCCGAGGGCGGCGGTGGTCCCAACTACACCGGCATGTGAAAGAGGACCGCTTCAATCCGCCGAAGTGGACTGGATGCCCTGAATCAACTGACCGAAGGCCTGCTGTAACAAGGCTGTGTCCGTTCCTGCGGCAAGCAGGGTGTAACCCATCGCTTTGGCCCGCTCAATCCAGGTTGCATCTGTGGCCATGAACCCTGCGACCTTGCCATGTTTTCTTGCCACCTGGGCCACATGGGTCATGGCTTCGCTGAACTTTGGATGGTCAAACTGGCCAGGTATGCCCATGAAATTGGACAAATCAAAGTGCCCCACCCATAAAACGTCTACCCCATCGACAGCAGCAATATCTTCGACATTTTGCAAGCCCTTTTCTGTTTCGATCTGTGCAATCAGCAAAGTTCGATCATGGTATTGGCGCATTTTTTCGACCACATCTCCCCCTTGGTAATCGCATTGCGCGAATCCAAACGCTGCGCCCCTGCGACCCAGCCCAGGATAACGACAAGCCTGGGCCAGACGCTCGGCCTGGGCCCGGTCTTCCACCATCGGGACCATCACCCCGCGCGCACCAATGTCCAAGGCACGTGCTATCCAGGTGTACTCACCGGTGGGTACTCGCACCATGGGCTCTAGGGGTAAACCTCGGCAAGTGGCAAACAACCATTTCAGGGCTTCAAAACCCAAACCCGTGTGCTCCATGTCGTAGATTGCAAAGCGGGCACCTGAATTGACCAGTATCTGCGTGATGCCCGGTGTAAAAAACTCAAAAACCATGGCGCCGGCGACAGTCTGGCCAGACATGATGGTTGGCTTCAGTGGCATGTCAGTTGTCATGTGGATCCTTTCAAAGTTGAGGGGGCTGCAGATCAGGCGCTCACAACATGTGCCGGTTTTTTACCCTGCATCACATCAACAACGGCCTTGAAAGCACTTTCGGCCAAGCCCTGCATGCATTCATCGGTAAAGCAAATACCATGGGGCGTCACCACCACATTGTCCAACTGCAGCAAGGGGTTGTCTGCGGGTGTGGGCTCTACCTCGAAAACGTCCAAACCTGCCCCAGCAATTTTTTTCTCCACCAATGCCTGATAAAGCGCCGACTCGTCCACGATAGGACCTCGGGCTGTATTGATGAGGTAAGCCGTTTTTTTCATCAAGGACAACTTGTTCGCATTGACCAAACCACGAGTCGATTCATTCAAAGGGCAATTCACTGTCAAAAAATCCGAGTTGCGAAACAGGGTGTCCAAATCCACCAAATCCACACCCAGCGCTGCCATTTGTTGGGGATCGGCGTAAGGATCGTGAGCCATGAATGTCATGTCGAAAGGTTTGGCCAGACGAAACATCTCTGCTCCGATATTTCCCACCCCCAATGAACCCAGACTCCGGCCTGTCAATCCTGTGCCAATGTGATCGGATTTCTCTGCCCAGCGGCCCGCTCGCGTCAAACGGTCCTTGATACCCACTTTGTGCGCCAGCATGAGCATGAAAGTGATGGCTGAGACCGCCACTGGGCGACGAACGCCATCGGGCGCAATGGTCAGAAGAATTCCTGCCTTCTGACAAGTGGGGACATCGATGGTGTCGTAACCCACACCAAAACGTGCAATCACTTTCAACCGGGGTTTTTCTGGCCCCAAGCTTTCAGGTGTGAAACGTGTCAGCATGGCGCATATCGCGTCATATCGGGCGGCATGTTCCGGGCGGATGACTGGCGATTCTTCCATGTATTCCCAAACCAATCCGGGATGATTGAGGAAGTCAAAAACCGCTTGCCCAAATATGGGCTGCCCATTGCTTATCAGGACATCACGCGTGATGCCAACACGAAAAATACCCGAATCAAAGTCATTCATAACTGCACCTTTCGAAAGGGAAATGGGGCATTGCCCAACGAACAATCAAACCCCATTGAACCCGGACCCTGACTCTTGTCAAGTGATTCAGTGACCCGTTTGTCGTCTTTGAATAAAAACGCTGACCTTGACAAAACTACTGGGAAAACCCCTCGAAAACCCGAATGGCGTCCCTTCACATCAACTCCATAATTCCTGAGCAGAAAAGTTATTCCCATTTTGTCTTCATCCCATCTTTGAGGAGTCAATCCATGAAATTGAGTAAATTGATGTTAGGTCTGAGTCTGGCTGTGGGTCTCATGACCACAGCCACAGCGCAAATTGTGATGCGCAACGCCATTTCCGTCGCTGAAAACTCACACGCGGGTGAAGCTGTTGTCACTTTGGCCAGAGAGGTTGAAAAGCGCACAAATGGTCGCATCGTCATCAAGAACTTTTTCTCGGGTTCATTGGGCGGTGAGCGCGAGGTCATGGAAGCGGTCCAACTGGGCACCCAAGAGCTGGGCCACAACTCCACCGGCCCCGTGCCCAACTTTGTGCCCGAAACAGCCATCCTGGATGTCCCGTTTTTGTTCCGCGATAAAGCCCATGCCCGGGCCGTGCTCGATGGCCCTATCGGACAAGAGTTGCTGGCCAAATTTGAATCCAAAGGTTTTAAGGCTTTGGCTTGGACTGAAAACGGCGTTCGCCACATGACCAACAGCAAGCGACCGGTAAACAGTCCTGATGACCTGAAGGGTCTCAAAATGCGCACCATGGAAAATCCGGTGCACGTGGCGGCCTACAAGGGCCTGGGCATTGTGACCACGCCCATGGCGTTTCCGGAGGTTTTCACCGCTTTGCAGACCGGCACCATCGATGGCCAAGAAAATCCACTTTCGGTCATTCTGGCTGCCAATTTCGATCAGGTGCAAAAGCACATCACCCTCACTGGGCATGTTTACTCGCCCTCTGTTTATCTCATGAACAAAGCGGTTTTTGACAAACTCAGCAAAGCCGACCAGCAGATATTTTTGGATGCCGCCAAAGAAGGTGCCAAAGCCAACCGAGCCCGAGTTGACAAGGACGATGCAGGCGGTGTGGCTGAATTGCGCAAACGTGGCATGACCGTCATTGAAAATGTGGACAAAGCCAAATTCATAGCGACGATGGCACCTGTGAACGCAGAGTTTGAAAAGCGGTTCGGCAAGGCCAACTTGGACCGCATTCGCAATTACAAGTGATCTGAGCCTTTTTGTAATGCCCGACCAGCGCCTGCTGGCGGGCGTTTTTTATTGAACGCAACGCGATAGGCCGATGAAACATTTCTTTTTACGCTTCGAGCACTGGACGACGTCCCTGTCGATGATGGTTGCCTGCGTCATGATGGCTTTGGCTTCTGCCTTCGGCATCCATCAAATTTTCACGCGATTCATCATTGAGTCACCCGCTGAATGGACCGAGGTTTTGATCCGCTTTTGTCTGATTTGGATGGTTTTTTTAGGCATCCCTACGGCTTTTCGGCAAGGGGCCATGGTGAGCGTGGACATGCTCTACCGCCTAAGCGGTGTTCGCATGCGACGCTTTCTCGACAGCGTGGTGGCCATTGCGGCCCTGACCTTGTGCTGCATCATTTTGTGGTGGGGATGGGACTATGCCAAACGCGGCGGCGTTCAGTCCATGATCGGCCTTGAGGGTGTCTCGATGTTCTGGGCTTATTTGGCTTTGCCGGTGGGCGCAGCCTTCAGCATCATCGGCATCATCGGATTTTGGTTGGACCCCCAGCGCATGGAATTGGAGACCGCACTATGAGTTTCGCCATGCTTTTCACGATGCTGCTGTGTTTTACACTGACTGTTTCTGTGGCCGTCTCCATTGGTCTGGCGTCCATTGTTGGCATTCAGGTGGCCGATGCCCATATGCTCATTTCCGTCAAGGAAATGTTCAACGCCATCAACAAATTCCCCTTGGCGGCCATTCCGTTTTTTATCTTGGCCGGCAACCTCATGGAGACCGGCGGCATCTCTCGCCGTCTGGTGGAATTCGCCAAGAGCATCGTTGGCGGCGTACAGGGCGGTCTGCCCATGACTTGCGTTTTGACCTGCATGATTTTTGCGGCAGTTTCGGGGTCTTCGGTGGCCACCACTTTTGCGGTGGGTGCGATCCTGATTCCGGCCTTGATCAAACACGGCTATCCCAAGCCCTGGGCCACCGCTTTGCAAGCCACCTCTGCCGAACTGGGCGTGATCATTCCCCCGTCCATTCCCATGATTTTGTTTGGCGTGAGTGCCGAAGTCTCGATTGGCGAACTGTTCGTCGCGGGTGTTGGTCCTGGTCTGCTCATTGGCGTTGCATTGATGTTGTTCGTCTGGCTTTATTCAAAATACAAAGGCTGGGGTAAAAACGACGGTGACGGTCGCCTGAGTTTTGGCAAGGCCACATGGCAAGCCGGTTGGGCTCTGCTCATGCCGGTGATCGTGTTAGGTGGCATTTATGGAGGGGTGTTTACCCCCACCGAAGCAGCAGCTGTAGCGGTGTTTTATTCCCTCATTGTGGGCACCGTGATTTACCGCGAAATTGGGATCAAGGACCTCTACAACATCTTGCGCAAATCCGTGATTTCGAGCGCGGTCATCATGTTCATCATTGCCAACGCGGGCTTGTTCGCATTTTTGTTGACGCGTGCAGGCGCTCCTGAGGCCATTGGTACATGGTTGCAGCAAGTTTTGCAGTCACCCTTTTATTTCTTACTGGGCATCAACGCTGCCTTGTTCATCATCGGCATGTTCATCGAAACAGGCGCAGCTATCCTCGTGCTGGCTCCGATCTTGGTTCCGGTGGCTGTTCATTTTGGAATTGACCCCGTGCATCTGGGTATGGTCATGGTGGTCAATCTGGCCCTGGGCATGGTCACCCCGCCCTTTGGCGTGAACCTGTTTGCAGCCTGCACGGTGGCCAGAATATCGCTGGACCGAGTCATCAAAGACCTGATCCCTTTTATTGGGGTGATCTTGGCTTGTCTGATGCTGATCAGCTACGTGCCCGAAATTTCTCTGACTTTGCGGGATATTGTGTTCAACAAATAGAGCTAGAATCAAACTCTGTCAGGAGAGCGCCTGACTTGGCTTCCCTCGTGAAACAAGCTAGGCCGCCGAAGGCGCAGGCGCTGTGACAAGCTGCTGAACGCTCAGGCAAAAGGACTGACAAAACGCTTTTTTCAAAGCGTTACCTCACTGGAGAGAGGTGCCGGGACATCGATCCACGGCATCCACCGAAGGAGCAACCCGCAGAACGTTTGGCTTTTGGGCTGACGTTCCCGGCGAATCTCTCAGGTAAAGCGGACAGCGAGGGCAAGCGCCACAGCATGTGCTGTGGTGTCCTGTTGCCCTTGGAGTTCCTGTGACCGCTGCTGCCGACTTGCTCACCACCCCTTTGAATGCGCTGCACATGGAGCTGGGCGCGCGCATGGTGCCTTTTGCGGGCTACAGCATGCCGGTGCAATACCCCGCTGGTCTTGTCGCCGAGCACCACCACACCCGCAACGCCGCTGGCCTGTTCGATGTCTCCCACATGGGCCAGTTGTGCCTGCGCGGACCCGATGCCGCAGCGGCCTTTGAAAGCTTGATGCCGGTGGACGTGATCGGTCTGGGCGTCAACAAACAACGCTACGGTCTACTGCTGAACGACGATGGCGGCATCATCGACGATCTGATGTTCGTGAACCGCGATGTGGCTGGCGGGGGTGACATTTTTGTGATCGTCAACGGCGCTTGCAAGCACGGAGATCTGGCACACATCCAAGAGCGCATTGGCAGCCGCTGCACCATCACGCCGCAATTTGACCGCGCCTTGCTGGCACTGCAAGGCCCACAAGCCGTGAGCGCCTTGCAACGCCTGTTGCCCGGTGTGGAAAAGCTGGTCTTCATGACCGGCGCGGCCTTTGATGTCGACGGCGCAGACCTGTACGTGACCCGCAGCGGTTACACCGGCGAAGACGGTTTTGAAATTTCCCTGCCTGCCCATGCCGCCGAAGCCTTTGCCCGCCGCCTGCTGGCCCAACCCGAAATCAAGCCGATTGGGCTGGGTGCCCGCAACTCGCTGCGCCTGGAAGCCGGGCTGTGCCTGTACGGCAACGACATCGACACCAGCACCACCCCGGTCGAAGCGGGCCTGAATTGGGCCATGCAGAAGGTGCGCCGATCAGGTGGCGCGCGTGCGGGCGGCTTCCCCGGTGCCGCCAAAATTTTGGCGCAGCTTGACGGCACAACCCCGGCGCAGCGTTTGCGTGTGGGTCTGGTGGGCCTGGAGCGCGTGCCGGTGCGCGAGCATGTCGAACTGCACAACGACCACGGCCATAAGGTGGGCGAAGTCACCAGCGGCCTGCTGGCCCCCACCGCCGACCAGCCCGTAGCGCTGGCCTATGTGCAAGCAGAATATGCGGCGTCGGGCACACGTCTGAACGCGATGGTGCGCGGCAAAGCCGTACCCATGCAAGTCAGCGCTTTGCCCTTCGTGCCCAACCGCTATCACCGTGGTTGAAGTTAATCGGGGTCAGATCCCCATTAAATCCACACACCCATTCAAGCCAAACAATTGGGATCTGACCCCGATTTATGACCCCGATTTAACCGATTTAATTTCCAAACACATAAGGAGCCCCCACATGATCAAGTACACCGAAGACCACGAATGGTTGCAAATTGATGGTGACACCGCCGTCGTCGGCATCACCCACCACGCGCAGGACGCTTTAGGCGATGTGGTGTTTGTGGACCTGCCCGAAGTCGGCAAGTCTTTTGCCGCCAAAGAAGTCGCTGGCGTGGTCGAGTCGGTCAAAGCCGCCGCCGACGTTTACATGCCGGTGGACGGCGAAGTCACCGAGGTGAACGAAGCGCTGCGCGGCGACCCGTCGCTCGCGAACACCGACCCGCTGGGCCAAGGCTGGTTCTTCAAGGTCAAGCTGTCCAACCCGTCGCAGACCGATGCCCTGCTGGACGAAACGGCTTACAACAAGTTCTCTGCTGGTTGATTTATTAACGGAGTTGCGCATGCTGATGTCCACCCTCAAGCCCTTAGGCGAACTGGAAAACCCATCCGAATTCATTGCCCGCCACATTGGCATCAGCGCTGCCGACGAACAGCACATGCTCAGCGTGATCGGCGAGGCCTCGCGCCGCGCCCTGATCGAGTCCATCGTGCCGCGCAGCATCGCCCGCGCCCAGGCCATGGACTTGCCCGCCCCGGTGACCGAGTCTGCCGCGCTGGCCGAACTCAAAAGCATGGCGCAGCAAAATCAGCTGCTCAAGAGCTTCATCGGTCAGGGCTATTACGGGACCCACACGCCGGGTGTGATCCTGCGCAACATCCTGGAAAACCCCGCTTGGTACACCGCTTACACGCCCTACCAGGCCGAGATTTCACAAGGCCGCATGGAAGCCTTGGTGAACTTTCAGACCATGGTGACCGACCTCACGGCCATGGACATCGCCAACGCCTCCATGCTCGACGAGGCCACAGCCGCGGCCGAGGCCATGACCTTGGCGATGCGCACCGTCAAAAGCAAAAGTAAGATCTTCGTGGTCTCGCGCGCCTGCCACCCGCAGACCATCGAAGTGATCCAGACGCGAGCCCAGCCTCTGGGCATTGAGGTGCGGGTGCCCCAGAGTGCCGACGCCTTCACCGCTGCACTGAACGCCGAGCACTTCGCCGCGCTGGTGCAGTACCCCTGCAGCACCGGGCTGGTGGAAGACCTCAGTGGCTTCGCCGCGCAAAGCCATGCGCAATCCGCTGCCTTCATCGTGGCCGCTGACCTGTTGGCCCTCACACTGCTCAAGGCCCCAGGCGAAATGGGCGCCGACATTGTGGTGGGCACCACGCAGCGCTTGGGCATGCCCATGGGCGCGGGTGGCCCGCATGCGGCCTTTATGGCATGCCGCGACGCCTACAAACGCTCCCTGCCCGGCCGCTTGGTGGGCGTGAGTGTGGACGTGCACGGCAAACCCGCGTACCGCCTGGCGCTGCAAACCCGCGAGCAACACATCCGCCGCGAAAAAGCCACCAGCAACATCTGCACCGCGCAGGTCCTGCCCGCCGTGGTGGCCAGCATGTACGCCGTGTACCACGGCCCCGAGGGCTTAAAGCGCATTGCGCGCCGCGTGGCGAGCTACACCGCCGTCTTCGCGCAAGGCCTGCAAAGCCTGGGCTTCAAGCTGCGCAAAGAGACCGCTTTTGACACCGTGTGGATCGCCATCGGCGAGTCCTCGGCCTCGCTCATCGCACGCGCCCAACAAGCTAGCATGAACCTGCGCAAAGCTTGCGACAAGAGCGTATCGATCTCGCTGGACGAAACGACCACGCGCGAGGACATCCTCGCCCTGTGGCAAGTGTTCGCCGCCGAATCAGCCACCCCAGGCCAGGCACTGCCCAGCTTCGAGCAATTCGAAAAAGGCATTGAACCCCTGATCCCGACCGAATTGCGCCGCACCAGCGATTTCCTCACCCACCCGGTGTTCAACCGCTACCACAGCGAGACCGGCATGCTGCGCTACATCCGCCAGCTGTCCGACAAGGACTTGGCGCTGGACCGCAGCATGATCCCTCTGGGCAGCTGCACCATGAAGCTCAACGCCACCAGCGAGATGATCCCCATCACCTGGCCAGAGTTTGCCAACGTCCACCCCTTTGCCCCGTCCGACCAACTGGCGGGCTACCAACTGCTGGACCAGCAACTGCGAGACTGGCTGTGCCAGGCCACGGGTTACAAAGGCATCAGCTTGCAGCCCAATGCAGGCTCGCAAGGCGAATACGCCGGTCTCTTGGTCATTCAGGCCTACCACCGCGCCCAAGGCCAGGGCCACCGCAACATCTGCCTGATCCCCAGCAGCGCGCACGGCACCAACCCCGCCAGTGCCCAAATGGTGGGTATGCAAGTGGTTGTCACCCAGTGCGACGAGAACGGCAACGTGGACATGAATGACCTGCAAGCCAAGTGCGAGCAGCACAGCGCGAACCTGGCCGCTGTGATGATCACCTACCCCAGCACCCACGGCGTGTTCGAGACCCAAGTCAAGCAGCTGTGCGAATTGGTGCACCAACACGGCGGTCGTGTGTACGTGGACGGCGCGAACATGAACGCCCTGGTGGGCGTGGCCGCCCCCGGCGAGTTTGGTGGCGACGTGAGCCACCTGAACCTGCACAAGACCTTTTGCATTCCGCACGGCGGTGGCGGCCCCGGCGTGGGCCCCGTGTGTGTGGTGGAAGACCTGGTGCCCTACCTGCCCGGTCACGCCACAGGCGGCTTACCCGTCAACGGCGTGGGCGCAGTTTCTGCCGCGCCGCTGGGCAATGCCGCCGTGCTGCCCATCAGCTGGATGTACTGCCGCATGATGGGCGCCGAGGGCCTCAAGCACGCCACCGAGTCGGCGATTTTGGCGGCCAACTACATCAGCAAGCGCCTCAGCGCCCACTACCCCACGCTGTACGCCAGTGACAGCGGCCACGTGGCCCACGAGTGCATCCTGGACCTGCGCCACTTCAAAGACACTTGCGGCGTGATGGCCGAAGACGTGGCCAAGCGATTGATGGACTACGGCTTTCACGCGCCCACCCTGAGCTTCCCTGTGGCCAACACCTTGATGGTCGAGCCCACCGAGAGCGAAACGCTCGAAGAGATTGACCGCTTCATCGACGCCATGATCGCCATCCGCGAAGAGATTCGACAGGTGGAAAACGGCACCTGGCCACAAGACAACAATCCACTCAAAAACGCGCCGCACACCGCGGTCAGCCTGCTGGGCAGCGAATGGGCCCGCCCCTACAGCCGCGAAATCGGCGCGGCGCAAGCCCAGCGCGTGCCGGGCAGCGTGAAATACTGGCCACAGGTGGGCCGGGTGGACAACGTGCATGGCGACCGCAACCTGTTTTGCAGCTGTATCCCGGTGAGCGACTACGCGGCCTGATCGGCCGTTTCGCCCGAAAAAAAACTTCACGCCAAACAGGACCCATCACTTAAAATAGCGTTTCGCGTCGGGAGAGCCTGCACCGCTTGAACAAGCCCCGTGCAGCGCCGAAGGAGCAACCACCCCGGAAACTCTCAGGCAAAAGGACCGATGCGAAGCGGCGCTTCAAGCGCCACACACTCTGAAGAGCGACCCGGGTTCGTCACCCGGGACCACCGCAGGAGCAAGCCTCATACGAGGTGAATCTCTCAGGTTTCAAACAGAGGGGGTCATGCAGCACACATCCGGTGTGCCGCTTGCCCACTTGTTTGAGACGAATTCAAGAGAGAAAAGCTCCATGAAAAAAGACATGGTTGTCATCGGCGGCGGCATCACTGGCGTCACCTCCGCATATGCCCTGGTTCAACAGGGTTTTAACGTCACACTGATCGAGAAAAACCGCTATCCCGGCATGGAAACATCCTATGCCAACGGCGGCCAACTGTCTGCCTCCAACGCCGAAGTCTGGACCCACCCCTCGACCATCATCAAGGGCCTGAAGTGGATGTTCAAAAGCGATGCCCCTTTGCTGATGAACCCTGCGCCCACCTGGCACAAGCTCAGCTGGATGGCCGAGTTCATGGCCGCCATGCCCAAGTACCGAGACAACACCATCGCCACTGCCCAACTGGCCATTGAATCGCGGGAACACCACTTTGCCTGGGCCCAAGCCGAAGGCATCGAGTTCGACCACAAGCGCGAAGGCATCCTGCATTTTTACCGCGACAAAAAGGGCTTTGACCATGCCGGGCAAGTCTCTAAGCTGCTGGCCCAAGGCGGCCTGCCCCGTCGCGCGGTGACGCCCGAAGAAATCAAATCCATCGAGCCCACCTTGCATGGCCAATACTACGGTGGTTATTTCACCGAAAGCGACTCCACCGGCGACATCCACAAGTTCACCTATGGCTTGGCCAAGGCTTGCGAGCGCCTGGGCGTCAAGATCCTGAACGAGCACGAAGTCCTGAGCGTGGCCGCCAACGGCCAAAGCGCTTTCGTGCAGGTCAAGCATGCCGGTGATACCGACTCGCTGACTTTTGACGGCATCGTGATTTGTGCCGGCGTGCATGGCCGGCGCCTGGCCGCGCAACTGGGTGACCGCCTGAATATCTACCCCGTTAAGGGCTACTCAATCACCGTCAACCTGCCCGATGGTGCCAGCCAGGCTGCCGCGCCGCAAGTCAGCCTCCTCGACGACGAGACCAAACTGGTGACCAGCCGCTTGGGCGGTGACCGGTTCCGCGTTGCGGGCACGGCCGAATTCAACGGCATCAACCTGGACATCCGCGCCGACCGCATCCAGCCCCTGATTCAGTGGGTCAACCAGTGCTTCCCGGACATCGACACCCGCAAAGTGGTGCCTTGGGCAGGCCTGCGCCCCATGATGCCCAATATGCTGCCGCGCGTGGGCGCAGGCAAAAAAGCCAACGTGTTCTACAACACCGGCCACGGCCATTTGGGCTGGACGCTGAGTGCCATCACCGCGCACCAATTGGCAGGCCATGTGATGGCCGCTATGCAGGACAATGTGCACTCTTTCATGACCCCTGCCACCGCCTGACCATGCCACTTCACGTCCTGCCCGTTGACTACCAAAACCCCAAGCACCGCCAAGCCTTGGTGATGCTGTTGGACGCTTATGCCCAAGACCCGATGGGCGGGAGCGAGCCTCTGGCGCAGGATGTGAAAGCGCGCTTGTGCGATGACCTGGCCGCGCGCACCGATGCGGCCAGCTTCATCGCCTGGCTTGACGATGCACCCGTGGGCCTGGTCAATTGCATCGAGGGCTATTCCACCTTCAAAGCCCAGCCCCTGATGAACATCCACGACATCGCTGTGCTCCCGGGTCACCGGGGTGCAGGGGTCGGTCAAGCTTTGCTGGCGGCTGCCGAGCAGCACGCCAAAGTGCGCGGCTGCTGCAAGCTGACCTTGGAAGTGCTGACGGGCAACACACGGGCATTGCAAAGTTATCTGGGCTTTGGCTTTGAGCCTTATGCGCTGGACCCCGCAGCAGGACAAGCCAGCTTCATGCAGAAATGGCTTTAGCCAACTGCCACTGCTCTTTGAGCCAGCGCTTGAGTTCGGCATCGCTCTGAATGCGGCGTAAATCGGCGGCCAGGCTGTCGGCGCTGTGGCGCTGATCGGCCTGGAGGCGCTGCAGTGACTGGCTCAGGGCCGCTTCATCGGCATTGGCGCGCACCGGCACGCACAACTCTTGGCTCAAACGGCTTTCCAGTTGTTCCAGATCGTCTTCGAGCGCGGCCACCTGCTCCTTGAGCAACAAAGACATGGCGATCAGCTTGTCGTCGGCCATGCGTGCTGCACCGGCCTTGTTTTGGGGAGTGACCTGCGTCACCTGCATTTGCAGGCGCAGCAAAGTGGTCAAGTCGTTTTTTTCATACGCGGCGTTGACCTCGCTCATCAGCGCGGTTTTTCGCAGGCGTTCTTGTTCGTCAGGCTCGCGGTCGGGGTGCAAGGCACTGGCCAGTTGTCGATAGATCGTGCGGATGGCGTTTTTGGCGTCCCGCTCGCGCAGCGCGGCGGCAGGCACAACGCCTTTCTCGGCGGCAGCGCTTTTCTTTTGCGCTTGTTTTTGTGCTTTTCGGGCTGCGCGCTTGGCGGCTTTGCGGTCTTCGTCGGCTTGCTGCTGGCGTTGCCACTGGCGCATGCCCGCAGCCATCATGTCTTCGGGCGTCTGGTACTGGCTGGGTTTTTCGAGGGGTTGGCCCAAGGCTTCTTCGATGCGCTCACGCAAACGCTGCGCGGCCTCGGCCTGCTCCTCGGCGGCTTCTTGGGTGTCCTCTTCGCTCACGTACACATCGGCCAGGGCCTGCACTTGCGGGTCGGCATTTTCGGCGTGTTCGGCTAAATGCGCGATCAAACCGCGCACAAGTCCCCGCGCCATGCGCTGCTGGCGGTCGGTGAAGTCTGCCGTTTGCAGGCGCTCATGCACAAAGAGCAGCAGGCTTTTGCGGTGCGCCTGCGTCAGCTGCACCGACTCTCGCAGGCTCTGAATGTGCGCATAACGGTACTGGTCAGACCACGCCTGCAGCCGCTGGATCTGCACCGAAAGCCGCTCAATCTGGGCCAGCAAGTCGTTGAAGCGCTGCTGGGCAGGGGTCAGCGCCGCCTGCTCGCTGGGCTGAACCATCAAGGCGGAAAGGGATGGCGCAGCGTAGGGTGGCGTTTCGGGCAAGGGGGTCATCTGAAGCAATTTGATAGGGCGGTCGCTGACAAGGCTGCTGGATGTTAACGCCCTGAAAGCAAGTCCCTGAGGGTGAGTCCCCCCATCGGTACAAGTGGACAAGCCTGCGCCCGTTGATAATCCACCCCACCCTTTCGAAACCCAACTGCCTGATGCCCAGCCCCGCCCCGTTCAAAGTTTTGAGCCTCATCCCGCCGATGACGCAGCTCAACACGCCCTACCCGTCCACGGCTTACCTGACGGGTTTTTTGCGTTCGCGGGGTTTCGATGCGGTGCAAGAAGACCTCGCGCTGGCCACGGTGCTGGCCTTGCTGAACAAAAAAGGGCTGACCGATTTGCGTGACACGGCCCTGACTTTACCGGTCGAAGAACGCTCGGGCCCGGTGAATTTCTTTCTCGACCACTTCAACGACTACGTGGTCAGCATCGACCCGGTAATCGCGTTTTTGCAAGGCCGCGACAGCACGCTCAGCCACCGCATCGCTGGCCGGGGCTTTTTGCCCGAAGGCCCGCGCTTTGCGGCACTCGACGCGTATGACGACGACGGCACGGGCGACCCGATTGGCTGGGCTTTTGGCGCTTTGGGCCAGACCGACCGCGCCCGGCACTTGGCCACTTTGTACCTGAACGACCTGGCCGATGTGCTGCGCGACGCGGTTGACGAAGGCTTTGAGTTTGTGCGCTACGCCGAGCGCCTGGCCGCCAGCCAACCCAGCTTTGACGGCTTGGCCGGTGCCCTGTCCGAGCCTGCCAACTTGATCGACACCACACTGGAGCACTTGGCCTTGCAGGCCATCGACCGGCACCAACCCACGCTGGTGCTGCTGTCCGTGCCCTTTCCCGGCTCGGTCTATGCGGCCTTTCGCATCGCCCAGTGCATCAAGCGGTTTCACCCCCACATGCGCATCGCCTTGGGCGGCGGCTTTGTCAACACCGAACTGCGTGGTCTGAAAGACGCGCGCGTTTTTGACCATGTGGATTTCGTGACCCTGGACGGTGGCGAGCGCCCCTTGCTCAGCCTGATCGAGCACCTGCAAGGCCAGCGCAGCGTGCAGCGCCTGCAACGCACCTTCATCAAAAACGATGCGGGCCAAGTGCAGTACATCAACCTGCAAGAGCCCGACGTCCCTTTTGAAGAGGTGGGCACGGCCACTTGGGACGGTTTGCCGCTGCACAAATACCTGTCGCTGCTGGACATGCTCAACCCGATGAACCGGTTGTGGAGCGACGGACGCTGGAACAAACTCACCGTGGCGCACGGTTGCTATTGGAAAAAATGCAGCTTTTGCGACGTGAGCCTGGACTACATCAGCCGCTACGAAACCGCGCAGGCCAGTACCTTGGTCGACCGCATCGAGCAAATCGTGGCCGAAACCGGCCAGACCGGTTTTCATTTTGTGGACGAAGCCGCACCCCCCAAAGCCCTCAAGGCCTTGGCCGAAGAGTTGCTGCGCCGGGGTGTGCAAATTTCGTGGTGGGGCAACATCCGCTTCGAGAAAACCTTCACCCCCGAGTTGTGCGAGCTGTTGGCCCAAAGCGGCTGCATCGCCATGTCGGGCGGGCTTGAAGTGGCGTCCGACCGCCTGCTCAGCCTGATGAAAAAAGGCGTCTCGGTCGAGCAGGTGGCGCAGGTCACCAAAGGTTTTGCCGATGCGGGCGTGCTGGTGCACGCCTACCTGATGTACGGCTTTCCCACGCAGACCGTTCAGGACACGGTGGACGCGCTCGAATACGTGCGCCAGTTGTTTGAAAACGGCTGCATCCACAGCGGCTTTTTCCACCGCTTTGTCTGCACCGTGCACTCACCCGTGGGCCTGAACCCTGAGGCCTATGGCGTGACGCTCTTGCCCCTGCCCGAAGGCAGCTTTGCCCAAAACGATGTGGGCTTTGTCGACCCGACCCCCATGCCTGCGGGCGTGGACCACGACCTGCTGGGCCAGGGCCTGAAAAAAGCCATCTACAACTTCATGCACGGGGTGGGCGTGGAGAACGATGTGCGTCAGTGGTTTGAGCTGCCCAAGGGACAGTGCCCCAAAACCACGGTGCCGCGCCACAAAATTACCAAGGCCCTGGGCTGATCAGCGCCCTGTGCTTGGGCGCATCACCAAGGGATGTGCTGCCCCTGATGGTCCACAAACTGCGCACGCCCGGTGGGCTGCAAGCCATCGAGCGTGGCCAACAAGCGCTGGGCTGACTCGTTTGGGTGCAGGGCATCTTGGCCGACAAACGGCTGACTCAATGCCGACTGCACCGTGCCCGGCTGCAAGGCGGCCACCACCAACAGCGGCCTTCGACGTGCCATCTCGATGGCCGCCGTTTGCAGCAGCATGTTGAGTGCCGCCTTGGCCGCCCGGTAACCGTACCAACCGCCTTTGCGGTTGTCTTCGATGCTGCCCACCCGCGCCGACAGCTTGCCCCACATCACCCGCTGCCCAGAAGCCAGCAAAGGCAAAAAATGCTTGAGCAGCAAAGACGGCCCCACAGCGTTCAGGTGCAAGGTGTGAAGCAAATGCGCCGCGTCCAGTTCGTCCAAGCGCTTTTCGGGGCCACGCCCGTTCACCGTGAGCGCCCCAGTGGCATCGAGCACCAAATGAAAGGGCCCCTGCGCGGCCAAAGCCTGCGCACAAGCGGCCATGCTGGATTCGTCCAGCAAGTCAAAGCCGGGCGAGCCTTGACGCGAAACGCCACACACATTGGCACAGCGCGGGTCACTTTGCAACGCTTGCACGAAGGCTTGGCCAATCGCGCCACTGGCGCCGAACACCAAAGCACGGTAGCCCTCTGGCAAGGAATGCATCATGAGGGTGTCTTGCTCGGATTCGTGCCTTTTGGCGTGAGGTCATAAACGCAGCGAAAGCCGAGGTAGACCACATAAACATCAGCGGCTTTGAAGGCCTGCACATCGGCCTTCATGTTGAACGCGCCGTACCACCAGGACCCACCCACGGTGCGCCGCTGGCCGCCCTGCTCATCGGTGGTCCACTCCCACACATTGGCGCCCATGTCATACAAGCCATTCACGCCTTGGCGCGTGGCCCCGGCGGGCGCGGCGCGGGGCCAGGGGTCTGGGTCGCTGCTGTTCGCGCCTTGCGGGCTGTCACCCGTGCTCCAGGCATAAGTTTTGCCTTTCACCCAAGGCGCTGGGGGGTTGTCACGCAACTCGGTGAACCCCGCCTTTTGCCATTCCGCGCCAGTGGGCAAACGGCCCCCTGCCCAGCGGCAGTAAGCCTGCGCCTCGGCAAAGTCCAGGTGCACAGCAGGTAAATCAGCACTTGCCGTCACGCCATCCGGTTGACGCCAAGACCAACCGGGACGGCGTATCCAACCGCCCACATACTCAAAACCACCGCCCTCTTTTTCAGCGCGGGTCACGGTGCCGGTGGCTCGCACATAGCGCTCAAACTGGCCGATGGTCACTTCGGTGCGGTCGATGGCCCAAGGGCCCAAAGTCACCTTCTCGCCAACAGGGCTGGGCGCTTGTGCAAGGGCATGGGGCGGACCCGACAAAGACAAAGCGCCAAACAGAACCAACCCAACCAATGCGGGCAAAGCGCCCGACAAGCCTCTGGTCATCACGATTTCTCCTCACCCAAGCCGCGCCTGACCCACTTTTGCAAAGTGGGTCGCAGCGGCAAAAACAAACGGTAAGCGGCCTCAAACAGCCACGACAAAGGTGGCCAGGCCGACAGCCAGCCTAGCCAACGCCAACCCGGAAACATGCGCCACATTTGCGAGAACGCTGCCGCGCCGCTGTACAAGTGGCCATGACGGTCGCGCACATGGAATCGGGCCATGGCCTGCGTGCAGCTGAGCGAAGCGCCCAATTCGGCCCCAGCACTCACATCCACCCAATCGATGGCGGCCGCTTGGGGCAAACGCCGGTAAATGGCGATCTCACGCCGGCACATGGGGCACGAGCCGTCAAAGTAAACGGTCAAACTGTGCAGGCCGCTCATGGGGCGAGCTCCGCTCGGGCCAGCAAACGGCCTTGCCGATCGACCAAAAATCCCTCGCCCATGCTAGGGTAGGCCCCCGTGAGGCCGGTCATGATCACTTGGTGCGTGACCCATACCTCGGTGCGCCCTTTGGGCAATCCACGCAAACGGGCCAACAAGGATTTTTGTTGCGCTGCCGGATCGCCCTGCCCGGCGAAAGTGCTGTTCAAGGCTGGCCAATCTTCGACCTGCCCAAAAGCCAATCGCGCCGTGTCTTGGCAGCGGCACCACTGGCTGCTCAGCACCGCATCAGGCTTGAACTTTTGCGCTTGCAGCCAAGCACCAAAAGCCTGCGAGGCCTGCCTGCCCGCTTCGCTCAAATTGCGCTGGGTTTGGCACTGGCCCAAAGTGAATCCCGCCGGGTCGCCCAGACCCGCTTCGGTCGCGGCATGGCGAATCAGCAGCGCACCTCCGCTTTGCCGCCAAGCGCGCAAAAGTTCGGCCGCGGCAGCGTTGCGCTCAGGCTGCGCCTGGACCTCGCCCGACATGCCCACGAGGGCCACGGCCGCCGCCGCAGGCCACAGGCCCAAAAATCTGCGGCGTGAAGCGCTGACCTGCGGCGTCTCGTGGTCTGCGGCTGACCGTTTGAACTTTGAGTTCATGAAAAAGGCTCCGCTCAACCCACTTCGCTCGATGCGATGCGACGCAGCGCCTGCTCAAACACCTCGACCGGCTGGCCGCCCGAGATCAAATGCTTGTCGTTGATGATCACCGCTGGCACTGAGCGGATGCCCGCCTGGGCGTAGAACTGCTGTCGCTCGCGCACCTCGGCGGTGTGGGCATCGCTTTGCAGCACCGCTCGGGCTGCCGCCACATCCAAGCCTGCTGCAGCCACACCCGCGAGCAAAACCTCGGCATCTTCCACACACTCTGCGCGACCCTGGTAGGCCTGCAAAAAGGCTTTTTTCAGGGCGTGCTGCGCCCCAGCGCCCTGGCTCTGGGCCCAATGCAGCAAGCGGTGCGCGTTGAAGGTGTTGTAAACCCGACCGCGCCCGCCAGGGTGGAATTCAAAACCCACCTCGGCCCCGCGAGCGGCAATGGTCTGTCGCATCTGGGCCTGCTGCTCAGGCGTAGAGCCGTATTTTTGCGTCAGGTGCTCACCCAAATCCTGCCCACCGGGGGCCATGTGCGGATTCAGTTCGAAGGGCTGGAAGTGCAGCGAGGCCTGCACATCACCCTTGAGCCGATCGAGCGCTTGTTCAAGCGCGCCCAAGCCCACGGCACACCAAGGGCAGGCGATGTCGGAGACAAAATCAATTTTCATAGAAGTCATGAGACACTTTCAGGCAAGGTGATGGATCTTGCCGCAAATCACCGACAATCGCATCGAAGTCACCCAATTCCCATGATCCTTCGAGCGATAGAGCCCCACCATGAAGATCCTTGTCCTGCACGGCATCAACCTGAACATGTTCGGCAAACGTGACCCGGCCCAATACGGCACGACCACGCTGGACGAAATCAACACCCAATTGACCGCCCTGGGCCTTGAACTGGGTGCGCAGGTCGAGTGCTACCAAACCAACTTCGAAGGCGAAATGGCCGAGCGCATCCACCGCGCCCACGGCGATGGCGTGGAGGCCGTGGTCATCAACGCCGGGGCCTGGACGCATTACAGCTACGGCATCCGGGATGCGCTGGCCATCCTCAAGTGCCCCGTCATCGAGGTGCACATGTCCAACATCCACGCCCGTGAGGCATTTCGCCACCACTCGGTGATCGCCGACATCGCCAAAGGTCAGATCGCCGGTTTTGGCGTGGGCAGTTACCTGCTGGGTCTGCGGGCCGCTGTGTCGGCCGCCCGCGGCTGATTTGGCCGAGTGGAAGCTGCCTCAATCGCCCAGCATGTAACGCTGGCAGAGTTCCAAAAATTCGCCCAAACGGGGCTCCAGTCCGGTCTCTTCTTGCAGCAAAGCGGCCACAGCTGGGGCCATGGTCGCCGCCTGGCGAGCGTCCAGAAACAAAGCCCGCCAACGCCTGGCGAGCATGTCTTCTACCGTGAAAGCCCATTCATGGCGCGCGGCAAAGCGGACCATCCCCTCGGTCAAGCCCATTCCCAACGCTCGCTGGGCGCCGGGCATGGCCCGCACCTGTTCAACTTGGCTGCCCCACAGGTGCCAGCCAGGGGCCTCACTCAAGGAGTGCCGCTTCGAGCCGCTGGGTTCAGGCGCACCCACGAGGCGGTGCTGCCGAGTGTCCACCGGACCATTGGGCGGCGGGGGTACATCACCGTGGGTCTGCAGCACGAACAAGACCTCCTCGGCCATGCTGCGGTAAGTGGTCCATTTGCCACCGGTCACCGTGACCATCCCCGCGGCTTCGCGGCGGATCAGGTGTTCACGCGACATCTGGCTGGTTGACTGAGCCGCATCGCCCTGGCCTGCGGACCCCACCAAAGGGCGCAGGCCCACCCAAACACTGCGCACATCGCCAGGCAGTAGCATCAGGCCAAACGCGTTGTGTGTTTCGCGGAACAAAAACTCCAGTTCCTCGGCCATGGGCTGTGGCTCGCGTGGCGCGTCGCTGCGCGGAGTGTCGGTGGTGCCAATCAAGGTGGCCCCCAACCAAGGCACGGCAAACAACACCCGGCCATCGGCGGTACGGGGAATGAGCACCGCCTCGCGCAGCGGCAAACACGCCCGCGTGACCACCAGATGCACGCCCTGACTGGCCGTGACCAAGGCATCGAGCGGCGGCCCCGCAGGCAACTGTGGCTGCACCATCTGACGAAGTTCATCCACCCACACCCCCGCCGCGTTGACCACGCAGCGCGCCTGAACCGTGCGCCGCGTACCGCGCCGCTCATCCAGCAAGCGCACTTGCCAGCCGTTATCTACAGGATTCAGCCCAGTCACTCGGGTATGGTTGTGCACGCTTGCCCCTGCACGCTGCGCGGTTTGGGCCAAAGCCAGTGCCAGACGGGCATCTTCAAACTGGCCATCCCAATAACGCATGCCCGCCACCGCTTGCCCCATTTGTCCCGCCATGCCCGGAAAACCCTGGGCCAGCAACTGGCGCGACAAGGCCACGGTATCGCCCAAGCTCAAAGGCCCTGCAAGCCACTGGTACAGTTTCAGGCCCAACCCCGTCCAGGCCCAACGCAACCAACCGGCAGCGGGCACCACAAACGACAGCGGTTGCGCCAAATGCGGGGCCAAATTCAGCACAGTGGCGCGCTCGCGCAAGGCCTCGCGTACCAGACGTAGCCGCCCCTGTGCCAGATAACGCACCCCGCCGTGCAAGAGCTTGGTTGACCGCGAAGAGGTGCCGCTGGCAAAGTCGCTGGCCTCGACCAACAGGACACTGCGCCCTTCCAGCGCCGCCTGCAAAGCCACCCCCAATCCTGTGGCCCCTCCGCCCACCACCAGCAGATCGCACACCTCTGCCGCTTCGTGCCCAGACTGCAAGTTGCTCAAAATAATCCTTTAAACAATCAAAAATATATGATAAAAATCATTCGTTTTTGATTCTATCAATGAAATTTGCGAACATCCAGCCCAAAGCAATGGCCTTCGTGAAGACTTTGACCCCTATTGAAAAGCAAACACCCATGGCCCTGAACCCCCGTCAACTCGCCATCTTGCAATCGGTCAAGGAACAAGGCAGCGTCAAGACCGAAGAACTGGCCGAGGAATTCGGAATCACCGTGCAAACCGCCCGGCGCGACATCCAGCGCCTGACAGAAGCGGCCGAGCTAGAACGCTTTCATGGCGGCGTGCGTGCCGTGGACTCCTCCACCCGCAACATCACCTACACCGAACGCAAGCGCACCCAGGCCAGCGCCAAGCAAGACATTGCCCGACAAGTGGCCGCCGCTATACCGCATGGGGCCAGTCTGTTCATGAACATCGGCACCACCGTGGAGGCCGTGGCCAGCGAACTGCTGCACCACCGCGCCCTGCGTGTGGTGACGAATAACCTGCATGTGGCCTGTATTTTGGCGGCCAACCCGCAGTGCGAAGTCGTGGTGGCCGGCGGCGCACTGCGCTCCGAAGACCTGGGCATTGTGGGTGAAGCCGCCTTGAACTTCATCCGCCAATTCAAGGTGGACATAGGTCTGATCGGCATCAGCGGCATTGATGAAGACGGAACTTTACGGGACTACGACATGCGCGAAGTCATGGTGGCGCGCGCCATCGTCGAACAATCCCGCCAAGTCTGGCTGGTGGCCGACCACAGCAAATTCGACCGCCCTGCCATGATCGAAGTGGCCCCGCTCCAAGTGGTGCACACCTTGTTCACGGACACAGCGCCCAAAGCGGCGCAGCAACGGCTGATGGAGGAGTTGGGGGTACGGTGTGTGGTGGCGACGACGAACAGCCTTTGAAATCACTCATCCGCCGTTGACCGCCTGTCAACGATGGGCCTGCACGGCCTGAGTCACCACCTGCGCAAAGTGGCCGACATAAAAAGCCGCCCGCCAGTTACCTCTTTGCGCGTGGTGGTAAGCCTGTGTGCTGGGTGAGCAGTTGGCCTTTTTGAGGCTGCCCCACGCGCTTGGGCGTGGTGGACAGAGACACCGACGACTTGGCCCCCGCACCTGTGCTGTTTTTGCGGCGGGCGCTTTGGTAGCCGTCTTCGGCCAGCGGTTGCCAACTGGGGATGAGGTGGTGTTTGCCGTTGCCAATCAGGTCTGAGCGGCCCATGGCTTTGAGGGCTTCACGCAGCAAAGGCCAATTGGTGGCGTCGTGGTAACGCAAAAAGGCTTTGTGCAGGCGGCGACGTTTGTCGCCTTTGACCACATCGACCTTTTCGCTGTCGCGGGTGATTTTGCGCAAGGGGTTGCGGGTGGAGTGGTACATGGCCGTGGCCGTGGCCATGGGGCTAGGGTAAAAGGTTTGCACCTGGTCAGCGCGAAAACCGTTCTTCTTCAACCAGACGGCCAGGTTCATCATGTCTTCGTCGCTGGTGCCCGGGTGGGCGGCAATGAAATACGGGATGAGGAACTGCTTTTTACCCACCTCTTCGCTGTACTTGTCGAACATCGACTTGAAGCGGTCGTAGGTGCCAATGCCCGGCTTCATCATCTTGGACAGTGGGCCGCCCTCGGTGTGTTCGGGCGCGATTTTTAAGTAGCCGCCCACGTGGTGCTGCACCAGCTCCTTGACGTATTCAGGCGACTGCACGGCCAGGTCGTAACGCAGACCGGAGCCGATCAAGATCTTCTTGATGCCCTTCAAGTTGCGGGCACGGCGGTACATGTTGATCAGCGGGCCGTGGTCGGTGGTCAGGTTCTGGCAGATGCCGGGGAACACGCAGCTGGGTTTGCGGCAGGCCGATTCGATCTCGGGGCTCTTGCAGCCCAGGCGGTACATGTTGGCCGTGGGGCCGCCCAGGTCGGAGATGACGCCGGTAAAACCTTTGACCTTGTCGCGGATGTCTTCGACTTCGCGGATGACGGATTCTTCGGAGCGGCTTTGGATGATGCGGCCTTCGTGCTCGGTGATCGAGCAAAAGGTGCAGCCGCCAAAGCAGCCGCGCATGATGTTGACGGAAAAACGGATCATCTCCCAGGCGGGAATTTTGGTCACGCCGTCATGGCCGCCTTGCTCGTCGGCGTAACGCGGGTGAGGGCTGCGTGCATAGGGCAGGTCAAACACCAAGTCCATCTCGGCGGTGGTGAGGGGGATGGGTGGCGGCGTGATCCAGACGTCGCGTGCGGTATGACCCTCACCGTGTGCTTGCACCAGGCAGCGGGCGTTGCCGGGGTTGGTCTCCAGGTGCAAGACGCGGTTGGCGTGGGCATACAGCACGGCGTCGCTTTTGACCTGCTCGTAGCTGGGCAGGCGGATGACGCTTTTGTCGCGTGGGGGCACTTTGTGCGTGCCTTTGCCACGAAGCCCTGAAGACAAGGCAGGGTTAGGCACAAAGGTCAACGGTTGGACGGCAGATGGCCCCGTGCGTGCCTGAGCCACAGCAGCAGGTAAATCGCGTTCCACGTTTTGTGCGTTATGACCCTCAGCCACTTCCTTGGCCTCTTCCTCACGCGCACAGGTCGCGCCCTGCTCACGCGCTTGGTCCGAGATCATCAAATACGGGTTGATGTGCGCTTCCACATGGCCGGGTGCATCGACGCTGGTGGAGTCGATCTCGAACCAGCCTCGGGCCGATTCATCACCACTGCGGCGCACAAAGGCCGTGCCGCGCACGTCGGTGATTTGCTGCACCGGTTCACGCGCGGCCAGGCGGTGGGCAATCTCCACAATCGCACGCTCGGCGTTGCCGTACAAAAGCAAATCGCACTTGCTGTCCACCACCACCGAGCGGCGAACTTTGTCAGACCAGTAGTCGTAATGCGCGATGCGGCGCAAGCTGCCTTCGATGCCACCGAGCACGATGGGCACTTCGGGAAAGGCTTCGCGGCAGCGTTGGCTGTAGACGATGGCTGCGCGATCCGGGCGTTTGCCGCCCAAATCGCCTGCGGTGTAGGCGTCGTCGGTGCGGATTTTGCGGTCCGCTGTGTAGCGGTTGATCATGGAGTCCATGTTGCCGCTGGTCACGCCCCAAAATAAATTCGGTGGGCCCAGCGCCTTGAAGGCCTCAGCGCTGGTCCAGTCGGGCTGGGCGATGATGCCGACCCGAAAACCCTGGTTCTCCAACATTCGGCCGATCACGGCCATGCCAAAACTGGGGTGGTCCACATAGGCGTCGCCGGTGACCAGCACAATGTCGCAGCTGTCCCAACCCAATTGGCTCATTTCTTGCCGGCTCATGGGCAAAAACGGGGCGGTGCCAAAGCGCTGCGCCCAGAACTTGCGGTAACTGGACAGCGGTTTCGCGTCGCGCGGGAAGAAAGAGACGTCGGTGAAGGCGTTCATGGGCTGACCTCGGGATAACCCGCTAGTGTAGGGGCTCGGGGCTTGGCCTGCGGGGTCACAGGGCCATCCTGCAGGGGGAAGCGGCGCGGGCGCGCCCGCCCAAGCCGCGTATTCACACGGTGCTGGCCGCGCCCTGGGTGATCAGCCATTCGCGCAAAGCCACAATGGCCGGCGCACGGCGCAGGACCTCGGGGTAGCAAAAATAGTAGCCCCGCTCGTTCTCAATCATCTGCGGCAGCGCCACGACCAGCTTGCCAGAGGCCAAGTAATCGTCCACCAAACAGCGCTGCACCAAGGCCACACCCATGCCGCTGACGGCCGCTTCGAGCAGCTGGCTCACTTGGTCAAAGCTGGCTGCAGGCGTCAGGCGCAGGCCCCCATCGCCAGTGGCCGGCCAGCACCCCAGGGTCTCAAACCAGTGATGCCAAGTGTGCGGATGCAGGGCATGAAACAGCAAGGGGCGGTGCAACAAGTCTTGGGGTTGTTGGATGGCCTGCGGCCCCCGCAAGGCTTCGGGCCGACACACCGGGACAATCTGGCGCCCCACCACATAAACCGCTTCCAGACCGGTTGGCCACTGCCCGTCGCCGCCGCACAAGGTGGCCCCCTGCGACGCCAATTGAGGGAAGTTACCCGCCCGGTAGGGTGAAAACAAGAGGCGCACTTGCGGGTGGCGTTGCTGAAAATCGGGCAAGCGGCGGATCAACCAATGGCTGGCCAAAGTGGGAGTGACCGACAGCTTGAGCTCCAAACTCACCAGTGCTTCTTTGGTGTGCATCGCTGCCGATTCGAGGGCATCCAAGGCCGGGGCGACCTCAGCAAGGTACTTCTGACCCGACGCGGTCAGGCTGCAGCCCCGGGCATGGCGGCTGAACAAGGCGCAACCCAGGTCGTTTTCGATCCTGGCCACAGCACGGCTGACCGCACCCGGCGTCACGCACAGCGTGTCGGCAGCTTTGTGAAAACTGCCCAAGCGTGCCGCTGCTACAAAGGCGTGCAGTTCGGGCAAGGAGGGGGAAGCGATGCGCATGGGGTTGCATTTTAGTCAACGCTCACGCGCCAAATGTCACTCGCCGAGTGCTCACACCGCCTCCAAAATGCACTTTTTGGGAGCCCTCGATGCTTTATAAATATTGCTTTATCGGCTTGTTTGCCGCCTTTCAGACCCTCTGCATTACGACACAGGCACAGGCCTTTCCGCAAAAACCCATCAAACTGATCGTCCCTTTTGCCGCTGGCGGCTCGACCGATTTGGTGGCGCGCTTGCTGGCCGAACGCATGGGTCCTTTGCTGGGCCAAAGTGTGGTAGTCGAAAACCGAGCGGGCGTGGGCGGGGTGCTGGGCGCCGATGCGGTGGCCAAAGCTGCGCCTGACGGCTACACACTTTTAATGGGCACGGTCAGCACACATGGTGCCAGCCCAGCCATTTACAAAAAAATCCCCTATGACGCAGCCAAGGACTTTGAACCCATCACGAACGTGATGTCGGTGCCCAGTGTGCTGACCATCCACCCCAAAATACCTGCCAAAACCTTACAAGAATTCGTGGCATTGGCCAAGGCGGCGCCTGGAAAGTATTCCTATGGCTCACCCGGCAATGGCTCTTTGGGCCACGCCAACGTCGAGAACCTGTTGCAGTTGGCAGGAATTCAAGTTTTGCATGTGCCCTACAAAGGGGGTGGCCCAGCCCTCAACGATGCGGTCGCGGGTCAGATTGACGCACTGACCGACAACTTGCCCTCCACATTGCCCCACATCCAGGCGGGCAGGTTACGCCCCTTGGCACTTTTGTCACCACAACGCAGCAAACTTTTGCCCGATTTGCCCACCTACAAAGAAGCCGGCTATCCGGAGATGGACGAGGGTGGCTGGTTTGGTTTGCTGGCACCGGCCAAAACACCTCGGGCGGTGGTGCTCAAAATCAACGCTGCGGCCCATCAGGCCATGCAAGACCCGGCTTTCAAGGCGCGCAGTGACGCCATCGACGGCATCGCCATGGCCAACACGCCCGAGCAGTTTGGCGAGCAAATCAAAAAAGCTTTGGCACGTTACCAACGCATTGCCAAATCGGCCAACATCCAACTGGATTGAAAGCGCAAGCCATGTCACAAGTGCCTGTGGTGGTGAGTCGGCCTGAGAAAGGTGTGCGTTTGCCTTTGGTGTGCGATTCGCCCCACAGCGGCACGCATTACCCCAGCGATTTCGGATCGGTGCTTCCTTTGCTGCAACTGCGGCAGACGGAAGACACGGACATTGACGCCTTGTGGCGCGCAACGCCCCAGGTAGGCGGCACATTGCTTGCCGCCTGTTTTCCGCGCTGCTACATCGACCCGAACCGCGACTTGAGCGACTTGGACCCGGCCCTCTTGGCCGAGGCTTGGCCAGCGCCTTTGTCGCCGGGCCCCAAATCCCAATTGGGTTACGGCTTGGTGTTCAGCAAAGTCAACGCCAACAGCTTGATCTATGACCGCACCTTGACCGTTCAAGAGGTGCAGCAAAGGATTGCGCGCTGCTGGCGACCTTACAGGAACGCACTGGACCATGAGATCCAATGGGCTTGCGAGACTTTTGGTGGCGTGTGGCACTTGAATCTGCACTCCATGCCCCAAAACGCCTACGAGCGATTGGGTCTAAGCACCGACAAAGTGTTGGCGGACTTTGTATTGGGCGACCGTGATGGCAGCACTTGTGAGCCTGAGTTTGTGGACATGATCGAGCAAAGTCTGCGGCGATGGGGTTACAGCGTGGCACGCAACGACCCCTACAAAGGCGTAGCGCTGTTGGCTCAAGTGGGTCAACCGAGCTTGAATCGACACAGCCTTCAAATTGAGATTCGAAGGCCGCTGTACATGAACGAGGCCACCAGAGAACGAAACTCGGGTTTCGAACACTTGCAAAAAAACCTGTCTCTCACATTGGCGGATGTCGCAGCCTACGTCAAAAGTAAAGCACCGGACCACCGCAAAAAAACAGGATGAATTCTGGGCCTTAAGGCCAAAATGGCTGATCCATACCTCAAGGGAGATGGCGGCGTGACACTTCGTGTGTAACACCCCAAAACGTTTTCCCCTGCTCAGATGTCTTTTTGGGCCCGCTCGATCAAGCCGACAAAGCTCGGCGCATCGCCCAGCGCCTGAGCAGCCAGCAAGGCCAACTTGACCAGAAAGAGTTCGGATTTTTCAGGACCTGCGGCGTCAATGGCCATGGCCAGTTGGTCGTAAGCAGTTTCTAGGCCGGCAATGTCCAGACCAGTGGTGGGGTTCATGGGGCTTCTCCAGAGGTGGCTTGGACAAGGGCGGCGCCAAGGCGCTGGGCATCAAGGCGCAACCAGCGGGCACAAATGTGTTGGTCGGGGCGCAGCAGGTAAGCAGCGCCGGGCGCGGTGACGCCGTAACGGCTGTACACCTGCACATGCGGGTCGGACAGCACTTGCAGCCAAGGCGCATCGACCTCGCTGGGCTGCAGGCCCGCATTTGCAGCGCCTTGGGTGATGCAGGTGACTTTGAGCGGTAAGCCCTTGGCCCGCCATTGGGCCACGGTGGCCCGCACATCGGCTGGTAAGGCGTCGGCTACGCCAAACCACAACAAGTCAAAACCGCCGCCCAGATGGTCCAGCAAAAATTGCTCTGGCGTCAGACGCACATTGAGTGGCGGTGCGCCGTGCGCAGGTCCGGACTGAAACTGTGCGTTGTCGTCCACGCGGCAGTTGAGGTGGGAGTCGCTGTACTCGTGCGGGCGCGACGTGCGCCAGTGGTAGAGCGGGCGCACAAAGGATTCGGTGAGCGAGAGTGACAACACAGCATCGCGCAGCAAACGGAAACCGCGTGTGGGCGGGGTCATGAAGCGGGTGCTTTTGCCCGCTTCTTCGATGATTTCCCAAGCCGCGCCCACGCGCTCGGCGCTGTAGTTGGCGAGCAAGGCGGCAGAGGCATGACCCCGGCACACCAGCCCCAGCCGCCAGGCCAGAGCCTGCGCGTCCTGAAAACCGGTATTGGCCCCCCGCACACCAAAAATCGGCAACAGATGGGCCGCATCGCCCATGAACAAGGTGCGCCCCACCAGGTAATCGGGCAAAGTGAGGGTGCGGGCCGAATACACCGAGCACCAGTCCATCTCCCATGGCTTGTCGGCGTGGCCGATCAGGGCCAGCTGGGCGTTGATGCGGGTCTTGAGCGATTCGGGCGATAAGGCTTGCTCTGGCGTTTCGCCCTCGGGCAGTTGGTAATCAATGCGCCAGATGCCCAGGGGCTCGCGGTGCAGCAACACAGTGTTGCCGCGGTTCCATTCGGGGTCAAAAAATGCCAGTCTCTCAGTGGGCAAAGGCAGATCGATGCGGATGTCCGCGATGACAAAACGACCTTCGTAAGACGCACCTTCGAGCTTGAGGTCCAGCATGGTGCGGATGCTTGAGCGGGCTCCGTCTGAGGCAACCAACCATTCGGTTTGCAGGGTGTAAGGGCCTTCTGGGGTGTCCACTTGCAGTTGGGCGTGGTCAGCATGCTGCTCCACCGCTGTGACGCGGTTGCCCCAGCGCAGGTCGATCAGGGGGTTGGCTTGGCAGGCTTCAACCAAGTACTGCTCAAGAAACTGTTGTTGCAGGTTGATCATGGGGCCAAAACGGTCGTTGTCGTCGTGCGGGGCTTCCATGCGAAAAACGCGCTGACCCCGGTAAAACGAGTTGCCAAAGCGCCAGGGCAAGCCGTTTTGCGTGACGCGGTGGGCCACACCCACTTGCTGCAGGATTTCCATGGAGCGGCGGGTGAACACGATGGCGCGGCTGCCTTCGCTGACCTGCAACTCCGACTCCAGCAGCACGCAGGGCACCCCAAAGCGGGCCAACTCCAAAGCGGCCGTCAGACCCACTGGCCCACCGCCCGCAATCACCACGGGGTGCAACGGCTGCGCTGGGCGCTCCGAGGGCAACCAAGGCTGGTGCACGGTGTAGTCGTAGTAAATCGAGCGTCGGGGCGCGGTGGCCGGTTGGTGCATGGTGCCTCCTGAGGTGTAACCCAGCGGGTTGGATAGGAGCTGAGTTTAGACAAGCCCCAGCTCGAGCGACGTTACCTTTTGGGGACAGGTGGCGCCGTGACCGGGTCGAGCAACGAAGCTACCAGCGCCTTGTGACCGGCCACGTCCAGCTTGCGGTAAATGCGCTTGGTATAGGTCTGGGCGCTTGCCAGCGTCAGGCCCAAACGCTCGGCCAATTGTTCGCTGCTCAGGCCTTGAAGCAGACCCCGCACCACATCCAGATCGCGCGGGCTGAGCGCCGGGCCCCGCAGGGCCAAGCGGTCCAGCAACAAGGCCATCAGATCCACGCTGAGCACTTGCCCTGTGTAATGCAGTCGCACCGCCTGCACAATCAAAGGTGCCAAGGCCTGCACGGTGGCCAGCTCGGCATCCGTCATCAAGCCATGCTCCAGACCCCGGTACAGGTTGACCGACAACCAGCGCCGCCCCTCGTGCAGCGACAAAATGGCCAACCGCTCAACGACGCGGGGCCATTCATAGCAAATTTGTCGGTAATCAGGATGCTCTACATCGTGAGCAGCTTGCCGGTGCAGCACGATGTGCGGTTGCTGGGGCGAAGCTTTGAGGGCGGCCTGGTGGTGCGACTGCATGGCCAGCTGCGCACCATCCAGGCGGTAAAAACGCTGAACATAAGCCTGCGATATGTCGGGCAAGGCACGGGTTCGGGCCTGATCACCCACAGCCAAGGTGCGCGGACGCCCTGCTCCCTCAAAAGAAAAGATCGTGCATTGCGCCATGGGCACCCAAGTGGCCAGCAATCGCAAAATCTCTTCGGCCACGGCGTGGCGGTCCGAAGCGCCCAATTTGCCCATCAAGGCGGTCACCTTCCAAAGCGGCAGATCGGGCCATGATGAACTGAGCTCAGGACAAACCCAATGGCCCGCGGGCGCGGATATGGGCGAGCAGTCAGGACAGGTCATGCAGGTACTCTTGAGGATTTGAAACTGAGAAGGCTTACGCCAAAGGTCGATTTTGCATCGTGAATCACTGTCACCCTGGGGTATTCTCGAATGATGTCTTTTTCCCTCGCCGCACCAGCTCACCACGAGTTGGTCATCAAAAAAAGCCGTTTCATCGCCCGCGTCGAATCGGTCGCAGGTCGCAACGAGGCGCAGGCTCGGGTGGCGCAACTCAAGGCTGAGCACCCTGATGCCGCCCATGTGTGCTGGGCGCTGCTGGCAGGTGGTCAATCAGCGGCCCATGACGACGGCGAACCTGGCGGCACGGCCGGGCGTCCCATGCTGGAAGTGCTGCGCCATCAAGCGCTGGAAGGGGTAATGGCTTCGGTGGTGCGGTACTTTGGCGGCGTCAAGCTGGGCGCAGGCGGTCTGGTGCGGGCCTACACCGATGCGGTGGCGCAAGCCTTGCTCGGCGCCGAAAAAGTCCCGCTCATCGTGCAAACGCCGCTGGCTTGCAGCGTGCCTTATGCGCTGGAAGGGCTGGTGCGGCGCGAAGTTGAACTGGCCCAAGCGCAGATACTGGAAGTGGCACATGGCAGCGTGGTCACGTTGCGCTTTGCCCTGCCCGCCACGCAGGCAGCGGCCCTGATGGCGCGGCTGAGCGAGAGCGGTCGGGGACAACTGGTGTGGCTAAACGGTGACACGTTTGATTGAGCCCGCACAGGGATAATCCGAAACATGCCCGAATACCAGCCCTTGCAGCAACCGCGCTCCAAAACCGATCTGTTTGTGTCCTTCACCGTTTTAGCCCTGCAAGGCTTTGGCGGCGTGCTGGCTGTGGTGCAGCGCGAATTGGTCGAGAAAAAACGCTGGATGACGCGCGACCAATTTGTCGAAGACTGGGCTGTCGCGCAAATCATGCCCGGCCCCAATGTGATCAACCTGGCCCTGATGATTGGCGGGCGCTATTTCGGTCTGGCCGGTGCCCTGGCGGGCGTTGCGGGCATGTTGGCTGCGCCGATGGTGGTCGTGCTCTTGCTGGCCGTGGCGTTTGGGGGCGTGTCTGACGCGGCATGGGCCCAAGGCGCCTTGCGCGGCATGGGGGCGGTCTCTGCGGGATTGATTGCTGCCGTTGGACTGAAACTGATGTCGGCCCTGCGCAACAACCCCATGGGCATGCCCATGTGCATCGGCTTGGCCTGTGCCAGCTTCGCTGGTGTGGGTTTGCTGCGATGGCCCCTGGCTTATGTGTTGTTGAGCACCGGTCTGGTCGCCTGCAGCTGGGCCTACTGGCAATTGGCACAGCAAGCGGCAAATGCCGCAGGGCGCCCATGAACCCGGTGCTTGATCTGAGCGCCAACGACTGGCTCAGTTTGTTCAACCACTTTGCTTCACTGTCTTTGCTGGCCGTTGGGGGCGCGATCACCGTGGCGCCGGACATGCACCGCTTTTTGGTGGAAGAAAAATTTTGGCTCAGCGAGTCGCAGTTCACCTCGTCCATCGCACTGGCGCAAGCCGCGCCAGGCCCCAACATTTTGTTTGTGGCCTTGATGGGCTACAACGTGGGCATGAATGCCGGTGCCGGTCTGGGTGGCGGCTGGGTAAGCATGGGGCTGGCCAGCTTGGGGCTGGTGTTGACCATGATGGGCATCATGCTGCCCTCTTCTGTCTTGACCTATACCGCCACACGGTGGGCACACCAGCACCGCGACAAAATGGGCATCAGGGCATTCAAATCGGGCATGTCACCCATTGTGATTGCCCTGCTGTTGTCGACCTCTTGGTTGCTGACCCTCACTCACAACCAGCCAGCGCGGGACTGGCCCTTGTACGCATTGACGGCCCTCACGGCGCTGGTGGTCTGGCGCACTCAGGTGCACATGCTGTGGCTCATTGGCCTGGGTGCCCTGCTGGGCGGCTTGGGCTGGGTCTGAGGCGGATCAGCGCGGGCTCTCGAAAAACACGGTGTTCGAGTAATCGCTGACTTCGAAATAGACTTTTTTCTCGCCCGGATCGACCTCGAAATTGAAGTTCTCATCGAGCACGCCGTAACCATAGCGGTAGGCACGGGCTTTGCCGTCGTCTGTACCCAAAGCGGTGCTGACTTTGTCCACCTTGATGAAGCGGCGCACCAATTTTTCACCCGCATACACCTCCATCACACCGTTGGTGCCGGTCCAGTTCTGGATACTGCGGCTGATTTTGTTTTGTTGCTCCTGCGTGCAAGCGGCCAACAAGCTGGCTGCCCCTACCGCAAGAATCAAGGCGATTCGGCTGGTGTTTTTGGTCATGACATGCTCCCTTTTTGAATGGTTTTTGAATTGAACAAGAGGCTCAGCTGCGTTGGCGCAAGGCCTCGTACAAGCACACTCCACTGGCCACCGAGACGTTCAAGCTCTCCACCGCGCCACGCATGGGGATGCTGACCAATTCGTCACAGTTCTTGCGCGTCAGCTGGCGCATACCTGCACCTTCAGCCCCTAGCACCAAAGCGGTGGGGATTTTCAGGTCGGCTTGGTAAATGCTTCGCGGCGCGTCGTCGCTGGTGCCAATCACCCAGATGCTGCGCTCTTTGAGTTCACCCAAGGTGCGGGCCAAATTGGTGACCATGAAGTAAGGCATGGTCTCGGCCGCGCCGCTGGCCACCTTGGCCACGGTGGCGTTGATGCCGGCCGCGTGGTCCTTGGGGGCAATCACAGCGTGTGCACCAGCGCCATCGGCCACCCGCAAACAAGCGCCCAGATTGTGCGGATCGGTCACGCCGTCCAGCACCAAAAGCAAAGGTGGGCCTTGCACGGTGTCGAGCAGGTCGTCCAGCGAATGGTTTTGTGGAATAGGCGTGACCAGTGCGACCAAGCCTTGGTGGCCATGACCCCCTGCGAGTTTGGCCAGGCGTTCGTTGTCCGACTCGATCATGCGCATGCCCGAATCGCGGGCCTTGTCGATGAACTGCCGCATGCGCGCATCGCGGCGCGAGACCTCGTAATGGATTTCAACGACGGATTGGGGGGCGATCTTGAGGCGAACGCCCACGGCATGGAAGCCGAACAGCACTTTGTGGGAAGACATGCCTGGATTATCGTTGGTCGCAGCCTGCCGATTTGACCGTTCCCCGTACGAACTTACGTTCAGGCCTGGCTCGTTGCAGGCTCCGACAAGCGGCCTGCCTGAATCACCAAGCTGCGCACACAGCGTGCGGCCAGCTGGCGGTCGTGCGTGACCAAGACCAAGGTCGTGCCCTGCTCGCGGTTGAGCGCGAACATCAAGTCCATGATGGCCTCGCCCGTGGCGTGGTCAAGGCTGCCGGTGGGCTCGTCGGCCAGCAACACAGCGGGTTGCACCACAAAAGCACGGGCCAGGGCCACGCGTTGCTGCTCGCCGCCACTGAGCACTTTGGGCAGGTGTTTGAGGCGCTCACCCAAGCCCACGCGCTGCAGCATCGCCGTAGCAGTGCTGCGTGCATCTGGCCGATTGGCCAACTCCAGAGGCAACATCACGTTTTCAAGCGCTGTCAGGTTGGGCATCAGCTGAAAGCTCTGGAACACAAATCCCACATGTTGGGCCCGCACGGCCGCACGCTCGTCTTCGGACAAATCGAACAGCGATTGCCCTGCCAAGACCACCTGCCCGGTGCTGGGTGTGTCCAACCCGGCCAAGATCGCCAACAGCGTGCTTTTGCCTGAGCCGGAAGCACCGACAATGGCGGCTGTTTCCCCCGCGTTCAATGAGAAATCGATATCGCGCAAAATGTCCAGTTGCCCACTGGCATCCTGCACACTTTTGGAAATGCCCCGCACGGCAATGATGGATTCAGGCATGCACAAACCTTTGTTAAGACGGCGCCACTTTAACTGGACCTTGCTGGCCCTTGCCAGCTGGGGCTTTGCCGCGCCAGTGACGGCAACCCCCGGGCAGCGGATTTTGGTGGTGGGCGACTCGCTGAGTGCCGAATACGGCTTGGCCCGGGGCACCGGTTGGGTGGCCTTGTTGCAAAAACAGCTGGCCAACGAAAAGCCGGGCGTTCAGGTCATCAACGCCAGCATCAGCGGCGACACCACCTCGGGCGGGCGCTCTCGCCTACCCGCCTTGCTTCAACGTCACCAGCCCAGCCATGTGGTCATCGAGTTGGGGGGCAACGATGCCCTGCGAGGCCTGCCCATGAAGATGACACAAGAGAACTTGCTGGCCATGACCAAGCAAGCCCAAGCGGCCGGGGCGCAAGTGCTGCTGCTGGGCATGCAAATGCCCCCCAACTACGGCCCCGAGATGGCTCGCCAGTTTGAAGCAGCTTATGCCCATGTGGCCAGAAGCCAAAAAGCAGCACTGGTGCCTTTCTTTTTGAAAGGCGTGGGCGACGATGTCGAGCCGCTCAAATGGTTTCAGGCTGACCGCATCCACCCCAACGAAGCCGCGCAGCCGCGTATGCTGGCCAATGTTTGGCCCACCTTGAAGAAACAACTGAAATGAGCCTTCACCTGATCTCGGCCTTTGACGCGATGACCCAACTGGACCAGTTTGACGCCATTCTGGATGCGCGCTCGGAAGGCGAACACGCCGAGGACCACCTGCCCGGCGCTTTGAGCTGGCCGTCACTCAACAACGAAGAGCGCATCAAAGTGGGCACCCTGTACAAACAGGTCAACCCCTTTGAGGCACAAAAAGTGGGCGCGGCTTTGGTGGCCAAAAACATCGCCCGCCACATCGAAACCCAGGTCATGGACAAGCCGCGCAACTGGCAACCGCTGGTGTATTGCTGGCGCGGGGGCAAGCGCAGCAATTCGCTGGCGCTGATCCTGGGACAAATCGGTTTCAAGGTGCACCTGATCGAAGGCGGCTACAAGGCCTTTCGCAAAGAGGTGATGCAAGACACACCGCGCCAAGCCAAGCGCGTGCAGTTCAAGGTGCTGTGCGGGCCCACGGGCTCGGGCAAAACACGCTTGCTGCAGGCCCTGGCGCAAGAAGGCGCACAGGTGCTCGATCTGGAGGCCATCGCCTGCCACCGCAGCTCGGTACTGGGTTTGATTCCGGGCACGCCACAGCCGACGCAAAAAGCCTTCGACACACAGGTCTGGGACGCGTTGCGTGGTTTCAGCGCGGACCGTCCGGTGTTCGTGGAAGCGGAAAGCAAGAAGGTGGGCAATCTGGCGGTGCCCGACGCGTTGATGGGCGCCATGCGGGCCAGCCCTTGCCTGCAGGTGGGCCTGTCGCTGGATAACCGGGTGAATTTACTGCTGGAAGACTACGCGATTTTCACACAAGACCGCGCCTTGTTTGCTGCACGGTTGGAGCGCCTGACGGCCCTGCGCGGCAAGGCTGTGGTGCAAGGCTGGCTAGAGCGGATTGAACGGGGTGAAATGCGCGAAGTGGTCACTGAACTGCTGTCAGGCCACTACGACCCGGGTTACGAGACCTCCACCGGCAACAACTTTGTGCATTACGCCCAAGCCTCGCTGGTCACGCCGGCGAGTCACCGCATGGCCGACATGCTGGTTTTGGCGCGTGGGCTGGTGCAAGGAGGATCAGCTGCCGCTGATTCAAGCAGCAGGTGTGGATGAGTCGACCGCACCGGGCGCTGCATTGTCGGCATCGCCCGGCTCGCCATCGACCTCTGAGCCATCCTCAGGCAGCAGGCCCGATTTGCGATCGGACTTGGCTTTGAGCTTGTCTTCTTTTTTGCGTTTCTTGGCCAGTTCTTTCTGGCGTTTTTCGAATCCGTAGTTGGGTGTGGCCAAGATGGCTCCTTTAATTTGAGCTGCCCAATGTAACAGCTTCTTCGGGGCGTTCTTCCCACTCGACACTGCCCCGGTAGGCGTGCCAGCTGGCATGTCCCAACCAAGGCCCCACCACGATGATGCCCAGCGCCCAAGGCCACAGGGCCGCCAGCACCAGCACGCTCAGCAGCAAGCCCCACAGCAGCATCACGCCTGGGTGCGAGAAAACCACGCGCATGCTGGTGATCACGGCCGAAATGGCATCGGTGTCGCGGTCCAGGATCATGGGAATGGACACCACAGACAGGCCATAAACCAGGGCCGCAAACAGGCCCCCCACTGCCATATAGACCCCTAAAAATTCCATATTTTGTAGGTTAAACACCGCCTCGAAAACACCCATGGTCGAAGGCATGCTGGTGTTGAAGAACACCGCAAACACCACCAGCGACGCCCTGCCCCACAGCAACTCCAGCACCAGCAGCACCAGCACCAACATGGCCATGCTTCGGATGTGTTGGTCCCAACACATGAGCGATGAGGCCATTTCGGGAATCTCGCCGCGCTCACATTGGCGGCTGACCTCGTACAGGCCCATGGCCAAAAAAGGCCCGACCAGCAAACATCCCGAGACCAGGGACAAGGTGAACTCGGGTTTGTGCTTGAACACCAAGGCCAGCACAAAGGCCATGCCCCAAAAACACAGGCCATAAAACAAGGCCATGCCCGGGTGCTGGCGCAAGTCCTTCCAACCACTCAGCAGCCATCTAAAGGGATCAGAAAAACCCAAGGGGCGCATGCGCGAACGCGGCCCGACGGGCGGCGGCGGCACATAGGGCGTGGCCATGGTGGGCAGACCTGTCTCCTGTGGAGCTTCAAGGGACTTTGCATCGGTGTTCATGTGAATAGCCCATCTGAAAAAATAGATTTTCAGATTACCCCTAAAGTGACACTTTGAACAGCCAGTCAACCACCCAACCCGCGATCGCCGGCACCAAAAGTGGCCGTCGACTCACTGAAGTTTCAAGCCATGGGCAAATGCGCCTTTGCGGATTGATGCAAATCAAGAATCAGGTCCTGCGCGGACTCCAGACCGGTCGAAAAACGCACCAGCGTGCCCGGCTTCAAATGGCCAGGCCAGGCCTGTCGCATCGAGGCAATGTTGTAGGGCACCACCAGGCTCACCGGTCCGCCCCAGCTGTAGCCGATCTTGAAGAGTTTCAGCCCATCACAAAATGCGTCCACCTGGGATTGGCTGAAACGCGCGTCGATCATGACGCTGAACAAGCCTGCGGCCAAGCCTCTGCCAGGCACACGCTCGCACAGGGCTTGCCAATGGGCGTGGCCGGGAGCGCCTTCAAAGGCCGGGTGCATCAGTTGCGCGCATTGTGGCTGGGTTTGCCACCAGGCGGCCAAAGCGCGAGCGGTTTGGTCGTGCGCCGCATAGCGCAGCGCGATGCTGGGCAATGAACGCAGCACGGTTTCGGCGTCGTTGGCCGCCACACCCAAACCCAGGCGCATGTGGCAGAGTTTGATTTGGAGGTGCAAAGCCGCATCGCGGGTGATGACGCTACCCATCAGCACGTCGCCACCGCCGCTGGGGTATTTGGTGAGCGCGTGGGCGCTGATGTCCACGGCCAGACTGCCCTCCCCTGCAGCACCATCGGCCAACAAATCAAAAGGCTGGAACGCCAGGCCTGCGCCCCAGGTGTTGTCCAGGGCGCACAAGACACCGCGCTCGCGGCAGCGGCGCACCATTTCTGGCAAATCGGGAAACTCCATGCTCACCGAGCCTGGCGCTTCGAGCCACACCAGTCGGGTGCGGTCCGTGATCTGGCGGGACAGATCTTGCGGGTCCATCGGGTCGTAAAAGCGGTGGGTGATGCCGAAGTGGCGCAACTCGCCATCGGCCAATGCTTTGTTGGGACCGTAGGCGTTGTCTGGAATCAGGACTTCGTCACCGGTTTTCAGCACTGCCAGAGCCACCAAGGCCAAAGCAGCCAGCCCACTGGGCACCAGCATGCATTGCAATCCCCCCTCCAGCGCGCATAAACGTTCCTCAAGTAAATACGTGGTGGGCGTGCCGTGCAGACCGTAGGTGTAGGCCGATTTGTCTTTCCACTCGCGCTGGCGCATGTCGGCCACCGTGGGAAAGTAAACCGTCGAGGCCTTGAACACGCCAGGCTGGGGCGCTTCGAAACCGGCAGGCGGTGTGTAGGGGTGGTGAATCAGGCCGGTGATGCTGGCCACGGAGGGCGAATGTTGAAGGTCATTTTGCATGCGGACATCCTAATGCAAACAACCTCCCGCAGGAGGCTGTTTGAGGTCTAATTAACGAAAATTTAATAGCACTTAAACTCGCCATTTTTCCATCAATTTTTCGGGGCGCATGCTGTCATAAGGCTCGAAAGGCTGATGAATCCAGGGGTTGGTGGGCAAATCCTCGATGGCGTAATCGGGTTTGAAGGAGGACACTCCCTTGGTCCAGATGACGGCGGTGCGCAACTCGGTGATCGGCTTGTAGTTGTTTTTAAGCTGGTCCACCACCGCACGCAGGGTATGGCCGGTATCGGCCAAGTCGTCCACCAGCAGCACTTTGCCCGCGATCTCGCCTTTGGGTGTGGTGATGAAGCGGGCGATGTCCAGGTGGCCTTGCACCGTACCCGAGTCGGCGCGGTAGGAACTGGTGGACATGATGGCCAGCGGCTTGTCGAAAACACGCGAGAGAATGTCGCCAGGGCGCATGCCACCACGGGCCAGACACAGGATGGTGTCGAATTTCCAGCCCGACTGGTGAATTTTGATCGCGAGTTTTTCGATCAGGTTGTGGTACTCGTCGTAGCTCACATACAGGTGCTTGCCGTCTTCGGTCAACATGGGGTCACTCCAAAAAATCAGGGGTTGAGATCGATGTGTTTTGCTGAGTCCAAGGCTCAGCCCGCAAAGGGGTTGTGCAGCAAGATCGTGTGGTCACGGTCTGGGCTGGTGGACACGACATGCACGGGCACGCCTGTCACTTCGGCAATGCGGTCCAGGTAATAACGGGCCGTAGCCGGCAATTTGTCCATCTCGGTCACGCCCACGGTGGTTTCGGTCCAGCCGGGAATCACTTCATAAATGGGTTTGCAGCGGGCGATCTCGTCCGCGCCCATGGGCAAGATGTCGATGTTTTCACCGTCCAGCTCATAGCCGGTACACAGCAGCAATTCTTTCAGGCCGTCGAGCACATCCAGCTTGGTGACGCACAGACCGCTCAGGCCATTGACCTGTGCGCTGCGCTTGAGCAAGGCCGCATCGAACCAGCCGCAGCGGCGCGAACGGCCAGTGGTCACGCCTTTTTCAGCGCCCACAGTCGACATGTGGTAACCGGGTGTCCCCGGAGTTTCCCAGTCGAGCTCGGTCGGAAATGGACCGCCACCCACACGGGTGCAATAGGCTTTTGTGATGCCCAGGATGTAATGAAGCATGCCCGGGCCAACACCGGAGCCTGCAGCAGCATTGCCCGCCACACAGTTGCTCGAGGTCACAAACGGGTAAGTCCCATGGTCCACATCGAGCAAGGTGCCTTGCGCGCCTTCGAACAGCAAATTCGCACCCGCCTTATGGGCTTCGTTCAACTCGCGCGACACATCGGCCACCATGGGCAACAGTTCTTTGGCGTAAGCCATGGCTTCGTTGTAAGTCGCGTCAAAATCCACGGGGGCAACCCCGAGGATATTGACCAGAATTTCGTTGTGCAGCGCCAAGTTGTCACGCAATTTGGTGGCCAAACGCTCGGGATATTTGAGGTCTTGCACGCGCAGGGCACGGCGCGCCACTTTGTCTTCGTAGGCGGGTCCAATGCCTCGGCCCGTGGTGCCGATCTTGGCTGAGCCGGCTTTTTCCTTGGCGGCTTCGCGGCCCACATCCAGTGCGACGTGGTAGGGCAAGATCAAGGGGCAAGCTTCGCTCACGCGCAGGCGTGAACGAACCTCGACACCGGCTTTTTCAAGGCCCGCAATTTCTTCGAGCAACTTGGGCACCGACAGCACCACACCGTTGCCGATGTAGCACTTGACACCGGCGCGCATGATGCCACTGGGGATCAGGTGCAAAGCGGTTTTCACGCCGTTGATGACCAGGGTGTGGCCCGCGTTGTGGCCTCCCTGAAAACGCACCACGCCTTGGGCGCTTTCGGTCAACCAATCGACCAGTTTGCCTTTGCCCTCGTCGCCCCATTGGGTGCCCACGACGACCACGTTACGGCCTTGCTTCATGTTCATACTTGAAATGTTCTTTCTCAAAGAGCCTTGACCAGCCACTGCCCTGCTGCTTCACAGAGCTCGCGGTCGCAATGGAATTCATCCACTTCGCTTTCGTGGCCTGGCAAAACGCAGACCACGGTCTCGCCCCGACTGCGCAATGATGCGATGGCCGAACGCAAGGTATCCGATTGGCCCCAGGGCGCGCGAATGGCTGCGCGCAAGGCCAGCGGCTGAACGGCGGCCACCAATTCTTTCAAATCCAGGCTGAACCCCACGGCCGGACGGTCGCGCTCGATGCGGTGCCCAAAGACAGCGCCGACACCGTCGTAGCGCCCGCCTCGGGCCAGGGCATCGGAGGCGCCTTTGGCGTAAATGGCAAAGCGCATGCCGCTGTAATAAGCGTAGCCTCGGGAATCTCCCAAGTCAAAACTGACGGCCACCCCTGGGATCTGCTCTGCCAACCAGCGCAACTGAGCCAAGGCCTGAGTGATTTCAGGGTACCCTGGCAAGCGCAATGCCGCGCGGTCCAGAGCACTGATGTCGCCATACAAATCAACCAAGGCCAGCAGCCCCTCGCGCACGGTGGGCGCCAAACCGGCGCCCAAACGGGCCAATGCAGAAGCGTCCTTTCCAGCCAGGGCGGTATGGATCTCGTGGCGTTGCGCTTGGCTCAAAGCCTGACCTTGCAGCAATCGGTTCACGATGCGCGCATCGGCCAAGTCCACCTGTAGCCCTGAGGCGCGGCCAGAGGCCAGGCAGTCCAGGGCCAACTGCAGAATTTCCAGATCGGCTTCCGGGCCGGCATGGCCGTAAATTTCGGCGCCCAGTTGCAACGGCTCACGCGTGGCGTGGGGACGTGCAGGGCGGGTGTGCAGTACAGGTCCGCAGTAACACAGACGGGTCAGTGCCGTTCGGCCGAGCAAGTGAGCGTCGATCCGAGCCACCTGGGGGGTCGTGTCGGCTCGCAAACCCAAGGTACGGCCCGAGAGTTGATCGACCAGTTTGAAGGTCTGCAAGTCCAAGGCTTCACCCGTGCCGGTCAGCAGGGATTCCAAATGCTCCAACAGCGGCGGCATCACCAGCTCATAGCCATAGCCACGGGCGGTGTCGAGCAGTAAGCGGCGGAGTTCTTCGATGTGGCGAGCCTCGGAAGGCAAGACATCGGCAACGTGATCCGGGAGGACCCAAGCAGACATGAGGGGATGGGGGGAAGACGGTTAAAAAAGAGATTTTACCGGGTAGAAAGGCTCATTTCCGGCAAAGAGATTGGCAAATTGTCCAAATCCAGAATCTGTGCAAAGAATGGATCCGATCGGAACAGCTGCGCCAGCGTGAGGGTGTCAGGCCAGCCACCAAATCACCACCAGACCGAACACCACCATGAGCATGCCGAAAAAGCGGATCTGCCCCTCCTGAAGCTGGAGCATTTGCTCAAACAGGCCTCGCCATCGGCGTGGCGAGAGCATGGGCAGCAAACCCTCCAGGATGAGCATCAGGCCAAAAGCCAGCAGGAGGGTATCGAGCAAGATTTACTTCCGGGCCGGTGCACCGCCCGGTGTACCCCGCATGCCTTTGAAAAACTCGGAACTGCCGGGGTCCAGCACCATCACATCGCCCTTGCTGTTAAAGCTGGATTTGTAGGCTTCAAGGCTGCGATAGAACTGGGCAAACTGCGGGTCACGGCCAAAAGACTCGGCATACATGCGGGCCGCTTGGGCATCGCCTTCACCCTTGATTTTCTGCGCATCACGGTAAGCGTTGGCAATCGTCACCTCGCGCTGACGATCGGCGTCGGCACGAATTTTTTCGCCTTCTGCACCCCCGGTCGAGCGCAACTCGTTGGCCACACGCTTGCGCTCGGCTTCCATACGGCGATACACCGATTCTGTGATGGTGTCCACATAATCGGCACGGGTGATGCGCACGTCCACCACGTCCACGCCCCAAGGCTTGGCTCCTTTGACCACGATCAGCACGGCGGCTTTGACGTCGTCCATCAGCTCTTCCCTCTTGAGAGACAGCAGCTCGTTGACGGTGCGTTTGTTGATCTCTTCTTGGAAAGCGTTGCGTACCACGCGGTTGAGCTGGTTGGTACCTGCCTTCTCATCCAGACCTACGTTGCGGATGTAGGCCATCGGGTCGGTGATGCGCCAGCGCACATACCAGTCAATCACCACTCGCTGCTTTTCAGCCGTGAGCATGGGCTCGTTGTCGGGGCTGTCCAGCGTCAACAAACGCTTGTCGATGTAATTGACGTTTTGCAGTGGAGGCGGCAACTTGAAGTGCAGTCCCGGCTCGGTGATCACTTCCTTGATCTGGCCCAAAGCGTAGACCACGCCAAACTGGCGCTGGTCCACCACGAACAACGTAGAGCTGAGCAGCGCGAACACCACCAGCAAACTCGAAATCCACAATCCGATGCGATTCATTGTCTTATTCCTTATCGTGGATCGCGGCTACGCGAACGCTCGAGGTCTCGTGAGCGGGTGTCCGCAGCGCCATTGCTGCCGGCATTGGCAGGGGCTGCGGGCACATCCATTGTGGGCGGGGCCACTTGCGTGACTTGTTGCATGATTTTGTCGAGCGGCAAATACAAGAGATTGGAGCCTGATTTGCTGTCCACCAGCACCTTGGTCACATTGCTGTAGATCTGTTGCATGGTGTCGGTGTACATGCGGTCACGCATGACCTGGGGCGACTTTTGGTACTCGGGCAAGATGGTCTTGAAGCGCTGGGCATCACCTTCGGCTTGGGCCACGATGCGTTCGCGGTAAGCATCGGCTTCTTCCTTCAAACGCGCGGCGGCACCGACGGCACGGGGAATCACGTCGTTGGCATAGGCTTGCGCTTCGTTCTTGGCGCGTTCGCGCTCCTGTCCGGCTTTCAGCACGTCGTCAAAAGCAGCCTGTACCTGCTCAGGTGGGCGCACGCCCCCTTGCTGCAAGTTGATACCCACGACCTCAATACCAACTTTGTAACGGTCCAGGATGGTTTGCATTTTTTCACGCACGCGAGGCGCAATCTGGTCGCGCTCTTCGGCCAGAGCCGAATCCATTTTCATTTTGCCCACCACCTCGCGCACGGCGGTTTCAGCTGACTGCACCACGGCTTCAGTGGGGTTACGACTTTCGAACAGGTAAGCGCGGGCGTCGTTCAATCGGTACTGAACGGCAAACTTGATCTCGACGATATTTTCGTCTTCGGTCAGCATCGCCGACTCACGAAGGCCAGTGGCTTTGATGATGTTGTCTCGGCCAATGTCCACCGAACGGATTTGCGTCACAAAAACGAGTTCATGGCGCTGGACTGGGTAAGGCAAACGCCAATTGAAACCGGCGCTCACAGTCGAGTGGTATTTGCCAAACTGGGTGATCACCGCCTGCTGACCTTCTTGGACAATGAAAAAACCGGTGGCCATCCAGACCAGCAAGGCACCACCCAAAATGACCCCAATGCCCAAGTTCTTGATGAAGGCTGGAATTTCAGGCCCTCCCGATCCCCCACCAGACCCGCCAGGACCTTGGGGACGCTGAGGTCCACCCTTGCCGCCAAAAATCTGACCGAGTTTGCGGTTGAAGTCGCGCCACAACTCGTCCAAATCAGGCGGGCCACTTTGCTGCTGCTGAGGACCGCGTCCGGGCGGTTGTTGCCACGCTTCAGGCTTGGGGCCGGGTGGTGGCGTGTCGCCTGATGGCTTGTTGGCCGCGTCACCGGAAGACTTGTCATCGTCACGACCCCAGCGTGGGTCGTTCAGATTGAACATGCCTCGTATCTTGGCGGGCAGCAAGGACCATCGCAGGGCTGGCAGGTGAAAATTCATGATTCTTTGTCTTTGTCAGGATGACGAAACAGCATTGTGCCGAATTTAAGGGCCACTCAAGGCGGGTCACCGGGATATTCCCGGAACAAGTCACGGGGATCAAGCTCTGCCGACTGGCTTGGAGGCAGCGCCGCCTTCACGATGTCAGACAGCGCCGTGCGCAACAGGGGCAGACCCTCGCCGCTTTGCGCACTCAGGAAAACACGTGGCACGGGCACGCCTTCCAATTCGTACAAATCCTGCATCTGCAAGGGGTAGCGGTCGGTGGCCAGGGCGTCGAGTTTGTTGAACACCAGCAACTGAGGCACCTGATCAGCCCCAATCTCGGCCAATACCTTTTGCACCTCGGCCATCTGCTCGGGAAAATCCGGGTTGGCTGCATCGACCACATGCAGCAGCAAATCCGCCTCCGTGGCTTCTTGCAATGTAGCCTGGAAGGCCTCGACCAAGCCATGCGGCAAATCACGGATAAAACCCACGGTATCGGACAAGGACACCGAGCGCCCTGCTTCACCCAGATAGAGCTGTCGTGTGGTGGTGTCCAAGGTGGCAAACAACTGGTCAGCGGCGTAGGCGCGTGCCTTCACCAGGGCATTGAACAGCGTGGATTTACCTGCGTTGGTGTAACCCACCAGCGAGATGTTGAACGTGTCGCGGCGTTCGCGCTGTCGCCGCTGGGTGTTGCGCTGCTTTTTGACCTTGACCAAGCGCTCCTTGATGCGCTTGATCGAGTCGTTGATCATGCGGCGATCCAACTCGATCTGGGTTTCCCCCGGGCCACCCCGCATGCCAATACCGCCACTTTGCCGTTCCAAGTGCGACCAACGGCGCACCAAACGAGTGCTCAAATACTGCTGCCGCGCCAGTTCCACTTGCAATTTGCCCTCGTGGCTGCGCGCACGTTGGCCGAAAATTTCCAGGATCAGCAAGGTTCGGTCATTCACCGGCAGCCCGATGTGTCGTTCCAAATTGCGCTGTTGGGCGGGGCTGAGGGATTGGTCAAACAAAACCTCGACGGCCCCATGCATCAGGGCAAGCGCCTTGATTTCGTCGGCCTTACCGCTGCCGACAAACAGCGCCGGATCGGGTGCTTTGCGCTTACAGGTCAGGCGCGCCACGGCTTTCAGACCGCCCGATTCAGCGAGCAGACCCAGCTCTTGCAGCTGGCCATCGAAATGCGGTAGCCCAAAGTCAACGCCGACCAATAAGGTCGGCGCGGGTTGGGTAGAAGATGTTTCAGACAATGTCAACAACCTGCTGCTGCGGTGTCACACCGCCAGCCGAGTAAAACCCGCATCAAGCGGTGATTTCACCCGTTTCTGGGGTGCTGAAGGTGACGGAACGACCAGGAACAATGGTTGAAATGGCGTGTTTGTAGACCATCTGGGTCACTGTGTTGCGCAAAAGCACAACGTACTGGTCGAACGACTCGATTTGGCCTTGAAGTTTGATGCCGTTGACGAGGTAAATGGACACGGGCACGTGCTCTTTGCGCAGTGCGTTCAGAAAGGGGTCTTGCAAAAGTTGACCTTTATTGCTCACGATATTCTCCGTGTTCAGAAGTTTTGAAGCCTTGACCTTACCACAGGGAAAGGGGCGACATTTTAGGAAAATATGAATTCCTCAATTCTCAGCTGGATTCTTTGTCTGCAAAAGGATTGGTAGATGTTTTCATTTCAATGCGCATTGGCGTGCCGGCCAAGCTGAAGGCTTTGCGAAAGCGTCCTTCCAGAAAGCGCTTGTATGTGTCGGTGACGTGCTCCAGCGAATTGCCGTGGATCACGATCACGGGCGGGTTCATGCCACCTTGGTGGGCATAACGCAGTTTAGGGCGGAACATGCCGCCACGTTGGGGGCTCTGGAACTGCACAGCCTCAAGCAACAAACGCGTCAGAATTGGCGTGCTCATTTTGCACATGGCCGACTTGTGCGCCTGCACAATCGAGGCCCAAACAGGGCCCAGCCCCTGTCGTTTTTTGGCCGAGATGAAGTGCATGTTGGCAAAGCTCAAAAACGGCAAGCGGTTTTCAATCGAGCGCTGCACCAACTGGCGTTGGTATTCGTCGACGGCATCCCACTTGTTGATGGCCAGCACCATGGCCCGGCCACTTTCCAGTGCATAGCCAGCAATGTGCGCGTCCTGGTCTGTCACACCTTGCTCGGCGTCGAGCAAGAGCAAGACCACGTTGGCCGATTCAATCGCTTGCAGGGTTTTGACCACTGAAAACTTTTCAATGGCCTCGAAAACCTTGCCTTTGCGACGCAAACCGGCGGTGTCGATCAGTTCGAACTTCTGGCCTTGGCGCTCAAAAGGCACCGAAATTGCATCCCGGGTGGTGCCCGGCATGTCAAAGGCCACCAATCGCTCCTCGCCCAGCCAAGTGTTGATCAAGGTGGACTTGCCCACGTTGGGGCGACCGGCCACGGCCAACTTGATGACCGAAGGGTCTTCTTCCGTTTCTTCTGGCTCGTCTGGCAGGTTCAACAGTTCAAAGGCCAACTCCACTAAACCGCGAGTGCCTTGGCCATGCGCAGCCGATATAGCGATCACCTCGCCCAGACCCAACTCATAAAACTCGGTCAGTTGGATGCCTTCGAGCATGCCTTCGGCCTTGTTGGCTACCAGCAAACAGGGCTTGCCGACCTTGCGCAAATAGTTGGCGATATCGTGGTCCTGCGCCGACAGCCCGCCGCGGGCGTCCACCACGAAAATCACCACATCGGCCTCCGCCACCGCTTGTTGCGTTTGCTTGGCCATTTCTTTGTAGATGCCGCTGCTGGCATCGGGTTCAAAACCACCCGTGTCGATCACAATGAATTCTTGGCGACCTTGCTTGCCGTTGCCGTAATGGCGGTCACGTGTCAAGCCGGCAAAATCAGCGACGATGGCGTCACGGCTTTTCGTGAGCCGATTGAACAGCGTGGATTTGCCCACATTCGGGCGGCCAACAAGGGCCAGTACAGGTTTCACTTAAAAATTTTCCGATCCATCATTCCGGGCGAAATCCAAAGACGCCCCCGGTGCGTGTCACCACCACCAAAGTCTGACCCACAGCCACAGGACGGCCGGTGACGGCGCTGCCATCGGTGCCGATGCGCTGCAAGGGCTGCCCGTCTTTGGGCGCGAGTGCATGCACCCAGCCATCTTGATCGCCCACAACCAATGCTTGGCGCCAAGCCAAAGGCATGCTCACGCCACGAAAACGCAAAGCATCTTGCGTCCACAGAGGCGCACCCGAATCGCGTTGCCAGGCAAGCAACTTGCCGTCAGACTCGACGCCCCACAGGGTTTGGACGTCACCATCCAGACCTTGGTGACCTTGTGCTGCGCGGGTCCAGGCCATGCGGCCATTGGTGCCGTCCACACAGGCCACGGCTGCTTGGAATGCTCGGACGCAGACCGAACTGCCCACACGGCTGGCCCCAGCGACCAGATCGACCAGGCGCTCCACTTCGTTGGTGCCGCGTGTGCTGCCCACCAGAGTTTCCCAGCGCACAGCGCCCGACAAGGGGTTCAAGGAGACCAAGCGCCCGCCCCAGCCGACCAGCAACTGATCCCCCACGGCCATCAGCAAACCGGCTTGGCGCAACACCAGCGGGTCACCCGGTCGCTGTTGCGTCCAGAGTTTCTGGCCCGTGGCCCCATCAAAGGCGCTCACGGACCGATCGCCCGTCAAAACGAACACACGTTCACCGGCGACCAAGGGCGGCGTATAGGACAAAGCCGATAAAGCTTGACGCCAGAGGATCCGGCCGGCGACGACCGTCACCAGTTCATTGTTACGCGTGACCACTGCAAAGCGCTGACCATCACCGCCAACACCCGCTTGAATGGGTGCACCCAGATTCAAACGCCACACATCCTGTCCACTGACCGCATCGATCAAGGCCAACTGGCCTGCCGTTGAGGCCACGGCCACTTGCTGACCATGGGCCGAGGCCAAGATGGGGGTGCTGACCTCGCCAATTTGGTTGGTCCAGGCCTTTTTCACATTCCAAGAGCCGCTGACACTGGGCAAAGGTGAAGGTTGTGGCTTGTTGGGGGCACTGGAACAAGCCGTCAACACGCACAAACTGGTCAGAGCCAACCAGCGGCTGCACAGAGAGTTGAACAAACGTGTCACTTGGCACTTCCTGTTGCAGTGGCCGGGCTGGCAGTTTCTGGATCCAAGCCCAAAGCATTGAGCTTGGCTTGCACCAAGCGCCTGTAATCGGGACTGTCACTCAACAATTGCCAAGCGCTTTGATAGGCACTGACCGCTTCGCCTTTTTGTCCTTTGACCTGCATGACATCGCCGCGCAAATCAGCGGCCAAACCCGCCATGGCCGGGGTAAAAGGGGCGCTCAACTGGGCCAGAGCCTCGTCGTTGGAGCCGGCATCGAGCAAGAGTGCAGAAAGTCGCAAACGAGCAATGTCGCGGTAAGCAGGATCGGGCGCCACCTCAGCGACCCACTTCAGCGCAGCACGGGCAGCTTCGGCCTTGTCTTTGGCTTGCAAAGCCTTGGCCGCCAGCAAGGCAGCTTGATGGGCGTATTGCGTACCCCCAAACTTGTCTTTCATGTCGGCAAAACTGCGCTCAACACGGGCCACATCCCCGGCAGTGACTGCGCGCTCGACTTCGTCAAACAGCACAGCTGCCTTGGCCGCCTGGTCGCGTTGCCAGTATTTGTACCCGTTCCAGGAAGCATAGCCACCTAAAACGACGATGAGCACCCAGGAAATCAGGTTGCCGTATTTCTTCCAGAAGTGTTTGATCTGGTCGAGTTGTTCTTGTTCTTCAAGGTCGAGGGCTTTGGCCATGGTATTTGTCAGTAAATGAGCGCATCAAAGTGCGGATTGTAGGCTGTGGGCCCACGCGGCCACAGTGTTCAGAGGCTCGGTGCGCTGGGCACCTGCACCGTCGCGCAGCGATTTGACCGCCACCAGGCCTTGGGCCAATTCTTCGGCACCGAAGACCAGGGCAAAATGCGCACCTGAGGCATCGGCTTTTTTGAATTGGGACTTCATGCTGCCCATGCCATCACCGCTGCCAGCGTGCATCTGGACAGACACACCACAGGCGCGCAAGGTTTGCAGCACCTGCATGGCCACCGGCAAGGCCGCAGTCTCGGGGATGATGGCGTAGACATTGGGGGCCAGATCGGGCAAGGCCTCGCCCAGCTCCTGGATGAGTTCGAGCACGCGCTCGACGCCCAGTGCCCAACCCACAGCCGGTGAAGGCTTGCCGCCAATTTGCTCAATCAGATAGTCGTAACGGCCACCGCCGCAAATCGTGCCTTGCGAGCCCAAGCGGGTGGTGATGAATTCGAACACCGTGAGGTTGTAGTAATCCATGCCGCGCACCAGGCGCGGATTGATGCTGTAGGCCACACCATTGGCGTCCAAAATCGCCTTGACCTTGTTGAAGTGGTCCAACGAAGCTTCGCCCAAAAAATCGAGCAAGCGCGGTGCAGCCTCGACCACGCTTTGCAAGGCCGGATTTTTGGTGTCCAGAATGCGCAAAGGGTTGCTGTAAAGACGGCGTTTGGCCTCTTCGTCGAGTACATCGCTGTGCTTTTCGAGGTGTGCAATCAGGGCTGCGCGGTGGGCCTGTCGCTCCGCGGGCTGGCCCAAACTGTTGAGTTCCAAGCGCACGTCTTTCAGGCCCAACACCTTCCACAAGTCATTGGCCAGCAAGATGAGTTCGGCATCCACCTCGGCACCACCAAAACCCAGCACCTCGGCACCGACTTGGTGAAACTGGCGGTAGCGGCCGCGCTGCGGACGCTCATGACGGAACATCGGGCCCATGTAATACAGGCGCTTTCCGCCTTCGTACAACAGGTTGTGCTCGACGACGGCGCGCACCAAGCCGGCCGTGCCTTCGGGTCGCAACGTGAGTTGCTCGCCGTTCAAACGGTCTTCGAAGGAGTACATCTCCTTTTCAACGATGTCGGTCACTTCACCCAGGCCGCGCACAAACAAGGCGGTCGGCTCAACGATGGGCAAGCGCACGTTGCGGTAGGCGTAACGTGCCATCAAAGCGCGCACCTGTTGCTCCAGCCATTCCCAACGTGCCGACTCGGGCGGCAGGATGTCGTTCATGCCCTTGACGCCGACCAGCCTCTGGGCCTTGGCCGTCTTTTCAACCTTGGGGGCGTTTTCTTTCAGCGGTTCACTCATTTTGGTTCTGCAGATCCCGAACCAAAACGGTTCTCAATGTAGTTTTCAACCAGCACCTGGAACTCCTGCGCAATGCCTTCACCGCGCAAAGTCAAACGCTTTTCACCGTCGATAAATACCGGCGCTGCAGGTGCCTCACCGGTGCCCGGCAGACTGATGCCGATGTCGGCATGTTTGCTCTCGCCTGGGCCGTTCACGATGCAACCCATTACCGCCACCTTGAGGTTTTCCACCCCAGGGTAGAGCGCACGCCAGACGGGCATCTGGGCACGCAAAAAATCGTCAATTTGTTTGGCCAGTTCTTGAAATGTGCTGCTGGTCGTGCGGCCGCAGCCCGGGCAAGCTGTGACGCTGGGCACAAAAATACGCAAGCCTAAGGACTGCAAAATTTCAGAGGCGATCACCACCTCCTGCGTGCGGGCTTCACCCGGCTGGGGCGTGAGCGAGACGCGGATGGTGTCGCCAATGCCTTCTTGGAGCAAGACCGACAAAGCCGCTGCCGAAGCCACCGTGCCTTTGGTGCCCATGCCCGCCTCGGTCAGGCCCAGGTGCAAGGCGTAGTCCGTGCGGCGGCCCAACTCACGGTAAACAGCGATCAAATCTTGCACCCCTGAGACCTTGCAGGAGAGCGCAATCTGCGCACCGTTCAAGCCCATGGCTTCAGCGCGCTCGGCAGAGGAGATGGCCGATGAAATCAGCGCTTCGTACATGACCTGGCGCGCTTCCCAGGGTTGGGCACGCTGGCTGTTGATGTCCATCAGCTCGGCCAACAACTCCTGGTCGAGACTGCCCCAATTGACGCCGATGCGGATGGCTTTGTTGTATCGCATGGCCGCTTCGATCATCTGACCAAATTGCACATCGCGCTTATCGCCCTTGCCCACGTTGCCGGGGTTGATGCGGTATTTCGAAAGCGCCTCGGCGCACGCCGGGTAATCGGTCAAAAGACGGTGGCCGTTGTAATGGAAGTCGCCAATCAGGGGCACGTCAATGCCCATCTTGTCGAGCTGGTCGCGGATGTGGGGAACGGCTTGTGCGGCCTCAGGTGTGTTGACGGTGATGCGCACCATCTCGGAGCCTGCAATGGCCAACTCCTTGACCTGAATGGCGGTGCCAATGACGTCGACCGTGTCGGTGTTGGTCATGGACTGCACGCGCACTGGGGCGCCGCCGCCCACGGTGACCACGCGCGAGCCCCAAACCACTTGGGACTGGCGACTGCGCCGAACCGCTGGACGGGCGATGGCAATGGGCTCAGGGCTCAACAGCAAGTTTGCGGATGTCATGTTCACTCCTTCACTTCAAAACGGGCCACCGTCACCTGGGTGTGGGGCTTGAGGTCAAAAGCTTGGCCGCGCAGCGTGGCGGTGACCACCTGGGCACGCCCGACCACCACACTCACTGGCAAAGGGCTCTGGATGCGGGTGCTTTCGCCGGCCTTGACCACACCACTCCAGACCACCGCTTTTTGCGCGTTGCGCACTTCAAGCCAACTGTCGCCCGAAGCGGAAAACACCCATTCGGGCGATGCATCAGAACGGCCAGCGGAAGATGATGCCATGGGTGTTGCGGGATTGGCAGGCATCCATGGCGAACCCTGAGGGGCAACGGTCTCTGCAACCACCGGGGTCGTTGCAGCATTGTGAGCATTCGAGACCGAAGACGCTGGCGCCTGCGTGGGTTTTGCATCAGAAGCCTCAAAGGAGGGCGATGTCAAACCCAAAACAGGCAGCGGGACCGGTTCGCCGACTTCTTGAGAAACCACCTCGTCAGCCATCAAGGATTTGACGTCTTCCAACCAAGCCCATTGGGACGGACCGGGCAACCAGAGCAACGCGCCTGTCAAAAACAGCATGAAAGTGGCACTCCAGACCACTTTGGATGAAGCCATGCGGCCCCAAGACAAACCAGAGTTGCCCACAGAACCCTCATCCGCCAAAGGCTGGATGGTGCTTCGCAATGGCTCAAGCTGGGAGGTCGTTGGCGGTAACAAGGCCAAAATCGGAGCGGCGTCGGTTTGCAGGTAACGGCAAACGCTGGAAGCCAAGCCCCGGTAGAAGACAGGGCCTTTGCCTGGGTCAAGCTGATCCGCCTCCAAAGCTTCCAGTTGACGCACCGGCACTTTCAAGGTGACGGACAAAACGGCCAGGTGTATGCCCGCCTTCAAACGCGCTTTTCGCAGCAACTGCCCGGCCGTCAGGGCCAAAACATGGGGCTCAGAACTGCCGACTTGGGGTTCGGACTCAGTTTTTAGGCTTGGTGTCATGTCGGGGCTCCGAAAAAGTCACAGCGGACAGGGGCACCAAAGCGATGGTGCGCTGCTCGGCCATACGCGATTGCACTTGGGTTCGGTCTTTCACATCACCGGCCAGCTGGCCGCAGGCCGCATCGATGTCATCACCACGGGTTTTGCGCACAGTGGTGACCAAACCGGCGTCTTGCAACTGCTTGGCAAAGGCCTGCACGCGGACCAGGGGTGAGCGCAGCAAACCGGAGGCCGGAAAGGGGTTGAAGGGAATGAGGTTGAACTTGCAGCGCAGGCCCTGGCGGGCGTGTTTTTGCACCAAGTCAATCAAGGCGCTGGCGTGCTCGGGCTGGTCGTTGACGCTGTCGAGCATGCAGTATTCAAAGGTGATGAAGTCGCGCGGCGCATGGGCCAGATAACCAATACATGCCTGCATGAGTTCATCAATCGGATATTTGCGGTTGAGCGGCACCAGGTTGTCGCGCAGCGCATCAACAGGGGCGTGCAGCGACACGGCCAGCGCGACAGGACAATCGCCCGACAAGCGCTCAATCATGGGCACGACGCCAGATGTGGACACAGTGACGCGGCGGCGCGACAGGCCGTAACCGTGGTCGTCGAGCATGGCCCGCAACGCGGGAACCAAGGCCGAATAGTTCTGCAGCGGCTCGCCCATGCCCATCATCACCACATTGGAGATGACGCGCTCATCGGTTTTGAGGTGTTGGCGCAAAAAGTGCTCGGCAAACCACAGCTGGGAAAGCATCTCGCCGGTGGTGAGGTTGCGGCTGAAACCTTGGTGGCCAGTGGAGCAAAATCGGCAGCCCACAGCGCAACCTGCCTGAGACGAAATGCACAAGGTGCCCCGATCGTCTTCTGGGATGAACACCGATTCGATGGCGTTGCCATCGCCAACGTCAAACAACCATTTGATGGTGCCGTCGTCTGAAATGTGTTGACTGATGAGTGGGAGCGGCGCGACGTGCGCCTGAGACTGGAGCTTGTGGCGCAAGGACTTGGCCAAATCGCTCATCTGATCAAAATTTGCAGTGCCCCGCTGGTGAATCCAGCGGAACAACTGGGTGGCCCGAAAACGCTTTTCGCCCAGACCCTCACAAAAAACGGCCAAACCTTCCAGGTCGAATTCAAGAAGGTTGGTCGTCATGGGGTCAAGGCGCAGGGGCGCGTGCGGTCCGCGACGCGTTCAGCGCGTGTACACGTTCATGCCAGCAAAGAAGAACGCAACTTCAGCGGCTGCAGTTTCAGGTGCATCGGAACCATGAACGGCGTTGGCATCGATGCTGTCAGCAAAGTCAGCACGGATGGTACCGGCGGCGGCTTTCTTAGGATCGGTAGCACCCATCAGGTCACGGTTTTTGGCAATGGCGTTCTCGCCCTCGAGGGCCTGGATCATGACAGGGCCGGAGATCATGAAATCCACCAGGTCCTTGAAGAAAGGACGCTCTTTGTGCACGCCGTAAAACTGCTCAGCCTCGCCGCGCGAGAGGTGGGCCATTCTGGCAGCGACCACTTTGAGGCCCGCGGCTTCGAATCGGGCATAAATTTGGCCGATGACGTTCTTGGCAACGGCGTCAGGCTTGATGATGGAGAGAGTGCGTTCGATGGCCATGGTTTTTTCCTGTTAAGAGGTGATTTTTAACTGTTTTTGCCCTGAGACAAAGCTCATCATTCTAACCTGAGTGGGTGACAAAATGGCCCTGCCTGCCGATGAACTGACAGGGGACACGGGATTGGGCCACCGTGAGCTGTCAAGACAGCTCAAAGCCCATGCTCAACGACTGCGACCACCGCCGCCCCGGCCACCCCGGCCCGGCGTGGCTGGCGCTTTTTTCAGACGGTTGAAACTTTCGGCGCCAATGTACTTGGCCTCGCTTTTCGGGACATCAGATTTGGCATGCAAGCCAGATCCCCCCGGGGCCTGGTTGGGTTTGGCGGCCGGTTTGGCACGGGGCACAGCCGTGCCCGCACGACCTTGACCACCGGTGCGGGGGCGGCGGTCGTTACGGTTGGTGCGTGTCGGCTGCTCCGTGACGGGGCGGGCACGCTCGCTCGTGCCCGCCGCCCGCATCAAGGCGCGAATATCAGCCTCGTCAAGTTCCAGCCAAGCGCCACGGCGCAAACCGTGCGGCAGCACCATCGCGCCATAACGGATGCGGATCAGCCGACTGACCGCATGACCGACGGATTCCATCATGCGCCGCACTTCGCGGTTGCGGCCTTCAGAAATGGTCACGCGGTACCAGCAATTGGAACCCTCACCACCACCGTCTTCGATCGAGCCGAACTGGGCCGGACCGTCATCGAGCATCACGCCGTCCAACAGCTTTTGTTTTTCGTCCTTACTGAGCGCACCCAGAACTCGCACGGCGTATTCGCGCTCCAGACCAAAACGCGGGTGCATGAGCTGGTTGGCCAGCTCACCCGAACTGGTGAACAGCAGCAAGCCTTCGGTGTTCAGGTCCAATCGGCCCACCGACTGCCATTTGCCGTTTTGCAGGCGTGGCAGTTTGCGAAACACCGAAGGACGGTTTTGCGGGTCATCGTGGCTGACGATCTCACCAGCGGGTTTGTGGTAAGCGATCACACGGGCGGGCGGCGGATCGATGCGGATACGGATCGGCTTGCCGTCAACCTTGATCTGGTCGCCGTATTGCACACGCTGGCCCACATGCGCGAGTTCGTTGTTCACGGCGATGCGGCCTTCGGTGATGAGTTTTTCCATCTCCAGACGCGACCCCATGCCGGCCTGGGCCAGCACCTTGTGCAGTTTGGGTGAGTCGGTTTGAGGGGCGAGCACGCGCTTGCCCAGCTCTTGGGCCACCGCGTCGGCGGCATCCTCGTCATCGAACTGACCAGACACCACATCGGCCAGGTCAATTGCCTTGTACGCGGTGGGGGCCGATGCGGTTGCACCCGTTTTGCGGGTGGCGTAAACGCCAGAGCGCTGGCCCTGCGCTTTGGAGGAAGAATCGTTCATGTGGGGGTTTTTTCTTGGCCGTGGCCAGAGTTGGCGGGGTCCACGTCGTACACATTGGCGTCAAGTGGTTGATCGCCGAGCGGGTCGCTCAATACAGGGCTGGAAGGATCGCTGGAAAGCTCATTTGGGAGGGCATTGGGGGCTGCGTGAGCGCGCGCGGCAGAGCTGAGTTCACCCACCAACGTCGGTTCAGCAGACTCGGCCAAGGCCTCTTCGAGCGAAAGGCTGGCCTGCGCTGGGGACTCGTCCAGCATGCCGGCCAGGGTCGACATGGGCGAGTCGACTTGGGAGAGCAAGGGCAATTGGTCCAATGAGGCCAGACCCAGATCGTCCAGAAACTGGCGGGTGGTGGCAAACAAACTGGGACGGCCCACCGTTTCACGGTGGCCGATGACCTCGACCCAGCCACGGTCTTCCAGCTGCTTGATGATTTGCGAGCCGATGGCCACACCGCGGATGTCTTCCATGTCGCCCCGTGTGACCGGTTGGCGGTAGGCGATGATGGCCAGGGTTTCCAGTACAGCACGGGTGTATTTGGGAGGCTTTTCAGGGTGGAGGCGGTCTAAGTAAACACGCAACTCCGGGCGGCTCTGAAAACGCCACCCACTGGCCACGCGGGTCAGCTCCAGGCCTTTGCCCGCCCATTCAAGTTCCAGGTCTTGCAGCATCAGCCGCAGGGTGTCGGCCCCGAGCGCATCGTCAAACAACACGCGCAAGTCGCGCAGCGACAAAGGCTGGCCTGCTGTGAGCAAGGCAGTTTCCAGGACACGCTTGGCTTGCGCCGTATTCATGGTGTCGGTCTTTCGGAAAAAAAACGCCTCACGGCGAAGTGGCAAAACGCCTCACGGCGTGTGGACATGGCAGTTCAGTACTGCCAAAGACCCTCTGAAAAGGGTCGGTCACAACGGCCTCAGTGGCGCGTCAAGGGAGCAAATTGTAACTGAGGCCCGAATTTTGCATGGCCTGGGCCATGTCCTCGGGCAAAGCCGACGTCAGGTCGATGCTCTGGCCGGTGATCGGGTGCTCAAAGGCCAATCGCCAGGCATGCAAGGCTTGGCGCGAGATGCCACCCAGGGGGGCGCCACCGTACACCGCGTCGCCCAGCAAGGGGTGTCCAAGGTGCGACATGTGCACCCGAATCTGGTGCGTGCGCCCCGTGTGCAAGGTGCATCGCACCAAGCAACAGCGCTCACCTTGGGCCAGCAAATCGAAGGTGGTGGCCGCTGTTTTGCCCGATTGGTGGGCCAAGTCCACCACGGCCATGCGCAGACGGTTGGCCGGGTCTCGGCCGATGGCGGCCTCCAGCGTGCGAGGTGACGGGCCGGTCCAGTTTTTGTGCCCCAAGGCCACGTATTGGCGGTGCACTTGCCGCGCAGCAATCTGGGCCACCAGCGCGTCCATGGCTTGGCGCGTGCGGGCCACGACCATGAGGCCGCTGGTGTCCTTGTCCAGCCTGTGCACGATGCCTGCGCGGGGTACTTCACTGGCCAACGGGTCCAAGGCCAGCAAGCCATTGAGCAGCGTGCCGCGCCAGTTGCCTGGAGCCGGGTGCACCACCAAACCAGCCGGTTTGTGGATCACGCGCAGGTCAGCATCTTCGTACACCACATCGATGGGCATGGCCTCAGGCACAAAGGCTTGCGACTGCGGCGTGGCACGCAAGGTGATTTGGAGCAGGTGCCCCAGCCGCACCTTGGCCGACACCTTGGTGGTCACGCGGCCATCGATCAACGCCTCGCCTTGCTCGATCAATTGCTGCAAATAACTGCGCGAGAACTCGGGCACCAACTGTGCCAGCACCCTGTCCAGCCGCTGGCCATGCAGGGTCACAGGGACTGCTGCCGTGCGCACCTCTTCTTGTGACGCTTCCAGCGCGGGCTCGGCCTCTTCAGAGAGCTCGCCGGGGTCATGCATTTCGGGGTCGGTCGATATAATCAAAGGGTTCAACAATCAAGGTGTCACAGATGCAAAACTTCAGATTATCGATGGTTCCAGCTGGCCTGGTTTTGGCCATGGGACTCCTTCTGAGTGGCTGTGCCAACACCCCCAAGGACCTGACGGTGGGCTGGAGCCCTGAAAAAATCTACAGCGAAGCCCGCGACGAGGCGAGTGCGGGTGCCTGGGACAAGGCCATTGGCTATTACGAAAAACTCGAAGGCCGCGCCGCAGGCACGGCCCTTGCCCAACAAGCACAGATCGACAAGGCTTTCGCCCAGTACAAAACAGGCGACAAGATCCAGGCGATCGCCACGCTGGACCGGTTCATCCGACTGCACCCCACCAGCCCGGCCTTGGACTATGCGCTTTACCTCAAAGGCCTGGTCAACTTCAACGACAACCTGGGTTTGTTCTCTTTCATCACGCGTCAAGACCTCTCCGAGCGCGACCAAAAGGCGGCAAAAGATTCCTTCGAGGCCTTTCGCGATTTGAGCACACGCTTTCCGGACTCCAAATACAGCGCTGATGCACGGCAGCGCATGACCTACATCATCAACTCGCTGGCGGCCTACGAGGTGCATGTGGCCCGTTTCTATGCCAGCCGGGGCGCACATGTGGCGGCCATCAACCGGGCGCAGCAGGCCATTGCCGACTACCAGGGTGTGCCTGCCCATGAAGAGGCCCTGGCCATTTTGATCAGCTCTTACAAGGCCATGGGCATGTCGGCGCTGAGCAACGATGCCAAGCGTGTGCTGGAAACCAACTTCCCGAAGTCGGCCTTCTTGCTCACCGATGGCGCAGAGATCAAACGCTCGGGTGGCTGGCGTCTGTGGTGAGCTGACGCAGCGCTTGCACAAAAGCGGCGTGGTCTTCCAAGCGGCGCATGGCGGGCAAACCCCGCACCAAGCGGCGACCATAAGACATGGTGCTCAGCCGGTTGTCGCACACCACCAAAATGCCACGATCGCTTTCGCTGCGAATCAAGCGCCCTGCCCCTTGTTTGAGTGACACCGCCGCTTCGGGCAAGGCATGGTCGGCAAAAGCGCTCTTGCCCTGTTGCGTGATGCGCTGGCTGCGTGCCTCAAACAGCGGATCACCAGGGGGCGGAAAAGGCAGCTTGTCGATGATCACGAGTTGCAACGCATCCCCGGGCACATCGAAGCCCTCCCAAAATGAGGCCGAGGCCACCAGCACGCAACCCATGCGGCCCTGCGCATCGCCACGCCCTCCCCCTTCTCGAAAACGCTCCATCAAGCGTCGTTTGGGGCTTTGGCCCTGCACCAGCACCTGCACGCCGCCCTCGCACTGCGCTTGCAGTTGCTCGCCAATGCTGCGCATCGCGTTCAAGGTGGTGGTCAAAACCAGGGTTCTTCCGCCCAAAATCGCCAGCGCCTCCAGCACCAAAGCGGCCACTTGGTGGGCATGGCCCGGGTCACCCGGGCGAGGCAGGTGCGGCGGCACATACAGGGCCGCTTGCTGTGCATAGTCAAAAGGGCTGTTGACCTGCATGACTTCGGCCGAGCTGAGGCCGCAAGGCTCGGTGAACCATCGCAAACTCGGCTCGTCACCCAAAGTGGCCGAAGTGAAAATCCAAGCCCGCTGACCCACACCCGGCCCAGGTCCTGCCGGCGCATGCCCAGCCGCCGCAGGGTTTCCTGCAGCGTGTCGAGGATCCCCTGCCATCAAGGCCTCCAGAGAATCGGCATCAGCGGGCGGGTCGGCCTCGGTGTCCGATCTCATAGACACCTTACGGGTCAGGGCAGAAAAGGCCTGTGCGATGTCCAACGGCGACTCGATCAGGCGCAGTTGCGCACTCACCTCGGCCCAGCGCACGCCCTCAGGGTTGGGCGTTTCGGTGAACAAGGCGGCGCGCTGCATCAGCTCACGGGTGCGCTCGCTCAGTCGCTGAAAGTCGGGGGCCAGCTCGGTCACCATGTCCAAGCCGTTCTGCAAATCCACCAAGGCGCTCGACACCGCTTGCAGTGCACCTGACCACTCGTCTGGGGCCACCCCCTCGGGGTGCTGCCCCATCCAACGCAAACGCACAGATCCGCGGTGCTGGCCAGCGGCCAAGCGCCAATCGCGGGCAGCTTTTTCCAAGCCTGCGCTCAGGGTTTGCCAATCGACCAGGCCACGCGCCAACTGCAAACCGGTGGCCAGCACGTCGCGCACCAGCTCGTGCAACTGCACCGTGGACAGTTGTTTGCCCAGAAAATTCACCCCGATCTCGTTGAGCTGGTGGGCCTCGTCAAACACGGTCACGCGCACGTTGGGCAGCAACTCGGCCACACCCGACTCGCGCACCGCCATGTCCGCAAAGAAAAGATGGTGGTTGATGACCACCACATCCGCGGCCATGGCCTCTTTGCGCGCCAGGTTGACGTGGCAAGCACGGTAGCGCGGGCAGGTTGAGCCCAGGCAGTTGTCGCGTGTGGAGGTGACCAGCGGCCACAACGAGGAGCGCTCGTCCAAACCCGTCAGCTCGGCCATGTCGCCGCTGCGGGTGGATTGCGCCCAAGTCTCGATCTTGGCCAAGGCCTTTTGCGCCCCGGGTTGCGCCGAATCGGGGCTGTGCCGGGCTTGGTCCATGCGGTGCAGGCACAGGTAATTGCCACGCCCTTTGAGCAAAGCCACCCGAATGGGCAAACCCAGCACCTCGACCAACCGCGGGATGTCGCGAGAGAACAATTGGTCTTGCAGCGCCTTGGTGGCCGTGGACACCAGCGCCCGCTGACCACTCAGCAAGACCGGCACCAGATAGGCGTAGGTCTTGCCCGTGCCCGTGCCTGCCTCCACCACCAACTGGCCGCCGTCTTGTACCGTGCGACTGACCGCCATGGCCATGTCGGTCTGACCCTGCCGAGGCTGAAAACCCGGCACGGTTTGCGCCAAAGCCCCGTGACTGGACAGGGTTTCGGCCACCCGCTGATCGAGCAAACTCAAGCGGGTTCCTTGGGGGACAACTGAGTTTGCAGTTGAACGATCTGGTCACGCAGGGCCAAGCGGCGTTTTTTCATGCGGCGCAAGCTCAGTTCATCGAGCTGAACGGGCACAGACACGGCTTGGTCAATCAGGGCATCCAGGTCGGCATGCTCGATTTGCCATTCGATCAGCTGGCGTTGGGGTGAACGCAAATCAACTGACGGTGCTTTGGACACATCGCTGGGGCTGTCTTCGCTCATGGAGCCCCCTGAGGCGTCTCGGCTTGCTTGACTTGCAAACGCCGTTCGCGTTGCTCGTTGCGCCACGAGCGCTCTTGCGCGTTCAAGGTCAACTCCTGCTGGCGCAAGGGCGCCAAAGCTTGTCTTCGGGCGAGCCGAGCTTCGCGCAAGCAGCCATTGACAGCAAATTTTTGCCAACACGCGGCTTGCTGCTTCTGCTCGGCTTGCACGATGTCGCTGCGTTGTGCTGCCAGTACCTGTCGCTGGCGTGCGATGGCCTCGGGCACCTCATCGGGGTTGGGGGCCGAAGCCAATGGTTTCTGTGCGTTCAGCATCGGCCTTTCCGAATGCGCTATCGGGGCAGTCAAGGTTTCTGTCTGGTCTGTTTGCGCCTGAACGCCCAAGCCCGTCAACAGGCTCAGCGCCAAACCGCAACACCCGTTCAAAAATACGCGTCTCATGTGAGGTGCGTGTCCACCGTGCGGTGTTCCAGTGCCAGAAACTCGCTGGACTGCATCTCATGCAAACGCGAGATGGTGCGTGGAAACTCGTGCGACATCGGACCGCTGGTGTAAAGACCCTCGGGGGGTACAGCCGCCGACATGATCAATTTGACACGGCGGTCGTACAACACATCGATCAACCAGGTGAAGCGCCGCGCTTCAGACGCCATGCTCACGGGCATGTGCGGCACATTGCTGAGCAAGACCGTGTGGTATTGCGTGGCGATTTCCAGGTAGTCATTTTGCGAACGCGGACCGCCGCAAATGGCGCGAAAATCAAACCAGACCACATCCCCCGCACGGCGTTTGGCAGTGATGTCACGCGCTTCGATGTGCAGCACCGGGTCTTCGTCGGGGCCGGTGGCGAGGCGGTTGAAGGCGTCGTTCATCTCGGCATCGGCCTGCTCACCGAGTGGCGAGAGGTAGAGCTTGACCCGCTCCAAGGTGCGGCGGCGGTAGTCGGTGCCGTTGTCCACATTCAACACCTGCATGCGCTGGTTCAACAAAGCAATGGCGGGCAAAATGCGGTCACGGTGCAGGCCCCCAGGGTACAAGCCGTCGGGTTCAAAATTGGAGGTGGTGACAAAGCCCACGCCGTTGTCAAACAGCGCCAACAGCAGCCGATGCAAGATCATCGCATCGGTGATGTCGGCCACATGGAATTCATCAAAGCAAATCAGCTGATAACGCTTGGCCATGCGCTTGCCCAGTTCGTCCAGCGGGTTCACGGTGCCCTGGATAGCGGTCAGCTCGCGGTGCACTTCGCGCATAAACTCGTGAAAATGCAATCGGGTTTTGCGCTGAATGGGGAGTGCCGCAAAAAAGCAGTCCATCAAAAAGCTCTTGCCACGCCCCACTCCGCCAAACATGTACACCCCTTGCGGAATCTCAGAGCGGGCGAAGAATTTTCCCAGCAGACCTGAACGCTTGGCTTGGTAAGCGGTCCACTCGCTGGCGCACCGCTCCAACGCCTCGATGGCCCGCCATTGAGCGGGGTCGCTTTGGTAGCCCCGTTTTTGGAGCTCTTCTTCGTAAACTTCACGAACGGACATGGCTGACTTGCTCTTCAGTTCAAAAACAAAACCCGGGACCAAGCCCGGGTTTTCAGGGATGCAGAACTTTAACCCAACTCACCCCAAACCACAGTGCCGCAGGCAACAAGGACTCAGAAGTTCAGTGTGCGCTTGTCCACCGCCAAAGCGGCCTCTTTGGTGGATTCGCTCAAGCTAGGATGCGCATGGCAAATGCGGGCAATGTCTTCCGCGCTGGCGCGGAATTCCATGGCCACCACGGCCTCGGCAATCAGCTCGGAAGCCGATGGGCCCACAATGTGCACGCCCAGGATTTCGTCGGTGGTGGCATCGGCCAGCATTTTCACCATGCCGGTGGTATCGCCCAAAGCGCGGGCACGGCCGTTGGCCAGGAAAGGGAAAGAGCCCGCCTTGTAAGCCACGCCGTCGGCTTTGAGCTGCTGCTCGGTGCGACCCACCCACGCAATTTCTGGGCTGGTGTAAATGACCCAGGGGATGGTGTTGAAGTTGACGTGACCGTGTTGGCCAGCAATGCGCTCGGCCACGGCCACGCCCTCTTCCTCGGCTTTGTGCGCCAGCATCGGGCCGCGGACCACGTCGCCCACCGCCCACACACCAGGCAAGTTGGTTTTGCATTCAGCGTCCACCACCACCGCGCCGCGCTCGTCCACCTGCAGGCCGACGGCCTCGGTGTTCAAACCGATGGTGTTGGGCACACGGCCAATCGAGATGATCAGTTTGTCGGTGTCCAGCACCACGGCTTCGCCCTTGGCATTGGTGTAGTTCACCGTTACACCTTTTTTGCCGTTCACGATCTCGCCCACTTTGACGCCCAACTCGATCTTCAAGCCTTGCTTGTCAAAGGCCTTCTTGGCTTCTTTGGCGATTTGCTCGTCCACCGCGCCGAGGAAGACGCTCAAGCCTTCAAGGATGGTGACCTCTGCGCCCAGCCGCCGCCAGACCGAGCCCATTTCCAGACCGATCACGCCGGAGCCGATCAAGACCAGTTTTTTGGGCACACTTTCCAAACGCAAAGCGCCGTCGTTGGACAAGACATTGACTTCGTCAAAGGGTGTGCCGGGTAAGGCTCGGGCGTTGGAGCCGGTGGCAATGATGACGTTTTTGGCCGTGATGTCCTCTTCGGTCTTGCCGGCCACATGGATGGTGTAGCCGCCTTCGGCTTGGCCCACAAAGCTGCCGCGGCCGTGGAAGAAGGTGACCTTGTTTTTCTTGAACAAATACAAGATGCCATCGTTGTTTTGCTTCACCACCATGTCTTTGCGCGCCAGCATTTTGGCGATGTCCATCTTCACGCCAGTGGCGGAGATGCCATGCTCGGCGAAGTGGTGGTTGGCATGGTCAAAGTGTTCACTGGACTGCAACAAGGCCTTGGAGGGGATGCAACCCACGTTGGTGCAGGTGCCGCCAGGGGCTGGGCCACCGGCTGCGTTTTTCCACTCGTCAACACAGGCGACCTGGAAACCGAGTTGGGCTGCGCGAATGGCCGCAATGTAGCCACCGGGGCCACCGCCGATGACGACGACGTCGAATTGTTTGCTCATGGGATGGGTCTTCTGTGTGGGAAACACCCCCTCGGCAGGGGGCATTCAAAACAAGGGGGTTTAGATGTCGAACAGCAAGCGGGCTGGGTCTTCCAGCGCCTCCTTCATGGCGACCAAGCCCAGCACGGCTTCTCGGCCGTCGATGATGCGGTGGTCATACGACATGGCGAAGTAATTCATGGGGCGAACCACAACCTGGCCGTTTTCCACCATGGCGCGGTCTTTGGTGGCGTGCACGCCCAAGATCGCTGACTGCGGGGGGTTAATGATGGGGGTGGACATCATCGAGCCGAAGGTGCCGCCGTTGGAGATCGAGAACGTTCCGCCGGTCATCTCTTCCATGCCCAGCTTTCCGTCTTTGGCTTTATGGCCGAATTCAGCGATCTTCTTCTCAATGTCGGCAAAGCTCATTTGGTCGGCGTTGCGCAAGATGGGCACCACCAAGCCTCGTGGCGAGCCCACCGCGATGCCGATGTCGAAGTAACCGTGGTAGACGATGTCGTTGCCATCCACCGAGGCGTTGAGCACGGGGAACTTCTTGAGGGCGTGTACAGCGGCCTTGACGAAGAAGCTCATGAAGCCCAGCTTGCAGCCGTGTTCCTTCTCAAAACGCTCTTGCATGCGCTTGCGCATGTCCATGACCGGGGCCATGTTGATTTCGTTAAACGTCGTCAGGATGGCGTTGGTCGACTGCGACTGCAGCAAACGCTCAGCCACGCGGGCACGCAGCCGGGTCATGGGCACGCGCTGCTCTGGGCGCTCGCCCAAATCCACGGCAGGGCCAGACACCTGAGGCAAGGCCTTGGTGGGCACACCCGTGGGGATCACGGCGGCGGTCGTTTTGACACCACCGGCCACAGCGGCCAGCACATCGCCCTTGGTCACGCGACCGTCTTTGCCGGTGCCTGGCACCGAGCCAGCGACCAGGCTGTTGTCGGCCATCAGCTTGGCGGCAGCGGGCATGGCCACACCGGCCATGCTGGGGCTGGCCACTGCGGGTGCAGCAGCCGGTGTTGCTGCAGCGGCAGGCGCTGCTGCTGGAGCGGCAGCGGCCACTTTGCCATCGGTGTCGATGCGGGCGATCAGCTGCTCCGCGGCCACCGTGGCACCGTCAGCCTGAAGGATTTCAGACAACACACCAGCAGCAGGTGCGGGCACTTCGAGCACGACCTTGTCGGTTTCGATCTCGATCAGGATCTCGTCGGCCGCCACGGTGTCGCCGACTTTCTTTTTCCACTGCAGCATGGTGGCCTCGGCCACGGACTCGGACAGTTGGGGAACTTTGACTTCTACGATTGCCATGATTTTTCCGTTATGCGTTGTACGTTTAGAAGGTGTACGGGAGGATTGGCGCGAAGGGCCTGACGCTGAACACTCAGCACCAGAAGCCGCTTCACTTGGTCAGCACGAAGCCTTTGAGTTTGGCAAATGCCGCTTCAATCAGCGCCTTTTGCTGGTCCTGGTGCAGGTGCGAATAACCCACGGCTGGCGAGGCCGAGGCGGCGCGACCGGCGTAACCGAGCTTTTGGCCACCCTGCATGTTCTCGTGGATGTTGTGCTGGATGAAGAACCAGGCCCCCTGGTTTTGCGGCTCGTCCTGGCACCACACGATGTCGGTGGTGTTGGGGTACTTTTTCAGCTCGGCTGCAAAGGCCTTGTGAGGGAAGGGGTAGAGCTGTTCCACGCGGATGATTGCCACGTCGTCCGCACCCTTGGCTTCGCGGTGCTTGACCAGGTCGTAGTAGACCTTGCCCGAACAAGCCACCACGCGCTTGACCTTGTCGGTCTTGAGCGTTTTGATCTCTGGGATCACCGTCTGAAAACTGCCATGTGTGAACTCGGACACAGGCGATGTCGCGTCTTTGTTGCGCAGCAGAGACTTCGGGGTAAAGATGACCAAGGGCTTGCGCAGGTTGCGCACCATCTGGCGACGCAGCACATGGAAGATCTGACTGGCCGTGGTGGGCTGCACCAGTTGCATGTTGGTATCGGCAGCCAACTGCATGAAGCGCTCCACGCGGGCCGAGCTGTGCTCAGGGCCCTGACCTTCGTAACCATGTGGCAGCATCAAGGTGATGCCATTGACACGGCCCCACTTGACTTCGCCAGAGGCGATGAACTGGTCAATCACAACCTGTGCGCCGTTGGCAAAGTCGCCAAACTGCGCCTCCCAGATCACCAGGGTGTTGGGGTCGTTGGAAGCGTAGCCGTATTCAAAGGCCAGCACCGCTTCTTCGGACAAGATCGAGTCGATGACCACAAACGGTGCCTGCTTGTCAGACACGTTTTGCAGGGCCACATAGGTGCCTGTGTCCCACTTCTCGCGCTTTTGATCATGAATGACAGCGTGGCGGTGGGTGAAGGTCCCACGGCCGCAATCCTCGCCCGACAAACGGACCGGATAGCCGCTGGCCACCAAAGAGGCGAAGGCCATGTGCTCGCCCATGCCCCAGTCCACCGGGATTTCGCCACGGCCCATGGCCGCACGGTCGTCGTAAACCTTTTTGACCAACTGGTGCGGCGTCACCGATTCGGGGATGGTCGAGATCTTTTCGGCCAAGCGCTTCCACTCGGCCAGTGGGATGGCGGTATCGCCCGCATCGGTCCACTTCTTGCCCAAGAAAGGCGACCAGTCCACCGTGAATTGGGTCTTGAAGTTGGTCAGCACCGGCTCGGTCGTGTTTTTCCCCGCGTCCAATGCGGCGCGGTAGGCCTTGGCCATCTCGTCGCCCAGGTTGTCGCCCAAGCCTTGCGCAGCCAGTCTGTCGGCAAACAGTTTGCGCGTTCCGGGGTGGGCAGCGATTTTCTTATACATCAACGGCTGGGTCAGCGCAGGGGTGTCCTGTTCGTTGTGGCCCAGTTTGCGAAAGCACACCACGTCCAGCACCACATCCTTGCGGAAGGTCATGCGGTATTCAAGGGCCAACTGCGCAGCCATCACCACGGCTTCGGGATCGTCGCCGTTGACGTGCAACACCGGCGCCTCGACCATCTTGACAATGTCGGTGCAAAACACGCTCGAGCGCATGTCGCGCGGGTCGGACGTCGTGAAGCCAATTTGGTTGTTGATGATGATGTGCACCGTGCCACCGGTGGAATAACCCCGGGTTTGCGCCAGAGCAAAGGTTTCCTGGTTCACCCCCTGGCCTCCAAAGGCGGCATCGCCGTGCACCAGCACGGGCAACACTTGCTTGCCTTGCGGGTCACCCCGGCGGTCCATGCGGGCGCGCACCGAGCCCTCAACCACGGGGTTCACGATTTCCAGGTGTGAGGGGTTGAAGGCCAGAGTCAAATGCACCGGGCCACCTGCCGTGCTCACGTCGGAGCTGAAACCCTGGTGGTACTTCACGTCGCCGGCAGGCAACTCTTCAGGGGCTGTGTGGTCGAACTCGGCGAACAGGTCGGCCGGCAACTTGCCCATGGTGTTGACCAAAACGTTCAACCGGCCGCGGTGCGCCATGCCGATCACCACTTCCTGCACGCCTTGCGCCCCGGCGGACTGGATCAGCTCATCCATGGCCGCAATGAAGCTTTCACCACCTTCAAGCGAAAAACGCTTTTGGCCCACGTACTTGGTGTGCAGGTAGCGCTCCAGACCTTCGGCGGCCGTCAGGCGGTCAAGGATCTGCTTTTTCTTATCGGCTGTGAAATTGGGCTTGCTCCGGATGCTTTCGAGCTTTTGCTGCCACCAGCGCTTTTCGGCCTGGTCTGTGGTGTACATGTACTCGGCACCCAGGGTGCCGCAATAGGTTTCGCGCAGTGCATTGAGCAACTCGCGCAGAGACATGCGGTTTTTGCCGAAAAAAGTGTTGCTGGTGTCGAACACGGTTTCCTGATCGGCGTCGGTGAAGCCGAAGAAAGCTGGATCGAGGTCAGGGATGTTGGGCCGCTCGGTGCGCTTGAGCGGGTCCAGATCGGCCCAGCGCTGACCCACGTTGCGGTAAGCGGCGATCAACTGCTGAACGGCGGTGCGCTTGCGGCCCATTTCGACATCGGCACTGGCCATCACCACTTTGGTGCCGCCAGACTTAGCGCGCTCGGCAAAGGCATTGATCACGGGCAGGTGCGGCACGTCTTTGGCGAGGGTGCCATCGGTTGCGGGGACGTGCTGGAGGGCGTCGAAGTAATCGCGCCAGGAATCGGGAACGCTGCCGGGGTTGGCCAGATAGTTTTCGTACATCTCTTCGACGTACGGGGCGTTGCCGCCGAACAAATAGGTGTTGCCTTGATAGGCAGCGTAGACGGAATTAGTCTCGCTCATATTTCGCTGACCTCCGTTTCCCTCAGGGAAACATAAGTTGGGTGATTTTTACCTTCCGCGACACGGCTGAACCGGTTGGCGGATGCGACTGTGGCATGGGAAGGGCCTGAGTACAGCATGCATTGTGCCACGGCTTCTCAAATTCAGAACTTAGAGCCTCACCAGACTGCGTGAGCGCCAGGCTTTACGGGTGAAAAAAGAACCCGCCATTGCGTGGTCGTGCTGCTGGGCACTGCGTCAGCCCTTGATCTGTTCCACGATCTGCTGCAAGGCGGCCGGATCGTCCATGGTGGTCAGGTCGCCAGGGTCGCGGCCTTCGGCGACCGCCTGAATGGCTCGGCGCAGCAATTTGCCGCTGCGTGTCTTGGGCAAGGCCGAAACGAAGAACACACGCGATGGGCGGGCCACTGCGCCGAGTTGGTTGTCCACCACCTTCATGACTTCACCTTCGAGCTTCAAACGCGCAGCCGCATCGGTCAGGCCAGAGGTGTCCTTGGCAATGGCAAAAGCCATGGCCACCTGCCCTTTGAGCGAATCGGCCACGCCGACTACCGCCACTTCGGCGATGTTGGGATGGCTGGAAATGCTTTCCTCAATCTCGCGGGTACCCAGGCGGTGCCCGGCCACGTTGATCACATCGTCGGTTCGACCCAGGATGAAAAAGTAACCGTCTTGATCTCGCACGGCCCAGTCGAAGGTGTTGTAAACCAGCTTGCCCGGCACCGTGTTCCAGTAGGTCTTGACGAAACGCGCGTCATCGCCCCAAATGGTTTGCAGGTTGCCAGGCGGCAGCGGGCCTTCGATGGTCAAAACGCCCTTCTGGTTGGCACCGGTCAGTTCTTGACCCGTCTGATCGTCGACCAGTTTGACGTTGTAGCCATAAATGGCTTTGCCGGGCGAGCCGAATTTGCTGGGCGCTTTTTCCACGCCATTGCAAATGCTCAGGATCGGCCAACCGGTTTCAGTCTGCCAATAGTTGTCAATGATGGGCTTGCCGCTGAGGCCTTCAGAAATCCACTTGGCGGTGGGCTCATCCAGTGGCTCCCCGGCCAAGAACAGCGCTTGCAGGCTGGACAGGTCGTATTTGCTCAGCAGTGCCGGGTCCTGTTTTTTCAGCACGCGAATCGCCGTAGGCGCGCTGAACATGACGTTGACCTTGTACTTCTCGACCAGGCTCCACCAGATACCGCCGTCAGGGCGGATCGGCAGGCCTTCGTACAGGATGGTGGCCATGCCGCCGATCAGTGGGCCGTAGATGATGTAGCTGTGACCCACCACCCAGCCAATGTCGCTGGTACAGAAGAAAGTGCCGCCCGGCTTGCCTTCAAAAACATGGGGCATGCTGGCCGCCAATGCCACGGTGTAGCCGCCGGTGTCGCGCTGTACGCCTTTGGGTTTGCCGGTGGTGCCTGAGGTGTAGAGGGTGTAGCTGGGGTGGGTGGATTCGACCCACTCGCAGGGCACGACCGCATCCATGTGCTTGTTGCGTTCCCTGGCGTAGTCCACATCACGTCCTTGAATGGGCGTGAAAGCGGCCAGATGGCGGTCCACCATGACCACCTTGACGGGTTTGTGGGCCGACAGCGCAATCGCTTCGTCGAGCAGGGGCTTGTAGGACACGACCTTCCCACCGCGCGAACCCGCGTCTGCACTGATGATGACTTTGGGCGAAGCGTCCTCGATGCGGGTGGCCAGCGAGTGCGAAGCAAAACCACCAAACACCACCGAATGGATGGCCCCCAGCCGAACGCAGGCCAGCATCGCAAAGGCCGCTTCGGCGATCATGGGCATGTAAATCAACACGCGGTCGCCTTTGACCACACCCAGCTCTTGCAAGATGGCCGCCATGCGCTGCACCTCGGCGTGCAGGTCTCGGTAGGTGTAGGTTTTTTCGGTGTCGGTTTCGGTGGACACAAAGATCAAAGCGGGCTGGTCGGCCCGCTCGGCCAGATGGCGGTCCACGGCGTTGTGGCACAAGTTGGTCTCGCCACCGAGAAACCACTTGGCAAAAGGCGGGTTGCTGAAATCACAGATTTGCTGCGGCTGGACTTTCCAGTCCACCAATTTGGCCTGCTCGGCCCAAAAAGCGTCACGGTCGTTGATCGACCGGGCGTGAAATTCTGCGAAATTGCCCATGGATGTCTCCTGAAAACCTACCAAGTTGATACCGAGGAAGGGGGCAATGTCCTTGCACCACCCTGCACTTCTGAATTCATAATTATGTCCAAGGGACTTTCAAGTAGCTGACTCAACCCATGGCCAAAATCGCCATCAGCGGTGGTTGACCAGCGCAGGGGCCGCTCGGCCAGTTCACTTGAACAAACTTTGCAGCAGTTTGAAGTCAGGGTGCTCGGCCGTGCGAAGCCACTCAAACGCCACCATCTCGGCAGTCACCAACTCGGCCCCAGACCCGGCCAGTCGGTCGTAGGCTGCGTCGCGGTTGCGCTCGGTGCGTGAGCTGCAGGCATCGGTCACCACCCACACCTCGAACTCGTCTTCCAATAAATCCAATGCCGTTTGCAGCAAACAAATGTGCGCTTCGCAGCCCGCCAAAATGATGGTCTTGCGCGGCTCTGCGCCGGGCTGGGGTTTTTGGAGGTGGCGTGGCAAGCTGCGGGCATTGCCCTTAGGGGCTTGGGGCGCCTCGGGCTGCAACCATTCGCCCAAACCCTCTTCTACCGCACTGAACTGCATCTTGGCCAGCACCTGTCGGCAGCGGCTGCGTATTTCAGAAGGCATCTCACCCAGACGAGACGGGTTTTGTTCGGTGCCCCAGGTGGGCACATCCAGCGCTTGGGCCAAGGTGGCCAGGCGTGCGGCGTTGGCCCAAACGGCATCGGCGTCCAGCATCGCGGGTTTCAAGCGGGCCTGAAAATCCACCAATACCAATTGGCTTTCGTCAGCATCGATCAACATGTTCAGTCCTTGGAGTGTCTGGGTCAGGATTGTCGCAGCAGCCCTGGTCCCTGGAAACGTGAAAAGAGATCACCCCTGGGAACAAGTGCGCTGACAGCGAACAACCCACATCATTTAAGCCAAAAATATCCGTTATGCTGCAGAGTTATGCGTTGGCTCATTTTTTTAGCATTGTCAGCAGCTCTGAACCTGCCTGCTTGGTCGTCCCCGACGGAAGAAACTCCCGCTGCGGGCTTGACCGAACGCGGCTTGGTCTCGCAGATCAGCACCCAGCTCAGCGCGGTCAAAGACAAAGCCAGCGACCAAGCCGTTGGCATGGTGGAGCAGGCCATGGGTTTGCTGGGCGTGCCTTATCGGCGTGGAGGCAACAGCGAGAGCACCGGTTTCGATTGCAGTGGCTTTGTGCGCCACCTGTACGAAAAATCGGTCGGACAAATTCTGCCGCGCCGCGCTGTGGACCAAGCCCGGGCCACCGAGGTTATTGAACGCGAAGAGCTGAAGCCGGGCGATCTGGTGTTTTTCAACACCATGCGCCGGGCCTTCAGCCATGTGGGCATTTACGTGGGAGATGGCAAATTCATCCACGCCCCGCGTGCAGGCAAAGCGGTCAACGTCGAGGACATGCGCAGCGCATATTGGCAAAAACGCTTCAATGGCGCTCGCCGCGTGCCCGCGAACGGCGACAATCCAAAAAATGAAAACCCAAATTGATCACCTCGTGGTGATGGCGGCCTCCCTGGACCATGGCGTGCAATGGTGCGAAGACACCCTGGGCATCACCCCCGGACCCGGCGGCGAGCATGAAAAATACGGTACGCACAACCGCCTGTTCAAGATCGCATCGCCCCAATTTCCCCTGGCTTACTTCGAGATCATCGCCATCAACCCACAGGCCGTGATCCCCAAGCGCGCCCAAGTGCCACGCTGGTTCGACATGGACAACGCCGCTGTGCAAAAAGCCGTCGCGGAAGTCCCCCGACTCGTCCATTTTGTCAGCAGCACCGAAGACGTGAAGGCCGCCCGCCACCTCCTGCGCACCCAGGGCATCGAGCGCGGCCAAGTGGTGCACGCCAGCCGCAAGTCGAGCAAAGGCACGCTCAACTGGCAAATCACCGTGCGCGAAGACGGCGAGCGGCTCTTTAACGGCTGTTTGCCCACCCTGATTCAGTGGAGCAAACCTGATGCCACCGACCCGCTGCGCCTGCATCCACGCAACAGTCTGCCGCGCTCGGGTGTGACGCTGCAAAGTCTCACAGTGAGTCACCCCAGCGGCGTCAAACTGCAAACCGCTTACGAAGCCATCGGTTTGGCGGACATCGGCATCGAAACCGGCCCCGCCAACCTGGTGGCCACCTTGCAAACCCCCAAAGGCCTGGTGCAGTTGCAAAGCCTGGGGGTTTAGGTCTCTTTGGGCAAAGCCAACAGCAGCGCCATGCCCACGACCATCACCGCGGCCGTCATCCACAAGGCGCCTTTGAAACTGCCCGTGGCCTGTGCCATGGCCCCGGCCACGACGGGCGCGATCATTTGTGCGGCGCCGTAACTCAGGGTCAAGCGGGCCATGGCCTTGCCGGGGTTTTGGGGCGCACGCCGACCCACCAAGGCCAAAGTCAAACTCACAATGCCAATGAAAGTCGCCCCATAACCCACAGCACCGGCCAGCGCTGCCACCAATGAACCTGACAAAGCCGGCAGCACAATGGACGCCGTCTGCAAACCAAAAGCCAGCAGCAAGGCCGGGATGTCGCCCAACTTTCGGGCCACACGGTCCCACAAAAACACGGCGGGCATGGCCGCCAGCCCCACCAGCGCCCAAGCCAAGGCGCCCTGCCCGGCCAAAGCCGGTTCGCGCTCGACAATGGCCACGGTGAAGGTGGCGCTGATGACAAAGCCCCAGCCCGCCGCAAAATAACTCAGCGCCATGGTCACCATCCAGCGGCGCGAGACCTGCGGCTGAGCTTGGGCATTAGCCGCGACGGTGGGCATGGGCGGCACGGGCGGCCGCCACAGCCAGGCGGGCACAAAAAACACCAGACCCAGCGCGGCAAAAGCCAACCATTGGTCAGACCACAGCGTCCAGATATCGGACAAGACCCAAGCGCCCAGCGCCGACACCACAATGCCCAGCCCCAGGCCGATGAACAACACCCCCAGCTCCGGTCTGCGTCCTTGGCGCATCAACCAGCCCAGCACCAAACCCGAGCCCAGCAACATGCCAGTGGCGCCACACAAACCGCCCAAAAAGCGCCACAGCGCCCAGGCGGGCAGCCAGCTCGACAGGGCCATGGCCGCCGTGGTGAGCAAGGCCATCCACAGGCCTGCACTGTAAAAACGGTGTCGCCAGCGCACATCGTCCATCCAGGCAGTGACCAAAGCCCCGACGATGTAGCCCGCGTAATTGATGGCGGCCAGGCCCCCGGCGGCTGCATCGTTCAAACCGGTTTGCGCCTGCAAGGCGGGCAGCAAGGGCGTGTAAGCAAAGCGGGCCAGGCCGATGGTCAGCACCAAGCCGCAAATGCCTCCGAGCATGACTTGCCAAGGTTGCAGCGAACGGGAGGTGGAAGTGTCTTGCATAGCAGCGACAAGTATCCACGCATTTGTGACGGCATTGGGCATACGGCACACGAGCGCTGACGCTTGGGGAACAGCTCACCGCGTCCCGAACATGACAGCCAGCCCCCTGTGACAAAGGGTTTTCACCATCCCCGGCCCGACCTGCAGCCCCCTAAAGTGAAACGTTCAATAGGAGTTGTCATGCCCACACGTTCTGCCGCCCTCACGGCCTCTGCCCTGTCCACGCCCGGGTCTGCCCAACGCATCGCCAATCCCCTTCGCCGCAACCTGGGGGGCCTGTTGCTGGGTTTGGGCGCACTGAGCGCCGTCGGCGCTTCGGCGCAAGCCTTTCCCACCAAGCCCTTGCGCCTGGTGGTGACTTTTCCTTCAGGCGGTGCGCCCGACATCCTGGCGCGCCTGTTCAGCGAAAAAGCCCAGCTGGGTTTTCCAGTTGTGGTGGACAACCGGCCCGGCGCGGGCGGCAACATTGGCGCGGACAACGTGGCCAAGTCGCCGGGCGACGGCCACACCCTGGTCATGGGCACCGTGGGCACGCACTCGATCAACGGTGCGCTGTACGAAAAAATGCCCTACGACATGGTGAAAGACTTCAGCCCCATCTCGCTGATCGCATCCGCCCCCAACTTGCTGGTGGTGAACAACGCCCTGCCCGTCAAAAACGTGCCTGAACTGATCGCCTACATGAAGGCCAACCCCAACAAACTCTCGTTCGGCTCCCCCGGCATCGGCACCTCGGTGCATGTCTCGGGTGAACTCTTCAAGTCGCTCACCGGCACCACCATGGAGCATGTGCCCTACAAGGGCCGCCAATTCGCCATCCCCGACCTGATCGGCGGCAGCATCCAGGTCATGTTCGACAACATGCCCTCGGCCCTGCCCATGGCCAAGGAGGGCAAGATTCGGGCTTTGGCTCAAACCACCGCCACCCGTTCCCCTGCCACCCCAGACGTGCCCACCGTGGCCGAATCGGTGCCCGGCTTTGAAGCCACCACTTGGTTTGCCATGTTCGCACCGGCCAACGTGCCACGCCCGGTGATCGACAAGCTCAACGCCGAAGTGCTGCGCGTGTTCAAACTGCCCGAAGTGCAAGAGCGCCTTAAAACCCTGGGCCTCGACCCGGTACTGTCCAGCCCTGCGGAGCTGGCCCGCTACCAAGCCACGGAGATCACCAAATGGGCCAAGGTGGTGAAGGACTCGGGCGCCAAGGCTCAGTGACACAGCCTCATGGACACGGCCTCATTGAGCCGCCGCATTTCACGTCGATCAGGCCACAATGCCCTGATCGCGCAATGCCTTGATTTGCGCCGCAGTCAAGCCCATGCCAGCCAACACCGCATCGCTGTCCTGACCCACACCCGGCGCATTGCGCCGGTGCCCCCCGGGCGTGCGTGACAACTTGGGCACGATGCCAGGCACCATCAAATTGTTGCCGTCGTCCATGTGCACCGTTTGCAGCATGTCTCGCGCCAGGTAGTGCGGGTCGTGTGCGATGTCGGCCACGGTGTAAATGCGCCCGGCCGGCACACTGGCGCGGTCCAGCGCCGCCAGCACCTCGTCCACCGTGTGCTGCGCAGTCCACTGACCAATCACGCCGTCGATTTCGGCCACGCGGGCCACACGGCCCGTGTTGTCTTTCAAGGCCGGGTCTTGCGCCAGGTCGTCGCGGCCAATCTCGGCCATCAACCGCTTGAAAATGCTGTCGCCATTGCCCGCAATCAGGGCGTAGCCGCCGTCCTTGCACAAATAAGCGTTGCTCGGAGCAATGCCCGGCAAGGCGCTGCCAGCGGGGCCACGCACTGCGCCAAAGGCGCTGTACTCGGGCAGCAGGCTTTCCATGCAGTTGAACATGGCCTCGTACAAAGCCACGTCAATCACCTGCCCCCGGCCCGAGGTCTGGCGCTCGTGCAAGGCCAACAAAATGCCGATCACGCCGTGCAAAGCCGCCAGTGTGTCGCCCAGGCTGATGCCCACACGCACCGGGACCCGGCCCGGCTCGGCCGTGAGGTGGCGAATCCCGCCCATGGCCTCGCCCACCACGCCAAAACCCGGGCGGTCTCGGTAAGGGCCGGTCTGGCCGTAGCCGCTCACGCGCAGCATGATCAAGCGCGGGTTGAGCGCCAACAAACTGTCGGGGCCCAGGCCCCAGCCTTCCATCGCGCCAGGACGAAAATTTTCAATCAGCACATCGCTCTCAGCGGCCAACTGGCGCACGATGTCCTGGGCTGCGGGCTGCTTGAGGTCGAGCGCCAAAGACTGTTTGTTGCGCGACTGCACCTGCCACCAGACCGAAGTGCCGTCCTTCATCAAGCGCCACTGGCGCAAAGGATCGCCCGCGCCGGGGGGCTCGATCTTGACCACATCGGCTCCGAAATCGCCCAAGGTTTTGGCGGCAAAGGGGCCCGCAATCAACTGACCCAACTCCAGGACCTTGAGACCTGCCAGTGGGCCCGTGTTGAGAGAAAAAGTTTTGGCTGCGTTCATGGCTTCCAGTTTAGACAACAAAGACTTGGTCGAACTGAACAGGGTCGCTCGAAGTTCAGCGCCTGCCGCTGCCCGGCTTGGCAAATTCGACATCCACCCATGCTTGGGCCGTCTGGCGGTTGAGTTTGAAACCGGCATCCACTTTGACCTCGGCCAGTGCATCGCCGCCCTCGTCCCGCGCACTCAGCACGGCATAGGGGTTCTCTTCGTCGGGCACGATACGCAGCAGCACCGTGACACGGCTGACCTTGCCATTCACCGTCACGCTCTGGTTCAGCAGGGCGTTCAGCTGCTGCTCGCTGCGGCGCACAAACTCGCTGGCGGTTTTCACCAAAGTGATGAAAGCGGTGCCGTCCAACGGCTTGGGGTTCTTCTTGTCGCGGCCCATGGTCCAAGGCCCCACCAAGGCGGGCTCGGACTCACCCACCTTGAACATGGCCACCGCCCAGCCATCGTCGTCCTCGTTCTTGATGACCTGGGCAGTCCAGTTGTCGTCTTGCCACAGGCGGGCTTCTTGAAGCAGGGGGCTGTCTGGTGTGTCGTCGCTCATTGTGTGACCGTTCTAAAGTTGCAGCCGATCATGCCTCAAGGCTGCAAATGCAAAGCCAATAACAGCACCTGAGGGGCCCCTTGTTCGCGCAGCAGCGCGGCTGCGACCGTGGCCGCCCAGCGGGTACGCACTTGGGTGGTCACCAGCAGCACCGGGCCTGCGGGCAGCGCGGCAGCGGCGGCCAGGCGAATGGCCGACTCCAGGTGCGCCACCACGGGCGTGGAGGCGCTGTCCTCGGGCGCGGGGCCGCCCTGCCAATTGAACACGTCGTGCAAGGGCAAACGGCCTTTTTGGGCGATGTGCGCCGCCAAATGCCGGTTGTCCGCCATGTTGGGCGCGGGCAGTGGCACCACACAGACGGGCCGCGCAGGCCAGTTTTTGGCCCAACGGCTCAGCGTGGCCAAGGCCCCGGCCAGCAGTTCAGTGGGCACGTCGCCAGAACTTGTTCCATCTGCGCGTGTGGCCATGCGCAAAGCCTGCAGCTCCGTCACCCAGCCCGGATCGTCGGCAAAGGCCACAGCGCGGCCCAAATCAAAACCGCGAATCGCCCCCTTACGCCCCACCCCACTTGGCCAGCGCTTGCGCGACTCGATGTCCACGTCCATGCCGCGCAAGAAGTTGCGGGCCGCGATCAGCTTCTCTTGTGAAGGCGCGAGGCCCGGAAAAGGCAAATGCCCCGTGCACACCGAGCAACGCCCGCATGGCGCAGGCAACGGGTCGTCCAGCGCAGTCTGCAAATAGGCCATCAAGCAACCTTTCCCATGGGCGTACTGGCGCATGATGCCCGCCTCTTGCTGGCGCACCTGGGCCAGGGCCGTCCATTTGCCGGTGTCGTGTTCATAGGGCACACCCGTAGCACGCCAGGCCGAGCCGTCTTTGTCCACCACGCCCTCAACCGCCAAAATTTTGAGCAGCGCCTCCAGCCGCCCCCGGCGCACGCCCGTGTCGGCTTCGATCTCGATCAAGCTGCGCTCATCACGGCCCAAGCTGTTGAGCACTTTGGCAGCCGTGACTTCATCGGGAATCGACGCCGTAGCGAAGTAATCCCAAATGCGCTCGTCAGCGTCGGACGGCAGCAGCACCCCTTCGGCATGCGCCACCGCCCTGCCTGCCCGCCCCACCTGCTGGTAATAGGCCACCGGCGTCGAGGGCGAACCCACATGCACACAAAAACCCAGATCCGGTTTGTCGTAACCCATGCCCAGCGCCGAGGTGGCCACCACCGCCTTGACCTGGTTGTGGCGCAAACGGTCTTCCACTTTCAGGCGGGTGTCGGCATCGGTCTGGCCGCTGTAAGCGTCCACAGCATGGCCACAACTGCGTAAAAAAGCCGTCAGCCGCTCGGCCTCTGCCACCGTGAGCACGTACACAATGCCTGAGCCGGGCAACTGCTCCAGCGCATCGGCAATCCAGGCGTAGCGCTGCAAGGGCGAGAGCCCCGGCACCACCGACAGCGTGAGCGAAGTGCGCGCCAGCGTGCCGCGAAACGTCACTGTGTTTTCACCCAACTGCTTCCCGATGTCGTGCGTCACCCGCTCGTTGGCCGTGGCCGTGGTGGCCAGCACGCTGGCCGTCGGCGTGGACAAAAGCGCCCGCGCCAGCCGCTGGTAGTCGGGCCTGAAATCAAAACCCCAATCGCTGATGCAATGCGCTTCATCGATCACGATCAGGCCCACCCGCGCCAGCAAAGCGCCCAGCCGCGCGGCAAAGCGCGGGTTGCCCAGCCGCTCGGGCGAGACCAGCAACACGTCGGTGGCGTCGTCGTCCAGCCGCTGAAACACCTCGTCCCAGTCGTCGATGTTGGTGGAGTTGACCGTGGCCGCCTTCAGACCCGCCCGCTCAGCCGCACTCACCTGGTCGCGCATCAGCGCCAGTAAGGGCGACACCACCAGAGTGGGGCCTGCGCCTGTGCTGCGAATCGCGTGCGTGGCCGCCCAATATACCGCCGACTTGCCCCAGCCGGTGGCCTGAACCACCAAAACACGCGAGGCGGGTTGCAGCACCGCGTGCACCGCGTCCACTTGGTCGGCACGGGGCACCGCACCAGACCCGGCCAAGCGGGCCAACACAGTGTTCATGTTGACTTGCGCAAAGGCGAGGTCTTTGGCGTTGCGGGTGTGCATGGCGTTCTCCCTGAAATTTTGTTTGTGTCATTTTGCGGCCAAATGAGCCTATCGGGAAGTCAACGACAATCAGAAGCTTTGACATCTGGTCTTCTGCAGCTTTTTATGGCGATTCAATGGTTTCCCGGACACATGCACCTCACGCGCAAGGCGATTGGGGAGCGCATCAAAGACATCGACGTCGTCATTGAAATGCTGGATGCCCGTCTGCCCGGCTCGAGTGCCAATCCGATGCTGGCCGATCTGATCGAAGGCAAGCCCGCGCTCAAGATCCTGAGCAAGCAAGACTTGGCTGATCCCGTTCAGACTGCGGCCTGGTTGGCTCACTACAACGCCCTGCCCGGCGTGAGCGCTTTGGGCATGGACACCAGCGTGGTGTCCCCCGCCAAGGCCTTGATCGATGCCAGCCGCCAGTTGGCCCCCAACCGGGGCGGCATGGTCAAACCCATGCGCGTGCTGATCTGCGGCATTCCCAACGTGGGCAAGTCCACCCTGATCAACACCCTCAAGGGCAAACGCGCCGCCAAAACCGGTGACGAAGCGGGCGTGACCAAACTGGAGCAGCGCATCACGCTGGCCGACGACTTTTATTTGTATGACACACCCGGTGTGCTGTGGCCGCGCATCATCGTCGAGCAAAGCGGCTACAACCTGGCCGCCAGTGGCGCGATTGGCGTGAACGCGTTTGACGAAGAAGTGGTGGCGCTGGAACTGCTCCATTATTTGATCCCGCGCTACCCACAGGCCATCACCGATCGCTACAAGGTGCAAGACGTGGCCAGCCACACCGACGAGACGCTGCTCGAGGCCATTGCCCGATACCGAGGAGCCATCCAAAGCGGCGGGCGTGTCAACTCCACCAAGGCCGCCGAAATCGTGATCCATGATTTTCGGTCAGCGGCTTTGGGCCGCCTGACACTGGAAACGCCGGAAGAATTTGCCATCTGGCTGGCCGAAGGCAAAAAGGCCGATGCCGAGCGGGCGCAGCGCAAAAAACCTGCACGGCCCCCCAAAGACCCAAAACGCCGCTGAGTCTGGCGAGACGTTTTTACACCCCGACCAGACGCTCAGGCCGCGGCCATCTTGCTCATTTGTGCTGCACGTTGGACAGCGCGGATGATGCGTTCATGCGCCCCACAGCGGCACAGGTGTTTGTCCAAAGCCTGACAAATCTGCGCCCGGGTCGGCTCGGGGGTCTGCTGCAACAAGGCGCTGGCACTGACCAAAATGCCGCTCAGGCAATAGCCGCACTGGCCCGCGTTTTCTTCTATGAAGGCTTGTTGCAAAGCATGGGGTTGCCCCACCGTGCCCAAGCCCTCGAGCGTGGTCACGGCATGGCCGTTCACCGCCCACAATGGCAAATTGCAGGACGTTTGGGGCCTTCCGTCCACCAGCACCATGCAAGCGCCGCACTCGCCTTCACCGCAACCCAATTTGGGGCCCGACAAGCCCAACTCGTTGCGCAAGAAGCTGAGCAAAGGGGTTTTGTCGGGCGCTGTCAGGGCGATACTTTTGCCGTTGATGGTGATCATGGTCTGTATGGGGTTCTGTCAGGACACTCCAGCAAAACCCAGCGCCAGGCGCCGGGCTTGCTGATCGGGTGAGCAAAGGTAACGTGCCAGATCGCAGGCCAGCGACCAGGCCGTTTGTGCCTCGGGGTCATGGTGGTCTGGATGAGGTCGCACAGCAGCCACTGCGTATTCGGTGAACAGACCGTGCGGGGCCGGGAAAGGACCCAGATAGTGGGCATGAGACGCTGCTTGAACCTCGGTGGACTGGGCGCAGGCCATCACACGCTGACCGGCATAGGCAGACAAGGCCGCCACCGCTTGCGCGCCCCCGGCGTAGGACTGCACCGCGGGCATGTCCGCTGCCGAGATAGCGAGCTGGTCAAGCACACGCTGCAAATGCCGCCCGCCTGAGGACTGTTGCAGATCCGGCACCAGCAGCACGTCCAGGGACATCAGGGTCTGGCGCAAAGCTTGGACAGAGGCAACACCGTAGGAGTGGCCATCGCCTGCCAATGCCACCCAGCCGGTCTCGGCTTGGCCCAAAGACCCCAGCGCGTCGATGCGACCGGGCCAGCAGCTTTGCAAACTGCGGATGGCATCGGGGGTGAGCACGCACAGGTGGCAGTCTTGCGCCTCCTCCAGGCGGCGGTTCACCTCATCCAACGTGCTTTGCAAAGCCGCATAGCGTGTGCGGTACTGCGCCATTTTCGCCCACTGCGGCATGGCCAGGCATTGGTCCACCCAGACGCGTCCAGCGCCAGCACTGCAAATGTCCACCAGGGTCGATGTCAATGCGGCCATGTCATTGCGACGCGTTCAGCGCCTGCAAGATGTGGTCTTGCGACAAGGGCAAGTGCCGAACACGCACCCCCAGGGCATCGAACAAGGCATTGCCGAGGGCGGCAGCCACGGGGGCTTGCACCGACTCGCCCGCCCCCAGCGACGGCTGCTCCGGTTGGTCCAACACATGGATGGTCAATTCGGGGATCTCACTGAAACGCAAGATCGGGTAATCGGCCCAGCTTTGGGTCGTGATGCGTGTGCGGTCAAACTGAACGGCCTCTTTCAGGGCCCAGCTCATGCCTTGCAAGGCACCGCCTTCGGTTTGGTTGATCACACCGTCCAGGTCCACCACACGGCCCACATCCACGGCCACATCGAGCTGCAACACGCGCAGCGTCTCACCGGCCTCCACGCGCGCCAGCACAGCGCACCATGCAGAGGTGTTTTTGTAGCGGGCCCAGGCCAGCCCATGGCCCTCACCCTCGGCTTTGGGCTGGCGCCACCAGGTGCTGCGCTCGACCACGGCATTCAAAACGGCCAGACTTCTGGGGTCCTCCATGTGCAGTTTGCGAAACTGCAAAGGGTCTTGTCCGCTGGCATGGGCCAGCTCGTCCATGAAGGACTCGATGGCAAACACATTGGCAAATGCCCCCAGGGCCCGCATGGCCGAGGTTCGAATCGGCATGACCGTCAGCCGATGGTTCACCACATGGGTGTTGTCAAACAAATAACCTGGAATGGCATTGCGGTCCGAGCCGCCCCCTGCGGCCAGCGGCGGGTTGATGGCCAGGGGCAAGGGCTGGCCCTGAGCGCGCTGCGAAGCCCCCAGCAAAGTGGGCACCAAGGCGCGACCAGGCCGGGAGCTGTACCCATTGGCCCACAGTTCGTGGTGCCAGTGGCTGATGCGCCCCTGCGCGTTCAAACGGGCCCGGAGCGAGACCAGGTGGGCGCTGCCCAGCGGCGCTTGCGACAACTCGTCCGCACGTGACCACACGACCCGCACAGCAACACCGGGCTGGGTCATGGCCAACAGGGCCGCGTCAAACGCCACATCGTCGGCCCCGTTGTGGCCATAGCAGCCGGCCCCCTCGACATGCCGCATCACGATCGCCTGTTTGTCCAGACCCAAGGCCTTGGTCAGGTCATCGCGCAGGTTCTGGATGCCCTGGCTGTGGGTCCAGACCTGCAAGGTCTGGCCGTCCCACTGGGCCAGTGCGCAGCAAAGACCAATCGAGGCGTGGGCAATGTAAGGCTTGAGGTACTCGCGCGACAGGCTCACCCCGTCGTCTTCCGCACCCAGATCGTCCCCTTTTTGAATGGGGTAAGTGGTTTCATGCGGCGCATTGCGCAAAAAGTCGACCAAGGTGTGCCTATCAGGCAAAGCAGCCGACTCGCGCCAAACCACTTGCGCTTGCAGCTGGGCCAGAGCGGCATCCGCCTCGCGCTCGGAGTCGGCCAAGAGGCCGATGAAACGCCCATCCACCACCAAGTCAATGGCAGACTGGGCCATGGCATCCAACACATCGGCCGGCACGGGTTGCTCGGGGTGGGCCAATTGGGCCGTCAGCGATGGTGCACGCAGGACCCGCCCATGGCGCATGCCTGGCCAACGCAAATCGTGGATGAACCGGGGCTGGCCCATGATCTTGTCTGACAGGTCAATGCGGCGGACTTTGCCGTGACCGTGCAGCTTGAGCGCATCCACAGGCTTGGGCTGGGCCAGGCCCTGGTATTCCCGGTCCAGACTGATGCCCTTGAGCCAATCCCAATAATCCCCCAGCGCGCGCCCTTGGACGTCGGTGAAGCGCCCTTGCTTGACGCGCAAGGTGTCGGCGGGCAAACCATGCTGACGGGCCGCTTGCTGCAAGGCCAGAAAACGCACTTCGGCGCAGGCGTGGCGGATGGCCGAACCGGAATCCTGGACTGAAATGCTGCTGCTGGTCATGCCCTCGTCAGGCCCTTCCAGGGTGCTGGCGCTCACCATGTGCACCTGGTCCAAACCCACATCGAGTTCATCGGCAGCGATGATGGACAAGGCCGTCAAAATGCCCTGCCCCAGTTCCACCTTGCCCGTGAACACACGCACCCGACCTGGTTGAGAAAAATCCAGCCATTGCGCCAATTGGCGGTTGGTGTGCAAATTTCCGGGCAAGACCGCTCGACCGTCATTGCGGTCGAACGTAAACCCTCGCGGGGCCGCTGCCGTCATTGAATGCGTCCGATGCGCTGAATGGTGACGGATGTGCGGGCCAGATCGGCCTTCCAGAAGGTCTCCAGTTCGCTGCCGTCCAGGTAGGCAATTTCTCCGGCGGAACTTTTACCGACCGTCTCCACGAATTGGTTGTCCTGAGATGCAGCACGCAAGGCCCGGCGCAAAGTGGCCAGAACATCGGCGGGTGTGCCCGCAGGGGCAAACAAACCCGTCCAAGGCACAAAGTCAATCGGCACGCCCAATTCCGAAAGGGTCGGCACGTCCGGTGCTTGCGCCCAGCGCTTGGCGCCGTACATGGCCAAATAACGCAGGCGACCACTTTGAACGTGCGGCAAGGCGAGCGTGCGAACGGGGATGTTGAAATCGACCTGCCCCCCCATCAAGGCTGTCAACATGGGCGCCCCGCCTGCGTAAGGAATGTGACGCGCCTCGGTTTGCGTGGCCGCCAGCAGCATCTCGGCGGGGAAATGGCTGATGCCGTAGTTGCCGCTGGACGAATACGTCATGCCTTTGGGATTGGCCCTCAATGCCGCCGCAAAGTCTTGGTAGGTTTTGTAAGGGCTGTCGGCACGCACCACCAGGCTGACCACATCCACGGTGACCCGGGCCACGGGCACGAATTGGTCCAGCGTGAAGGGTGCCTTCTGACCATTGAGAATTGCCTGTTCCGGAACGCTGGCGACACTCGACAAGGTGTACATCAGGGTGTAGCCGTCTGCGTTGGCATTGGCGACCGCAGCCGCACCAATGGCGCCTGAGGCCCCGGGCCGGTTCACGATCGTCACCGGCTGGCCCAAAGCTTTGTCCAAAGAAGGCTTGAGCGCGCGGGCCGACAAATCAGCGATACCGCCTGCGGGAAATGGCACGATCAAAGTGACCGGCTTTTGGGGATAAGTGCCCTGGGCCCAGGTTGCAGCGGTCCACCCGAGGGCCAACAACACAGAAAGTCTTTTGAAAAAATTCATCACCATGGCTTGTCTCCTTGTTAATCGAACCCAACAAACTTCAGCATTCGCACACTTTGATGATTATTTGGCAAGGCCCACCCGGCGAGTGTCACCTTGGTTTTGCCATGACCCGCACCGCACAACCACTATGATGGGCCTCCCTTCAAAAGCACCATGTCCACCCAACTCCCCACCCCCGACAAAGACGCCATCGCCCTGCTTGCGCCTTTTGAGCGACTGGGTCTGGATCGCATCACCCTCGTCAACACCGGCCAGCAGGCGCAAACCGCTTGGGATGCCCTCATGCAAGCGTCCGCCTGGGGTTTTGACACCGAGTCCAAGCCCACGTTCCGTGTGGGCGAGCAATCAGACGGGCCGCACATCCTGCAGTTGTCCACCTCCGAGAGAGCCTGGGTTTTTCAATTGCACGACCCCGAATGCCGCGCCGTGGCGGCCGATTTGCTGGCACGCGGTGGCATCGCCAAAGCCGGATTTGGTCTGGGCGATGACCGCAAACGCATCGTTCACAAACTGGGCATTGAGCCTCAGGGTATTTTGGAGCTCAACACCATCTTTCGCGAACGCGGTTACCGCAAAGACATGGGCGTCAAAGGCGCGGTGGCGGTGTTGTTCAACCAGCGCTTCATCAAGTCCAAAAAAGCAGCCACCAGCAACTGGGCCAACGTCCAACTCAGTGAAGCCCAACTGGTGTACGCGGCCAACGATGCCTACGCTGCCATCAGGGTCTGGCAAGCGCTGGGGCTTTGAGTCACCCACCCACCTGAGCAGCAAATGGGGTCAGACAAAGGCCCCGAGCTTCAGCTGCCCGTGAATGGCAAAGACGAGTGATGCACCACGATGCGCAACTGGCCCGCGGTGTCCTTCACGTAGGTCCAAGTCTTGTCCACCGTGGTCACCTTGCCTGTTGTGTCGGTGATCATCACATTGCCCATGCTGCTGGCAGAATTGCCTGCAATGAAAATGGCCGCATTTTTGGACTCACAGGCTGTCCAACCCTTGAGTGCAAAACCCTTGTCGTTCGGGAAGTTGCTGTCACCACCCACAAAATAGGCCAAGGCGCCAGCGCGGGTGGTGCGGAAGGTCTGCGGAGCGACAGTCAAGGTGGGCTTGAACAAGACAGCGCCCATCTGGTACCCGTAAGCCGCATCAATGACTTGCTCAGCCAGGGCTTTGGCAGCCGCTGGCCCCTTGGTGGCACCCGTTTGGCTGATGTCCACCAAGGCTTTGCACCAAGCCGACTGCGCGCTTCGCACCTCAGCTTCGGTGATCGCTTGGTTTGCCACCACGGTGGCCGAAGCGGAAACAGCTGAACCCAACAAAGCACAGGAAGTCAGCATCAGGGAAAGTTTTTTCATCTCTTCAACTCCAGTTATCAATGATTAAATAATTCAACAAATAAAATATTTTTGTATTTAATTTGTGAAGGCCAATTGGATACCGCAGGAATGAACACGCATTGAACTGATCATGACGCCTCTCTGTATTTTGCATGAACGGCACATGACATGCCCGATGCCGCCAGCCCTGTCCATGACAATACAAAAATGTTCAGAAGACAACTCAGTTGGGTACTCATTTTTTTGGCCGCCTCCATTGTTTTGCAGGGCGTGGGGGCTGTCTTGGCGCTTTATGAAGCCGAGCGTCAGGTGGTGCGCGGTCGCATCGCCAGTGACATTCACCAGGGCTTTGTCCAATTGTCAGCCACCAAACAGCACCTGCGGGCTTGGGTGACTCAGCACAAAATTGGCGCGGGGGGCAACCCGCAAGCCCGAAGTGGTTTGCTGCAAGACATGAACGGCACGCTGGCCACTTTGACCCAGTTGGCGCAAAGAGCATCCAGCCTTGGCCTGGACGGCTTGGGCTACGAAGAGCACAGTGCCCGCCTAGAAGCCTTGCGCGTGCTGGGGCACAGCGTGCAAAACCTGGGCGCGATGCTTGGCGAACTCAAAACTTTGCCACCAGACGTGCCCGCGCGACTGGGCTGGGACACTCTGACCGAAGTGTTTGACCGATCTGAAGGCCGTGATGTAAGGGCTCTGATTGCGCAAAGTATCGACCGCGAAAGCCTGGCCATGCAACGCGAGCGCAAAGCCGCTGACACCACGCTCACGCGCATACGCTGGCTCTGGATCGGCATGGCCTTGTCGCTGGGCATGCTGTCTTTAGGGGCCACGGTGTACTTTGCCAAGGCTTTGCGCCGCCCCATAGACGAATTGGTCAAGGGCGCACAAACATTGCGACAAGGCCAGCTGAAACACCGTATCCCCCTGAATGGACATGACGAGTTTTCGGATGTGGCGCGCAGCATGAACGCCATGGCCACAGCCCTGGAAAAACACAGCCAACAAGAAGCCAAGCAACGCCAACGGCTGGAAACCGAAGTGCGAGAGCGGACCAGCGCCCTGCACGAAGCCAACCGATCCTTGCAACAAACCGACACGCGGCGGCGTCAACTGCTGGCCGACATCAGCCACGAACTGCGAACGCCCACCACCGCCATCAGGGGCGAAGCAGAAATCACTTTGCGCGGCGGTGAGCGCAGCGCCCACGATTACCGCGAAGCCCTGCAACGCATTGTCTCAACCACCCGCCAGCTGGGCGCCGTCATCGACGATTTGCTGGCCATGGCGCGCAGTGACATGGAAACCCTGAGCATCGTGCACCAGGTCGTGGACTTATCCGAGCCCCTGGCCGAAGCGCTGTCGCAAGCGAGCGCCCTGGCTGGTGAAAACCACGTGCGCCTCGAATCACCCAGCCTGCCCCAAGGCACTGTGTACGTCATGGGCGATGCGCAGCGCCTGAGTCAATTGCTCTTGCTGCTGCTGGACAATGCGGTGCGCTACTCCTTCGCTGGGGGTGTGGTCAGCGTCAGCTGCTCACCCAGTCTCGAAGACCCCACTTCAGTACAGATTCAGGTGAGCGATCAGGGCATTGGCATTCCAGCCGAAGATCTGCACCAGGTTTTTGATCGGCATTTTCGGGGCAACTCCGCTCGTTTGCACCGCGCATCAGGAAGTGGATTGGGGCTGCCAATTGCCAAGGCGCTGGCCTTGTCGCATGGCGGCAGCTTGGCACTGCACAGCCCTGCCGACGACAACAGGGGCGCAGGCACCCGTGTTGCATTGCAACTGCCCATGTGGCGCTCCAGTTCCGTCTGCACCGCCGAAGAGAGAAAGGCTCAGGCAGGGTCTGGCCTGAGCGACCCCCAAGGCGACCAACCGACGCGCACATAGCCATCCGATACAAGCCATGAACATTATCCTGATCGAAGATGACCCGCGCATCGCAGATTTTTTACAACGCGGTTTGCGCGCCGAAGGCTTACTGGTACAACGCGCTGCCACCGGACCAGAAGGCCTGAGTCTGGTGCTGGACGCTGTCCGCCAAGCCCGTGCAGGACAGGCCAGCACAGTGGTGGTGCTCGACTTGATGTTGCCGGGCATGAACGGCATGGACATTTGCCAGACCTTGCGGCTTCAGGGTGTGCCTTTTCCGATCCTGATGCTGACGGCGCTGAGCACATTGGAAGAGCGCGTCGCCGGTTTGCGAATGGGCGCCGACGATTACCTGTGCAAACCTTTTGAATTTGAAGAGCTGCTGGCCCGGTTGGAGGCCCTAGGGCGGCGCTCACATGGACTTCAGTCGCCACGCCCAGCTCAGTTGCGCGTGGCCGACATGGTGCTCAATCGCGAAAGCATGCGGGCCTATCGGGCGGGTCAAGGGCTCAACCTGACGGCACGCGAATTGGCCTTGCTGGAGTTGCTGATGAGTGCACCAGGCCGCCTGTTCAGTCGTGAGCGTATTTTGTCCAGCGTCTGGGGGCTCAACGAAGACCCCTTGACCAATGTGGTGGACGTGTACATCCGCCGCCTGAGAAGCAAAGTCGACGAGGGACGCTCTACACCCCTGATCCAAACCATGCGCGGCCTCGGCTATCGGCTGGAGGCACCGGGCGAAATGCCGCCGCAAGCATTGCCTTAAGGCCAGCACTCACCACAAGGGACGCAAAACACCGTCCTGCAAACGCCAGGCTGCGTTGGCCATGGTGCGGGCTTCGGCCTCGTCGTGCGTGACCAGTACCGCGCGCATGCCGTGCTCTGCAATGCGCTGCGCGAATTCGGCGCGAAGGCTGTCACGCATCTCAGCGTCCAATGCAGAAAACGGCTCGTCGAGCAGCAGCGCCCGGGGCTCGGTGATGAGTGCCCGCGCCAGCGCCACACGTTGCTGCTCGCCGCCGGACAAATTGGCCACAGGATCGCTGCCCCGCCCCATCAATCCAAAGCGCTGCAGCAAATCGTTGGCGCGCTCACGCGTCTGGGTGCGCGGCACACCTTGCTCGACCAAGCCAAAGGCCACGTTGTCTTGCACGTTCAGATGCGGGAACAGCACATAGTCCTGGAACATCAAGGCCAACCGACGCCGCTCGGGGGGCCAATCGCTGATGTCCTGACCGTCCAGCCAGACACTGCCCGAGTCGGGCAATTCCAGACCCGCGATGATTTTGAGCAGCGTGCTTTTGCCGCTGCCGGAGGCCCCCAACAAGGCCACGGTTTGCCCGCGTGCCACTTGCAGGTTCACACCCTGCAGCAAAGGCTGAGGCTGGCCATTCGGGCCGGTCCAATGGTGGTGGATGTGTCGCAGTTCAAGCATGGTTCAGAAGGGGTGTGCAGGCCTTCAGGCCGCATGGGTGGGTGGAGAGGACGCAGCGGCCCTGCGCCGAGCTTGGCTTGCCGAAGGTGAGGCACCAGACCCCAGTCGGCCTTCGATCAACACAAACACCAGCAGCGCCAAGACCATCAAGCTGGCCGACAGCACCAGCGCCGCGTCCAGATTGCCGGCACCGGGGCGCCCCAGCCGCTGGTAGATCAATGTGCTCAAGGTCAGCCATTCAGGCCGCGACAGCAGCAAAGAGACTGCAAACTCCCCGAGCATGGTGGCCGCTGCAAAAGCCATGCCCCGGCGCAAGGCCAAAGCCACCATGGGCAGCGTGACGCGCCAAAACACCCGCAGCGGCCGTGCTCCCAAAGTGGCGGCAGCTTGTGCGTAGTGCTCGGGCAGGGCATCGAGGGCTGCCGTGAGGGCTTTGGCCACAAACGGATAGGCCAGCAAAGCATAGGCCGCCACCAAGAGCGGCAAACTGGCCAACCATTGCGGGTACATCAGCAACAAACCAAAGGCCAGCGCCACGGGCGAGACCACCAAGGGCGCATAAGCACTGGCCCGCCAGGCCAGGCCCCAGCGCGGCCAAGGCCTCAGGGCATGCCCAGCCAGTGCGTGCAGCAAGCCCAACGCCGTGGCCAGCAGGAGCGCCATGCCGGTGAACTGCAAGGTGTTGCGCAACGCCAGCCCAGTGTCAGGGTCGCCCCACACCGCCGCGCCCTGCCCCCACACGGCCGCGCGCAAACCCTGCGCCAGCAGCGCCAACAGCGGGCTGGCGCACAGCAAGCCCCAAGAAACCAGTGCCAGACCCCAAAGCGCCCACACCCCCACCCCACGCAAGGACCGACGGGCGACAGGGGTGATGCGCGCCGGCTGGGCCAGGCGGCGCTCCACCCAGGCGTAAGCCCAGGCCACGCCCCCGGTCAGCACCAGCATGGCCACGGCCAAGGCCGCCGCAGGCCCGAGCGCCAACTCGTACGCGATCAAGGTGTAAATCTCCACCTCCACCGTGGCCCAGCGCTGTCCACCCAGCACCAAGGCCAGGCCAAAGCCGGTAAAGCAATACAAAAACACCAGGCACAACGCCGAGGCCAACCAAGGGGCCACCACCGGCCACTCGACCCGCCAAAACGCCCGCCATGGCGTGGCCCCCAAGGTGCGTGCCAGCGCCAGCTGCTGTGCGCTGACTTGCGCCAAGCCATCGCTGCCTGCGCGCACCACCAAACCCAGGTTAAAAAACAAATTGCCCAGCAACAGCAACCAGGGACTTCCTTGCAGGGACACACCCGCTTGTGCCAAAGGCTCTCCCAGCCATCCCCCAGGCCCCCAAAGCGACAACACGCCCAGCGCCGCGACCAGGGTGGGCACCACAAAAGGCAGCAGCAAAGCGCGCTGCCACCACAGCCGTCCGGCAAAATCCAGGCGCGCCAGCACCCACGCCATGGGCAAACCCAGCACCAGACAAGCCGCACAGGTGGCCAAAGCTTGCACCAGCGTCCAGCCCACGCGCCACTGCAGGTGTGCATCGCGCCACCAGGGTTCGGTGTCGGCCAGCGTCAGGCCCGGCACCGACTCACCCCACAAGCCTTGAAAGAGCAAGCGCGCGACGGGCATCGCCAAGAACCACAAGGCAAACAGCATCGGCAAAACCGCCAGCCACAGGGCCTTGCGCCTTGGGCGCAGAGCTTGATGCTTTGGCGGATTGAGCGCCAAGCCCCAGGACCCTGGGCGCTTCACTTGAGCACCACCTGCGTCCAGCGCTGCTGCCAGCGGGCGGCCTGAGTGCTCAGGGTTTGCAGCGGCAATCGCTCAAAGTTGATGGGCGCCTGGGCGTGTTGCATCACCACATCAAGCGGCGCACCCGGCTGCACCGGGTACATCCACATGCTGGTTTGCATCGCCTGCTGCACCGGCACAGAACGCAAAAACTCGATGAACTTCACGCCCGCCGAGCGAGCGGCTGGCGCAGCGCCCTTGAGCAAGGCCGCCCCTTCCACCTGACGGAACACCCCGCCCGGCAAAAACAGATTGGTTGTAGGCGACGCGCCCAGTTTGTCCTTGCTGTAAAACACCTCGGCGGCAGGACTGCTGGCATAACTGACCACCATGGGCCGGGTGCCGCCGTTGTGGCTGAACTCGGTGTAATACGCCTCGCTCCAGCCCTTGACCACCTTGACGCCATTGGCGCGCATCTGGGCCCACCAGGCCCAAGCCGCCGCTTCCCCCAAGCCCGACACTGTGGCCAGCAAAAACGCCTGGCCGGGGCTGGAGGTCGCCGGGTTGGGCACCACCAACAAATCGCGGTAAGCCGGCAGAGCCAGCGCCTGCAGGTTTTGGGGCAGGGCCAGGCCTTTTTTCTGGAACCAGGCTTTGTCAATGTTCAGGCTCACAAAGCCTTGGGTCACCGGCACCACGCCACCGACCACGCCGCTGTCGGCGGTGGCCGCTGGCAGGTCTTTTGGAGGGGCAGATCCCTCGGCCATGCCCGCCAGGGCTTTGCTTTGCGCGGCCGCGCCAGGGTAGTTGTCGAGGATGCCACTGGCCAGGGCGCGGGGCAGCAAAGTGTTGTCGATGCCAAACACCACATCGGCCACGGGCGCGGCGCGGCTCAAGATCAACTTGTTGAGCATCTCGCCAGCATCACCGCCTTTGATCAGCTGCAGCTTCACGCCCGCGTTGATTTCAAACTGCGCCAGCAAAGGTTTAGGCAAATCAAATGCGCTGTGCGTCATGACGCGCAGCAAGGTTGGCGTTGGGCTTGGGGAATGGTTTGGAGGTGGGTTTTGTGCCAGCGCCTGCCCTGCCCCAGCCCAGACCATGGCGCTGTTCAGCACCCATGCCAGTCCGGTACCGGTCACCAAAAACCGCCTTTGCATCGCCATCCGCCTTTCGCCAACAAGCCGCGAAGGGCATGACAGCAAAATCCGGTCAACGCACAAGGGCGATGGGGTGGCATTTGCATCACGCTCCCTACGCTGGCACAACCCAGATCAGGTGAGAGGGGTATGTCTCAGCCCGGGCTGCTCATGCGGCCAGGCACCCCCGGTGAGTTGCCGATTGTAGCGAGGGGGTACGAAACGGGCCGCCAACCGATGCCCAAGCACCATGAAGAGCCTTCCAAACATCGAATAAACAAGAGCATCCATCTACCTTCACCTTCTTTTGACTGAAATGAAAAGTGCGTATCCTGCGAGACTTTGTCAAAGACCCAGGAGGGACCACAGACCATGAAGCGCGCACCTTGGCCGACCTTTGGATGGCCCATACCGGCTGAGACTGGCCTGATGGGGCTGCTGCAACATCAGGCTCTTCGCCATGAGCAAGCCCAATAACCCTAGCGACATGCGCAACCCTTTGGCCCAGCGGCTGCGCGATGCGGCCGAGCAACACCGCCATGCGGACAGCGCAGCGTCCACCCTGCGTCTGGACTTTTCCGATCTGATTGGCCTGCACGGCGACGCGTCTGTGGCGGTTCTGCTGATGCTGCTGGCGGTGGTCAGCTTGCTGCCGGTGGCGGGTGCGGGCACCGTCATGAGCCTGGGCATTTGGGCCATCGCCTGGGCCTGGATCAGCGCGCACAGCAGCGTGCAACTGCCAACACGTTTGGGTCAGATCAAGCTCAGCGCACGCTGGAGCGGCCGCTGTCTGCAAAGTTTGGCCTGGATTTACGAGATGAGCAACCGCTGCCTGCGCCCGCGCTGGGCCGTGTGGTCACACACCATCACCCGGCTGTGGTGGGGCAGCTGGATTGCCTTGATGGGCCTGGTCATTTTCTTGCCCCTGCCCCTGGGCAATGTGCTGCCCGCACTGAGCCTGATCTTGCTCAGCCTGGGCTGGATGTTCCGCGATGGCCTGGCCTTGCTGCTGTCCTGTGCCATCGGCGCAGCAGCCCTGGCCTATGTGGTTTGGCTATGGGAATGGGTGAGCAACGCGGTGCTTCAGGCTTGGACGGGCTTGCCCTGGTGAGGGCGTTGATTGGAGCCCATCCCCCTGCGCTTGCCGCCCAAGTGACAGGCCCACAGGCGGCGGGTGCCTAGAGTGCAAGACATTTCAACCCTCGAAAGACCTGCCCATGTCCGCCGCCACCGCCACAGCACCAGTTCCAACGCCTGACCAAGATTCCCCAGTTTGGCAAGCCAAGGTGCACCTGGCCGCCGCTTTGCGTTTGGCGGTGCTGCACGATTTTGACGAAGGCATCGACAACCACTTCACCGTCGCCGTCCCGGGGCGTGAGGACCAATACCTGATATCGCCTTTTGGCGTGCATTGGTCCGAGGCCCGTGCCAGCACCATGATGGTCTTCAACGAAGCGGGCGAAACTCTGGAAGGCACGGGGGTGGTGGAGCTGTCGGCACAATCGATCCACGCCCCGGTGCACCGCCTGACCGGGGCCAAAGTGGTGCTGCACACCCATCAGCCCTGGGCCCTGGCTTTGAACATGCTCAAAGCCAACCGCTTGTTGCCGGCCACCCAAACTGCAGCGTTCTTTGACGGCACCATCGCCTACGACGACCATTACACCGGGCTGGCAGCTGACTTGTCAGAGGGTGAGCGTTTGTCGCAACTCATGAGCGGCGGAAAGACCGTGCTCTTCATGAAGAACCACGGCGTGATGACGGTAGGCGATACGGTGGCGCAAGCCTACCGACGCTTGTACAAACTCGAGAAAGCCTGCCGCACCCAAGTACTGGCCATGGGTACGGGCCAGCCCCTGAACGTGCTGACCGAATCGGTGATCCAGCGCATCAAAACCCCCAGCCCTCAAGATCGACACCCTCGCAGCGAACGTGAGCGGCTGTTTTTTGAAGCCATGATGCGGGTGGTCGACCGGGTGAATCCGGGCTACGCCGATTGAATCTGGGCAGCGACTGGCTGCCAAAGACGGCCAAAGGCCCCCATCAATCGCTGACAAGGGTACGTGCCCGTTCACGCCACAAGGTGTACAAACCCGCGCCCACCACCAACAGCGCGCCCCACCACACATGCGAGCCTGGCCACTCGTGCCAAAACACCCAACCAAACAAGGCCGCCCACAGCAACTCGCTGTAATGGAACGGTGCCACCACACCGACGGGTGCCAGCCGCAAGGCCCGAAAAGTGCAGCGCTGGCCCAGCAACACCAAGAGGGCCATCAACGCGATGATCGGCCACATGCTTGGAGCCACCTCCAGGGGCACAAACATCAGCCCTACCGCACCAGCCAAGCCCATCGCGAGGTTCTGCCAGACCAACATCGACAGGTCGCTCTCGGTTGGCGACAACCAACGCACACAGGTCATGGAGGCGGCATAAAAAAGCGATGCCAACACCGCCAGCCACGCCCCCCAACCCAAATCGCCATCCAGAGCCTGTGGTCCAACGATCAGGCTCACCCCCAAAAAGCCCGCCAACAAAGCCCCCCAGCGGTGCAGCCCGACACGCTCCCTCAGCAAAGGCACCGACAAAAGTGTCATGAACAGTGGCGCAGCAAAACTGATGGCAATCACCGTGGCCAGCGGTAACAAACGCAAACTCTCAAAAAACGCCAGCATCGAGCACACTGCGAACAAGCCGCGCACCCCATGAGCCCAAGGACGGCGGGTGCGCACAGCCGACCATCCCCCGCTGCGCAGCACCCAAGGCCCCAGCAAAACCAGCACCATCGCGGAACGCGCAGCAATCAACACCGGAATCGACAACTGCGACACCGCATGTTTGGACAAGGCATCCAACACCGCGAGCAAAAACACCCCCACCACCATCCAGGCCATGCCTTGCAGCGGGTGATCGGCCCGCTCTGGGGTCACAAGTGGCGAATTCATGGGTTCATACGAATAGAGGTGCCTCTTTAAAAGGGCCAAAGCGCGCTTTTTTCAAAGCATTTGAAGATACATGCTGCAATTTACCGCCTCAGCCACAAGGGTACAGTCACCTGCATTGCCCGTGAAACTCAACAGGCCGAAGCCCTAAAATTGCCCCATGGCCCAAACATTCAACGCCCATGCACACCCTGCCCCTGACCGCTCGGTGCTGAATTTTGCAAACCGCCTATGGCGGGTGCGACGGCCCAAGCCCTTTGTGTTGGTGATCGAAGGTGAAGTGGGCCAAGAGGCGAATGCCGCCAGCGACTACCTGCACGAGCAACTGCTCCTGCCCGAATGGCGTGAAGCCTTTTACCAATTGGTCGATGCCACGGGCCTGGTGGTGTGCCTGAATGTGCACACCCAGCACCCCAGCTACCGCGACGTGCGCGGGCGCTCCAGCAAAGGACGCTTGAGCCAAGGCGAGTACTACCACCACGACGGCTGTACAGGCCCCGTCAAGCCACGCTTTGTTGAAATCCGCTGCCCCATTCAGCCACAAACCCGTGGCGTGGCCACCGCCGTTGCGCCGCACCGCGATGTGGTCAGGGCCATGGTGCAAGCGCTGCCTGCCGAGTTGGCCAACTTGCCTGCATTGGCTGAGCAAGACATGCGCCCGGAAGCTTTGAGCCAAATGGACGATGCCGCGCTTGACCATTTGCAAGGCCTCATCACCCGCACCGTGCGCAAAAAGCTCAATGCCGAAGGTGCACGCGCCTACTTTCGCCAGGTGGATGACATCGCCAATGCTTACTTTGAACCTTGGGCCTTGGGCGAAAGCCGCTTCATCGCCAACGCCAACAGCGGCGCGACCATGCAACACCGCCGCGCCTACCAAGCCCCGCACACCGGCGGCGTGGCCAACGGTCACTTGGTCAAGCGCTGGACGAATGAAGAACTGCTGCTACCAGGCCAAGTGGTGGACCAGGCCTTGATGGCTGCACTGTGCAGCGAGGCCGGTGAAGAGGCGGACGAGGAGACTGCCCTGAGGTGTTACCTTGGGGCGCACTGAACCGATCATGTCAAACGGGTCAACACTGGCCCAAAACCACGCTGACTAAATGGTGATGCTCTGGCCCTGCTCAGTGCTTGTCTCACTCGCAATGGTATGTCACGCGAGCGTTCGATCATCCGGGATGCTGCCCTGAGGCGTTGTTCTTGACGGGAGACGTTGATGACTACTGCGCAGCGTAGGGAATCGCTTCATCAATTGTTTCCCAAATGAAAGCTGCTGACGGCTTGAGGCTTTCTTCGAGGATGTGCCCTACAAGTCCAGCCGAGCGGCTCACAACCGCCACCCCACGCATCACCTTCTGTGGAATGCCGATTTCTCCTAAGAGCGCGGCAGATGCGCCAGTCGCATTGATGGTGATGTGCCTGCCGTACACCGAATCCACTTGAGCCGACAACACCTTGAGCGCCTCGATGTAGCGCCCCGATACCCCTTCGCCCTTCGCCACAGCCAACATGCGTGGCGTGCGCGGATCATCCGGCTTGTGGTGCGGATGGCCAAAACCATGCACGGCCTTACCGACTTCCTTATGCCGAATGACAATCGCATGCGCACGAGCGTCCATACCTTCAGGGGCAGTCATCATTTCTTCCAGGAGCCCTGCACATCCTTCCATGGTGCCGATGAAAGTGGTGCCCACACCCAGCAGTCCTGCAGCAACGGCAGCTTGGAGTGCATCTGGCGCGGAGTGATAGATCAGGCGCGTAGCGATAACGCTAGGCGTGATGCCGTGTTCCATCAGCGTCACGAGTACCGCATCCAGGATGCGGACATGCGCTGCAGGCGGTCGTTTGCCCGTGAGCTGCAAGAGAAACATCTCTGTGAAGCTCACCTTTCCAATGAGATCTTCGACCAAATCATGTCCGCGGACCTTGATGGAATGGGCATCTGACGTCGCAATGGAGGTTGTGGGTTGAAGTTTGGTTCTCATGATGCGTTCCTGATCCTTTAACGCGCAATGGTAATCCCCGCGCGTTCGCGATCCCACAGTGCAGACAAGTCGGACTCCGCCTCTCGGCGCAGCTTGTACTTTTCAATCTTCTGGCTGAGCGTCATGGGCATTTCCTTGGCCACATGCACATAGCGAGGAACCATGAAGTATGCGAGGTTGTGACTGCAATACTGGATGAGTGACTCGTAACTGAAGTTTGCGTTTGCACCAGGCTTCAATGTGATGGTGACTGCCACTTCGTCTTCGCTCGTTTCCGCGCGGACCGGGTAGACCGCGACATCTGAGACGGCCGGATAAGTGCGTATCACCTCTTCCACTTCAAAAGCCGAGATGTTCTCGCCTCGCCGACGGATCGCGTCCTTGATGCGGTCGGTGTACCAGATGTAACCATCGGCATCCATGCTGCCCCGGTCGCCGGTATGGAACCACAGGTTGCGACGGCTCGCAGCAGTCGCCTCAGGCTGTTTGTAGTACCCAAGTGAGGCGCCCCAAGGGTTGTTGTTACGCATGACGATCTCTCCGGGTTCTCCCGGCGCCATGTCAAAGTCGTTCTCATCCACGATGCGAAGGTCAATGCCTGCTCGCGGTAGCCCACATGAGCCGAGTTTGTCACGACGGCTTTTTGTGTTGTAAGCAGCGCCGAGGCAATAGTCGGTCAGTCCGAATGCACTCATGATCGTCATGCCGAAACGCTCCTCAAAGCCCTTGGCAAATCCCGGCACGGGTGCGAGATGGCAGCGGCGGACCTGATGGTCAAGGTCCGACGGGGCAGGTGCCTGTTTCCAAAGGAAATTGGTGACAGCGCCAACACCGTTAAAGACCGTGGCACGACTGTTGCGGATGTGTTCCCAGAATTTGCTCACCGAAAAGCGATGCGTCAGCGCAATGGACGCGCCAGCCATGAGTGAGCCCATGGTGCTGCCCAACAGAGCATTGCCGTGGAACAGCGGTAAGAATACATAGGCAATATCGTGCGGCGTGTACTCGTGGTGGAATGCCACATCGCTACCCCAGTAAATGAAGTGCGCGTGCGTATACATGATGGCCTTGGATGGTCCGGTTGTTCCGGACGTGAAGAGCAGCATGGCCAGCTCGTTGAAGGCAGGGGCATCATCCGGTAGCTGAGCAGTCGCATCCAGCAAACTATCAAACTCGTGCATCCCATGTTCACCCGCCGAATCAATGAGTGAGGCTGTTTGCTGGGGCTCCCCCCGATCGGGGCGCACCACGAAGACATGGTGCACCCTGGGTAACATTTCGCGCGCCTCCAGGAAACGCGACAACAGCGCCTCTTCGACGATGAGCGCTGTGCAATCGGCATGGTTCAAGAAGTAAGCCAGCAACTGCCCTTTCGCGGCGGCATTCAGCGGAACCGACACATAGCCGCAGCGCGCGGGCCCAAGGATGGCCAGGAGTTGTTCCGGACAGTTTTCCATCAGCACGCCCACGTGACTCCCGATCTCCACACCGGCTGCGGCAAGGCCCGAGCCGACGCGCAGTGTCAATTCGTCCAGTTGGCGGTAGCTCATGGTGGCGCCCGTGGGCAGCCAATGGAGAAACGTTTTGTCGCCCCACTGTTGTCCGCGGTCCCGCAGCACTCGGTCTATGGTCGACGTGCGTGCGTCGTAGCCAGGCAACTTATTCATTCTTTGCGCCACTGACTCGGATCAGGTCTTGCCATTTTTTTCGTTCTATGGGAACGGCCGCACCCCAAGCCTGTACGTCTGCGTAATCGCTCTCGAAACCCTGAGACTTGGCCATGTCGGCGAATTGTGGGGTGCGGATCGCTGCGCCTAATGCGTCGGAGAACTTGCGTATCACCTCGTCAGGCGTAGCGGCAGGCACGAACACGGCATTGAATGAGAAGAACGCGTAACCAGGCGCACCCGATTCGGCCACAGTAGGGAGTTCGGGAAGCGACTGAGAGCGGCGCGGACCGGTCACGGCAATGGCACGGATCCGCCCCGAGGCCAGTTGTGCCTTTGCAGTCGCGAGCGCCGAGAATGAGAAGCTCACCTGACCACTCAGTGTATCCGTCAGAGCGGCCGCTTGCGTCTTGTAGGGCACGTGAAGAAACTGTGCGCCACTCGCATGCTGCAAAGCTGCGGCAGACAGATGTTGGGCGCTGCCGCTTCCAGCCGAGGCATAGCTCACCTTGCCCGGATTCCTCTTCGCAGCATCGATGATGTCTGTCACTGACTTGAAAGGCGAATCGGCGGGCACGACCAGGACCAGCATCACGCTCGCGAGCCGCGCTACGGGCTTGAAGTCCTTTTGGTCAAAAGGCACCTTGCCCATCAGAACTTCGTTGGTGAAGTGACCTGGACCGGTGAAGAGCCATGTATAGCCATCGCCAGACGAGCGTGCCACCTGCTCTGTACCGATCACACCATTGGCGCCCGCCTTGTGCTCAACCACGATCGGCTGCTTCCACTGAGGCCCCATGACGCCCGCAAGGTAGCGCGTGATGGCATCGAGGTTCGTGCCTGGACCATAGGGTTGCAGAAAAGTCACCGGACGACTCGGCCACTCTTGAGCCTGAGCGGGTTGCAGCACGCAAGCCGCTAGGGCGATTGCTGCAAGAAGAATTTTCGTCATGCTTGTCTCCTGGTGATAAAAGGTTGAGAATATGAAATCGTTTTTACATCGATCTTCAGTCTAGTCATCTCACATTCAAGAGGCAATCCTGTGGAACGTTTTCATGCTCGTAAACCATGAGGGGGCGGATCTCAGTGCGTGATGTCGCCGCCGCCGCCGGTGTTTCGATCGGCAGTGTTTCGCGAGTACTCAACGACAGCGGTTATTCGAGCCAGGACCTGCGCAAGCGTGTTTTACGTGCTGTTGATGCGCTTGGGTATGAACCTGATTTCACAGCGCGACATCTGCGCACGGGTCGCAGCAAGGCGATTGGCTACATGCTCCCCAACTTTGCGAACCCGGTGCCTGCCGCCCACTTGAGCGAGGTGGAGCGCCTGACCCGCGAAGCCGGCTACTCGCTGCTTGTGGGAACGTCCGACAAACCGGTGCGAGACCGCGAGCTCGTCGCCTTTTATGAAAACCGAAGGCTTGAAGGCATCATTGCCTCTCCCAGCTTCGAGTATCCAGACCCGAAGGACTGTCCATTCAGCCAAACACCTCTTCCAGTGGTTGTCGTGGAGAGAGACCTGGGTGCTGCTTTCGACAGTGTGCTCATGAACCACGCTGCAGGCACGAGGCAAGCCATGGATTACCTGCTGACGCTGGGTCACAGGCGTATCGCTCTCTTCGTATCGGGCGCCAACCTCGCGCCGGGACGCGAAAAGTTGCGTGGCTATCGCGCGGCCCTGAACGATGCAGGATTGGCATACGATCCTGACCTGGTCTTCATGCCAGATTCATGGCTCGAATCGTCGCGGGACACCATGACCCGTATGCTTGATTTGGCGTCACCACCGACGGCCCTGATTGCGTTGGGGACTCAAATGTTGTCGGGAGCACTGCACGTGGTGCGCAACAAGGGGCTGGATGTACCGCGCGACTTCTCGATCATTGGCATCGGCACAGCGGAGACGTTGGAGCTCATCTATCCGCCAGCGACCGCTCTGCTGTACGACTATCACCGCAGCGCAGAGGTCGCCGTGCAGCTCATGCTGGATCGGATCTTGGACCCTTCTTGGCGTGAGCCCAGGCGTGTCATTTTGGAATGGAAACTTGTCATCGGCGGTTCGTGCGCGCCAAGATGCCCGTAAGACATTGATGAAATTCCTGAACGACAACGCGGTCAAACCTTAAGTTCGGATCAAGGTCTGCACTTGCGTGCCGATTGCCATTGCCCAGCGATCCTTGTATCTGTCCAACAGGCTTCATGAAATCCTACAAAACTTGAGCTTGTTTGGAACCGTCCCAATCCATCAATGACTTACACCCCCCCCGACAAACTTTCAGCATTTGAGCCTCAAAATGGATTCATCTTCTCCAAGTGTGGCGTCTCTTCCAAATCGGGGGCAATTGACGGCTGCAAATTTCAACCCTGGTGTGCGGGAACCCCATTGCGGCGTCTGTGTCAGGCAGCGCCACACCTCAAGGCGCGGTCTTTCTCAGAACATTGACAAAGCGCAAGACCACGCCGGAGAGAATGTCTAAAAGGCGGCTACCCTTTCAGCCACTTCACTGAAAGTTTCGCATGTCTTCGAAAAAACACAACGCCACCTTTGAAGAAATCGAGCAACTTGAATTGCTGCGCCAACACCGGCGAGCCCATCGCAAGCAACAGGAAATTGTGTCCACGGTCGAGGCAGAACACACCGCGGTCGATCAACCCACCCGACCTCAAAGGCTGGCCGATCGCGTGGCCGCTACCGTAGGCTCTTGGCGTTTCATCATTGTTCAAAGCACTGCCATCTTTTTTTGGATTTTGGGCAATGCCCTGACGGGCAATTCAGCGTGGGACCCTTACCCCTTCATCTTATTGAACCTGCTGCTGTCATTTCAAGCCGCCTACACCGCACCCGCCATCATGATGAGTCAAAACCGCCAGAGCGAATTGGACCGTCGCCATGCGCAAAGTGATTACGAGATCAATGTCAAAGCAGAACTTGAAATCGAGTTGCTGCACGACAAGATAGACATCCTGAAAGAAAAAGAATTGCTGGCCCTCAGTCAGGCCGTGCGGGATTTGTCGGAGCAAGTGCGCTTGATGTCGGAGCGCTTGCCCAAAACGTCTTGAGCGATTGAAACCAGCGGAAAACTCCAGCCTTGGCCCGCTTCAGCCAAGGCGGTGACATGGCCGCGGAGGTGCATGCGCCCTGTCATGAAAAGTTCATGGCCCCCAGTCACAGTGGGCAGTGAATCTTTTCATCAATGCCATCGGAGCTGCGCATGTCGCGCACCTCTTCCCGCCGTGAATTCATGATCAAAATGGCCAGCGGCGATTCATGTGCGGACCGCGCGATCCTTTCGACCCACGCACAATATTCCGGTTCTGACAGCCCAGTTGCCTTGCATTAACCATTGGCCAGCGATGCCGCCTTCCCACAAATCGTGTACCAAGGCACTGTCAAAGCCAAGTCAGAGACTGGTTTTACAACCAAGGCCGATTCCAATGGACTTGTCGCTGGCACCAGCTACTTCTACCGATTTGTGAACGGCGCAGCCACTTCCTCCGTCAGCCGCACCCTGCCCACCACCGCCACCCGCCTGAAATGGGCCGAGATGAACAGCAGCAATGACCCTGACGGCTATTTCAACGTCTGTGCCAAAGTCGCCAACAGCGATGTCGAATACGCTTTGCACTTGGGCGACTGATCTAGTTATACGCCGCCAAAGGGAATGCATCCACCACAGCGGCCCCCTTGGACCGTGTCTCTGAACCGGTCAATGAAATTTTGAGTCTGTCCGATTACCGCATGCGCTCTGCCCAATGCAAGATCGATCCAGACAGCAAAAACCTGCACGCCTCCAAGCCCATGATCGCATTGCGGGCCGACCATGAGATCGCCAACAACGCCTTCAAAGACGGCGCTAAAACCCACACGCCCGCCACTGAAGGCGCCTGGACAGCACACCGCACGGCAGCCCTCCAGGCCTTCCACGAGTGGATGCGGATTCGCACAGGTGCTGACAAGGCCAAGAATTACCGCAGCTTCGACTTTGGCTAATTGGTCAGCCTGCACATGCGTACACCCACCTGATGGATCGCGATCAAGGCCCCTTTTCTTATATTTACGTCAGAATTTATTATTTCAATGTTTGGCAGTGATGCTTTATTATCTTAAAATGTGTCATGTAATTTATAGCAATATTTTGATGATGAAAATCAGGCACACAGCACAGTTCATGCTAGCCCGAATGCCCGTACAATGTTGATAACAGTAAAGTTATGAATATTTTTTTACCGATAAAAATCATTTCAATTTTTGCAAAACTATTTTTATCATGTATGACTGATAAGACAAACTTTGAACCAACTGTTTTCTCTTTAAGAAAACTGTCAAATTCCAAAGAAGCCGACCCGTTTCGATCATTAACCTTTCCAGCTTACAGAAATTTTCTTGAATTTAATGCTCTTGACGGAGAGATATTGGCAATTGGGGCAATCAAAGACGACACTCCGTGCGGCCTTATTTTGTTAAAGATAAACTCAGTTTTGCGAAAAGCTGAATTGCTTTCGATATTTATTACGCCCAGATTCCGTAAACAAGGAATTGCACTTTTGCTAATGCAAAAGATTTTAGCCGAATGTAAAATCCTTAATTTGCAAAAAATTTTTGCAACATATATGAACAATCAAATAACCATCAAAGACATGGAAGGGTTATTAAAAAAAACAGGTTGGTCGCCCCCCTTGGTAAGAATGTTAGTGGTTCATTGCACGCTGGAATCGATCCACAAAGCACCGTGGTTAAACCGTTTTTTTCCACCCAAAGGCTATCAAGTTGTTTCTTGGGCGAGTGTTACAAAATCTGAACGTGCAGCACTCATCGCATCAAATATTCAAACACCATGGATTCAATCTGATTTAGTACCTTTTGATTATGAGAAAAATTATGATCAAGCTACAAGTGTTGCCCTTAAAGTGAACGGGGCCATCTTAGGATGGTGCCTTACCCATGCAGTTGCTGGCACTCTAAGGTTTACATGCAGCTTTGTGAGAAATGACTTGCAGAGATTAGGTAGAATTATTTTGCTTTATGACGAAGCAGTCGCGCGCATGTCGAAGGCTGGCTATACCGTTGGTATGTGGACTATACCCGTTACAAACAAAAGGATGATTGAGTTTGCTCGTAAACACATGCAACCCTACTCAATTATTTTTGCAGAAACACGGGGGGTAGAATTTGATTTTTAATAAATGCGAAAATATTTTAAAAGATTTTAATTCTTATATAATACGAAGTTCTTTAGGATAAAGTTCAATAAAATCAAATTTTATAATTCCGTATATTGCTTAATCAAAAATCTTGAAACAGCAATAAAATCTCCAGCTTATAAACTCCAAATAATACGACTCACTAAAAAAAATTAAAGTCGTTCTTGAAAAATTCATTTCCCTGCCACAACGCATCCGGGCGCATGCGATGGTGTGTTTCTTGGCCCTGATCGTGCACCGACTGATGCGCCAAAGGCTGAAGTTGGTCAAGAGTCATTTGCCCCCGAAAAAGCGCGCTTTTGCAGTTCAGCCGAGTTCAGCGGCATAAGCTGAGGATCAACATCGCTCAGCCGAAAGAGAGGGGTATCGAGCATCCACGATCTGCAAGCGCAGGTGCTGGAGTTTTTGAAGATCAAAAAACCGACACAAGACGCCCAGATGACCCACTTGTAATGGCAAGTTTGAAGCTGACCCTTTATGAATCAAGGACTTGCGTCAGTGGGCATCGAACTCGTGGGCCCAGTTCTGTGGGGTCGCAAGGCCAGCGGAGCTCAAAGTATTTGCTGCCAGAAAAGTATGGCCAAGTGGGAGTCTCACCCCTGCACTTGAGGTCTTCGCCGCTTTTGTTGAAGGTGTGTTGGAGGTACGGCAACGAGACCTTCAGGCGGGTGGCTAACCAGGGACAGCCGACGTTGGAAAGGCCACCACTGGCGATCACTTCGCAAGCTCCGATCAAGCACGAGTCGTCGATCCTCTTGCCTGCGCGAACCTGACGGGCAAAGAGGTGGGCCAATGAGGACTCGATTTCTTGCCAAGGCATTCGATTGGATAAAACAGCCAGGGGATGACGCAGATCGATCATTTGATCGAGGCGGTTGCGAAAGAAATCGGCGGCGATCGACGTATGGCCTCAAGAACTCTCAGAAAAAAAGATCCATTGGATTCAATATGGGAATTTTGAACTTGGAAAATGAGCCCGAAAGTGAGTGTTCATACGTGTTTCAGGAGTTTGTCAGGGACGACTTTTATACAACCATTCTCATAAATATGGGAATATAAAAATACCATCAAATTTTAGATTTTTTCTCAAGACTGAGCAATTTTTAATCATTGAAATTAATATTTATAGTTAAATTTTTTTATCTTATGGATAACTATGAAGATAAATTTCATGCCAATTAATTTACTATGCTTATGAAAGACTTATTCTAATTTTAGAAAACCCCACAACGTGCAGATTAGAATAAAACTTCGTACTTGGATCAGAAAATTTTGAAACGAATAACAGATTCAAATACGAAGTAATGGTCAACCATCGTTCAAGGTTTTAAAGCAGGTGAATGCCTTGTGATTTTAACTAAACAATCCATAAGAATTGGGGAATAAAGAATTCATCGTGCCTCCACCGTGATTTCTTTCGTTATTCGACTGACCCTTACCTCCGGCAACTGCTTCGAGCTGGGTGTCTGACAATTCACCAGATACTTCTGCTTTAATTTGCTCGTTGAGCCAAACACGTGCTTCAGCTTCAGTAAATTCAAATCCAAGAGCTTTTCCCTCTTGAACTGATTTGGCAATGAACGCTGCCATACTTGCTTGCGCAGCCGCAGCATCTGTACTGGCTTTTTCAACGCCGAGCTTGGCAAACAGACTTGCGTCCGATGCAACGATTGCTGCGAATTTTTCAATATGAACTGAAGACATCTTTCATCCTTTGAAGAATATATAAAACATAGAGGTACCGAAAAATTCGGTATATTTATTTTATTTGTTTTCAGGTATCTTATTAAGTGATGCTTTAAATCCTTAAAAATTTTAAGGTTTTCAATGAGCAGATGAAATGACTACGCATAGATGGGAACAGAGTGTTCTTATTAA